>NZ_JHQS01000006.1 GCF_014843845.1 Mesorhizobium amorphae | reverse complement strand
TCTGGAAGCCTATGAATCATGCCTCAACGCAAATTTGAATCCTGAATGTCGATTGGACCTAGAGCGGTTCAGCTTTTGATGGAATCGTTACCCCCCCCGCTCTAAGTATTTGTTTTTACGCAATTCCGGACGGAAAACCGCTGCGCACTTTTCCTGGAATTGCTCTAGCGACAAGGCTCTCAGGCCTTCGTCGATCCGGTGAAGAAGCCCTCCAGTTCGGCGAAGCCCATGGCTTGTTCGGAAAACCGGAAGGTGCCTGCCGATCTCATCTCGCGCGCGGCGCGGACGAAACTGCCGAAGGCGAGCCGCGCCAGCGCCGAGCCGACACTGATGCGCTTGACGCCTGCGTCCGCCAGTTCGGCCACGCCAAACGTCGCGCCGGGCATGCCCATCACGACATTGACCGGTTTCGTCACGGCGCCGCAGACGGTGCGGATCATGCCGAGGTCATGCAGGCCGGGCGCATAAAGCACATCGGCTCCGGCCTTCTCGAAGGCCTGCAATCTGCGAATAGTGTCATCCAGATCAGGTCGCCCCCACAGGAAGTTCTCGCAGCGCGCCGTCAGGACGAAATCATCCGACAGTGCGCGGCACGCCTGCGCAGCCGCCTCGATCCGTTCGACCGCGAGCGCAAAGTCGTAGATCGGGTCGTCGCGTCTGCCGGTATGATCTTCGAGGGAACATCCGGCCAGGCCGATGCCGGCTGCGGCTTGGATCGTCTCGGCGGCACTTTGCGGACTGTCGCCGAGGCCTTTCTCCAGATCGGCCGAGACGGAGAGCGGTGTTGCCGCCACGATGGCCCGGCAATGGCTTAGAGTGTCCTCCCGCGAGACCTGCCCCTCGGCGACGCCGAGAGAGAACGCCATGCCGGCGCTGGTGGTGGCGAGGGCACGAAAACCCATGGCTGCCAGAATCCGTGCCGTGCCGATATCCCAGGGATTGGGAATGACGAACGCGCCCGGTTCCTCATGAAGCCTGCGAAACGCTGCGCCCTTGCTTTCCAAATGCATTTTCCTTCAGCCTTTCGTGTCCCGGAGTCTGCTGGAAAATGGCACGAATTTTGGAACAAATAAAGAACATCACCCTCAGCACGCAAGCTCTTGCCATAGCCTGGCCGCATGCCTTCGGTTCGGATGACCGTTGCTAGTCCTTGAGCGGCTTGCCGAGCCGGCCGGCCAGGTCCTGGGTGAATTGCCAGGCGACGCGGCCCGAGCGGCTGCCGCGCGTCGTTGCCCATTCCAGCGCTTCGGCGCGCAGCGTGTCGGGATCGATTGTCAGCCCATGATGGCGGACATAGCCGTCGATCATGTCGAGATATTCGTCCTGCGAGCATTTGTGGAAGCCGAGCCAGAGGCCGAAACGATCGGAGAGCGAGACCTTTTCCTCGACCGCTTCGGACGGGTTGATGGCGGTGGAACGCTCATTGTCGATCATGTCGCGCGGCAACAGATGCCGCCGATTTGACGTCGCATAGAAGATGACATTGGCCGGGCGGCCCTCGACGCCGCCTTCGAGCGCCGCCTTCAGCGACTTGTAGGACGTGTCGTCATGATCGAACGACAGGTCGTCGCAAAACAGGATGACGCGGAAAGGCGCCGCCTTTAGCAGGCCCATCAGCTTGGGCAGCGTGTCGATGTCTTCGCGGTGGATCTCGATGAGCTTCAGCGGCAGGTCGGACTTGGCTTTGGCGTTGATCTCGGCATGCACCGCCTTGACCAGCGATGACTTGCCCATGCCGCGCGCGCCCCACAGCAGCACGTTGTTGGCGGCAAAGCCGGCGGCGAAGCGCTCGGTGTTGTCGACAAGGATGTCGCGCACTCGGTCGACGCCCCGGATCAGGCCGATGTCGACGCGATTGACCTTGCGCACCGGCTCCAGATAGCCGGGATCGGCCTGCCAGACGAAGCAATCTGCGGCGGCAATATCCGTCTGCGGCACCGGCGGCGGGGCGAGGCGGGCGACCGCCTCGATCAGGCGGTCGAGCTTCCGGTTCAGGGCGTCAATGGTGCTGTCGGTCATGTCTGGTCTTTTTGTTCTGGCTTCAGGGAGCACGCAGAGCGCAAAATCCACTCTTTCGCGGCGGGATAAGAACCGGTTCCAACCTTCTGTCGGAGCATGATCTTTTCCAGAAGTCGCATCCGGCTTTCGGCGACCATGCTCTAACACGGGGCCAACGGCCGGAAAAGCGGCGGATTTGCCTGCTAGCGCAGTTGCATTGGGAACTTTACCGACTATATTCCGGCCAAATTTCGCGGGCCCGCCTTGTGGCGGTTTTTCACCATTCAGGAGTTCTTGATGTTCGTTACACCGGCATACGCCCAGGGCGTCGGCGCCTCGCCAGACATGTTCATCAGCATTTTGCCGTTTGTCCTGATTTTCGTGATCATGTATTTTCTAATCATCCGGCCGCAGCGCACGCAGCTGAAGAAGCGCCAGGAAATGCTTGCGGCGGTGCGCCGCGGCGATACGGTCGTGACCGGCGGCGGCTTCGTCGGCAAGGTGACCAAGGTGATCGACGACAACGAGCTCGAGATCGACCTCGGCGGCACCAAGGTGACCGCATTGCGTTCGACGATCGCCGACGTGCGCGTCAAGGGCGAGCCGGTGGCGAACCAGAACGCCAAGAAGTAAGCGTCAGGAGACAACGGGGTCTTCGGGCGGCACGGCCCGCCAGCAACGGGCAACGCCAGATGTGGTTTTCGCGTCTCACGAGGATTTTGATCTGGCTTGCCGTTGCCGTCATGGTGGTCCTCGGCGCGATCCTTGGCGCGCGCGCTATGAAGCCTGACGGTACGCTCGACGACTTTCTTGCCTGGCTGCCGAAGCGGCAGGCGAGTTTCGACCGGCAAGGCGGTTCGCAGGTCCTGCTTGTGGTCGATAAGGACGATCTGATCAAGCGTCGGCTTGAGACGGTGCGCAATGACGTCCGCTCACTGCTGCGCGATGCCAGGATCGGCTATGCGGGCCTTTCTGGATCGGGTCGCGAAGTCAGGGTCCGCATTTCGGATCCCGCGCAGATCGATGCCGCCAAGACAGCGCTGAAAATATTCACCGATCCAGTCGCCGGGGCCAATCCAATCAAGGAGATGACGCTTGATGAGCCGGAACCGGGACTGCTCAGACTCTCGGTGACGGATGACGGCGTGAAACTGCGGACTTCGATGGCGCTGGTGCGGTCTATGGAAGTCGTCAGACTTCGGCTCAGAGACGGTGGCGCTTTCGAACCGATCGTGCAGCAGCAAGGCGATGACCGCATCCTGGTTCAGGTGCCCGGCTTGCAGACGCCGGTCCGCTTCAAGGAGATTCTCGGCCGCACCGGCAAGCTGACATTTCAGATGATCGATGCATCGTGGCCCCTGCAGGATGCGCTCGAAAACCGGCCGCCGCGAGGCTCTTCGGTGCTCTTTTCTCAAGACGATCCGCCGGTTCCCTATCTGGTCGAAGACCGCGTCATTGTTTCCGGCGAGAACATCGTCGATGCCAAGGCGACCTCCTCGTACACGAATGAGCCTGTGGTTTCGTTCAACTTCGATTCAAAGGGTAGGGCACGTTTTGCTCAGGCGACCTCGCAGAATGTCGGCAAGCAGTTTGCGATGATCCTCGACAATCAGGTGCTTTCGGCGCCGATTATCCGCGAACCGATCCTTGGCGGCTCCGGCCAGATATCAGGCAACTTCACCAAAGAGAGCGCCAATGATCTTGCCTTGCTTTTGCGTTCTGGCCCCATGCCGGTAGGACTGAAAATAGTTGAAGAGCGCACGATAGCGCCTGACGAAGTTCAGAATTAGAATGAGGCCGGAAATCAGCCAATTGACGCCGGAGCCGACCCCCGGCGGCGGCACCAAATTAACCGTACCGCGCTCGACAATTGACGATGTGCAGGTTAAGGGCGAGCCGGTGGCAACCCAGACCGCCAAGAAATAACCGAATTGAAGGCGGAACGCTGCCGCTTGTACGCCTGAACGGACGATAGCCAATGCTCTATTTCTCGCGCCTGAAGATGATCCTGATCTGGCTGGCCGTGGCCGCCACAGTGGTCCTCGCCGCGCCCAATCTGTTCCCTGCCAGCACATTGGCCAAGCTGCCCGACTGGGTGCCGAAGCGGCAGATGACGCTCGGCCTCGATCTGCAGGGTGGCTCGCACATCCTGCTCAGGATGGATCCGAACGATCTGATCAAGGACAGGCTGCAGACGACGCGTGATGAGATCAGGACGCTGCTGCGCGACGCCAAGGTCGGCTATACCGGCCTGTCCGGATCGGGCCGCACCGTGCAGGTCCGCATCTCCGATCCCGCTCAGATTGATGCCGCCAAGACGGCGCTGAAGCCGTTGACCACTCCGGTGGCGGCGGGTCTGTTCACCGGCGGCTCCGTCCAGGAGATGACGCTGGATGACTCCGAGCCCGGCCTGCTCAAATTCTCGGTCACCGACGCCGGCATCAAATACCGCACGCAGACGGCGCTGACGCAGTCGATCGAGGTCGTCGATCGCCGCGTCAACGAACTCGGCACAACGGAGCCGATCGTCCAGCGGCAAGGCGACGACCGCATCCTGGTCCAGGTGCCGGGCCTGCAGGATCCGCAGCGGCTGAAGGAAATCCTCGGCCAGACCGCCAAGCTGACCTTCCAGTTGGTCGACCAGTCGATGCCGGTGCAGGATGCGCTCAACGGCCGTCCGCCGGCTGGCTCCACGGTCCTCTATTCGCAGGACGATCCGCCGGTCCCGTATCTGATCGAGAACCGCGTCATCGTCTCAGGTGAAAACCTGGCCGATGCGCAAGCGACGTTCAACTCCCAGACCAACGAGCCGGTGGTTTCGTTCACCTTCGATTCCAAGGGCGCGTCGCGCTTCGGCCAGGCGACATCCCAGAATGTCGGCAAGCCGTTTGCCATTGTCCTCGACAATCAGGTAATCTCGGCGCCAGTGATCCGTGAGCCGATCCTGGGCGGTTCCGGACAGATTTCCGGCAATTTCACGGCCCAAAGCGCCAACGATCTGGCAGTGCTGCTGCGCGCCGGAGCGCTGCCGGCAACGTTGACGGTGATCGAGGAGCGCACGGTGGGCCCGGGCCTTGGCCAGGATTCCATCCATGCCGGCAAGGTTGCCGGTATCATCGGTTCGATCCTGGTCGTGGCGTTCATGTTCGTCGCCTACGGCTTCCTCGGCTTCCTCGCCAACATCGCGCTGGCCGTGCATGTGGCGATGATCATCGCGCTGTTGTCGTTGCTGGGCGCTACACTGACCTTGCCTGGCATCGCCGGCATCGTGCTGACCATCGGCATGGCAGTCGATTCCAACGTTCTCATCTATGAGCGCATTCGCGAGGAGCGACGAAGCGGCCGCTCGGTGATCCAGGCGATCGACACCGGTTTCACCAAGGCTCTGGCGACCATCGTCGATTCGAACGTCACGGCGCTGATCGCGACTGTGGTGCTGTTCTGGATCGGCACCGGACCGGTGAAGGGGTTTGCCATCACCTTCGCCATCGGCATTCTGACCACTGTCTTCACCGCCTTCACCTTCACCCGGCTGCTGGTGTCGATCTGGCTTCGCCGCGCCCGCCCGAAGGAATTGCCGCGGGCACCGGTGACCTTCATTCCGCCCGGCACGAAAGTTCCGTTCATGGGCATCCGCCGCTGGACGTTCGCGCTGTCGACGGTGCTGTCGATCCTGTCTGTCGTGCTGTTCATGACCGTCGACATCAATTACGGCATCGACTTCAAGGGCGGCTCGCTGATCGAGGTGCAGGCCAAGAACGGCAACGCCGATCTTGGCGATATCCGGAGCAGGCTGACGGAGCTGAACATCGGCGAGGTGCAGGTGCAGCAGTTCGGCGAGCCGACCGACGTGCTGATACGCGTCGGCACGCAGGACGGCGGCGAGAACGCCGAACAGACGGTTATCGACAAGGTGCGCGGCGAACTGCAGGACCAGTATGATTTCCGCCGTGTCGAAGTGGTGGGGCCGACTGTCTCCGGCGAACTCGCCAAGCAAGGCACCATCGCCATGCTTGTCGCGCTGATCGGCATCCTGGTCTATGTCTGGTTCCGCTTCGAATGGCAGTTCGCGGTCGGCGCCATCATTGCCACCGTGCACGATATCGTCATGACACTTGGCTTCTTCGTCATCACCGGTCTCGAGTTTAACCAATCGTCGCTGGCGGCGATCCTGACCATCATCGGCTATTCGTTGAACGATACGATCGTCGTTTATGACCGTGTCCGCGAGGATCTGCGAAAATACAAGAAGATGCCGTTGCCGCATTTGTTGAACAACGCCATCAACGAGACGCTGTCGAGAACGACGCTGACCGCGGTGACGACGATCCTGGCGCTTCTGGCGCTGGTGTTGTTCGGCGGCGAGGTGATCCGGTCGTTCACGCTGGCGATGCTGTTCGGCGTGGTCTTCGGCACCTACTCGTCGATCTTCATCGCCGCGCCGCTGCTGATCCTGTTCAAGTTGCGGCCGCAGGCCGCGACCGCCGACGAGGAGAAGCCGGTGAACGGCGGCAAAGCCGTGGCGACCTGACGGCCACGCCAGTGGCCAAAGGCATCGTCATCCGCGAGGCGCATTTCCCTGGCCGGGCGCCGATCGAGGCCTATGGCAATGGCGGCTTCCGCTTCGCCGACATGTCGCATCGCGGCTCGCTGCTGTGCCTGCCGTCCGGCATCCATGGCTGGGAGCCGGCCGATCCGCTGGCGCTGACGGCGGCTGATTTCGACAAGCTCCTGGCCGAGGCCGGCAAGGTCGAGATCCTGCTGGTCGGCACCGGCAAGGATCTGAGGCCATTGCCGGCAGCGCTGCGCGCGGCGCTGAAGGCGGCCGGTATTTCGGCGGACCCGATGTCGACGGGGGCTGCCGTGCGGACCTACAATGTGCTTTTGGCCGAGGAGCGCGCCGTGGCCGCAGCGCTCATCGCCGTCGACTGACCGTGTCCGATACCACCAAAATCGTCATGGACGCGGTGCGCGCCGCCGACCAAGTCCGCTATGTCAGTGCGCTCTACGCGCCGGCGGACAGGCGCGACGCGTTGTTTTCGCTCTATGCCTTCAATGCCGAGATCGCTGGTGTCCGCGACCGCATCCACGAGCCGCTTCCCGGCGAAGTGCGGCTGCAATGGTGGCGCGACGTCATCGCCGTCGAGGGCGAAGTCACCGGCAACCCGCTCGCCGACGCCCTGAAGGCGACGATTTCCACCCACCGCTTGCCGAAACCGGCCTTCGACAACATGCTCGAAGCGCGCATTTTCGATCTCTACGACGATCCGATGCCGTCGCGTACCGACCTCGAAGGCTATTGCGGCGAGACGGCAGCGGCGCTGCTCCAGTTCGCGGCGATGGTGCTCGATCCCGTCGAAGCGCCGCGTTTTGCAGAACTCGCGGGCCGGGCCGGCTGTGCGCAGGCAATGACCGGTCTTTTGCTGCTGTTGCCTTTGCATCGCAGGCGTGGGCAGTGCTTCGTGCCGATGGATGTACTTGCGGCGGCGGGCTCCTCGCCGGAAGAGTTCGTCAAAGGCGACGGCGGTCCCGGCGCGCAAGGCGCTGTGGAGGCGATGATCGCGCTGGCGCGCGAGCATCTTGCGGCTTTCGAACAGGGCGCTCAGGCCTTGCCGGCGTCGCTGCGCCCGGCCTTCCTGCCGCTTGCCCTGACACGCGCCTATCTCGACAGGATGGAAAGGCACTCACCGCTCGACGGCGTGGTGCGGCTGTCAGCCTTGCGCCGGCATTGGCTACTGCTGCGCCGCGCCTCGAAAGGCTGGCCGCCCCTTTGACGTAAACGTCAATCATGGTAGGACTCCCGCCGGGTCGAAGCCGAGTGCGAAAACATCCGCCGGCCTGGAGGAGATCGCTTCATGAGCCTGCCTGTGCTGGTCGCACTTGTCGTCTTCGGCATTGCGCTGTCGGTCGCGGCCGTGCATTTCACGGGCGGCACAAAGACAGCGACGCTCGCCGGTGCGGATCAGGCATTGAGCCGTTTCGCGGAGGACTTTCCCGATGAAGTGGTGTCGGTGGTTCGGCTGACGGCGGACGCCAGGTCGGCGTTTCTCGATCTTGGGAATGGGCGCACCGGCATCGTCCACAGCATCGGCGACTGCTTTTTGACCCGCATCGTCACGGCCAGCGACATTGTTGCCCTGGATGCCGACGATGGGGGCGCCATCCTTCTCAAGCTCGCAGACTTCACCTGGAAGGGCGGCCGCTTCGTCTTCGCCGACAGAACTGATGCCAAGACCGTCGCAGTGGCGCTTGGGCTTGATAATCCGGGGCTGGCCAGGGAGGCCGCGTGATGGACGACTACAATTTCCCGCAGGTCACGCAGCTTGCCATCCCGTTCTTCGTCGGTGCGATCCTGATCGAATTGTGGCTGGTGCGCACCGGCCGCGCCAAGGGATCGTTCGAGACGCGCGATACGTTGACCAGTTTGATGATGGGGACAGGCAATGTCGTTGCCGGGCTGCTGCTCGGCGTCGTCTCCTATTGGGCGCTGCTGTGGCTCTGGCAATTCCGGTTCTTCAATCTGGGCTTGTCGGCCTGGGTCTTTTTGGCGGCCTTCCTGCTCGATGATCTGCGCTACTATGTCTACCACCGCATCGCGCACCGGGTGCGCTGGGTGTGGGCCGAACACGTCAACCACCACTCCAGCCAGCACTACAATCTGTCGACCGCACTCAGGCAGAGCTGGACCGGCCTGTTTACCTTCATGTTCGTGCTGCAGGCGCCGCTGGTGCTGCTCGGCTTCCATCCGGCCGTCATCGCCTTCACCTTCGGCTTCAATCTGGTCTGGCAGTTCTGGATCCACACCGAGGCGATCGGCAAGATGTGGGGCTGGTTCGAATTCATCTTCAACACGCCTTCGCATCACCGCGTCCATCACGCCACCAATCCGCGCTATCTCGACGCTAACTTTGCCGGCACGCTGATCATCTGGGACCGCATGTTCGGCACCTTCGTCGAGGAACTGGAGGAAGACAGGCCGCGCTACGGCATCGTCAAGAACATCGGCACCTTCAATCCGCTGAAGGTGGCTTTTCACGAATGGATCGGCATGTTCGCGGATGCCTTCGCGCAGGGGCGGACACTGCGCCAGCGTCTCAATTATCTGATCAAGCCGCCGGGCTGGAGCCATGACGGTTCGCGCGAGACGTCAGAGAGTTTGAAGGCGGCCTATGTCAGGCGAAACCCTGGTGAGGCGGGCAAGCCGGGCCTGCCGGCAGCGGGTGTCGAAGCGGCTGAGTAGCTACTCCACCGCTTCGGCCGCCCGCGCAAGCAAGTCCAGCCATTCCCTGCAGTCTGCCAGTGCGCGCGACGTCACGGCGCGCCGCTTGGCGACGGTCTTGTCCTTGCCGCGCAGGCGTTTGCCCTCGGCTTTCGGCGCTTCCACCGGCGGAAACAGCCCGAAATTGACGTTCATCGGCTGGAAGGAGCGTTTGCCCGGCTCGTCGTCGGAGACGATATGGCCGCCGGTGATGTGGTTGAGCAGCGCGCCGAAGGCAGTGGTCAGCGGCGGCAGCGATGGCTGATGGCCGAGCCTTTCGGCGGCAGCGAAGCGTCCTGCCAGCAGACCGATCGCGGCGCTCTCGACATAGCCTTCGCAGCCGGTGATCTGGCCGGCGAAGCGCAGGCCGGGCCGCGACTTCAGTTGCAGCGATTGATCGAGCAAGATCGGAGAATTGATGTAGGTGTTGCGGTGCAGGCCGCCCAACCGGGCGAAGTCGGCGTTTTCGAGCCCGGGGATGGTGCGAAAGACGCGCACCTGCTCGGCATGCTTCAGCTTGGTCTGGAAACCGACCATGTTGTAGAGCGTGCCCAGCGCATTGTCCTGCCGCAGCTGCACCACGGCATAGGCTTTTACCGTCGGATTGTGCGCATTGGTCAGCCCCATCGGCTTCATCGGACCGTAGCGCAGTGTCTCGACGCCGCGCTCGGCCATTACCTCAATCGGCAGGCAGCCGTCGAAATAGGGTGTGCCTTCCCATTGTTTGAATTCGGTTTTCTGGCCCTCGACCAGCGCCTGCACGAAGGCGAGATACTGCTCCTTGTCCATCGGGCAGTTGATGTAGTCCTTGCCGGTGCCGCCGGGGCCGATCTTGTCGTAGCGCGACTGGAACCAGCAAATGTCCATGTCGATCGTGTCGAAGTGCACGATCGGCGCGATGGCATCGAAGAAAGCCAGCGCGTCGGCTCCGGTCGCTTCGGCAATCGACTGGGCAAGCGACGGCGCGGTCAGCGGGCCGGTGGCGATGATCGCCTGGTCCCACTCCGCCGGCGGCAGGCCCGGCACTTCCTCGCGCTGGATGGTGATCAGCGGATGCGCCTCGAGCTTCCTGGTCACGGCCTCGGAAAATCCGTCGCGATCGACGGCGAGCGCGCCACCCGCGGGCACCTGGTTGGCGTCGCCGGCGCTCATGATCAGCGAGCCGGCCAACCGCATTTCGGCATGCAGCAGACCGACGGCGTTGTTTTCGGCATCGTCGGAGCGGAAGGAATTGGAGCACACAAGCTCGGCCAGCCCGTCGGTCTTGTGCGCATCGGTGCCGCGAACCGGGCGCATTTCATGCAGCACGACGGAAACACCGGCTTGCGCCGCCTGCCAGGCCGCTTCGGAACCGGCGAGGCCGCCGCCGACGATGTGAATGGGATCTTTGCTCATGAGCGCCGGAATAATCGCTTGTAGCTGCGATTGCAATTACACACGTTGAGCCGCGCTGTTGCCGCTTGGCGCCGCAATCGTCTACGATCGGGGAATGGACGGGAGTCTCGGAGTCTTTGCCAGAGCGGCATTTATGGCAGTCGCGATCGCCATGGGCGGATCAACGGCCGCCGGCGAACTGGAAGCGACGGCTTCCAAGCGGATCCCGATATGCCACGGCTACAGTTGCAACTATCGCACGATACTCGCGCTTGGCCCCGCTGACGGCGCGCGTTTCCGCGCTATCCTGCGTGCGGGTGCAGGCTCGGCCCAAGCCGAGCGTTCCGCAATTTCGAAGGCTGTGCGCTATTTCGAGCAGCGCATTTTGCGGGCCACCGGCGTTCGCGATCTGCCGCAGTCGCAATTCGGTGCATCGCGCATCAGGGGCCAGATGGATTGTGTCGACGAATCGACCAATACGCACGCGCTGCTGGTCTATCTTGCCGAGCGAAAATTGCTCAGGTTTCACAAGGTCGAGGACAAGGCCTCGCGAGGCCTGTTTGTCGACGGGCGCTATCCCCATTGGACGGCGGTGATCAGCGACCGCGGCGGCACCGAATGGGTGGTGGATACCTGGTATGCGGCGATGGGCGGCGCGCCGGACATTTTTCCGCTGAGCCGGTGGAAGGAACGGGGCGTGTTGGAAAGCGGTGCGCTGGACTGACGACAGAGACGTCCCGCTAAAACGGCTCCTAGAGAGCCTCCGACCCCCCCACAAAAACACAACACCCGCCGGGGGAGGAGGTCCGGCGGGTGTCGTTTTTGGGGTCGATCCTCGGGAGGAGGTGAAGATCGACCGTATTCGTCATCGCCGGGGAGGAGGTCGGCTTTGACGAAATTCCTTTCGCCGGGTGAAGGGGGCGAAACCCCTGGGAAACAACGCCCGCCGCGGGAGGAGGTGCGGCGGGCGCCGTTTTGCTGGTCAACCCTCGGGAGGAGGTGAAGGCTGACCGTATCCGTCAGGGTCGGGGAGGAGGTCGACCCTGGCGAAATTCTTGTATTTAGATCGCCTTGCGGGCGACGGTCTTGATCTCGTCGCGGATGATGCCGAGATCATGGAGCTGGCGGTTCGAAAGGCGACCCAGCTCGTTAACGGTGTCGCGGTAGACGCGCCAGTTACGATAGTTGCGGATCAGGTTCATTGTCGTTCTCTTTTCAAAACTGGTTCGGACCATTTACGGTCCGAAGTGGATTAGACCGCTTTGCGGGCGACGTAGTGGATGTCGCTGCGGCCGATGCCGAGGTCGTTCAGTTCACGGTTCGACAGGCGGCTCAGCTCGGACACGGTGTTCCGGTAGCGGCGCCAGTTGCGATAGTTGCGGATCAGGTTCATGGTAGTCTCGTTTCGTCTTTCTTTCGGATCATTCCGTCTTTCTGTATGCCGTGAAGATAGGTGGGGTCATATCGATTTAAAAGCGCTATCGCTGCATGGCAGCAATGCAAATTGTGCAATGCACCATTAACGCGCGTTTACGTCCCAGACACAAAGAAACCCGAATCGGAAAATGCCGTAGCGTCAACGGCTTGGCTGGCTCGGCTGAAAAAAGACCAACCGGGGGAGAAGACATGGCGAGCTATGCGTCACGGGCCAGATCGGACATTGCGCGATGGCTCGAGACTGGCCTGATCGACGGGCCGACGGCCGACGCGCTGAGGCGCGACGTCGAAGCCAATGAACGGAGGTCTCTGAGCTTCGGTTCGATCCTGGCGATGATGGCGGCATTGCTGTTTGGCGCCGCCATCCTGATCTTCGTCGCCGCCAACTGGGAGGCCATTCCGCGGCTGGCGCGGGTCGCCGCACTCTTCGCCATCATCCTTGCCGGATATGTCGGTGGTGCGCTGCTGAAGACCCGCGACCACGCGGCGATCGGTGAAGCGCTCTGGATCATCGCGGCGGCGGCCTTCGGCGGGTCGATCGCGCTGATCGGCCAGATGTACCATCTGACCGGCGACGAGGCGTCGGCGCTGATCACCTGGGGTGCCGGCACGGCGCTGGCGGCAGTGGCATTGCGCTCGAACCCGCTGACCGTCGCTTCCGTCGGCATCGCCGATGCCTGGCTGTTCGTCAAAGGGTTCGACTATTTCAAGCGTACGGAATTTCCGCATTTCTTCGTCGTCATGGCCATCGTGCTGTTCGCCATTTCGTTCTGGACCCGCAGTCAGGCGGCGCGGCACCTGATCATCCTGTCGGTCCTCTGCTATCTCGTGCTGTTCGTGATTGACTATGACACGCTGCAGGTCGCCATCCCGTTGGCGATCGTCTCGGCGCTGCTCTTTGCAGTGGCGGTCTTTGCCGCCGAGCCCGTCGACCGGATTGTCCAACTCGGCGGCCGGTTGCCCTTGCACGCCTTGATCGGCTTCCTCACAGGACTGGCGATGCTTCAGATGGAGCTCGCCGGCGATGCCAGCTACAACAGCGGCTTCGCCATTGTCTCGGCGGTTGCACTGGCCGGTATCGTCGCGGCGATCATGCTGGGCGGCCGCGAGAGCCGAGGCCTGCGCTGGGTTGCCTATGCCGGCTTCGCCTTCGAACTCGCCATCATCTATGTGGTGATGCTGCAGTCGATGCTCGACACCGCAGGCTTCTTCCTGGCCGCTGCCGTGCTTCTCGGCATCCTGGCGCTTGTCATCATTCGCATCGAGAAACGCATGAAGGCGCCGCGCGCCGAAGGAATGGCAGCGTGATGACCGGGAAAAGACTAATCATCTCGGCGCTGGTGCTGGCGCTCGTCCAGATCGGCTTTTTGAGCTGGATCATTGCCGGTAGGGCGGCGATCCTGCGCGACGGCAAGGAAGTGCTCTTGAAGGTCGAGCCGATCGATCCGCGCGACCTCTTGCGCGGCGACTATATTCGCCTTGGCTACGACATATCGCG
This sequence comes from Mesorhizobium amorphae, assembly GCF_014843845.1. Lineage (GTDB taxonomy): Bacteria > Pseudomonadota > Alphaproteobacteria > Rhizobiales > Rhizobiaceae > Mesorhizobium > Mesorhizobium amorphae_A. The sequence goes on along the minus strand of NZ_JHQS01000006.1, from coordinate 269,655 downwards.
TATTCCGGTGAAAATGATCGCCGACATCCCCGCCGACAAACTCTCGAGCGACGACACCTCGATCGTGGTCAGGCTGAAAAAGGGCGCCGACGGCTATTGGCAGCCGACAGCGGCCTGGTTTGGCCAGGCGCCTACGCCTGCCGCCTCCGATGAAGCAGATATCGTCGGACATGTTGGCGAGGGTTGGAGTTTGCGCGAAGAGGGTGGTTCGATCGCGCCGGACTACGGCTTAGAGCGCTTCTATCTGCCGGAAGGCGAGGGCATGGCGATCCAGAACGACATGCGGGTGCGGCCGTTCGCCGTCCGGGTCGCGATCGCTGCCAACGGCACTCCGCAGATCAAGGCGCTGATGGACGGCGACAAGACGTTGTTCGAGGAACCGCTCTATTAGACACGGCCAGTCGCGCCGCATGCTCGTCGCTCTTCGCCAGTCCCCGTGACCGTTCGTCTGGAACTCGAGTGAAGTATGACAATTGAACTGACGGCGCCGGCACGACATCAATGTCGACACTGTTTTGCGCGTCGCCTAGTCGTAGGGGCTTTTCATTTGCCGAGCCAATGCTCTGTTTTTGGTGCGGATGAAGGGCATCGGCGTCGACCTCAAAGCCCATAAATGCTGGGGTTTGATGCGATAGTCCTCGTACCACTCGTGCCATTTCTCGTACCGTGGAGGGAACCCCCAAGGGGGGATTATAGGTACCTGTGTGTATGTAAATACGGATGCAAACTTTTTGCTGAAATGTCCGAATGTTGAGACATCGAGAGGGTCAAGATTCGGACATTCCATGCCAACGCAAACCTTTGCTTTCTGATAGCTGCCAGCTTAATCGTCCTCCGGTGGTTGCTCTGCCAAGGCTTCTATCTCATCCAGACGGCTGGCAGCGCGATAAATGGCCCCTCGTAGCGTGGCGTCGCCATTGGATGTGCCGCGCAGACCGTCCAACAGTTCCAGCAGCGGCGGAACGTTGTCGAAACCATCCGGTAGACCTTGGATCGCTCTCGCGACAAGCACGGGTTGATGCCGTTCGCAGATGCCGTCAATCTGGCCCGCTTGGATTTCGCCTCCTACAGGCACCGCTTGGCCACTCAATGAGGCATATGCGCTGCGATCGCCGCGAAGGCGTTCAAGCGCGCGTTGTTTGCTCTGTTGATTGGATGCTTGAGTTCGCTCCAACGCATCAATGGCATCATCGGAATGCTGTCCGCTCAATGTCACAAAATAGTGGAGCGGTAACCACTGGCGTTGGGTCAGGGCCGAAACGCAAACGTATTCGAGCGGCGAACTAACGCGCTCCTTGCTGAGGTAAGCCTTGACGACCATATCAGGTGTGAGGGCGCGCCCTTCGATCCGCTCGCGCACCTGTCCGGTCGCATCCACGGCGCGTACATCGCCAATGAGCCGCAAAGTCGGAGCGCCTTCTCGTTCTTCAAATTCACCCTCACGGATGAACTCCAACTGGTCGGCAAGTTCCTGATCGATGGTTATTCGCGTCTCACCAGCATCCATGGTCCCTTCGCGGGTATCGACAATAAGCGCCCGATCCGTGCCGATCTCGGAAAGCCGCGCCGCGCGCGACAACAGTTGGGCATGAGCGGACCTGTCGCGTTCGCGCAGCATCGCCAGCAGGTCGCCATATTTGATGCGGCCCGATTGGCCGGGGTACCGGAACAGGATTGTTCCATCGTCCAGTCCGTCGCCATCACGGCATACGATCACAGGCGGTAAGCTGTGCTTTTCAACGTGAATGACACCGATCTGAACCCCGTCCAGGTCGATCACGTCCTTTGAGAAAACAGGGGTCGGGGTGAGATAGGTTTTGATCTTGTCGGCGATAGTGGCGATGTCTGTGTTTGCAAAGGTGTCATCGGGCAATCCCACCGCCCGGCAGCCGGAATTACTGACCCCGAGGACGATGAACCCACCCCGGTTGTTGGCGAGCGCAGCGACGGCGCGAATGATGGGTGTGAGCTTCTTGGGATCGAATCCCTCCTTACATTCATGCTCAGCAGTCTCGCCATCCGCCAGATACCAATGTCCGTCCTCGCGTCGAACGAAGTGCTCACGCGCCCTGTCTGCCAGCGTCTGCCGAGCAGGTCGGGCTGCCGCATCGATCACCACCCCAACTTCCGCATGGGCGAACGTGGCTAGGAATTCATCAACCGCTGCATCCTCGGCGGCTGGAACTTCCGCGCCATAGGTGCCACCGCCAATCTGACTGATCCGCCCGGAATTCACCGGGCGATCTTGCCGGTTGAAATAGAACTGGATGTCCCGGTTGCGCATACCCCACGCGAGCATTGTCTTGATGAGGCCGATTTCCTCGTCCGTGATGCCGCGCTTTGGCATTCGCTATACCCTGAACACCTTCTGCACCTCGTCACCGAAGTGGTTTATGACCTTCACGCAAATCTGCCCGCGTGCGGGGCGCGGGAAGGGATGGGATACCGTCCGGTGCAGGGATGCCCAAGCCTCCTCGTCAATCTCAGCTTTCAGCGAACGCTTCAGCGCCTTGTACGGGTCACCCGTCGCACCACCAAGGAAGTAGGCCTGGCGAACAAAGAAGCTCTCTTCGTCGTAGTCGTCGTCGATAAACCAGCAAGCGATATCCTCGGCGGGATCGTCGGAGGATTTCACCTCGCCCGTGGTCGGGTCGAAGATGTCCACGCCTTTGATTTCCACCTGCATCTTGCCGTCGCCCGCGTCCCGCACATCGATGTCGGGTTCGCCGAAGACGACGAACAAATTGCCTGCGCCCGTGTTCTTCAGCTTGTCGCCCATACGAATGTCTTGGTTCATCCGGGCTTTCATCACCTTCAGCCGACCAAAATTCAGCATCGAATCGTCCACCTCAGGCCCGAACTGGAACCCGCAGATGACAAGGATGTCGAAGACATCGCGGGCTTCAAGGGCAGCACGCCGGACGAAATCGTAACCGACCGCGTCGTACTCGGGTCCGATGGCGATGGCGGCACGGCGGGTGGCACCACGTTCCTCGTAACGGCCATCGAAGGCAACATAGCCTTTGCCCGGCCAAGGCTCGACCGAGTCGAACTCCAGCCGCTCACCCTTTTTCGTGTTCTGCACGCCTGCGGTCTTGAGGTGCTCCATCACCACTTGCGCGAAATCGGTCTGCTCCTTTGGCACCAAGCGGCGTGGCAATTCCTCATCCTCATCGCGCAACATATCGAGGGTGCGCGGATCGTCGTCGGACGGGATCACACGGTAAGGCGACAGGCTTTCGACCGTGAACGGCCCAGCTACGCGGGTGATTTTGGAGTCTTCATAAGGCTTGTCGAAAAGGAACTCGGCATTGCGGTTTCCTTCGCGCTCGATGGAGGAATCAATCTCCCGCTGACGGTCGATGCGAGCTTCCCAGAAATTGATCAATGCCTCCTCGGCCGACTTGGGCCAAGGGAAAATCGGGGCTTCGGGCAGGGTCTGGTGCGTCCATGCCTGCGCGAAGACCTTATTCAGGGCCGAGAGGGCGTCTTCTGCTTTGCGACGCGTGGCGGGTGTCGCGGAAGGATCGAAGCTGCGGGCAATCGAGTACAGCTTTTGTTGATCGGCTGGCCAAGGGGTGCCAGGGTAGGGGGGGGCCTCCCATTCCATGAAGCCGTTTGCTGGGGCAACTTCGCCCGACGGCAATTTTACCTCGCCACTGGCCGTGAAATCGATGGTTTTGCCGCCTCGCCCGCCGAACTTAACCGGGAAAGGCTCTGGTTGGCCTTTAAGGCTCTCGTTCAGCGCGGCAAGAGCCGTTTCAACGGCGGGGTTGAATTGATCCCAGATTTCGTCAACCTCAACATTGTTGGCGATGTCCTTAAGTTGGATGTGAGGAACGCGTCTGTAAACAAATCCGAGATTAACGTCTGGTTCATGCCGGTTGCGACGCACGTTGGACAGACGGTCGGGTTGTGGGACCGTCCCAGTGACTTCGGCCTCCTTCAGCAACCCAGCTTCGCTGTCTTTCAAGTAATAGAACGGATAGCGTGCACCCATTAGCCTTGTGCGAGCAAGCGTGAGGGCCACCCGGGATGTATCGATAGTAATCCATCGACGGCCCCACTGCTCCGCAACATAGGCAGAGGTGCCCGATCCACATGTAGGATCGAGTACGATGTCGCCCGGATCAGTAGTCATCAGGATGCATCGTTCAAGTATTTTTGTGTTACTTTGAACTATGTATAATTTGTCTGCGGTAAACGATCCAGTTCCAACATCGGTCCAGACATTGTTTATCGGTGCAGCGTCAAAATCTTTTAGTTTTCTGAGATACTGAAAGCTACCCTTTTCGGTAAGGTATAATCTTGATCCGGCCTTCAGGCGGCCCATACCCTTCTCGTTCGTTTTCCAACCTCCCTTGCCGGGGCCAGCCAACACGCCGAAACAATTTACTTTAAACGTTGCGCTTTCTGGGGAGCTTTGGCTTGTGAGATTGTCCGGGCGAAAGAAGTCTTCTGACCCCGAAAGTTTACGCCTCCCAGAAATCTCATCTTCTGACGCTGTTCTGCCTAAGTCGGAAACGTCAAATATCCGCTTGTAAAGTGAGGCAGATGCCATCTCGCTTTTTTCAAAATATAGCTGATGATATTTTATATAAGGTTTTGATTTAGCGTACCAGACAACTGTATCATATACCCCCGCGAGCGTTAGAGTTCCTCCGCTGGGGCTTCCTGCGCCACTTGTTGTCTTTAGGACGATCTGGCTAACGAAGTTAGCTTCCCCAAACACCTCATCCATCAACGCTCGCACGCGGTGGACATTCTCATCCCCGATCTGCACGAAGACCGACCCGCTTTCGGTCAGCAAATCCCGTGCTACGGTGAGCCGGTCACGCAGGTAACTTAGGTACGTATTGACGCCATCCTTCCAAGTATCGCGGAAGGCGCGGATTACCTCCGGCTCGCGGCTCACATGAGACGCACTCCCATCCTTTACCTTGGTGTCGAAAACTTTCGCCTGCCAGTTGGAGTTGAACTTGATCCCATAGGGCGGGTCCATGTAGATGCACTGCACCTTGCCGCGTAGGTTCTCGCGCTCCGCAAGGCTGGCCATGACCATCAAGGCATCACCAAGGATCATACGGTTCTGCCAGTTTTGTTCGTGCTGGTAGAATTCCGTTCGCGCTTTCAGGTCGGAGGGACGGCCATTGAAGTCGGCAAAAAGGTCCGGGATATCCGCCTCTGCCCGCGCCTCAGTCTCGCGTTTCAACCGCTCGATGATGACGCGCGGATGGATTTTCTCCTGAATGTAAACAGGTGGCGCATCGACGTAGAGATCGCGCCCGTCTTCCGCGTCCTTGCCGCGCCACACAAGCTGGGGGTCCAGATCGGGATTGCGCGGGTAACGCAGTTTGATCGGCCGCGCCTCATCCTCCTCGACAAAGCCTTGCTGTTCCGCCGTTGGGATCATCGTCCGCTTCGCGGTGTCGTGCTTGTAGTTTTCAAAGTCCTGCGTCTTACCCGGTTTCTTCGCCATCTTACGCGGCCTTCTTGATTGCTGTGGTCGTCAGGAACGACCGAATGCCGCCCGCGAATGTGTAAGGATTGTCAAGTTCCACGAAGGCCCAGCGCCCGAAGCGTCCAAGCGCATTCACACCCGGCACCCAGCGGTGAAGCATGGTGTCAGCCTTGGCGGCATCTTGCTCGCTGCGCCGCCCTTTGACCTCGACCACGAGGTTCAACGGGTCATAGGCCCCGTACCCATCGTCCAGCCGCAAGATATAGTCGGGCCGGTAGCGGTGGGTTTGGCCGCGATATTCGTAAGGCACCTCGAAGCCAAGGTTGTGGTTTTTGACGTAAGCCGTACAGACATCGGCCAACTCGCGCTCGATGACGGCAGCGAAGGCTTTCTCCCAATCCTGATCAGCAACCACATAGTCCACATGGCACATCTGCGCATTGGTGGAGAACAAATCGGATTTGGACGTGGCGAAGTCCACGAACCGGGTGGACCCTTCCTCGTTGTAGGGGTTGGGTATGGCCCGAACGAACTCCCGCGCCGAGGACGGAGAGCAGGCAAGTGCAATCTTCTCAGCCGCCTTCTGCGCCATCGGACGCCAAAGGAAGATCCGTTTCAGCGCTTCCCGGTTCTGGCCGTAGCAGGTCAGGCATTCCTCAAACCAGCGCTCGGTGATTTTCAGCAATTCGCCAAAACGATACAACGGAATTTCACCATCCGGTGATTGCGGTTGCTCCTGACCGGGGGTGAGCAGCTTGGGCTTGGAGTCCTCGCGGATGTAGCGACGCAGGGTGTAGCCAGCGACAGCGAAATAAACCGACTTCATCCGCTGTGATTGATAGTTCTCCAACGTCAGTTCGATGCCCTCGCCGATAATGGGTTCAACATCGGTGGAGGTGGGAATTTGATCAGGTGTGACGGTCAACTTGGAATCATCGGTGAAGTTCGCAGTCAGGGGACCGGGCGGGTACGCCACGCGATAGCCCGCCACGTTGGGGAACCTGATTTCACAGGCAACACGTTCTGGCACGGCACGAACACGGGTCATGCGCGGCGGGGGAACTATCTTGGCTGGGGCAGGATTCTGGGTGAAGTCGAACGGGATGCCAAGAACGTCAGCATATTCCGGTTGCAACTTGCCATCCGGGCCGGGGACATAACTGACACGGCGCAGGCCGCGCCCGACGACCTGCTCGCATAGCAGTTGCGTGCCAAACGCGCGCACGCCGAGGATGTGGCTGACGGTGTTGGCGTCCCAACCCTCGGTCAGCATGGACACCGAAACAACGCAGCGGATATCGCCACCGAGCTTCCCGGGCTGGCCAACCGTGTTCATCACTTCGCGCAGAATTTGCGCATCCGTCAGTTTTTCAGCCGCCGCCGCTCCATCACGTCGTGCAACCTGATTTCTAAACTCCTCAACCTCTTTGGCCGCTGCCATACGAAAGTCGTCGGGCAGCGAATCGCCAGCCTCAAGAGCTTCGCTGTCGACAAGCACCGTGTGGGGGCGGTCTTGCCATTTTCCGTTTTCCGTAACGTTGGAAAAGAGCTTCAACTTTCCGTCGATCAGCCGCGTCTTGCCGCTGACAGCCTCCGAGCGCTCGTAGCCGGAAATGAAATCATAGATCAACTTAGAGGTAGCTGTGTTGTTGGCCACGACGATGAACACTGGTGGACGTCCAACGCCTGCCTTGTCCCACTCAGCAAAGGTGCCCTCGTAGTGTCGATATAGCGCTTCCAGTCCGCCGCGCAGAAGCTCCGGCAGTTCTTCAGGGTCCAGTTCACCGACGCTCTTGCGCCGCCCCTTCTTAGGCAGTGCGTTTTTTGGAAGGTTAGCATAAAGGGCGCGATATTTCGGCATGTCGCCCGATACCGCATCGTCCAGCACCGGCAGGCGAGGTGTCTTCACGATGCCGCATTCGATGGCGTCCATCAGCGTGAAGTCGGACACTACCCAAGGGAAGAGAGTGCCTTCCGGGTAGCCAGAACCGCGCAAGAAAAATGGTGTTGCCGATAGGTCGTAAACTGCCTGGACGCTGAGCTTGCGCGAGAGTGCTTCGACACCAGATATCCAGACCCGCGCCGCCTCGTTGTTCTTCTTGGCCTCGTCCTGCTCATCGGTATCAAGCGTGCGTTCCTCACTATCGCCGGGCTTCTCGCGGTAGCAGTGGTGCGCCTCGTCGTTGAGCACGATGATGCGTTTCAAGCCCATGAGCTTGGAAGCGACACGCTGAATCATCTGACCTTCGGTCTCAAGAAACCTCTTCGGCTCCTCTCCTCGATCGGTCAGGATTTTGCGCGCTTCGGGTTTTACGGCAACCGTCTCGCGCAACTGAAAGGCGTGATAGTTGGAAACAACGACGCGCGCTTTTCGGAGATCACCCATCATCTCGGGGGGCACAAGGCGTCGCTTAGGGTCGTCAAAGTAGTTTCCACTCTCCTCCGGCTGAAGCACGCGGAGGCGGTCGCGGATGGTGATGCCGGGCGCGATGATAAGGAACCCGTTGGTGAAGCGGCTGCTCGTAGGACGACGCGCGGCGTTGATCGCCTGCCAAGCTATCAGCAAGGCCATCACTGTCGTTTTACCCGAGCCGGTGGCCATCTTTGCCGCAGTGCGGAACAGTCCAGGGTTTGCGGTGTCGTTAGCGGCAACCAGTTCATCCCGGTAAGACTTCGGCGCAACCTCGGTCAGCCAGATAATAGTCTCAACAGCCTCAAGCTGGCAGAAGAAGAATGGGAACTCGCGCACCGTGGTATCGCGCCACCACAGCAAGAGCCGCTCGGTCTCAGGAGTGACATCCCACCTCGACGCGGGCAGAGCACGCCACTTGTCAACCTCCGGCCGAACCAGCTTGACCAACGTGTTCTGGGTGGCGATCTGATCGGCACCCAGTTCAAGCTCGGTTTGACCGCCCGAACGACGCGGCGCGGCAACCGGAACCACATAGCCGGGGTTACGTCGTCCCGGCTTTGTCATCCCGGTTGGCTGGCCCTTAGAATCCAGAACCCAATGTTCGGTCGGCTCGGAATATGGAGTATTGAGTATTGGATTCTGAAGGAATGACGTCATGCTGAGTTTTGCCCCGCCTCTGAACAACCTATAGGCGATCCCTACAGTTACGCAATTGGCTGAGGGTGCTGTGAGGCTGTCTGGTACTCGCCAATTCCCAGAGCCGACTTGGCATCCCCGAGTTCAGCGTCCAGCAACGTGGCTGCGGTGGTGGTCACATCGACGGAAGCCCCCGACAATGACGGGAAGAAGCGCTCCAGTTCACCCTTGGTCACCTTGGGTGCCCCTGAGGTCAGGTCGCGCGGCGGCTGGGTATCAGCGGTATAGGGCAAGCCCGTCGCCGGGTCGTGAGTTCCCTTACGCATACCGTGCTGGACCTCGGCCAGGGCCATGAGGCTGGACCGCTCAGAGGCGGCTTGCATCTCGGCATAGCCAGGACGGTCCGCACCGTAGGTACGGGTCTGGACGTCGACCGTGCAGAGGGCCTCGCGGATGGTCTGGAGGGCATCCCGTTCCTGCTTAAGCTGTCGCTCAAGTTCCCTGCGCTGGGACAGCAGTGAGGCGTTCTCCTCGGTCAGTCGAGAGACTTCGGCGGTCAGCTTGCCGACCTCAGTGGAGTTGTCGAGGGCGTCGAGTTGGGCGAGGAGTTCCTCGCGGGTCATCATTGGTTTCTTGGCCATTGTGGCGGTTCCTTTCAAAGGTGGTGGAGAAGGGCGAGCAAAGTCGCGGATATGGTGGTGATGGCGTATGCCGTGGTCATGAGGTTGAGCATTGTCGTTGAACCTCAGTCGGCATCGGGCAGGGACTGCCACCAAAGGTCATAGGCGTTCGCCAGTCTTGAGGGATCAAGTCGACCGGTCACGACATCCGAGACGATACGGCGGGCCAAGCTGTCGTCGGTCCGTGAGGCAGCGTAGACCAGTGACGACCAGCGATCTTCCCCTACGTATTCAGAGGCGATTGGTGCCGCTTCCATAACGGTTGTCTCGACAAGGATTGACGCTGTCGCTGCGTCCAAGCCGGTGGCCTCGGAGAGGCGGGCCAACGTGTCGTTGAAGTCGCCCGTTTCGACCATGTCCTCGATGCCAGTGACGAAGGCCTCAGGCGTGAACCGGTCGGCAATGGCGTCGAGGGTTTCGGACAGCGACGGAGCGGCGTCGTCATCGTTGACCTCAAGCTGCTGCTGGAGGGCCTCAAGTTCCCCGTCGGACATCTCTTCGATGTCGATGTGTTCAAGCGGGTCGGCACCGGCTGGGATGGCCTCAGGGTTGAGGGGTTCGTGGGAGATAGCCGGAGCGGCCTCAGGGTGCCCTTGAGGTGCCGGGGCATTGAGACCCAGCTGTTCGGCTATGTCGGCATCGACATAGGTGTTGAGACCAGCAACGAACACCTTGCCATCGGGAGCGGGGCCTGCGGCTGAACCGGAGGCGTAGTTCGGGTTACCTTGGGGACCGACCCAGCCGGACCTTTCGTCCATTGGGTTGGGCATACGCATCATTCCATCATCGGAATAAGTCATGGAGATTTTCCTTTAAGATAGGAGACCAGCGGCCTTGTGGGCCATGCGGGCGTAGTCGAGGAGGGTCATTGACTGACCGTCATTGGTGGAGACAGCGGATGACCAGAAGTCCTTGCCGTATATCGTGTGAGCGTGGCGGACGAAGTCGCGGCCAAGGTGCCGGTGAGTTGCCCCTGAGGCATCCTTGATCAGCGTCTTCGCGCCAATCGTTTTGCGGAAGTCGCCGAGGAGCGCACCGGCTCGGGTGTACAGGAAGGCCTTACGGTTCTCCCATAAGCCCCCTGAGGTGGTGTAGTAGACATCCATCCAACCCATGAGTGCCAGGGCATGGGTGACAGCTTCGGTATAGGTCCGCTTGTCGCGGTGCTGCCAGTTTGCGAGGAGGCCCTTGGCCTTGGCGATCTGGGGGAGCTTCGGGTGGATATCGCCGGGGCCAAGACCGAAGGACGGGGGGAGACTTATGCGCCGCTCAAGGGCCTTGCTGTCCCCCGAGACACGTGCAGCAAACTTGCGGTCAGCATGTATGTACAGGTCGATGGCCTTCTTGAAGATGGTGAGTTCGTTGCGGGACGGGAGGCGGGCCAAAGGATCGCCCCGCACACTCGCGGCATCCCGGTGGGGGCCGCAGTAACGAGAGACACCGGAGCGGGTGCGGGTACAGCCGGGGCAGTTGCAAAGTCTGGCTTCGTTGATGATCTGGCGGCATCGAAGCTGTTGAGCGTTGTCGGGTGCTTGAGCACCTACACGCCAGTCGCGCGGATGCCCCCGGGTGACGGGTGATGCCATGAGGTTTCCTTGGGTTAATGGAATGCGTCGTAGCTTTGAGGCCAGACGTAGCGATGTCCATGAACGTGGACATGGGGTTCATGCGCTTCTTGTTGAGCGTGTCTTGGGTCTCAAGCTGGTTGCCTTTGCCCTACATGATGTAGTCGGCTTGAGCGCAGTCCCGTTGGTCCTTGGCTGCGTTGGCGATAGACAGCGCGGATTGTCTCTGGTCGGCAAGCCTAAGGCCAACCGTGCGGCCGTTCATGCCCGCGCCTGAAGCTATCGCGGCTGATTTGGCGCGGTTGTGGAGAACGCGAGTTCAACCAGAGTTCACTGGTAGCTGAACCAAAGGGTAACTTGAGAGATAACTCTACTGGTAAAATCTCAAGGGAGAAGCCTTTAGGCAACTCAAGTTCCTTGAGGTTATCCTGAGGTATCTTAAGTTCCCCCCTATAGTCCCCCCAAAATGGGCGACACCGGAGGGAGGATTTTTGTCTTCACCTGCGGTTACGCGGCGAGCCTTTCGGCTCCAACGTTGGCGAAGCCGTCAAAGGGACGGAATTTGATACGCACCGCTGAGCGGTCCTGAGTGTCCACGACATCGTAGTCTGCCCAATAGGCCAAGGTTAGGTCTCGCTTGTAGACCGGGTTTCCGGCCCTTTCAACGTGGATACGGGTCTCGGGCGGGTAGCCGAGGGTGTCCCTGAGGCTGCGGCATATAGGGCCGAGCGGGTCTTTGTAGGTTCGGCGACCATAAGCGGTGTCGGACGTGTCGATGCGTGTGCCTGAGGCTGGGTGATAGGCGGCATAGGAGCCGTGGACTTCGATGGTGGTGGTGTGAAGGGACATGGAATGGCTTTCTTCCTGGGTGCGGTGATGACCACAACAGGGGTTGGGTAGGTGCGGGTGGTGTAGGACAGCGGGCGGGGGTCGACGGCCTCTGAAACAGGGCCACCGCACACAGGGACGAGGCGGGCACCCAAGGTGTTCGTGAAGAGGCTTGCTTCCGGTGTGCGGTGGTGCCCTTAGACGGGTGCCGTGGGGTTGGGTGGAGCATGACAGCGAAGCGACTGGCCAGCGCCATTGAGATGGGGCACCGCACACAGGTTGCGAGGGTAGTTAGACGGGCTTGCCGTGTCGAAAGGCCTTGAGTTCATCGAGCGGATAGCGGCGGGTGAACCATTCGGGCATCAGGTATTGGGCGTCCTTGGGGCGTCGGGTGCCCTCGGCGACAAGCTCGGCAATGTGGTCGTACTCAAGGTACGTGGTGTCTGATGGGAACCATCCGAGTAGCCGGAAGGACCACAGGGTTTCCAGTACGCCTTTGATACCTTCGACGTTCAGGCGGTGGTTGTCGCGGGCACGCTGAAGGTCTTTGACAGAGCAGCCCTCGGGGACCATGGCCCCGCAGTGGGCAAGCCTTCGGGCGGTTCGAGTGTAGCGGACAGGTAGGGGAGCATGGCGGCTTTGATGCCAGTAGCGCCCTATCGGGAAGGTTGCGGCCAGTGAGGGCTTGGCAGGAGCGGCGCTCATGGCGTCGATGGTCGCGGCGATTTCCGCAGCGGCGGCATGGGTCACGATTGGTCCTATATGTTGCGGTGTATGGCGCGATTGGCGCAAGATGTAGAAGAGGACTTGGCGGCACAAAAACGCCCACCAAGACAAAAACAGGGGTCAGACGTGAGAACAGGCGCGAGGGGGTCGGCGAATGCGTTGCTTCTATGTGCTGTATGAGGGGCTGATAGCCAGCCGGTTATGGGTTTCGTTCCCATGTGCTGTATGGGCGGGTAACTGGCTGCCGCTAATACGCCGTCTCTATACTCATTATGAGGCTGTGATCAGCCAGGCTCTCCGGTGTCGCCGAAAACAAGGGCGTGGCTGTAGCCGCTCCGCATTTCACAATTTCCCACCTGAGGGTCTTGCTGTCGCCCTCAAGGTCATGCGCTGCACCAGATTGGAGATAAGCCCTTGGGCTCCCTTGCGGTCCTCCTTGGCGGGCCGCGAACAAGGCTGCAAAGTTTGTCGGGACGTCCTGACAAAGTGGATCAGCGCCTCTCTCCACCGATCAAGCTCGCAGTCGATCACAACTGCCGCGCCCTTGCGGGCCTCACCAGACCTTTTCAAGCGCCTTCCGCTTGGCCTCCAGCGCATAGCCCGCACCATAGTTGAAGGCGATCTTCTGACCCGAGTGCCCCATGATCTCTTGCGCCAACGCCTCGGGGCATTCGACACGTAGGAGGTCTTTCATGCGGTGCCGCAGCGAGTGAACCACCTTCTTCTTTTCAGAGACGACTGTGCGGAGCCGCTTCATAAGGGCAGCAGATGCCGTCTCGGAGCGGCGTGGACCTGCGTAGCTTGGGAACAGGGGAGCCTCTGGAGCGAGTGCGTCCGCGAGGGCCTTGAGGGCGGTATAGGAAACCGGGGAAAGCGGGACGGTGCGCTCCGAGTTTTCTGTCTTGAGCGTGTGGTCACCATAGGGCCGGATCATCATGGCCTTGTTTGCGAGGTCGAGGTCCATTGCCCGGAGATTACAGACTTCCCCGAGGCGAGCGCCGGTGTCTCGCAAGGTGATCCAGATCGCCCCGAGGGCATCGTCGGTATTCATGGTTGGTGCGAGGGCGTTCATGTCATCCTCGTTCAGTGGGAGGCGAGCGCCGCGACTGTTCGTTGCCCCCTTGATCTCCAGCCCCGAGAAGGGATTGCGCATGTCGAGGTCATGCTCCTTGATCATCGCATTGATGGCGGGGGAAATGATTTCCAGACTGCGCTTGACCGAAGCTGGAGCCATTTGGGCGGCCAAATGGTCGCGCATCTTCCGGGCTTCTTGGCGGGACAATTCCTGTAGTGGGCGCTTTGTAACCGCCGCTTTGCCGAGGACAGTTGTCAGGTGTACGCCGATCCTTTTGACGCGATTGGTCAACGCCAGATCACGGGCATGAACCCCGGTGGACTTGACAGACAGGTAGTGGGTGAGGGTCGAGGCGATGGTGTGGACCTCCTCGGGCAACTTGCGCTTGCCTATGGCTTGGATGGCCTCAAGGGAAACCTTAGGTGCAAGGCGCTTCCGCTCGGCGGCTTCGTATTCGTCGGCAAGCTGGTCTTGGAAAATGCCGGTCAACGCGTCCAGATCAGAATGAGGCTCGACTTTGCCGCCTGCTAACAGCGCGATGTCGGCAGCCGAAAACAGACCCGACTGGCGCATACGGCGTACCACAGCGGCGCGGTCACCAGTGTCCACGGGGCCTTGTGCCTTCGCGGCCTTGATCGCCTGTTCCGCTTCCTTGTGTACCTGGGCGTAAAGGCGCACTGCATCGGTGTGGTCGGAACCAAGCGCCTTCTTGATCTCGCGACGGCCAAGGATATCCCAAAGGGCAGGAGGGACGGGGCGGCGGTAGTAGTGGTGACCGTTTGGGGCAGCTTTGAAGTAGGGCAGGGACACGGTTAGAAACTCCTCGGTTGAGGGCTACTCGTACCGTTTCTCGTACCGTCATGTCAACCCGAGCCCTTGGAAAGCCCGGAATTCTGCGATTCTCTGCCTTGTATTTGGTGCGGATGAAGGGACTCGAACCCCCACGCCTTTCGGCACTGGAACCTAAATCCAGGGCGTCTACCAATTCCGCCACATCCGCGTCGCCCGGCAATCCCATGTAGCCATCATTCTGTCAATGTCAGAGCCAAAATGCCGGTCAAACACGGAAACGCGAAGAGAGTTGAAAATTAGCCTCGCCTGTGACAAAAGGCGTGTCGAATGTGACGGGATGCGACGATCCGCTTCTGCAGAATGTGATAAGAAGTAGGAAAAACAAAGACTTATTCACATTTTGGAGCGCAGTTTGGGAGGATTTGACTACGGTCAAATCGCCAGGTTCCGTACCAAAAGCCATTTCCGGCAGGATTATACCGGCAGGCTGTGAACGGCAGAGGCCGTGGCAGTCTCATTGGTGAAAACAAAGGTTTTACGATGCAGGTCACCGAAACGCTCAACTCCGGTCTCAAGCGCGAGATCAAGATCACCGTGCCGGCCGGTGACATGGAAGCCAAGCTGATGGCTCGGCTGTCGGACGCCCGCAACAAGGTTCGCATCAACGGCTTCCGTCCCGGCAAGGTGCCGGTGCAGCACCTGCGCAAGGTCTACGGCAAGTCGTTCATGGCCGAGGTGGTCAACGAGATCCTCAATGATTCGACCCGTTCGATCATCACCGGGCGCGGCGAAAAGGCCGCCATGCAGCCCGAAGTGATCATGACCGAGGACGAGAAAGAGGCCGAGAAGATCCTGGCCGGCGGTGCCGACTTCGAGTTCCGCCTCAACTACGAGATCATCCCGGCGATCGAGATCAAGGATTTCTCCGACATCAAGGTGACGCGCCAGGTGTTCGACGTTCCGGACACCGAGATCGACGAGCAGGTCAAGCGCATCGCCGAATCGGCACGCAGCTACGAGCCGAAAGCCGGCAAGGCCGCCGAGGGCGACCGCGTCAGCATTGACTATGTCGGCAAGATCGGCGGCGAGGCCTTCGCTGGCGGCGCCGGCAACGACCAGCCGCTGGTGCTCGGCTCCAAGGAATTCATCCCGGGCTTCGAGGACCAGCTGATCGGCGCCAAGGCCGGCGACGAGAAGCAGGTCACCGTGACCTTCCCCGAGAATTACCAGGCGGCGCATCTGGCCGGCAAGGAAGCCACCTTCGACGTCACCGTCAAGGAAGTGGCCCAGCCCGGCGCGCTGGAGATCAATGACGAGACGGCCAAGAACCTCGGCCTGGAATCGCTGGAGCGCCTGCGCGAAGTGGTGCGCGGCCAGATCGAGAACCAGTTCGGTTCGATGACGCGCCAGAAGGTCAAGCGCCAGTTGCTCGATCAGCTTGATGCTTCCTATTCGTTCGAGGCGCCCTCGAAGCTGGTCGAGGCCGAGTTCAACAACATCTGGAGCCAGGTCAACCGCGATCTCGAAGCCGCCGGCCGCACCTTCGCCGACGAAGAGACGACGGAAGAAGAGGCGCGCGCCGAGTATATGCGGCTTGCCGAGCGCCGGGTGCGCCTCGGCCTGGTTCTGGCCGAGATCGGCGAGAAGGCCGGTGTCACCGTTTCGGACGAGGAATTGCAGCGCGGCCTGTTCGAGCAGGTGCGCCGCTATCCGGCGAACCAGCAGCAGGAAGCCTTCGAATTCTACCGCAGCAACCCGGAAGCGCTGAACACGCTGCGCGCGCCGATGTTCGAGGAGAAGGTCGTCGACCACCTGCTCGGCCAGATTTCGGTTACCGATGTCAAGGTCAGCAAGGAAGAGCTGATGGCCGACGACGAGGAGGCCGAGACGGCCAAGGCCAAGCCGGCGAAGAAGGCCGCTGCAAAGAAGGCTGAGAAGCCTGAGACGGCCGACGACGCGGAAGAACCCAAGAAGAAGGCAGCGCCGAAGAAAAAGGCGGCCAAGGACGCCGAGTAATTCGGCACGTCAGTCAAATCGTGAAAGGCCGCCTTCGGGCGGCCTTTTTCGTGCCGCGCCCTGTGGCCATGGTGCAACAGGGGCGTCCTTGAATGATGCCAGGCGGCTGGCGATGCGAAACCTTGATTACTATCTGCGCTTCTGTTGCAAACCCGCGGGGTGTTGGAGGCATCGTTGAGGCTGTTCGTCGAAATCGGCGGCGTGGTGGCTGCGGCGCTCGTTCTAGCTTCGCTGTGCGGCACGGCCGAGGCCGGCCTCGACAACTGGCGTTTCGACACCGGCGGCGACGGCCTGGCGACCGCCTCGCTCCATGCCAGCAACAAGCTCATCACCGGCGGCGGCGCGCTTAGCTACAGCCCGGTCCTGACCATTGCCTGCCGGGCGAACGGCGAGCCGCGCTGGAGCGAATGGCTGCAGCTCAACGATGCCGTCTCGGCCAGCCGCAAGATCACCATGTCGATCACGCTCGACAACGGCGGCAAGTTCGATGAAAGCTGGTCCGTCGGCACGCGCGGCAGGCAGTTGGTCAGGGACGGCGCCGACGGTGTGAAGCGGCTGGTTTCGGCAAACCGGCTCCTGCTGTCTTGGCGGTTCGGCCTGCTGGCGGGGAGGGGCGAGGCCGCCTTCGACCTTGCCGGGCTTGGCGAGGCGGTCGACCAGATTGCCGGGACCTGCAACACCGATCCGCCTTGATGCCGCGTCGGATCGCCGGCGCGACTAGGAGGTCGGTGTCTGGCTACAACTGCCAATGTCTGCAATGCTTTGGGACTGATTATTCTCCCTCACATCAAGGATGATAGTGAAGCCCTGATCGAGAATTTGCAATTTTAGCTCCTCGAAATGCCGTTTGAAGCCGCTTTCGATTTGACCCCTGGGATAGTGCCATCCTTTTCTGCATGCCCGGTTCAGGAGGTCGGAATACAGACGCACGCTCTCTCTTCTCACGACATCTTCCGAGATCAGAATACGCAGACCGTGCGCGCCTTCAGACATGCTCGGCCCTGTTGACAGAGCCAACAGCTGCGCTGCGGCCAAAGCAGACAGTTTTCTCATCATCCGCCTCCGATCCGAACCAGATCAGGTCCGACCAGTTTGGTGGCCACCCCGTTGACGAAGGCTAGAGTGGTCGACCGTCGAGCGGTATCGTGCAGATGCAGTGTTTTCCGTATCGCATCTGTAGTATTTTCGGGCAGTCAGCAGACCTCGGCATTTCAGCATCACCTTGCATGGGGGTAGTGATTTGCAGTTTCGCGTCGAGGACAATCCTCTCACCGGTCTGTCGGATCGGGAGCGGTTGGTTGCGGCAAAATTCGCCGAGGGGATGACCTATCGCGAAATAAGCGAGACGCTTTTTATTGCGCCTACCACCGTCCGCACGCACCTGTCGGCGATTTACCGGAAACTCGGCGTAGGCAGCAAAATGGCGCTGGCAATTTTGCTTGCTGACCACCCTCCGGTAGAAGGCAATGGTCCCCCTGTTGTCGCCGTGATCCCGTTCGAAAATCTAAGTGGCGACGAGCGTTGCACACGTCTTGCCGATGGATTGTCGGCTGACATGATGGCCGATCTCGCCCGTTATCGCGACCTTGCAGTGATCGCGCGCCAGACCATGCTTTCCTACAAGGGGCGGCACGATGACATCCGATTGATCGGGCGGGAGTTGAACGTCGATTACTTGCTTGAAGGAACCATTCAGGCAGCGGGGGTCCGGCTCCGCATCAGCGTGCAGTTGGTCGATGCGCGTACAGGCGTGGATTTATGGACTGCTCGCTACGATCGGCTGATGGAGGACCTGTTTGAGGTGCAGGATACCGTCACCGAAAACGTCGTGAATGTGCTCGCCAACTGTTGCGGCAAGTTTGCAAAACTTCGGACGGATATAGTCAAACGAAAGCCGCCCGCCAACCTGCACGCGTATGATTACTATCTGCTTGGCGTCGAGCAGCACAATCTCTACACCCGCGCGTCGCATGAGGAGGCAGTTCGGCTCCTTTCGCGAGCTGTCGATCTTGACAAGGATCTTGCCAGAGGCTGGACAGTTTTGGGAATGGCATACAGCGTGGGCGCCATCAATGCGTTCACAGACGATACAAGCGCTGCCATTGAACGTTCGATACTTTGTCTGGAACGAGCGTTGGCGCTTGACGCAGGCGATACGCATGCTCGCATATGTCTGGCTGGACTCCGAGCCGCCCAAGGCGATCTCGACGCCACGGCAAGAGAGTACGACCTTGCCCTGGCGTTCGCACCAAACGATGCCGATACCTTGGCTCTGCTCGCAGGAGAAAAAACGTTCGTTACCGGCGATCCGAGAGACGGATACGAACTGGCAAGGCGAGCGATACGGCTCAATCCCCACGTTTCCTGGTACTATAGCATGCTGGGCCGATCGACATTTGTCGCAGGGCTCTACAGAGAGTGCCTGGCGGCTTTGGCGCAGGCGCCACCGGACTCGCCGGCCACACTGTTATTCCTCACGATGGCCCATGCAATGCAAGGCGAGATGGCTCAGGCAGCAAGATTGGCCACCCGCCTCGCAAATAAATCTCCCGATTTTACCGTCGAAGGATTCATCCGCGCCTGGCCCGTCATCAATCCTCCAGCGCTTGTCGCTATTCGAGACGGTGCCCGTCGCGCGGGTTTGCTTGGACCTTAGAGCTTGTTTTGGGGCGCCTGCGGCGCACCGCTAATTCCAGCGGTTGGCAGATTGCCGGGACATGCAACACCGAGTTGCCTTGATCAAGTGTCTTCTACCTGCCACCCAGATTCTGTGGTATGCAGATGCCGCAATTCCACAAGGGAGGAGCGGATATTCCGCTCTGTGGTGCAAGGGGCGCATGCCGGCGAACTGGCACGCGCAGATCGTCCGAGGCGAATTGACGGTCAGGGAGGAAATGCCATGCGCGCAGTCGCGTTTTTAGTCGTCGTTTTCGTCGCAACCTTCTTCGCAAGCCAATCGCAGGCACAGGACGCCGCCGCGGGCGAGAAGGTCTTCACGAAGTGCAAGGCCTGCCACGTCGCGGACGAGGACAAGAACAAGATCGGTCCATCGCTGCATGGGGTCATGGGCCGAACGGCCGGCACGCATCCGGATTTCAAATATTCCGAAGCCATGGTCGCGGCTGGCACATCCGGCGTCAAATGGGACGAAGCGACGCTGGCGAGCTACCTCCACGATCCCAAGGGCATGGTGAAAGGCACCAAGATGGTGTTCCCAGGTCTCAAGAAGGACGAGGACGTCGCCAACGTCATCGCCTATCTGAAGCAGTTCTCTCCGTAAGCCTGTTCTTCACCGGCTAACATGTCGACCCGGGAAAGCCACCTCGAGGATACCGGCACCCGCCTCTCGGAAGCGACGGCCGGGGATTTCTTTGCGCTTTTGAAACCACGCGTCATGGCGCTTGCCGTTTTCACCGCTTTCGTCGGACTGATGGTGGCGCCGGTCATGATGAACCCGGTCATCGCGGTGATCGCCATCAGCGCCATCGCGGTTGGAGCCGGCGCGGCCGGGGCGCTCAACATGTGGTACGACGCGGATATCGACGCGCTGATGTCGCGCACCGCAAAGCGGCCGGTGCCGTCCGGCCGTATCACGCCAGGCGAGGCGCTCGGCTTCGGCCTGGTTCTTTCGGCGCTGTCGGTCATGACGCTCGGCGTGCTGGTGGGATGGCTTGCCGCGTCGCTGCTGGCCTTCACCATCTTCTTCTATGTCGTGATCTATACGATGTGGCTGAAACGCTCGACGCCGCAGAACATCGTCATAGGCGGGGCCGCGGGCGCTCTTCCTCCTGTCATCGGTTGGGCGGCGGCCACCGGCGCGGTCGGCGTCGAAAGCCTCATCCTGTTCCTGATCATCTTCCTCTGGACGCCGCCGCATTTCTGGGCGCTCGCGCTGTTCAAGGTCGGCGACTACGCCGCCGCGGGCATACCCATGATGCCGAATGTCGCCGGCGAAGCGTCGACGCGAAAGCAGATCTTCGCCTATTCGCTCGTTTTGGCGCCGATCGGCGTGCTGCCGTGGCCCTTCGGTTTCGCCAGCGTATATTTCGGGATCGCTTCGGCCGCATTGGGCGCCGGCTTCATCTGGCAGGCGTGGAAGGTTCTGGCGGCTCCCGGCCAGGAGATGAGGCCCGCCAAGACGCTATTTGCCTATTCGATCCTCTATCTCTTTGCGATCTTCGCGATGCTGCTTGCCGACACGATCGCGACGCGCGCGCTTGTTTCAGTCGGCGGCTGACGGCACGAGCGGTATTGCTGGTCGGCACTTGCTGCACGAAGATCTTGCATCCGGGCTCGTCACATCGGCAGAGCGCAGAATCCCAGCAGCAACAGAATCACTATGCCGAGGCCCAGTATGAGAACAGTCCTTGTGTCCATGACATGACCTTCACCGTTCACCGGCATAGAATATCGAAGAAGTGCCTCCAGAGCTAGCGTGGCCGTCCCAGCCATCTTCAACAAAGGGCGACAAATCCCCTGTAGGAGAGTATGTTGTTTGCGGTGCAGGTTGCGGTTCGCGTGGCCAGTCACGCTGAACGATGCACCGTGAAACCGCGACCTTACCGGACCTGGTCTGGAGGAACGGGCATGACAAGTTTTCACGTGATAGCAGGCGCCAGCGAAACGCTGGAACATACCAAGATTCGAAAAATCGGTGTTTCCGACCTTTTTGATGCGCTCAGGCGTGGCGTCGATGATTTCATGATCAAACCGTCGCACATCGTTTTTCTCTGCCTGATCTATCCGCTGGTGGGTGTCGTGCTCGCCGCCTGGACATCGGGCGCCAATGCGTTGCCGCTGCTGTTTCCGCTGGTTTCCGGCTTTGCGCTCATTGGCCCTTTCGCTGCGATCGGCCTCTATGAGATCAGCCGCCGGCGGGAAGCCGGCCTCGATACTTCGTGGAGACACGCCTTCGAGGTCAGGAATTCTCCGGCGCTGCCGGCCATCGCGGCGGTCGGAATCATGCTGTTTTCGATCTTCATCGCCTGGCTTTTGACCGCGCAGCTGTTCTATCAACAGCTCTTCGGTCCGGCGCCGCCGGAATCGATATCCAGCTTCATCAACGAAGTATTCGCCACCGGACGCGGCTGGACGCTGATTATCCTGGGACACGCTATCGGCTTCGCCTTCGCTGTGGTGGTTTTGTGCACAACTGTGGTTGCTTTCCCGCTGCTGCTCGACCGTGACGTCGGCGCCTACGAAGCCATCCACACCTCGGTGCGCGTGGTGCTGGCGAACCCGGTCGTCATGGCTGTCTGGGGGCTGATTGTCGCCGTCGCACTGATCATCGGCTCGCTGCCGGTGTTCGCGGGGCTGGCCGTCGTGTTGCCGGTCCTCGGCCATGCCACCTGGCATGTCTATCGCAAGGTGGTGGATTCGTCGCCGCCTGCCAGGCCTGCCGATTGAAGACATTCCGCCAGCCAGCACCGGCGAGAACGCCAGTGCTGGCTGGCGGCCTAGCTTTCAGTAAGCCGGGTGGCTGAAGCGGGCTTGGCGTGCGTCCACGGTCAGGTCGCGGAAATCCTTACCGCTGACATGCACCAGCGTCCTGTGGTCGCCGCCCTCGAAATAGACATCGTCGGCGGCACGAAGGCTCTCATCGACGATGACGGGCACATCGTAGGCCGCGCCGATCGGCGGGACGGCGCCGATGTCGCAATCGGCGAAAAGCGAAACCACTTCGTCTTCGGAGGCGAGACCAAGACGCCTGTCCATGACGTCCTGCAACGCGCTGAGTTCGATCCTGTGGGTGCTTGGAACCACGGCCAGCGCATAGCCAAGTTCGTGGTGAACGACCACCGATTTGGCCATGATGCTGCCCGGCACATGCGCAGCTATGGCGGACTGCCTGGTCGTGGATGTGCGATGATGCGCGACGGTGTCGTAGGAAATTCCCTTGCCGTCGATATAGTCCTTCAGTCTGTTGGCGATCGTCATCTTGGGCCTCCTCTTGCCGGAGTTCGCGACGCGGGGGGAACGAGAGCAATCATTCTCCCGATATCGCTTCCGATATCTGGAAAATGGACCAGCCGCCGGTTGTTTCAAGGCAGCCGAACGACAAGCAGCATCCGCGCACAACTAAAGTCGCGGCTGCTGGATCTCACCCGCCTCTAGAGCCTGTTCCATCCCGATAGAATCGGGATGGGGCTCTATCTCTTGTTGAGCATGATCTTTTCCGAAAACCGGTTCCCACTTTTCGGGATCATGCTCCAGATTTCAGGGCCCGCCCCCGAAAAATGTCACCCGGGTGAGAAGCGTGTAGTCGGCTTCGAGGACCATCATGGCCACGAACACCAGCACCAGTATCGGCGGCAGGATGATCGCGTAGGTCAACGCCAGCCGTTCCCAGGCCATATGCATGAAGACGGCGACGATCAGCCCTGCCTTGAGCATCATGAAGATCAGGATCAGCGACCATCTGAGATAGCCCTGAAGGCCGAAATAATCGACCATGTAGGAGCAGGCACTGAGGACGAACAGCCACGCCCATACCACCAGATAGAGCTTGATCGGGTGTTCCTGATGGACCTCGGCAGGGGCAACGCCGGCGGTGGCTGCGTCTTGCGCATGCCCCGCGTTCAGATGGTGTTGTCCAAGGCCGTTTGCGGTTGCTTCAGCCATATTTTCCTCTCACCAAAGATAGAAGAAAGCGAAAATGAACACCCAGACCAGATCGACGAAGTGCCAGTAGAGCCCCATGATCTCGACGCTCTCGTAGTGACCCTTGCGGCTGGTGAAGAAACCAGGCCGTCCGGTGTCATAGTCGCCGCGCCAGACCTTGCGCGCCACGATGATCAGGAAGATCACCCCGATCGTCACATGCGTGCCGTGGAAGCCGGTGATCATGAAGAAGGTCGAGCCGAACTGCGCTGCGCCCCATGGATTGCCCCAGGGCCGGACCCCTTCGGTGATCAGCTTGGTCCATTCGAAGGCTTGCATGCCGACAAAGGTCGCGCCCAACAGCGCGGTCAGAAGCATCAGGATTGCGGTTTTGCGGCGGTCGCGGCGATAGCCGAAATTGACCGCCATGGCCATCGTCCCGCTGCTCGAGATCAGTACGAAGGTCATGATGGCAATCAGGATCAGCGGAACATTCGAGCCGCCTATGTGCAGCGCAAAGACCTCGCTCGGGTTGGGCCACGGCACGCGTGTCGACATGCGCGCGGTCATGTAGGAGAGCAGGAAGCAGCCGAAGATGAAGGTGTCGCTGAGCAGGAAGATCCACATCATGGCCTTGCCCCAGGACACGTTCTTGAACGCCCGCTGATCCGAGGACCAGTCGGCGGCAATGCCTTGCCAGCCCGCAGGCCGGGGCTCCGTTTGGCCGATATGCGTCAGTGTCGTTTCTGCCATCCGCTTGATCCCTTAGGTCAGCAATTGTCGGCAAATGTCGATGAACGCGGCGGCCCAGCCGGCCAGCAGCGCGAAAATGGCGAGCCAGACGAAAAGCAGGAAATGCCAGTACATGGCGCACAGTTCGACGCCGAGGCGCAGCCGCTCCGGCCGGGCTCCGTTCCAGGCGCCCGCAGTCGTTCTAGCGAGACCGACCAGCCCTCCCAGTATATGCAGGCCATGCATGCCGGTTATCAGGTAGAAAAAGCTGTTGGCCGGATTGGAGCTCAGCAGATAGCCGTCGGTGCTCAGTTCCCGCCATGCCACGAGCTGCCCGACCAGGAAGGCGAGCGCCGTGATCCCGGCGGTGACGAGGCCGAGCTTGACCGTATCCAGTTGACCTCTGCGGGCCGCGACCGAGGCGCATTGCAGCGCGACGCTGCTGAGCACCAGCACGCCGGTGTTGAGCCAGAGCAGGCGCGGCAGCGGCAGCGGCTGCCAGTCCGACAGCGCCATGCGCATGAAGTAGGCGCTGGTGAACAGCGCAAACAGACAGCCGACAACGGCGAGGAAGACACCGAGGCCGATCTTGGCCGTCGGCAGCGCCGAGCGGTCGAGGGCGACAAAATCCCCGGCCATGCCTTGCTCCAGCCATGGCTTCGACATCAGCCTTTGATGGGAAAGCCACCATCCGACAAAGCCGACGACCACAGCCAAGAAGACCAGGATGACGCTCATGCCGACTCCTTGGAGGTGCCGAAGGAGCCCGGCACGTTCTGCGGAATGAAATCCTCTTTGGCGCCCGGCACACTGTAGTCATAGGCCCAGCGATAGACGATCGGCAGCTCCTTGCCGAAATTGCCATGGACTGGCGGTGTTTCGGACGTCTGCCATTCCAGCGTCGTTGCGCGCCAGGGATTGCCGCCGGCCTCGCGGCCATGGCGGATGCTCCAGATCAGGTTGAACAGGAACACCAACTGAGCAAAGCCGACCATGAACGCCATGATGCTGATGAACGAGTTCAGGTGGTGGGCCGAATCCGTCATTATCGTCATGTCGGTTAGTTCGGCGTAGCGCCGTGGCAGGCCCACCAGGCCAAGATAGTGCATGGGGAAGAAAATCAGATAAGCGCCGAGGAACGTGACCCAGAAATGGAACTGGCCGAGCGTCTCGTTCAGCATCCGACCAGTGACCTTCGGGTACCAGTGATAGATCGCGCCGAAAATCACGAGGATCGGGGCGACGCCCATGACCATATGGAAATGAGCAACGACAAACATCGTGTCCGACAATGGAACGTCGACGACGACGTTGCCGAGAAACAGGCCGGTCAACCCGCCATTGACGAAGGTGACGATGAAGGCCAGGGCAAAGAGCATCGGTATGGTGAGATGGATGTCGCCGCGCCACAGCGTCAGCACCCAATTGTAGACCTTGATGGCGGTCGGCACGGCGATGATCAATGTCGTGGTGGCGAAGAAGAACCCGAAATAGGGATGCATGCCGCTGACATACATGTGGTGCGCCCAGACCACGAAGCTCAGCGCGCCGATGCCGACAATCGCCCAGACCATCATCCGGTAGCCGAAGATGTTCTTGCGCGCATGGGTACTGATCAGGTCGGACACTATGCCGAAGGCCGGCAGTGCGACGATGTAGACCTCGGGGTGACCGAAGAACCAGAACAGATGCTGGAACAGGATCGGGCTGCCGCCGCTATGCTGCAGCTGTTCGCCCATCTCGACGATCGCCGGCATGAAGAAGGAGGTGCCGAGCGCACGGTCGAACAACATCATCACGCAGGCGACGAACAGCGCCGGGAAGGCGAGCAGCGCCATGACGGTGGCGGTGAAGATGCCCCAGACCGTCAGTGGCAGGCGCATCAGCGTCATGCCGCGCGTGCGGGCCTGCAGCACCGTCACGACATAGTTCAGGCCGCCCATGGTGAAGCCGATGATGAACAGGATCAGCGAGACCAGCATCAGGATGATGCCCCAGTCCTGGCCGCCCGGCGTGCCGGTCATGATGGCTTGTGGCGGGTAGAGCGTCCAGCCGGCGCCCGTCGGTCCGCCCGGCGCAAAGAAACTCGATACCAGAACCAGAACGGCGAGCAGGTAAATCCAGTAGCTCAGCATGTTGACATAGGGAAAAACCATGTCGCGAGCGCCGACCATCAGCGGGATCAGGTAATTGCCGAAGCCGCCCAGGAAGAGCGCCGTGAGCAGGTAGATCACCATGATCATGCCGTGCATGGTGATGAACTGGTAATAGGCTTCCGGGGTGATGAAGTCGAAGGTGCCGGGGAAGCCAAGCTGCAGCCGCATCAGCCACGACAGCACCAGCGCCACCATGCCGATTGCCGTCGCCGTCGCCGAATACTGGATGGCGATGACCTTGGCGTCCTGCGAGAAAACGTACTTCGTCCACCAGCTGTGCGGGTGGTAAAGCTCCATTTCCCCGACTTCGGCAGGCGGGACTGCATCTGCAGGCGTGATATCGACCATAGGAACACCTCCGTGTCCTTTCAGCGGGCCTCGACCGTTTCGAGCTTTGCCGAAATCCTCGAACCCGGCGCGACGGTTCCTGCCGGCGCCGGATCTGCCGATCCTGTCTGCTGGGGCGCCGACAATTGCGCGAAAGTCTGCTGCTCGCCGAGCCAGGCGACATAATCTTCCTGCGTATCGACCATGACCACGCCATTCATCAAAGGATGCCCTTGGCCGCAAAGCTCGGCGCACAGGACCTGGAAGGTTCCAGTCCTGGTCGGGGTGAACCAGAAATAGGTGACCGAGCCGGGGATCATGTCCATCTTGGCGCGGAATTCCGGTACGTAGAAATCATGCAGCACATCGATCGAGCGCAACAGCATCTTGACCGGCTTGCCGACCGGCAGGTGCAGATCGGCCGCCTCGACCACGACATCGTCCTGGCCATTGGGATCGCTGGCGATGACGCCGAGCGGATTTTCAGCGCTGACGTTGCTGGTGTCGGATGTGCCGAGCTTGCCGTCCTTGCCGGGCAGGCGGAAGCTCCACTGCCATTGCTGGCCGACGACTTCGACCTCGGTCGCGTCGCTAGGAACGTTGACGAAACGGCTCCAGACGAACAGGCCGGGGACCAGCAGGGCCGTCACCCCGACCGCGGTGACGATCGTCAGCCACGATTCGAGCCGCTTGTTCTCGGGCTCGTAAGCTGCGCGGTTGCCTTCCCGATGACGGAAGCGGAACACGCAATAGGCCATGAATAGAACGACGGCGGCGAAGACGACGCCGGTGATCCAGAAAGTTATGATGATGGTGTGGTCGATATAGTCCCAGTTCGAGGCAATCGGCGTCCACCACCATGGGCTCAGCAAGTGGAACAAGACTGAGCCCACAACGACTAAAACGAGTACAAGCGCTACGGCCATGTCCCGTTCCTCCCGGCATTCCAGGGGCGCGAAGCCGTCCGGGGAAATGCCGCGGGTATCATAGCTTGATTTGCGATCGAAATTCTAGAGCCGGTTGTGGATGAGGCGAAAATGTCGACTTTGCCGCGTCCAGTCTCGGGATCAAATCAGCAGCAGGCCCTTCATCGAGGCGTTGCCTTTCTTGCCGATGATGATGTGGTCATGGACGGCGATGCCGAGCGGTTTGGCGGTGTCGATGATCAGCTTGGTCATCTCGATGTCGGCGCGCGATGGCGTCGGGTCGCCGGATGGATGGTTATGCACCAGGATGACGGCGCTGGCCGAAAGTTCCAGCGCCCGCTTGACCACCTCGCGCGGATAGACCGGCGTGTGGTCGACGGTGCCGACCTGCTGCACCTCGTCGGCGATCAGCACGTTCTTCTTGTCGAGGAAGAGGATGCGGAACTGCTCGCGGTTCTCGAAGGCCATGGCCGAGCGGCAATAGTCGAGAAGCTGGGTCCAGTTGGACAGGACCTCGCGGCCGCGGATTTCGCTGCGCGCCATGCGCTGCGCGGCGGCAGTAATCACCTTCAGATCGACTGCCACCGATGGGCCGATGCCCTTCACCTCCTGAAGCAGCGCCACCGGCGCGCCAAGCACCTCGGCCAACGTGCCGAAGCGCGAAAGCAGCGCCTTGGCGATCGGCTTGGTGTCGACGCGTGGGATCAGGCGAAAGAGCAGGAGTTCGAGAAGCTCGTAGTCGGGCAGGGCGTCGGGCCCAGCCGCCGTGAACCGTTCACGCAGGCGGTCGCGATGGCCGTGATAGTGCGGCTTTTCCACCGCCGCGGCCTTTGCCGGCGGTTCGCTCCACCGCTCCGAGAAGAATCCCCGCTCGTCGTCGCCGCTTTTCCCCATCGAACGCCCATATCCGCCTGACCGGAACAGACAGTAGAGCATGATTCTAAAAGGCGAAACCGGCTCGCGATGGTTTTCAAAAGAGCCGCCAGACGCCGATGAGCTTGAGCCTCGGTCCGCGCAGTCAGTCTCGGCGCGCAATGATCCAGTCGGCTGCCGCCGCGAGATCGGCGAAGGTTTCGGTCGGGTGCGGGTCAAAGCGTTTTTCGTCGCCTTGCCGGTATTTGCCCGTCCGCACCAGCAATGCGCACGAAATTCCGGCGCGCAGGGCGCCAGCTATATCGGCCTCGGCGTCGTCGCCAACCATGATCGCCTGATCCGGCGGACAGTTCATGCTTGCCAGAGCCGACAGAAAGAATGCCGGCGACGGCTTGCCGAGAACGGTTGCGCGTTTCAGGGAGGCATATTCCAATGCCGTGACGAACGGCCCTGCATCGAGGCTGAGCGCACCGTCGGCATCCCGAAACGCCCGGTTGGTGGCGAGGGCGAGCAGTTCGGCCCCCGCGTTCAACTCGCGGAACGCATCATTCAGGACCGTATAAGTGAAGGCCTCGCCGGCATCGCCGACGATGACGGCGCGCTTGTCGCGAACCGGCAATTCGAAAAAGTCCGGCTCAAGGCCGGGATGAACCAACAGATATGGCGCACGGCCATTGTGAAGAAGCCATTCGCGTGCCGCGTGCGCCGGCGTGAAAACATCCGCTTTGGTGACGGTCAGTCCCAGCGCTTCCAGATGTTGGAGGACCGCCTGCTTCGATGAACGTGTCGTATTGCTTACGAAGCGCACGGCCAGGCCGGCCTGGCGCAAACGCGCAACGGCTTCCACCGCGCCTGGTATGGCGGTCTCGCCATCATAGATGACGCCTGCGAGATCGAGCAGCACGCCTCGGGTCATCGCCTCAGCATGGCGAGAAGTTCGCCCTGCGTCAAAGCCGGGCGGATGTCAGTCAGGCTTTTGGGCGATATTCATCAGCCCGGCAGGCCGGGGCGGTCGAGTTTTTTCGGCGACAACGTGAAGATCTCGCAACCGGTCTCGGTGACGCCGATCGTGTGCTCGTACTGAGCCGACAGCGAGCGGTCGCGTGTTACGGCCGTCCAGCCGTCCGACAGCACTTTTACGTGCGGGCGACCGAGATTGATCATCGGCTCGACGGTGAAGATCATGCCCGGCCGCATTTCTACGCCTTCATTGGCGCTGCCATAGTGCAGAATGTTCGGCGCGTCGTGGAACAGCTGGCCGACGCCGTGGCCGCAGAAATCGCGCACCACCGAGCAGCGCTCTGCCTCGGCATAGGTCTGGATGGCGGCGCCGATGGCGCCGGTGCGGGCGCCCGGCCTGATCGCCGCTATGCCCCGCATCAGGCATTCATGGGTGACCTCGAGCAGCCTTTCGGCCGCGCGCTTGATGGTGCCGACCGGATACATGCGCGAAGAATCGCCATGCCAGCCGTCGAGGATATAGGTGACGTCGATGTTGACGATGTCGCCGTCCTTCAACGGCTTGTTGTCGGGGATGCCATGGCAGACGACGTGGTTGATCGAGGTGCAGGACGATTTGGTGTAGCCGCGATAGTTGAGCGTCGCCGGCAACGCGCCGTGGTCCATGCCAAATTCGAAGACGAAGCGGTCGATTGTCTCCGTGGTGACGCCCGGCTCGACCATCGGCACCAGTTCGTCGAGGCAGCGCGCGGTGAGGTCGCAGGCCTTGCGCATGCCGGCGAAACCCTCTTCGCCATAGAGGCGAATCTGGCCGGTGTTCCTGAGCGGTGCCGTGGCGGCGTCGAGATAGGTGACCATTCTTGTCCGTCTGTCGATTGGGTGGCTCCAAAAATGAGCCGGCGCGAAAATCTCCCCAGATTTGGCACCGGAAGCCGCAAGGTTCAAGGAGGAACTGCCGGCGCCAAGCGTAGCCTGGCGATATTCTTGCCTTTATGGACCCAGACTGTCTGGCTGCTCGGCTTTCCTTTTGCGGCCCTGTGGGTTAGGGCGGAGGCAACATTCGGAGACCCGTGCCCCTGATGGCGTCCAAGCGCGCAACATCATTTCTGTCGCCGATCAGGGCCGCCTGCTCGGGCCTGATGGCGCTGCTGTTGCTGTCGCTGTTGTACCTGGCCCAGTCGGACGCGACGGCTTCGACGAAGGTCGCGTCGAGCGGCGCCACTATCAGCGTGGCCCGGCAGGGCGACGCGGTGGCGCTGCTGCGCGTCACCGGCAAGATGAAGGCGGCCGAAATCCGGGCCGCCCGGCCGCTGCCGGCCAAGTTCGTTGGCGGTGACGCGAACACCCTTCGGCCGGAGGCCGGGTTCCTTCCGCTCGATCAACTCTCTTCGGCCTGGGCAGTGCTCGTATCGGCGTCCGTGCCTGCGCCGCGCAAGAGAGCCAACCAGCCGCGCGCGCCGCCTTCAGTATAACTGGCGGTCGCGGACCGCGCTTTTCGACCCCATTCATAGCCTTTTCGCGTCGTGACCCGTGCGGCGGCCCTGGCCGTGCACCGGCCGCGCGGCGCGTCATTTCCGGAACCTCCAGATGCAACGTATCAAAACCTTCAAAACCCTTTCGCGTGCCGTTTCGGCCGCCTTGTTTCTCTCGGTGCAGGCGCTGATCTGCATCGGCACCGTCTATTGGGCGATCGCCGAAACGCTTGGCATGACAGGAACGGCGGCGCTGGTCTTCGCGGCGATCTTTGCGGTGCCGACATTCTATGTCCTGACGGTCGTTGTTCGCATGGCCTATGACGCCGAAACCGACCCGACAAACCAATGGGCCCGCGGTTCGGCCGGGCTTCTTGCGGCTATCGACCGCACTGACGACACATTCCTGCGCCAGAAGCCGGCCAAAGCAACCTTTCACGACGAACCGGCGTTGCCGCGCGGTGATGCCGGTTCGGGAGAGATGGAATGGACAGATTGCAATTCGAGGTGCCTGTGCGCATTGCGCCCGCGCCCGGCTTGCCGGTCGAGGAAATCTACAGCGTCGAACAGGCGCTCGATTTCCTGCAGAATTGGCCGGCCCGTCGGCAGGGCAAGATCCATGAGGCAGCCTTCAACGCCTGCTTCGGCGCGACGGTGGACGTGGTCAAGACCGAGGACGCCTGCCGGGCGTTCATGACGTTCTGCCGCGTCAGCGGCCTGCTGGCCAAGGATATGATGGTTCCCGGCAAGCGCGGCGGCGAGGCGAAGGGGCTGAGGATCTAGGCCGGGCAATTGGCGCTCCAGTCGTCCGTCGGTTGCGATTGCCTCGACTTCGCGGTCCCTTTGCAAATTGAACGATGGACCTCGCTGTTAAGGTTCTGTTTCCAACCTCGCAGCTAGGCCAGTGACCGTAGAGCAGCGTGTGATTCGTTGCGTCAGTGTCGTGGTCCAGAAGATGTCGTCAGCAAACGTGCGAGCCTTTCCAATAGACCGGCAGATGGTCCTGGTTCGCGATGTTGCCGCCATGCTTGGCAATTTGCATGGCGACACGGCCACATCCTTCTGGAAGGCTACGGCGCGTGAACTCCTCGACCTCGCGATCGGGTCCGGCCGCGATCCCGCTTCCGCCAGCAACGAGGTGCGCCGATTTTTCGCTGCCGTTCAAAAAGAGATGCATGTGCTGACGGGTGACGCCACTGTTCTGCCTGCGAGATCGTCACCAATCTGAATTGTCCAATTTGCTCTGTTGGCCGAAGCTGATTGACTATCCCTGGATGTCCTTGTTCTTCGGAGGCTGTGATGCCAGCCGCGGTTCGGTCTTGGCGTCAACGATTTCCGGCCTTGAACTGTCGATGGCGCCGTCCCAGCCGCCGCCAAGCGCCTTGTTGAGCGCGATATAGTCGGTGGCGATCAGGACACGGCTTTGCAGGAGAGCGTCCTCGGCCGAATAGAGCGAGCGCTCGGCGTCCAGCACATCAAGGAGACTGGTCTCGCCGGATTTGTAGAGCGTCCGCTCGAGACTCGCCGCGTCGCCGTAGGATTTCGCGGAAGAAGCTAGCTTGCCGTTCCTGATGCGCTCCTGCGTCAGCGAAACGCTGGCGTTTTCGACGTCTTCGAGCGCCGTCAGGACGGAGGCTTTGTAGGCGATGAAATATTGGTCGCGCTGGGCCTCGGCGACGTCGACTGCGGCCTGCAACTTGCCGGCATTGAACAGCGGCACGCTGAGCGTTGGCCCGAAGGACCAGCCGATGGTGGAGTTCTTGCCGAGATCGCCGAGCTTGAAGGCGGAGGTGTCGATGTCGCCGGTCAGGCTGACGCTCGGATAGCGTGCTGCCTCGGCCTGGCCGATCCTGGCGGTGTACTCGGCATATTGCCGCTCCGCCACGCGCACGTCCGGCCGCGAGAGCAGGATATCGGCGGGAACGCCGGTCGGGATCGGCAGGCGCGGCGTTGGTATCGGCGCGCTGCGCTTCAATCGCTCGGTCAACGCGGTCGGCGGCCGGCCGGTGAGCACCGAAAGGCGGTGTACCGCTTCGGCATAGCTCGCTTCCAGGGTCGGGACGTCGGCCTCGGTGCTGCTCGCCTGTCCCTTCGCCTTGGCGACATCGGCCGCCGTCGCCGTGCCGGCTTCGGCCATGGTGCGGGTGAGCTCCGCCGTCTGCTTCTGCGACGCGGCCGCGCGGCGGGCGAGTCGAGCACGCGCCTGATAGCCGCGCGCCTGGGTGTAGTTGGAGGCGACATCGCCGACCAGAGTCAGCAGCGTCGAGCGCAGTTCCTCTTGGGCGGCATCCAGCCCGTAGCGGGCGGCCTCGACACTCCTGCGGTTGGCGCCGAACAGGTCCAGTTCCCAGCTGGCGTCGAAGCCGGACTGGAACTGGCTGTACGCATCGCTGGCGGTTCCGCCCGAAGTGGTCGCGGCCGTCTTGTTGCGCGTGGTGGACCCGGAGCTGTCGGCGGACGGGAACAATGTCGCGGCGCTCTGGCGGTAGCTGGCACGGGCCTCGCGAATCCTGGCCCTGGCGGTGGCGACGTCGAGATTGCCGGCGACGGCTTCTTCGACAAGCGCGTCCAGATCGGGGTCACGCAGCCGCTGCCACCATTTCGACAATTGCGCCGGTTTGACGGGTGCGGTCTTCTTCTGGCTGCCCCAAGCCGCTGGCATCGACAGAAAGGGCTTCTGATAGTCCGGGCCGACGACGCAGCCGGCCAGTGTGATCGCTGCCAGCGCCACGGCGCTCACCTGCCTCCAGGTCGACCGACTGGCCGGCGCCGAGCTTCGGCAGGTCGTCCGGCTCTTGGAGTCCTTACGCGTCATATCTTACCCTCAACTAGGATTGGTCGTGGCCCCGGCCTGGTATCCGTCGATACGGCCGGGGCATTCGTGAGGCCGCTGTCGGACGACAACGAAGCCATGATTGGGCGGGCTGCCTTGATTGATGTCCAGTCAGCTTGCGGTATTGGCGTCCGCTATCTGTCGGTCGGCGTCGGTTCGCTCCACCAGCAGCTTGCCGAGATGGCGGGCGAAGAAGCGCTGGATGTCGTCCATGAAGGTGTAGACCACAGGCACATAGACGAGGCTGAGCACCGTCGAGGAGAGCAGTCCGCCGACCACGGCGATGGCCATCGGCGCGCGTGTCTCGGCGTCGGCGCCGATGCCGAGCGCGATCGGCAGCATGCCGGCGCCCATGGCGATCGAGGTCATGACGATCGGCCGGGCGCGCTTGCGGGCGGCGTCGAGCAGCGCCTCGAAGCGGCTGAGGCCGCGCCCCTTCTCGGCGACCAAAGCGTATTCGACGAGCAGGATCGAGTTCTTGGCAGCGATGCCCATCAGCATCAAAAGGCCGATCAGCGACGTCACGCCAAGCGCCTTGCCGGTGATGAGCAGGAAGCCGAGTGCGCCGCCGATCGACAGCGGCAGCGCGACCAGGATGGTCACCGGCTGCACGAAGCTGCGGAACAAAAGGACAAGCGTCAGGTACATCAGCAGGATGCCGGCGGCGATCGCCGTGGCAAAGCCCGAGAACAATTCCTGCATGCGGGCGGCGTCGCCGCGCGCCAGCTCGTGCACCCCGGCCGGCAGGTTCTGCATGACCGGCAAGGCGCCGATCGCCGTGGTCGCCTGGCCAAGGGTGAGGCCGGAAAGGTCCGCCTCGATGGTCGCGCTGCGGCTGCGGTCGACCCGCGTGATGCTGTTCGGGCCGGCGTTGAAGCCGATGTCGGCCAGGGCACCCAGCGGCACGGTGCCCTTGCTGCCGGTCAGCGGCAGCATGGCGAGCTTGGCCGGATCGTCGATGGCGCCGTCCGGCAGAGTGACGACGATCGACACCTGGCGGTCGCCGAGATTGAATTTCGCCAGGCTGGTGTCGGTGTCGCCGATGGTGGCGATCTTGACCGTCGCGGCGATCTCGGTCGGCGTGATGCCGAGTTCAGCCGCCTTGGCGCTGTCGGGACGCACGATGAGCTCCGGTTTGGTCGTCGCGGCCGTAGAGGTCGG
Organism: Mesorhizobium amorphae; assembly: GCF_014843845.1. GTDB lineage: Bacteria > Pseudomonadota > Alphaproteobacteria > Rhizobiales > Rhizobiaceae > Mesorhizobium > Mesorhizobium amorphae_A. The sequence goes on along the minus strand of NZ_JHQS01000006.1, from coordinate 235,423 downwards.
ATTGATCAGGCCGGGGACCGATTTCATCTGGTCGATCAGCGCGTCGCTTGCCTTCTCAAGTGCGGCGCCGTCGTCGCCGACCAGGGTGATCGACACTTTGGCGCCGGAAGAACCGTCGGCGCCGAACTGGATGCGGGCGCCCGCAATGTCGTTGAGCTTGGGCGAGGTTTCGGCCTCGAATTCCTGCTGGCTGACCGTGCGTTCTGCGCGCGGCTTGAGGTTGACGGTGACGGTGGCGGTGCGCACCTCGGCCGAGCTCGAGCCCTGATTCGGCCCGCCGCCCGAGGCAGCAGCCGTGCCGATGGTGGCGAAGATGCTGTCGACGGCCGGCTCGTGCTTGAGCCGCTTGGTGATGTTTTGCACGACGGCCGTCGTCTGTTCGATCGTCGAGCCCGGCTGCAGTTCGACGGAGATCATCGAGCGGCCGCGATCGGTCGCCGCCATGAATTCGGTCGGCAGCTTCGTTGCCAGCGCCATCGAGCCAGCGAAGAAGGCAATGCCGGCGAACAGTGTGATCCAACGGTGGTCGAGCGCCTTGCGCAACAGCCACAGATAGCTCGGCACCCAGGCCGGCGTATCCTCCTCGCTATGGCCGCCGGCACGCACCAGATAGGCGCCCATCAGCGGTGTGAGCATGCGCGCTACCAGCAGCGAGAACAGCACCGAGACGCAGACGGCGATGGCGAAGCTCAGGAAGAACTTTCCGGGAATGCCGGGCATGAAGGCCACCGGCAGGAACACGGCGACGATGGTCGCTGTGGTCGCCACCACGGCAAGCCCGATCTCGTCGGCCGCCTCGATCGCCGCCTGGTAAGCGCTGGCGCCGGTCTGGCGCATATGGCGCACGATGTTCTCGATCTCGACGATGGCGTCGTCGACGAGGATGCCGACCACCAGCGACAGAGCAAGCAGAGTGATGTTGCTGAGCGAGATGTCGAAGGCCGCCATCACCGCAAAGGTCGGGATCAGCGACAGCGGCATGGCGATCGCCGACACCAGGGTCGCCCTGATGTCGCGCAGGAACAGCCAGACGACGCCGATCGCAAGCAGGGCGCCCATCCACAGCGCCTCGAGCGCTGCATCGTAGCTTTCCTGCACGAAGCCGGACGAGGAGGTGACTTCCGTGAATTTCGCCGTCGTGGTCTTTGCGCCCATTTCGGCGATCGTGGCGCGCGCGGCCTTGACGACGTCGATCTCGCTGGAACCGACCGACCTGTAGACGTTGAAGGCTACGACCTGCCTGCCGTCGAGATAGGCCGCCTGGCGCGGCTTTTCCCAACTGTCCACCACGGTGCCGAGATCGGAGAGCTTGACGTCCCCGGCGCCTGAAAGCGCGATGCGGGTGTCGGCCAGCGCCTCGACGCTCGTCGCGCTGGCCAGCGTGCGCACGGACTGTTCCTGGCCGCCGATGGCGGTGCGGCCGCCAGGCTGGTTGACGTTGTTGGAGGCGAGCGTCTGGCTGACATCGCCGGCGCTGATGCCGAGTGCCGCCAGGCGATCGGGATCGAGCTCGACGCGGATGACGCGGTCGACGCCGCCCGAGCGGGTGATCTTGGAGACGCCGTCGACGCCGAGCAGGGCCTTGGCGACATCGTTGTCGATATACCAGCTCAACGCATCGGGCGACATGGACGGCGCCTCGACCACATAGGTCAGCACCGAATTGCCCGTCGCGTTGACCTTGGCCACCACCGGCGTCTGGGCTGCGGCCGGCAGACTGGACTGCACTTCGGATACGGCGTTGCGGACGTCGTTGGTGGCGGTCTCGGGATCGGTGCCGAGGGTGAACTCGACCGTGGTGACGGAAGAGCCCTCGCTGATCGAGGTCGAGACGTCGTCGACGCCTTCGAGCGTCGCCACGGCATTTTCGACCACGCGCGCGACCTGCACCTCCATCTCGCTTGGCGCGGCACCCGGCTGCGCAACCGTCACCGTGACCGTCGGCAGGTCGATGTCGGGCATGTTGTTGGTGCGCAGCTGCATGAAGCCGTAGAGGCCGGCAATCGTCAGCGAGAGGAACAATACGATGGTCGGAACCGGGTTGCGGATCGACCAGGAGGAAATGGCGTTCATTGGGCTGTCTCCGTCGAGGGCGCGGAGGCGTCGGCCTCGGCAGAGGCGATGCGAACCAGATTGCCGTCGCTGAGGAAGCCGGCGCCAGCGACGACGACGCTGTCGCCTGCCGACAGGCCGCTCTCGATGGCGACGCGGCCGTTCTGGCGGGCGCCGGTTGTGACGGAGCGCGCGCTGACCTTGCCTGCGCCGTCGACGACGAAAACCGCCGGCTGGCCGTCATGCCAGACGAGGGCCGCCTCGGCGACGCTGAGCTGCTGCGAGGCAGCGGTGGCTATCGACACGCGGGCAAACATGCCGGGCCTCAGGCCGGAGCCTTCGCCGAGGCCGACATAGACGGTGGCAAGCCGCGTGGTCGAATTGACCGTCTCGGCAATGGAGGAAACGCTGCCGGTAAAGCTGCGGCCGGAAGCGTCGGCGACGTTCACCGACTGGCCGATCGAGATCGCCGCCAGGTCCTTTTCGGGGACGAGGACGCCGACCTCCAGCCTGCCGTCGCGGATGATCTTCATCAACTCGGTGCCGGCCTGAATGATCGAGCCGGCGACAGCGGGCTTGCTGGAGACAATGCCGTCGAAGGGGGCGCGGATGGTCGTCCGGTCGAGTTCGGCCTGCAATCTCTCTGCAGCGGCCTCGGCCTGTTCGACTTGCGCCTGGCCGGTCTTGACGGCGGTTGCTTTCTCTTCCGCGGTCTCGGCGCTGACAGCGTTGCTGGCCAGCAGCCTGTCGGCGCGGGCAGCGGCGGAGACTGCCGAGTCCAGCGTCGCTTGGGCTTGCGTGACCGCGGCCTTCTGCTCGGCGAGCTGGGCCTTGAGCAGCGAGGCGTCGAGGCGCGCAACAACATCGCCTGCCTTGACGCGGTCGCCCTCGGCAACCAGGACATCGGTCAGGCGCAAGCCGCTCTCTTCCGCGCCGATCGTTGCTTCCTGCCAGGCAGCGACCGTGCCGGTGGCACCGACGGAAGATTTGATGGCATCGGAACGGACCGCCTCGACGGATACGGTCAGCGTGGCGGCCTGAACCGGCGCGGCCGTTTGCGCAGCGGGTTCGGCCGTGCCGCGGCCATAGGCGTTGAGCACTGCGACGACGCCGGCTGCGACCAGCACGGCTACAAGGAGAAGATGGCTCCTACGCAATTTTCTGGTCATGATCTTCGGTGCTCAAACGTGCGGAAATCGGAAGCGACAGGCGGTAGGCGGCAAAGCTCAACCGGACCGCGCCCTTCAGCGTGTCGGCCGGCAGGGCCGGCGGCATGGCGCGAGCGACATGACCGATCGGCAGGGACGGCGGACCCATCGACACGATCAGCCGCAGCATCATCAGGGCTTCCCACATTGTCGTGCTTTCGTTGCTCGATGACGGCCGGACAAACCGGCCGCCATTTTGGGACAAAGGAGACCGGCCGGCCCGAGAACGGGTGGTCAACGGGCCGGCCGGCGCAACCGGTCAGAGTTGCGAGCCATTCTCGGGCGGCGGGAACTGCCTGCCATGGTCAGGAAGACCTCCGGGACCGGGGGGTGGTCCGTGTGGCCGTTCCGCCGAAGCGAGGATTTCGAGCTGTTCGGGCGTCAGCTTGGCGCGGAGCGCGGTAATTGCATCCTTCAGCTTGCCGGCCGAAACCGCACGTTTGGTGATGTCGTCGGCGAGGCTTTCCTGACGGGCGAACGGGTCGCGCGGTGCCTGAGCGGCGCTGCCATCGGGGCCGGGCTTTCCGGCGTCGGGGCCGCGTCCACCGGAGCCGCCCGGACCATGATCAGGCAACGGTGGCGTCAGCGTCTCCTGCAGCGCACTGGTGTAGTCGCGCCAGGCGTCGAGCTGCTCGGCCCGAATGCCAACCTTGGTTTCAAGCGCCGAGAGCCGGGCTGCCAGCATGAGTTCCGGCGGCGGTCCCATGCGCTGTGCGCCGAAGCGCTGCGGGCCAAAACCTTCCGGCCGGTGCCGCATCGGTCCATGCGGACCGGGTTGCATCGGGCCCTGGTCCGGGCTGTCCTGCATGGCCACCATTGGCGGTTCGCCGGAGGGGGCGCCAGGGTCGGCTTGCTGCGCCAGCGCCGGATGAATGGCGGCGACCGAGAAGAGGCCGAGGGCAAAAAGTCTGCTTCGCATGATGTTTTTCCTTTCCCACATGCTTCGGATGGCTGGAGGATAGGAGGCGTCTTTTGCCGCTTTGCTTCGGCGCGTTGCCGAAGGTTTCCACAAAAGGGAGATTTGTTTCCGAATGTTTCTGTTCGCCGGCCGGAAACATTCGGTTGCAATTTTCCATGCCGTTCGCCTGCGGCTCTCCCTATAATCCAAAGCGAACAGGCAACCGGGCGAAGAATGCAGGCGCAACCCCATATCCTTGTCGTCGACGACGACCGCGAGATCAGGACTCTTCTCGGGCGTTATCTCGACGGCCAGGGCTTTCGCGTCTCGGTGGCGGCCGACCGGCGCGAATGCGAACAGAAGCTCGGCACGGGCCAGTTCGACCTGATCGTGCTTGACGTCATGCTGCCCGACGGCTCTGGGCTCGATATCTGCCGCGCCTTGCGCGACCGCAAGCCGCATATTCCGGTGATCCTGCTGACGGCGCTGAAGGAAGATGTCGACCGCATCATCGGGCTGGAGCTTGGCGCCGACGACTATCTCGGCAAGCCGTTCAATCCGCGCGAACTCACCGCCCGCATTCGCGCCGTGCTGCGGCGCTCGGCGCCGGAAGAGGCCGCCCCGCCGCGCGTGCGCGTCTACCAATTCGCCGGCTACAGGCTGGAACCGGACACGCGCAAGGTGACGGATGCCGAGGGCGCGCTCATCGACCTCACCGGCGCCGAGTTCGACCTGCTGCAGGTCTTCCTCGACCGTCCCGGACGGCTCTTGTCGCGTGACCAGCTTCTCGACCTGACGCAAGGCCGCGAGCGCGATCCGCTCGACCGTTCCGTCGACGTGCTGATGAGCCGGCTGCGGCGCAAGTTTGGCGACACCGGCGAGGGGCCTCTGTTCAAAACGGTGCGCAATGGCGGCTACCAGCTCGCCGCCCGCGTCGAGACGGCGGAGGCCGAGGCATGAAGTCGCTGCGCCGGCGCCTGATCATCCTCTTGGTCGTCTCGATCGTCGGCGTTGTCGGCCTTGCAACGATCGTCGCCATCAAGGTGCTTGGCGGGCCGTCACCCGAGTTGAGCATGGGGCCGGTGGCTCGTCAGATCCAGTTGATGGTGCAACTGGTCCCGGGCCACGTGCCGGGCGCCGGCGACGCACCGGTCAATCTCAGCGATAAGCCCGCCGATGGAGTCGCAGACCAAAGGCACACCCATGTGCTCAACCACATCATGCACGAGTTGGGCCTTGATGTTTCGGCCGTCGTCAGCCGCAATGTCGGCAGACCCGGCATGGTCGCTTCGGTCGCGCTGCTCGACAATCGCTGGATGATCGTCGATGTCCCCGATTTCGGGCCACCGCGAGATGCCTGGTTCGTGCTCTCGGGCTGGATCACGCTGATCGTACTGGGCGCTACCGCCGTGTCGGTCTATTTCACCGCCGTGCTGGTGCGGCCGCTGGAGATGCTCGAGACCGCGGTCAGCAAGATCGGCTCGGACGGCGTTTTAGCGGCGGTGCCTGAGGAAGGGTCGGCCGAGGTCAGGGCGACCGCACATGCGCTCAACCAGCTTTCCGCCAGGCTGAAGACGGCGATGGAAAGCCGCATGCGGCTGGTCGCCGCCGCCGGGCACGACCTCAGAACACCGATGACGCGGATGCGGCTGCGGGCCGAATTCCTCGACGACGATCGCGACAAGTGGCTTCACGATCTCGACGAGCTCGATCGCATCGCCGACAGCGCCATCCGGCTGGTGCGCGAGGAGGTCAACCAGGATGCGGTGGAGCCGGTGGAGCTCGACAGGCTGGTCCGCGATATCGAAACCGAGATGATTTCGGCCGGCCATGCGGTCTCGATCGACCATCTCGACAAGGTGTCGGTCAAAGCCGGCGCGCTCGGGCTGCGCCGCGCGCTGCGCAATCTGATCGTCAACGCCGCGACGCACGGCAAAAGCTGCACCATTGCGCTCACCGGGCAAGGTGGCCGGGCCGTTCTCACCATCGCCGATCGCGGGCCCGGCATTCCGCCGGACCTCCTGAACAAGGCGTTCGAGCCGTTCTTCCGGGTCGATCCGGCCCGCGCGCAATCTATCCCCGGCGCGGGGCTGGGCCTCGCGATCGCCAAGGAGATCATCGAGCGCTACGGCGGCACGATCCGGCTGGAGAACCGGCAGGGCGGAGGGCTGCTGCAGACGGTGGTGTTTGGCGCGGTTTCCTAATGGACCGGATGCCGTTCAAGTCCTGCCAAATCGAGGCGACCTCGGCCTCGCACGCTGCATCGTGACAGCGCGACCGTTGCGGGCCTGCGAATTTTGGCAGCACAACGTTTTTTGCGAGGATGCCACCATGACCATACGCGGGACCATGCTTTGCGCGGCAGCGATAGTGATTGCGGCTACAAATTTCGCAAACGCTCGGCCCGACACGCGAACGATGACCTGCGCGCAGACCCAGGCGTTGATCCAGAGCCAGCATGCGACTGTGCTGAGCACCGGACCGAATACCTATGATCGCTATGTCCGCCAATTCGGCAATGACTGCGATGCTCCTTACGTGCCGATGGTTGACTATGTCCCGACCAGTGACGGTCAGTGCATGGTTTATCGGTGCGAACAGCCGGCGCCATTTGTTCCGTTTTGATCAGAGGCAGTGCCGCTTTCCCGGCTTTCACGGAATCTCAGACATGGGCCGACGCTGCTCACTTGACCTGCTCGATCTCCGGAGCTGGCGTCTGGTCAATCACTGGAGCCGGTGTGCAGTCTTGCCCCTTGCATGCCTCGACAGGGTCCTCGGCCGGCGGCAGGCAATTCTGTCCTTCGCAATGAACTGGCGGCCGCTCTGGCGCTGCTTCGTCGTTCGGCGGAGCAGGCTGATCCTCAGCGCGAACGGCCGCTGGCCCTACCAGGCCGATCATCGCCGTGCACAAGAGCGCTATCCGAAGCAAATTCATTTCCGCCTCCGCGGCTGACAGCAAGCAGAACTTTACACTCTCGATCTGGGACAGACATCCTGTCACCCGCGAACGACGTTAACGGCGCGTTTCCGCCCAAGGAATGCGCTCGGCCTTCGCCACGCCCTGGAGGCAACAGCGCCGACGGCGTCAGGCGATGGTTACCGAAGCCGGCGACGCGGATCCTGGTGCGCAAGGTCGGGCGGCATCGACGATCGCCAGAATGGACATCACAGTCCTGACGCCGCCACCGGAAGAAGCACCAGCGGAGTAGGCTGGAGGACCGCTACTGACCAAGACGTGGCGCTTGCAAGGATGAAACCGGCCTTCAGCGCGTGCTCACGCGGCGCGCGCAGGCCGGACCGGGGCCGCGCATATAGTGAAGTTCTGGCCGGTAGCGCGGTGCAACGAATTCGCGAATGGCCGATGCCAACCGAGTGATCAAAGCCCACCACTCCATGACACAATCTCTGCAATACGCCGCTGCAGAGGGCTGTTCATCTCCAGTTCTTGTCTGGGCAATCCACAGTCTCGCGGCCATCGATGCGCTCCCTTATGACCTTGTGGCGCCCGGCGGGCATGGTGGCAAAGTCCGCGACGCCGACGCCGATACGGTCCCGGGTGGTGGACCGCTTGAACAAAAGACCGAACCGGATTGGGTCGCAGCCAGAAATTCCCATGAGGTGACGGACGACCAGAGGGCTACCCCCAAGGCGGTGGCCAAGAACACTGCGGGAAGGGCGAACAGAAGCTTACGCGACATCATTGTCCCAACCTCACACGCCGGTATCGATGTGGAACAGGTCTTCGCGCCCGGCGTGCCTGAAGCTGTTGAAGCAAGAACCGTGCCACGCTTGCCCGCGCGACAGCTGTCAGGTTTCCCATGTCGGCTACGTCGCCACCCGAAGAAGCACCAACGGAGCAGGCTGGAGGACCGCTGAGCGGGCATTAGGTCGGTCAGTGGAACACTAGCGGACTGTCCCGTAATGGGTCATTTGCCACTGGCACCACAATTGCAGTGTTAAAAACGCCGGTGTTGGGACCGGCACTAGGGGCGATGGGGGCCTCGTCGCTTCGCAAATGGAGCGGCGAGGTTTTCTGCTCTATTGCGGTACGCCGATAAGCGCGGACAGCCGCTCACCGCATAGGTGTCGTGAACGTCCCCGTAAGGCCCTTCTCTTCGTGACAAAGACGCCGTCGGGATGGCGAGCATCGCGCCAATTGCCCCCGCAAGCAGAACTATCACTAAGCCCAGCCCGGTGACTGCGTTTCGCATTGTCCTGCATCCCTGCGACATCCTACGATATAAAAAGGGAACGCAACTCAGAGCGTTAGCGTTCATAGGCGATGACGTTAAGTGGAGCTGCATATGAGCTCTCTTCGTGAAAAGCCTACTCTAGTGTTCCATACCGAGGCGGAACGCCACGCTCGTCTCGAAAAGAACGCCCGCCTTAGGGAACTCCGGTCTCATGCGTCATGGCTGGTGCTCGATCCTCATGCACCGTTTCACGATGAGATCGATTGCTCAGCCATCCTTGAAGAGAAGACTTCCCGCTAAGCGGTAGCGTTGTGTAGTTGCCTCCGGGACTGGAAGTCAGCCAAGGCGCCGGCCTTGCCCCACTCCTTGCAGGAATTTCGGGAAGAGTGAGACGAAGCCGCTCTGCAAGGGAACACGACTGAAGCTGCAGCGTTCAGTGTCGCGGCCCGGCACGTCGGCTAGCGGATTTCGGAACCAGCAAATGAAAAAGGCCTACCAAAAGCCCACGTTCGTCAAGCGCGAGAAGCTCACCGAGATGACCGCGCAAATCGTCGTTTCGGGGGTGACCATCTTCTCGGCGATCGACCGTCGTGATGGCGGCTCGGCGGCTTGACCAGGCCTCGTGGTGCTTCGCGGCAGGGCCAACTCACTTTTCGTCTTTATAGGATTTGGCGGCCTCATCGATCTTTCGCCAATCGTTGCCGTGTCGACGCACAAGCTCTCTTGCCTGGTTCGGCGAGACGTCATGCGTTTCGACAATGTGGCTCACTTCCGCCTCCTCGCCTTTTAGCGGGCGCGTGCGTGGCTTCCTGGGCGGCCGAACCGTGGGATCTCGTCTTGGCATGAACACTCTCTCCAGCTCCGGGTTAACCGGCCAGCATTAGAAAGGTTTCATGTAGGAGACGAGCCATGTCTCGCCGGTGGCGCCATGATCGCGATGGCGGGGCGGGTACTGGTATCGTCGGCGAAAGGCCCGACACCCACTGCAGTGTTAACCACGTTGCCATGTTGGGGCGAACCCATGGTGTGTCGTTGCCGTTGCGCACCATGGAAGATCACAAAGCGAGATTCTGCTATCGCCCCGAACCGTCAGGTACTTGGAGGGAGCACCTCCCTATCGGTAGGACCTGGCAGCGCGCCAAGGCGGCCTGCGACCGACTGAGGCGCATCTACGACAAAAGGCTGGAGGCTCGATCGCAGGGCAGGAAGGGAAAGCCCCCAGCCGATCCGGCAGACCGTGTCGACAATCTCATTTCATCTATCCGAAAGAGCCGCAGCTAGCCGAAACCGACGCGGATCGCTCATGGAAGATGGCCGGCGCCCGTTGGGCGGGGGGCTTTGGGGTAAAAGGCGCCGGCCAGGCGGGCAATCAAGTCCGCCGCCTGGGCAAGCTAGCACATGGGCCGCCAGGACGTATGGCGTGATCGCGGAAGTCGACCATGCCGCGCTGCTTGTAGCCAGACGGCGCCGACGAACATTAGAGCGGTGATGTAGACGCCGACGAAGTTTACCAGGCCCATTCTCGCCCTTCGGACTAGGGCAAAGAAGCGACGGCGGCCCAACCACAGTTGCCGCGACGCCGATGCTAGCAATAAAAAGACCGACAATTGCCAGGCGACGCTCAAAATCAGTGAACCGCTTCTCGGTGATTAGCCGCTTGCCGTCCCAGAGCAGTTCGTTCGTCCTCTCGTCGATCCCGAAAAGCGTCAGGCCTTCGATACTGATAGGTCTGATGTTTTCCAGCCAATCAGAGGGACGAGGCGGCACAGAGTCGGTCGAGAAGCGATGCTTTCGCACGGTCCCAATTGACGTAGGTAATGCCGTCTTTGTGCGTGGTGCTTTGCTCCGTGTCCATGCGAGCGGCCCCTCCCTAGCGCCTCGCACCAAATCACCATCCCAGCGCCGGCACAAGCGCCGCCAGGAGGCGCGAGGCGCTTCGATGGTGAAAAGGCGGCGGCCAACAGAAACGCGCGCTGGCGAGGCTCCATGCGTGGGCTCAATACGGTGGATTACACCACCAGAAAGCCTCGGCTTCCTCTTTGGGCGTCATCGGACGGATCTCCCATGAATCCGTTCCGCGATATAGCGTTTCCAAATGGGCCTGCCTTTAACGCTGACGCCTTCGTGAGCAGGCGGTGACGGTCGGGTATAAGGTCCAAAAGCAGCGCGCAGCGTGAAGCTATGACAAGCGCGGCCCGCTGCCTCACGGTGGCGGGCTTTCTTTACTGGCACTATTCGCCGTCGTTGCGGACAAAATGTGGTTGACGTAACGTTAACTAGGCGCAATCATTTCGGATTGTGCAGGGTGAGGGCGTTTCAATGAAACTCGTTGTCTTTGGCGTAGCAATGGTATTGGCCGCCACCGGAGCGGCTGTTGCGAAAGAGAAGAAAAAGGTGGCCACCGCTCAGGCTGCAACCTCGTGTTCTGCAGCTCATATGAAGGCTGGCAGCAAGCGGACCCCGAAACTGGATTGCAAATCGACAGGCACCGTTGTTGCGCGACCGTCAAATAGGGCCGCAAACTTCCTGGATCATTATCCGCGCTTAGGGTATGACACCAGTCCGTGGATCCCAACTGGCTATTGACGGCGGCTTCGGCTTCCGGGCCTGTTCATGTCGCACGGTGCATGGTGTCGAGCTTCTGCCGGGACTGCGAAAGTTGCGCGGTCGCTCCGGCCAGCGTCAGCTTGCGCGCTGCCGATATTTCAACCTTCGTACCGAGGCCCAACGTGTAGCCGGCGCTTGGCGTGGAGCTTGAATCGTTACCGGCGTAAAAGGCGGATCGCCGAGCGCCCTCCTGTTTCCGTGAATCTTCGGAAGAACCTTTTGCAGCATGGCGTAGTCGAGCGCGTCATGCCAGGTCGCGAGCAACGCAGCCTTGTCGGCCCCGGCTGCGTGCTTGGCCAGCATCCATTCGGTCACATAGACGAACACTTTCGTGAGCTAACGGCAGGGCCCGGCGACAGCTCACGCCGCCCTTCACCGGACAGGTTCTCTGAGCACAGCTGTCATCAAAGCCCCAGCCAGCCTGCAATAATATTGCGCTGTATCTCCGAAGTCCCGGAATAGAGCTTGCTGCCGATGGCATCACGTACGGCGCGTTCGACATCGAATTCGCTCAAGAAGCCATAGCCGCCGAAGACCTGGACGACATCGAGCGCAGTCCGGACTAGCGATTCGCTCACAAAGAGCTTCGAAACGGCGGCGTCGAGGGATACGGATTCGGGGCGCTCAAGGCCCCACGCCGCCTTGTAGACGAGGAGCCGGGCGGCCTCCACCTGCATCTTCATATCGGCAATCTTATGGGCGACCGCCTGGTGCTTGGAGATGGCTTGGCCGGACTGACGTCTGGTGCGCGTATAGGCCACTGCCTTTTCCAGAAGTCGCTCCATCGTGCCAACATGGCTGGCGAACAGGCACGCCCGCTCCCAGTCCATGCTATGGACGAACAGCCTGGAGCCGCCGCCCACTCCACCGAGAACGGCGTCCTTCGAAACGAACACGTCCTCGAAGACAAGCTCCCCGATCGGAGACGTCCGCAGTCCCATTTTTTCGAACTTTTGCGCGACCCGATAGCCGGGCAGCGTACAGTCCACGAGGAAGCTCGTGATGCCGCCGAAATAACCCTTGGCGCGGTCAGTGACAGCAAAGACGACGGCAACATCCGCCACCGGCCCGTTGCTCACGAAGGTCTTCGTGCCGTTGATTAGAAAGCCGTCGCCACGGGGCTCCGCCCTGGTTTGCATCGCAAATGCATCCGAGCCCGACTCCGGTTCGCTCATCGCATTGGCCGCGATCAAGGTGCCATCACAGAGCCCCGGAAGATATCGATCCTTCTGCTCTTCAGTGCCGAACTTCCAAATCGGCACCACGCAGGCCAGAAGGTGGGCGCAGATAGAGAAGACCAAGCCGGAATCCTCGCAGCCGTAGCCGAGCGCGTCGATTGCAATGGCCGTCGACAGGGAATCGAGACCGGATCCCCCGTAGGCCTCGGGGACTGGCAGGCCGGTCAGGCCCATCTGCGCGCAGGCCTGCCACAACTCGTGCTGGAATACTTGGTCCCGGTCGCGCTGCCTGACATCTTTATTGAGCTTATCTTGCGCGAAGCGATGGATCTCATTGCGCAGGATACGCTGCTCCTCGTTCAGCGCGAAATCCACTACTCCATCCTTATCAGATGTTGGTAGTCAATTTTATCTGTCGATGTCTTCGGAAGTAACGGCTGATGCGAGAACCAGTCCGGGGCCATGAAGGCCGGCAAGTTGTGAGCGCAGAACCGCTTCAGCTCGATGAGCGACAGCGCATGGCCGTCGCGCGAGGCATAGAACACCTTAATGGAGACGCCCGACTCCTCCGAGCGAGCTATCGCCGCGACCTCGGAAATCGCTGGATGGCGATAGAGTGCCGTCTCGATCTCGCCGAGTTCGATCCGGTATCCCCGCCTCTTCACCATCCGGTCGCGTCGACCGCGGAAGGTGTAGACGCCGTTATCGCCTTCGACCACGATATCGCCCGTACGATACCAGCGGCCGGTTGAATCGACGTGAAAAGCGGCGCTTGTTCGCTCAGGCAGGTTCCAATAGCCCTGCATCACAGGCGCACCGCTGATTGCGAGTTCGCCTTCGTGGCCGCGCGGCACATCGCGGCCATTCCTATCGATCACGCGCGCCTTAACATGCGAGCAGGCACGCCCGATCGGAAATGGTGCGGTGCGGTCTTCGGCGATCGTCTGCGGGATCTCGTAATACGTACAGACGTTGGTTTCGGTTGGACCATAAAGATTCAGGTAGCGCGCGTGTGGGACCAGAGTCTTCAGCCTGCGCAGATGCTTGACCGGAAAGACCTCGCCGGCAAATAGAATGAACCGAAGAGCGTGATCGTCGCGAGCATCAAGCCCGCCGTGCTCGACCAGAAGCGTGAGTACGGAGGGCGTGGAATACCAGACGGTCAACCGCCGCTCGGCGATAACAGAAGCCATCCCGGCCGGATGCTTGCCGAGCTCCTCACCGATCAGGAGTACGGTCGCACCGTGCTTCAGCGGTACGAAGATGTCGAGGATGGAGAGGTCGAAGTGGAAGGGCGCATGGGAGGAGAAGCGGTCGTTCTCGTCAGGGGCGAGGGTCTCGGAGCACCAGTCCACGTAGCTCGTGCCATTATGATGGGTCAGCATCACACCCTTCGGCTGGCCGGTGGAGCCTGAAGTGTAAAGGACGTAAGCGAGGTCGTTCGGCTCCGACCGCGCCGATTCACCCTCCACCGCCAAGCCGCCCTCGGCTTCCTCGCGTGCCAGGTACGTCGCGAGCGGTGAGGAACCGTCGGACCAGTCGAGCGGTAAGAGCCGGGGTTCCGCAGCCAAGCGCGCCAACTCACAGCGCAAAGCGTCGGCTCGGGACGCCTCCACGAAAATCGCGCGCACGCCGCAGTCGGTGAATATGAACGCGTTACGCGCAGGTGGTGCCAGAGAATCGACGGGCACATAGGCCGCGCCTACTTTCAAAATGCCGAACAGAGTAGCGAGCGAAACGATCGATTTTGGAAGGCAAATGCCGATGTGGTCCCCCGGCCGGACGCCAATCCGACGCAAATGGTCGCGGACTCGGCTCGACAGCCTGTCGAGCTCGCCGTAAGTAATCTGTCGTCCGGAGCTCGCCTCGACTGCGGCGCACTTCTCGCGATACCGCCTCGCGCTCTGTTCCAGGTACCCGTGCAAGGTCATGGCGGGCCCTATGTGGACGCCTGCTTCGATTGGACGAAATCGGCAATAAGGGCGACGGAGTTCAGGTTCTCCTGCACGAGTTCGTAAGGGGCGATTTCGATGCCGCAGGACTTTTCCAGGTAGGCAACGAGCTTAAGCGTCGCCAGCGAGTCGAGAATGCCGCCAGTTATAAGCTCCGTTGAATCCGTCAGATTCTCCGGCCTTTCACCGGGCAGGAACTCCTTCAATATGAAATCCCTGGTCATCGTCCTGATCTGGATCGCGTTCATTGTCCCTCCTTTCGTGGAGCAGCCGCAAGGTTCAGGGGAATTAGATCCCGGTGTTGTCGCAGCACCTCGTAAAGCCTGTCGGCGATGAGCCGATGGCCGGCAGCGTTTGGGTGATCATCCCAAGGTGCCACAACAAGGGTCCGCCAGTCGTACCCGTCATAGACATCGGAAAGATCGAGAACGTTGAATCCAGCCTCGGCAGCGAGGCGCCTCTCCACCTCGGGACTGCTACTCTCGTCTACCCTGGGCAGATACAGCCAAAAGGCCCCGACACCTCCTCGCTTCGCAGTTTCCACGATTCGAGAATAGATCGCACGCAGAAGTCTCTCTCCGTAGGGCGTGAGCTTTCTTTTGAGCACCTCGGGGTCGGCCCTGTCATCTATCCCGCTCTCGCGTACAATGTCGCGCACGAAGTCGTAGCGATATGCGGAGCCATTCTGCATTGCAATGATGAGGTTGTCTAGCATTCGTGGAATAAGCGCGCCGTGCTCGAAGTAAAAGATGTAATTTGGTTTGAATGCAAGCACCCGGTCCTCGATGATGGCTAGCATGTCCAGAGCAGTATAAGCCCCAACGCCAAAGTTCAGCACGTCGTAGTGTCGATACCCGCTGTCGGCCGCCTGCTCATTCATCCGCTGCTCCAACAAGCCTTCGAAGGTCTCGTCATCTGCGACGCCCGCGCCGAAGATGATCGAAGGGCCGACGACTGCAATTCGCAGGGTGCCGGGAGAAGGAAGCTTTTCGTAGTCCTGGTCTCGCATACCCCAGCGGTTGATGTGGACCAGCGTTCCCCTATAGTCTGCTTGAGAGAGTGGACGCAGATAGGTCCTGGGAAGCGCACCCGTGTATTCACTCAGCGGCGTCTTCTCCAAGTCTTTCCATTCCTCGCTTCGTCGTTGGCCATAGACAATCCACAGTTCCGGGTTGAATGCGCCGACATTGACGAGGTTTTCGTAGTAGCCGCGCTCCAGGTTCGCCTTATCGCGGGTATTGAGATTCGGCATTCTAATGTCGGCCATTGCGGTACTGACCGTCTCGCCCAGGCGATCGCGAACTCCGGGGAGCGAGATGCAAACCGCGATCGACCCGCAGACACTGACTAACGCAACCGACCGCCCGAAACTGTACTGGTGGTCGGCAACGCCGCGCGCGAGCACAAGGGCAGGAATGCCAATCACAGCTGCCACAGTGAGCAGCACAAGGACGGGCGTCATTTTGCCGGGACCCTCCACGCCCACGGTATCGAAGACCGAGAACCATTGCGGGACCGAGCTCGCGCTCCAAAACGACCAAAGCATCGAGATGACGACGAACACGCCGATGGTCCGGCCCGCAGTGTGCAGTGCAGCGTTCCAGCTGAGTGCCTCGCCGGGCAGGCGCCGTGTGCGGCCGTGCCGCATTTCATGGAGGGCGTTGACCGTCACGAGCACGGCCAGGATCATCCAGAAGAGGAAGTCGTTCCAGGTGAACACCCAAGTGCCGCGCAACCAGAACCACTGATAGTTGTGCAGCAGCCATGTCGCGAGGAACGCCAGGAGGGTCGCGCTGACGAGCGCTACATTCTCTCCCCAACGTCGAAAACGAAAGTAAAAGGGATAATATACAATCTTCATTATGAAATCCTTCCAGTAGATATTTATTCTACGCCAGAAATCCGTAAAGCTTGAGGAAAGGAAGTAAAGATTGTGGGTTTCTGAAAGATTGAATCCGAATAAACGCAAAAGCCCAGTGATTATATGAAAAGTCCCTGAAACCTTCAGGTAAAGCAAAAACGGCCAGATCAAGAACTGCACAAGATCGACCTGATTACTTACATCCGCAGCATCGATTACAAACCGCTGATATACGAGGCGGTAGAATATCAGATGGATAGCGCCCCGAAACATCCATTGGATACCTGTTTGATAGATATAGTGTCGGTCAGCATTGTAGTAGCTGCTACGGAAAGTTCTAAAATCTACCACTGGAAAGAGCGGGAAGCAGACATTCGGCAACATAAAGAAATAGGCGAGCCGTTCCGACAGCGTCGCCCTCTTCTGTTCACGCCGAATTTCGTATGTATAGACGATCAGACGGAACATAAACATGGAAGCGAGCACGGGCCAGACGGCCCGCGTCCACGGGGTTGCTATCCAGTCCATTCGTGCGGCGGCGAGCCCGCAGCCGGCGCCAACCAGTGCCAGCACTCTCCATCCAAAAGCGATCGGCAGGCCCGTAATTTCGATCAATACGAGGCCAATGACGACGATCCAGGCGGCATCGATGAGGCCCTCAAACCTCCAGTAATGCCAGTTGGGACCAAGGTTCGCGAACACTGCGGCGATAGCCGCGAAGGAGAGCAGGGCGAAAAATGGCAGCCGGTAACGCAGTGGCAGGAAGTAGTGTACGCACCAGCCGGCGAGAGCAACGATCAGGACGCGGACAAGCGCATTTGTCTCGAGCCTGAGGAGATGGACCAGCGCGATGAAGAGGGCCAGCTGGCCGGCTATGGCGAACCAAGCCAGAATGCTTCTCGGTTCAGCCTCCGCAGATTCCGTAGACCCGGCCGGCCAGGGAAGGGACAATGGCTTGATCATGCACGCTCTCGCGCCTCAACCATTTGCCGCCGCGCATCGACAATGATCAATTTCGGGGTACCAAACGATCCGCGAGCTGCTGGCGAAGGGCCTCCCCCCATGGCTCCTGTCCCCTGATAGGTTCAGCCCCGGTCCCCTAAAGCGTTGCTCAGCAGAATTTCAGCATACAAGGTACCCGTAAAATAACCGCTCCGCTGTGACCGGGGTAACAGCGACATGGTCTCTGTGACCGACTGGAAGCCGTTGGGACGACGGCTATTCGAGGGTTCCTCTCCATGCAGCATGCACCCACCGCGACGTCTCCGGCGGCTAGGCCCAAGATGCCAGCGCCAAGCCCGCGGACACTAGTCGAATCCATGCTATTGTCATTTCCGGTCGGCGATAAACGCCGCCGGAAACGACAATCCTTGTGGTCTCGCTGTCCGGGTGGATTTCGGCGAAAGCCTTCCCGTTGGCCCTGCGGAACTGGATGCCATTGAAGCGTTTCTGATGCCGCAGATTCAGGCACTGCTTGATGATATTAGGGAATTGCCGGCGCGACCGGCCCGCTCGGACTCGGAAGGGCCGCAATGGCCGGCAAAAAAATGAGGCCGAAGATTGTCTTATGGGGGCTTTGCCATGAAGACTCCGGCCAAACTAATCCTTTCAAACTTGGCTTTGACCGATCAGGCCGCTCCCGCGCGCGCAGCGCTCTATTTGCGCGTCTCCATCGGCCGTCAGGCGGATAACGATCTGTCGATCTGTCGATTCCCGATCAGCGCCAGCAGGCCGTGAGATTCTGCGCCGCACGCGGCTGGCAGATTGTCGCTGAGTTTGTGGATGCAGGCCTGAGCGGTACTGATGACAATCGCCCACAGTTGCAGCGCATGCTCGATATCGCCACGGGCGGCGGCAAACCGTTCGACGTTGTCGTCGTCCACTCGTTCAGCCGCTTCGCCTGCGACCACTTCGCCATGGAATTCAATATACGCCGGCTCAAGAAGCATCGCGTGCAGTTCGTCAGCATGACGCAGGATTTGGGGGATGACGCCAGAGCGACATGATGCGCCAGGTCACGTTTATCAAGTATAGTATGTAAATAGCCGTCTCGGCGACTTTGGTCACATGTCGTGGCGGTCGAGCCGAGTGCAGGAATCGACTTCCGAATGGTGGTGAAAAAATGGTGCCAAAGAGCAAGGAGGAACTGATCCGCTGGATTGAGGGAGAGCTACTGACGGCGGACAGCGAGAGAAGAACATATTTGGAAGAAATCAGGCGGTTCTTGAGCAATGCGGCCGATCGTCGACGTCATATGTCTTGGGGCGAGGGCGATCTTGATTTCACCGTACCGTCTTCAGATTGACGGGGCCGCCTCCATGGGCGATTGGATCGATCAAAACACCTTCATTTCTGACGATGGAAAGGTCGTAAGGAACGGTTTCTACCGCGACCGCGAAGGAGGCGGGTTCAAGGGTTTAGGGCCAAAATAGGTACGACGAACCTTCCTCGGTCACAAAACTCCGGTCCAGGCACACACCTATACGAAAAAGGCCAATCGAAAGACTCTGGGCGACTCCGCAATGGAGAAGCTGGCAAGGTCGAACCGTGAACGAAAATGTCCAACCTAGGAGTTCAGGTTTGGACAAAAACCCAAGCAAGCGCCTGCACTTGTTTGCTTTTCTGAGAAGGGTGGTACGCCCAAGGGGAATCGAACCCCTGTTACCGCCGTGAAAGGGCTGCTAAGCCGTCCAACGCTGTCTAGATCAATTCTCTGAACCCCTTGCGCCGTAAGGATTTGTGCCTAGTTGCGTTTATGCTTGTCCAATATAGTCCACGCCTGTATATTGGACAGATTGTTGGACACGACAGGGGCAGGCGATGGCAAAGAGAGTTCGTGACGCGACGCTAGACAGCAAGGAAGCACGGGCGAAACTGAAGGCGCGCGGCAAGCCCTATTACAAGAGCATCGGGCCAGGACTTCATGTCGGCTATCGCAAGGGCAAAGAGGCCGGGCGATGGGTCGTTCGCATGTATGTCGGCGATCAGAACTACCGCGTCGAGACCATCGCGGATGCTGACGACAAACTCGACGCAAATGGTGAAACGCTGCTTACCTTTTGGCAGGCTCAGGACAAGGCAAGGGAGCTTCACAAGCGGCTGTCAGGCGACACCGGCGAGGTCGCCGGCGCCTACACCGTCAAAGAGGCCATAGATGATTATCTGCTTTGGATGGAGGGCAATCGGAAATCCTCCAAAGACGCACGATGGCGCGCCGAAGCACTGATCCTGCCCGAACTCGGCAGCGACGACGTTTCCAAGCTCACCGCGAAACAGATCAGGAAGTGGCATAGCAAGGTTGCCACCACGGCTCCCCGCCTTCGCACCAAGGCCGATGCTGAACAGCGCTTCAAGGAGCTGGGGACAGACGCGGAATCGATCCGGCAGCGCCGCGCTACCGCAAACCGCGTCCTGACCATCCTCAAGGCCGCTCTGAACTATGCTTGGCGCGAGGGCAAGGTCACATCGGATAAGGAATGGCGCCGGGTCGAACCGTTCGAAGATGTCGAAAGCGCGCGCGTTCGCTATCTGACAATCGCCGAGGCGCAAAGGCTGGTGAACGCGTCGAGCGGCAGTTTCAGGGATCTTGTCCAGGCGGCTCTTCAAACTGGCGCCCGCTACAGTGAACTTGCGCGACTGCGGGTCGAGGATTTCAACGCTGATGTCGGCACCCTGACCATTCGGGAGAGCAAATCCGGCAAGGCGCGGCACGTCGTCCTGACCGACGAGGGCAGCGAACTTTTCGCGCTACTCGCAACAGGAAAGCATCGCGGCCAATTGCTGTTGACGGCGCCGGCCGGCGGCACTTGGGAGAAGTCTCACCAGTTCCGGCCGATGATCGAAGCTTGCCAGAACGCCAAGATTGTTCCGGCCATCGGCTTCCATGGCTTACGCCACACATGGGCGAGCCTGTCCGTCATGAACGGGATGCCGCTAATGGTCGTCGCAAGGAACCTTGGTCACACTGACACCAGGATGGTGGAAAAACACTATGGTCATCTGTCGCCATCCTATGTCGCCGACGCCGTGAGGGCAGGGGCGCCGCGTTTCGGCACGGTCCCTAGCAACAATGTTGTCGAGATCGGGAGCCGGTGAGATGTCTGCGAGCATTCGCCTGAAGCTGGAGGTCAAACTTGATGAATGGCAGCACAAAAATAAAGCGCCAGTCCTGCCGCTGCATGCTGTCGCTGCGGTGCTTGCTCGATTCGGCAACGATGGCGATGGGCCGCTATGGCGCGACTTCGTTGAGAACGCGGTATCGCCGAAACGGATTGCCGAGCGGCTGCACAACGCGACGTTCTATCTATCGGTCGGCAGGATCGATGATGCGTATTCCGAGATGGAGGAGCTAGAGAGGCACGTTGACACCGTCAAGAACATGATCGCCAACACAATGCCGATGACTAACACCCTAGCCGCACCTGACTACGAGCGAGGCCTTGGCACGCTCCAGGCTAGCCGAGACGGGCATGCGGCGGTGCATGGGACAGAAGACGAAAAGTTGGAGAAATGGAAAGAACAGTGCGCTGCGTTCGATGCTGCCGTTGCGGCCGGCAAAAAGACGATCGGCGCAGCGGAGCTGAAGGCTGCAGAGGTATGCGGCGTCTCTCAGAAATCTATCTCTCGGGCTCGTAAGAAGCGGGAACTCGGCCTTTTGAAATAGTTCGGACAGTCCCGCCACTGTCCAATTTGAAACCGTCCACATTCGGCCATCCTCAACCAAGGAGGTCCGACATGGACACTGCAGCCTACACAATTCCGGAATTTTGCTTCGCTCATCGCATTTCGAGGGCGACGTTCTACAACCTCATGAAGGCTGGGCTCGGCCCTCGCACGATGCAGGTCGGCGGTCGAGTGCTGATCAGCAAAGAAGCCGGCGGCGACTGGCGTAAGGCCAGGGAAGATGCTGGCCGTCATCCGGTGGCAGCATGATACGCGCGCTTCCGATCTGCGGCGCGGCAGCCGCTTTCGCCGTCATCGTCATCCTGGCTCTGGGGTGGTTGCCATGAAAGCCGGCGACTTCAACCCCACCGCCGAGCAGATCGACGCCGTTCACGAATGGCGTCAGCGTCGACCAGAGGACCGCGTTCGACGCGCCTTGCTCCCCGTCCTGCAAAGCCGCTTCAATCTTACTGCAGTCCAAGCCGTCCAAATCATCAGGGCTGCAAATGCGGGAGGCGCAAATGGGGCCTCCTAAAAAGCGAAAGCCCGCCGGCCAGGGCGAGCTTCGCGAAGTCGAAATACAAAGCAGCAATGGCGATACTTCTACAGAAAGGAAGCTTTCCCGGCAAGCACGCTGGCGGCAGCGCAATCCGATCGCGGCCTGGTGCCACAGCGCCACGGCGTCTGCGATCAGGCGCGGCATCATCGAGCGCCAGCCATGCGAAGTCTGCGGCGATCCCAAGACCGACGCCCATCACCCGGAATGGAAAACCCCACTTTTTTGTCAGTGGCTTTGCAGGAAGCATCATAAGGCGGCCGAGCGCGAACTGAAGCTTTCGCTGAAGTGCGAGGCGGTATCATGAGCAAGATCGTCTATCTTCCCAGCAAGAAGTCCGACCTCAGCTACGTCAAATTGTCCGATGGAGGGCGTGGCATCCAGGTCCGTACGGCCAAGGCGAGGGCCTACGTCGATGCGGCGATCGAGAAATACAAACTGCCCCTTCAAATGACGGGCACGCTGCAAGGCGTGCCATTCTACACAGGTGCATCCGCCCGTGATGTCTGGTGGGACGCCGGTGACGATGGTCTGAACGTAGATCGGTTAGAAGGCATCTCGCCCGACGAGGTGCAGCCAGCAAGCGGTGGCGCCGGTGTCCAAACCTGAGCGCAAGCGCCTGCCGTGGGAAAAGGAGCTTGTCGACCTAAACAAGTTCGATTGGCTGACCGCCGTTGGGCTGTCTCATTGGCACAAGCACAGCCCATTACAGCTTCGCATCGCCATCGCGCTCATGCAGCACGCGAACGATGGAAACATTGCATGGCCGTCTCAACAGACGCTTGCACAGTATGCCGGCGTGGCTGACGCCGGCCAGGTTCGGAAGGCGGTTCGGGCGTTCAAAAAATCGGGGGCAATCAGCTACTGCAGGATATCGGAGTTAGACGAATACGAGCAGGCGAAGATCACCAGACAGAAGCGCGGACTCGCCTACGAACTCGAATTTTTCTGGGCGTATGAGCAGCTTGAGGAATCACAACAGCCGCTCCGAGCTATGCCGAAACAACTCCGGGATGGGAAGGCACGCAAGCAGCTAAACCGGTCTACGGCAGACCGCTCCAACCGGTCTACGATAGACCGCTCCACACCGGTCCACGATAGACCGCCTTATAAGGATAGAACCTTAGAGATAAGCGAAAAGAAGGCACCGAACGAAGAAGGTTTAGTGTCTACGCGCGAGGCTCCCCTCTCCGCCTATGCCCTTGCATCGGGGAGGTCAGGCTGATGCGCGGCCTCTACGAAAACCGCCGCCGCCTGTTCAACCTGATCGGCCGCATGGTCGACCTGTTCGAGCTTCTTCGCCAGCCGGTCGTGCAGCATCGAAAGCTTGGCCGCATGGTAGGCGGCGCTTCGCTTTTGGCCGTCCGAGTTCAGCGGTTCAAACAGCATGGGTGACGGTACCTCAACAGTGCGCTGTCGGGGTGGAGCATATCTTCCCGAAGGGTGCTCTTGCGCCGCATCCTTTCGGTTTGCAGCCCATTCAAAAGTGGAATGGCCGCTCACCACTTTTGTTCCAAGGCGTGATGTCGTGCTTCGCCGCTGCCGCCTGGGCAACGGTGGTAATAATCAGACAACCTCAGTGACGCGACGGATTCAGCGTCGCCAAGCGCTGTTTGGCTTCGGCGACCCGCCGCTGCTCGGATCTGATCCGACCGCAAAGGGCCAAACTGAGACACACGCCGGGGTTTTCGTCGTTCAACAACTCGTTGGCGCGATCGAGAGAACGTTCGGCACGTTTCACGCGCAGGCGAGCCTTTGCCAATTCAAAATCAAGAATTTCGACCATCGTTCCGAATCCTTTCGGTGCGAGGTCCCTTCGATAAATCAACCCTCGTTGACCGCTTTGGTTCCTGCGACCGTTTCGCAATCTCGGAAGGCGAGCGGAATGAGAGCGCTACGACTCGTGGAGCCTGTAATCGGGAGGTTCGGACCGCACCGGGCCACGATATCGCACGAGAGGAGCGGGGCCGATAAGGTCGCGCATTGGCGGCTGCTGCTCCGCTGGGCGCGCGTCCACCTCGACCGCCTTTTGGCTGAGCCAGGCCGGCAAGAGTTCTTGGAGAACCGATTTGAGATAATCGACCATGGAAGTTCAACGCATGTTGCCTTCTGCGGGTTCCGTCGCCTGGCAATACCTAGGGCCGGCATCTAGGGCGGCTGAACATGAATTCGCCGCCCGATGAGATTGCCCCTGATCGACGTCGTGGACGCCGACCTATCGGCACGCCTGAGGAGCGCGATGAGCGCCGCCGGCGCTTGGGCCAAAGGCGTCAACAGCGTCAGAAAGATCGCGAAGCGAGAGGCGGAATAGTCCTGCCGCTCGAAGTCGACCATGTGCTCGTCGGTCTGATGCTGGAAGCTGGCGCAGTGGATGAGCAAGGCAGCCGGAACCGAAAGCGGCTAGCTGCCGCGATCCTTCGAGCAGCCAATAACGCGTTATCCGAAGCCGTCGCGGCCGGGCGTAAATTCCAACCTGAGAAAGAGGAACCGAAAAATGCTCGCACGCACCCCGAGGGCCACCGAAATGGACTTCGCTAGCATACTGAAAATCCCGCCGAAGCCCGCAGAGATCGCCGACGCTGAGCGGGATTGGCGCGCGGCCGTTGCCGAACGCGAGGCAGCCCAAGCCAAACACCGCGAGCTTCACCGCGTCTACTTCGGCCAGGTGCCGGGGCAGCCGCCTATGATCACCGCTGCCGAGGTCGACAAGGCCGGCCAGGAGATCGAGCCGTACCTGAAACGCGAGCGTGAAGCGTTGGAACTGCTTGAGACACACCGCGCAGCCTTTGACGCGGAACTCGCGGCTCTGAAGCAGCCCATCGAAGCCTATCGCATCGCGATCGGACAGAAGCTCGACGAGCTGGAAGATCTGCTCGGGATCGGCGTGCTGTTCTACGCGGCTTCGGTGCAGGCGAACGTCAAGCTTCAGAGCAAGCTCCCTGGCCGGTGCCAGGGCATGATTCAGCACGGCGTCGCAATGACCCGGAAAATCCTAAATGGGGCTGAGTGAGCAAAGGAGATCGAAATGTACCTGACACGCGACATGAGCAGCACGGGCAAGATGCAGCGACCCGCAGCCGCGAAGACTGCGGCGCCGTTGAAGCCGGTGTATCTCACAAGCGCCCGGCCCAAAGCGAAGCCTGTGCGCGTCGTCTATCTGTACGACCAGAAGAAGAAGGCAGATGATTTGTACTGGATCAGGCGGTTGGAAAAGGCCGGCTTGACCGAGCACAACAGCAAGACCGTTGCGCTCATGAAGTCGAACTATCAGCGCCGCTACGGCGAGCGGGTCTGAACACTCCAGGCGACAATGGAAGCACTGACGGTTGAAGCGCTGATGGCAGATCTAGACACCCACATTGCAGGCGAGCTTTCCGTGCTGCAGGCGCGCGGCGCTAATCGTCACCAGATCGAGTTGCGGCACAAGGAACTGTGCGACTGGGCAATGAACCAGTGCGCGCAGGCTGAGCTAGCCAGGCCGATCGATCTCTATCCCGTCACGGACGAGATGGTGACAGTGCGAGCCATGTGGGCGTATCTGCTCCCTGAAGTCACCACGGCCATCAAGGCTGGCATGACCGTCGAATACATTGCGCTAGTCCGCGCCGAAGACGGCGCCACCGTGCTTATGTATGTCGATTTCGCCGAACCAGAAGACCCGATGATTTGGGCCTCGTCGGACTTCTACAAGCATTTCGATCCAGAGACATGGGCCGATGCCCTGGAGAGCATCGCGGTCGACTACAACGCAGGGATCGAAGTCGCGGACATGTACTCGCAAGCACTTGCCGACGCTCTTGAACCTGCAGGACCGTGGCGGCGAGTGTTCTGATGACAACACCCAGGGGGGGCGTGGGTCAAACCTGTTATCGACCAAACCCGCGACCGGTCCCGCCCCTTCACACGCATGAAATTGAGGAAATCATTCACGAGATGAAAAAATAATATGGCAAAAAACCTAAAACTAGTAGCCGTCAACACCCCTTCGACCGTGAGCCCACCGAGGCGGCTCGGGGAACATGGCCTGCGTCTCTGGCAATCGGTCAATGAGCAATACGGCATAGACGATGCCGCCGGCATCGAGTTCCTAGTCACTGCTTGCCAGGCACTCGATAGAGCCGAAGCGCTCATGGCTCAGATCGACGCTGACGGCGCCGTCCTGCGCGTCAAAGGTGGCGGTCTCAAAGACCATCCTGCGTTGAAGCATGAAATCGCGGCGCGCTCACTCTGCATCCGCACGCTGGCCCGTCTCGGGCTGGATCTTGAGCCGCTTCGCAGCGGTCCTGGCCGTCCGCCCGGCATGTGAGGCTGATCACACAATGGCGACCAAAAGACAGCCTCTTAGGCGGCGTCAAATCGGCAGCGAAGCCGAATATCAGGCTTGGTCCGAGACCTTCACGAGCGGCTACGACTTTTTCGGCGATCTGGCGCCGTTCGGCCTGGTGGATGATCGAGATATTCAGGCTGCGGCGAAGGAAGCCTGGACGCGTCTTGGCGCGCGTTTCTTGAAGTCGTGGCAACCGACAGACATCCGCGAAACGCCTTGGGCCTTGGACGAGTTCGGAGCGCCGTAATGCCTGCAAAGCGGAGACCATTAAATCGCGCTTCTAAGCACCGGATCACGCCTCAGGCGATCGAGGCATACAGGGCGCGTGACTATATGGCCCTGCATCGCGCATTGGGCCTGTATCCTTGGGAGATGAGTCCTCTTCCTGACGATCCTCTCGGATGCGATCCCGATTGGATCATGCCGGAGCGCACCAACAACCTATTCGAGTTGTCGTTTCCGCAGGCGCTCGAGTTGCAGCGGCAATTAGAGGCGGCTTGCAAATGAGAAAGGCAAAGGGCTGATGGCGACAAAGCGCACACCACTTCGCCGCGACATCAAGCGCAGAGTTACTCCCGCCGCGATCGAAGCGTTCAGGGCCGGTGACCACAAGGCGCTGAATAGGGCCTTGGGAATCAAGTTGTGGGAGCCAAGCCCATTGGGCGTGGACGGTCCTGAGCCGCCCGAATGGGCGAAGAATGACGGCACTGGCTGGACGGCAGCATGGCCGAAGATTTGGGAGATCCGGCAAGCGCTAGAGGCGGCAATCAGAGAAAGGCAAGGCTGATATGGCCATCAACTTCGCAGGCGGAACAGATCGGATCAGCTACCAGGCCGGATGGAATGGTTTCCCTACCGGCACCTTTGCCTTTAAGCTGAAAACCACCCAGACAACCGCGAACGCCGTCCCTATATCAATATGGAGCAGCGCCTCGCGCACCGGGTTCGGATTCGTATTGAATAACACAGCCGGTAAGGTGCTGTTGCAGGGCTATGACATTAGTGCTCCCAGAATCCAACTATTGAGTTCAACCTCTGTTAATGACGGTAATTGGCACAGTATCGTATTCAACTGGAATACAAATAATGGCGGCGCCAATGCGCTCTTTGTTGATGGCGTACAGGAAGCGACTGGCAATTCATCTGCGGCATGGCCTATCGTCAGCACCGCTCCTCTGTATCTTGGCGATAATAATGACAGTTTCTGGCCCAGCTATGTCGGCGATATGGCCGAAGTAGCCGTCTGGCTTACCAGGCAACTGGACGCGGCGGAAATTGCAGCCCTTGGCAAAGATATTTCGCCAGCCAGAATAGCTCCTGGAGTGCTCAACGGCCTGACGTTCCATGCCCCGCTGGTTCGCTCGCCGAACAATCGGTTCGACCATACAGTCACCGTGACAGGAACGACCGTCACCCCCCATTGCCGCCTCGTCGGTGGGGTGTTCTAACCGGCGATTGCCATTCCAAGGCCGACGCCAAGGCCGATAGCAAGGCCCATGACGAGCTTGCCGGCAAAGTCTAGGGCGAAGGCGCGGACAGGGCTCAGCACGTCCCTACGGGGCTGCGAGAGGACTTTGGAGAGGTCGTCGAAAGCCGTATCCATGCATAGATTCTAGATCGGAACGCGGCGAAAGTGAATCCCACCTTCATGGCGTTATCGCACCAGTGCTTAGAGACTGCTAATTTAAGTTTGTCCAAGGAGGCCCAACCGCGTCATCGGCGGAGTACTGAATCGGCCGGCTGAGCCGTCGTTATCGGATCGGCATGACGATGCACAATCTTCCAGAGACCATCTTCTGGGCGAAAGACGCTCGTCACGCGCAACGCTAGAGGCATGACATCGCTCCGACCGCCAACCTTGGACCTGAGCCGCTCTACTTCGACGAGGTATGCCAGTTCAGAGGTCACACATTTCGCTATGCTCTCGAAGCCGGTAGCGTCGCCGTCCCTGTAATGAGATGCCGCTTGCTCCATCGTCTCAACAACCTGCTTCCATCCATGCACGAAAGGGCCAAAGGGATTGCCCAGTGTTACATCGTCTCGTTGGGAATAGAGGTTCTTCACAGGCGCGGGGTTTCCTTTCATAAACTCATCCAGAGCCAGGTGGTATTTTTCAACTGCTTGATCGAAGTCATTGGAGTCGAGAGACACGTCATCCTCCCCTGTCGTTTTGTTTCTGATGCGGACCGAAGCGCAGTGCAGGCTGGCTTGGCAAAGTATATATCACGGCGCGAGACAACAGGTGCCAGGACGCGCGAGGCGCTTCGGCGGCGAAACGCGCGCTGGCGGGGCTATCTGCGGACTCGCGAAATGCGCAAGAGAGCGTATAATTCCCAAGCCGTCCGTATTGAATTGAGGGCATTGCGGGCGCTCGGAAGATGACAGCGCTTCCGCCCTTGAGGCAGGAGGCTGAAATGTCAGGCGCCAAGGTGTCGGCCTTTGACGGGGAAATCCTAAAGAGCACCTTTCACAAAGCGGTGCTCGAAGACGAAATCCCCGAAGATCGATGGCGGGACTACGCCGCGCGATTGATCAGAGACTTCACCGGTAGCTCGAACGTCGATCCCGCGTTGTTGGAGTGGATCG
Source organism: Mesorhizobium amorphae (assembly GCF_014843845.1). Lineage (GTDB taxonomy): Bacteria > Pseudomonadota > Alphaproteobacteria > Rhizobiales > Rhizobiaceae > Mesorhizobium > Mesorhizobium amorphae_A. Next base: position 207,343 of record NZ_JHQS01000006.1, on the reverse strand, counting down.
TGCGGAAGTAGAGGAGTTCACATCGTGAAAGCGGCCGAGAGGCAGGCGATTGCCGACACGCTCACGCGTGTTGTGACGCCAGAGATGACCCCCAAGCAATTGATCAGGGCGGCGCGGAAAAAGCACCCGAACGCGTCAAAGAAAAACATCGCCCGCGCGGCGCTCTTTTCGATCATCGCCGACGCTGATCAGGATCACGACAAAACCTCCAAGCGTTCACGATAACCGAGCGTTCCCAGCCGTAGAGGAATGGGCGAATCCAGCTTCAAAAGGAAGGCGCGCGCGCGCCTTTCAGCCTCACCCCGGCTAAGGCCAGCGGTCCGGCGGTCGAGGGCGTTGGGTGCGGTGTTTCGGCCGCCGGGCCTAGCCGACATGAGAGGGGATCTTGTCGGCATAACCCATTATAGCGTCCTTTCTAAATTTAGTAAAACCAAAGGGCTCGCTCCTCTGCCTTTCAAATTGGATGAGCCTAGCTTGGGGACTGAACTGCCCCGCACTATATCGACCGCATGGCGAAGGGCTGGACGTTTCAAACACTGATCGACGCGAAGATGACGGTGAGGGCGTTTTGCCATCACGCGCCCTGCAACCATAGCCAGGTGCTCGACTTGGTGAAGCTGCGCGATCGATACGGACCGGACGCGCCGGCAACTGCAGATGACCTCATTCCGAAGCTGAAATGTGCCAAGTGTGGCAGCAAGAGAGTGGGTACGATCTACACTCCCGACACCAGCCCGACCGGCTACGGCACCAAGCGCCTCTAGACGGTCGCCACACAGCGTTTGCCCAGTATCCACAGACGACGGACCGATCGGTAAAATTGTCCGGGTTCCGTTAAGGTCTTCCGCATTAGCGCCGGCTCATGGTCTCGACGTTGCCTAGCAACGAAGCCCGCTGCCGCCCCAACAGCCCACCCCCCCAAGGCAGCGGGCTTTTCCCATCGCATTTTCAAGCGGCTTATGTTTTCGGGATTTGCAACGCGGTTGCATCAAAGTCTAACGATCGGCACAGCGCACTAGAAAGCACGTGTGGTAACCGTTGATTCAACCATTGCTGGTATTTTAGAGGAGTGGCGGCTCCGACCGGCTTGGGGGGCTGGGTTTAGCCGGAGCCGCCTGCGCAGCCAGGGGTAGTAGTTGACCGCGCTGTCTCAGAATAGGACAGCGCGGTCTACGAACGGTTAATTCAGCCTCAGCTAACGGAACGGAAACGACCCTGCGATATTGAATCAAATTCGATTTGCGGGGAGTTCTGATGAGTAACGGGGCCGGCGAAGCCAGGCTGAGATTCATCAAGCCGCTGGAGCCCGTATTGGTGCTAGAGCCGCCGGTTAGCGACGACTGGCTGCATGAGATCAAGTTCGATGGCTTCCGCGTCCATCTAGCGGCGCAGAAATTCCTCGTGCGATGGCCCGCGACGCTGCCCGAGCCGCGCCTGTTCGCCTCGGGCGAAGGCTTTGGCATCTTCCGGAGAAAGGAAGCTCTTGACGCTTACCAGGCCGTCCTCGATGACGCGCACATAATGCTTATTTCCAAGTTCCTCGATCTCCACCGAGGTCTTTGGTTGCGTGTTCATCGAATTGCCCCGTTGATGGAAGCTGAAACGTCATCACCGGGGGAATGTTCCAACGTCGGCCCAGTGAAATTAGGCCCTCAGTCTAATTGAGCGTTTTCTAATATGCCTATAACTTAGGCATCGCGGGAGAATGGTTGCCACCACCCGCAATGGCCGGTGCGGTACCCCCGAAGCGATACCCCCGCTGCACCGGTCGTTGCCTCCGGCTGGGTAGCGCTGGCTCGCCCTTGCGTCTTTGTGCCCAGCGACCTTGGGCCTTCAGTCTCAATTGAGAGATTTCTAATATGCTATAAACTCTGTCCATCGCGGGTTTCCCCGCATGGCCGGTGCAGTATGGGGGTGTAGGAGTGTAGTGCGCTGCACTGGCCGTTTTTCCTACCCTAGATTGAGTGACCGCTAGTATGGGTGTAAAGCCCTAACGCGGGTCTGTCCTCACACACATCCGTAATGGCCGGTGCAGGCTTTGCCCAAAAAACGACTTCCCGAAATGCACCGGCCATTTCATTCACTACGCTCGATTCACCATTTGTTCATTATATTAGGTCACGCTAATGACGGACATGCCAGGTTTCGCGTTCATGGCCAGGCCCCGGCGACCGACCCAGCGCCGGGGCCTTTTAATTCGCTCGCCTACCTTTAAGTAGACGGGAATGGTAGCACGTTCCTGCCGCGCTTGCGGGTTTCGATCTCGCGATAGATCAGAATGGTCATCGCCATCTCGGCGCTTCCAGCTAGGGATTTTCCTGGCATAGACTCTAGGAGGCTGTTGAGCGTGTGGTCGTCCATTTTTGCGAGATGGGCTTTGACAGCCTCAATGGTATCGCCAAGTTCTGCAAGTAATTTGGCTGCAATCTGCATCACCATCGCCGATATGAAAGTGGCCGGTGCTTGTAGCCTGCCGGTCGAGGATCATATTCGGCCGCAAGGGATGGGAGCAAGCAGATAAACGGGGCTTCCGATGCCTGTCAGTGGCTTAGGCGATTCCCTTCGCCGTCCTCTCGCTCAAGTCCAGATTATTGAGCTTATGCAGTATGTCGTCGGCCTCTAGCAGCTTCAGGCCGACCAACAGAACGCCGTGGAGAATCGCCGGCAGCCCGGTTCCGCTATGCGCTCGTTGCATGTTGTAGCGCTTGGTGGTCTTGGTCATTGCCTACGCCGACTCTTGCTGATCCCGCCAGTTTACGTCCGAACATGCATCATATAGCACGGCCGAGAGGTGGGTGGCGCTATAGTAGGGCCGTTGTGCCCGGCGTCCAGGAACTTGAGGACGCCGGGCCTAGCTTGCCGAACGAGAGTGTCATCAAGCGCCCGGCCGATTAATGTTGGTGACTATTCATGAATAAAGCGTGAAGGGGGTCGGTGACGTCTGCCTATATGCGCTTCAATCCGTTTCGCGGTCCTATCAGATGGAACGGGACGGGGGCCCGTGAAATAGCGCCATTTCCCTGCGGTTCGTCAGCCAGGCAGTCTTTCGAAGTCATGGCGCGCCCCTCCGACAGCCCGGCTAGACAATCTTCGAGAAGCTCCAGGCGAAACTTGTGCCAACGCAACTGTTGGCCAAGCTGGGCCATCTTGAACATTCCGACAGCACAAGACGCTTTTTCGGTTAGTTCGCATTGCAGCGAAACTATCCGCTCTCGCAATTTCACGGCTTCGGCGAGCCGCTGATCTCTGACCCAACCCCGACCATGCATGGTCCTTACCCACATGAGCAACCCAGGCAGAAGTTAGCGCTGCCGGCGTTAATCAAAGAGATGTTCAATTAGTACAATTCTAGCGACTGCTAGACGGCCGCCTGTCGGTCTTTCTGAGCCTCACGCCGGCGCCGCCGCCGTTCTCCGGAATGAACTCGACGCCGGCCGATTCGAGGGCACGGCGGATTGCTTCCACAGCCTCAGCCGACACCGAGACATCCCTATCGCTTTCGGCTCTTTTGATGGTCGGCAATGAAAGGCCGGTCGCTGCCGAGATATCGGCCTGCGACATGCTCTTAAGATGGCGGGCGGCTCGCAATTGGGAAGGTGTTGGCAAGGGACTTGATACCTAAGTGTCAATGTGCAATTGATACCAACGTATCAATATCCAACCCGAAGGGGATTTACAATGCCGAACACACCCGTTCCGGCAGTGGGCGGAGCTTTGCCCGCCCTATGCCGTGTCATCCGCCTGCGCTTCGCCCTGCTACTCTTGCGCACCGCGAACCGGTGTTCAGACCGCGCCATGCGGATCATCGAGCGCTACGAAGGGGAAGAGTGATGAACACCCATATTCGCACTCTGAAGCCCCTTGGAATGCCGAAGGGAATGAACCCGCTACAATGGCGCCAGTCGGTCGAAAAGCGACTTAACGACCTGTTGGACCGTGCAATGTCACTCATAACAGCCCTGGATCTGATGGAAGCCGATTGCGACCTGGAGGAAACCGCAGACGACGAGCCGTCGATCGGCTGGACTGATCGCGGCCCCAGCGCTGGCGGGCTGAACGACGATTGCGAAGCCGATGATAGCGATCTGGAGGACAGCGGCGACGAGCATGAGCCTTCCCTCGGCTGGTCGAGCCAGACAAACCAGGTTCTGGCCTTGGCCGATGCCCACGCCGATACGGCGTTCTTCGACGGCGAATTAGACGCAGGCGACGCGCCCGAGCCGCCCGAGGATGGCGAAACAGTCATGTGGCCTGACGACCTCAAGTCGCAGGAAGTGCTGGTGCGGCCATGAGCCGTTTTGTCGATCACCGCGATATGACAGCGGCAGATATCATGTCCTGCAGCTGCGAGGCGTTGGCCATCATCCACCTTTGCGAAACTGCCGCTTGGGCGCTCCAGAATGGCGGAGGCAATGCCACAGGGCTCGCGGACGCCATAGGGTCGGGGCTCAAGCTGGCATATGCCTTGCTGGAACCCGTCCACGAAGCTCTCGCAAGCCATGAGGGCCGGCAATAATCAATCGGCAAGTTTTGAAGCCCGCAGCCTCACGGTTGCGGGCCTTTTCATTGCTCAGCCCCTGCGTCTCGACGCCGAGCTGCGGAACGCATACGTCGTGATGTCGTCACGGGAAATCCCGATGTCGCTGAGCATGTCGTCTGGTGACTCGCTCAACTCGTCCGTTGCCTTCAACAGCGCCTTCTGTTCGGCTCGATGACGGAGCCAATCGGCAAGGGGACCAACTGCGACAAGAGGAAGGTTCACAAGAAGCATAGGAAGGTTCACAAACATCTCCACCGCTGCAGGAAACTACACCCCGCTGCAAGCTTAGCTCCGATGCGTCGATGCGTCTGTGACAAAACTCACAGACCCCGTACGGGCAAAACTGCCCGGCTGCCGATGGTGGCGGGCTTTATCCAGCTAAGCGAGGCGTACCGTTGTTCACGGGCAAAGGGGACGCCCGACACAACTCCTCCCGAACTTCGCCCGCTGCCTATCCCTGGGGTGGCGGGCTTTTTCATGGGAGGTTCATCGGGTCGCTGATCGAGAACCAAACAATCTCGCCAGACGCAGTTCGGACCAAATACCAGCTTTTCGCGGTTTTTCGATCAAGCAGGATCGTAGCCTGCTGAGACTTTGAAGGATCCATGTACAGAGAGGCCGAGCCTTGCGAAATCTCATATCGCGGCTCGCTGTTTGAACAGCCGGCGAGAGCCGAAACAGCTAGGCCAAGAACCACATTTCGCATTTTTCCCCTCCCGTCGCATGGGCGAGCGGAGTGTGACAGGAATCACTCAACCCGACAAAGCCGGGCGGGATATTGGCCAGATATTGGACACCGGAGGGAGGTTTTTAGCTAAGTGCTTGAAATATCTGGTACGCCCAAGGGGAATCGAACCCCTGTTACCGCCGTGAAAGGGCGGTGTCCTGACCGCTAGACGATGGGCGCGCTCAGATGAGCGGCTTATAATTGCGTTGTTCGCAACCGGCAACCCGTCTGCCGCCGCCTGCGACAACTTTTTTCAAACAGTGGCAAAAACAGCGTTTTTGGCTGCGGGCCGCGGTTTCGCAGCCTTGCCCGGTCTTCGGATCGTGGTTCGGTGGCGTTTGCGCCGCCAGGCGAACAATCAGCTGCGCCTGCGGCAGCGCCAGTTCCAGTCGCGCTCGGGGCCGACATCGATATGCACGGATTCGGTGTGGCAATAGGTGCCGACGCCGCCACGGCCGGGCATGGTGCGGATGTAGTTTGCCAGATCCCATTTGGAGACGCCGGGAACCTGGATGTCGGCGGCGGCGCAGTACATGTGCAGCGAGTTCTTGGCGCCGTTGGCGCGGCGGTTGCGGGCCGGGTCGCGATAGCCAGACGTCACGACCATCTTGCGGCCGTAGTGGCCTTCGATCGTCTTCAGCACGCGCACCAGCGAGGGTTTCAGGCAGGCGACGTCGACACTCTCGTTCTGCTTCAGCAGGCCGTTGGGCGCCAGGCGGGCGAGGCCGGCGGCGGATGCCACCTGGTAGGCGCCGCCCTCGTCCTCGTTCAGATCGACGTCGCTTTCGTCGTCGAGACCGGATTTGCGCTTGATCTCGAACAGCGCCGTCTGGCGCACGCCGGGCAGGGCGTCGGCACCGGTGATGTGGTTGCTGTCGCCGCCGATCGAGGCGAGCTGTACCGGCTTTTCGGCCGGAGTGGCCGAGGCCAGCGTGATAATAGGCTTTGCGGGCGCCGTGGCCTTGGCCTGCACAGGCTGCTCGCCCGAGCGCGCGTTGACCAACGGCGCCGGTGCCGCCGAGGCCGGCGTGGTGCTGAACAGCGAGGCGAGGAAACCCTTCTTCGGTGCACTGACCTGCTGCGGCGCCGCCTCGCCGGCCGTCACATAGACGGCGTTGTCCACCGCCGGGGCGGCAGCCTTGGCGTCGGCTTTCGGTGCAGTCGTGGAGGCATCGGCGGCGGCGACCTTCTGCGCCACGGCGTCGGTCTCGGCGGCTGTCTGCGGCGGCTGCACCAGCGACTGCGGCGTGTTGCCGGCAATGGTGTCGGTACCGGCAGGCACATTGATGGGGAAGGCCGCCCCGGGCTTGGTCACCGGCACAAAGGCGACCTTTTCAGGCAAGGGCTTGTCGCCTTCGCTCATCACGGTCGATGGCTCCGAAGAGGCTGACGTCGCCTGCATTGACGAATCGGTCGCGGTTGCCGTCGTCGTGCTGGAGGCCGCGTTGATGTCGGCCGAGGTGGCGTTGTAGCCCGGCATGCCGACGGACATCGTGGGGTCGCCGGCGGAGGTGCAGGACGCCAGAAGCACGGAGAAAAGCGCTGCCGCAATGCTGCGGCTTTCCCCTCGTGTGAGACGCCAACCTGCTGATCTCAAAACAAAATTCCCCCTCGGTATCCGGCCGGTTCATCGTCGACTCGGCGCCGCGCGCTCCATCGCAATGCCCCTTATGTTCCCAACCGGAAACGGGACCTGTGTCAAATCTGCAAGCCTCGGATTTAATCGTTTGTAGAAGGCGAATTGAGGCCGCCGGATGGTTGACGACACCATTTCGACCTGTTTTGCCAAGTCGTCAACTCACCAGACATTACAGTCTGTTACACACGCACCTTGACATAGGTGCCCGGCGCATCGCCCAAGGTTTTCATATGCTTGCCCGGTTTGCGGGCTGCAACGCGGGTGTTGTCCTGGGTCTCGATCCAGTGCTGCCAGTGCGTCCACCAGGAGCCGGGATGCTCCATCGCCGAAGCGAACCACTGGCCAAAGTCGCCCACCGGCTTGCCGCCGGTCCAGTACTGGTACTTCATCGAAGCCGGCGGGTTGACGACGCCGGCAATGTGGCCGGAGCCGGCCATCACATACTCGACCGAGCCGCCGAAATACTTCGACCCGAGGAACACCGAAAGCGCCGGCGCGATGTGGTCTTCCTTGGAGGCGAGGTTGTAGACCGGGATGGTGATGTCGGCGAGCGACACGGTGCGCCCGGCAAGTTCCATCGTGCCTTTCGAGAGGTTGTTCTCGAGGTAGCAGTTGCGCAGATAGAAGGAATGGTTGGCGGCTGCCATACGGGTGGAATCGGCGTTCCAGTAGAGCAGGTCGAAGGGCAGGGGATCCTTGCCGCGCATGTAGTTGTTGACGACATAGGGCCAGATCAGGTCGCCCGAGCGCAGCATGTTGAAGGCTGTCGCCATCTTGGTGCCGTCAAGGTAGCCCTTCTCGTTCATCGACTTCTCGACAGCCGCGACCTGGTCTTCGTCGACGAAGACTTTCAAGTCGCCGGCATGGGTGAAATCGACCTGGGTGGTGAAGAAGGTGGCCGATTTGATGCGGTCGTCGCCCTCTTGCGCCAGCAGCGCCAATGCCGCCGCCAGCAGCGTGCCGCCGACGCAGTAGCCGATGGCGTTGACGTCCCTTTCGCCGGTGGCCTTCTCGACCATGTCGAGGCCGTATTGCAGGCCCTCGCGGATATAGGCCTCCCAGCTCTTGGTGCCGTGGCGCTCGTCCGGATTGATCCAGGAGATGACGAAGACCGTGTGGCCCTGCTCGACCGCCCAGCGGATGAAGGATTTCTGCGGGTTGAGATCGAGGATGTAGTACTTGTTGATCCAGGGCGGGCAGATCAGCAGGGGACGCTTGAGCACGGTCTCGGTCGCCGGATCATACTGGATGATCTCGGCGACGTCGCTGCGGCCGACCACCTTGCCGGGCGTGGTGGCGACGTTCTTGCCGATCTCGAAGGGCGAATAGTCGGCCTGCCTGAGCTTCAGGTCGCCCTTGCCGGCGGCGATATCCTCGGCCAGCATCTTCATGCCGCGCACCAGGTTCTCGCCGTTGGAGGCAACCGTTTCGCGAAACAGCTCAGGATTGGTCAGGATGAAGTTCGACGGCGAAATCGCATTGGACACCTGCTTGACGTAGAAACTGGCCTTGTGGCGGGTGTGCTCGTCCAGCCCCTCGGCATGCTCGACCAGGTCGGCCGCCCAGCGCGAGGTGACGAGATAGGCCTGCTTGAGGAAATCGAAGAAGGCGTTGCGGCCCCATTCGGGATCCTGGAAGCGCTTGTCGCCGCGCTCCGGCTTGACCGCGTCGTCAGGTGCTTCGGCGTTGGGGCTGACGCGCTGGATGGCATTTGCCCAGACGGTCATGTAGCCGGCGAACAGCCGCGTCTGCGCCTCCAGCGCGCGCTGCGGGTCGGCAAGCCAGTATTCGCTGAGCTTGGAGAACGTCTTGACCATGTCGACCACGGGTTCGGCGACGTGATCGCGCACCTCGCCCTTTTCGCGCGGCTCGGCCCAGGCGGAGGCGGCCTTGCCGGCCTGCTCGACCATGCGTGCCATGTTCAGCGCGAAGCGTTCCGGGTCCTTTACCAGATATTGCTCGACGGTCGAAGGTCCGCCATCTTCCGCTTTGCCCGAATCGGGTGTCTTGGACATGGTTCTCGGGGTTCCTCCCGGAGCGTTTTCTTGACATAGTATCATGGGACATTCGGCCGGGTCCAACACGCTCTAACCCGGCTGCCAGGAAAACAATATGACGATTAATGTCGGCGAGACCGTTTTTTCGAGCGCTGTTGGTATTTGCCGCATCGCTGCCGCGATGGCCTTGCTGGGGGGTACCCTGCTTGCGGCCGGCGGCTGCGCCAGCAGCAACACCGGCAACACGACGCCGGTCGCCACTACCGACGGCCCGAAGGACACCGGCTCCTATCCAAACCTCAACATCCCGCCGCAGGTGGCCGCCAAGCAGCTCACGCCTGAGGAGACCAAGGCCAAGCTTGCCCAATTGAAGGGCGACCAGCAGGCGCAGCTCGGCAAGAGCGGCGGCACCGGTGGGAGCAATCCGGCGGCGCTGAACTCGCTGGCGAAGACCCATGGCGACGATACGCTGAAGCAGATCGAGACCAAATGCGATCCCGCCCTCGACCCTACCTGCAATTAGGGCTATATCGCGCGCCGAAAGCGTCTCTTTGCCAAACACGTTTAAATGTCTGGAACTGACATGGAAGAATTTCACAAGGTCCGCCGGCTTCCGCCTTATGTCTTCGAGCAGGTCAATCGGCTGAAGGCCAGCGCCCGCTCGCGCGGCGCCGACATCATCGACCTTGGCATGGGTAATCCGGACCTGCCGACGCCGAAGGCCATCGTCGACAAATTGTGCGAAGTGGTGCGCGATCCGCGCACGCATCGCTATTCGTCGTCGCGCGGCATTCCGGGCCTGCGCCGCGCCCAGGCCGCCTACTATCAGCGCCGCTTCGGCGTGAAGCTCAACGCGGACACGCAGGTGGTGGCGACGCTGGGCTCCAAGGAAGGCTTCGCCAACATGGCGCAGGCGATCACCGCGCCCGGCGACGTGATCCTGTGCCCGAACCCGACCTATCCGATCCATGCCTTCGGTTTCATCATGTCGGGCGGCGTCATCCGCTCGCTGCAGGTCGAGCCCGACGACGGCTTCATCCCGGCGGTCGAGCGCGGCATCCGCCATTCGATCCCGAAGCCGCTGGCGCTGATCCTCAACTATCCGTCGAACCCGACGGCGTTGGTCGCCTCGCTCGATTTCTACAAGGACGTGGTCGCCTTCGCCAAGAAGAACGACATCATCATCCTGTCGGACCTTGCCTATTCGGAGATCTATTTCGACGGAAACCCGCCGCCTTCGGTGCTGCAGGTGCCGGGCGCCATCGACGTCTGCGTCGAGTTCACCTCGATGTCGAAGACGTTTTCCATGCCCGGCTGGCGCATGGGCTTCGCCGTCGGTAACGAACGGCTGATCTCCGCGCTGACGCGCGTAAAATCCTATCTCGACTATGGCGCCTTCACGCCGATCCAGGTGGCTGCGGCGCATGCGCTGAACGGCGACGGCGCCGATATCGCCGAAGTGCGCGAGGTCTACCACAAGCGCCGCGACGTGATGGTCGACGCCTTCACCCGCGCCGGCTGGACCATCCCGGCGCCGGCGGCCTCGATGTTCGCCTGGGCGCCGATCCCGGAACCGTTCCGCCATCTTGGCTCGCTAGAATTCTCGAAGCTGCTCATCGAGCACGCCGACGTGGCGGTGGCGCCCGGCGTCGGCTTCGGCGAGCATGGCGACGATCACGTACGCATCGCGCTGGTCGAGAACGAGCACCGGATCCGGCAGGCGGCGCGCAACATCAAGCGCTTCCTGGCGTCCAGCGCCAAGCAGCCCAACAATGTGGTGCCGCTCTCCGCGCATCGCTGAGGTTGCCTGACATCATCGAAACGAATTTGAGGGGCGTCGCCGGACATGGCTGAAGCGTTGCGTGTTGGAATTGCCGGTCTCGGCACTGTCGGCGCCTCGGTGGTGCGCGTGCTCGGCGACAAGGCGGCGGAACTGACCCGCCAGTGCGGCCGCGACATCGTCGTTACAGCTGTCTCCGCCCGCGATCCGAAGCGCGACCGCGGTGTCGACATTGGCTCGGCGACTTGGTTCGACGACGCCGTGAAGATGGCTGAGAAGGCCGATATCGATGTCTTCGTCGAACTGATCGGCGGCGACGAGGGGCCCGCGCTCGCGTCCGTGAAAGCGGCGCTGGGGGCCGGCCGCCATGTGGTGACCGCCAACAAGGCGCTGCTGGCCAAGCATGGCGTGCAGCTTGCCGAGATCGCCGAGAAGAAGGGCGTGCTGCTCAACTACGAGGCGGCGGTGGCCGGCGGCATCCCGGTCATCAAGACGATGCGCGAGGCGATGGCCGGCAATTCCGTCACCCGCGTCTTCGGCATCCTCAACGGCACCTGCAACTACATCCTGACCCGCATGGAGGCCGAGGGCATCTCCTTCGACGCCTGCCTGAAGGATGCGCAGCGCCTCGGCTATGCCGAGGCCGATCCAACCTTCGACATCGAGGGCCACGACACGGCGCACAAGCTGTCGATACTGACCAGCCTTGCCTTCGGCACGAAGATCGCCGCCAACGACATCTACATGGAAGGCATCTCCAACATCAGCCAGGCCGACATCCGCGCCGCCGCCGATCTCGGCTACCGGATCAAGCTGCTCGGCGTTGCCCAGCGCACCGACAGCGGCATCGAGCAGCGCGTGCATCCGACCATGGTGCCGACCGCTTCGGTTATCGCGCAGGTGCACGGCGTCACCAATGCGGTGGCGATCGAGACCGACATCCTTGGCGAGCTGCTGCTTTCCGGCCCCGGCGCCGGAGGCAACGCCACGGCCTCGGCCGTCATCGGCGATATCGCCGACATCGCCAAGAGCCGGCCGGGCTTCCAGCACGGTCCGGTCTTCGGCCGTCCGGCCAAGGAATTGAAACCCTACAAGAAAGCGCAGATGCGCAGCCATGCCGGTGGCTATTTCATCCGGCTGACCGTGCATGACCGCATCGGCGTCTTTGCGGCGATCGCCAAGCGCATGGCCGACAACGACATTTCGCTGGAATCGATCGTCCAGCATGCCTCCGGGCCGGAAACGGACGCGCAGAAGACGGTGATCCTGGTCACTCACGAGACGACAGAAGCAGCGGTGCGCAAGGCCGTCGACGGCATCACCAAGGACGGCCACCTGACCGACAAGCCGCAGGTCATCCGCATCGAACGGGCCGGATAAATTCAATCATATTCCGCCTTTAATCGATTGATATTGCTACGATTTCGAAAAATTGACGTGACAAGTCTTGCCGTTGTCATGGAGCTTTGACACAAGAAGCGGGCCTCTGGCGGGAGGCAGCGTGGCAACGAGGATTTTCCATCGATGAATGTCGCCCAGAACATTGTCGCCGGTCTCGACCGGATACTCACCATGGAATTGGTGCGCGTCACCGAACGGGCCGCTGTCGCCGCCGCCAGGCTGCGCGGACGCGGCGACGAGAAGGCCGCCGACCAGGTCGCGGTCGATGCCATGCGCCATGAGCTCAACCGGCTCGCCATCAAGGGCACGGTGGTGATCGGCGAGGGCGAGCGCGACGAGGCGCCGATGCTCTATATCGGCGAGGAGGTCGGCACCGGCAAAGGCCCGGCGGTCGATATCGCGCTCGATCCGCTGGAAGGCACGACGATCTGCGCCAAGAACCTGCCCAACGCGCTTGCCGTCATCGCGATTGCGGAAAAGGGCAGCCTTCTGTTCGCGCCCGACGTCTATATGGACAAGATCGCCATCGGCCCGGGCTATGCCGAAGGCGTCATCGGCATCGACGCCTCGCCGGCCGAAAACATCAGCAGCTTGGCCAGGGCCAAGGGTGTTGGGGTGTCCGAGATCACCGCCTGCATCCTCGACCGGCCGCGCCACGGCAGACTGATCGAGGCGGTGCGGGCGACGGGCGCGGCGATCCGGCTGATCGGCGACGGCGATGTCGCCGGGGTCATCCACACCACCGATCCGGAAGAGACCGGCATCGATATCTATCTCGGTACCGGCGGCGCGCCGGAAGGGGTGCTGGCGGCGGCCGCGTTGCGTTGTACCGGCGGCCAGATGCAGGGCCGGCTGATCCTCGATACGCCAGAGAAGGTGGCGCGCGCGGCCAAGATGGGCATCGCCGATCCGAAACGGATTTACCGGGCGCAGGACATGGCGCGCGGCGACGTGCTGTTTGCAGCAACCGGCGTCACCGACGGCAACATGCTCGACGGCGTCAAGTTCGGCCCCACCTACATCACCACGCACACCATCGTGCTGCGCTCGTCGTCGCGCACCGTGCGTGAGATCAAGGCACGCCATCAGGATCTGGAAAAGTTTTGATTCCTTCCTGCTTAGCCGTCGCCTATTGATGTCGTGACAGATGGCAACAGGCGGGCGGCACGTCATATGACGGGCGAGAAGAGGCTTTTCCTCGACGTAAGGCAGTCGGCTACCGGTGTCTCCTGGGAACACCGGCTGACCGAGCGGCAGGACATGACTGCACTTGCCATAGCGCAAGGCTACGGCGTGCCGGATATCGTCGCGCGGGTGCTTGCCGGGCGCGGCGTGACCGCCGAGCAGACCGAGCGCTTCCTCGATCCGACGATCCGCGATCTCTTGCCGGATCCGGCATCGCTGACCGACATGGGGAAGGCCGCGGCCCGCATCGCCGGGGCCATAATCGTCAAGGAAAAGGTGGCGATCTTCGGCGACTACGACGTCGACGGAGCCGCCTCGTCGGCGCTGCTCAAGCGCTTTCTCGGGCATTTCTCGGTGCCGTCCGAAATCTACATACCCGACCGCATCTTCGAAGGTTACGGCCCCAATCCGGAGGCTATGCGCGACCTCATCTCTCGCGGCGCGACCCTGATCGTCACCGTCGACTGCGGCACCAACAGCGCCGTCTCCATCGACGCGGCGAGAGAGGCCGGCGCCGATGTCGTGGTGCTCGACCACCATCAGGTCGGCGGTCCGCTGCCGGCAGCCGGTGCGGTGGTCAATCCCAATCGCGAGGACGATCTTTCCGGGCAGGGCCATCTTTGCGCGGCCGGCGTCGTTTTTCTCACCCTGGTGCAGACGGCCAGGATCCTGCGCGGTCGGCTGCCGGATGCCACGTCACCGGATCTGCTTTCGCTGCTCGACCTGGTGGCGCTGGCCACCGTTTGCGATGTGGTGCCGCTGACCGGCGTCAACCGCGCCTTCGTGGTCAAGGGGCTGCAAGTGGCGCGCCAGCAGAAGAACGAGGGGCTGGCCGCCCTTGCGCGGGTGTCGCGCATCGGCGAGCCGATCAGCACCTTTCATCTCGCCTATCTGATCGGGCCGCGCATCAATGCCGGCGGGCGCATCGGCGACGCCGCCCTCGGCAGCCGCCTGCTCGCCACCGACGATCCGGTCGAGGCCAACACGATCGCCGAGACGCTCGACCGGCTCAATCAGGAACGCCAGCAGATGGAGCTGGAGATGCTGGCGCAGGCGCGCGCCGAAGCCGATGCCGAGCTTGCCGGCGGCAATGGCCCGGCCGTCGTCGTCACCGCCAGCACCAGCTGGCATCCGGGTATCGTCGGCCTGCTCGCCTCGCGGCTCAAGGACCACGCACGGCGGCCGGCCTTTGCCATCGCCTTCAACGCCAATGGCGTCGGCACCGGCTCGGGACGCTCGGTGTCCGGCTTCGATCTCGGACGGCTGGTGCGCGAGGCGGCAGATGCCGGGCTGATCGTCAAGGGCGGCGGCCACGGCATGGCGGCCGGCATCACGGTCGAGCGGGCGAAGCTCGGGGCGCTAAGAGCCTTCTTCGAGGAGCGGGCGGCGGCCGAGGTGTTCCGGCTGCAGGACGAGGAAAGCCTGGCCATCGACGGTGCACTCGCCGCCGAGGGCGCCACACTCGCGCTGCTCGACGCGCTGGAAAAGGCCGGGCCGTTCGGCGCCGGCCATGTCGCGCCGGTCTTCGCGCTGCCGCGCCACCGGCTGGCGGATGCACGGCCGGTCGGCACCAACCACATCCGCGCCGAGCTGCAGTCGCAAAGCGGCGGCCGCATCCAGGCGATCGCCTTTCGCGCCGTCGATACCGCGCTTGGCGAATTCCTGTTCAAGAACCGGGGCAAGACGATGCATGTCGCGGGTTCGCTGTCGGGCAATTACTGGAACGGCAACCGCACGGTGCAGTTCCGCATCACCGACGCGGCAATAGCCTGAGAACTGTCTGATTGTGGGTCAGGCGAGAACCGTCTGCAGCCGGGTGAGTTCGCTGATCTGCGCCATCGTCGCCTGGTAGCCGAGGCGGATCGCCTCGTCGGCGCGATGGAATTCGGTCAGGCCGATATGGCTGAGCTTGGGCTGCAGCGACATGTCGGGCGGGTCGCCGGCCAGCCTGGCGCGCGAAATGCGATCCTGGATGATGTTGAAGGCCTCGACCATGACGCCGGTGATGCCGAGCCGCGTTTGGTGCGACTGGCGCTCGGCGTCGACGTGGCCGGCTCTTGGCGCGTCCTTCTCGATGACCAGTTCACCGGCGCTGTGCTTGATGACGGCGGCGCGGCCGAACAGGTCGTAGTGAAGGTTGACCGCGACAACCAGCGGCTGCTCGTAGGCGCGGCAGACCGAGACCGGCACCGGATTGACCAGCGCGCCGTCGACCAGGACGCGGCCGTTACAGATTACTGGCTCGAACACCCCGGGCAGCGCGTAGGAAGCACGCATGGCGGTGATCAGCGAGCCGCTCGACAGCCAGATCTCATGGCCGGTGCGGATTTCCGAGGTGACGCAAACGAAAGGCTTGGACAGGTCTTCGAAGCGGATGCCGGCCATGTGCTCGCGCAGCCTGGCGTCCAGCTTCATGCCGCCGAACAGCCCGCTGCCGCGCAGATTGAGATCGAGAAGGCCGAAGAGGCGCCGCTTGGTCAGGCTCCTGGCGAATTCCTCGAGATCGTCCAGTTTGCCGGCAAGGTAGCAGCCGCCGACCAGGGCGCCGATCGAAGTGCCGGCGATCATCGACACTTCGATGCCGGCCTCGTCGAGCGCACGCAGCACGCCGATATGAGCCCAGCCCCGCGCGCAGCCACCGCCGAGCGCCAATGAAATGCCTGTTTTCTTGCCAGGCTTCGTATCGGATGCGCCGCCCGACGAGGAGGGGCCGTTGGCCTCTCGAACGTCTGGTCTGCTACGCAATGACGCCCATTCGAGCATCACAATCTCCCCTTGTCCCACATCCCTTCTACAGCAAGGATGTTCGAGAATAATGAATATGAGTGGTTTGTGAATATCGAATGGTTCACAAAGGCTTCCGATACGCTTGTTCCGTATCGAACAGCGGTTTGCTGCCGTCGTCGGCAAGCGTCGCCTTGCCGTCGTTCAACCCCACCGTCCGATAAAAGCAGGAACGCCGGCCGGTGTGACAAGTTGCGTCGTGGCCCAACACTTTCACGCGCAGCCACAATGCATCCTGGTCGCAATCGGTGCGCATCTCGACGATGCTCTGGAAATTGCCGGAGGTTTCCCCCTTCTTCCACAGCGCGTTGCGCGAGCGTGACCAGTAATGGGCGATGCCGGTTTCCAGCGTCAGCGCCAGCGCTTCGGCATTCATATGCGCGACCATCAACAGCATGCCGTCGGCAGCATCGGTGACGACGACAGTGACAAGGCCACTGGCGTCGAAGCGCGGCGAAAGGACAGTGCCTTCCTCCAGCGCTTTCTTGTCTGACGGAGCTTTCGGGAATTCCAGTGCCGACATCGCCGGATCTTCTTGTTTGACCATGATCTTGTCCAAAAACCGGTTCCCACTTTTTGGGATCATGGTCTAGCGGCCGGCGAGGGCCGATCAGACCCCGCCGCCGCGCACCATGGTGACGAAACGGACCTGTTCCTCGGGGGTGTCCTTGAAGACGCCGGTGAAGGTTGAGGTCAGCGTGGTGGAGCCCTGCTTGCGGATGCCGCGCATGGCCATGCACATGTGCTCGGCTTCGATCATGACGGCGACGCCGCGCGGATTGAGCACGTCCTGGATGACGCTGGCGATCTGCGCGGTCATCGCTTCCTGGGTCTGCAGGCGATGAGCGAAGATGTCGACGACGCGCGCGATCTTGGACAGGCCGACGACCTTGCCGTCCGGCAGGTAGCCGACATGCGCCTTGCCGATAATCGGCACCATGTGGTGCTCGCAATGCGAATGGAAATTTATGTCCCTGACGATAACGAGGTCGTCATAGCCGGCGACTTCCTCGAAGGTGCGGCCAAGTTCCTCGGCCGGGCACATGTCGTAGCCATTGAACATTTCGAGAAATGCCTTGGTGACACGCTTCGGCGTGTCGATCAGGCCCTCCCGCTCCGGATTGTCGCCGGTCCAGCGCAACAGGGTGCGCACCGCGGCCTCGACCTCGGCTTCGCTCGGCCTGTCGGTGACCGGCTTTTCCATGTAAGTGGACTGGGGCATGAGTTTCTTGATGACGGCATCCATAAAGGCGTCTCCCGTAGTCCCTCTCTCAGGAGGGACGAGTTGAACGGACCACGACCTTTCGGGTGTAAGAAACTCGCGGTTTCCAGCCCTCAAGCGGCGTGAATTGATTTGAGCAAAGACGTGGCCTTCGGCTGCCTTGTCGATGCTCGACTGTGAGCATTATATATGGTCGTGCCGAGCGAATGAAAGACGCATCAGCGGCAATCGCTGTTCGCTCGGCGGCGACAGATTGGAAAAATATGATCGACGACGTCTACAATGCGAAAATTCTGGGTTTTGCCGGAAATATCGCGCGGATCGGCCGGCTCGACCATCCGGACGCGACGGCACGCGCGCATTCCAAACTGTGCGGATCGACCGTGACCGTCGATCTCAAGATGGATGACGGCGTCGTTACGGATTTTGCGCATGACGTGAAGGCCTGCGCGCTCGGCCAGGCGTCGTCCTCGATCATGGCCCAGCATGTCATCGGCGCCAGCGCGGACGAGTTGCGCGCAGTGCGCGAGACGATGCTGAAGATGCTGAAGGAAAATGGCGCGCCGCCGGAAGGCCGCTTCGCCGACCTGCGCTATCTGGAACCGGTGCGCGACTACAAGGCGCGCCATGCCTCGACCATGCTGACCTTCGATGCGGTCGTCGATGCGATCGGCCAGATCGAGAAGAAACGCGCCGAAGAAGCAGCCTAGATTTCTTCCAGAGAACGCCGACTCTCGGCAAATTCGGCACGGATCCAGTCGGCGAAGGCCGCGGCCGGTTCCGACAGGTTCTGCAGGCTTCTTGCGACCAGCCAGTAGGCGCCGCAGATGACGTTGGTGTCGAAGGGCTTGATCAAGGCGCCGGATGTCAGTTCCGCCTCGATCAGCAGGAGATCGCCGAGAGCTACGCCATGGCCGAGCATGGCCGCCTGTTTCGACAGCGACGGATCGGCCAGAAGCGGACCGCGTTCCGGCAGTGCGTCGCCGGTCACGCCCGCCGCCTCGAACCAGCGCGCCCAGCCCTGGCGGTTTTCCTCATGCAGCAGTGTGTAGCGGCGCAGGTCGGCGGGGCTTCGCAGGGCCGGGCCGGACTTGAAAAGAGCGGGTGACAGGACCGGGGAATCGATGACCGGCGCCAACCGCTCGGCCTCGCTGCGCGGCCATGAGGTGCTGTTGGCGCTGAAGCGCAGAGCGAGTTCGGCCTGGTCGCTGCGGAACTCGATCAGGCGTGCGTCGACCTCGAGGGAAATGTCGATGTCCGGCCGCAGCTCGCGGAACCGGTTGAGTCGTGGCACCAGCCATGAGGCTGCGAGCGAGGGTTCGGCACTGACGCAGACCAGGGACTGGGCCGGCGTGACCGCCATTTCCGACAGCATGTTATCGATATCGCCAAAACTTCTGACGAGCTGATCAAGCAGCCGTCGGCCAGCGTCTGTTAGCTCGACGCGGCGATGATGACGGAAAAACAGGGGCTGGTGCAGGAAGGTCTCGAGTTCGCGGATCTGGCGGCTGATCGCGGCTTGCGAAACATAGAGTTCCTCGGCCGCGCGGCTGAAACTCAGGTGCCTTCCGGCCGCCTCGAAACTCCTCAGTGCCGTCAGGGGAAGGCGTCCGCGCTTCATTCGGGAGCCTTCAGCCTGTCGGCGACCTTCTGATACAGTTTGACGGTCGGCACGAGTCTAGCTCCTTTTTCCGAGTTTACATCAAGCACACAAACCGCGCGAAATAGCCCTACGGCCCGCTCAACTCAGCAAGCTTGAAGCCGCCGCGGCAAAAGCCAGATCGCATAATGATTTCATATAGTTGCATCGTTGTCATGCAGCCGGGCACACCTCAATACGCATAATCTAAAGTTATCCGATGTGGAAATTATACTCGTTTGAAGACGAAGGCCAGCGGCAGTCTAATCGATGCCAAAGGAGATACGGCCATGATCCAATTCCTGGAGATTTTTGGCGACGTCATGCGGATCGCGACGTTTCAATGGTATGGCGAGAAGCGGCCACAGGCCGGACGCCGCGAACAGGGACCAACCAGCCCCACGCGCTGGGTGTCTCCGGCAGATCGGCGCACATTTCACCGGTGAAAGGCAGGACGGCCAGCATCGACAGCTGGCATCACCAATGGCCAGCATCAACGGGGATTGCGTTCTCTGCTCGAAGTCCACATCTATCCCGGGGCGAAACGCGATACGGAGAATGCGGTGCGCGACCACGAAGGGCATGCGCATGCCGCAACACCGGCGCGGCGTGGGCGCAATTGGCCAGGCCCCTGGCGCAAGACGCCGGGCCGCATCCTCGGCACGTCGCTTGTGCGTCTCTACCAGCTGACGCTGTCCGGTTTTGTCGGCAATACCTGCCGCCATCTGCCGACCTGTTCCGAATACGCGCATGAGGCGATCGCCCGCCACGGCCTGTGGGCCGGCGGCTGGATGGGGCTTTTCCGGGTGCTGCGCTGCGGCCCGTTCGGCACGCATGGCATCGATCGCGTGCCGGAGACGCTGGCCGGGCGCTATGTCTGGTTCATGCCGTGGCGGTACTGGCGGATCGGCAAGAAGCGCGGCGAGGTCTGACTGCACCCACGGGCCTCGGCTCCGGCCGGTCTTTACGATCTGGTAGGGTTAACGCAAGCCTGCACAAAGACTGCGAATTTGAGACAAAATCGAGACAAGACGCCTCGCTAAGTCCTCTCCTGCCCACCCGTCAGGAGATAGATCTTACATGCGCCAGATAGACCGCCTTCCATTCGTTTTTGCCATCGTTCTGTTCCTGCTGGCGTGGCTGCTTGGGTTCCCGATGCGGGCACAGTCGGCTCCGCTTGCCGATGTCGAATGCACGCTGATCGAGGATGCGGTAAGCGGCGAGATGCTCTATCGGGACGGCGTCTGCGATCAACGCTTCAGCCCGGCGTCGACATTCAAGGTGCCGCTGGCGCTGATCGGCTACGACGCGGGCATTCTGAACGACGAGCATACGCCGAGCAGGGACTACAGACCTGAGTTCAATGCGGTGAAGCGGGACCGGAAGACCGTCGATCCGACGATCTGGGAGCGCGATTCCGTTCTCTGGTATTCCCGCGAAATCACAAGCAGGCTCGGCAGCAAACGATTTGCCGGCTATGTATCGAGGTTCGACTACGGCAATATGGATGTCTCCGGCAGCGCCGGAAAGAATGACGGCCTGACCCATTCCTGGGTGAACTCCTCGCTTGAAATATCGCCGGTAGAGCAGACGGCCTTCCTGCGCCGGATACTTGCCGGCAAAATGCCGGTGTCGGCCAGGGCTCATGAGATGACCAGAGCGATCATTCCGACCTTCCAGGCAGATGGCTGGGCGGTGCAGGGCAAGACCGGCAGCACGAGGCTCGGCGATGGCGGCACCGACAAACGCTCGCTCGGCTGGTTCGTCGGCTGGGCCGAGAAGGATGGCCGCCGGATCGTGTTTGCTCGGCTGGTGGTTGACGAGAAGCGCACCGACATGCCGAAGGGCCTGGCGACGCGGGCAGGGTTCCTAAATGACCTGCCTGGCCTGATCAAATAGGCGGGCCTCCCGGCTTTACGCCGGCGGCTTCTGCCCCTAAAAGGCTGCCGCCGGACGCATCCGGCATTTCACCACCCGCGCTCGTTTGCGGGACTGGATAGGAGATTATTATGCTGAATTCCGTTTCCCTGACATTTCCCGATGGCTCCGTCCGCGACTACGAAGCGGCGATGACCGGCGCCGGCCTGGCCGAATCGATCTCGAAGTCACTGGCCAAGAAGGCCGTCGCCTATTCGATCGATGGCGAGGTGCGCGATCTGTCCGACCCGCTCGGGAAGTCCGGTAAGGTCGAGATCATCACCCGCGAGGACCCGCGCGCGCTCGAACTCATCCGCCACGACGCAGCACACGTGCTGGCCGAGGCCGTGCAGGAACTGTGGCCGGGAACGCAGGTGACCATCGGGCCGGTGATCGAGAACGGGTTCTATTACGACTTCGCCCGCAACGAGCCGTTTACGCCCGACGATTTCCCGGTGATCGAGAAGAAGATGCGCGAGATCATCCAGCGCAACAAGCCGTTCACCAAGGAAGTCTGGCCGCGCGAGAAGGCCAAGAAGGTGTTTGCCGACAAGGGCGAGCGCTACAAGCTGGAACTAATCGACGCCATCCCTGAGGACCAAGACCTCAAGGTCTACGCGCAGGGCGACTGGTTCGACCTTTGCCGCGGCCCGCATATGGCCTCGACCGGGCAGATCGGCAATGCTTTCAAGCTGATGAAGGTGGCCGGCGCCTATTGGCGCGGCGACAGCAACAACCCGATGCTGACGCGCATCTACGGCACGGCCTGGGCCGACCAGGCGCAGCTCGACGCCTACCAGACGATGCTCGAGGAAGCCGAGAAGCGTGACCACAGGAAGCTCGGCCGTGAAATGGACCTGTTCCATTTCCAGGAGGAAGGCCCCGGTGTCGTCTTCTGGCACGCCAAGGGCTGGAAGATGTTCCAGAACCTGGTCAACTACATGCGCCGCCGCCTCGACGAACAGGGCTACCAGGAGGTCAACGCACCGCAGGTTCTGGACAAGAGCCTGTGGGAGACGTCAGGCCACTGGGGCTGGTATCGCGACGCCATGTTCAAGGTGACTGTCGCCGGCGACGACACCGACGACGACCGGGTGTTCGCGCTCAAGCCGATGAACTGCCCCGGCCATGTGCAGATATTCAAGCACGGGTTGAAATCCTATCGCGATCTGCCCGTAAAGCTTGCGGAATTCGGCAATGTGCATCGCTACGAGCCATCCGGCGCGCTGCATGGGCTGATGCGCGTGCGCGGCTTCACGCAGGACGACGCGCATATCTTCTGCACTGAGGAGCAGCTTGCCTCCGAATGCCTGCGCATCAACGATCTGATCCTGTCGACCTATGCCGATTTCGGCTTCGACGAGATCAGCGTCAAGCTGTCGACGCGGCCGGACAAGCGTGTCGGCACTGACGAGGCCTGGGATCATGCCGAGGCAATCATGGGCGGCGTTCTGGAGACGATCCGGACGCGCTCGGGCAATCGCATCAAGACCTCGATCAATCCGGGCGAGGGCGCCTTCTACGGGCCGAAATTCGAATATGTGCTGAAGGACGCCATCGGTCGCGAATGGCAGTGCGGCACCACGCAGGTCGACTTCAACCTGCCGGAACGTTTTGGCGCCTTCTACATCGGCTCGGATTCGGAAAAGAAGCAGCCTGTCATGGTGCATCGTGCCATCTGCGGTTCGATGGAGCGTTTCCTCGGCATCCTGATCGAGAACTATTCCGGCCATTTCCCGCTGTGGTTCGCGCCGCTGCAGGTGGTGGTGGCGACGATCACCTCCGATGCGGACGATTACGCGATGAAGGTCGTAGGCCAGTTGAAGGCGGTTGGGCTTCTGGCGGAAGCCGATCTGCGCAACGAGAAGATCAACTACAAGGTGCGCGAGCATTCGCTGGCCAAGGTTCCGGTCATCCTCGTCTGCGGCAAGCGCGAGGCGGAGGAAGAGACGGTCAACATCCGCCGGCTCGGCTCGCGCGACCAGGAATCGCTTGGACTCGTCCAGGCGATCGCACAATTGAGCGAAGAAGCGATGACGCCGGATCGCAGGCGCAAGCGCGCTGCCTGATCCGCACAGTCCCGACGAAATGGCGGTGGAGCGATCCACCGCCATTTTCACATGCCTGTCACGCCAAGCCTGTAACGAGCCGTCCATGCTCAAGCTGAAACTGCGGGAAAGACCGTTTCCCGAGCTTTCCTACGCCAGTCCGCATCAGCCGGCGCTGACGCGCTGGTTCATCCATTCCATCGAAGGCCTGTCCGGGCGCGATCGTTTTGCCGCGCTCTATGATTTCTGGCGCCGGCAGGTGGCGCCGAGCGGCGAGCGGGTGTTCAGCCGCATGCTGGATCTGATCGACGTCAAGGTGCGGAGCGCCGATCAATGGCCGCCGGCAAAGCTGCCCGACACACCGCTGGTGATCGTCGCCAACCATCCGTTCGGCATCGGCGACGGCATTGCCGTGCTGTCGCTGGCCGAGCAACTCGGGCGGCCGTTCCGCGTCATGATCCACAAGGATCTGCTCAAGATCCGCGAGATGGAACCCTATTCGCTGCCGATCGATTTTTCCGAGACCAAGGATGCGCTCAGGAACAACATGGCGGTGCGCCATGAGGCGGTGCGGCTGCTGAAGGAAGGCGTCACCATCGTCGTCTTTCCGGCCGGTGGCGTCGCCACCGCGCCGAAGGGCTTTGGCCGGGCGCGTGACCTGCCATGGAAGATGTTTCCGGCCCGTCTCGTCCAGGATGCCAGGGCATCGGTCATACCGATGCATTTCTCCGGCCAGAACGGGCGGCTGTTCCATCTGGTCAGCGGTCCCATGAACATGGCCGAGCGCGATGGGCGTGTGGCGAAATTCGTCGGCAAGGCTTCGCTGACGCTGCGCATTTCTCTGCTCATCCACGAATTCGCGCGGCTGTCCGGCAAGTCGATCGACGTGCGCGTCGGAGATGTTCTGAACTGGAGCGAACTGGAACCTTTGCGCGACCGCAAGGCTTTGCTAGAGCACCTCTATCGCGGTGTGTTCGATCTGGCGCCGGCAGCGTCGCGTGGCCGGGTCCATTTCCTGCCGCGACGCATGCGCAAGGCAGCTTGATCGCAGGTCAGTTAGTCGGCGCCCTCCTCGGGATCGATCGCCGAGGCCTCGGTGGCCAGAACCTCGATCTCCTGGTTCTGACCGGCGACGACGGTAAAATCCTTCTGGTAGATGCGGTCGCGGTTCTTGGCGATGATGGTGTAGTCGCCTTCGGCCAGCACCATCGAGGCGAAGGCGCCGACGGTTTCCTTGATCGGATCGCCGGATTCGTTGAGCAGCGACCACGACGTGTCGGCGATCGCCTCGCCGCCGGTTTCGCGCACCAGCTTCATGGTCATCTCGGCCGCCCGGTGCTCGACGGTGGCTTCGGTCAGCTTGCCGGCCTCGACGCGGATGTCGGAGCGGATCACGGCATTCACCGAGCCATAGTTCGAGACGACGTGGTAGGTGCCGGCATTCAGCCGCACGACGCTGTTCGGTTCGACATCGGGGATGATCAGCGCGTGCTCGCCATTGGCTTCAGTGCGGCCTTCATAGATCGAGAAACGCAGTTTTTTCGGCGGTATGTGCGCCCCGCCCGACAGGACGGCGTCGAGCTTGAGGCCGCCGGCGTCGAGCACCAGGCTTTCGCGCTTGGCCTCCTTGCCGACGGTGATGCGCTTGGTGGCGCCGGCGCGTCCGTAGGAAGCGTGCACCAGATAGCTGCCGGGCTCGAGCTGGAACACGGCGGTGCCGCCATGGGCGGAGGCCACCATCGGCAGCTTGCCGTCGCTCGCGGCTTCAGGCTTGAAGACGCGCCAGACGATACCGCGCGTAATATCGGTGCCTTTGTCGGTCAGCTGCGCCGACAGCGTGATTGCGCCGCCGCTTCCCAGCGCCAGCGACGTCTCGTTCTTGGGTGACGAATAGTTTGCGATTCCGGGAAGTTTGAGGTCGCTGATGCCATCCCTGGTCTGCGCGGAAGCAAGCAAAACCGGCGCCATGAACAGCGCGGCGGCGAACCAGACCAGGAAAAGACGCAAGTTCCCCTCAAACATGCCTTGCGTTGAAGCCCAAGGCGGTGGCAATTTCAAGGCTTAAGAGTCTGATCCGCTCTGCCGGAGGCTCTTCCTTCCGGCGCGCCGCGCCAATGCCCGAGCCGCCCGGATTCCCGATGGCGCGCTTCAGCTCACAGTTCAGGAGACTTGCGCCCATGGCGTCGCCGATCATCGACTTTCTGCTGACTCGAAATTCGGCGCCGATTCCCGAGCTGAAGGAGCCGGCGCCCGGCGATGCCGAGATCGCGACGATGATCGCCGCCGCCGCACGCGTGCCGGACCACGGCCGGCTCGAACCATGGCGCTTCATCCTCTATCGCGGCGAGGCGCGCGTCGAGATCGGCAAGCAGCTGGCGGCACTCGCCGAACAGCGCGAAGGGCCGCTGCCGGAAGGTCGCCGCAACCAGGAACTGGCGCGCTTTTCGCGCGCGCCGCTGGTGATCGGCGTGGTGTCGATCCCTCGGGAGAACCCCAAGATCCCGCAATGGGAAATGTTCCTGTCCGGCGGCATGGCAGCGATGAACCTGATGATCGCGGCCAACGCGCTTGGCTATGGCACCAACATGATTAGCAACTGGTATTCCGACGTGCCGGAGGGCAGGGCGATCCTGGGACTGGCGCCGCAGGAGCGCGTCGTCGGCTTTGTCCATATCGGCTCCTACCAGGGGCCGGCGCCGGAGCGGCCGCGACCCGATCCGGCAAAGCTCTATGCCGACTATCAGGGGCCGTGGGCGGGTTAGGGAGAAAATGTTCTACGAGCCGGCGAAAGGGCATGGGCTGCCGCACGATCCGTCCAAGGCGATCGTGGCGCCACGCCCGATCGGCTGGATTTCGACGCTGAACAGGGAAGGCAAGATCAACCTCGCGCCCTATTCTTTCTTCAACGCCTTTTCGACCCGGCCCTTCATCGTCTGGTTCTCGTCCGAGGGCGAGAAGGACAGCGCCAGCTTCGCCGAAGAGACGGGCGAGTTCGTGGCCAATCTGGTCAGCCGTGAACTGGCGGAGAAGATGAACCGCACGGCGGTCGATGCGCCGCGCGGTGTCAGCGAATTCGACTATGCCGATCTCGCCATGGCGCCGTCGCGCCTCGTCGCGCCGCCGCGTGTGGCGGCGGCACCGGCGGCGCTGGAATGCCGGGTGACGGAAATCCTGCGGCCACGGGCGCTCGACGGCACGCAGACCAGCGCCGTCGTTGTCGCCGGCGAAGTCGTCGGCGTGCATATCGACGATGCCTACCTCAAGGACGGCAGGTTCGACATCGTCAGGGCCGGCAATGTCGGCCGGCTCGGCTATATGGACTATTCCAGCATCAGGGACATATTTTCGATGCGGCGGCCGCGCTGGGGAAAGGATTAGCGGATCGGGGCAGGAGGCATCTCATGATCTCGAAATTGATCCTGCAGACATTCGTGTGGTTCGGCGTCATGGGCGCTTTGCTGTTCCTGTCGGCCGGCACGCTGAACTGGCCTGGAGCCTGGCTGTACCTGGTGATGATGGTTGGGCTCAGCCTCACCTTGGGCGTGTCCCTGGCCCGGCGCGATCCCGGCCTGATGAATGAGCGGCTGAGCCCGCCCATTCAGAAGAATCAGACCGCGGCCGACAAGGTCCTGCTGAGCGTGCTGCTGCTGGCCATGCTTGTTTGGCAGGTTCTGATGGGGCTCGACTTCCGCTTCGGCTGGTCGGCGGTTCCCGTATGGGTGCAGGTGGTCGGCACGGCAGTGCTGCTGCTCGGGATCTGGATCTGCTACCGCACGATGCTGGAGAACAGCTTCGCGGCGCCCGTCGTGAAGATTCAGGAAGAACGCGGACAGCACGTCATCACCACCGGCCCATACGGCTACGTCCGCCACCCGATGTATGCCGGCGCCATCCTCTTCTTCGCCGGCGCGGCGCTTCTGCTTGGCTCCTGGTGGGGGCTGGCGTCGGTGCTTGTGTTCGTCGTTCTCCTGGCCATTCGCATATTTATCGAAGAGGGAACGCTGCGGACCGGCCTGCGCGGCTACGACGACTACGCGGCAAATGTCCGCTACAGGCTGATCCCGCTGGTCTGGTAGCGGCTAGACGGAAATCCCCGCCGCCTTGGCGCGCGCCAGAAGCCGCTCGGCCAGCCGCAGATGCGGCCTGTCCACCATCTTGCCGTCGATGCCGACCACGCCGGGATTTCCGGCCGCCGCAAAGGCCTCGACGATCGCCTGGGAGTGTTTCACGGCTTCGGCCGACGGTGTGAAGGCTGCGTTGATCACCGGCACTTGCGCCGGGTGGATCGCCATCTTGCCGGTGAATCCGTCGCGCTCAGCCTCGATGCATTCGGCTTCGAAGGCGCTCATGTCGCGGAAGTTTGGAAAAACCGTATCGATCGCCGCGACCTCGGCGTTGCCGGCAGCAAGGATGGTCATAGTGCGGGCAAGGCGAAAGACATCGGTGTAGCGGCCCCGCTCATCGCGCGCGGCGCGGGCGCCAATGGCTGCCGACAGATCCTCTGCGCCCCAGGTCAGGCCGGCAAGCCGTGCGCTCGCCCCGGCATAGGTCGCGGCCGCCAATACCCCGGCGGCCGTCTCGGTGATGATCGGCAGGATTTTGATCCCGCCATCCGGCAAGCCGTTCTCGGCCTCGTGCACCCTGAGTTTGGCCGAAAGCTGCTGCACGTCCTGGCCGCTGTTCGACTTCGGCAGCATGATGCCGTCCGGTTTCGCCGGGACCAGGGCCGCGAGATCATCGTCGGTCAGGCCGGTCGATAGATCGTTGACCCGCACATAGATGGCAGACCTCGTCTGCTGCCTTTGGCTGGCGATGAAGCTCTTCGCAATCGTTCGTGCCGCCGACTTGTTCGCAGCCGCGACGGAATCTTCAAGGTCGACGATGACCACGTCGGCGCCGGCGCCAAAACCCTTTTCCAGTTTCTTTTCGGAATCGCCTGGAACGAAGAGCAGCGAACGCATCGCTCAGGCCGCCTTTTTCATCATCATCGCCTGTCTCGTGCATTTGGCGACGAGAATGTCATCCTGGTTGTAGGCGCGGTGCTCGAATTCGACGATGCCGCGATCCGGCTTGGATTTGGACTCGCGCACTGAAACCACCGTGGTCTCGACGCGAATGGTATCGCCGTGGAAGACCGGATGCGGAAACACGGTTTCCTTCATGCCGAGATTGGCGACGGTGGTGCCGACGGTGATGTCGTTGACCGAGATGCCGATCATCAGCCCCAGCGTGAACAGCGAATTGACCAGCGGTCTGCCCCATTCGCTCTTGGCGGCGAAGTCGAAATCGATATGCAGCGGCTGCGGGTTCAGCGTCATCACCGAAAACAGCATGTTGTCGCTTTCGGTGACTGTCTTGCGCAGCGTGTGCCGGAAGACATGGCCGACGACGAACTCTTCCAGATAAAGCCCGGCCATGGTCGATCTCCTCGTTCCCGTTGCTTGATAGGCGTTGGCCGCGGCTCCATCAAGCCGGTTAAGGAACATGGTGAACGCTTCGTAAACCATTTCAGGCCTACGTTTCCATCGGGGCCAGGCGCGTTCTGGCAAGGGGCGTAAGCAGGCGGCATGGTAGTTTCGCACTTTCTGAAATGGATTGACACGGCGCGGGTCTCCGAGCGCGCCGCCGCTGCCAGTGCGTTGGCTCGCGCCTACATCAATTCCGACCTGCCGTTCGAGGATCGCTGTGCCGCCGAGGCGGCGCTGACGCTGCTGCTCGACGATGCCTCGTCGAAGGTGCGGCTGGCGATTGCCGAAGCGCTGTCGATGAGCCACCACGCGCCGCTGCAGATCATCAGTGCGCTTGCTTCCGACCAGCCGGAAGTGGCCGCCATGGTGCTGGCGCGCTCGCCGCTGCTTACCGACGCGGACCTGATCGACCGGGTTGCCGGCGGCCAGAAGGCGACGCAGAAGCTGATCGCCGACCGGCCTGTCGTGTCGATGTCGCTGGCAGCGGCCATCGCCGAGATCGGCGAGCCGGAGGCCTGCGCCGTGCTGCTCGCCAACAGCGGCGCCGACATCGCCTCGCTCAGCTTTCGCCGCATGGCGGAGCGTCACGGCCACCTCCCACTGGTGCGCGAAGCGCTGATATCGGATGCGCGGCTACCCGCCGACTGCCGCCATATGCTGCTGGTCAAGCTCGGCGAGACGCTCAAGACATCGCCGCTGGTGCTGGCGCTGATGGGCGCTGCCCGGGCCGATCGCGTCATGCGTGATGCCTGCGTCAAGGCGTCCGTGACCTTGATCGAAGGCACGCACGCCGAGGAGCACGCCGCGCTGATCGAACATCTGAGGCTACGCGGCGACCTCACCGCGAGCTTCATCATCCGCACCATTGCGCATGGCAAGGTCGACTTCTTCGGCTCGGCGCTGGTGGCGCTTGCCCAGCAGTCCGAGCAACGGGTGAGGGCGCTGCTCGCCGGCGGGCACGACGTGGCGCTGCAGGCGCTGTTCCGCAGCGCCGGCCTCGCCGCCGCTACCCATGGCATCATCCTGCGCGCGCTGAAGGTCTGGCGCGAGGTTGCCAACGGCAAGCGCGTCGCCGGCGTGCAGGAAGTCAGTTGGCTGATGCTGAAGGAACTCGGCGGCCAGTCCGCCGAAGGCGATCTCGCCGGGCTGGTGAAGTCGATCCATCTCGAGGCCCTGCGTGAAAACGCGCGCGGCCATGCGTTGGCGATCGCAGCCGCCTAGGGTGTGCTGATATTCAGGTGATGCCGGCCTGCAAACGATGACTTCCTGCGCTTCCGGTGCTCACGTACTTTGAGTACGCTCCGCTCCGGTTCTCGGAAGCCATCGTTTTCGACTCGGCCTGACCTGAATCTCAACACACCCTGTGCCGCGCCTAGGCCTTCGCGAAAAAATCCGGAAAGTCCTCGATTGCCGCTGCAATGACGCGCAGCGAGGCTGCGACCTGCAGCATCTCGGCGGAGTCGCTGCGCTCGGCGATGCCTGCCGCATATTGCCTGGCGACGGCGACAGTCGCGGTTTGCGGCTCGCCTGGTCTTCGAAACAGCAGCTCACGTGCCAGACCGCGCAGGAAATTGGTGATTGAAAGCACGGTCTCGGGCGGGATCGCCGCATTTTGCTGGGCAGCACGCAGCCGCAGGATCTCCAACCCGACAGTAACGGCGGCGATGCTGCCGCCCAGAACGGCGTCGCCTTGCCTGCCGGTGCGCTGCAGCTGCGGCATCAGCTGGTTGACCCGGTCGTAGGCAAGGCTTTCGAAGGCCGACCGCCTCGGCACGCGCTCATGCAGGCAAAGCCGGGCCAGATCCTCCCGCATGGCCTGCAGGATGCGATTGACGGTGACCCGGGGGTCGGCGGGCAGCACGACGATGAAGACGCCGACCGCCAGCAGGATGCCGACCAGGATCGACACCGAGCCGGCAAAGAACGGGCCGGGGTCGTAGGTCATGGCCTGATGCGGGCTGAGGAAGGCGAAGAAGTTGATGGCGAAGGCGGTCGCCACGCCGACATGGCGCGGATTGGCCATGCCAAGCGCTGCCGGCACCATGATCGGCACGACGAAGACGACGAACCAGCCGAAGCCGGGCAGGGCGGGAAGGGCGATCTGGCCGACGAGAAACGCAAAGGGTAGGGCCAGCAGCGTGCCCTTGAAGAAACCCCAGGCCGAGTCGACGGGATCTGGGCGGGCGGCGAACAGGCTGGAGACGACGGCGACGAGAATGACCGTGCCCGCCGCTTCCGACCATTTCGTCGTCAGCCAGAAGGCCGCGACCAGCAACGTGGCAAGGGCGGCGCGCACGGCATTGCGCCATGCCGCATGATAGTCGCGGTGCACGACCAACGCCGGCTGCCGCCGGTCGCGGGAGGGGCGGGAAACGGGCGAGCGGAGCGCGTCCAGGCCGCGCAACACTTGCTTCAACGCCTCGGCGAAATCGGCGGCGATGGTGAGGCGGGTGATGGCGCCGATCTTGTCGCCGTCCTGCCCGGCCGGCATTTCCGGTATCCGCCGCGCTCTGCTGGCGATCGCGTCGAGCCGGGCGACCCACGGTCCGGTGTCGTCCAGCGCGCCCGGCTTCGCTGCCAACTCGCCAACAAGGGCCTGCAACTCGCTGCGCACCGGGATCAGCGCGGCGTTTTTGGGCGCGGCATGGGAGTGCAGTGCGCGTGCCGCCGACAGCGCCCACAGAAGCTGTCCAATCGTGCGCCTGACCGGGTGGGCGCGGGTGGCGAAGCTTGGCGCCTCGAGCCTGGCATAGGTGCGCATCTCCGCGAGGGTCTGGGCGTCAGCGATCAGCTTGCGTTGCAGCCCTGCAAGGATCGCAGGATCGCCACCGGAAAAGGCGCCGCCGGCATAGGTGGCAAGATCGAGAATGCTGCGCTTCAGCCTGGAGATGATGGCATCGGCCGCCAGTTTCGGCAGGATCAGCCGGCTGGTCACGCCGGCGCAGACAATGCCCAGCACGATTTCGGCACAGCGGGCGACGGCCAGATCGACGACGAGGTGCGGCTGTCCAAAGGCCGGGAGCCCGATGATCATGGCGGTATAGCCGGCAAGGGCCGCACCATAGGCTTCCGGATTGCGCAGCAGCGACGAGACCAGCGTGCAGAGGCCGATCCACACCGCAAGCGCGGTGACCAGCAGCCAGGGATTGCTGCCGAATACCGAGGTGATGCCGATCGCCGCCAGGCCGCCGGCCAGCGTGCCGAGCAGCCGGTAGAACCCTTTTGCCAGCACCATGCCGGCAACCGGCTGGGCGACAATGAACACCGTCATCATCGCCCATTGCGGGTGGTCGAGCTTGAGCGCGTAGGCGGCGAGAAGCGCGATCAGCCCGGCCGAGACGGTGCGCAGGGCGAAAATCCAGTCCGAGCGGGTCGGTCGTGTCAGTTCCGCGAATGTCGTACCGAAGTAATCGTTCAGCCGCGTCCAGGTCACATGCTCGTCTCCTAGAACGGCAAGCTAGAACGGCAGACGCTCAGATATCCAGCACGTCCGTTTCGGCGAATTCGGCGCGTTCCTGGATGAAGCGGAAGCGCGCCTCGGGCTTGGTGCCCATCAGCGCGTCGATCGCATCCTTGGTCGCCGCCTCGGCATCGATCACGTCGACCCTGAGCAGCGTGCGCTTCCTCGGATCCATGGTGGTCTCCTTGAGCTGCGCTGCCATCATCTCGCCCAGCCCCTTGAAGCGGCCGATCTCGACCTTGGCGCGCCCGGTGAATTCGGTGCGCAGAAGTTCGTCCTTGTGCGCGTCGTCGCGGGCATAGGCGACCTTGCCGCCCTGGCGGATCGAATAGAGTGGCGGCACCGCCAGATAGAGATGGCCGCCGCGGACCAGGTTCGGCATTTCCTGATAAAAGAAGGTGATCAGCAGCGACGCGATGTGGGCGCCGTCGACGTCTGCGTCGGTCATGATGATGACGCGGTCGTAGCGCAAATCCTCGTCGCGATATTTCGACCGCGTGCCGCAGCCCAGCGCCTGGACCAGGTCGGAGATCTGCTGGTTGGCGGCAAGCTTGTCGTTGCCGGCGCTGGCGACGTTGAGGATCTTGCCGCGCAACGGCAGCACCGCCTGGCTGGCGCGGTCGCGCGCCTGCTTGGCCGAGCCGCCTGCCGAGTCGCCTTCGACGATGAAGAGTTCGGCGCCGGCGGCGGCATTCTGCGTGCAGTCGGCGAGCTTGCCGGGCAGGCGCAGCTTGCGCACCGCGCTCTTGCGCGACACTTCCTTTTCCTGGCGGCGGCGTACCCGCTCGTCGGCGCGTGCGATCACCCATTCGAGCAGTTTTGAGGCTTCCTGCGGATTGTCGGCGAGCCAATGGTCGAACGGGTCGCGGATGGCGGTCTCGACGATGCGCACCGCCTCGATCGTCGCCAGCCTGTCCTTGGTCTGGCCGACGAATTCGGGTTCGCGGATGAACACCGACAGCATGCCCGCTGCCGAGATCATCACGTCTTCCGAGGTGACGATCGACGCGCGCTTGTTGCCGATGAGATCGGCATAGGCGCGAAGCCCGCGGGTCAGCACGTTGCGGAAGCCGGCCTCATGCGTGCCGCCTTCGGCGGTCGGAATGGTGTTGCAGTAGGAGTTGATGAAGCCGTCGCCGCCGAACCAGGTCACCGCCCATTCGAGCGAGCCATGGCCGCCTTGCTTGTCGCTCTTGCCGGCAAAGATTTCGCGCGTGACCTGGAATTCGTCGCCGAGCGATGCCTTGAGGTAGTCCTTGAGGCCACCCGGGAAATGGAACTCGGCCTTGGCCGGCGTCTGGTCCTTTTCCTTGATCAGCGAGGGATCGCAACTCCAGCGGATCTCGACGCCGCCGAACAGATACGCCTTCGAGCGCGTCATGCGGTAAAGCCGCGCCGGTTCGAACGCCGCACCCTTGCCGAAGATCTGCTCGTCGGGATGGAAACGGATTTTCGTGCCGCGCCGGTTGTGCACCTCGCCGAGCTGCTCCAGGCCGGTCACCGGAATGCCGCGCGAGAATTTCTGCCGGTAGAGCTGCCGTCCGCGCGCGACCTCGACTTCGAGATGATCGGACAGCGCATTGACCACGGAGACGCCGACGCCATGCAGGCCGCCGGAAGTTTCATAGACCTTGGAGTCGAACTTGCCGCCCGAATGCAGCGTCGTCATGATGACTTCGAGCGCCGGCTTCTTGAATTTGGGGTGCGGGTCGACCGGAATGCCGCGGCCATTGTCGGTAACCGAGAGATAGCCGTCGGCGGAGAGTTCGACGTCGATGAAGGTCGCGTGGCCGGCAACCGCCTCGTCCATCGAATTGTCGATGACTTCGGCAAACAGATGGTGCATCGCCTTGTCGTCGGTGCCGCCAATATACATGCCCGGCCGGCGCCGCACCGGCTCCAGCCCTTCCAGCACCTCGATGTCGGCGGCGCTGTAGCTCTCGCTGCCGTCGCGCGAGGCGGCCGGACGTTTCGCCGCCTGCACCAGCGGATCGGCAGGCCGCGCCGGTGCGGGAGCCGGTGGCGGCTGCTTGTCGAGGGTGCCGAAAAGATCGTTATTGTCGTCCATGCTCGCCATAAATTCCGGTGCTGCGAATCACCCTGCGATACTGCCACGCTTTTGGCGGGCGAACGAGGTTCCTGTTCCGTTCAGGGATCAAAGTGTCTCTTATTCCAAAACCATTCGATAACCAAGCCGGCGGAAATAGGTCGGCGCGCGCATTGCGGCGTTCCTGATTCTTTAACAATGACGCCTAGCGTAAGCGTCAACGAACAAAAGACCACGGGCGTCAGGGGTTTAGCGTGAGGGGCAAGGCCATAACCATGATCGGCATCGCCGCCGTTTTCGGCGCGATCTCGATCTTCGCTGCGGATTTCTGGGTCAAGAGCCAGGCGAAGGCCGATTCCGAGGAAAAAACGGCGTCGATCGTGGCGCCCGCTGCACCCAAGGTCGAGTTCAAGACCATCGTGGTGGCGAACGCCCCGTTGCGCTACGGTATGCAGCTCGAGCGGGCTCAGCTCAGCGAAATCCCGTGGCCGCAGGATTCCCTGCCGCAAGGCGCCTTCACGACCATCGGATCGCTGCTTGACGAAGGCAGCCGCGTGGTGCTGTCGCCGATCGAGATCAACGAGCCGGTGCTGCTCACCAAGCTGTCCGGGCCGAATGGCCGCGCGACGTTGTCCAACATGCTGTCGCCCGGTATGCGGGCAGTGACCATCCGCATCGACGAGATCGCTGGTGTCGGCGGCTTCGTGACACCGGGCGACCGGGTCGACGTCGTTTTGACGCGCGATGCCGGCGAAATCCAGGAAGTGGCCAAGAACGCGCAGGGTGCTGCCGGTTCGACCATCACATCCGAAATCGTGGTGTCCGATGCCAAGGTGCTGAGCGTCGGCCAGGGCGCCGACGAGCGGCAGACCGCCCCGCAGGTCGCCAATTCCGTGACCCTCGAGGTGACGACCGACGGGGCGCAGAAAGTGGCGCTGGCCCGCACCGTAGGCACCTTGTCGCTGTCGCTTCGCTCGGCCAGCGAAGACGGCGCCGGCAAGGATGGCCTGACCACCATATCGTCCTTCGGCGGGTCGGTCGCAGCCAACGTCCAGGCAGCTGCAGGGTCGCTGTTCAATGCGGCCACCAAGGAACCGGAGAAGCCGAAGTTCAAGACGATCATCGTAACGCGCGGCACGCAGGCCGAGGAATACAAGGTTCCTTCTAAGGACCTGAAACAATAACCGGTGGGGACCGGACGGGGACAGACAATGTTTGGGCTGAACATCTATCGCTTGACGAAGGGGCTGCACCTCGCACGCGCGCTCGCCGCGGCGGCCTCGCTGGCCGCTTCCGGAGTGCTTGGCCTCGGTGGGCCGGCTATGGCCAACAACGACGTCGTCTATGTCTCGGCGACCAAGAACACCTCGATCAAGGTGGCCAAGGGCAAGCCGAAGACGATCATGACAAGTGCGGCCTTCTACCAGATCGTCATCGGCGATCCGGAGATCGCCAACGTCAATCCGCTGACCGACAAGTCCTTCTACGTGCTGGGCAACAATCTCGGCACCACCGGCATCGCCCTGTTCGACGAGAACAAGCATCTGGTCGGCACCATCGACATCGAGGTGACTTTGGACACCGACCAGTTGGCGAACACCATTCGCGCCAGCGTGCCGGACGCCAACATCAAGGTCGGTTCGGCCAACGGCCGGGTGGTGCTGTCGGGCGAGGCCGATGACGCGGTTGCCGCCGAGAAGGCAAACAAGATCGCCACCCGCTTTTCCGGCAATGAGGAAGTGATCAACTCGGTCAACATCTCCTCGTCGCAGCAGGTCCAGCTCAATGTCCGCTTCGTCGAGATCAACCGTCAGGCCGGCCAGGATCTCGGCGCCAAATACAGCGCCAACTTCGCCTACGGTATCGGCGGGCGCGAGGTCACCCTTGAGCCTGGCGAGATACCGGGGGCGGGGACCGGCGAAGTCATCGGTCGGCTGTTGTCGAACGGCGTGTCGATCGACATCGCCATCAAGGCGCTGGAACAGCGCGGTCTCGCCCGCCGGCTGGCCGAGCCGAACCTGATCGCCCGTTCGGGTCAGACCGCGAGTTTCCTCGCCGGCGGCGAGTTCCCGATCCCGGTTTCCGAAGAAGACGGCAAGATCAGCGTCAGCTACAAGAAATACGGCGTCAGCCTGGATTTCACGCCGACCGTGCTGAAGGACGGGCTGGTGGCCCTCGACATCGCGCCGGAAGTGTCCTCGATCGATGCCTCGGCGTCCTACAATATCGGCGATATCTCGGTGCCGGGCTTCATCGTGCGCCGGGCCAGGACGTCGGTCGATCTTAAAAACGGCCAGAGCTTCATGATCGCCGGCCTGCTGCAGTCGCAGAACGATATCACCACCTCGCGCCTTCCTGGCCTCGGCAAGCTGCCGGTGCTTGGGCCGCTGTTCTCGTCGAAGTCCTATCAGCGGCGCGAGACCGATCTGGTGATCATCGTCACGCCCTACCTGGTCAAACCGGTCGATCCGTCGAAGAAGCTCGTCGAGCCGACCGACGGCACGCAGCCGGCCAGCAACGCCGATTACTTCCTGAACAACACCGAGGAAGTGAAGGCCTCCGACCCGAACCGCGCCCTGGCGATGGCCGACGGCCGCGTCGCGCAGCCTGCCGCGGCCACCACGGCCGGCCATTTCCTCGACCTGCCGAAGGATTGAAGCCATGCGTCTGGCCCCAGGATTGTTGCTTGCCCTGTCGCTTGCCGGCCTCTCCAGCGGCTGCACCAGCGACGACTATGTGCGCAGCGAAGGCGTGACGCCGGCCGCGGGCAACGCGCAGGCATCCAATACCGTCATGCAGATGGTCGATCCGTGGAAATACGGCGTCCAAAACACCAGGCTTCTGGTGCCGGCCCAGCGCGACACTCCCGCGAGCGGCGGCGCCGACCCGGCAGCCAGCGCGACGACGGCACCGACGTCCACAACCAATTGATTTTGATTTGTTATTGACCTGACGGGCTGACGACATGGCAAGCGGCATCAAGACCAAGAAGATCCTGCTCGTATCCACCGACAGGACGTTCCTGCAGGACACGCGCACGGCGTTCGCCGCGTCGGAAGTCATCGAGCTTTCGACGGTCGACAAGAATGTCACCGAGCTTCGCGGCGAGGTTCAGGAAGCCGATTTCGGCGCTCTTATCGTCGACATGGATGCGGCGAAGCTCGAGGAGATCGAGTCGCTGCAGCGCATCATGCGCCGGCTCGAGGGCCGTGTTCCGGTCGTCGTCGTCACGCAGGAGTTCAACGCCGCGGCGGTGCGCATCCTGGTGCAGCTCAAGGTCGCCGACTTCCTGGTCAAGCCGATCACCACCGCCGACCTGGTGCGCTCCGTCATCCGCGCGCTGCAAGGTCCGGGGCGGGAGGAGAACACCGAATCGCAGATCTATACTTTCATGCCGGCCGCGGGCGGCGTCGGCACCACGACACTGGCGCTGCAGACCGCCTTCCAGCTACATCATTCGGTGACGCGGGGCGCCTCGACCTGCGTGGTCGACCTGAATTTCCAGCAAGGCGCCTGCGCCGAATATCTCGACCTCGAACCGCGTTTCGACATCACCGAGATCGAGAACCAGCCAGAGCGCCTCGACCGGCAACTGCTCGATGTGATGCTGTCCAAGCATGCGAGCGGGCTCTGCGTGCTGGCGGCGCCGACACGCCCGTCTGAAATGCGCTCCTTCAAGACCGATGTCGTGGTGCGCATGCTGGACCTCGTCTCGGCCTATTTCGACAATGTCGTGATCGACATGCCGCGCACCTGGTTTCCGTGGACGGAAACGGTGCTGCTCGGCTCCAACAAGCTCTACATCGTCGCCGAAATGACGGTGCCGTGCCTGCGTCACACACAGAGGCTCATCCAGGCGGTCTACGAGACGGCCGGCAAGGAAGTGAAGCCGAACGTCATCGTCAACCGCTTCGAGCAGAAGATGTTCGACAACGGCATCAAGCATGCGGATGTGCAGGAAATCCTCGGCGAGCATTTCGTCGGCGGCATCTCGAACAATTACCGGCTGGTGCGCGAGGCGGTCGATCGCGGCGTGCCGCTGCACGAGATCGACCCGAACGCCAATGTCGTCAACGATCTGAAGAAGATCATCCTGCCGGAAGAAGCGGTCGCGACGCCCGAGAAATCGCGCTCGCTGTTCGGTCTCGGCAAGGGATTGCTCAAGAGGAAGGTCGGATGACCAGCCGCTTTTCCACCCTGCAGAACCGCGACGCGCGCCCGCTGAGGGCGCCCGAGACCGCGCCGGTCACCCAGCACGCCGTGGTCATTCCGACGACCCGCAAGCCTGTCGCGCCAAAGCCGGAGGCCACACCGGCCAAGAGTGGCAACAAAGTGGGCGACGCGCGCGTTCGTATCCACCGGATGTTGCTCGAGGAGATCAACCTGGTCGCGCTGGAGCGGCTGCCAAAGGACGAGATGCGCCGCCAGGTGCATGAATTCGTCTCCGAAAAGGCCCGCCAGGAGCGGATGGCGATCAACACTGTCGAGCTTGAAGCGCTGGTCGACGACATCGTCGACGAGATGGTCGGCCTCGGTCCGCTGGAGCCGCTGCTGAAGGATCCCGAGATCAACGACATCCTGATCAACGGCCACCAGAACTGCTTCGTCGAAAAACGCGGCAAGCTGCAGCAGGTGCACATCCCATTCAAGGATGAGGCGCATCTGCTTAGAATCATTAACAAAATCGTCGCCGCCGTCGGCCGCCGCGTCGATGAATCTCAGCCCATGGTCGATGCGCGCATGCTCGATGGCTCGCGCTTCAACGCAGCCATCCGGCCTGTCGGCGTCGACGGACCGCTGGTGTCGATCAGAAAGTTCTCGAAGAACAAGCTTGGCCTGCACAGACTGGTCGAGTTCGGCGCCATCACCCAGAACATGGCCGAAGTGCTGGCGGCGGCGGTGCACGCCCGCAAGACCACCATCATCTCGGGCGGCACCGGCACCGGCAAGACGACCATGCTGAATGCGCTGTCGGCCTTCATCCCCGAAGACGAGCGGCTGATCACCATCGAGGACGCGGCCGAACTTCAGCTGCAACAGCCGCATGTGGCGCGCATGGAAACACGCCCTGCCAACATCGAAGGCCATGGCGAACTGAAACAGCGCGACCTGGTCAAGAACGCGCTGCGCATGCGCCCCGACCGCGTCATCCTCGGCGAGTGCCGCGGCGAGGAAGCTTTCGACATGTTGCAGGCGATGAACACCGGCCATGAAGGCTCGATGGCGACCATCCACGCCAATACGCCGCGCGACGCCATCTCGCGCCTGGAGCAGATGCTGGGCATGACCGGCATGCCGATGACGGTGCAGTCGATCCGCAGCCAGATCGCCAGCGCCATCGACATCATCGTCCAGCTGACGCGCCTGTCCGATGGCAAGCGCAAGGTGACCAGCGTCGCCGAGGTGACCGGCATGGAAGGCGATGTCATCCAGATGCAGGAGATATTCCGCTTCGTGCGCACCGGCATGGAGGCCGACGGCAAGATCCTCGGCCACTACGAGGCGACCGGCATCCGTCCGCGCTTTCTCGAGGATTTGCGCGCCATGGGCATCGAGTTTCCCGGACGCTATTTCGAGCCCGGCCGGCCGCAGGAGTAGCAGGTGTTCGAGGGCTTCAGCGCGATCTACGTCGTCTATGCCGCGGCCGCGCTCACCGGCATCATGATCGCTGAGGCCTGCTATCTGCTCTATGCCGGCCGCAGCGACAAGCGCACGGCGATCAACCGGCGCATGAAGCTGCAGGAAAACAAGATCAGCCAGGAGCAGGTGCTGATCCAGCTGCGCAAGGAGCGCGGTCTCGAGGCCGGAGCGTCGCGGTTCTCGCTCGACCAGTTCCGTGCGCTGCGCACCCAGTCCGGCATGGTCATGCCGTTGCCCAAATTCCTGACGATCACCTCCGGCGTGGCGTTTGCGCTGGCGCTGGTTGCCATCTGGTATGGCCTGCCGCTGCTGATGGGCCTGCTGCTTTTCGTCGTGCTGCTGCCTGTCCTGCCGGTGATGGTGATGCGCTCCCAGCGCAATCGCCGGCTGAAGCGGTTCGGCATGCAGTTGCCGGAGGCTCTGGAGCTGATCACGCGCGGCCTGAAGGCCGGCCACCCCGTGCCGGTGGCCATCGCGATGGTGTCGCGCGAAATGCCGGACCCGATCGGTACCGAATTCGGAGTCATCGCCGACGAGGTGACCTATGGCTCGGACCTGGTTTCGGCGCTGAACGCGCTGTTCGACCGCGTCGGCCACGAGGATCTGCCGCTGTTCGTCACCGCCGTGTCGATCCAGACCAGTTCGGGCGGCAATCTGCGCGAAATCCTGGATGGGCTGTCGATGACGATCCGCGACCGCGGCAAGCTGCGCCGCAAGGTGCGCGCCATTTCGACCGAGGGCCGCATGTCGGCCTACATCCTGACGGCGGTGCCGGCGCTGCTGTTCGCCGCCATCATGGTGCTGATGCCGCAGTTCTATCAAGATGTGTGGGGCGAAGCGAAGACCTGGTATCTGCTCGGTGGCTCGATCTCCTGGCTGATGCTTGGCAACCTCATCATGTTCAAGATGTCGAACTTCAAATTCTGACATGCAAAACGTCATCGAATTCCTCGCCTCGCTAGCGCCGACCTCGCTGATGCCGGTGGCGCTGCTGTTGCTTGTGCTGGGCGGCGGCGCGGTGGCGTGGCCGCTGGTCGCCGCGCAAGGCGACCGCAACGACGTCAAGCGCCGGCTGAAGGTGGAGGACGGCCAGGCGGTCGAGCGAACCGAAGCAGCGCCCAGGAAGAACCCCAGCGTGGTGCGCGAGAAGGCGGTCAAGCGAGCGCAGGAATTCTACGCCAAGAGCGATCCGGAAAACGTCGCGCGGCTGCGCATGAAACTCATCCAGGCCGGCTACATGGAGCCGCGCGCGGTGGGCACGTTCTTCCTTGTCCGCTTTGCCGCCTTTGTCGGCGCCGCCATCGGTGCGTTTCTGATCAACCAGTGGATGGCCAGCGCCGATGCGACCATGACCAGCCGCTGGAGCTTCGTCATCCTGTCGGGAGCGGCCGGCTATTTCCTGCCGGGCCTGGTGCTGAGCCAGAAGGTGCGCGAAAAGATGCGCGAGTACCGCAACGGCTTTCCCGACTTCATGGACCTGATGATCGTCTGCTCCGATGCCGGCATGAGCATGGAGGCCGGCATCGAACGGGTTTCGAAAGAACTTGCCAAGACCTATCCGTCGCTCAGCCATAATCTGCAGATGGTGTCGCTGGAGTTGAGGGCCGGCCGCAGCCTCGACGACGCGCTGAAGGCGCTCGCCGATCGCCTCAGCCTGGACGAGGTGCGTTCCTTCGCCACGCTGCTGCAGCAGTCCAAGGAGCTTGGCACCAGCCTGTCGGGGGCGCTACGCGTGTTTTCCGACGAAATGCGCCACAAGCGCATGTCGCTCGCCGAGGAGAAGGCGCATGCCTTGCCGGCCAAGATGTCGGTCCCGGTGACGGTCTGCATCTTGCCGGTGGTGCTGATGATCGCCATCATTCCGATCATCGTCAAAATGACGGCGAATTAGGATCTCGTTTTTTGCGACAAATGCGATCCTTGCTCGAAACCAAATTTTAGGCGCGTTTCGGCACCGAAGGTTAAGCGCCTTCCTGTACGGTGCTTCCTGAAGAACGACCCGGCAAATCGGGCGATTGGGGCAGGGCATGCGTCACAGAACTCTCACGGCAATGGCCGCGATGGCAGCCGTCTTGATGATATCCGGTTGCACGTCGAGCAACGTCGACACGACCAAGACCACCGCCATCCAGCCAACGGCAAAGGACGTCAGCGCGTCCGACCTGGACCAGGGCAAGGCGCAGTTCCGCGAGGCGAATTACGGCCTCGCCGAAAAGCACTTCCGCAAGGCCGTCGAGCTGAAGGCCGACAATGCCGAGGCATGGATGGGGTTGGCCGCTTCCTATGATGAACTCGGCCGCTTCGACTTTGCCGACCGCGCCTACGACCAGCTTTTGAAGGTTGCCGGCCGCAAGCCGCAGATCGTCAACAATATGGGCTATTCGCAGCTGCTGC
This sequence comes from Mesorhizobium amorphae, assembly GCF_014843845.1. Lineage (GTDB taxonomy): Bacteria > Pseudomonadota > Alphaproteobacteria > Rhizobiales > Rhizobiaceae > Mesorhizobium > Mesorhizobium amorphae_A. The sequence goes on along the minus strand of NZ_JHQS01000006.1, from coordinate 165,455 downwards.
GCGGCAACAAGAAGAAGGCGAGGGTGCTGCTTCTGGAGGCCAAGGCCCACATGGCCGACCAGACGGTGGTCGACGCCAATTTGGCGCTGCTGGCCAAGAGTTGATCCCTTCCGTCTCGCATCCGTAGCGTGCAGCGGTCGCCGGGACAGGACATCAGTTCTTTGTAAACCCTGTCCGCAGGTTGGGCGGGAAACCTTGCCGAAAGCAGTATCTGCGGGCTGCCGCTGGCTTATGATGCAGTGCAACCAAGGATCGCAAAGGCTGCCGCTCACCTATGTTGGATTTCAGTTCGCTCCTGCTCGCGGCGGCGCTGTCGGGTACGTGTCTCAGCATCACCCTGCTCGCAATCTGGTTCACCACGCCGATGGCGCGGTTTGTCCTGACGGTGGCCTGCGGCATGCTCGTCCTTGTGGCGCATGTGGTGCTGTTCTGGCAGTACGGCAGAGATCCGGGCCCCTGGCTGTGCCAGGCCGTGCTTGCGCTGCTCAGCCTGGGCTTTCTGATCATCTGCCTGTCTGCCATGCAGTATCTCGGCGTTCGTCACTATCGCAGCGTTGTGCTTCCGACCGTTGCGGCGATGGCCGTCTGCGCGGCTGTCACCTATTTCGGCCTCGATGGCGTCGGCTTCATCCTCACTTACGTTGCCGTGACGGCGCTGCTGACAGTGACCGGGGTGCTGTTCTGGATCCAGGGCGGTCATGATCGCCGGATTCTGCTGGTCGTTTCTTTCCTGAGCGGCACCTGCGCCCTTTCCTTCGGACTTTGTGCCGCGATGCTGGTCGTCAAGGGACAATGGGTGCTCGGCGTGGCGCCCGACAACTGGGCCGAACGATTGAATTCCGTCGTGGCGGTCGCATGCATGACCGGTCTCGGCGCCTTGACGCTCTCGCTGCACCATCTGCAAGCGCAGATCGAACTGAAGGCCGAGACCCTCACCGATCCGCTGACCGGGCTGATGAACCGGCGGGCGCTGATGTCGCTCTATGGCGAGCGCGCCTTCGGCCCGTTCATGTCCGTGGTCATGTTCGACCTCGATCATTTCAAGCGGACGAACGACGTGTTCGGCCATCCGGTCGGCGACAAGGTCCTGTGCCGCTTCGCCGCGGTCATCCGCAAGTATGGCAGGACCGGCGTCGACGCCTTTCGGCTGGGCGGCGAGGAGTTCGCGCTGGTCATGTCGCGCATGACGGAAGAAAAGGCCTACGACTTTGCAAGCAAGATCGGCGTAGCCTTCGGCGCCGAGGTCGTGCCGACCCCGCGCGGCCCCTTGCGCAGCACCGTCAGTGGCGGCATCGGTTTCGGCGAGGTCGGCGGCCGCAGCCTCGAGGACGTGCTGGCCGAGGCCGACAGAGCGCTCTACGCGGCCAAGAACGCCGGGCGAAACCGCGTGCTTGTCCTGGACAGAGCGAGCAAGGCCGACGGGTCGGCCTTGCGTTCCGCCTGACCCGTCGCCCGAATTACTCGGCGGCGCCCAGATATTCCGACAACGGCGGGCAGGAGCAGACCAGGTTGCGGTCGCCGGCGACATTGTCGATGCGCGACACCGGCGGCCAGTATTTTGCCGCGCTGTCGGCATCACCCGCCGGATAGGCGGCCTCCAGGCGCGAATAAGGATGCGACCACTCGACGGCCAGCGCTTCCGCCGCGGTGTGCGGTGCATTGACCAGCGGATTGTCGGCAAGCGGCCATTCGCCCTTCGCCACCTTGGCTGCCTCACCAGCAATCGCGATCATCGCCTCGCAGAAGCGGTCGAGCTCGCGCTTGGGCTCGGATTCGGTCGGCTCGACCATCAGTGTGCCGGCGACCGGGAACGACATGGTCGGCGCATGGAAGCCATAGTCGATCAGCCGCTTGGCGATATCGTCGACGCTGATGCCGGCGCTCTCCTTGAGCACGCGGGTGTCGAGGATGCACTCATGCGCGATGCGATCGTGCCTGCCCTTGTAGAGCAGCGGGAAGTGCGGCGCGAGCCGCGTCGCCACGTAGTTGGCCGAGATGATGGCGGTTTCCGTAGCCTGCTTCAGGCCGGAAGCGCCCATCATGCGGATGTACATCCAGGTGATCGGCAGGATCGAAGCGCTGCCGAAGGGTGCGGCCGCCACGGCATGCGCCGAGCCCTCGGTGACATGACCCGGCAGATAGGGCTGCAGATGGGCCTTGACGCCGATCGGGCCGACGCCCGGACCGCCGCCACCATGCGGGATGCAGAAGGTCTTGTGCAGGTTCATGTGGCAGACGTCGGCGCCGATATCGCCGGGGCGGGCGAGGCCGACCAGGGCGTTGAGGTTGGCGCCGTCGAAATAGACCTGGCCGCCATGCTCATGGATGAGGGCGCAGAGATGGCGCGCGCCTTCCTCGTAGACGCCATGCGTCGAGGGATAGGTGAACATCAGCGCCGCGAGATTCTTGGAATGCTCATTGGCCTTGGCCCGCATATCGTCCATGTCGATATTGCCGTCCTCTGAGCAGCGCACCACCACAACGCTCATGCCCGCCATCGCCGCACTGGCCGGATTGGTGCCATGCGCGGAGGACGGGATCAGGCAGATGGTGCGATGGCCCTCGCCGCGCGAGCGGTGATAGGCGCGGATGGCAAGCAATCCGGCATACTCACCCTGGCTGCCGGCATTGGGCTGCAGGCTGACCGCGTCGAAACCGGTGATCTCCGACAGCCAGCCTTCCAGTTCGCCGACCATCGCGCGGTAGCCAGCCGAATGACTGGCCGGGGCGAAGGGATGCAAATTGGCGACGCTCGGCCAGCTCACCGGCATCATCTCGGCGGCGGCATTGAGCTTCATCGTGCAGGATCCCAGCGGGATCATGGCGCGGTCGAGCGCCAGGTCCTTGTCGGCCAACCGGCGCAGGAAGCGCATCATCTCGGTTTCCGAGTGGTTGTCGTGGAAGACCGGCTGGCTGAGGAATTCCTTGCCGCGCGGTTTTCCGGGCAGGGTGCCGGCACCGGCCGCGCCGGCCTTGGCGCCGAACAGCGCGGCAATCGCCTCCAGATCGGTCTCGGTCGAGGTCTCGTCGAAGCTGATGCCGACATGGTCGGCATCGATGGCGCGCAGCAGCCGGCCGGTTTTTTCGGCGGCGGCGACAATCGCCTTGGCCTTGCCTTTCACTTCAACTGTAACGGTATCGAAGCGGTTTGCACCAAGCACCGAAACGCCTGATGCCTCGAGGCCGGCAGCCAGGCGGCTGGCGAGCGTATGGACGCGTTCAGCAATCGCCTGCAGGCCGGCGGGGCCGTGCCAGATGGCATAGGCCGTCGCCATATTGGCGAGCAGCGCCTGCGCCGTGCAGATGTTGGAGGTCGCCTTGTCGCGGCGGATATGCTGTTCGCGCGTCTGCAAGGCGAGCCGATAGCCGGGGCGGCCCTTGCTGTCGGTCGATTGGCCAACGAGGCGGCCGGGCATCAGCCGGGTCAATTTTCCGGAGACGGCGCAATAGGCGGCGTGCGGGCCGCCAAAGCCCATCGGCACGCCAAAACGCTGCATCGGACCGACGGCGATGTCGGCGCCGAGCTTCGCCGGCGCGTCGGTAAGCGTCAGACCGAGCGGATCGGCGATGAAGATGACCAGCGCACCAAGGGCGCGGGCTTTTTCGATCGCTGCCTTATGGTCGCCATAGACGCCGTACGTGTCCGGCCAGGAGACGAGCAGGGCAGCGGTATTGTCGTCGATCGTCTCGCCGTCGACTTCGGTGTCGAGCGGCTCGGCACGGGTGCGCACGACATCCAGCGTCTGCGGATGCGGCGTGCCGGCAAGCGCCACCTTGGTGCGCTTGTCGCGATGATGGCGCAGCGCAATGCCGACGGCCTCGGCGACGGCGGTTGCCTCATCGAGCAGCGAGGCCGATGCTACCGGCAGGCCGGTCAGCTCGGCGACCAGGGTCTGGAAGTTGAACAGCATTTCCAGCCGGCCCTGGCTGATCTCGGCCTGGTAGGGCGTGTAGGCCGTATACCAGGCCGGATTCTCGAACAAATTGCGCTGGATGACCGGCGGCACGTGGACGCCGTGATAGCCGGCGCCGATGAAGCTCTTCAGCACCGTGTTCTTTGCCATGGTCGCCGACAATTCGGCCAGCGCTTCAGCTTCGCTGGCCGGCGCGGGCAGGGTCAGCGGCAAGTCGAGGCGGATCGATCTCGGCACGGCCTGGCTGATCAGCGTCTCGACGGAGGGAACGCCGATAGTGGCCAGCATCGCTCGAACATCGTTGAGGCCGGGGCCGATATGGCGGGCGGAAAAGGGGTAGGGTGCTGCGCTCATTGTCTTGATCCTGCTGTCAGCCGATATGGGCCTTGTAGCCCGCCTCATCCAGAAGGCCTTCGAGCTGACCTTCATTGGCGAGCCGCATCTTCCACAGCCAGCCGTCGCCGGTCGCGGCCGAGTTGACCAGCGACGGGTCCGACGACAACGAAGAGTTGGCGTCGGTGATCTCGCCATCGACGGGCGCGTAGACGTCCGAGGCCGCCTTGACGGATTCGACCACGACCGCCGTATCGCCCTTGCTCAGTTTCTTGCCGATTTCGGGGAGTTCGACGAAGACGAGATCGCCGAGCTGCTCCTGCGCGTAGTCGGTGATGCCGACGGTGGCGATGCCGCCTTCGACGCGGAGCCATTCGTGGTCTTCGGTGAAATAGGTCTTTGCCATCAGGACTTATCCTTTGCGGTAGCGATGAGGTGTGAAGGGCAGGGGATTGATTTCGATCGGGATTTTCGTCCCGCGCACATCGGCGAAGAGTTTTGTGCCGGGCTTGGCCAGAGCAGTCTGGACATAGCCCATGGCGACCGGATGGCCGGCCGACGGGCCGAAGCCGCCCGAAGTGACGTGGCCGGCCGGATTGCCGTCGGCGTCGAACAGGGCCGCTCCCGCGCGCACCGGCTGGCGGCCTTCCGGCTTCAGGCCGACGCGTTTTTGCGCCGCGCCGCGCTCAAGGATTGCGCGCAGCGCGTCGGCGCCGATAAACGAACCCGAGGCGCGAACATCCTTGGGGACCGCCCACATCAGCCCGGCGCTGGCCGGATCGATCTCCGGCGTGATGTCCTGGCCGTGCAGGCAGAGCCCGGCCTCCAGCCGCAGGCTGTCGCGCGCGGCTAGGCCGATCCAGAGCACGCGCTCGTCTTCGAGCAGTTTCGCAACCAGATTCCGCGCGTCCGCTTCGGGCAGGCCGATCTCGAAGCCGTCTTCGCCGGTATAGCCGGAGCGGCTCATGAACCAGTCTTGCCTGGGCTCGATGCCGTGCATGAACAGCAACGAACCGGTCTCGATGCCGGCGCGGGCAAGGGCTGCCCAGGCCTCGGGCCCCTGGATGGCCAGGAAGACGCGGTCGAGCGCGTCCACCTTTGCGTCGAAATCCTCGGCCAGCGCGCGCAGGTGTTTTTCGTCGGTGACGGCATTGCCGGCATTGGCGACGACCATGAAGCGCTCGTCGCCGAGGCGGGTGACGATGAGGTCGTCGATGATGCCGGCGGCCTCATTGAGGAAGAAGGTGTATTTGGACTGGGAGATATCAAGCGCACCGGCATCCAGCGGGCAGGCGCGGTTGAGAAGTGCCGCGGCAGCGGAACCGCTGACCTCGAACAGCTTCATGTGCGAGATGTCGAACAGTCCGGCATGCTCGCGGGTGTGGAGATGCTCCTTCATGACGCCGGCCGGATAGGTGAGCGGCATCGACCAGCCGGCGAACGCGCCAAAGCGCGCGCCTGCGGCCGTGTGCAGATCCTTGAGAGGCAGGTGTTTGGTGTCTTCGCCCGTCATGTCTTCTCCAGAGTCGCACGCAATCGGCCGCTGATGGCGACCAGTCCGTGCCCCTCTGTCTGAAGCCTGAGAGACTCGCGCCCCGTAACTCTGTCGGCAGCGCTTACACCTTCGGCGCGGGGGCAAGCCCCGACTTTCCAGAGTGTCTTTCCCGTCTACGGTTCTTTTGCCTGAGAGATTTCGGGCGATTTCCCCTTCGGCGGCAGCTCTCGCTGCTCTCTCCCGCAAACAGGTAGGACTCAAACCGTGAGCCCTCGACTCGCCATCCATAGCCCGTGAACGACACCTTGTCACCTGCCAGCGACATCTAAAGCGCGTCGCGCTGAAACGGATTCAGGCGATGCGCCTTAGATCTTTGTTTTGATGCATGTCGTTCTCCCAAAACCGCGGCACACTTTTGGGCGACATGCATTGGCCAACAAGTCTTCGCTAACCACGCCGTTTGCCGGATTCTCAAGACACTGCTGATATGCTGGTCGATATGGTGGCTTGCGACCGGCGGCTGCCGGCGCGGACGGGGACAAGAAAATGGGCGAACTGATCATGAGCGCACCGGCGGCAGGACTGACCTCGAAGAACCGCATCACGGCCGAGGACGTGACGATGCTGCGCCGCGAGGTATTCGGCGACGGCGTGGTGAGCCGCGGCGAGGCCGAGGCGCTGTTCGCGCTCGACGCGACGGCTCGCGACAAGTGCCAGGAATGGCCTGAATTCTTCGTCGAGGCGATCACCGACTACATCGTCCACCAGGAAAAGCCGGCGGGCTACATCTCTGAGGGCAATGCCGATTGGCTGGTCCAGACGATCTCGCGCGACAGCATGGTCGACAGCCGCACCGAACTCGAACTTCTGGTGCATGTGCTGGAAAAGGCGAAATCCTCGCCGAGCAAGCTTTGCGCCTACGCGCTGGAACAGGTCGGCCATGCGGTGATCGACGGCAAGGGTCCGCTGATGCTCGGCGGTGATCTGGTCCCCGGCCTTATCGCCAAGGGCGAGGTCGATCTGTTGCGCCGCATCCTTTATGCCTATGGCGGCGACGGCAACATCGCCATCACCCGCGCCGAGGCCGAGGTGCTGTTCAAGATCAACGAGCGGACCGCGGCGGCCAGCAACGACCCGTCCTGGAACGATCTGTTCGTCAAGGCGATCGCCAATTTTGTCATGTGCTCGGCCGGTTACGAGGCGCCGACGCGCGAGGTGGCGCTGCGCCGCGATAGCTTCTTCGAACAGTCGGATGCCGAAATCGGCGGCTTCTTCGGCCGCATGGTGTCAGGCGGTCTTGCCGGCATCATGGAAGCCTATCGTGCGCCGGATGATATCGAGACCGAGTGGGAAGCGAAGAACCGGGCAGCGGAAGCGCTGGCCCGCCGCGCCGAGACGATCGACGCCGGCGAAGCGAAATGGCTGGCCGAGCGAATCGGCGGGGGCCGGCCGCTACGCGAGAACGAGCGCGCGCTGCTGACGCTGATCAAGCACGCTTCGCCGGAAATCCACCCGGCGCTGAAACCGCTGCTCGACAAAGTGGCTTAGACGTCAAATCATTGATCGGAAACGGTCGACGGCTTCAAATCCCGGCGTACCAGTCGTAGCCATTGTCCTCCCAATAGCCGCCGCGGCCGCCGCCGATCGCGGCGAAACTGTCGACCAGCTCGATCTTGTAGAGGTATTTCGGCATCTTGTAGCCGAGTTGTCGTTCGACGCGGACGCGCAGCGGCGCACCGTTCTCGACCGGCAGCGGCTTGCCGTTCAGACCATAGGCCAGGATCGTCTGCGGATGGCGGGCATCGATCAGGTCGATGGTGCCGTAATATTTGATATCGCCGGCCAGACTCCGGTCGATCGTGTCCAGGCAATGGAACATGACGTAACGCGCCTGCGGCTTGACCATCGCCTGGTCGAGCACCAGCGACAGCGGCGTGCCGGTCCATTTGGCTATGCAGCTCCAGCCTTCGACGCAGTCGTGGCGGGTGATCTGGGTGCGGCTCGGCATGTTCTGAAGCTGCTCGCGGGTCAGCGACAGCGGCTTTTCGACGAGGCCTGAGACTTCCAGCCGCCAGTCGGCGAAATTGTTGGCGAGCAGGCCCTTGTAGGTGTCGTCGTCGGGCGCGGTGACGCCGTTCGGCCGCTGCGGCTGGCGGATGTCGGCCTCGGTGAATTCCTGGGCCAGCGCGTCGTGGCCGGCGAGCCAGCGTTGCGCGCGATATGTCAGGCCGTTGGCGCCTTCGAGGAAACTGCGCAAGCCGTCACCGACGCCGAGCTGGCTGTCGAAAGCATCGCAGCCCGACAGCATGATGCCGGACATGCCGAGGCTGGCCGAGGTGAGGAACTTGCGGCGGCTGATCTCGAACTTCGCCATGTCAGGCGCTCCTCTCGGACGTGTTGTCGCCATGTGCCGGCGGGTCGGTGCGGTACCAGCCGGTGATGATCGAGCGCAGCTCATTGATCGGGCCGGCAGCGAGGATCATCAGCATATGGATGATGAAGAAGCCGACCAGCAGCACCATGACCGCGAAATGGATGGTGCGCGCCGTCTGCCGGCCGGCGAGCAGATCGTTGAGGAACGGCAGCACCGAATTCATGCTCGGCGACATGGCAAGGCCGGTGATGATCATCAGCGGCAGCAGCACGAACAGAACTCCGCCATAGGCCATCTTCTGCAGCGTGTTGTATTCGCGCGTGTGGTGGAACTTCAGTTTGGCGTGGTCGACGATGTCACGCGGCAACCGCTTGAGGTCATCGATGCGCGGGGCGAGATCGCGGCGCAGATGGCCGTTGATAAGGCTGGCGACGAGCCACACGAGCAAGGTCGTGCTCAAAATCCAGGCGAAGAAGAAATGCACCACGCGGGCGGTGCCCAGGTCGTAGTAGGACGGGATCGTCGCCCAGGACGGGAAGCCGCGCGAGGTTTCCTGGCCCGCCGGCCCCGACCAGCCAAGCACGCCCGTGGTGTCGAAACGTTTGCCGAAGATCTCGGTGTAGCCGCGCGTGCCGGTGGCGGTGTTTTCGGCGCCAATGGCGAAGACGGTGTTGTTGTAGTCGAACCCGGACTCCTTGCCGATGTAGAGCTGGGGGCGGGCGTTGAAGATCTGCAGGCCGGAAAGCAGCATGAAGAACAGCGAGATCGCCCACAGCCAGTGCGTCAGCCGCGTCCAGCTCGACTGCCGGTAGATCAGCGTCGCATCCTTCGGCGCGGCATCCGCCTCGACGGTTGGTTGGCTCCTGGCAACGGTTTCCATCGTCTTTTGTACTCCCGTCCGCGCGTCCCGTCGCGGCCTCTCAGATGTTCGTTCTCCTCCCAATACGTCGCCGGCCCAAGCGATGTTTCACACGATCACGTTTTTATTACGGGCTGCCGAGGTTGACGGCGAGATTGACCGCGGCGGCGACGATGATGGTGTTGAAGAAGAACGACAGGATCGAATGGAGAAGCACGATGCGCCGCATCTGTGTGGTCGAGACTTCGGTATCGGAGGTCTGCGAGGTCATGCCGACAGTGGTCGAGAAATAGAGGAAATCCCAGCCGTCCGGCCGCTCCTTGCCGGTGAATTCGAGGCCGCCGACGGGCTTTTTCTGTTTCGATTTGCTGCCGGTCTCCTCGTCGTCCATCCAATAAACATGCGCATAGTGTAGCGCTGTCATGGCATGGATGGTGAACCAGCCGAGCGGGATCGACAGCAGTGCGAAGGTGAGTTGGAGCGAATCCGCGCTGTCCTTTTGGTTGATCAGCTGGAACAGCGAGACGATGGCGACGCCGACGACAATCAGCGTGACGGCGAAGATGACCAGCACCGGCTGGTCGGTGGCGCGCGCGTTCTTGCTCAGATAGGTGCCGGTAAGCAGCGGCATCTGGGCGACGACGAGAGTGATATAGGTGCCGAAAAACGCGTTGGCGCCCATCGAATAGGCGAGCGGTGCACGCAAGAAAAGCGCGATGACCAACGCTGCCAAGCCAATGCAAGCAGATATCGCGAACTGCTTGTGCCGGTGCAAGGGCGTCTTGATGGGCATGTCGGTCGTCATATTTCAATCCGGTGTGGCGGATTTGAGCGCCCGCCGCAAGATGCGGTCGAGTTCGCCGAGGAAACGCGATCGGTCCTGCGGCATGAAACCGGCATTGTAGCCCTTGCTTTCGCCGGTCTCGCGCAGGTGCTGTTTGAGGTCGCGCATCGCCACCGCCATGCCGATCGTCTCCGGGGTGAACGGGCGTCCGGTCGGGCCGAGCACATGGGCGCGGAGCGCCACCGCGCGGGCGGCGAGCGGGATGTCGGCCGTCACCACGACATCGTTGGGCTTGGCATTGTCGACGATCCAGTCGTCGGCTGCGTCTGCGCCCTTGGAGACGACGACATTGCGGACCATCGGATCGCGCGACGGGCGCAAGCCGCCATTGGAAACGAAGGTGGTGACGACGCCATGGCGTCCGGCGACCTTTTCGACCTCGGCTTTCACCGGGCAGGCGTCGGCGTCGACGTAGATGGCGGGTGCGGGCATTGTCTCTCCAAAACGAGCATGGGGCCGGAGACTTGTCCGGCCCCATGCCTGAAATCGAACAAATGTCAGGCCGGCAATGCGCCCGACTTCTTCGCGGTCCAGGTGGCGATATAGTCCATCAGGCCCGGATTGAGGCAGTCATAGGGCTCGAGGCCGATTGACTTCAACTGCGCGCGGATACCGTCCATGCGGCTCGGATCGACACCGGATTCGATGATCGAGGAGACGAAGGCGGTGAAGCCCGGCGGCGACCAGCCGTCCTCCTCGAAGCGTTCGGGATGGATGAAGCTCAGGCCCTTGAAGGGATGATCGCGTTCGACCGGACCGTGCATGTGGACGCCGCAGCCGGTGCAGGCGTGACGCTGGATCAGCGCGCTCGGATCGACCACTTTCAGCTTGTCGCCGTTCTCGACGACGGTGACGTCGCCGGTGCCAGCCACGGCAACGACCGAGAAGATCGCGCCATCAGGCTTCCAGCACTTGGTGCAGCCGCAGGCGTGGTTATGGGCGATCTGGCCCTTGACCTTCACCTTCACCGGCTTGCTGGTGCAGGCGCAGACCAGTGTGCCGCCGGCAAAGCTTGCGCTTTCCCTGGGTAGGCCATTGTCGATTTTCGGATGCAGTTTTTCCGACATTTATTCCTCCCTTGTTGAACCCTGTGCAACGTCAGTCGCTGGCCCTTCGGTCGGCGGCTTTCTTCTCCTCAGTAAATCACCACGCTCCTGATCGACTTGCCCTCATGCATGAGGTCAAAGCCCTTGTTGATGTCTTCGAGCTTCAGCGTGTGGGTGATCATCGGGTCGATCTGGATCTTGCCGTCCATGTACCAGTCGACGATCCTCGGCACGTCGGTGCGGCCGCGCGCGCCACCGAAGGCGGTGCCCATCCAGGTGCGCCCGGTGACCAGCTGGAACGGCCGCGTCGAGATCTCCTGGCCGGCGCCGGCGACGCCGATGACGACCGACTTGCCCCAGCCGCGATGCGAGGCTTCCAGCGCCTGGCGCATCACCTTGGTGCTGCCGGTGCAGTCGAAGGTGTAGTCGGCGCCGCCGATCTGGTCGGCGCCGCGCTTGGTCATGTTGACCAAATGCGGGACGATGTCGCCGTCGACCTCCTTCGGATTGACGAAATGCGTCATGCCGAACTTCTCGCCCCAGGGCTTCTTGTCGTTGTTCAAGTCGACGCCGATGATCATGTCGGCGCCGGCAAGTTTCAGGCCCTGGATGACGTTGAGGCCAATGCCGCCGAGGCCGAAGACGACGGCCGTCGCACCTTGCTCGACCTTGGCCGTGTTGATCACCGCCCCGATGCCGGTGGTGACGCCACAGCCGATGTAGCAGATCTTGTCGAAGGGGGCGTCGGGATTGACCTTGGCCAGCGCGATCTCGGGCAGCACGGTGAAGTTGGAGAAGGTCGAGCAGCCCATATAGTGGAAGAGCTTGTCCTTGCCGATCGAGAAGCGCGACGAGCCGTCCGGCATCAGGCCTTGCCCCTGGGTGGCGCGGATCGCGGTGCACAGATTGGTTTTTCTCGACAGGCAGGACGGGCACTGCCGGCATTCGGGCGTATAGAGCGGGATGACATGGTCGCCCTTCTTGACCGAGGTGACGCCCTTGCCGACATCGACGACGATTCCGGCGCCTTCATGGCCGAGAATCGCCGGGAAGAGACCCTCGGGATCGGCGCCTGACAGCGTGAACTCATCGGTGTGACAGATGCCGGTCGCCTTGATCTCGACCAGCACTTCGCCATCGCGCGGACCGTCGAGGTCAACTTCCATGATCTCCAGCGGCTTTCCGGCGGCGACAGCGACAGCGGCGCGGGTTTTCATCAGGCAGTTCCTCCCAAGGCAATCGACAGAAATTTCAGGTTGTGGCCGACTTGTTGAGCCTGCCCGGCGAGGCGAAATGCCCGCCAGCCCTCCGCAGCGAGCCCACACCACCTTATAGGCTTCGGCGATAGTGGCCAACTTCCCTTGCGACGTTTTTCGACGCACCGGCCATAAGGCCCAGCGCGGACTGCCGGGGCACTTGAGACATGGCTGGAGAGTCCATAGAACTGGTTCCTCCGGAGGACATGAATTCAGTATGTTCAAGAAGATCCTGATCGCCAATCGCGGCGAGATCGCCTGCCGTGTCATCAAGACGGCGCGCAAGATGGGCATCGCCACGGTCGCCGTCTATTCCGATGCCGATCGCGATGCCGTGCATGTCGAGATGGCCGACGAGGCGGTGCATGTAGGGCCTTCACCGGCCTCGCAGAGCTATCTGGTGGCCGAGAAGATCATCGCCGCCTGCAAGGAAACCGGCGCCGAAGCCGTGCACCCCGGCTACGGCTTCCTGTCGGAGCGCGCGTCCTTCTGCGAGGCGCTGGAGGAGGAGGGCATCGTCTTCATCGGGCCGAAGCCGAAAGCCATCAAGGCGATGGGCGACAAGATCGAATCGAAGAAGTTCGCCAATGCCGCCAAGGTCAGCACGGTGCCCGGCTGGCTCGGCGTGATCGAGAATGCCGACCATGCCGAGAAGATCGCCGGCGAGATCGGTTATCCCGTGATGATCAAGGCCTCGGCCGGCGGTGGCGGCAAGGGCATGCGCATTGCCTGGAACCAATCGGAAGTGCGCGACGGCTTCGACCGGGCACGTTCCGAGGCGAAAAGCTCGTTCGGCGACGACCGCGTCTTCATCGAAAAATTCGTGGTGGATCCGCGCCATATCGAAATCCAGGTGCTGGCCGACGGGCATGGCAACGCGCTCTATCTCGGCGAGCGCGAATGCTCGATTCAGCGCCGCAACCAGAAGGTGGCCGAGGAGGCGCCGTCGCCGTTTCTCGACGCCAAGACCAGGAAAGCCATGGGCGAGCAGTCGGTGGCGCTGGCCAAGGCGGTCGACTACCAGAGTGCCGGCACAGTCGAGTTCATCGTCGACAAGGACAAGAACTTCTATTTCCTTGAAATGAATACAAGATTGCAGGTCGAGCACCCGGTGACCGAGCTTGTCACCGGCATCGATCTGGTCGAGCAGATGATCCGCGTGGCGGCCGGCGAAAAGCTCGCGATCAGGCAGGGGGATGTGAAGCTGAACGGCTGGGCGGTGGAAAGCCGGCTCTATGCCGAGGATCCGTACCGCAATTTCCTGCCGTCGATCGGCCGGCTGACCCGATACCGGCCGCCGGAGGAGGGAACGTTCGGCGATATCGTCGTCCGCAACGACACCGGCGTCACCGAGGGATCGGAGATTTCGATGTTCTACGACCCGATGGTGGCAAAGCTGTGCACCTGGGCGCCGACGCGGCTCAAGGCCATCGACGCCATGTCGGAGGCGCTGGACAGCTTTGTCGTCGACGGCATCGAGCACAACATTCCGTTCCTGGCCGCACTCATGCAGCATCCGCGCTGGCGGGAAGGGCGGTTGTCGACCGGCTTCATCGCCGAAGAATATCCCGATGGCTTTGCACCGATCGTGCCGGACAAGGACGAGAAGGCGGTACTGGCGTCGATCGCGACCGCCGTCGAATTGCTGCGCCGCGACCGGCTCGACCGGCTGGGCGGGCGGCTGGCACCACATTCCGGCATCCTGAAGCGGGACTGGGTGGTCAAGATCGGCGCCGACTATCTTTCGGCCTCCATCATCGAAGGCATGATCTCGATCCCGATGGAAATCGACCTGTCGATCGACGGCGGCAAGGCGCTGACCGTGGTGTCCGACTGGCGTCCGGGCGATCTCATCTGGCGCGGCACGGTCGACGGCCGCAGGATCGCCGCACAGGTCCGGCCGGTGCCGAACGGTCTGCGCATAGCCTGGAAGGGCATGTCGGTGACGGCTCGCGCCATGCTGCCGCGCATCGCAGAGCTTGAAAGGCTGATGCCGGAAAAAGTGGCGCCGGACACCTCAAAGCTGCTGCTTTGCCCGATGCCCGGCCTTGTCGTGTCGATCGCCGTCGCCGAGGGGCAGGAGGTCAAGGCCGGCGAGACGCTGGCCGTGGTCGAGGCGATGAAGATGGAAAATGTGCTGCGCGCCGAGCGCGACCTAACCGTGGCGAAGCTCAACGCCAAGCCCGGCGATAGCCTCGCTGTCGACGCGGTGATCATGGAATTCGCCTAACGAAGCCGCTTAGCTGTTAACACGCAACTGCTGGACTCGCATCGTCCGCTTCCGGACAATACATCTAGGCGATTGAGTCTCCTCAGGCAGTACGGGCACCATGGCCGACGAAAAACTTCCACGCGACCCCCTGCTGCGTGAAGCCTATGAGAAGGCGTCGAGGCCGGAGGCGCCGGCGCGGCCCTTCATTCATCTGCGGGTGCATTCGGCTTATTCGCTGCTTGAAGGCGCCTTGCAGATCGGCAAGATCGTCGGCCACGCGGTCAAGGACGAATGTCCGGCGATCGCCGTCACCGACACCAACAATCTGTTCGGGGCGCTGGAGTTCGCGCAGAAGGCGGTCAAGGACGGCATCCAGCCGATCATCGGCTGTCAAATCGATCTCGCCTTTTCCGGTGAAAACAGCGACGGCCAGCGCGACCGCCGGCGGCAGGGACCGGAGATGCGCGCCGTGGTGCTGATTGCCGCGACCGAGGCCGGCTATGCCAATCTGGTCCGGCTCGTCAGCCGGGTTTATCTCCACACGCCGCCCGGCGAGCCTGTACATCTGACGACCGACATGCTGCAGGGACAATGCGATGGCCTGGTCTGCCTGACCGGCGGGCCACGCGGTCCGATCGGCAGCGCCTTGAAGGAGGACCGCCGCGATCTCGCCGACGTACGGCTGCTGACCCTCAAAGCGCTGTTCGGCGACCGGCTTTATGTCGAGCTGGAGCGGGTTTCCGGCTATGACCGGACAATCGAGAAGTCGACGGTCGATCTTGCCTACAGCCACGACCTGCCGCTGGTCGCCACCAATGAGGCGTTCTTCTTCGCCCGCGACGACTACGAGGCGCATGACGCGCTGATCGCCATTGCCGAGGGCTCCGTGGTCGCGGCCGACAACCGCCGCCGGCTGTCGCCGGACAATTTCCTGCGCAGCCAGGCCGATATGGCCAGGTTGTTTTCGGACCTGCCGGAAGCGATCGACAACACCGTCGAGATCGCGTTGCGCTGCTCCTACTACCCGAAGAACCGCAACCCGATCCTGCCGCGCTTTACCGGTGGCGATGGCGCCGACAATGAAACGGCGCTGAAAGCAGAAGCCGACGAACTGCGCCGCCAGGCCCATGAAGGGCTCGATGCGCGGCTGGCCGCGCATGGACCCACCGCCGGCTATACGGCCGAGCAATATCGCGAACGGCTGGATTTCGAACTCGGCATTATCGAGAAGATGAAGTTCCCCGGCTATTTCCTGATCGTCGCCGACTTCATCAAATGGGCGAAGTCGCAAGGCATTCCGGTGGGACCCGGCCGCGGTTCGGGCGCCGGTTCCTTGGTCGCCTATTCGACGACAATCACCGACATCGACCCGCTGCGCTTCTCGCTGCTTTTCGAGCGCTTCCTCAACCCCGACCGCGTCTCGATGCCCGACTTCGACATCGACTTCTGCCAGGACCGGCGCGAGGAGGTGATCCGCTACGTCCAGCAGAAATACGGCCGCGACCAGGTCGGCCAGATCATCACCTTCGGTACGCTGCAGGCGCGCGCCGTGCTGCGCGACGTCGGCCGCGTGCTGCAGATGCCTTATGGCCAGGTCGACAAGCTTAGCAAAATGGTGCCGCAGAACCCGGCCAATCCGGTCAAGCTGGCCGATGCCATTGCCAACGAGCCGCGTTTTGCCGAAGAGGCGGAGAAGGAGCCGATCGTCCAGACGCTGCTCGATATGGCGCAGAAACTGGAAGGCCTCTACCGCCACGCCTCGACGCATGCCGCCGGCATCGTCATCGGCGACCGGCCGCTGTCGGAACTGGTGCCGATGTACCGCGATCCGCGCTCGGACATGCCGGTCACCCAGTTCAACATGAAATATGTCGAGCAGGCCGGGCTGGTGAAGTTCGACTTCCTCGGCCTGAAGACGCTGACGGTGCTGGAAACGGCGGTCAAGCTGATCCGCCGCCGCGGCATCGAGATCGATCTCGCCCGCATTCCGCTCGACGATCCCGACACCTACGCCATGCTGTCGCGCGGCGAAGTGGTCGGCGTGTTCCAGGTGGAAAGTGCCGGCATGCGCAAGGCGCTGATCGGTATGCGGCCCGACTGCATCGAGGACATTATCGCGCTGGTGGCGCTCTACCGTCCGGGCCCGATGGAGAACATCCCGACCTACAACGCCAGAAAGCATGGCGAGGAGGAGATGGCCTCGATCCACCCCAAGATCGACCATCTGGTGAAGGAGACGCAAGGCGTCATCGTCTACCAGGAACAGGTCATGCAGATCGCGCAGGAACTGTCCGGCTATTCGCTCGGCGAAGCCGACCTTTTGCGCCGCGCCATGGGCAAGAAGATCCGCGCCGAGATGGACAAGCAGCGCGAGCGTTTCGTCTCGGGCGCCGTCGAGCGCGGCGTCGGCAAGCCGCAGGCCGACTTCATCTTCGACCTGCTGGCAAAGTTTGCCGACTACGGTTTCAACAAGTCGCACGCTGCGGCCTATGCCGTGGTGTCCTATCAGACGGCCTATCTCAAGGCGCATTACCCGGTGGAGTTCCTGGCGGCGTCGATGACGCTCGACATGGGCAACACCGACAAGCTCGCGGATTTCCGCCAGGATGCGCTGCGTCTCGGCATCCAGGTGCTGGCGCCGTCGGTGATGACCAGTTTCCGCGACTTCGAGGTCGGCGAGAACAAGATCTTCTATTCGCTGGCGGCGCTGAAAGGTGTCGGCGATGCGGCGGTCGAGCACATAGTCGCCATGCGCGGCGAAAAGCCGTTCAAGAACCTTGCCGATTTCTGCGAACGGGTCGATCCGAAGATCGTCGGCAAGCGCGTCTTCGAAAGCCTGATCACCGCCGGCGCGCTCGATTGTTTCGGCCACGACCGTGCCGCGATGATGGCCGGCGTAGAGCGGATGATGGGGCTGGCGTCGCTGGCGCAGCAGAATGCGGTTTCCGGCCAGGCCGACATTTTCGGCGCTTCGCTCGGCGCGCAGTCGCAGGCGCTCAATTTGCCGGCGACCGAGCCATGGCTGGCCGCCGACCGGCTGCACCGCGAATTCCAGGTGGTCGGTTTCTATCTCTCGGCCCATCCGCTCGATGAATACAAGGCGGCGCTGCAGAAGATGCGGGTGCAGAACTGGGGCGAGTTCTCGGCCGCCGTCAAACGCGGTGCCGCTGCCGGCCGGCTCGCCGGCACCGTCACCACCAAGCAGGAGCGCAAGACACGCACCGGCAACAAGATGGGCGTCGTGCAGTTTTCCGACACGTCGGGCCAGTACGAGGCGGTGTTGTTTTCCGAAGGGCTGGCGCAGTATCGCGACCTCCTGGAGCCCGGTCGTTCGGTGGTGATCACCGTTTCGGCCGAAGACAGGCCGGAAGGCGTCAATCTGCGCATCAACTCGGTGCAATCGCTGGAAGACGAGGCCAGCCGCATCCAGAAGGCGTTGCGCGTCTTTGTCCGGGACGAGGGCCCAGCGTCGATCATTCAATCGCAACTCAAACAGCGCGGCGACAGCCAGGTCAGCATCATTGTCCTCAAGGGAGAGGCGCAGGGCGAGGTCGAGATCGCTCTGCCGGGCGGGTATCGCGTCTCGCCACAGATCGCCTCGGCTATGCGCGCGGTGCAGGGCGTGGTGGAAGTGGAGTTGGTGTGATCGTTCCCGCTGGTCGCGCACCCTGCCGATTTCGGCCATGTCCGCCATGATGGCGGCAGACAAGAACGGATCGCGGGACATTTCAGCCTTGGCGCGGCTTCGCGATGTGCTGCGCAGGCTCTATCACGGGCGGACCCCGGCGGCCTTCCGCTTCCAACTGGCGGCGGTGATCATCGATCTTGCCATTATCGCCTTTTTCATCGCCACGCCGGTCCTGCAGGACAAACCGTCATTCCTCTGGCTCGACTATTCGGTGGCAGCCCTTGTCGCCGCCGACATGATCGCCCGGCTGCTTGCCTCTAACGACATGCTGCGGCTGATCAGGCAGCCGACCTCCTGGGTCGATGGCTTCATTCTTCTGACGCTGCTGATGCCCACGGCCTTCGCCAATCTCGCCTTCCTGCGCATCCTGAGGCTGTGGTCTCTGTCGCGCAGCGGCTCGCTCTGGCGGCATTTCGAGATGCGTGGGCTGAAGCCGTGGCGCGAGGCAAGCCAGGCGGTGATCAACCTTTTGACGTTTCTCTTCGTCGTTACCGGCTTCGTCTACACCTTCTTCTTCCGCAGCCAGGCAGGTCTCGAAGGCTATATCGATGCGCTCTATTTCACGGTCGCGACGGTGACCACGACCGGCTTCGGCGACATCGTGCTGCCGGGGATAGCAGGCAAGCTGACGGCGATCGCCACCATGATCATCGGCATATCGCTGTTCGTGAAGCTGGCGCAGGCGATCTTCCGTCCAACCAAGGTGTTCTTTCCCTGCCCGCAATGCGGACTGCAGCGGCACGAGCCAGATGCCGTCCACTGCAAGGCCTGCGGTCATCTGCTGAACATACCGGACGAGGGGAACTGACAGGGCAGGGCTACGACGTGGCGACCTCGGCCGGTTGCGGCGCCTTGCGCTGCAGATTGAGCAGATTGCCCAACAGGATCAGCAAGGCGCCGCCGGCGGTGAAGGCGTCGATCTGTTCGTGGTAGAGCAGCCAGCCGATCAGCGCCGACAGCGGCACGCGCAAGAAATCCATCGGCGAGATGACGGTGGCATCGGCATGGGCGAGCGCGCGGGCCATGCAGAAATGCGACGACATGCCGGTGAAGGCGACGAGCAGGATCCATGGCCAGAGTTCGACCGGCGGGTTGCGCCACACATAGAGCGCCGGGATGAGGCCGAGCACCGACTGGATGATCAGCATCCAGAAGATGATGCGCACGACGCTGTCCGTGCGCGTCAGCGACTTGACCATGACCACCGAGATGCCGAAGCAGACCGCCGCGCCCAACACGACAAGATGTCCGGGGTCGACGGAACCGACGCCCGGGCGAACGATGATCACCACGCCGACCAGCCCCAGCACGATTGCCGCGAGCCTTGGCCGCGACAGTTTTTCGCCCAGGAAGCTGACGGCCAGGATCGCTGTCCAGATCGGCGTGGTGAATTCGATCGAAATCAGGACAGCCAGCGGGATCAGCGTCAGCGCATAGAGCCACGCGGCCTGGCCGGCATAGTGGACCACGTTGCGGGCAAGATGGGCCAGCGGCCGCTCGGTTCGCATCGCAGCAAAGCCGCCATTCGTCATCACCAGCGGCAGCAGGATGAAGAAGCCGATCACCGAGCGCAGCTCAACCACCTGAAAGACGTTGAGCTCGGCGGTCGTGGCGCGGCCGGCGACCGACATCGCCAGGAACGACGCAATCGACAGCGCCATCCAGAATGCGGCCTTGGGGATCGAGGGAGCGGGTGCCATGCCCGCTATGTCGCAAGCTACGCCTGCCATCGCAACCGCTAGCAACTGCATTCGACTGGGCCAGCCGCCGGAATCCGGGCGTTAAAAAACAGTCATGTTGAAGGCGGAACCTGCCGTCTTGGCAGGCGTTCCTTGAGTCTGCGAATGCCAGCTTCGCTGGATGCACCTTGTTTCCGAAACACTTTCTCGGGGGAGAGTTCCATGAAATCACTTGCATGCCTTGTCCTTGCCGGCAGCCTGATGGCCGCGGCCGACGCCCGTGCCGACGATGCCGACTTCCTGCGTTCGTTCCAGGGCAGCTTCGCCGGCAAAGGGACCGTCAAGGTGACAGCCGAGGCGCCGACGGTGAATGTTTCCTGCACCTTCAGCTCCGGCGCGACCGCGACATCGCTGTCGCTCGATGGCAAATGCCGCGGTCTCGTCGTGGTGACGCGCGCCATCAGCGCCGATCTGAAATCGAGCGGCGCCGGCTACACGGGCGTCTATGTCGGGTCCCGCACCGGGCCGGCGCAGCTCGCCGGCAAACGGTCCGGCAATGCGATCAATCTCGGCATCCGTTGGGCGAAGGAGGTCAATGGCGACCGCAAGGCGCGGCTGACGGTCGAGAAGACCGGCGGCGACGGCATGCGGCTGACGGTGACCGACGTCGATCCCAAGACCGGGAAGACCGTGGTGACGAGCCGGATCGATCTCAGCCGCACCTGACCGGCGAGTCAGTCTTCGATCGGTTCGGGCGGGTTGGCACTGCTGCCCTTGCCGAAGGTGTAGCCGGTTTCCACGGCCTTCTTGCCGAACTTGCCGCGCAGCGTGTCGATGGCGCCTTCTGCAAGCGCGCGCTTGCGCGACTGGATGTCGACCAGATCGGGCGGATCGGCTTTTTCGTCGTCCGAGAGATCGCTGACGCCGATGCCGAGCAGCCGGTACTTTGTCCCGTCCGCTTCCCGGCGCAACAGGTCGAGCCCGGTCTGGAAGATGCGGTCGGCCAGCCGGGTGGGATCGCCGAGCTGGCGGTTGCGGGTGCGGAGCTTGAAATCCTGCGTCTTCAGCTTCAGCACCACGGTACGGCCGGCAATGCCCGACTTCTTCAGCCGCGCCGAGACTTTTTCCGAGAGCGCCCGCAGCACCGGGACAAGCTCGGCCATGGCTGAAATGTCGGTGTCGAAGGTGGTTTCCGCCGACACGCTCTTGGCGTCGCTGTCGGGGTGGACGCGGCGGTCGTCCTCGCCGCGCGACAGGTGGTAGAGCCGGTCGCCCATCACGCCGTAGCGGCGCATCAGGTCGCCACGCTCCATGCGCTGCAGCTGGCCGACAGTGCGGATGCCGTCACGCTCCAGGCTTGCGGCGAAGGCTTTGCCGACACCCCAGATCAGCGTCACCGGCTGTTCGGCCAGGAAGCCGAGCGCCTCGGCCTCGCCGATCACCGACAGACCGCGCGGCTTGCGGAAATCGGACGCCACCTTGGCCAGGAACTTGCAATAGGAGAGGCCGGACGAAACGGTGATGCCGAGTTCCTTTTCCACCGTCAGCGCGAAGCGCGCCAAAACGACGGCAGGCGGCATGCCATGCAGGCGCTCGGTGCCGGAAAGGTCGAGAAACGCCTCGTCGATGGAGAGCGGTTCGACCAGCGGCGTCAGCGCCTGCATTAAGGCACGGACCTCGCGGCCAACGCGGACATATTTCTCCATGTCGGGCGGGATGACGACCGCTTCCGGGCAGGCCTCGAGCGCCTTGAACATCGGCATCGCCGAGCGCACGCCGTGGATGCGGGCGATGTAGCAGGCGGTGGAGACGACGCCGCGCTTGCCGCCGCCGACGATCACCGGCCGGTCCTTCAGCGCCGGGTTGTCGCGCTTCTCGATGGCCGCGTAGAACGCATCGCAATCGATATGGGCAAGGTGCAGCCGGTAAAGCTCGGGATGGCGGGCAAGCCGTGGACTGCCGCAGCGCTCGCAGCGGCGCGTCTCGCCGCGCTGAAAGGTCAGGCAGTCGCGGCAAAAACCGTGATCGGGATTGTTGACAGGAGCCGCCATCGCTGCGAACATAAAGAGAACAGATGCAATGGTACGTCAGGACGGAAGCCGCCACAAGCGGTTAGCCGGGAGAGAGTTCATGAGCACGACCATCGCGCCGCTGGCGCCCGAACTGTGGGCGGACTTCGAGGATCTTTTCGGCAAGCAGGGCGCCTGTTACGGCTGCTGGTGCACGCATTTCCGGCTGGCGCCGGCGGTGCGCCGCGCGAGCGACCGGGAGCGCAACAAGGACCATATCAGGGTGCGGATCGAAGCCGGGCCGCCGCCCGGGCTGCTGGCGTTCGAGGACGGCAAGGCGGTCGGCTGGATGCAGATCGGCCCGCGCGGCGACGTGCCCGAATGGAACAATCAGGGCAGGGGCTCGGCTCCCGTCGATCCGACCGACGCCGCCGACCCGAGCGTCTGGGCGATCTCGTGCTTCTTCATCCGCGTCAAGGCGCGGGGCAGGGGCATCAGCCATCGCCTTGTCGAAGGCGGCATCGCGTTTGCCCGGGAGAACGGCGCGCGGCTGGTCGAGGCCTGCCCGATCGACCTGTCGCGCGATTCGCGTTCGATCGGTCTTTTCGTCGGCTCGTCGCGGGTGTTCGAGAAGGCGGGATTCGAACGGTTGCTGGAACGAAAGCCCGGCCGGCCGCTGATGCGGCTGGTGCTTTAGGAAAGCGACGGCCTCGTGTACTGGTCTTCGTCTTGCGGCTGTGATGGTATTTCCCTAACAGAAGCAAGACGTGATTTTTGCCTGCAAAGGCCAAAGGGAGAAGCGACGTGAAGCGTGTATTGCCATTTGTTTTCGTTCTCGCGCTCTGCGCGCCTGCCTTCGCCCAGACCGTCGACAGCCAGGGCGCGAAGCAGCTTTCCGAAGATCTGTCCCGCTATGTCGGCAAACAGGCGATCGAGAAAGGCGTGCTCAAGGTTTCGGTTGAAGGCGACGCTTACAGGATCACGTTTGATCTCAAGGCGCTGGTCAACGCCTTGCCGGAACAGAAACTCGTGAAATTCGACTTTGCGCCCTACGCGATGATGGTGAAACCGCGCAGTGACGGATCCTGGGACGTCTCGATGGAGTTCTCGCAGACCGGGTCCTTCGAGGTCAATGGCCCGGAAGGTTTGCAAAGTACGCAGTTCACGATCAAGGACGGCAAAGGCAACGGCGTCTACAATCCCGATCTGGCAGCGTTCACCAGCGGCGCCAGCACGATGGCCGGCATGACGATGACGTCCAAGGATGCCAAGCAGCACATGGACGTCAGCGCCGGCGCCAGCACGGCAAACTTTGCAGCGACCAAGTCCGCGAATGGCGGCGTCGACGTGACAATGACGCAGAAGATGTCGAGCTTCGTGGAAGCGATCAAGTTCGACGATCCTGAGAGTGGGATGAAATTTCCGGTCACCGTGAAGTCGCCGGAACTGTCGGTGGATGCAACCGGCAAGGGAATGCGGACAAAACCGCTGCTCGATCTTCTGGCATTCGCCGTGGCCAATGAAGACGAGGCCGCGCTGAAAGCAAACCAGGCGCAGCTCAAGTCGCTTCTTCTGGCGGCGCTGCCCTTGTGGGAAAGGCTCGACGGAACCTACGGGTTCAAGGATTTCGTGGTCGAAAGTCCGGTCGGCAATTTCGGCGCTGCGCAGCTGGGCACGGCGTTCGGAATGGACGGCATCGCCCAGGACGGAAAGATCAACTATGCGATCAAGGCATCGGGGCTGACGATCCCCGCGCAACTCCTGCCCAGCTGGAGCGTGGCTTTGCTGCCCACCGATATCGATCTGAACTTCGGCGGCGCCAACATCGATCTCGACAGCATGGCGAAGAAAGCCATCGAAACCTTTGATCTCAACAAGAATCCGCCGCTGCCGGCTGATTTCGGCGATCAGATTTCCGCCGATTTCCTGGCCAAGACGCCCAAGTTCGTCATCGGGCATAGCACGGTGAAGAACGGCAGTATCGAGGTAGCCCTGGAAGGCGAGATGACGTTCCCCGGCAAGAAGCCCGATGCAAATGTGACGATCGATGTCGCCGGCTATGACAAGATCGTGGCGAGCCTGCAGGAGGCGGCCAAGACCGAGCCTGAGGCGGCGCAGTATTTTCCCATCGCCTTGGCCATCAAGGGATTTGGCAAGACGCTGCCGGACGGCCGCATCGAATGGGCCATCAACGCCAAGTCGGATGGTTCGGTCATCGTCAATGGCGCCATGCTGAAACAGCCCGATCCGGTCACGGATGACAGCACCGATCAGGATGCGAGTCCTGGCGAGGGCAACAGCGGCGGAGCAGGCGCGAAGCTGAAACCCTGAGTGGTCAGGCTCTAAAGCCCGAGCGCACTCGCGATCTTCGGCGCGGCGTCGTGCCAGTCGTCGACGACGATGACGCCGCCCGGCGCCGGCGGCAGGAAGGCGCGCAGCGAATTGTCGGCCATCAGATGGAAAAGATGCGCGTCGGCAACCGAACTTTGCACCGACGCCAGATTGGACGGCTGGTCGTCGACGAAAGCCACCGGCCGGCCCTTCTTGCCGCGCAGCTTGGCCACCGCCGGTCCCTTGGCCATTTCGGTGGTCAGCAGCGGGTAGGGCAGCCCGAGCGCGTTGAGATGGGCGCGGCGCATGGCACGGTGCTTATGCGGCATGGCCGTCAGCAGGACGATCTCGGCGCGGCCGCCGAGCGTGCCTAGGGCTTCCGCCGCGCCGTCGGTGATGCTTTGCCAGTCTGCCTGGGCGTCGAAGAATTCACCCAGAAGCGCCGTCACCTCTTCCTGTTCGATCAGGCGGCCGCTCGCCGTTTCGGCGATGTTGCCGGTGAGGCGGAAGGACGCGAGCGTCAGGCCGAAGCCGCGCGATTTGAGAAAATGCGGGAAGGGCCGGATGAACTCCAGCACGACATCGTCGACGTCGAGCACCAGCAGCGGCCGGTCGTCCGCGGCAAGTTCTTCGATCTGCCGTGCTGTCTCGGGATCGTCGCTCATATCGAACGCTCGTGATCGTCGTCGCCGAGCGGCAGCGCGCGCAAGGCCTTGCCGACGGCAGCCGGCGGGGTTCCGGTCTCCTCGGCGAAGCGCAGCAAGGTCGCTTCGTGGGCCAGGATGAACTGCAGCACGCCGGCCAGGAAACCCGGCTCGCCTGCCGCGCGCCGGATCGACTGCGCCTCGATGCCGGTGATCGCCAGGAAGCGCGGCAGAAGCTCCGGATCGGTCGCGACGAAGCCCAATGCCTTGACGGCAATGGTCTCCGCTTCCTCGCGCATTGACGCTGCGTTTGCCATCATTACCTTCTGGGTGCGGAATGAGTCTCTTTCCGCAGTAATGGCAAGTGTCCCTTGCGGCAAGCCATCACCGTCTCCGCGTTGGAATCCGGACAGCTTTTGCGGCGGCCGGTTTCCGTTTCGTCAATCAAATTGGCGTAGAGTGGCGAAGGGTTGGGTGCGATCCGGCAAGGACGCATGACGATGGTCTTCACGCAGAAGGCCGTCGGGACGGGAAATCGATGCCTAAGAAGGTCATGATCGTCGAGGACAACGAGCTCAACATGAAGCTCTTTCGGGACCTCATCGAAGCCAGCGGTTACGAGACGGTTCGCACACGCAATGGCCTGGAAGCGCTGGATCTGGCGCGCCGGCATCGGCCGGACCTGATCCTGATGGACATCCAGCTGCCGGAGGTTTCGGGGCTGG
The DNA here is from genome assembly GCF_014843845.1 of Mesorhizobium amorphae. Taxonomy (GTDB): domain Bacteria; phylum Pseudomonadota; class Alphaproteobacteria; order Rhizobiales; family Rhizobiaceae; genus Mesorhizobium; species Mesorhizobium amorphae_A. The sequence goes on along the minus strand of NZ_JHQS01000006.1, from coordinate 140,046 downwards.
AAGTGACCAAATGGCTGAAGGAGGATGACGACCTCCACTCGATTCCGGTCATTGCCGTCACCGCCTTCGCCATGAAAGGCGACGAGGAACGCATCCGCCAGGGCGGCTGCGAGGCCTATATTTCCAAGCCGATCTCGGTGCCGCGCTTCATCGAGACCATCAAATCCTATCTGGGCGATGCCTGATGTCCAGCCAAGCCGGAGCCTTGTGACATGACCGCGCGGATCCTCGTCGTCGACGACGTCCCTGCCAATGTGAGGCTGCTCGAGGTTCGGCTGCTCGCCGAATATTTCGAGGTGCTGACTGCCTCCAACGGGCCGGATGCCATCGAGACCTGCGAGAATGGCAAGGTCGATGTCGTGCTGCTCGACGTGATGATGCCCGACATGGACGGCTTCGAGGTCTGCAAGCGGCTGAAAAGCGATCCGGCGACCGCGCACATCCCGGTCGTCATGATCACCGCGCTCGACCAGGTTTCGGACCGGGTGCGCGGCCTCGAGGCCGGCGCCGACGATTTCCTGACCAAGCCGGTCAATGACCTGCAGCTGATGACGCGCGTCAAGAGCCTGGTCAGGCTGAAGTCGCTGACCGACGAGTTGCGGCTGCGCGCCTCGACAACCCGCAACATCGGCATCGAGGAGCTTTTGAGCCGCAACTTCACCGCGGCCGACACCACGCCGAAGGTTCTTTTGATCGACGAGCGCAAATCGTCCTACGAGCGTATCCAGAAGATGCTGCGCGGCAGGGCCGATCTCGACATCGCCACCGATCCGCATGCCGGTTTCTTCCAGGCGGCCGAGACAGCCTATGAATGCGTGCTGATCTCGACGGCGTTCGCCGATTTCGATCCGCTGCGGCTGTGCTCGCAGCTGCGCTCGCTCGATCGCACGCGCTTCCTGCCGATCATCCTTCTGGCCGACGAGGGCGAGGAGGGGCGCATCATTCGCGGCCTCGAACTCGGCATCAACGATTTCCTGATGCGGCCGATCGACCAGCAGGAGCTGACCGCGCGGCTGCGCACGCAGGTGCGCCGCAAGCGCTACAACGACCAACTCCGCGCCAGTGTGACCCAGACCATCGAGATGGCTGTGACCGACGGGCTGACCGGGCTGCACAACCGCCGTTACCTCGACAGCCATCTGCAAACGCTGTTCGACCGTGCCGTGGCGCGGCGGCGGCCGCTGTCGGTGATGATCACCGACCTCGATCGCTTCAAGGCCATCAACGATCTGCACGGCCACGATGGCGGCGATGACGTGCTGCGCGAATTCGCGCGGCGGTTGCGCAAGAACGTGCGCGGCATCGACCTTGCCTGCCGCTTCGGCGGCGAGGAGTTCGTCGTGGTCATGCCCGATACTGACGGCGCGGTGGCCGAAAAGGTCGCCGAACGCATCCGTGCCGAGATCGCCCAGATGCCCTTTGCGATCGGCCATGAGGGCAAGACGATCGAGGTCACCGTAAGCGTCGGCGTATCGTCTGTGCTGAAGGGAACCGATACGGTCGCGGCGCTGATGAAACGCGCCGACCTTGCGCTTTACGAGGCCAAGAGCGGTGGCCGCAACCGCGTCGTCGCCAAGGCCGCATAGGGCCTGTTCCCGCCCGATGGAGCCGGGATGGGGCTCTATTCTTTTTTGTTCGAGCATGATCTTTTCCGAAGCCGGATACCACTTTTGGGGGATCATGCTCTGGCGCCGGCGCCCGATTTCCCGGTCAAGCCAACAGGGTTAGGAATTTACCTTAATCCAAGCGATTCGCGAGGCTTGGTTAAGAAACTGTTGATTTTTATAAGGTCTTGCGCAAATGTGAAGCCATAGACCAAGACGACCGGCACGAGGGTGGATTTGCCGGTTCGATCCGAAAAATACCCCATGATGCTCAGGTCCGCCGCATCTCCTGGGTCCGTGGGGTCGGCCGGCCGGCGCTGGCACATAGTGGCCTCCTCGTACCGCTGCCAAACGCCGACCGGCCCCCTTTCTCCCAAAAAACGACATCAGGATTCCGCGCCGAGCGGCGGAAGATCTGCGCTTTCGGCGCGGGCTGGCGATCAGTCCACCAAACGAAAAACGCCGCCCGGTGGGCGGCGCTTCGGCATGCTCGGAGGAAACCGATTACTTGATCTTGGTTTCCTTGAATTCGACGTGCTTCTTGGCGACCGGATCGTACTTGCGGAACGACAGCTTGTCGGTCTTGGTACGGCTGTTCTTGCTGGTCACGTAGAAGAAACCGGTGTCGGCGGTCGACAGAAGCTTGATCTTGATGTTTGCGGCTTTGGCCATGATGTTCGTCCGTTAATGTTCGTGGAGTTTTGGCCGCTGGAGCACGGGGAAAACACCCGGACGCGGGAAACTTGGCGCGACACATAAAGAACGTGCCCGGAAAGTCAAGCCCGGCCGGGCCTCTGCCGCACCCAATGCCCATACTGCCGCAGGCAAGGAGCGTGCCGACGGCAGCGACGTCGGCAGTTTCAGGCGTCCTCCCTGACCGGTGAAGCGGCCTTCTTCCAGTCGCCCGTGGTGTTCCACCAGCGATTGGGGTTGGCGCGGTCGTCGAGACCTTTCGAGCGGCTGGCGAGCAGCGGCTGGATGCGGATCACCGGCTCCTGATAGGAATGCGCCTGGTAGATCGCCTCAACGATTCGGGCGGCCAGCGTCTGGTCGTCGGGCAGTTCGAACGACACCTCGACCGTGCTTGGCCGCTCACGCAAGATCGTCTCGGCGCCGGCGGCAGCACCTTCGAGCGGCCGGTAGCGCTCGACGCCGCCAGCCGACTGGAAGGCGTTGCTGTCATAATTGCCCATGCCGAGCGGGTTGATCGCCACCACCGCTTCCATGATGCGGTCGACATCGGCGGGCGGTGCCTGGAAGCTGACAAGCAGCAGCAACTCCATCCGCACCGATCTGGTTTCAAATCCACTGTCGATCATCTGATATCTCCCTGCTTGTGGAGCGTCGATATAGCAGGGGTGCTGCTGACACGGTGATGTCAGCAGCCTCGTCGCCGAGGCGCCTGATCGAGCCGCTCTACAGGATTTTCCGGACGAGCCTGATGCCGACCAAAGCGATATAGGCGGCGAAGAAAACACCGAGCGACCAGCCGAAGCCGGAGGGGCCGAAGATGTCCATACCGATGCCGATCGCCTGCGGCCCGAGCACCATGCCGACGCCATAGCAAAGCACGAAGGCGGCGTTGGCGGAGGCCAACTCATGGCCGGAGAGCTGGGAGCCGAGATGGGCAAGGCCGATCGTATAGAGCGCGGCGACCACGCCACCCCAGACGAACAGAAGCGCTGCCATCAGGTGCCAATTCGCGGCGAAGTGCGGCATGAAGACGGTGCCGGCGAGGCCGACGGTGGCGCAAGCCAGGAGCAGATGGCGGCGGTCCGAGACGCGGTCGCTGATCATGCCGATCGGGATCTGCAAAAGCACGTTGCCGAGGCCGATCATGGTCAGCAGCAGGGCGGCGTCGGCTTCGGAGTAGCCGATGCGGCTGCCATAGATCGGGAACAGTGCGAAGCCGCCGGTCTCGACGGCGCCGAACACCAGCACTGCGAAGGTGGCGGTCGGCACCAGCCAGATGTAGCGCAGGAAATTGCTGGTCTCGCCGTCCGCCACGATCGTCGGGCTCTCGTTGCGTGCCGCCAGCACCGGTATTGCGGCCAGTGTCACCAACCCGATGATGACGCCGAAGGGCCGGAAGCCGGAGCTGCCGAGATGAGAAAACAGCCACGGCCCGGCGGCGAAACCGAGCGACAGTACGGTGGCATAGATGCCCAGCACCAGGCCGCGCCGGTGCGGCGGTGCCGAGGTGCTGATCCAGAATTCCGACAGGATGAACAGCACTGTCAGCGCGATATGCAGCACGACGCGCAGCGGGAACCACATCCAGAAGGCCGGCGCGAAATGGAAGCCGACGAAGGCGAGCGCGCCGGCGGCAATCATGGCTAACATGGTCCAGGCGACACCGAAGCGCATGGCAAGCGGCGTGGCGAGCGGCGCACCGGCGATCGAGGCCAGGCCGGCGACGGCGGTGTTAAGGCCGATCATCGAGGCCGAGTGGCCGCGCGTCTCCAGGATGACGCTGAGCAGCGGCATTCCGAGGCCGATGGCGATGCCGACGACGCTGATCGAGGAGATCGCAGCGACCATCGGCAGCCAGTGTACGCGTTCGTCTCCCTGTTGCTGGGTATCGACCGTCATGTGATGCCTGAATTACCTATAGAATTTCGCGGATGAAGCGGTTGCGGACAAGCCGGTAGAGGGGCACGGAGCCGCCCGGACGCAGCATCGGATCGTCGGCGAGCCGCCTTTCCAGCTCCTCCAGGATCATGCGGGTGATGTCGGGTATGTCTGCCTGCCTGGCCTTGGCCAGCGGCAGCCAGACCAGCTCCTCCAGCTCATTGGTCGGACCGCCGCCCGGAAGCTCAACCGCCACGTCGCCACGCCAGGCGCTGAAGAAGCGGGTGTCGAAACGGCGTACCCGGTTTGGCGGTGTGATCGCCCGCGCGATGAAACGCAGCGGCTCCAGCGAGGGCATCACGCCGTGTTCGGCAAAGCCTTGCCAGTCGCGCCTGGTCGTTGCGAAGGTGCCTTTGCGGCCGATGAGCAGGCCGGCTTCCTCGTAGGTCTCGCGGATCGCCGACAGCGCAATGGCGCGGGCGCGTGCCACGCTCGTGCGGCCAAGGCCGGTGGTCAAATTGGCTTGTTCCTCCGAGTGGAGCCCTGCTGCGACGGGAATGCGGCTGTCGGCTGGATCCGTGCGACCGCCGGGAAAGACGAATTTCCCGGGCATGAAGGCATGACCGGCATGGCGCCGGCCCATCAGTACCTGGATGTCATCGCCCTTGCGGTCGAGCAGAATCAGCGTCGCGGCGTCGCGCGGACGCAGCGCCCGGGCCCGTGGCGGTGCAACACTCCGCTCAACCTTGTCGATGTCGGCCTTGGTCATCCCGTCCATACGCTCGACCTGATGCATGTCGTCCAGAAGGTTCGGGGACCAACGACCTGCACGGAAATAAGATCTGAAGCGTGTCGCGTGAACCCGTTCATACGCGACGCGCTTTAGCGGAAACTTGTCTTGTGCGAAAGTGGCGTTCAGCCATCGCCGATTGCACCAGCCGCGACTTCAAGCCTCGGGGTGAGACTCGATGACATCCTTTTCGCCGCCGAAGCCGTGCATATAGAGCGCCCATTGCAGGCCGATGACGGCGCCCTTGACCGGCTGCAGCAGCACCACCGCGAGCAGGATGGTCAGCGGCACCCAGATGGCGATGTGCTGCCAGGTGGAGAGGGTGGAGGTTGCCTCGACGCCCATGAAGGCGCCGAGCACGATATGGCCGACAATGACGATCACCAGATAGGCGGGCAGGTCGTCGGCACGGTGGTGATGCAGTTCCTCGCCGCAGGCATCGCATTTGTCGACGGACTTGGTGAAGCCGCGAAACAGCTTGCCTTCGCCGCAATGCGGGCAGCGGCCGAGCAGACCGTGCTTCATCGCCGTCCACAGCGGACGTGCGACCCGGCCCGAATGAAGTTCGCCGCCGAAAACCTGGTCTTCCATCTGCAACTGTCTTGCCATCATCGTCTCCTGCCGCGCGTGCCTGGACGCGATTGCGACGCGCGGGCGCGGCCCTTGGCCTTATGGAACGACCGTTTGGAGCCGGGCAGCGGCTTCGGGTCGGTCAGCATCTCGAAACGCATCGCGCCGGCCATCGGCGCCACCTCGACCAGGCGAACCTCGACGCGGTCGGCAAGCTGATAACCCTTGCCGGTGCGCTCTCCGAACAGCGATCGAGCGGTTTCGTCGTAGATATAGTAATCGCCGTCCAGACTTGACACCGGGATAAAGCCATCCGCGCCGTACTGCGGCAATTGGACAAATAGTCCCGATTTGGTGACGCCGGAGATGCGCGCGTCGAAGCGGTCGTCGATGCGTTCGGCCAGATAGGCCGCGACCAGCCGGTCGACCGTGTCGCGTTCGGCCGCCATGGCGCGGCGCTCGGTGCCGGAGATCAGCACGGAAACATCTTCCAGCCGGTCTGCCTCATTCTGCGTCAGGCCGCCCGCGCCGAGTTCGAGTGCGGCAATCAGCCCGCGATGCACGATCAGGTCGGCATAGCGGCGGATCGGCGAGGTGAAATGCGCGTAGCGTTTCAGGTTAAGGCCGAAATGGCCGATATTCTTCGGCGAATATTCGGCCTGGCTCTGCGAACGCAGCACCACTTCGTTGACCAGCCCCTCATTGTCGGCGCCGCTGACGCGCTCGAGGATGCCGTTGAACTGGGCCGGGCGCATCTGGGCGCCGCGCGCCAGCGACAGGCCGAGCGTCTGCAGGAATTCGCGCAGCGATTCCTGCTTGGCCAGCGAAGGTGCATCGTGGATGCGGTAGACCAGCGCCTGGCGCTTGGTCTCCAGCGTTTCGGCGGCCGCGACATTGGCCTGGATCATGAACTCTTCGATGAGCTTGTGAGCGTCGAGCCGCTCCGGCACGACGACGCGGTCGACGGTGCCGTCCTCCTTCAGCAGGATCTTGCGCTCCGGCAGGTCAAGCTCCAACGGCTGGCGCGAATCGCGACCGCGCTTGAGGATGGCGTAGGCGTCCCACAGCGGCTTCAGCACCGCGTCGAGGATCGGGCCGGTCTTGTCGTCAGGCACGCCGTCGATGGCGGCCTGCGCCTGCGGGTAGGCGAGTTTCGCTGCCGACTTCATCATGACACGGTGGAAGGAATGCCTGACTTTGCGGCCGTCGGCGGAAAAGGTCATGCGCACCGCAAGCGCCGGACGATCCTGGCCCTCGCGCAGCGAGCAAAGGTCGTTGGAGATGCGTTCGGGCAGCATCGGCACGACGCGGTCGGGGAAATAGACCGAATTGCCGCGCTTCAGCGCCTCGCGGTCGAGCGCTGAGCCATAGCGGACGTAAGCCGCGACATCGGCGATCGCCACGGTGACGACCACGCCGCCGGGGTTCTTTTCGTCGGGGTCGGGCGTGGCGAACACCGCATCGTCATGGTCCTTCGCGTCGGCCGGGTCGATGGTGACCAGCGCCAGGTCGCGCCAGTCCTCGCGCTGATCAAGCGTCGCCGGCTTCACGGCCTCGGATTCGGCGATGACGTCGGCCGGAAAGATATGCGGGATATCGTGTGCGTGGATGGCGATCATCGAGACCGCCTTCTCGCTGGTCAGCGAGCCCAGCACCGTCAGGACTTTCGCGCGCGGCAGCCCGTAGCGGGAGGCCCGCGCCGGTTCGACCTCGACCAGGTCGCCGTTCTTGGCGCCGTTCTGGAATTCCTTGTCGACGACCAGTTCGGGCTGGCGCCGCTCCACCGGCTCGATCCTGAAGGTGCCGTCCTTGAGCACGCGAAAGACGCCGAGCACGGCATCCGTGCGCTTCTCGAAGATCTTCATCACCCGGCCGGTATAGGCAGGGCCTGTCGCATCGTCTGTGGGGAAGGTCTTGGCCAGAACGCGGTCGCCGATGCCGGGCGCCGGGCCGTTGCCGCCGCGCGACACGCGGATCGAGACGACAGGCGGCTCGCCGCTGCCGACGGCCTCGGCCGGGTGCGCCAGCAGCACGCCGTCGCCATCGCGGCCAAAAATGTCGAGCACCGCGACATGGGGCAGGGCGCCGACCCGGGCGAGCCGCTTGCGCTCCTTGGTCAGGATACCTTCGTCCTGCAGGTCGCGCAGCATGTCCTTTAGCCAGATGCGGTCCTCGCCACGCAGCGCGAATGCCTTGGCGATGTCGCGTTTTCCCGCGCGGTCCGGGTTTTCGGCGATGTAGCGCAGGATCTCGTCGCGTGAGGGGCGGTAGTCGTCCTTCACCTTGGCGCGGGTATCGGCGGTGCGCGGATCGCCGTGGCTTCGTCCGGAGATCCTGCGCGCCACGGCCTGCTATCCCTTTTTCTTCGCCGCCGGCTTTTTGGCGGCCGCGGGCTTCGCCCCCGCCGCCTTGCGGAACGGCTTCTTGCCGCCGCCGCCCTTGGCTTCCTTCTCGGCAATCAGCGTCAGCGCGTCCTCGATGGTCACCGATTGCGGGTCCTTGCCCTTGGGCAGCGTCGCGTTGACCTTGCCGAAATTGACGTAGGGCCCGTATTTGCCGTCGCGCACGACGATCTTGCCGCCGCCATCGGGGTGATCGCCAAGCTCCTTCAGCGCGGCGGGGGTGCCACCATTGCGGCCGTTCTTGCCCTTCAGCTGCTTCTCGGCGATCACCGACACGGCGCGGTTGAGGCCGATCGAGAACACGTCCTCGATGCTTTCGAGATTGGCGTAGGTGCCGTCATGCAGCACGAAGGGTCCGTAGCGGCCGAGCCCGGCTGAAATCATCTTGCCGCTCTCCGGATGCTTGCCGACGTCACGCGGCAGCGCCAAGAGGGCAAGCGCCTTTTCGTGGTCGATTGTATCGACCGTCCAGCCCTTGGGCAGGCTGGAGCGCTTGGCTTCCTTGCCGTCGCCACGCTGGATGTAGGGGCCGAAGCGGCCGCTGCGCAGCGTGATCTCCTCAGCCGTGTAGGGGTCCTTGCCCAACACCTTGGTGCCGTCGTCGCCGTTGCCGTTCTCGCCATTGGGGTTGGCGGCGTCGCCGAGCTGGCGGGTGAACGAGCATTCCGGATAGTTCGAGCAACCGACGAAGGCGCCGAATTTGCCGAGCTTGAGCGACAGATTGCCGGTGCCACATTTCGGGCAGATGCGCGGGTTCGAACCGTCTTCGCGCGCCGGAAACACTAGCGGCGCCAGCTCTTCGTTCAGCGCATCGAGCACGTCGGTGACGCGCAGTTCCTTGATGTCGGCGACAGCGCCGGAAAAGTCCTTCCAGAAGTCGCGCAGCACATCTTTCCAGGCGAGCTTGCCGTCGGAAATCTCGTCGAGCTTTTCCTCGAGCGAGGCGGTGAAATCATATTCGACATAGCGCTCGAAGAAGCTTTCGAGGAAGGCCGACAACAGCCGGCCCTTGGCCTGCGGCACCAGCTTGCGCTTGTCGATCTCGACGTAATCGCGGTCCTCGAGCGTCTTCAGGATCGCCGTGTAGGTGGACGGGCGGCCGATGCCGAGCTCTTCCAGCTTCTTGATCAGTGAGGCTTCCGAATAGCGCGGCGGCGGTTCGGTGGTGTGCTGGGTGGCGTTGATCGCCTGGCGCGCAAGCTGTTCGCCGGCGCGGATCTCGGGCAGGCGGCGGCTTTCCTCGTCCTCCGCATCCTCGTCCTTCTGGTCGGTGTAGGCGGCGATGAAACCGTCGAAGCGAACGACCGAACCGACGGCGCGAAGCTCGGCGGTGCGGGCGCCGTTGACCGCCTCGATCTCGACCGTGGTGCGCTCGATCTCGGCCGGCTGCATCTGGCTGGCGATGGCGCGCTTCCAGATCAGCTCGTAGAGCCGCGCCTGGTCGGCATCGAGATACTGCCTGACCGAAGCCGGCGTGCGCATGAAATCGGTCGGGCGGATCGCCTCGTGCGCTTCCTGGGCGTTCTTGGCCTTGGTCGTGTAAAAACGCGGCTTTTCCGGCAGGTATTTCGCACCGAACTCCTTGGCGATCGCATCGCGCGCGGCGTCGATCGCCTCCGGCGCCATCTGCACGCCGTCGGTTCGCATATAGGTGATCAGGCCGGCGGTCTCGCCACCGATGTCCATGCCTTCATAGAGGCGCTGCGCCACCTGCATGGTGCGGCTGGCGGAAAAGCCGAGACCCGACGAGGCCGCCTGCTGCAGCGTCGAGGTGGTGAAGGGCGGGCCGGGATTGCGCTTGGTCGGCTTGGCCTCGACCGACAGCGCCTTGAAAGCAGCACCTTCGAGCATCGCCTTGATGTCGTCGGCCTGCGCCTTGTTGGCGATGTCGAGTTTTTGCAGCTTCTTGCGCTCGAAGGCGGTCAGCCGTGCCTCGAAATTCTCGTTGCGCGGCGTGCCGAGAATGGCGGCGATCTGCCAGTATTCCTCGCGGATGAAGCGCTCGATCTCGGATTCGCGGTCGCAGACCAGGCGCAGCGCCACCGACTGGACGCGGCCGGCCGAGCGGGCGCCGGGCAGCTTGCGCCAAAGCACCGGCGACAGGGTGAAGCCGACGAGATAGTCCAGCGCCCGGCGGGCGAGATAGGCATCGACCAGCGGCGCGTCGATCTGGCGCGGATTGGCCATGGCTTCCAGCACCGAGGACTTGGTGATGGCGTTGAAGACGACGCGGCTGACCGGCTTGTCCTTCAGCGCGCGCTTCTGCTTCAGCACTTCCAGCACATGCCAGGAGATCGCTTCGCCCTCGCGGTCCGGGTCGGTGGCGAGGATCAGGCCGTCGGCGTCCTTGACCGCCTTGGCGATGTCGGCCAGGCGCTTGCCCGAGGCGGTATCGACGGCCCAGGACATGGCAAAGTCCTCGTCGGGGCGCACCGAGCCGTCCTTGGCCGGCAGATCGCGGACATGGCCGAACGAGGCCAGAACCTTGTAGTTCTTGCCGAGGTATTTGTTGATTGTCTTAGCCTTGGCCGGCGATTCGACGACGACGACGTCCATGAGGTCTCATATCAGCTGTGGGCGGCAGAAGAATTCCGCTGCGCGACGCGTTCTTTTCGTCGCTCACATGGCCGCGCTTTTGCAATCGGTCAAGGGGAAGCGGCCAAATTGCGGGGACGTCGGCAGCGATACACTCTTAGAGTGTATGGAGAAAATCACAGAATTTCGGGGAAGGCCGTTCATGCTTCGAGCGACCCGAAACGACTCGGAGATACGTCGCCAGCGACCATGCAAATCCGGCCCAGTGCCGCATCTGAGCAGGGGCAATAGCCTGCTTTGTGAAACCGGCCGCCAGGCGAATGGAGGGTGCCCGGCGACCAGTCGACGTCCCGCTAGCGGCAGCACACTGTCCGCCAGCAGGCAGGACGCTGCATTGGGAACGTCAGTCGGCCTTGACGACGTGCCAGACCTCGCCGACGCCGTCGCCGGTCATGTCACCGGCCTTCTTGTCCTTGATGAAGGTGTAGACCGGCTTGCCCTCATAGGCCCACATCTTGGTGCCGTCGGTGCGGTCGACGACTGTCCATTCACCGTCGGCTTTCGCGTCGGCCTCGGCTTTCAGCGGCGGCCAGTTGGTGGCGCATTTGTCGTAGCAGTTGGTCTTGCCCTTCTCGTCCTTGTCGTAGGTATAAAGCGTCATGCCGTTGGCATCGGTGTAGATCTTGGTGCCACCGACATCGGCTTCCTTCCACGCCTCGGCAGCGAAGGATGCGGCGGTGCTGAGCAAGAGCGCGGCCAGCCCGGCTGTGATCGTTTTCATGGAAATCTCCCTAAGTGATCCGAAGAGGCGCGCGGGAAATCGCGGCCTTGTCTGTTCAACGTGTCCGGCTGCCCGTTTCTTCCCCGTCTGTCGCTGGAGGCAGTCCGGCTTGCCACAAAATGGTGATTGGTGGACAAGGCGGTGCGTCGCTATATGCGCGCCAGCATTGTTGGAGCTTGGGAATGGCATTGGACATCGGCTATGTCAGCGCGGTCGGGGCGGGGGCGATCTCGTTCCTGTCGCCTTGCGTGCTGCCGCTGGTGCCGCCCTATCTCTGCTACATGGCCGGCGTGTCGGTCGACGACTTTCGCGGCGATGCCGGCGCCACGGCAAAGGCAGGCGCGCGTGGCGCATTGATTGCGTCCTCGATCGCTTTCGTGCTCGGCTTCTCCACCGTGTTCGTCGCGCTTGGTGCCGGTGCTTCGACCATCGGTCATTGGCTGCGCGTCTGGCAGGAGCAACTGGCGATGGCCGCCGGCGTGCTGATCATCCTGATGGGGCTGAATTTCCTCGGCATATTGCGCATCCCGCTTCTGTCGCGCGAGGCGCGCTTCCAGTCGCAAGGCAAGCCGGCCAGCCTGATTGCCGCCTATGTCATGGGGCTGGCCTTCGCTTTCGGCTGGACACCCTGCATCGGTCCGGTGCTGGGACCGATCCTGACGCTGGCCGGCGGCCGCGAGACGGTCGGTGAGGGCGCGCTGCTGCTCGCTGCCTATTCGCTCGGGCTGGGCATCCCGTTCCTGATCGCAGCCCTGTTTTCCGGGGCCTTCATGCGCTTCCTTGGCAAATTCCGCGTCCATCTCGGCCGCGTCGAAAAGGCGATCGGCGCACTACTGGTTGTCGCGGGGGTGTTTTTCCTGACCGGCGGGGTACAGAGCGCGTCGTATTGGCTCCTGGAGAACTTCCCGGCCCTTGGGCAATTGGGGTAGGCGTCCCGATTCAAGCCCGGGCTTTCGTACAGAACTTTGGACCCGCTGATTAAGAGTCAGCTGCTCCGCCATCTCACCGGAATTTAACCGCATTGGTGCAGCATGGCGCCAGTGCTAGATAGTTCCGATTCCTGATCCCTTTCATACGGTTGCCTTTCCATGAGCCAAAGATCCTGCCTGTCCGTCATCCTCGCTGCCGGCGAAGGCACTCGCATGAAGAGCGCGCTGCCGAAGGTGCTGCATCAGATCGCCGGCCTGCCGATGGTTGCCCATGTGGTGAAGGCGGCTGAGGCCGCCGGCGCCGGTGACCAGGCGCTGGTGATCGGCCATGGCGCGGAGGAGATGCGGAAAGCGGCGACCAAGTTTGCGCCGAAGGCAGAGACTTTTGTGCAGGAAAAGCGCTTGGGCACAGCGCATGCCGTGCTGGCTGCGCGCGACGCGATATCAAGGGGTTACGACGATGTCCTCGTAATGTTCGGCGACACGCCGTTGATCGATCCGGACGCGCTCACCGTGGCACGGTTGAAACTGGCCGAAGGTGCTGGCGTCGTTGTGATCGGTTTCCGCACGGCCAACCCGACCGGCTATGGCCGCCTGATCGAAAAGGGCGGCAAGCTGGTCGCAATCCGCGAGGAGAAGGACTGCTCCGACGAGGAGAAAAAGATCACCTTCTGCAATGGCGGGCTGATGGCGGTGGCCGGCAGCCAGGCGCTGAAGCTGCTCGAAGCGGTCGGCAACAAGAACGCCAAGGGCGAATACTACCTGACCGATATCGTCGAGATCGCCAGCGGCCAAGGGCTCGATGTCATCGCCACCGAGGCCAGTTTCGAGAACGCGCTCGGCATCAACAACCGCGCCGAGCTGGCCGAAGCCGAAGGCATCTGGCAGCGGCGCCGGCGGCGCGAGGCCATGCTCTCGGGAGTCACGCTGATTGCGCCCGAGACCGTGTTCTTCTCACACGATACGGAGATCGGCGCCGACACCATCGTCGAGCCCAATGTCTGGTTCGGGCCCGGCGTGAAGATCGCCACGGGCGCCAAGATCCATGCCTTCAGCCATATCGAGGGCGCCACCGTCGCCTCGAATTGCGATGTCGGGCCGTTCGCGCGGCTGCGGCCCGGTGCCGATCTCAAGCAGAAGGCCAAGGTCGGCAATTTCTGCGAGGTCAAGCAGGCTGTCATCGAGGAGGGCGCCAAGGTCAACCATCTGACCTATATCGGCGATGCGCGGGTTGGAGCGGGCGCCAATATCGGCGCCGGCACCATCACCTGCAATTATGACGGCTACTCGAAATTCTTCACCGATATCGGCGAGGGCGCCTTCATCGGCTCGAACTCCTCGCTGGTGGCGCCGGTCACGATCGGCAACGGCGGCTACATCGCCTCGGGCAGCGTGATTACCGAAAGCGTGCCGGATGACGCGCTGGCCTTCGGCCGCGCCCGCCAGAAAACGATTCCAGGCAAGGGCAAGGAATTGCGCGAGCGTTTTGCTTCGGCGGCTGCGGCGAAGAAAAAGTGAATATTGGCAGGCCAAACGCCTGAAAAACCGAACGATTGCAGTAACCGGATTGCAAGAGCGGTCTGTCATGGTGCATTGCGAGCAGGACCGTTCCGCTGACACGGAACGAAACGCAAAGTGACTTTTACGGCAGGCCGGCAATCCCTAGATAGCGCTGGGTTTCTGCAAGGAATCGGGGGCAAGCGCCATGTGCGGTATCGTCGGAATTGTCGGCCAGCAGCAGGTCGCGCCGCTCATCGTCGATGCGCTGAAACGGCTCGAATACCGCGGCTATGACTCGGCCGGCGTCGCCACCATCGAACATGGCGAACTTGGCCGCCGGCGCGCCGAAGGCAAGCTGGTCAATCTCGAACGCCTGCTGAAGAACGAGCCGCTCGGCGGCACGATCGGCATCGGCCACACGCGCTGGGCAACGCATGGCGTGCCGAACGAAACCAACGCGCATCCGCATTTTTCCGACGGCGTCGCCATCGTCCACAACGGCATCATCGAGAATTTCGCCGAGCTGCGCGACGAACTAATCCGCGACGGCTATTCTTTCTCGTCGCAGACCGATACCGAGGTCGTGGCGCATCTGGTGGCGCGCGAACTGGCCAGGGGGCTGAAGCCGGTCGAGGCCGCGCACCAGGCGCTGAAGCGGCTGGAAGGCGCCTTCGCACTGGCGATCATGTTCAAAGGTGACGAGGATCTGATCGTCGGCGCCCGCAATGGCCCGCCCTTGGCCGTCGGCCATGGCGACGGCGAGATGTTTTTGGGGTCCGACGCCATTGCGCTGGCGCCCTTCACCAATTCGATCACCTATCTGGAAGACGGCGACTGGGCGGTGGTGCGACGCAACGATGTCGCCATTTTCGACATGGACGGCAACAAGGTCGAGCGCAAGCGCCAGCAGTCGCTCTCGACCAGCTTCATGGTCGACAAGGGCAACCGCCGACACTTCATGGAAAAGGAAATCCATGAGCAGCCGGAAGTGATCTCGCACACGCTGGCGCATTATGTGGATTTCGTCTCCGGCGTCTCGAAGCCGCTCGAGCTGCCCTTCGATTTCGCCAAGATCGGACGGCTGGCGATCTCGGCCTGCGGCACCGCCTATCTCGCCGGCCTGATCAGCAAATACTGGTTCGAGCGCTATGCGCGGCTGCCGGTCGACATCGATGTCGCCTCGGAATTCCGCTACCGCGAGATGCCGCTGTCGGCCAACGACGCCGCCTTCTTCATCTCGCAGTCGGGCGAGACCGCCGACACGCTGGCCTCGCTGCGCTACTGCCGGAAGGCCGGCATGAAGATCGGCGCCGTCGTCAATGTGCGCGAATCGACCATGGCACGCGAATCCGATGTGGTGCTGCCGACGCTGGCCGGCCCGGAGATCGGCGTCGCCTCGACCAAGGCTTTTACCTGTCAGCTCTCGGTGCTGGCCTCGCTTGCGATACGCGCCGGCGTGGCGCGCGGAACGATTTCGCGTGAGCAGGAAAAGACGCTGGTGCGCGAGCTGTCGGAAGCGCCGCGCTACGCCAACCAGGTGCTGAAGCTCGACGGGCAGATCGAGCGCATTGCGCGGGAACTGTCGCGCTACAAGGACGTGCTGTATCTCGGCCGCGACACCAATTTCCCGCTGGCCATGGAAGGCGCGCTGAAGCTCAAGGAAATCTCCTATATCCACGCCGAAGGTTATGCTGCGGGCGAGCTGAAGCACGGCCCGATCGCGCTGATCGACGAGAACATGCCGGTGATCGTCATCGCGCCGCATGACCGCATCTTCGAAAAGACGGTGTCGAACATGCAGGAAGTGGCGGCGCGCGGCGGCAAGATCATCCTGATCACCGACAGCAAGGGTGCGGCACAGGCGAGCGTCAAGACGATGGAGACGATCATCCTGCCCGACGTGCCGGAAATCATCTCACCGATCGTCTACGCGCTGCCGATCCAGATGCTCGCCTACTTCACCGCCGTGTTCATGGGCACCGACGTCGACCAGCCGCGCAATCTGGCGAAGTCGGTGACGGTGGAATAGGCAGCGTTTAAAAACTTCGCAATTCCAAACCGCCTTGCGGTTCACTAATGTCGCGTTGCAATCAGCGCGCTGCGGTGAACCCATGTCCGACGCTCCCAAGACCTCAGGCATGACCCGGCTGCGGAATTATTTCCTGACCGGCTTCATCGTCTGCGCACCTCTGGCCATCACCGCCTATATCGCCTGGTCGTTCATCGGTTGGGTCGATTCCTGGGTGAAACCTTATATTCCGGCCCGCTACAGCCCCGACACCTATCTGCCGGTCCCGGTTCCGGGCTTTGGCCTCATCGTTGCCTTGATCCTGATCACGCTGATCGGTTTCATGACGGCCAACATCGTCGGCCGCGCCATCGTCAACTTCGGCGAACGCTTGCTCGGTCGCATGCCCTTGGTGCGCGGCATCTATGGTTCGCTGAAGCAGATTTTCCAAACGGTGCTGTCGAACAAGGGTGACATGTTCCACCAGGTCGGGCTGGTCGAATATCCGCGCAAGGGCGTGTGGTCGCTGGTTTTCGTCGCCAGCGAGAAGGAAACCGAGATCAACCAGAAGCTCGACCAGGAAGGCGATCCGCTGATCGCGGTGTTCATGCCCTGCACGCCGAACCCGACCACCGGCTTCCTGATGTATGTGCTGAAATCCGACATTGTGCTGCTCGACATGACGATCGAGGACGGCGCCAAGCTGATCGTCTCGGCCGGGCTGGTGGCGCCTGAGGTGAAGGCCAAGATCGTGACCGTCAATGGCGAGCGGATCGATGGCCCGCTTGCCAATCCGCCGCTCGGCGCCGGGCCTCAGCCGGCGCGCAGCAGGCGCACGGCCTCGTCGCGGCCGAACAGATAGAGCAATAGCCGAAGCGCCGAACCGCGCTCGGACTGCAATTCCGGATCGCGCGACAGGACCAACCTTGCGTCGTCGCGGGCGGCCTCGAGCAGGTCGGCATGCGCCTCGATGCGTGCCACCTGGAAGCCCGGCGTGCCGGACTGGCGGGTGCCGAGCAGTTCGCCTTCGCCGCGCAGTTTCAAATCCTCCTCGGCGATACGAAAACCGTCCTCGGTCTCGCGCATCACCGACAGCCGGCGTTTTGCCGTCTCGCCCAGCGGATCCTTGTAGAGCAGCACGCAGGACGACGGCTTGTCGCCGCGCCCGACTCGTCCGCGCAGCTGGTGCAGTTGCGCAAGGCCGAAGCGCTCGGCGTGTTCGATCACCATGATGGTCGCATCGGGAACGTCGACGCCGACCTCGATAACCGTGGTGGCGATCAGGATGCGCGTCTCGCCCTGCTTGAAGGCGCGCATCGCCTCGTCCTTCTCTGTGCCCTTCATGCGACCATGCACCAGCCCGATCCGGTCGCCGAACAGCGGCTTCAGCGAAGCAAAGCGGTCCTCGGCCGACATCAGCTTGATCTCTTCGGATTCCTCGACCAGCGGACAGATCCAGTAGATTTTTTGACCGTCGGTGACGGCATCGAGCATACGGCCAACCAGTTCGTCCAGCCTTTCGAGCGGCAAGGTCACGGTGCGGATCGGCTGGCGGCCGACCGGCTTCTCGGTCAGCTTCGACACATCCATGTCGCCGAAGGCGGTCAGCACCAAAGTGCGCGGGATCGGCGTCGCCGTCATCACCAGCATGTCGGGCGCATCGCCCTTGGCGGTGATGGCAAGCCGCTGATGGACGCCGAAACGGTGCTGCTCGTCGACCACGGCGAAGACGAGGTCATGGAAAGTCACTGTTTCCTGGAATAGCGCGTGGGTGCCGACAACGATGTCGATTTCTCCGTTTGCAAGACCGGCGAGCGTGTCGGTGCGCTCGCGGCCCTTTTCGCGGCCGGTGAGGATGGCGATGCGCAGGCCGGCCTTTTCAGCCAAAGGGGTGATCGTCGCCAGATGCTGGCGCGCCAGGATTTCGGTCGGCGCCATCAGCGCCGCCTGACCGCCGGCCTCGACGGCCCGCGCCATGGCGAGCAGCGCGACCACCGTCTTGCCGGAGCCGACGTCGCCCTGCAGCAGACGCAGCATGCGTTCCGGGTCGGCGAGATCGGCGTTGATTTCGGCCAGGGCGAATTCCTGGCTGGCGGTCAGCGAATAGGGCAGGGCCGCGCGCAGTTTTTCGACGATGCGGCCGTCGCCAATCAGCGGCCGGCCGGACAGGCGGCGCACCTTGGCCCGCACCAGGGCCAGCGACACCTGGCCGGCCAGCAACTCATCATAGGCAAGCCGCCGCCATGCCGCCCCCTCGATGGCGACATCGATCGGGTCGGCCGGGTTGTGGATGCGGGTGAGCGCATCGTCGAAGGTCGGAAAAGTCTGGCGGCGCATGAAGGCGTCGTCCTGCCATTCCGGCAGTTCCGGCAGCCGGCCGAGCGCCTGGCCGATCGCCCGGCGCAGCACCTTTCCCGACAGGCCGGCGGTCAGCGGATAGACCGGCTCGACCAGGGGCAGGGCTTCGGCGTCACTGGCCAGCGCGATATGATCGGGGTGGACCATGGTCGGGCGGCCGTTGAACCATTCCATGCGGCCAGAGACGACGACATGCTCGCCCACGGGCATGGCCTTTTCGAGATAAGCGGCATGGGCATGGAAGAAAGTCAGGCCGATTTCGCCGGTCTCGTCATGGGCATAGACCCGGTAGGGCACCGACCTGTTGCCGCGCGGCGGCGGCTGATGGCGGTCGATGCGCACTTCGAGCGTGACGATGGCGCCTGCCGGTGCGAGCGCAATGCCCGGCCGGTTGCGGCGGTCGATCACCGTGTGGGGCAAGACGAACAAGAGGTCGCCGGCGCGGGCGGCGCGGTCGCCGAGATCGGCAGTGACCACCTTCTCGATCAGTGTGCCGACTTTCGGCCCAACGCCGGCAAGCGAGGTGATCGGGACGAACAGCGGATCGAGGAGGGAAGGACGCATGATGTCAGCTTATGTCGCGACGGTCATTGCGCAAGGCTGACACCGCCCTCTATCCACGCTATATGCGCCGCTTCAGACAGGGATGCGGTACGATGACCGGAACGAAACGATCAAGCGAGGGGCTCGATGCCCGCCGCCGCAAGCTTCTGTTCCGCTCCTGGCATCGCGGCATGCGCGAGATGGATCTCATCCTCGGCAGCTTCGCCGATGCCGAAATCGGCGCCTTGACCGGCGACGAGATCGACCAATATGAGAGGCTCCTCGATGTTCCCGATACCGAATTCCTGCCTTTGATCACCGGCGAGCGCGCGGTTCCGCCCGATATCGATTGTGCCGTCCTGCAAAAGATCCTGGCGTCGCGCCGGACCATGACTTTCTGAAAACGTTGAATCCATGAGCCTCATCCCCTCCATCGGCCTGCCGAAAGGCCGCGCCGGCCAGTTCATCGTCGATGGCGTCGCCGATGGCTATGAAGCCTTCGCGCTGGTGCAGACGGCGCATGAGATCGGGCCCGACAAGCCGGTGCTGTTCGTGGCGCGCGACGGCCAGCGCCTGCCGGCGATCATCGAGGCGCTGGCCTTTGCAGCCCCCGGCCTGCCGGTGCTGGAACTTCCGGCCTGGGATTGTTTGCCTTACGACCGCGTCTCGCCGGGTTCCGATGCCGCCGCCAAGCGGCTCGACGCGCTGACGGCAATGATCGCGCTGGCCACAAAACCGCACCGCGCCGTCATCCTCACCACGGCTAATGCGCTCTTGCAGCGCATTCCGCCAGCCGATCTGGTCGAGGCGCAGACCTTCCATGCCAAGCCGGGCAACCAGATCGATATGAACGCACTGATCGCGCGGCTCGAGACATCGGGTTTCGAGCGGGTGCCGACGGTGCGCGGCGTCGGCGAGTTCGCCGTGCGTGGTGGCATTCTCGACCTGTTCGCGCCCGGCTGGACCGAAGCGCTGCGGCTCGATTTCTTCGGTGACACGCTGGAATCGATCCGTGTGTTCGACGCCGCCACGCAGCGCACCACCGGGCAGCGCAAGTCGATGGCGCTGCAGGCGATGAGCGAAGTGGCGCTGACGCCCGAGACCATCAGCCGTTTCCGCCGCGCCTATATCGAGGCCTTTGGCGCGCCGCAGCGCGATGACGGGCTCTATGCGGCAGTCAGCGAGGGCCGGCGCTTCGCCGGCATGGAACATTGGCTGCCGTTGTTCTATGAGCGGCTGGAGACGGTGTTCGATTATCTGCCCGATATCCCCGTCGTCTTCGACCATCTGGCGCATGAGGCGCTGGCCGAACGGCATACGCTGATCCTCGACCACTACGAGGCGCGCCGCAAACAGGCCGACGGCGCGCTGAAGGACGCCGTGCCCTACAAGCCGGTGGCGCCTGACCTGCTCTATCTTTCGCCGGAAAACCTCGTTGCCTCGCTTGGGCCGCGCGAAGCCATCGACTTCACCGCCTTCGACGCGCCGGATGCAGGCGCGAAAAAGATCTTCCACGCCGGCTCGCGCCATGGCCGCGCCTTCGTCGAAGAACGCGCCGACCCCAACGTCAACGTCTTCGACGTCGTCGTGAAGCATATCGCCGACGAGCGCGCCGCACGCCGCCGCGTCGTCATAGCCGGCTGGACCGAAGGCTCGCTCGATCGGCTCGGCCAGATTCTGGCCGAACATCATCTCGGCAATCTCGTGCCGGTGGCGACTCTTGCCGAAGCGGACAAGCTCGAGCCGGGGCAGGCAGCACTTGCCGTGCTGCCGCTGGAATCCGGCTTCGAGACGGAAAAACTGGTCGTCGTTGCCGAGCAAGACATTCTCGGCGATCGCCTGATCCGGCGCTCCAAACGCAAGAAGCGCGCTTCCGACTTCATCGCCGAGGCTTCGTCCCTGTCGGCCGGCGACATCGTCGTCCACACCGATCACGGCATTGGCCGCTTCATCGGCCTGCGCACCATCGAGGCGGTCGGCGCGCCGCATGACTGCCTCGAGATCCACTATGCCGGCGACGACCGGCTGTTCCTGCCGGTGGAAAACATCGAGCTTCTGTCGCGCTACGGCTCGGATTCGGCCGAGGCGACGCTGGACAGGCTCGGTGGCGGCGCCTGGCAGTCGCGCAAGGCGCGGCTGAAGCGGCGGCTGCTCGATATGGCCGGGCAGTTGATCCGCATCGCCGCCGAGCGGCAGATGCGCTCGGCGCCGTCGCTGGTGCCGGCGGATGGCCTCTATGGCGAGTTCTCCGCGCGCTTTCCCTATGAGGAAACCGACGACCAGCAGACGGCAATCGATTCCGTCATGGACGATCTCGGCGCCGGCAAGCCGATGGACCGGCTGATCTGCGGCGATGTCGGCTTCGGTAAGACGGAGGTGGCGCTGCGCGCCGCCTTCATCGCGGCGATGGAGGGTTTTCAGGTCGCCGTGGTGGTGCCGACGACGCTGTTGTCGCGCCAGCATTTCAAGACCTTCTCGCAGCGCTTCTCCGGCCTGCCGATCCGCGTCGCTCAGGCATCGCGTCTGGTCGGCGCCAAGGAATTGGCTGAAACCAAGAAGGGTCTTGCCGAAGGCACGGTCGACATCGTCGTCGGTACCCATGCGCTGCTCGGATCCGCGATCTCGTTCAAGAATCTCGGCCTTTTGATCATCGACGAGGAGCAGCACTTTGGCGTCAAGCACAAGGAACGGCTGAAGGACCTGAAAACCGATGTGCACGTGCTGACCCTGTCGGCGACGCCGATCCCGCGCACCTTGCAGCTAGCCTTGACCGGCGTGCGCGAGCTGTCGTTGATCGCCACGCCGCCGGTCGACCGGATGGCGGTGCGCACCTTCATCTCGCCCTTCGATCCGCTGGTCATCCGCGAGACGCTGCTGCGCGAGCGCTATCGCGGCGGCCATTCCTTCTATGTCGTGCCGCGTATCAGCGATCTCGCCGAAATCCATGATTTCCTGCGCGAATCCGTGCCCGAGCTGAAGATCGCGGTGGCCCATGGCCAGATGCCGCCGGGCGAGCTCGACGACATCATGAACGCCTTCTACGACGGCCAGTACGATGTGCTTTTGTCGACCACCATCGTCGAGTCCGGTCTGGACATCCCGACCGCGAACACGCTGATCATCCATCGCGCCGACATGTTCGGCCTGTCGCAGCTCTACCAGCTGCGCGGCCGCGTCGGCCGCTCGAAAGTGCGCGCCTATGCGCTGTTCACGCTGCCGGCCAACCGCAAGTTGACCGACACCGCCGAACGCCGGCTGAAGGTGCTGCAGTCTCTGGACACGCTCGGCGCCGGCTTCCAGCTCGCCAGCCACGATCTCGACATCCGGGGCGCCGGCAATCTTCTCGGTGAGGAACAGTCCGGTCACATCAAGGAGGTTGGCTTCGAGCTCTACCAGCAGATGCTGGAAGAGGCGGTGGCCGAAGTGAAGGATTCCGGCGAAGTGCAGGACGGCGGCTGGTCGCCGCAGATCGCCGTCGGCACGGCGGTAATGATCCCGGAGGGCTATGTGCCCGACCTGCAGCTCAGGCTGGCGCTCTACCGCCGCCTCGGCGACCTCGAAAACACCGAGGAGATCGACGCGTTCGGCGCCGAGCTGATCGACCGCTTCGGACCGCTGCCGGAGGAAGTGAAGCATCTCCTGAAGATCGTCTTCATCAAGGCGCTCTGCCGCAAGGCCAATGTCGAAAAGCTCGATGCCGGCCCCAAGGGCGTCGTCATTCACTTCCGCAAGCGCGAGTTCCCCAACCCGGTCGGATTGGTCAAGTTCATCGGCGAGCAGGGCTCGCTGGCCAAGATCCGGCCCGATCACAGCGTCGTCTTCAGCCGCGACTGGCCGAGTGCCGAAAAGCGGCTGGCCGGGTCAGCGGTGGTGATGACGCAGCTGGCGCGGCTGGTGGCAGCGTAGCGAGGCTGCTCGCGGCGTCTGGCGCATTCGCCAGCGCTGAAATTCCAGTCTAGAATAGGAAATCGGCTTCGTGTATGGAGCCGCCACCCCCTTATGGGGCTGGAATAGCGGCGAGGATGCCGGCTGGAAAGAGCGTTTGGGTGCAACGATGACGAAATGGTCGCCGAATTCGTGGAGGGCAAAGCCGATCAAGCAGGTTCCTGCTTATCCGGATCTTGCCGCGCTGAAGAACACGGAAGCCCAGCTCGCCACCTTTCCGCCGCTGGTTTTTGCCGGTGAGGCGCGCAAGCTGAAGAAGCAGCTTGCAGCTGTCGCAGCCGGTGACGCATTCCTTCTCCAGGGCGGCGATTGCGCCGAGAGTTTTGCCGAGCATGGCGCGGACAATATCCGCGACTTTTTCCGCGTCTTCCTGCAAATGTCGGTGGTGCTGACCTTCGCCGGCGCGCAGCCGGTGGTGAAGGTCGGCCGCGTTGCCGGCCAGTTCGCCAAGCCGCGCTCGTCCGACAACGAGACCAAGGGCGAGGTGACGCTGCCGAGCTACCGCGGCGACATCATCAACGGCATCGAGTTCGACGCCAAGTCGCGCATTCCCGATCCCGCTCGCCAGGAGATGGCGTACCGCCAGTCGGCGGCGACGCTCAACCTTTTGCGCGCCTTCGCGCAGGGCGGCTATGCCAGCCTGGAGAACGTGCATAGCTGGATGCTGGGCTTCGTCTCCGACAGCCCGCAAGGCGAAAAATACGAGTCGCTCGCCAACCGCATCACCGAGACGATGGACTTCATGCGCGCGGTCGGCATCACCTCCGAAACCAATTTCGCGCTGCGCGAGACGGATTTCTACACCAGCCATGAGGCGCTGCTGCTCGGCTATGAGGAGGCGCTGACCCGCGTCGATTCGACCTCGGGCGACTGGTACGCCACGTCGGGCCACATGATCTGGATCGGCGATCGCACGCGCCAGCCCGACCATGCGCATGTCGAATACTGCCGCGGCATCAAGAACCCGCTTGGCCTCAAATGCGGCCCGTCGTTGACGCCGGACGGATTGCTGGAACTGATCGATCTGCTCAATCCGGAGAACGAGCCGGGCCGGCTGACGCTGATCGCGCGCTTCGGCTCGGACAAGGTTGCCGACCATCTGCCAAAGCTGGTGCGGGCGGTGCAAAAGGAAGGCCGCAGCGTGGTGTGGTCGTCCGACCCGATGCACGGCAACACGATCGAGGCCGCCGGCTACAAGACGCGGCCGTTCGACCGCATTCTCAAGGAAGTGCAGACCTTCTTCGAGGTGCACCGCGCCGAGGGCACGCATCCGGGCGGCATCCATGTCGAGATGACCGGAAAGAACGTCACCGAATGCACCGGTGGCGCCCGCGCGATCACCGCCGAGGAATTGCAGGATCGCTACCACACGCATTGCGACCCGCGCCTCAACGCCGACCAGGCGATCGAGCTGGCCTTCTTGGTCTCGGACCTCTTGAAGAAGAGCCATCCGGTCCAGCACAAGCAGGCCGCCAACGGCTGAGCCTGTCTGCAGACAGAATGGATTGAACAAAAGCGCTGGAGAGATCCGGCGCTTTTTTCGTTTCGCGGAGACGCATGACGGGCCGCGATCACATCAGCGCTTACGAAAATGTGTTCTCACACGACCATCGCAAAACCAAGATTGAGGTGGAACGCACAGCCGACTTAGTGCCCTCTCGATGCGATCGCCAGCACCATGCGTCACGAGCATGCCATCATCCACCACCGCGGGCTTGATTTCTGGTCGGCACGCGCCGCGGTCCTCGTCATCATTTGCCTGCAGCTTCTCGTCATCAACGATCTGTCATTCGGGCCGCGGTGGCTGGCTCCCGCGATCGAGGCAGCGCTCCTCATGCCTCTCTCGATCGCGACGGCATGGACGCAAATGGCAACCCAGAGGGCTGTCGAGCACGATCACTGGTACGCGATCGGCCGGTTTCGCGTGTTCATCCGTCGGATGGCGCTGGTGATGACCGGCGTCATCAGCATCATGAATTGCGGTGCGCTGGCCTTCCTGGTGCGCGCGCTGCTGGGAGGCCATGCCGGCCCCGGAACGACGCTTCTCGTCGATGCACTGAACATCTGGGTCACCAACGTCATCGTCTTTGCGCTTTGGTTCTGGAGCACCGACCGGGGCGGACCGCCGACCTGCGGGCTGGTCAAGCGCGCGCAGGCCGACTTCCTCTTCCCACAAATGACGCTGCCCGATCGCGAAATCCAGGGCTGGCTGCCCGGCTTCGTCGACTATGTATTCCTGGCGTTCACCAATGCGACGGCGTTCTCGCCGACCGACACCTTGCCGCTCACCCAGCGTGCCAAGCTGTTGATGATGGCGGAGGCGATGATCTCGCTGCTGACCATCGCGCTTGTGGCCGCGCGCGCGGTCAACATACTGGCTTAAGGCCGCCCGCGCTCCCAGCGCAGGCCGGCAAGCCTCGGGTCGGAAAAAGCAGTCCTGGAGAACTCGATGCGCTTTTCGGGAAATTCGCAGATCGCCTGCACGCCGAAGGCGCCGAGGCGGATGCGCCAGGTCTGCGGCTCCAGCGGCTTTGCCTTGGCAAAACCCTTGCATGTCAAAAGCGCGATGTTGGCGCCCTTCGGGTCGCGCGCCGAGCGATAGCGGATCGCCTGCAGCCCGGCCTCGCGCGCGACATCGGCGATCGCCTGGCAGGCGCTGTAGTCGGTCGGGTGCGTCCATGCGGCCGCGTCACGATCGAGCTGCGGTCGCGTCAGGTCGACGGTCGCGGCACATTTGATGGCGGTGGCGAAGGCGGTGTAGTCGGCGGCGTCGCGCGGCCATGGCGTGTCGGGGGATTCCGCGAAGAACAGC
Organism: Mesorhizobium amorphae; assembly: GCF_014843845.1. Classification (GTDB taxonomy): domain Bacteria; phylum Pseudomonadota; class Alphaproteobacteria; order Rhizobiales; family Rhizobiaceae; genus Mesorhizobium; species Mesorhizobium amorphae_A. The sequence goes on along the minus strand of NZ_JHQS01000006.1, from coordinate 114,698 downwards.
AGACGGTAGAAGGCCATTTCGGCGACCGCTGTCAGCATCGTCTCGGCGGCATAGTAGACGCCCAAGGTCCTGCCGGCGCGGCGGAAGCGTGAGCCGTGCGGATAGATCGATCCATAGCGGAAAGGCGTTGCCAGCAGATAATGGAGATGCCGGCACTCCAGCGGGATCTGCGGCTTGGTCTGCTCGATCAGGTCCTCGAGCAGGGCCTGTTCGTCGAGCGTATCGACGACCTTCAAGGTCGAGACGCGATGCTGCGCCTCGACCATGCGCCAGTACTTACCGTCGAGTGGAACGGCCTCAGACGAGAGCGCGGCGGGAGTCCAGATAGGCGATGACATCGACGAGCCCTGATATTGTCTGGATTTTCTCGACCGGCGCGCCGTCGAAGGCCGTGTTGGCATTCTTCAGCCATGCCCGGGCGATCGTCTCGTCACCGCCGACAATGGCGTCGAGCGAACGGAACAATCGGACGAACAGCACCGCAAGCTCGAATGGCTTGGTGCCGCGCTCCAACAGGAATTCCTGTTTGCGCATGCGCGAAACCGTGGCTTCCGAGACGCCGATGATCGACGCCAGTATCCTGGCGGTGATGTCGAGCAATTCAGCGGCGCGCAGCGTGGCCTTGGTCAGGACCGCGTTCTCGGCTGCGCCAGCAGCGATTTGAGGCTGTATCATGGGCGTATTTTCCATTTCTATGGAAAATATAGCTCACAAAAATTCACATGGAAAGGTGGTGGCAACAATTTTTCTGAACTCTGGCGGGCATTCGCCCATCGCAGGAGGGCCGCCCGTGACGGCTCAGTCCTTCTTGTAGAGCAGCCAGCTCTTGCCGGCGCGGCCGGCCATCGCCGAATGGCGGGTCACGCGATTGCGCCCGCTGACTTTCGAGCGATAGAGCGCCCGGTCGGCCTTGGTGTAGAGATCCTCGGGGCTTTCGGCCTCGGATGCCATGCAGATGCCCATCGACACCGTCACGGTGCCATAATTGGTGCCGGTCTGGCTGCTGGTGAACGGTGTCTGCTCGATCAGCATGCGGATGCGCTCGGCGATCTCGTAGGTGGTGTCCTCGCTGGCGCCTTCGACGATCAGCGCGAACTCCTCGCCGCCGGTGCGGGCAACGAACATGTCGCCGCGGATGCTGGTCTGGAGGATCTCGGCGATGATCTGGATGATCCTGTCGCCGACCGGGTGGCCGTAACGGTCGTTGATGTCCTTGAAGCGGTCGATATCGGCAAGGATCAGGGCGTTGAACAGGATGCCCTTGTTGCTGTTGTAGATCTTGGTGATTTCCTTGTCGAAGGCGCGGCGGTTCCAGATATGGGTCAGGGGATCGGTGTCGGCGAGGCGCTTGTATTCCTCAAGCTTCGACTTGACGCTCTCGAGTTCGGCGGTCTTGTCGCTGAGTGTGCTCGCTACCTGCCTGCCATGCTCGATCGTCGAATTGGTGGCCGCCGACATGGCGCCAACGATCTTCTGCAGCAGGTCTTGGGAAAGCAGGCTGCGGTTGCTCAGTCCGTTCGACGTTTCATCGAGGATCCTGCCGTATTTTTCGATGTGGGTGCGTTCGCTTCGCAGCAGCGAGGCGATGTCCTCGAGTTCCTTGGCGATGACGTCCCGGGCATGCTCGACGATGCCTGGGCCGTGATGCTGGGCAAAGAAGGTGCGCCCGATGCGGTCGAGATCTTCCTGCGTCGGCCGGCTGCTCAGCGAAACCACGGCGAGGCTGAGCTCATGGTTGCTGCCGCTCAGCGCCTCGTAAAAGATCTCGTAGTTGCGCGGCAGGCCAAGCACGCCAAGCTGGCGCATGGTTGCCACCACGGTGCTTGCAATGTCCGTGTTCCTGTCGGTCGGGGCGGCTGCCGGCTGCATGTTCTGTTCACTCTACCCCTAAGAGCCACCGCAGACCTGCGAGTGCCGGACGTCGCCGATGCGGGGAGTGCGACCGAAATTCCAGACATGCGAAGAGATGCGTCCCCAATCACGACCTCCGCTTGCAGGAACAATAGATGCGAGCGCGCTAAAGTTTCCTTAATGCGCTGCATTGCAACGCATTTTCTTCTACCTCAGGATGCAAGAGGCTTTTTGGCGACCAGGCGGCGAGGATTTCGGAACGCGTCCTTGCGGTGTCGCTTTTGTCTGTGCCTGGCCGGCGCAAAACTGGAATCCTGCCGGCGAAACTGACTCTGGCAGCGAAATCAAACGGAGGCCGAGATGAGCGACGATCACAGCGGATCATGCCTGTGCGGGGCGGTGCGCTTCAGGACGCGGGGGGCTTTGCGCGGCGTGATCTACTGCCATTGTTCGCAGTGCCGCAAGCAGAGTGGGCACTACTATGCCGCAACCAACGTCCCCGATGACAACATCACAATCGCGGGTGCCGAGAACATCAGCTGGTACGAAGCGTCGTCGTTTGCCAGGCGCGGCTTCTGCAAGACATGCGGCTCGGTGCTGTTCTGGAAGCCTCACCAGGATGCCTATGTTTCGGTCATGGCCGGATTGTTCGATGCGCCGACCGGGCTTCAAGGTGAGAGTCACATCTTCGTCGGCGACAAGGGCGACTACTACTCGATCGACGACGGACTGCCGCAATTCGAGAAATCGACGCCGGCGCTCAGGGTCGCGGACGAATGATTTTTGCGGGGTCTGCCTTATTCCCTTGATCCAGCGGTTGCGATATCCCCTGCCGGTGACTCGGAAAGGGACGTTGGGCATGCAGCGGCTGATCGATGCTTTCTATAATTCGGTGCGGGCGTTTCGCAAGCTGGCCGCCAGCGAAAAGGCCTTCCAGCAGGAGCTGATGCTGCTGGTGCTTGCCTTGCCGCTCGGCTGGTTCGTGTCGACGTCCTGGCGTGGCTACGCGCTGCTGATCGGCGCGGTGCTGCTGCTGATCATGGTCGAAGTGCTCAACACTGGCATCGAGGCGGCGTGCGATGCCTTCAGCCGCGAATTCAACGTCGACATCCAGCTGGCCAAGGATTGCGGCTCGCTGGCCGTGCTGATTTCGGTGGTGATCGTCGCCGGCGTCTGGGGCATCGCCATCATCGAGCGCATCACGGGGCTACCGATCTGATCTTGCCAACACTATATGGCGGTTACCCCAACCTGATCCCGACCATGATCTGATCCGAAAACCGGTATCCACTTTTCGGGATCATGGTCCAGGAGACCGCCATGTCGGATGTTGCCAATTTTCTGCTGCTTGAACGGACAGGGCTGCCGGACGATTTGCGCTGGCTGGTCGATAGATATCCGCGCGAGATGTGGCAGGGCCACGCCAACATCCACGGCATGGCGAACATGTGGCTACAGCGGCACGACATGTTCCGCGAACTCGGCGGCATGCTGACCAGCGGCATTGGCGACTATCGCGAGGGCAGGCTGACGGCGCCGGATTTCGCGCGCTGGTTCGCGCCGCGCCTCAACCATTTTCTTGGGCATCTCGACGGCCACCACAATGTCGAGGACCATCATTATTTCCCGGTCTTCGCCAAGGCGGAGACGCGGCTGAAGCGCGACTTCGAGATCCTCGACGCCGATCACCACACGATCCATGAGGGGTTGGAGCGCAATGCCGAGGCGGCGAACGCCTTCATCCGGGCGCTGGGGGAGAGCGAGGACAGGCAGCGCTTTGCCGCCGATGCCTATGCCGACGAGAACAGCCGGCTGATCGCCATGCTCACAAGGCATCTGGCCGACGAGGAAGACCTGATCATTCCGCTGATCCTCGACCGAGGCGACCGCGCGCTGGACCCCGACTGACGTTCACGTTTCCCCGGCATCCTTGGCGCGTTCCTTGCCTGCAACATGGTGGGCAAGGAACCAGGCAAGGCCGGCCACGGCAAGGCCGATGGCCAAGGCGATCAGCAACCGCTCGTGGCGATGCAGTGCCTGGCCGACGATGCGCTCGGCTCCAAGCCCGAAGACATAGCCGACAGTGCCGAACAATGCCGCCCAGACCAGCGACGAGACGGCGTTGAGGATGACGAAACGCGTTGCAGTGATGCTGGCAAAACCGGCGGCGATGCCGCCGACCAGGCGCATGCCGTAGATGTAGCGGTTCGACAGCACGAAGATGTTGGGATGCGCGGAGACGAGGCGAAAGGCGTGGCTGAAACCCGGCCTTGCCTTCAGTTTGAGAACATAGGGATGATCGGCAAAGCTTCGGCCGAGGATGAAGAAGAAGGTGTCGCCGACGAAGGCGCCGAAGGCGGCCGCCAGGAAGGCCTGCCACAACACGAAAACGTGCTGATGGGCGAAGAAGCCGCCGAGGATGGCGGCACTTTCGCCTTCCGCGACGCAGCCCAGGAAAACCGCGATCAGCCCATACTGCTCGATGAGATGATGGATCGCCTCGGTCATCAGGAGCTTTGCCGCGCCGACAGTTTCTCGTCGATCCGTTTGACCTGTTCGGCCAGGCGCAGGATCTCGTCGCGCAAGCCGATGATCTCGCTGTGGCGCAGGTCGTCCAATTTCTCGTGCAGCGCCATGATCTCGATTTCGGCCTTGAGATTGACCTCGTAGTCGTGGGCGGCGTCGATACGGTCGCGCTCGGTCTGGCGGTTCTGCGACATCATGATGACCGGCGCCTGCAGCGCCGCGACCATGGACAGCACCAGGTTGAGGAAGATGAACGGGTAGGGGTCGAAGGCATCGCGCGTCAGCAGCCAGACATTGCCTGCGGTCCACAGGATCAGAAAGGCGATGAAGCTGAGTATGAAGGACCACGAGCCGCCGATCCGGGCGATGGTGTCGGCGACGCGATCGCCGAGCGTCTGGTGAAAGGCGACGGCCTTGTTGGTGTCCTTCGATATGGTGGTGCGCTCGAGTGTCGATTGCAGCACCCGGCTTTCAAGTTTGCTCAAGGCATCCGGCCTTCGCTTCAGCCAGCGGCTTGCCAGATCTTCGACGGTCTTGTTCATGTCTCGTCTCCGTCAGCGTGTGCGATAGACGTAGAGGCTGCCGGTTCGAACGGGAAGTGGTAGATTGACGCGACCTGTGAGGGACCAAATGGCCGATTTCCAGAAAATCCGCGCCCGTGCGGCAAAACGCAAAGGCGGTGAGGCGGCGTTGGCGTCGCTGCTCGGGCCCATGCCCGACAACGCTGCCGTGGCGAAGGTTACGGACGATCGCATCCTGTCGACGATGGCCGAGCGCGTCTTTGCCGCCGGCTTCGTCTGGCGCGTCATCGAGCAGAAATGGCCGGGCTTCGAGGAAGCGTTTCTCGGCTTCGAGCCGAAGCGGCTGTTGTTCCAGCCCGACGATTTCTGGCACGAGCTGGCGTCCGACAAGCGCATCGTGCGCAATCCGCAGAAGATCAAATCCGTGCGCGACAATGCCGCTTTCGTCGAGCGCGTGTCGAAAGAACATGGCGGCTTCGGCAAGTTCCTCGCCGCCTGGCCGGCCGACGACCAGGTCGGGCTGATGGCCTATCTCGGCAAGCATGGCAGCCGGCTCGGCGGCAATACCGGCCAGTACTTCCTGCGCTGGCTGGAATGGGACGCCTTTATCGTTTCGGCTGACATGGCAGCCGCATTGCGCGATACCGGTCTCGACATTGCCGAAAGCCCGACCTCGAAGAAGGATCTCGACAAGATCCAGGCTCAGATCAATGCCTGGGCCGCGCAAACCGGGCTGCCGCGTCGACACATTTCGCGCATCCTGGCGATGTCGATCGGCGAGAACCATTCGGCGGAAGCACTGCGCGAATATATGGGCGAGTAGGCATCCATTGAACGGTCTGACACGACTGACATATGTCCATCTGTCTTGGGTACCCAAGCAAACGCTTTGCCTATTCATCCATTTTTCAGCGTTATCCGTTCCGTTGTGCCTCCATTGATCGTCGGCTACAGTCATTCCCATAAGAGCAGGCTCGTCTTGGAATACTTGTCTTGATTGAGGGGGGGCATGTCGGAGCTGTTGGATAGGCTGGAGGCAGCTTTTACAGCCAAGCGGCCTGAATATGAGGCTTTCGTCGACAATCTGAAAGCTCTGCTGCAGAACCTACTCGAAGCCGGCGAAATCGAGGTAGTCCGCATCGAGGGCAGGGCGAAAGGGCTCGCCAATTTCCGTGACAAAATCAGTAGACCGAGCAAGCAAGGTAAGTACCACGCCTTGGAAGATATTACTGACTTGGCCGGTCTCAGGATCGTTGTTTACTATCAGAAAGATGTAAGTTCTGTAATTAAAATACTGGAATCTAATTTTGAAATAGATACTAAAAATAGTACGAATAAAGCAAAGGAAATAGAAATCGATAGGCTTGGATATCAGTCAATCCACTACATTGTTTCTCATTCTGCCGCTCGTCGAGGATTGGACGAGAACAAGCGCTTCCAAGGAATGAAGGCAGAGATTCAAGTTAGCACTGTTCTGCAGCACGCTTGGGCGGTTCTGGATCGACGCTTGCGTTACAATAATAACGCAGAGATGCCGGATGCCATAAAAAGGATATTGTTCTTAATAAGTGGGCAACTTGAAACTGCTGATATCTTATTCACTCAAGTTGACGACGAGGTTTTCCGTATACGAAAGGAATACGGCAAGAAGCTGCGAGAAGGTCAGGTAAGTGTTCCAATAAATGTGGACTCATTGACGGCATTTGTGACGTCAAGTTCCTTGGTTCAAGATATAATAAGCAGCGCAAAAGCCGCCGGACTGATGTCAAAAGACCGTTCTCCGACGAGTGAAGTGAGGGATTATAGCCGCCAAAAGCTCGTTGATATATTGGATGGGGCAGGAATCAAAAGTATATCGGAATTTGAAAATATACTGCAGAACCTGATTGCTGAATTCGATAAAATCTTCATGGAGGTGGTAAGCGAACTCGTTCCGATGGAATACCGTATGTCGATTTTTGCGGTGTTAAGGGCACTCATGTTCTTTTCGGACGACCGGAATGTCGTACAAGCTGCAAAGGATTACGGGGCGTTTTCTGGGCGCACAAGGGAGCGTATACTCGCCGCCTACGGTGCGCTCGTTCAAGGTGGATCGGTGTAACTCGTATCCCACAAAGGTCCGACAGACTTGAGATTGTTCGCTTTCATGACCGAGTCGCCTGCCGAATCTCTTCGTAAAAGTTGTGCAGACCAAAACCGGCTTTGTCCCGGAACTCTTTCTCTGTCGCTTTTAGCTGCTGGGAGACGGGCCTGTAGTCTTTGATCTTATCAATTGCGTAAAGGCAGCCGGCAAGCCTGATAGCGCTACGGCTTTCGCCACCTCGCATTTGATCTGGAACCTTAGGTTGGCACGTTCCCGTTCCAGCTCCTCGGCCTCCTTTCGGTAAGCCGAAATGCTCGCTTGTGCCTGCTCTTGGAAATCTGCCCTGTCGCCTATTTCAGCCGATATGGCAGCGATAGACTGAAGCATTTCGTCCCTAGCTGCAGCTTGATGACCCCACGCAAGGGTGCGCAGTTTCAACACTTCGTCTACAGGCATGGCCGCTAAACACCGCCTCGTCGATGTACTCGCTATGGCCAATTCGCATCACCTGTGAACGTGTCGCCCAGAACGGATCGAACTCCGTGACTTTGTCCATGATCGAATTGGCTCGGCTTGCAATCCGATTGGCGACGTTTCCCGACGAAGCTTGTCCGAAGAACGGAACCATGTTCCGTGATGCGCAGAAGCCGATTGTCCTCATGACAGAGGCTATCCTCGCACGGCCAATTCTGGAGTATTCCTCTCGAAGGTTCGCTCGCTTTAGCGCCCGCTTGATTGGCTGAATGGCCGGGTCGTTATTGATTCCACCGTCGGCAGCCGATTTGACGGCGAGTTCCTGAACTATTTCGTCGGGTAAGGAGAAAAGCCATTGGTCATTCTCCAGCGCAGCGGACACAACGTCTTCGTCCCGTGCAACGTTGCGAAAAGCCCACAGAAGAAATCTCGGGTTGAGCGGATAGCCGCCCGCTAAGACACTACCGATGGTCACGGAATCTGATGAAGATCGATCATAAGAGGAAGTGACGTCAAGCAGCCCCTGTCTACCCGCTATCGCAAACTCGTCGAGGATTTGTTGGAAATCATCGTCGTAGCCGGGAGCCTTTCCAAGCGGTTTCACCGGTCCAATGTTAATCCCAAGGAGCGGCGGCATCCCCATCGCTATCATGAACGACTGCGGGGGAAAGAACTCTCGGTCATCGGGATCGAACAGTACGACCCGATCAAAGGTGAGAAGTGCCCTTTTAAGTTCAAGCGAGCTAGGAACTCGCTCTGTCGGAGAAACTACGGTCTCATAAATCAAGGGGCTTATAGTCCCTTCGCAGAAATTGGCGATCTATCTTTGTTCTCCTGGATGTGTTCTTGAAGGCGTTCGTTGTCTAGCAGCATAATATTGATGCGGTCCGCAAAACATGCAACCTGAAGTGGAAAAATACCCTCTGACCCTGCTTGCGAAACAGAGAAATTGTTTTCTTTCTGGTGGTATTCCATGTCCGGATATTTTTGTTTCAAAACACTTGATAATTCCATTATTAACTCTGTACATTCTGAATATCTTGATAGGCTGCTAGCGTCTATTTCGTATATCAGAGCGGTGGCAGGGTTGTATTTAACCGAATATTCTTTGAATAAAGGGTTCGGGTCCGGTGGAGATATCTTCTGAATCCATTCGGGCGCTGCCCATAAACCCTTTTGAACCACCAATTCTCCTATTAAGTTATAATTACTTACCTCGTTTCCAATCCTGACGCCAAACAACCTTTCAAATGGCTGTTCCGCAACGGCTGAAGCGGGGTCTGTTACGAGAATGGTGTCAAAGACGGCTGTCTCTATCGGGGTGTGTTTGGCAGTGCCGGTCCAGAATGGCGTTGCAGACTCGGGCATAGCTCCCGCTGTTTCAATCGTGACAAGACACGTGGTAGCTGCAACAAGGCGCAGTATGTGACCAAATTCCATAATTAGACTCCCCATGCACCACTCGAACCATTGTGCATAATTGCATGGATAATGCGATGCGCATGTTGGCCTTCTTCGGGCGATCCCATGGAAGTTGGCAATTTGGACTTTAGAGAATGTCGTCGGCTATTTGGTTACGGGTTCAGATGCACGTACTTGCACTCCAAATAGAAGTCCTTCGTTTGCCATGAAAACTGATGCTCGGATTGATCCTGATTGGAGCAGGTTTGCCCATTCCACTGCTTGCCATTGGGATTGGTTATGATGTTTTTTGTGCTGTAGTTCCAGAATGCAAATGCCCCGCTATCTGGAGCACGGTAGAGTTCGCTGTAAGCGATGGTCCCGCACACGTCAGAATTCTGTTCAGTTGCCTGCCACTTGTTCGTGTTCGGGTTGAGCGTGAATTCTTGGTCAAATGACAGGGTCGAAACGACACACGTTGAGCCATGCACGTCTTCCGATGCACGAACGAAGGCTTCCGCCATTTTCGGGTTTCTGTTCGCACAGAATTTTGCCCCTGTCTCCAATATGGCGAGTGTCTGTGCCCGTTCTTCCTCTGGTAGACGATTCCACCTCGCCGTGAATTGCTCCGGATTCGTGTTCGGTGGAACCTTGCCGGCTTTCAAAGCCTCAATGGTTGGCCCCATGCCTTGACAGGCTTCCATTTCTTTTGGCGATGCATTCAGTGCATCGGCTATGCCTTTAGCGATCCGCTTTTCCGTTTCATCCTTGGTAGGCTTTGGCACGCTGATTTGCCGGAAGTGGCATTTCAGTTTGTCAATCTGTGGTGGATCACAGGTGAAGTAGAGATTGGCATTGTCCTGAAGGCCTTGCACTATGCCGCTGTTCGGAAAATCCGCTGCCGCCGCATGGCCGAACGGAACAACCAAAAATGCAAGCGGTAGAACTTTTCGCATGGAATGCCCCTCTGTCCACTTCCTACTAACATGCGAAAATCTCGGCTCAAACATGGTGTCTAATTGACTGGTAGCGTGTCATCGAGCAGAAGTGGCCTGGTTTCGAGGAAGCGTTCCTCGGCTTCGCACGAGCTGGCGTCTGACAAGCGCATCGTGCGCAATCCGCAGAAGATCAAATCCGTGCGCGACAACGCCGCTTTCGTCGAGCGCGTGTCGAAGGAACATGGCGGCTTCGGCAAGTTCCTCGCCGAGTGGCCGGCCGACGACCAGGTCGGCCTGATGGCCTATCTCGGCAAGCATGGCAGCCGGCTCGGCGGCAATACCGGCCAGTACTTCCTGCGCTGGTTGGAATGGGACGCCTTTATCGTTTCGGCTGACATGGCAGCCGCATTGCGCGATGCCGGTCTCGACATTGCCGAAAGCCCGACCTCGAAGAAGGATCTCGACAAGATCCAGGCTCAGATCAATGCCTGGGCCGCGCAAACCGGCCTGCCGCGCCGGCACATTTCGCGCCTCCTGGCGATGTCGATCGGCGAGAACCATTCACCGGAGGCGCTTCGCGAATATATGGGCGAGTAGCCCCTGATCGATACCCGTCACACGAGTACGATTGGTACAAGCAAACGCCATTGCGGGGCGAATTCCGCCACGCTAAACCCACTGTCATGACCAAGAAGCCCGACATACTGCGCATCGCCGTTGCCCAGCTCAACCCGACGGTCGGCGACGTCGCCGGCAATCTCGCCAAGGCGCGCGAGGCGAGGGCGGACGCCGCCCGCCAGGGCGCCGATCTCGTGCTCTACACCGAGCTGTTCCTCGCCGGTTATCCGCCGGAGGATCTGGTGCTGAAGCCGGCGTTCCTGAAGTCCTGCGAACGGGCGGCGGAAGAGTTCGCCAAGGATACCGCCGATGGCGGGCCGGGCGTCATCATCGGCACGCCGCTGAAGCGCAAGAGCGGCGCCCACAATTCGATCATCGTCGCCGATGGCGGCAAGATCCTGGCCGAACGCTACAAGCTCGATTTGCCCAATTACGGCGAGTTCGACGAGAAGCGCGTCTTCCAGGCCGGACCGGAACTGCAGGGGCCGGTCAACTTCCGCGGCGTGCGCATCGGAATCCCGATTTGCGAGGACATCTGGGGTGAGGTCGCCGTCTGCGAGACGCTGGCTGAGAGCGGGGCGGAAATCCTGCTGGTGCCGAACGGCTCGCCCTACTACCGCGCCAAGATGGACGTCCGCCACCAGGTCGTCATCCGCCAGGTCATAGAATGCGGACTGCCGATGATCTATGCCAATCAGCTTGGCGGCCAGGACGAGCTGATCTTCGACGGCGCGTCTTTCGCCATCGGCGCGGACAAGACGCTGGCCTTCCAGATGAGCCAGTTCGAGGAGGCGGTCGACGTCAGCATCTGGAAGAGGACTTCGGACGGCTGGATTTGCTCCGAAGGGCCGATGTCGAAGATTCCCGAAAGGGAGGAGGCGGACTACCGCGCCTGCATGCTCGGCCTGCGCGACTACGTCAACAAGAACGGCTTCAAGAACGTCGTGCTCGGTCTTTCCGGCGGCATCGATTCGGCGATCTGCGCGGCCCTTGCCGTCGATGCGCTAGGCGAGGAACGGCTGCGCGCGGTGATGATGCCCTATCGCTACACGTCGAAGGATTCGCTGAAGGACGCCGAGGACTGTGCCCGCGCGCTCGGCTGCCGCTATGACATCGTGCCGATCTTCGAGCCGGTCGAAGGTTTTCTGCACGCGCTGACGCAGATGTTCGAAGGCACCAAGGAAGGCATCACCGAGGAGAATTTGCAGAGCCGCGCGCGCGGCACGATCCTGATGGCGATCTCCAACAAATTCGGCTCGATGGTCGTCACCACGGGCAACAAGAGCGAGATGTCGGTCGGTTACGCCACGCTCTATGGCGACATGAATGGCGGCTTCAATCCGATCAAGGACCTCTACAAGATGCAGGTCTATGCGCTGTCGCGCTGGCGCAACAGCCATGTGCCGCCGGGCGCGCTCGGACCTTCCGGCGAGGTGATCCCGAAGAACATCATCGACAAGGCACCGTCGGCGGAACTGCGCGAGAACCAGACTGACCAGGATTCGCTGCCGCCCTATCCGGTGCTGGACGACATTCTGGAATGCCTGGTCGAGCACGAGATGGGTGTCGACGAGATCGTCGCGCGCGGCCATGACCGGGCGACGGTGACGCGGATCGAACACCTGCTCTACATCGCCGAGTACAAGCGCCGGCAGGCGGCGCCGGGCGTGAAGATCACCCGGAAGAACTTTGGCCGCGACCGCCGCTATCCGATCACCAACCGATTCAGGGACCGCGGATAGGTCACCGTCTCGGCTTAGGTGCAGCCTGTACGGCAACGGCGCGCAACCGGCCGTTGTTGCAAAATCGTCTCACTGCTTGGACCAGTTGCGCTTTTGGCCACGGCCCGCCTTGGCGATGCGCCAGGGCGCCTCTATAAGAACTCCTCCGCGCTTCCCCTTCAGGAGGAACCGAATGCCACGATTTGACATCGTTATGCGAGGCCGCGAAGCCTAGGTTCTGGTCAGCATGCCGCGAAGGTCCGCCTTCGCGACAGAAGCTGAACTGAGGACAGGCATTTGCCGCTGCCGGTCGCCGCCCCATGCGGGCGTGCCGCCAATATGCCGAACCTCCGCATCTTCGGGCGCCAATGGCGCCAGCGCGGTTTTTTCAATTTCTACCTGACCGGGACCGGGCATTTTTGCGCCCGGATGACATCATGGCTCGTTTTCGACTCGACCTGCGCGCCGACGCCTTCCGCAGCGTTCTCGGCTTCACACTCACCCACTGGCGGCGCCAGCCGTGGCGGCTTTCGCTGATCATGGGCGCTTTCCTTTTGTCAACGCTGGCCGACGTGCTGACGCCGCTCTATTCGGGACGGCTGGTCGACGCGGTGGCCAGCAGCGCCGCGGCGGACGAGGTCGCGTGGAATGCGGCGATCGCGGCCTTTTCGACGCTGGTGGCTCTGGCGCTGGCCGGCGTCGTGCTGCGCAACGCCGCCTTCATGGCCATCGTCGAGCTGACGCTGAAGATGATGGCGGATATCGCCGCCGATGCCTTCCACCGCGTCCAGCGCTTTTCCACCGACTGGCACGCCAACAGCTTTGCCGGATCGACGGTGCGCAAGGTCACGCGCGGCATGTGGGCGCTTGACCTGCTCAACGACACGATCCTGATCGCGCTGCTGCCCTCCGTCGTCATGCTCGTCGGCTCGACACTGCTGCTCGGTTGGTTCTGGCCGCTGATGGGCGCGGTGGTCGCGGCAGGCTCGGTGCTGTTCATCGCTGTCACGGCGATGCTGTCGCTCGGCTATGTCGCGCCGGCGGCAAGGCTCGCCAACACATGGGACACGCGCCTCGGCGGCTCGCTGGCCGACGCGGTGAGCTGCAACGCCGTGGTCAAGGGATTTGGCGCCGAGGCGCGCGAGGAAACGCGGCTCGCGAGGGTGGTCGCCAAGTGGCGAGCGCGTACGCGCCGCACCTGGGTGCGCGGCACCGTCAACGGCACCACGCAAGGCACGATGCTTTTGCTGCTCAGGACGGCGGTGATCGGGCTGGCGCTGATGCTGTGGGCTTGGGGTGAGGCCAGCGCCGGCGATGTCGCCTTCGTGCTGACCTCGTTCTTCGTGCTGCAGGGCTATCTGCGCGACATCGGCACGCATATCCGCAATCTGCAGCGCTCGATCAACGACATGGAGGAACTGGTCGACTTCCAGTCCGAACCGCTCGGCATCGAGGATCGCGCGGGCGCCGGGCCAATCCGGATCGGCGACGGCCGCATCACCTTCGACAAGGTCACCTTCCACTATGGCAACCATCGGCTGCCGCTCTATCGCGACTTCTCGGTAGAGATCGCGCCGGGCGAGCGCGTCGGCCTGGTCGGCCATTCCGGTTCGGGCAAGACGACCTTCGTCAAGCTGATCCAGCGCCTCTATGATGTAAGCGCCGGAAGAATCCTGATCGACGGCCAGGATATTTCCGAGGTCGCGCAGGCGTCGCTGCGCGGGCAGATCGCAATCGTCCAGCAGGAGCCGATCCTGTTCCACCGGTCGCTGGCGGAAAACATCGCCTATGCCCGCCCGAACGCCACCCAGGCCGAGATCGAGCATGCGGCCCGGCTGGCCAGCGCGCACGACTTCATCGCCAACCTGCCGAAGGGCTACGGGACGCTGGTCGGCGAGCGCGGCGTGAAGCTGTCGGGCGGCGAACGCCAGCGGGTGGCGATCGCGCGTGCGTTTCTTGCCGATGCGCGCATCCTGATCCTCGACGAGGCCACGTCGAGCCTCGACTCGGAATCGGAAGTGCTCATCCAGCAGGCGATGGAGCGGCTGATGGTCGGCCGCACGACGCTGGTCATCGCGCACCGGCTTTCGACGGTGCGGGCGCTGGACAGGCTGCTGGTGTTCGATCGCGGCCGCATAACCGAAGAGGGCTCGCATGACGAGCTGATCCGGCTGAACGGCGGCATCTACCGCCGGCTGTTCGAGCGTCAGGCGCTCGAGCTGACCAAAGGACTGGTGGTCTGATTTCGCCTGACACCCGGATAAAGGGCACCCGGATCGAATGGTCCGGGTGCCTTCGATGGAATGGCGTCAGCCGTAATGCAACTTCGGCTTCGGGGCGGTGCCGGTGAAGCGGACGCCGACGCGGTCAGTGCGGCGCCAGCGGACTTCCGCGCGATAGGCAATTCCATCGACCGGCACATAGAGCAGGAAATTGTCGGGAACCCGCGAGTCGGGAGCAACCTTCAACTCGGCGCCGCCAGCATGCTGATTGCGCAAGGTGCAACTGACCTCGGAATTCTGGATGCCGGTGATGATCGTGCCGCCCTTGAGCACACGCTGGCGATGCGCGCGCTTGTGTTCGCCGGAATTCTCTTCGAGTGGTCGTGCCGTGTTCGTCATCGGTAAAACGCCAGAGCAGTCGAAACGACTCTAGACGCAACAGCCGCAATAGCAAAGCATTCGTCGCCGGCGCCCGGCGACGTCTGGCCGGGCTGGCACCCCTCGGCCGGTCAGCTCCAGATCAGGCGTATCCGTGCGGATCGGCGCAGAAATGGGCGATGATCTGGCAGAGGTCCGGCTCGTTGATCATGCGCACGGCCTCTGCCGAGCTTACCCATTTGCGGGTCCGCGCGCGCTTTTCCTTCCAGCGCTCGGCGACGCGGTCGACCTGCAGCGGAAAGACCAGCACCTCGCACGGCACTTCCTCGCCGGAAGCCAGCGCCTTGGCGTAGAAATAGCGACCGGCCTCGAAATGCGAGACCGTGCCGCGCAATCCGGCTTCCTCGCCGGCCTCACGCGCCGCCGCCTCGCAAAGCGGCTCTCTGGCCTCTGGCCAGCCCTTGGGCAGCACCCAGCGGCCGGTGTCGCGGCTGGTGATCAGCATGATTTCGACGCCATTCCCGGCCTCTCGCCAGGGCAGGGCGGCAACCTGCAGGCGGCACGGCGCGGTGCCGAAGAGTCGCCGGACTCTTTCGACCAGGTGATTGTGCGTCGTTGGCCTCGTCAACATCGGAGAAGCTGCCCCAGCCTCCAGAATCATTTGCCGCCTGATGAATCTTACGACGTATCTTGGGCATTAAAAGTAAAAAACTTCACTCGCATTGGTTAAATTCCACCAAGGCGGACTGGTTCCACAGAATATCGTGCCCTGAAGATCCTTTTGTGGAGCAAAGGGTGCTCGCCGAGGCAGGCTAGGCGGAAAAATGGCTTCCTGGGAATCAGCCGGCGTGGTCGTCGGCGATCGGCTTCTGGTAGGTAAAACCCATGTCCCATGGAAAGTAGATCCAGGTGTCCTGGCTGACCTCGGTGACGAAGGTGTCGACCAGCGGGCGGCCTTTCGGCTTGGCGTAGACGGTGGCGAAATGCGCCTTCGGCATCATCGCGCGCACGATGCCCGCCGTCTTGCCGGTGTCGGTGAGGTCGTCGATGATCAGCACGCCGGCGCCGTCGTCGGCGAGCAGCGCCGGTGTGATCTCCTTCAGCACCTGCAACTGCCCTTGCGAGGTGTAGTCATGATAGGAGGCGACGCAGACGGTCTCGATGACCCGGATGCCGAGTTCGCGCGAGATGATGGCGGCCGGAACCAGACCTCCGCGCGTGATGCAGACGATCGCCTTCCATTGTCCTTTGTTGGCGCCGGCAAGCCGCCAGGCAAGCGCGCGGGCGTCGCGGTGGAACTGATCCCAGGAGACTGGGAAGGCTTTTTCGGGAAGAGACATGGTCGCGCACTCCGCAGGCGCGCTGGCCGCGCGCAGTCACGATGGAATGCAGGCGGAATTAGCCGGAAAGCGCTGGTCTTGGCAAGGTGGCGGCAAGCGATGCCTGTGGACTTGAAGCGCGTCGCACACTTTTGGGCGACATGCATTACCTTGAGAGGAAGGCCGCAACCTGCACTGAGCGCAGCACCGTGCGCGTCACGCCGCCGAACAGAAGCTGGCGCAGCCAGGAGTGGCTGTAGGCGCCGAGCACCAAAAGGTCGGCGCCGGTCTCAGTGATCCTGGTCTGGATGAGGTCATCGACCGAGATGCCGCCCGACTGCTGCACCGAGACGCTCACGGTCGCGCCATGCCTGGAAAGTGCGGCGGCGATTTCGGCGCCGGCGGCGTCCGGGCTCTCGTCCAGCGTCTCCGGCGGATCGATGACCAGTATGTCCGTCTTCTCGGCCTCTATGATGAAGGGCAGGGCGTCGAAGGCCGCGCGGGCTGCCTCCTTGCTGCCGTTCCAGGCCAGCAGCACGTGCTTGAAGGTGGTGACAAGAGGGCCGGCATGCGGCACGACGAGCACGGGCCGCCCGGCATCGTAGACCAGCGTGTCGACGTCGGCGCTCGGGTCGCCGCCGGTGTCGCGCTGCGCGGCGATGACCAGATCGGCGGCGCGGACGCTGGAGATGCCGGTCAGCGCGCTGTCGCCGGAAAAACTCTCGAGGCTGCGCCATTCGAAGGACAGGCCGGACTCCTCGATGCGCTTGAGGAAGAGCGCCTGCAATTTCTCGGCCCGCTCCTTGTTCATTTCGGCGGAGACCTGCAGGAACTCAGTGTCGGGAAAGCCCGTCGCGGAGGTGTAGGGGACGGGAAGCGCCTCGGCATGGATGCCGACGAGGTGGCTCTGGAAGCGCTCGGCGAGCGGGATGGCGCAGTCGAGCACGCGCTCGGCATCCTGTTCGTTCTGCAATATCGCGACGATGGTCTTGAAGCGCATGGGAATCCCTCAAAATCTGCTGGCGCTGGGTGCGCCCCGGGGGAAACGTCAGAACGCCATGCTTGGTTCCGGGCCGCTCACGGCCCGGGGATCACGGGTCAGTTGCGCCGGCGGCGATGCCGGCCACCATGGCTTCGACATCCTTGCGCGCCGCCTCCAGCGCCTCTTCGCTGCGGGCGCGGACGACGAGCTCGGTCCAGAACTTGCCGTCGCCATATTTCGGATAGGAGCCGATGATCGTGTCCGGATGGGCTTTCTGGATGTCGCCCAGCGGTCCGCCGACCAGGCCTTCGCCGAACGGGCAATGCACGGTCGCCGAGAGCATTTTGGTGCCCGCCTTCAGCGTCGGCACGACATTGTCGAGCATGGCCTGGAAGATCGACGGCACACCGGCCATGACATGGACGTTGCCGATGCGAAAGCCGGGCGCGATCGAGACGGGATTGTCGATATGGTCGGCCCCGCGCGGCATGCGCGCCATGCGCTTGCGTGCTTCGGTGTATTCGATGCCGCGCGCGGCGTAGCTCGCTTCCAGCATGGCATAGGCCTTGGCGTCGTATTCGCACGGCACGCCGAAGGCCCTGGAGATCGAATCCGCCGTTATGTCGTCATGCGTCGGGCCGATGCCGCCGGTGGTGAAGACGTAGGTGTAGCGGGCACGCACGGCATTCACCGCGGCGACGATCTCGTCCTCCTCGTCGGGAACGATGCGCACTTCCTTCAGGTCGATGCCGATCGCCGTCATGATGTCGGCGAGGTGGCCGATGTTCCTGTCCTTGGTGCGGCCGGACAGGATCTCGTCGCCGATGACAAGCATGGCGGCGGTGACGATTTCAGGCATGAGGGGCTCCGGCAAGATGTCGCCTTGGGAAGACTGGGTCGCCTGAGATAGCGCGGCGGGCGGCCGGCGGCAATGCGCCACGGATCGCGCGTCGATGGCCTTGCGGTGGCACCGGCGGCAGGTATGGTGCGGGGCGTTCGCTTCGGGTGAAAAATGCTTCTGTCCGTTTTGTCGTGGCTGTTCGGCGGCCTGCTGCTGCTGGCGGTGATCGTGGTCGCCGGCCTGGTTCTGGCGACATGGTGGATCGCCGCGAAGGCCGAAAGGCTGGTGCCGGCGAACGGAAAGTTCATCGAAATCGACGGCAACCGCATCCATTACGTCGAGGCCGGCGAGGGCAGGCCGATCGTGTTCCTGCATGGGCTTGGCGCGCAGCTTCACCATTTCCGGCATACGCTGTTCGACCGTTTCGGCCCCGGCTACCATCTGATCGCGCTCGATCGCCCGGGCTCGGGCCATTCGCTACGGGCCCGCGGAGCGACTGGCCGGCTGCCGGAGCAGGCGCAACTGGTGCGGCGCTTCATCGAGGCGCTTGGGCTGGAACGTCCTTTGGTCGTCGGCCATTCGCTTGGCGGCGCCATCGTGCTGGCCTTGGCGGTGGAACATCCCGAGACGATTTCGGGCATCGCCTTGCTCGCGCCGTTGACGCATCCGGAAACCAGGGCGCGCCAAAAATTCGACCTGCTCTATGTTCCTTCACGCCTGTTGCGCTGGATCATGGCCTATACGGTGGCGATACCGGTAAGCTTGAAATACGCGCAGCCGACGATGAAATTCATCTTCGCGCCGCAGCCAGTTGCCGGCGACTACATGATCGCAGGCGGTGGCTGGCTCGGACTGCGGCCCGCCCACTATCATGCGACTTCGACCGATGTCGTGGCGGTAGAACAGGATCTCGGCCGCATCGAGCAGCGCTATGGCGAGATCGCCATGCCGGCCGGCATCCTGTTCGGCACGGCCGACCGCGTCATTGGCATCGCTGTCCATGGCGAGCCGATGCGGGACAGGATCAAAGGGCTCGATTTCGAGGCTGTCGACGGGCTTGGACATATGCCGCAATTCGTCGAGCCAGAACGCGTCATCGCTTTCATCAAGCGCGTTGCCGAGCGGGCGTTCACGGGCCGAACATCAACACAGCCTCACAACAATTTCACTGAACCTTTGGGCTGACTACCGGTTGTACCCGCGCTGCCCCTTTGCGGCAGAGACACGGAGTAGACATCAATGATCATGAAAATTCTTGCTGCGTCGGCCTTGACCATCGGCCTCGCCACATCGGCACTGGCCCAGTCAGCCGAGTCAACGTCCGACAGTCATCACAATTGGCTATTCGGCAATGAGGACAGGAGGTCTGTCGATCGAAACACCACCGGCAGCATAGCCGCGGGTGGCGATGCATCAGGCCTGAACACGCTGGGCAATTCCGGTCCGGTCGGCCCCTGCGCCTCTAACACGGCTGGACCCGACGCCAATGCCGGGCTGAACGTCAACGATCATTACTGCGGCAAGTAATCAACCGCTCTTGCGAGTGGCTGGCAGGATGCTCTCGGGGGGCATCCGCAGCCGCCGCAGTCACCAACACCGGGCTAATCGGAAACTTCGGTTTGCGGCCGATCCCGGCCATCGGCCAGTTCGTCATGCCATTTGCCGTCGGCGTCCTCGTACTGGATGCCGTCCGTGGTGCCGGCAATCTGCTGCTCGGCCGAAGCGATCTCGGCGGCGCGCAGCGCATCCTGATGGCTGGGGAACGTTTCCGAGAAGGTCGAGCCGACCTTGTAGGCCCAGCCGCCATCATGCTCGACGATCTTGTAAGTCAGCTTCGCCATGAAGTCCTCCGGTTGAAGATGCCCCCGTAGTTCAATGCAGCTTGCTGTCGAGCAGCCTGTCGTCGGGAACCAGCACCTCCGATTCCTTGGCGGCTTCGATCAATGCCCGCCGCGCATCGGCGGTCGAGCGATATCCCTCCAGCACTTTGAGGCAAGTGTCGAGCGCATCACGATGCCGTGGGCCGCGGTTGAGCGGCCACACCGTCATCAGGCACTCCGCGGCTTCCCGCGTGCTGCGGATCTGGCGATATTTGCCGACATGGCCGAGTTCGACCACCACCGGCGTTTCAAAAGGTTTGCTGTCCATCATGGCCGCCAACGCAAAGCAGCCAATTTGGTTGCAATCGTGTCTGCCAGCGTGCGCCCAAACGTCTCAGTCGCCGCAATCCGACGCGATCAACCCGTTGTCGACGCAGTCGATCAACCCGCCGCCTTCATCCAGTGCCGCATCGTCGTTACCGAGCGGGCAAGCTGCGGCGCCGGGTGGATTTCCTCGCCGAAGGTGGCCGCCGCACGCCAGCCCCAGCGCGGATCTGCCAAGAAGGCGCGGGCCAGCGCCACCATATCGGCGCGGCCGTCGGCGATGATCATCTCGGCCTGCTGCGGATCGTCGATCAGGCCGACGGCGCGCGTCGGGATGTCGGCTCCCTTGCGCACGGCTTCCGCCAGATGCACCTGATAGCCGGGGCCTGACGGCAGCTGCTGCAATGGCGAATTGCCGCCGCTCGAACAGCAGAGATAGGCGATGCCCTCAGCCTTCAGCGCCTTGGCCACTTCGATCGCGTCCTCGACATCGAAGCCGCCATCGACCCATTCCTTCACCGACAGCCGCGCGCCGAGCATCAGCCCGGGCACGGCCTTCCGCACCGCCTTGGTGATCTCGACGACAAAGCGCATGCGGTTTTCCAGCGAGCCGCCCCAACGGTCGGTGCGCTGGTTGGACAGCGGCGACAGGAACTGGAAGATCAGATAGCCGTGCGCGGCGTGCAGCTCGATGAAATCGAAGCCTGCCCGTTCGGCCCGCCTTGCCGCCTCGGCGAAGCGTTCGATGAGTTGCAGGATCTCGCCGTCCTCCAGGGCATGAGGCACCTGCCAGCCTGTGTCGTAGGCGATAGCCGAGGCGGAGACGACCGGCCAGGGATCCTGATCGGCCGCGAGCGGTCCGCCGCCTTCCCATGGCCGCCTGTTGGAGGCCTTGCGGCCGGCGTGGGCAAGCTGGGTGCCGAATTTCGTGCCGGGTGGGGCGACGCGCCTGGCCGCATCGAGCGTGCGCCTGGCCGCGGCCTCGTTGTCGTCGGAATAAAGCCCGAGGCAGCCATGCGAGATGCGGCCGCGCCGTTCGACATCAGTCATCTCGACGGTGACCATGCCGGCGCCGGACATGGCCAGGTTCATCCAGTGGTGGAGGTGCCAGTCGCTGGCCGAGCCGTCCTCGGCGGAATACTGGCACATCGGCGCCACCGCGATGCGGTTCGGAAAGTTGAGGCCGCCAAGCGTGATCGGCTGGAAAAGCGATGTGGTCATCGAAAGCTCCTGGAGGGCGTAATCCGCTATTTAGTCAGGCGATGCGGCCAGCACCAGACACGGGGCAGTGATTGAATGCCCTGGACCAATGGCTGGCCCGATTGCATGAATGGCGGTTCACGGCTACGCCTCATGCGCGAGCACGGGAGGTTTTCGGAGTTCATCATGGAAGATCGCATTCGCATCCGTTCGGAGGAAGTGCTTTCCGATGACTGGGCGGTCCTGAAGAAGACCGTGCTCGACTATCGCCGCCGTGACGGGCAGTGGGAGACCCAGATCCGCCAGACCTACGATCGCGGCGACGGCGCGGTGATCCTGCCGTTCGATCCCGAGCGCTCGACGGTGCTGCTTGTGCGACAGTTCCGCTATCCGGCCTATGTCACCGGCCATCGCGAGCCGCTGATCGAGGCCTGCGCAGGCCTGCTCGACGAAAACGACCCGGAAACCTGTATCCGCAAGGAAGCCGAGGAGGAACTCGGCTATCGTCTGAAGAACGTCGAGCGGCTGTTTGCCCCCTATATGAGCCCAGGCAGCGTGACCGAACGGCTCTGGTTCTTCATCGCCCGCTACACGCCCGCCGACCGCATTTCGGCCGGCGGCGGCGCACCGGAGGAAGGCGAGGACATCGAAGTCCTGGAAATGACCCTTGATGACGCGCTGGCCGGTATTGCCGACGGCCGCATCGTCGACGCCAAGACGATCATCCTCATCCAGCACCTGAAATTACACCCAATTCCGGCCTGAAACGACTGCCTGTTTCAGCGCCCGCGTGCGCGGGACATCGAGCGCTTGAGGCAGCTCGGTTCTCGGATGCCGAGGCTCCCGCACAGCCTGTTGCGACCTCCGCAGCCCATGTTGAGGAGGGACGCATTCTTGTGCCTGCACAGAGGCTGTTGACGTTTTGGCGCGAAGCCCCGAAAAGCAACAGGCGCGGACGTGGCGGAATTGGTAGACGCAAGGGACTTAAAATCCCTCGATCTCTGATCGTACGGGTTCGATTCCCGTCGTCCGCACCATGTTGAAATCAAACGATAATCTGCATTCTATTGACTTATTGGATACCCTGACAAATCCGCCTTTGGGTAGCCGTAGGGGTAGCCGGGACAATGAAAAAAGGCCCGCCACCCAGGGAGAAGCAGCGGGCGCTAGTTCGGGAGGAGTGTTGTCGGGCGTCCCCTTCGCCCGTGAACAACGGTACGCCTCGCTTAGCTGAATAATAAGCTCGCGCCGGTTGAAGCTCTGCATATTCAAGCTGCGTGACTTTTCTGCCACAATATAAAGAAAGCCCGCCACCGAGGCAGCCGGGCAGTTTTTGCCGAACGGGCCTGTGAGTTTTGTCACAGACGCATCGACGCATCGGACCTAGCTTGCTGCGCGGGGTGTATCTGCAAGCGGTGAGGAGTACTCGGATGCTTATGAAGCTTCCTCTTGTCGCAGTTAGTCCCCTTGTCGATTGGCTCCGTCGCCGAGCCGAACAGAAGGCGCTGTTGAAGGCAATGGACGAACTGAGTGACGCACCAGACGACATGCTCAGCGACATCGGGATTTCCCGTGACGACATCACGACGTATGCGTTCCGCAGCTCGGCGTCGAGACGCAGGGGCTGAGCAATGAAAAGGCCCGCAACCGTGAGGCTGCGGGCCAAAGCGGCATCTCATTCGAACCTTGCCCCTAATTCCAATGCATGTGTCGGTTACCCCAATCTCTAAATTGTTCGAACGACCCTGTTCTTTTAGCCTCTGCCGAAGTTAGCGCTCGTAGCTCAATCTAGGACAGAGCGGGACCTCCCGGGTGCACCAATTTACTTGCTTCAGTAGTGGTCCGGCTGCTCCCGCTCGTCGTCGTCTTCGCGATCGTCCGCCGGCTCACAGAGCATGACGCCTTTGCCGTGGTTCTCGGACCAGCCGAGCAGCGGCTCGCCATCGGGATCGTTCTATGTATTGCTCTCGACGATGCCCGCCTTGCGCTGGTCAATGTGCTCTGTCCAGCCAAGTTCGCGCTCGTCGTCCTCTCGGCCGTCGTGCGGCTCGTCCAGCACGTCGTCGCCGTGCTCGTTCTCGACCTCACAGTCGTCAAGGCCTGGAGCGGTGGCGCGGGAGCCTCCCCAGTCCTGTTGCGAGTTGCCGCCGCCGTAGGAGACCGCTAGCTCGCCGCTGCGGCCCCATGGACTTTCCCGTGACGTTGGATGGCGTTCGATGGCGCCGAGCATCGGCCGTTACCGCCGCCGTCCTCGTCGTCGCAATTGTCTAGCTCCAGATCATCGAGGCAGCCAAGGGACGGCTCGTCGTCTGCGGTTTCCTCCAGATCGCAATCGACTTCCATCATGTCGAGGGCCGTTATGAGTGACATTGCCCGGTCCAGTAGGTCGTTAAGGCGTGTTTCGACCGATTGGCGCCATTGGCGATCTCCAGGGGTCGCCGCAACGGAGGATTATATTCCGCATATTGTACTTCGCGTACCCAAGGTGCTACCGTGAGTAGCGCCGGGGATGGATTCGCGCCCGGCGAGCTGTGGAGCTTGTGGGGCATGCTTGAGGTAAAGGCGAAACCTTTCGTTCACGCGATATCGCAACTGGCATCAATGTCGACCTTGATCCGCACATTGAACGAACACAAACCAGAGATGCCCACCGTTAAAATCGACAAGAGAGGTGCCAAGCAATTCGATGCGTTTCTTAAGCCGTTCATAGAGAGCTGCGGCCCTATGGGAGCAAAGATATCGAGCAAAGCGGCGGAACGCATTGTTCAGATGCTGAAGGACAAATCTCTCAACTACGTGGAGTTGGGCATGAAGTTCGAGACGCTAGCCCAAACGTTTAGGGATGAGTTGGAGAGTTCCAGATTGTTCGCCCTCAACGTGCGAACTGCGGACTATTTTGCGTTAGCGACCGAGACGTTCGGCGCGGATGTAATCGCTAACTTCCCCGACACTGAGTATGACCTTGAAGAGGCAGGGAAATGCCTAGCTACCGCAAGAAACACCGCGACGGTGTTTCACCTCATGCGAGCGTTGGAAGTCACTCTTCAGTTTTTATGCAAGAAACTCAATATTCCAAACACCCAACGGGTATGGGG
This sequence comes from Mesorhizobium amorphae, assembly GCF_014843845.1. Taxonomy (GTDB): domain Bacteria; phylum Pseudomonadota; class Alphaproteobacteria; order Rhizobiales; family Rhizobiaceae; genus Mesorhizobium; species Mesorhizobium amorphae_A. The sequence goes on along the minus strand of NZ_JHQS01000006.1, from coordinate 90,384 downwards.
CTTTCTTCTTTCAGACCTCAACCAGAAGATAGAGGCTATGCCGAAAGGAGAGGAAAAGAGCCGTTGGGCCGCCGCCTCTAGCTATCTTTGGCAGATCAAAGAGGTCTGGCGGAACGAAACCATGCACCCGAAACAGACCTATACGGACGAAGAGGCGAGAGATGTCTTTGAGGCAAGCCGGGTGTTCATCCGCCACGCGGCGAAGCTGGTTTAGCGATGGCTTTCAAGGCCCGCTCGAACGCCTCTCCGCTTTCATCCGCCTCAAGCTCCCGAGCGGCCTCCTTGAACCGCTCGGATTGCTCTTTCTGACTAAGCTTTCCGGTCTTTTTTCCGGGCGGCTTTCGGGCGGTATTTGGACGGTCGCCAGACGCCATAGGGTGCCTCACCTTGCACTAGTCGTTTCATAGGTCAGGCGCTTGCCGACGACACCATCAAGGATGCGGGCGGCGCGCGCTTCGTCATTCACGCCAAGGGCTACGCGCTGATTGTGGCGGAAGTCAAATTCGGCGAGGTAGCGGTGAAGATGCTTCTCGGCGCAATGCTGGTAGGTGCCGCGCATGCCACGCTTGAACACCGAGAAATAGCTTTCGATGGTGTTCGAGTGGATGACGGCGCCGCCTTCGTAGCGCACGTATTCGCCGCCAGTGTGCTTGACGCTATCGTGAGCGGCGAAGTGATCCTTCATGCCGTGATAGAGCTTGCTCTCGTCGGTGTAGAGGGTGCTTTCGTGGTGGACGTTCTCAGTCACCAGCGCCGCAACGTTGACCTTGGTCGCCTGCACTACATGGAAGGTGCGAACGTTGCCGCCGCGCTCGACTAGGCCAAGGATAGCGCGCTTGTTTGACGGGCCAGTCTTGCCGCTTTTGGTGAAGGGTCGGCCACGAGTGGAAAGGGTGCGCTTCTCTTTGGTCGGTCCATAATAGGTCTCGTCGGCCTCTACGATCATGCCGTTGCCGCCGAGCGGACCAAGCTTGCCGTCGCGCATGGCTTCACGGATGCGGTGCGAGATGAACCAAGCGGTTTTCAAGGTCACGCCAAGGGTGCGGTGAAGCTGGTTGCTCGAAATGCCCTTCTTGGACGAAGCGATAAGGAAGATCGCCTGTAGCCAATGGTTGAGCTTGACGTGACTGGCTTCGAAGATGGTGCCGATCTTCACGGTAAAGGGCTTGCGGCACTGGTAGCACTTGTAGGTGCCAATGCGGGTGCTCTTGCCTTCCATCTTCGAAATGCGCTCAAAGCCGCCGCAATGCGGGCAAACGGGGCCGTTCGGCCAAATCCTGGCTTCTACGAACTTGTAGGCGGCGGCTTCGTCGTGAAAGTGGCGGTCTGAAAGCACGGACATCGGTCTAACTCCTTATGGAATCAACCTAATCCGTTAATGTGGGTACGTCAAGTATAATATGCGGATTATATTCCTGATCTTGATGGTGCCGGCAAGCAGATTTCATCCGCCCGGTGAGGTAGGGAGACCCTATCATTTTGGCTTAGTTGTGCGCTCGCCACAACGCACCGATAAATGAAGCAGGGTTGGGGTAGTAGAGCGCCGGCATGCCGATCTCTGTTAGCTGTTCCGATCGGCAGCCGGCGTCCTTTTTTGCATGACGTTGCCGACGGTCAGGCATAGTCACGGTTGCGACTCTGGTCTCATCCAATTTGAGGAGAAGGGAACCAAACACCCCCGTTTTGCCAAGTTTGCATCGACGCAAGTCGGCCTATAACCTCGCCGGCCGGCGAACCTACCCCGTTTTCCGGCTAGGCCCGGCGGTCAAAGCCCAAGCCACCCCGGCCGCCGGGCCGCTGGACGTGCCTACTTCCCCTCGGGAGCCCCAGCTTTTCTTCCGCGACCATCTAGCGAGGCTTTCTGGCTGATGAGGCAATGGGCGTGGCCGGTCAGATCCTTCCTATAGGCCCCGGTGAACAGGGCACTCAGTCTTAAGGGCAGAAATTTCAGAATGACTTGGGCGGCACGTACAGGCAGATCGTAATGTCAGGGTTGCCAGATGGTTTTTGACGATGCCGGCCTGCTTTTTGGGCATGGCACCAATGGAAACGCATGTCGTGTGACTGACGCACCCTGCCGTCCGCGTAAGGTAGCAACTCGCCGGACGGCACTTTGAAGCCCTTGCTTGTTTCCTGAACGGTGCCATTTGCGATCGGCTCGCAATGCTCGTCCTCGCAGCACTGTTTTTCATACCAGCTATCATCATGTGCCGATGCCAACGGCATTCCGAAAGCGCAGGCGGCGGCGATGATAGCGCCCAACCCGGATGCGCCACAGCGCCCGCTCCATGGCCAGATCATGATTTACATTAGGCTTGTCTGATATGATGGCGCAAGCTGGGCAGTGTTTCTGCTGATACCGAATGGCGTTGGCCGGTTAGCGCCTCTTCACCTTCGGCGTGATCTCCTCGATTCCGTAAAAAAGAATGGCCCGCTGCCAGGGCATAGCAGCGGGCCTATCAAGGCTTGGCCGGAAAGGGTATGGGGCACAAGGGCATCCGGCCAGCATTTTCAACGAGGAAGACGAACATTCGTTCCAACGCCGTTCGCGCATTGGCTGCCTAGGCGCCGTGGCCCCTGCTGATTCCTGTGGGGTCGCCCAAACAGCCCTAGATCTGAGATTTGCGATGTAGGACCATAATCCTAATTATATACATGACATAGCGAGTCGGCCATGTTAGAGGCTTTGGCCGACAGGCCGGCACCGAAATTCTCAGAAGATTGGCTTTGCAACCCGAAGCCGTTACCGTGGTTCGTTGTTCGAGCTATGGAGAGCGGTGTGCGACCTGAAGACAGGGTGCGCAAGGGTGTGGTCTACGTCGGCATTTTGGCGGGTGATACGTTCGTTCCGCTTGGCACTGGATTCATGACCTTTGGCGAGGTCGACAAGGCGGTTTTCCCGTTTGTTGTTACGGCGCGGCATGTTCTTAGTTCAGTCAAGGAAAGTGCTACCACGAAGATTGGCGTGCGGATGAACCTGAATTCAGGTGGGTCGCAGTTCATTCCGGTTCCGTTGCAGCGGTGGAAGGCCCATCCCGAAGATGCATGTGATCTTATGATGGCTCAAATAGCGCCCGACCCCAGCGCTTATGACTATCAGATGACGCCATGCGACCTCGCGTCAATCAAAGAGGCGCAGACGGCTTTCCCGCCGGCTATCGGAAGGGAGGTATTTATTGCTGGGCTCTACACGTCACACCATGGCGCAGTCAAAAACATCCCCATTCTGCGCAACGGGCATATCGCCGCCATGCCAGAAGAGCCGGTTAGAACTTCGGTCGGCTATACCGATGGCTATCTGGTAGAGATGAGATCAATTGCCGGTCTCTCAGCGGCTCACCGGTGTTTATGAAGCGCCCCAACGTGCTCATGGAAAACGGAAACTTGAATTTCCGAGCCGGCGAGTTCTTCTATCCAATTGGCATACTTCTCGGCCATCATGTTATTGAGACGCGCGAGGACGAAATAGCGGTTCCTCGATTCCAGGGTGACCCGTTGCGGGATGTTGAGCGATTGGAGGACCGAAGCACAGGTTTCGGCGTTGTTGTCCCGATCGAAAAGGTGAGCGATGTGATTTATTCAGACGATGAAATCGCGAAAATGAAGGCACACCTAGCCAAGCAGAATACGGGTTTTCGTGGCGATTCCGCGCCTTTGTCAGAAGCTGAAATAGAACGAAAACGCGATGCGGGTTTAGCCAAGGCATTAAGCACGCCGCCGGAACCAAAGACCAAGCCTGACACGGTGTAAGCGATAGAGCTTTCGCGCCTTCTGTTTCCGCGAGATTGCCCTGACCAGTCAGGAATACATCAACCGCTTGCCGGAGGTGGCGCGGATCAAATCGTCGGCTCGTTCGCTGTCGGTGTAGCCAAGGGCGGTGCGGCGATTGTAGCGGAAATCGAATTCCGACAAGTAGCGGTGCAAGTGAGCCTCGCCGCAATGCTGATACACGCCGACCATGCCACGCTTGAAGACTGAGAACACGTTCTCAATCGTGTTCGAATGGATCGACGCGCCATCCTCATAGCGGACGTATTCGCCAGCGGAATGGTTGGTCGTCTTGTGTGAGGCGTATTCCTCGCCAGTCACGGTGTAGAGCTTGGACTGGTCGGTATAGAGCGTCGATTTGCGGTCGGCATTGCGTACAAGGATATCGCGCACCACGTCTTTGGTGGCGTGCTGGACGTGAACCATGCGAGCTTTGCCGCCACGCTCGACAAGGCCGATAACGGTGCGCTTCGGCTTCATCTTGCGCTTCAAGCGGGGCTGGCCTTTACGCTGCGGCGAAATGTAGTCCACATCGACGCGGCCAATGTAGGTTTCGTCGGCTTCGACGGTCTTGCCTTCGCCACCAAGCGGGCCAGCCGACTTCACGTCTTCCTTCATGGCTTCGCGGATACGGTGCGCCATGAACCATGCGGTCTTGTAGGTCACCCCAAGCATACGGTGCAGCTGGTGAGCGCTCATGCCTTTCTTGGACGAAGCGTAGAGATGAAAGCCGAGAACCCACTTACACAGCGGGATTTTCGAGCGCTCCATTACTGTGCCAACGGTCACGGTGAAATGCTCACGGCAAGCGTTGCACTGGAACAGGCCGGGCCGCGTGGACTTGCCAGCGAGCTTGTGGATTGTCTCACCGTCCATGTTGCCGCAGTGCGGGCAAAAGACGCCATTGGCCCAGCGGATTGCTTCAAGATGCTCGCGGGCTGCATCGTTGTCATGGAACATGGGTGCGGTGAGGTTCATCGGTGCTAACTCCTTGGATTCATTTATCCTCCAAGGTGTTAGCTATGTCAAGTATATAATTAGGACCATAATCCTATGTGGGGCGATTTCTATAACGGAGGTCGCTATGGTCAGGCGCAATCACCCAAAGCAGTTATCAGGTCAAGAATTGGAGCGGTTCCTACAGGCAGCGGAAGGGCTGCATAAGGCCATCGTCGGCCCGCTGATATCGCCAACGTGCGATCACTTCCGCTCGCTCCAGGTTCTGCATGCAGCGCTGTTGAAGACGGTGCGGAAAGTCACCGGGAAGGATCCGGCGTTCATCCAGTGGAGCGGGACAGGGCCGGTGAGGTCGCCTTTAGGCCCCGGCGAACAGGGCCCTCAGTCGCAATTGAGCGAGTTCTAATGTGCTTATAGCCTAGGCAGCGCGGGGGATTGGTTGCCACCACCCCGCAGTGGCCGGCGTGGCCTCCCAGCCCGCAAAGAGCCCCGGACCTGCGCCGGCCATTCCCTGCGGCTGGGTAGCGCATGGAAGGGGCTGCGCCTTTGGGCCTAGCGACCTTTGGCCCTTAGTCTCAATTGAGCGATTTCTAATGTGCTGTAGAATGCGGGATACTAGTCTCGCAGGGCCGGTGCAGTGTGGGGGTGTAGGGGGTAGTGCGCTGCACCGGCCGTTTCTCCACCCTAGATCGAGAATTCGCTAATATATGTGTAAAGTCCTATTTGCGGGTTCGTCCTCACACGATCCGCAATGGCCGGTGTAGGCTTTGCCCAAAGCCAACCAAACGCACCGGCCATTTCTATGGCTGGTGGAAAGCCCGCGCCCTCCTGGACGGGGAAATGCGCGGGCCAAGGTTGCCACCTGAGGCGCGCAAACAACCATTGACCGTTGCAAATGTCCACCCCTCCTTCGTAAACGCCAGCTAATATATTTAGGAACGCCGACTGGACGTTTCGGGAACGGAAAGAGCCAGAGTCGATCAATGGTACTACTCCTCCCGGAAATCCTGCAGCGATGCATGGCGGAGGTCTTCCTCGCCTCGCAGGTGCTTTACGCGGCCGATCATCCCTTGGCTTGACCCATTGCGTTGCCTGCCGCCTCATGCCCTTCGGCGGTGGCCCTGCGTGTTCCTGGACGCGCTCCTGGCGGCTAGTCGCGCATAATAGGGGAAAACGCCACGTCGGGGTTTTGTTGCGCAGTTGCTAATATTAGGCTTGGCCCAGCCGGCTTGCCCCCCAAGCCGGTTAGGCCCGGCAGCCAGTCAATCTCACCCCAACGGGCTGTCGGGCCGCTGCTGTCGTACTTCGCAGCTCAGGCAGCACTCAATCGGATTGGTCGTTACCCGCGCCCAGCGACGAGGAAGAGCTGGCACAGGGTTAGATCTTTCGCGATGGTGGATGCTCAGAACTTGTAGCTCAAGTTGATGCCGATCGTGTTCAGCTTCACGTTCTGGTCGCGATCGACAAAGGCGTCCGGCGCGTCAAAGTGCTCGGAGCGGAAATCGTAATAGCGATACTGGGCGCCGACGACGAATTGGTCGGTCAGCGCGTAGTCGACGCCGGCGCCAACGGTCCAGCCGACACTCGTGCGCGTCGTGGCGAATGACGTGCCTGCGTTCTGCGACGTTTCGATGCCGGCGAAGGCGATGCCGCCAATGCCGTAGAGCAGGAAGCGGTCCATGGCGTAGCCGGCCTTGGCGTTCACCGATCCGAGCCACTTGATGTCGGTGCCGAATGTGTTTCCAGGGCCGAGTTCAGTCGAGCCGTCAATGGAGGCGTAGTTGAGTTCGGCCACGGCGCCGACCACGGCCTGGTCGAACTGCCAGAGGCCGGCGACATGGCCGCCAATGAAGCCGCCGCCGAGGTCGGGTGAGGCGGTAAATGGCTCGCCTTCCGTTCCAGATATGTCGGAGCTGCCCCAGCCATAGCCGGCCTGCAGACCGGCATAGTAGCCCGTCCAGTCGAAGCCTGGCGCGGTCATCGGCAGTTCGGTGCCCAGGTCCGCGGCGAAAGCCGACCCGCACAGGAGGGCAAGAAAGCCGGCACTGGCAAGCGTCAGACGACGCATCGAGTTCTCCGAAATGGCGGTTCAGAAAATCCCTAGGTTGCAGGGTAACCCTATTCGCCGCAAAACGGAATCCCCTTGCTCAACAATCGAATCCGCCTGTCGCGGCGCAAGAGTGCCCTATTTGGCGTCGATGAAATCCAGCGCCGCCTGGCTGTATTCGTCCGGCGCCTGCAGCATGGCGAAATGACTGGCGTTGGGCAGGATGATGAGCTTGTCGCCCGGAATGGCGGAGGCCATGTATTCGGTGTGTTCGCGCTTTATAGCCTCGTCGTGATCGCCGGCGACGATCGCCGTCGGCGTGGTTATCTTGCCGAGCTGTTCCTTGGTCCACGCCGGTTCCGTCTCCCACATGTGGCTGATCTGCGCCACGAAGGCGTCATACTGGTCCGGGGTCTTGGACATCTTCTTGTAGTCGCGGCCGGAGCGGTCGATGTAGGCGGCAAAGGTCTTGTTGGTCATGACGCCCGGATCGACGCCATCGGTGGTGACGTTGGCGGCTTGCGCAAACAGCCTCGTCAGCCGTTCTGGATGATGCAGCGCGATGTCGATACCGATAATGCCGCCATCGCTCCAGCCGACAAGCGCGGTCTTGTCGATCTTCAGGTAGTCGAGCGGCGCCAGATAGTCCGACGCCATCAAATCGTAGCCATAAGGCTGTTCGGTGCGGGTCGAGCGGCCGTGGCCACGGCTATCGGCGATTATCACCTTGTGGGTTTTGGAAAGTGTCGCCACCTGGCTGGCCCAGATGTCGGCGTGGCCAAGGCCGCCATGAATCAGCAGCACCGGGTCGCCCGCGCCGAAAACGGCGTAGTACATCTGGATGCCATTGACCTGCGCATACCCGCTCTGATCGGGCTTGGGCATGGCCGCCGGCTCCGGCAAGGTCTGCCAGCGCTCCTCGGCGACGGCAAGAGCGGTTGAGGCAATGAACAAGCAGACGATAGCGAACGCTTTCCAGAAACGGGTCATGGTTCCCTCTTACGGTTCGGCCCGCGGTTAGCATTGCGGTTTAACCAAATTAGTCAACAAGCTCGGGTCTGCCCGGCGGGTGCCGCCGACGGCCTGGCCACGAGCGACAACTCATATCGGCGGGTTGCGCGTCCGATCCTCCAGGTCGCGCTGTTTCTCCTGGGGTGATGCCAGCCGGTTGAAGGCATATTCGGCCAGCATGGAGCCGGCGACGAAGATCAGGATCGGCGCCAGCCACATCCAGAACGAATGCAGGGTGAAGAAGGCCAGGCCGGCCAGGCATGCCGACAGCACGCAAACCGCAAATCGGATCGTCTGTGCCATGGTCCACGCCAATCGAGACAGTCGCCAGATGTGAGCCCAATTTAAAGCATTTCGCCTTGCCGGAGGAGCCGATCATGAAACGGTTCTGCATCAAGCACAATCTGGCTTTGCCAACTGGTCAAAGCCGCGCCGGATTGGCACAGTGGGCAAACAGGAGTCCCCAATGGCGAGCAGCGCGAACACCACGAAACCGAAGCCCTGGACCGAGATGGCGACGCATCTGGTCGATGTCGCCATGGGGCGCAAGCCGGCCGACCTCGTCATCCGCAACGGGCGCTGGGTGAACGTCCATTCCGGCGAGATCATTGCCGGCACCGATATCGCCATTGCCGGCGGCCGCTTCGCCTATTGCGGGCCGAATGCCGGCCACGCCATCGGGCAGGGCACCAAGGTGGTGGATGCCGGCGGGCGCTGTCTGGTGCCCGGCCTTTGCGACGCGCACATGCATGTCGAGAGCGGCATGGTGACGGTGACGGAATTCTGCCGCGCCGTCATCCCGCACGGCACCACCTCGATGTTCATCGACCCGCATGAGATCGCCAATGTGCTCGGTCTTCCCGGCGTGCGGCTTATGCATGACGAGGCCGTCGCCATGCCGATCAACGTGCATGTGCAGATGCCGTCCTGCGTGCCCTCGGCGCCGGGGCTGGAGCATGCCGGCGCCGAACTGACGGTCGCCGATGTCGCTGAAGCCATGACATGGGAAAACATTATCGGGCTCGGCGAGGTGATGAATTTTCCCGGTGTCGCCGCCAACGATCCCATCATGTCGGGTGAGATCGCGGCGACGGTGAAGGCGGGCAAGACGGTCGGCGGGCATTATGCCTCGCGCGACCTCGGCCTGCCATTCCACGGCTATGTCGCCGGCGGCCCGGAGGACGACCATGAGGGTACGCGCGCCGAGGACGCCATCGCTCGCGTGCGCCAGGGCATGAAGGCGATGCTGCGGCTGGGCTCGGCCTGGTATGACGTCGCCTCGCAGATCAAGGCGGTGACGGAGAGCGGGATCGATCCGCGCAATTTCATCCTGTGCACCGACGATAGCCATTCCGGCACGCTGGTCCAGGAGGGCCATATGGACCGCGTGGTGCGGCACGCCATCCAGCAAGGGTTGAAGCCGGTGACAGCGATCCAGATGGCGACGCTCAACACCGCCCAGCATTTCAAATTGGAGCGCGAGATCGGCTCGATCGCGCCGGGACGGCTCGCCGACCTGCTGATCGTCTCGGATCTTGCCGCGATGACCATCGACGAGGTCTATGGCCGCGGCGTTCGGCTGGCCAAGGGCGGCAAGCTCGATATCGATATCCCGGCCTACGACTATCCGAAGACGGCGAAGAACACGGTGAAGCTCGGCAAGAAGCTCAAGGCGAGGGATTTCGACGTGGTGGCGCCAAAGGGCGCCAACGAGGTGCGGGTGCGGGTTATCGGCGTCATCGAGAACCAGGCGCCGACACGGGCGCTGGAGGCCGATCTGCCGGTCGAGGACGGGCTGGTCGCGATGGACCGGCGCAACGATGTCTGCCAGATCGCGCTGGTCGAGCGCCACAGGGGCACCGGCGGCGTCACCAACGCCTTCGTCTCCGGCTTCGGCTATATGGGCGACTGCGCCATGGCCTCCAGTGTCGCGCATGACAGCCACCACATCATCGTCGTCGGCACCAACAAGCAAGACATGGCGCTCGCCGTAAACCGACTGGGCGAGGTCGGCGGCGGCGTGGTGCTGTTCTCCAAGGGCAAGGAACTGGCGCTGGTCGAAATGCCGATCGCCGGCCTGATGTCGGATGAGCGCGCCGAAATCGTCGCGGCCAAGGCCGAGAAACTCACCGAGGCGATGCGCAAGATGGGCTGTTCTCTCAACAACGCCTATATGCAGCACTCGCTGCTGGCGCTGGTGGTGATCCCAGAACTCAGAATCTCCGACGTCGGCCTGGTCGATGTGACGACCTTCCAGAAGGTCGACCTTTTTATCTGAGAACCAGGCGGCGTGCCTTATCCGCCGGTGGCGATGGTCAGCACCTTGAACGGTGTGGTGATGACGATCTCGGCCATGGAGCCGACGGCCTTTCCAATCCCTTGGCCGATATTGTCAAACTCGGCCGAGTCGGGTTCATTCGATCGCAGGGCCGCTGGTGTGCGCAGCCGGTCGCCGAGTAACTGCACCAGGATCGGATTGTCGGCGAATTTGGCGTGGTTCAGGCGGTCGCCGCCCTTGGTCTGGCTGAGGTCGGCCACGACAACACCATAGCTCGCAAGGTCGGCGGCATTGCCGTAGTCGCCGACACGCGGCTTGTCGCCGGAAATAATCGAAGACAGCTTGAGCGCCCGGTCGTCGGCGGACAGCAGGATGGCGAAAGGCTTGTCTGGCTTGCCGTAGCGGATCATCTGCTTCTTGAAGACGTCGACGTCGATGTCGGGCGAAGCGAGGATGACATAGCCCAGCTTGCCGTTGAGATCGCGGTCGCCGGTGATGGCGAGCTGACGCAGCGCCTCCATGGTCAGCCAGGTTCCCATCGAATGGGCGATGATGTCGATGCTCTTCACACGCGTCTTGGCAAGCATCCTCAGCGTCGCCTCGAGGTCGTCGCGCGCGGCGGTCGAGCTGTCCTTGTCGTAGATGTAACCGGTCGTCTTGGCGCTCGATGCCCATGAGAACAGCACCGGCGTGCCCGGATATTTGGTGTCATGCGCGATCTGCGTCAGCCGGTAGACGCCGTCGTCGAAGCCGTTGTTGAAGCCGTGCACGAACACCAAAGCGCGGTCCCCGCGCATGGATATGTCGGCGCCGACCGCCTTGGCGAATTGCTGCGCGTCGCCATAGTGGACGACATCGGTGGTGCTGAATTGCTTGGCCGGGTTGCTGTCGGCGGAGCCCTTGGCCCGTTCGATGGCGCCGACCTGATGGACCTTGGGGACGGTGACGTCGACGCGGGCGTAGCTGGTGGTCAGCGAGCGATCGCCGTCGAACACCTGGCGCGGGTCCTTGGTCGCCTGCTGGCGGGTGGTGGCGACGAAGATCTCATGGGTGGCCGCAATGTCGGAGGCTGGCGCAGCGACCGTCGTCTTGTTGAGCAGGTCGTGCGTGTTTCGGCCGGCGCAGCCTGCGAGAGCGAGCGCGAATGCCACGAATAGGAAGCTCTTCGAACGCACGGTCACACGTAGGCTCCCGCTGGTGACGCCATGCTCACGGCGTCTGCGCCCATTCGATAAAGGCACAAGGCTGCCCGGTCCAGTTCAAAGTGGTCCGATGTGGCGGCAGCCGAGCAGGTGGCCACCTTCATTGCCCGAGCAGGTTGATGCGGTCGGTCACTTCCTGGTCGCTGGCGAAGCCGTCATCGGCGCGCAGCCGCTGCCCGATCATCTTCACCAGTTCGGGATTGTCGGCGAATTTGGTGTGGTTGAACCTGTCCGATCCCTTGACGCTGGAGAGATCGACGACCGTCACGCCGTAGGTGGCGAGATCGGCAGCGTCCTTGTAGTCGCCGACGCGCGGCCGCGCGCCGGCGATCAGGCCGGACAACCTCAGCGCCCGGTCGTCGTCGGAGAGCAGCAGGATGAACGGCTTGTCCGGCTTGCCGTAGCGGCGCATCTGGCTCTTGAACACATCGACGTCGATATCGGGCGAGGCCAGCACGACATCACCCAACTTGCCGCCGAGATCGCGATCGCCGGTGATGGCGAGTTGCCGCAATGTCTCCATGGTGACCCAGGTTCCGAGCGAATGCGCGACGATATCGATGCGCCGGGCGCCGGTCTGCGCCAGCATCCGCAGCGTCACTTCCAGCTGGTCGCGGGCCGCACTGGCACTTTCCTTGTCATAGACGTAGTCGGTGGTCTTGGCACCCGACGCCCAGGAAAACAGCACCGGCGTGCCCGGATAGCCGGAATCGTGGACGATCTGGGTCAGCCGGTAGACGGCGTCGTCGAAGCCGGTGTTGTAGCCATGGACGAAGACCATGACGCGGCCGCCGCGCGCGGCGATGTCGGCGCTCAGCGCGCTGGAGAATTTCGGCTGGGTGTCGTAGCCGACAACCTCGGAAGCCATGAAATACTTGGCCGGGTCGTTAGACTTGCCGCGTGAGCGCCGCTCTATCTGGCCGGTCTCGTGGATTCCCGGAACGGTGACGTTGACGCGGGCATAGTTCAGCGTCGCCGAGCGCTCGCCGTCGAACACCTTGTTGGGGTCGTCGGATTTCTTGCGGGTGGTGGCGATGAAGATCGAGTGGTTGCCGGCGATTTCCGTCACCGGCGTGGACACGACGGCGCTGCCGAGAATTTCCTCGGTCTTGCGGCCGCCACAGCCAGCAATCAGCAAGGCAAGGGCAAGGATGCAAATCGTCTTCAAACGCACTTTTTGAAATTCCACTCCGGCCCAACCTCCGCGACACCTCCCGGACAGGCGAAGTGCGGCAGAAGTAAGTCGTGTCCAGCCGAAATGTTGTCAGCGCCGGGCGACGGCCATCGCAGTGTTGCGCGAAAGCCAATAAGGCGGCAGGAAGGCCGGAATGTTGGAGAAGGGCAGGACCTCGGGCTTCAACCGGATGCCGAGCACATCCACCATGAAGGCGCGGCGCGCCTCGATGCGACGCCAGGCTTCCGGGTAGCGCGCGGCGATCTCCTCGCGCAGTGCCTCGTCGGCAAGCGCGATGCCGTCCTCGATGTTGGTGGTGAAATAGTCTGTCCCGGTCGCCGGGATGATGTCGACCTGCAGCGCCATGCCCGATTGCAGCTTGACCTGCGAACCGGAAAACACCGGCGAATGCATCCATTCGTCGATATGGACGAGATGGCCCGGATTGAGCGAGACACCGAAGAACGGATCGCCGATGCGGTCATGCACCGCCTTCCACAAAGCGCCGCCGGGAACGCCGATGCCGACCGTCTCGTACCAGTCGACGACGGCGGAAAAATACGGCGCGACCAGTTTTTCGACATAGTCGCGGATGGCTGGCGGCAGATCGGCCGCGCTTTCGGCCAGAAAGCCGGCACGGGCATTGAGCGAGCCCTGGATGCCATAGGCCATGGTGATCGGGTCACCGCGCTTGATGACGTCGAGGCGGGGGCTCGGCAGGCCATAGGGCGCCCGCTTGCCGGCTGACAGCATCGGATGGCAGCACAGGGGCAGGCCGTTGATGCCCATCAGCCGCGTCGCCTGCAATTCGCTCATGCCGGGTTCGATGCCCCTGAGGACGTTGCGCAGGCCTTGCGAGGAAAAGGTCGCGGCGAATTCGAAGGCGGCCAGCTGGTCGGCCTCGTTGATCGCCCGCAGGCCGTCCGCCGGGTTCATCAGCAGATCCGCCGCGTTCAACACCGCACCTTTGTCGCCGGCAAGCGCGCGCAGCGTGTCGGCGATGAAGGAGGGCAGGTCGAGCGCCGTCTCGCCGAAGCCGGCATCGCTGGCGCCGAATGGTTTCCAGCCGATGGCGCCGATGCGCTGGCCGGCTTTCAGGCCGCAACCGGCAAGGATGTCGGGCAGCGCGTCGGAGCGGTCGCGCGGCTGCGCCGGCAGCGAGAAGGTCTGGTAAAGGACGCGTTCATAGGGCCCGTCGCAGATCTCGGCGTAGCCCCAGCCCTCATTGCCGACCAGCAGCTTCGGCGCTCTGCCGGGAAGGATGACCAGCAGCGTCTCCTCGAAACGGGGATCGTAGCCTGAGAGATAGGCGACATTGGCGGCATGTTCGCGGTCGCCATAGACGACGAAGGCATCGAAGCCTGCCCTTGAGCCGCGCGCCGCCAGTGCTTCGATGCGCGCCTCGTAGGTGGTTCGTGGGACGAGCGGCATCACCGTCGGCTCGCCGAATTCCGGCAATGACATGGTCTTTAAAGCGACGGCCGAAACGGACATGGATGGCTCCAATGGATTTCTGCTGGGCGCGTTAAGGCGGCCGCACGGCATCGGTGGCCGCAAACAGCGATTTGTGCAATAGGCTTCGCGTTCGAACCATTCGATCCAGAGGTGACGGCGCCATGAACAGTTTCTCCTCCCGCGTCGCCGCCGCCGCCACTGCGATCCGCCAGATCTTTCCGGAAACGCCGCTGCAGGAAAACGACTATCTGTCAAAGAAGACCGGGGCGCGGGTGCTGCTGAAGCGCGAGGACCTGACCCCGGTGCGCTCCTACAAGATCCGCGGCGCCTTCACCTTTTTCCGCAAGGCTCTCGCCGCCGGCAACGATGCCGAGCTTTTCGTCTGCGCCTCGGCTGGCAATCATGCGCAGGGCTTTGCCTTCGTCTGCCGCCATTTCGGCAAGAAGGGTGTCGTGTTCATGCCGGTGACGACACCGCAGCAGAAGATCGACAAGACGCGTCTGTTCGGCGGCGACTTCGTCGAGATCAGGCTGGTCGGCGACTTCTTTGACGATTGCTACCGCGCCGCCTTCGAATTCACCGAAAGTGCGGGCGCGCATATGGTGCCGCCTTTCGATCACAAGGATATCATCGAGGGGCAAGCGACCGTCGCCTATGAGATCGCCGACCAGATGCCTGGCGCGCGCATGCCCGACGTCATCATGCTGCCGGTCGGCGGCGGCGGCCTGGCCGCTGGCGTCACGCATTACTTCGCCGACCAGAACCGCGACACGCGCTTCGTGTTCTGCGAGCCGGCCGGAGCGCCGAGCCTGAGCGAAAGCCTGTCCACCGGAAAGCGGATCAAGCTCGCCAAGGTCGACAATTTCGTCGACGGTGCCGCGGTCGCCGAGATCGGCCGCGAACCGCTGCGCCACCTCAAGGAGTTTGCCGCCGATGCCGTGCGGCTGATCCCGGAAAACCGGCTCTGCGCGACCATGATCGAGATGCTCAACGTCGAAGGCGTGGTGCTGGAGCCGGCCGGCGCGCTGGCGATCGATGCGCTGAAGGATTTTTCGCGGAAGGAGATCAGGGGCAAGACCATCGTCGCGGTGGTTTCGGGCGGCAATTTCGATTTCGAGCGGCTGCCCGACGTCAAAGAGCGGGCGCTGCGCTTCGAGGGGCTGAAGAAATACTTCATCATCCGCTTCCCGCAGCGGCCCGGCGCGTTGCGCGACTTCCTCGAAATGCTTGGGCCTGACGACGACATCGCCCGCTTCGAATATCTGAAGAAATCGGCGCGCAATTTCGGTTCGGTGCTGATCGGCATCGAAACCAAGGACCGGCGCAATTTCGATTTGCTCAAGGCCAATTTCGACACCGAGGATGTCCAGTATCAAGACATCACCGACAACGAGACGCTTGCCGGGTTCATCATATGAGCGAGCCAGAATGAGCGAAAAAGGGACGGTTTTCGTCGCGCTGTTTTCCGGCATCAATGTCGGCGGCAACCGCATCGTCAAGATGGCGGAGTTGCGAGCCTTCTTCGAGGAACTCGGCTTTTCCGGTGTCGCCACCTATGTGCAGAGCGGCAACGCCGTCTTCCGGGCGAGGAAGGGCGACGCGGCCAGCCTGACCAAACAGCTGGAAGCAGCCTTCGAGAAGAAATGGGGCTTCTACTCGCGCATCATGGTGCGCGACCTCGGCTGGTTCGAGCGGCTGGTGAAGGAAAACCCCTATCCGCAGGTCGCCGGCGATCCGACCAAGCTCCATGCCTATGTGCTGGAGCGCGAGCCGACCGCCGAGGAGATCGCACGGCTTACCGACAAATGCACCGGTCCGGAAAGCTTCGAGATCAAGGGCGACGTGCTCTACCTGTATGCACCGAACGGGCTCGGCAAATCAGTGTTTGCCGGACTGATCCCACGCACCCTCAAAGTGCCCGGCACCGCGCGCAACTGGCGCTCGGTGCTGGCGCTGCTGGAGATGGCCGGCGGGGCGGACAGCTGACCACTAGGCCGCCGGAGCCTGTTTCCAGTCGAAAGTCAGTTCTTCACGGAAGGCGAAGCGCTTGATGTGGTCGGCGACGACTGCTTCCAGGCGCTCGAGCGAACCGGTCTCATCCGATGTCACCGCGATGTGGAGGGCGGTTGCATCGGCGTCCATGACGGTGCGGCCCATGGAGAGGTCGATGGTGCCGTGGGTCGGGTCGAACTCGACTGGGAATTTGTGCGCCCAATGCTTGCAAAGCTGCTGCAGGTAACGGCTGGCATGTTCGGTGGCGACGTCGGCGCGGCTGGTCGGCATGTATGAGTTCTCCGGGGAGGGCAGGCGCCCATGGCTTGACAGGGTGCCAGCCTTGCTAAGCTGGCGCGACAGCCGGGTACATAGGTGCCGTTATGCGAAACCGCAAAGGCCGCCGGGCGTCTCCGTCCGGCGGTACCCGCTCAAGATAATGTGATCGGCTACCAGCTTCCGGTGTTCGGCATCGAAGCCCAGGGCTCGGCCTTGGGCTTGGCCGGGCCCTTCTGCAGCAGCTCGAACGAGATGCCGTCCGGCGACTTGACGAAGGCCATGTTGCCGTCGCGCGGCGGCCGGTTGATGACGACGCCATTGTCCATCAGATGCTGGCAGGTGGCATAGATGTCGTCGACCTCATAGGCGAGGTGGCCGAAATTGCGGCCGCCCTTGTATTCCTCCGGATCCCAATTGTAGGTCAGTTCGATCAGCGGCGCCTTGTCGGCAATGCCGCTCTGCTCGTCCTCGGACGCGGCAAGGAAGATCAGCGTGAAACGCCCCTGCTCATTTTCGTGGCGGCGCACTTCCTTCATGCCGAGCTTGTTGCAGTAGAAATCGAGCGATGCATCGACGTCGGCGACGCGAACCATGGTGTGCAGATAGCGCATGTGATTTCCTCGATATGTTGGGGTGCGGCGCAACATAGGGGCCGCCCGGCCAAAGGGCAATTGCCGCATCCGGACGCGCCGGCAAACGACAAATCCGGTTTTCCTGTATTGAACCGTGAAAAAAGGCACGTCAGGCCTTGCACAGACCGGAATCCCCGGTGTTAATCTGATGTCAAGAATCAGTTGTGGTGTTCTTGAAAAAAGGGGGCGTTCTTATGGGGGAAAAGGCCTCTTTCACGGGGCGGGACGGAAGCCTTGACGACGCCTTGACGCGAGACAGTGGCGGCGACACCGCCGATCTTGTCGAAATCGCCGGTGCCATCAAGTGGTTTGACGTGGCCAAGGGCTACGGGTTCATTCTTCCGGATGATGGTGTATCCGGCGACATCCTCCTCCATGTGACATGCCTTCGAAAGGACGGGTTCCAGACCGCTCTGGAAGGCGCGCGCGTCGTCTGCCTCGTCAAGCAGGGCGAGCGCGGCCTGCAGGCTTTCCGGGTGCTGTCCATGGATGCCAGCACGGCGGTCCATCCTGCGGAGATGCAGGAGCAGCGCACCCACATCACGGTGACGCCCGAAAGCGGCCTCGAACGGGCGCTGGTGAAGTGGTTCAACCGCACCAAGGGATTCGGCTTCCTGACCCGCGGCGAAGGTACTGAGGACATTTTCGTCCATATGGAGACGTTGCGCCGCTACGGCATCACCGAGCTCAGGCCCGGTCAGGTCGTTCTGGTCCGCTTCGGCCGCGGCGACAAGGGCCTTATGGCCGCCGAAATCCACCCGGATGTGGGCACGTTGCCGGTCTCGCACTGAGGAGTGTTGATATTCAGCCGGCCTGCAAATGGCTGCTCGGCCTGACCTGAATCTCAACACACCTTGGAGCCTGATCCATCCCGGTTGAAGCGGGATGGGGTCTATCTTTTACTTGACCATCACCTTTTCCGAACCGAAGTTCTGGATTATGGCCCGGGACGAATTCCGGCCGAGGAAAATGTATGGCTCCCAGGAACTGGCTGACAGCGGGCGCGATGTGCGCCGCCTTGGCTTTCGCCGCGGCAGCGAGTGCCTATTTCTATTCGCAGCAGCCGACTGCGGCGGACGGCCAGGCAATGATCCTGCCCGTCGATCCGATGCCGCTGGTCGCGGTGACGAAGTCGGGCGAGCGCTCTTTTTCCATTGAAATCGCCGATACGTCCGACGAGCGCGAGGCCGGCCTGATGTTCCGCAAGGAGATGGCCGACGACCACGGCATGCTGTTCGTGTTCGAGAGCTCCGGGCCGCTGACCTTCTGGATGAAGAACACACCGATGCCGCTTGACCTGATCTTTGTCGGCCAGGACGGCAAGGTCCGCTCGATCAAGCGAGGCGAACCGGAATCCGAGGCGGTCATCTCGTCCGGCCTGCCGGTGCGCTTCGTGCTCGAACTCAAGGCGGGCACCGCCGCCAAGGACGGCATCGCGTATGGCGACCTGCTGCGCCACCCGGCAATCGGCACCGAACCCGGGTCCGCGATGCCGCCGGCGGACAAGGGCGACGCGCCGAACATCGATTCCAACTGAGCATTTCGGATTGCCGATGCAGTTTCTTTCCCATGACGGCCTCGATCTTGCGTTCCTCGATCGCCAGCCGGCGTCGGGCGATGGCGATCCGGTGCTGATGATCCACGGCTTTGCCTCCAGCCATTATGTCAACTGGGTGTCGCCCGGCTGGTTCAAGACGCTGAACGATGCCGGCTACCGCGCAATCGCTTTCGACAATCGCGGCCACGGTTCGTCGTCGAAGAGCTACAACGAGGCCGATTATACGCCCGCAAAAATGGCCTCGGACGGGGCAGCGCTGCTCGACCATCTCGGCATCGAGCGCGTGCATGTCATGGGCTATTCGATGGGCGCGCGTATTTCTGCATTCTTGGCATTGTCCGACCCGGACAAGGTGGCGACGCTGGTGTTCGGGGGTCTCGGCATCGGCATGGTCGACGGCGTCGGCGACTGGGATCCGATCGCCGCAGCATTGCTTGCGGACGATCCCGATGCCACGACCCATCCGCGTGGCCGCTCGTTCCGCGCCTTCGCCGACCAGACGCGCAGTGACCGCCGGGCACTGGCCGCCTGCATCGCCACGTCACGCGAATTGCTCAGCGAGGGCGACATGGCGCGCATTGCCCAGCCGACCCTGGTCGCCGTTGGAACGAAGGACGACATTGGCGGTTCACCGGACGAACTGGCGGCGCTGATGCCGAACGCCAGGGCTTTTCACATCGAGGGCCGCGACCATATGCTGGCGGTCGGCGACAAGAGCTTCAAACAGCGCGTGCTGGAGTTTTACGCCGAAAACCCCCTTTGAAGCAGCGGCGGCCCCGATGTCATCCGGCGCCGTACCCTTCAGCTTCGAACCAGAATTGCCATGGTCGACCTTCTCGTCACCTACATGGAGATGATCGCGCCGCCGTCCGGCGACGCCTTTGCGGCTCCCGCGGCGGGTGCGATGGTCGCGCACGAAACGCTCGATATCGCCGGCTTTGTCAGCCTCTACCGCGCCGTCGGCGAGCCTGTGCAGTGGGACCAGCGGCTGCGCATGGGTTCAGGCGAGCTCGAGCGGCTGCTCGCGCTTGCATCGACGCATATCCATGTCCTGCGTGTGGATGGCGAGGCCGCCGGTCTGTGCGAATTCAACGGCGTCGGCCAGGCGGACGTCGAGCTGACCCATTTCGGGCTCATCCCCAGATTTCAGGGCCGCAAGCTCGGTCCGTTCCTGCTCGACCGATCGCTTCGCGCCGCCTGGTCGCATCGGCCCAGAAGGCTCTGGCTGCACACCGACACCTTCGACCATCCCGGAGCGCAAGAGATGTACAGGCGCGCCGGCTTCAAACCCTATGCGCAACGCATGGAGACGTTTCCGGATTAGGGTTCGAGCGCTGCGATCGATCGCGCCATGTTGCGCCGGGCTTGCGGTTCGAACCGCTGCCGGAATTCCTCGGTGTGATAGATATGCGGGCGGGCGAGGAAATTCTTCAGCACCGCGCTGCGACCGGCCCGCCACATCGGTTCCTCGACCCAGCCATATTCGCGACGGACCGCCTGTTCATAGGCGTCGAACGCCTCCGGTGCGGCACCGAGGATCGAAAGGTCCATGTCGAGGAACAGCGCCGCGTCGCGGATGAAGTGCTCGTCGCCAAGCCTTTGAAGGCTGGGCAGTTCGTGCGTGGCGGTGGCGACGATCATCGTGGCGACACGGCCAAGACGTTCCGGATCGGTGCGGCCAGCGAGTTTTTCCTCGGCAAGCACTGCACTCCTGGCCTCGTTGTCCTTGGTCCGGCTGTCATAGATTGCGTCGTGGAACCAGATCGCTGCTTCGACGGCCCCAGGGTCGTGTAGCGAGGCGCGACAGTGCCTGGCCAGCGCCAGCATCGCCTCGATATGGGCGAGGTTGTGGTAGTGCCGATCCGGCGCCTGATAGAGCGCGGAAAGCGCGCGTTTCAGCGGCTCGTCGATCAAGGGTTCGTTTTCCATGGCTGCTTGATTTTCCATGAACCAAATCCATTTGACAGAGCACTAAGGAAAATTGAGTTCAATCCTGCTACGATCTGGCTTATATGTGCGGCCGGAGAATAGCCGGCAGGCCGGAGACCGTCGATGAACAGCATTACGATTGCCCGTCCCAGTGTGGTTCAGCCGGTCGATCCGATCTGGCGCTCGATCCGCGATGAGGCGATGGAAGCGGTCAACCGCGATCCGCTGCTGGCGGCGTTCCTCTATTCCACCATCCTCAATCAGGAAAGCCTGGAGGAAGCGGTCATCCACCGGTTGGCCGAGCGCCTCGACCATCAGGACGTCGGCTCAGACCTCATTCGCCAGACCTTCAAGTCGATGCTGGCCGACGACAAGGACTGGCCGACGACGGTGCGCGTCGATATCCAGGCCTATTACGATCGCGATCCGGCCTGCGACCGCTTCATCATGCCGGTGCTCTATTTCAAGGGTTTTCATGCCATCCAGACCCATAGGCTGGCGCATTGGCTGTGGAACCAGGGCCGCAGGGATTTCGCGCTCTATCTGCAGAGCCGCTCGTCCTCGGTGTTCCAGACCGACATCAATCCGGCCGCCCGCATCGGCAAGGGCATCTTCATCGATCATGCCACCGGCCTCGTCGTCGGCGAGACCGCGGTGATCGAGGACGACGTGTCGATCCTGCACGGCGTGACGCTCGGCGGCACCGGCAAGGCCGGCGGCGACCGTCATCCGAAGATCCGCCGTGGCGTGCTCATCGGCGCCGGCGCCAAGATCCTCGGCAACATCGAAGTCGGCCATTGCTCGAAGATCGCGGCGGGCTCGGTGGTGCTGTCGCCGGTGCCGCACAACAAGACGGTTGCCGGCGTGCCGGCGCGCGTCGTCGGCGAGACCGGTTGCGATCAGCCTTCGCGGCAGATGGACCAGCTTCTGCCGTCGCAGACGATGGACCACGTCGTCAGCTTCGACATCTGATTTTCGCGTCCGAGTGGGCAGCCGGATTCCGGGTGCCTGCTTCGGCCGCTCAGTTCCCGCGTCATATCCCTACGGCTTGCCTTTACATCGCCATCGTCTGCGTGTCAGAAGCGCGTTCCAACGAACAAGCCCGACATTTCGGAGAAGACTTTTGAAGCCGGACGAAATCAGAAAACTGGACGCCTATTTCAAGCGCGTCTTCCAGAATCCCAAGCTCCAGGTGAAGGCGCGTCCGCGCAAGGAGGATTCGGCCGAGGTCTATGTCGGCGACGAATTCCTCGGCATCGTCTTCAAGGACGAGGATGATGGCGACTACAATTTCTCGATGGCGATCCTCGACATCGATCTGGCCTGAGCCTGAATTCGCGGCTGGTCGGTGCTGCAGCGATGCGGCCCGGCCAGCCGTTTGCATTTGTGAATAGGCAACGAAGGGCTTTAGCGCCCTGTCTTCAGCGCATGCGCGGTCTGGGCGGCAATCGCGGCATCAAGCGCCTGCCAGTCGCCGAGAAACTCCCGCGGAAAGCGATAGGTGAGACTGAGGCCGTCGCCGACATGGATGTCGCGCTCGCAGGGCGCCAGCGATTCCTCGGCAGTCGGTCCGCTCAGGCAACGCGCGACGAACGGGTCCTTGCCTGGGCGCTTGGCGACCGCAAGCAGCTCGTTGAGGTAGCCTGATTTTTCGGTGAAGCGATAAAGCGTCGTGCCGCCTGGTCCCGCTGTGCCCGGCTGAGCGATCAAGGCGCTGTAGATCGGGGTGAAGCGGCCGCTCATGTCACGCGACATCATCTGTTGCTCGAACGACAGGAAGACGATGTCCCTGCTCGATCCGGTGTGATTGAAGTCGTCGCGGGCGGCGGCGCTGTAGCCGTCCATCTCGGGATATCGCAGATAGAGGTCGAGCCGCGAGGCGATGCCGTCACGCCGCGCCTGCTCGAACCGGATCATGTTTGCCGGCACGGCGATGACATTGTTGCCGATCACCACCTCATGGATCGTCGTGTCGTCGGTGTAGCCGGCCATGGCGATCGAGCGGCCAAGCCATTTGCCGCCCAGGCTGATCACCACCGACAACAGCGCCAGCGCCGCGAAAATATAGAACACCCGCTTCATCAGCGTGGAATCGACGATGTCGAATTCCGGACAGTTAGCGGCCGCTGCCTGCTTCATCGCAATCCCCGATGTCGTCGCCTGTAACTCTCCCGCAGGTGTCCTGGGGCGGCACACATGGCGCGGCATGGCTCTTGCAGCGCCCGTTTCGAAACCGACTGTGCGGTTTCATGGTAAACGGGAGGTAAAGATGGGCCCCGTGGAGCTCGTTCTGTTTGCTTTTGCGGTCGGCCTGACCGCATGCGGCCTGGCTGGATCGGCGATGGAGCTGATGTCGGGTCGCCGGCTTGCCTTTGCCGAACCCTATGTCTCACCGACGCATGTCCTGCGCTCGCTGGCCGCGACGGCTTGCGCCGGGCCGTTCATGCTGGTCAACGATGCCCTGGATGCCCGCAGGCAAGGCCGCATCTCGACCCTGGCGCTGATCTCCTGCGGCTGCACGGCCATCGCCTGGGCGCTGGCGCTGGGCGTTGTTCTGATCGCAATTGCGTCGTGGGCGAACACGCCCTTGGAGCAGTTCAGCTTTTGATAGGATGGCTGGCCCGCTAGGCACTTTTCCTGGAATTGCTCTAGTCTCGAACGACTACGTGGCTCGAGACGATTCGGAGACGAGATGCCGGCCTATGCGATCGACGGGAAAGCCCCCAGCTTCGAGGACGCCGACAGCAACTGGATCGCGCCGGACGCGACGCTGATCGGTGACATCAGGGTCGGCCGCAATGCCGGCTTCTGGTTCGGTGTCGTCATCCGGGGCGACAATGAGCCGATCGTCATCGGCGCCGAGACCAATGTGCAGGAACATACGGTCATGCACACCGATCCCGGCTTTCCGCTGACCATCGGCGAGGGCTGCACGATCGGCCACCGCGCGCTGCTGCATGGCTGCACGATCGGCGACAACAGCCTGATCGGCATGGGCGCGATCGTGCTCAATGGGGCGAGGGTCGGCAGGAATTCGCTGGTCGGCGCCGGCGCCCTGGTGACAGAAGGCAAGGAGTTCCCCGACAATTCGCTGATCGTCGGCTCGCCCGCGAAGGTGGTGAGGGAACTGGACGAAGCAGCGATCGCCAGGTTTCGCGGCTCGGCCGCACACTATGTCGCCAACGGCAAGCGGTTCAAGGAAGGGCTGAAGAAGGCCTGAGGTAAAATCCGGATAGGTCTTCGGCTCTTCCACTATGGTTGCGCACCACGATCGAGCATCAATCGGAACCGCGCCTGCGCATCGCATCACGCAGCAATGAAGCGCCGGCTTCGAAGCCGGCCGCATCGGCTTCCGCTAGGGCTGTCGTATAGTCATCGATGCGGGATTTGAGCGAGGGGTCGGCGCCCGCCGCCAGAAGCAGGCGGATCGCCTCTGCGTCGCGCATGGCCACCGCATAGTGGAGCGGCGTCCAGTCGTTGACGCCCCGCATGTTGGCGTCCGCGCCGTGGTCGATCAGGATGCGGATGATTTCGAGCTTGTCCGTCCGCTCGGTGGACAGTGCCGCGATGATCGAAGGAAATCCGGCGTGGTCCCCGTAGTTCGGATTCGAACCCGCATCGAGCAAGGTCGAGATGAAGGGAGATGAACTCCAGTAGATCGCATATTCCAGCGGATGGCCGAGGCCGAGCTCGAATGGCATCGCCTCGTCGTACCAGCGCGACGAGCCGCCGAGGGCCTTGGCAAGGCCCTCGAAGTCACCGGCCTTGAAGGCATCGTCGATGGCCTTGAACAGCCTGTGGCGCTCGCATCGGTCTTCCGGGATTTCCAGCATGACGGCGTCACTCGGATTTGCTTTTCCCTTTTTTCGCTGCAGCTTTGATCCGTATTCGCATGGCCCCACCTTTGGGATTTTCAATATCGAATGCGGCTGTATTCCTCACCAGGTCGCTAAGTTTGCTGAAGCCGTAGGTGCGAGGGTCGAAGTCGGAGAAGAGGTTTAAAAGCTGCTTGCCGAAGGTGCCTAGAAGCACCCAGCCATCTTCGCTTTCCATCTGGCCGATGACCTTCCGCAGTATGGGCGTCGCGGCGCTCGGCACCTCAAGTGGCTTTCTAGCCGGCGCAGCATCCTGACTATCCTCAGCGCCGCGGAGAAGGTTTTCGGTATAGACGAAACGGCGACATGCCTGCCGGAAACTCTCCGGGGTTTTCTGCTCCCCAAACCCGAACACATCAACGCCTTGTTCACGTATGCGTGCGGCAAGCCGGGTGAAGTCACTGTCGGAAGAGACCAGACAGAAGCCGTCGAAGCGACCACTGTGAAGCAGGTCCATCGCGTCGATCACGAGTGTGATATCGGAAGCGTTCTTCCCAGTGGTGTAAGCAAACTGCTGCTGCGGAATGATCGCGTGCTTCGACAAAACGTCAGCCCATCCCTTCGACCGGGCATTTGCGAAGTCACCATAGATGCGGCGGACGCTGGCCTCGCCGATCTTGGCGATCTCCTCGAACAGGCCGTCGACAATCTTGGCGGAAGCGTTATCAGCGTCGATAAGCACCGCCAAGCGCGGTGATCGGGGTTCGGTCGGCATGCAGGACTTCTCGCGGCTGGCGCACTCTCGGATTTCGAACTCTGGCCGGAGAAACCATGGCCGGACCCGGTTCGCGCTACTTGCTGTTGTAGCAGAGGCGGGCCGCAAACAGAAATCTGAGCTATTGAAACCGTATCTTCGATCAGAATTTCGACAGCTTACTCCAGAAATGGCGGAGCCGGCCCGGGGACGGGGCCGGCTCCTAAAACCCGGTCGTTGGGGACGGGGAGGGTGGGGACTCGACCGGGTTTTCTCCCTAGGCGCGTCGCATTCATGCGATGCGCTTAACCTCTTGCTCTATGCATGTCGTTATCCCAAACCGCTGCGCACTTTTTGGGCGACATGCATTGGCGCCCTCAGCGGACGCTGGCGACCGCGTCCTCGCGGCCATCGTTGATTGTCACCCAAACGCCCGAATTCTCCGTCGATTGGCGCTTCAGGTAGGTGTAGTCGGTGTCGGTCCAGGCCAGCACCTTGAGCTGCAGATTGTCGAGGATGAACTCGCCGAGGCTGGTGCGCACGGTGAGTACCGCATGGCCGTCGCCATTGGGCTGGCGCGCCACCGTCATCAGGAGGTCGCCGGCAGGGACGCCGATGTTCATCAGCTCGCGGCGCTTTTCCAGCGCATAGTCCTCGCAGTCGCCAAAGCCGCTGTCGGGATAGGACCAGACCTCTTCCTTGCCCCACATTTCCATGTCGGTGCGCGGCGTGATCCTGGTGTTGACCGAATTGTTGATGCTGACGATCTTCGCCCAGAGCTTGCGGGTCAGGTCGATCGGTGCCTGCCTCGGCGTCCTTTCGGTGCATTCTCCTGGAAGCTTCTGGCAGAATTCGTAGTGGCCGACCGGCTGGGTGGTGCGGCCGCCCGTGTGCATGAAGACCGGCCCTGCATAGGCTGTAGCCAAAGCGGAAAGCTGCATCGCCATTGCCATGAGCAACAGCTTGCCCCTCGTCTTCTTCATTGTTTTAGTCTCCCCGTTTGAGGAGACCTTGTCACAGGCGGATTTATTTGACGCAAAAACCCGAAGTAGACATTGAGTAAAACGCCAATAGAATAAACATAAAATTTGAATTAGTTTGATCTAAAATTGCTTGGACCTTCTCCGGAGCCGGCTTTTGCCGGTGTGCAACCCGTGTCTCAGCGTGGGTCATTTTGGTCGCAGGCGTCAGTGAGAACAACAAAAAAACCGGCCGCAATGGGCCGGTTCAATCGTCTGGCGGATTACCGCTCGTCAGGAGCGCGGCGCGTTGAATTCGGAGTCCAGGGTTTCCGGGCGCTGGATGACGGCGAATTCGACGGCGACGCCATCCTCGAAGTGACGCACCACCTGGCCGCGCATCGTGCCCAGCATGACCTGGATGCCGATGGCCGGCTTGACGTCGATCTCGATCGCCGCGCCCGACAGCGACAGGTCGATGATGCGGCACTGGTACTGGCGTCCGTCGGTAAGCTGGAGCACGCTCATCGGATTGCGCGGCGCGACGCGCTCGTGGCGGCGGTCTTCCGGCAGGTCGAGCTCGTGCTTGTTGGCGAGCCAGGTCAGCTGCGCGGCGAGCTTGTCCTTCTTGCGCTCCGAGGCAATGACGGTCATGGCGAAGCCGTCCTGCGAGGTGCGGGTGACGACGCCTTCGATGCGGCCGATGTGGTCGATATAGGCGATGACTTTTTCGCCGGGCATGCCGATGCGGTCGGTGCGCAACGCGACATTGCCAGGCGACATGTCGATCACTTGGCACGGGTGCTCGGTGCGGTCTTCCAGCATGAAGCGCCCATAGATCTTGACCCGGACGCGCTGAAAGTTACGCCTTTCGGCGTGGGACGGCGCGTAGTCGACCGCCGCTGACCTCATGACTGCCTACACCCCGTTGGCATTCCCGCGCGTCGATGCGAGGAATTTCACCCGGAAAAGTACAGCCATGCAGGTTAACAAAGAAGAAAAGTCCGCCGTCAGCCTTAAGATAAAACTTCAGATTTGAACTATTCCCCACGCCCGCCGTCGAACACCACGAGATGGCGGATGCGGCGCGCGCGGCCGAGCGCCGAAATCGTTTCGGGCGGGTCGTATTCGGAGGGGACAAGCGAGGGAACGCTGATCGCCGGCCGGTTCTTCAGGAACATCGGCTCCTTGTCCGGATCGACGACGCGGATCGAATCGATCAGTGCATCGGTGATCGGATCGGCACCTAGCCAGAACGGCCTTTCGGCGGCGCTGATGACGCCCATGCAGCGCGGATTCTCGACGCCGCCGTCGAGCGGCAGGGCAAGCAGTTCGAATTTGTTGGAACGGCCGTTGCGGCTAAAACCCTCATAGGTGATGAGCACCACCGACTTCTGGTCGAAGACGCCGTGAACCAGCCGCGCGACGAGCCGCTGGTCCTTCTCGCGCCACAGGGAGGGAAAGGAGAACCCCTTGAGTTCACGGCCATATCCGGCGCAAAGCCTGGTGCCGGCAAGCCGGAACACCGCTTCGCCGCGCGTATCCCTTTCGAGGATGAACGTGTCGGCAAGCAGCGATTTGATGTCGGCAGGCTCCACTTCCGAACGCTTCGGGGCGGAGCGCCCATCACGCAGCCGGTTCCAATAATGGAACAGCGTGATCGATCCGTTCTGGTTCATTTTGTGCTCTTCCGCGCAATCTGTCTTTTCATGTCCCATCGGCGAACAGACAGGGCGCCCTCCGATGACTACATGCGTTGCGTTGCAGGATGCGTGCCAGCATCGTTAACACTTGTTCACGGGTCGGGGACGTTAAGGTTAACAAGTGGTTTACGTTGCTGTCCGGCGGCGGCTGTGGCACACCAAAACCACTCCAAAAACGGTCGTTTCGCAACGATCGGCAGCACTTCAGTCAAGAGTTCAGGGGAGCAGGGGACTCGACCAGCCGTTCAAGGGGGGACCTTGAACGGCTTCTTTTTTGATTCGCGCCGGATGATTCGTTCCGGCGATTCGCCGCCGTGCGATCTGCTGGAGCGATTCACCGTTTCACGGAAACGCAGAACCGCTCTATCCTTTTGTTTTGACGCGATTCCGGACGGAAAACCGCTACGCACTTTTGCCGGAATTGCTTTAGCTGCGCGGCGGTCGCATCCCTATTTGCGCAACCGCAATGCGGATGGCCTTGCCCGGGCCGCGCCAGCTCCAGCGCGGTGGCACCGGCCGGTCGAGACGCTCGGCGAAAAGCCACAGCGCGACCGCGGCCATGGCGGCGATATGCCCATACGCAACCAGCAAGGGCAACAGCATCAATGTCCAGCATGAGCCGACACACCAGACGCCGTGCGCCGCACCGAAATGGATCGCGTCGAGATCGGCCGCCGGCCCGAACGCGGCCAGCTCCGGCCGGACGTGGCATCGATTGAGACAAATCTGCTTGGCGGGCGAAATCTGCCAAACAAGGGCAAGAATTGCCGCTGCCGTGAGCGGCAGCCAAGATGCCGGAGCGGTCAGCCCAACCGCGAAGGCCAAGGACAGCAGCACTGCGCCCGCAACCATCCAGCTTGCGGCATAGCCGGCAACGAAGAGCGCTACGGCACGCGCACGGCGTCGCGGGAAGCAGCGATCGCGGATGTGGCGCACCGGCGCGATCAGCAAGGGCGCCATCATGGCCGCAAGCATCAGCGCCCAGCTGCCGGCGAGCGATGCTGGCGGGTTGAGCGCCAGCACCAGGTCGAGCGAAGCGGCGGAAGGCGCGGCCCACAGCGCTCCGGCCGAACAGAAGGCGGGAAGCGTCATCCCCGTCGCCTCCATCGCAACGACGATCCAGGCAAGCATGCTGATCGACAGCATCGGCGCCTGGATGTCGCTTCCGGCCGGCTGGCGTCATCGCCGGAGCTCCGCTCAAACGCCCTGGCGGAAGATGCTGATGCGCCCGATGCTGATCTTCGCCTTCTTGGGGACTGGCTTCACCGGCACGATGCGAACGTCGAGCGCGCTGACGTCGAGCGCATTGTCGAGATGCAGCGCGTCGACGATTTTTGTTACCAGCACGAAGGTCAGGCCTTTTCCTGCGTGCTCTTCGTCCGTAAGGCTCGCCTTACGAACACCAAACAAAGCGATGCTGCCCGCCAGCCGTTCGGGATATTTGGCGGGATCAGCCCCCTTGGGCAGCGCGACATAGACGTGGAATGCAGTAGCGTCGGATAGGCCGCGGACATTTTCGAGGTTGAGGAATACGCGGTCGGGCTCGCCGGTCGTGGCTGCCTCGGTAAGGCTCGCCGACACCTTGCTGCGCATGCCTGCATCGAGCTGCACGGATGTGCTGGCTTCGTCGCCGCTGATCGGCAGCGCCTTGCGATTGGCGCCGACCAGCTCGACATTCTTCCCGCTCGCCAGGCGCTGCTGGGCAGCGGGACGGACGAACTCAGATAGCCGAGCTGTTTCCAGAGCGACCGGTCGATGCCGTGGATGGCACCATAGAAACGCCAGCTCGTCGGCTTGGCGAGCGCTCGCGACTTCATCGCTGCAACACCTCGTGCGTACCACACGATCGGCGCGGCCCAGTCATTGCCGAGTTCCCAGACGTTCTTACGCATGTACTGCATGATCGCCTCCCTCAAACATGGCCGATGAATTATTTGCTCGACGTTATGTCCCCAAAGCATTGATGTACAAGTGGAGTCACCGTTGCTTCGATAAATATTTTCCTATGTGAGTAATTTCACAGAGCATGAGGGATCGGCAAACTAAGATGGCCGATGGCGCAGGACAAACATCGAAAGCAAGACAAGCATCGAAATGTTTGCAATGCCGCCGAATTTTCAAAATCGAAATAAGCGGGCGCCTCCACAAAACAATCGTCGACCACGGTCCCCGGCATCTGCTTCGGCAAGGCGGCCGGTTTCGACCCGGTCCGCCATGGCTGGCGTCGGCGCATGGGCAGCAGTGCAATGGAGCTTGAAACCATAGACGGGAGGACATCATGGCCAATCAGGACATCGCAGAAACCATCGCGTCGGTCGGTTACGCGAAGGTCATCGTAACACTGACCCCGGTTGGGCTCGGGGTCGGTCTTGCGGCGGCGCGAGGCGGCGTCGACAGTTCAGCGTCTCGGGACGCCGAAGCGCAATTGCAGGATCACTTTATCGTCCCCAGCGAAGCACAGCAGGAAAGCCTGGCGCTCGACGCCCGGGCTTCCGCCAGCCGCAACTTCCGGCGCGCCGTGGATCCGGCCACGCGCCGCATGCGCGTCTATCCACATCTGGGTCTCGCCACGGGCTTTGTCGATGCAGCCGGCATGGCTGCCCTCGAGACGAGTCCGACTGCGGGGAGCATCGTCAAGGCGCCGGAATTGAGCCTCATCCGACCGACGAGCATCAGGCCGGCTCGGCCCAGGAAAACGGTGAGCTGGGGGCTGCGCCGGCTGGGCGTGGAGGATATGTGGAATGCAGGGTTCGACGGCAAGGGTGTCGTCGTTGGCCATCTCGATACGGGCATCGACGGCAACCATCCGTCGCTCAAGGGGGCCATCTTCGATTTCGCCGAGTTCGACCTGGCAGGCGACAAGGTCCCCGACGCCAAGCCGCATGACAGCGACGAGCACGGCACCCACACGGCCGGCACCATAGTCGGACGGGCGGGAGAGAAGGGTGCCTTCGGCGTTGCGCCGGGAGCGCAGATTGCCAGCGCCATGGTGATCGAAGGCGGCCAGGTGATCGACCGGATTTTGTCCGGGATGGATTGGATTATCGAAAAGAAGTGTCCCATTCTCAGCATGTCGCTGGGCTTGCGGGGCTTTACGCCCGCATTCCAGCAGATCATCAATGCGCTGCGTGCTGGCGGCGTGCTGCCGGTTTTCGCGGTCGGCAATGAAGGGCCGATGACCAGCCGTTCCCCCGGCAATTATGACAATGTCCTTTCCGTAGGGGCAATGGATCAGGCGGACGCGGTGGCGTCGTTCTCGAGCAGTCAGAAATTCGACCGGCCGGCGGATCCGCTGGTGCCCGATCTGGTGGCGCCTGGGGTCGGGATCCTGTCCTGCATCCCAGGCGGAAAGTTTGCCGAAATGGACGGCACGTCCATGGCGACGCCGCATGTCGCGGGGCTGGCCGTGCTGCTCAAGCAGGCAAGGCCGGCAGCGAGCATCGACCAGATCGAGCAGGCGATCATCGGCTCCTGCACATTGCCGGCGGGCATGCTGAAGGCACGCGGCAACCGAGGGCTGCCCGACGTGCGGCGCGCCTTCCAGTTGCTGACGGGTTCGCCTTTGCCAGTGAAAGGCCCGGCAGTCGCAGTGGCTTCGCGGCGGAAGGTCGCCAAAGCAAAGCCGGTCACCAGACGCGCGACCAAATCGACGGGCAAGAAAGTTGCGGCTGCCAGAATTTAGTCCTTTGCGCGTCCCAAATGGATGCGTGGTGCTGCAGCGTGGCATCCGAAATTCGCATCGTCCCGAAAGGGCTGCGAATTTCGGACCCATGGCCGTCGAAGCCGAAACCTGCCGCCTGTCATTTGCAAGATCGGGCCTATATATTGCTGCAGGGAAACCGGAGGCTTGCGGCATGGCCGATGAAAAGACATCTCAGGAATGGAGCCCGGCGGCCATCAAAGACGAGCTTGAGCGCCAGGCGCGCTCCGGCAAGCCGGTGAGTGCGCAGGTTTTCTTCAACGACGACGTCGCCGGCGCAGCATTGCCCGAGACCGTTTCGCGCGTGATCGAGCAGGCCGAAAAAAGCGTCGGAAAGCCTGGCGCGGTGACATTGGGAAAGGTCCGTCCTTCGGCCAACTCCGCATCCGTGAGCGGAGATCCCGACGCCATAGGCGCCATGCTCGAGAGCGCCGAGGTCAAGACAGTATTGCCGAACGTCGTCGACGACATCTTGCCGAAACCGGTCAAGCGAGAGTTGCGCTAGGGGCTCCAGGTAAGCCTCTTTTGAACGCGCGGCGAAATCGCGCCAATTGTAGTCGCCAATCGAGCAACCTGGCGGTGCTCAAGCCTGCCGTGAAAACAAGCTGCCCGCGGCCATACGGCGAAGTGGGGTTCCCGTGGCGCT
This sequence comes from Mesorhizobium amorphae, assembly GCF_014843845.1. Taxonomy (GTDB): domain Bacteria; phylum Pseudomonadota; class Alphaproteobacteria; order Rhizobiales; family Rhizobiaceae; genus Mesorhizobium; species Mesorhizobium amorphae_A. Next base: position 58,525 of record NZ_JHQS01000006.1, on the reverse strand, counting down.
TGCCAGGGGGAGCGCTCGTCCGGCGGAGGCGGAGAGAAAAATTCCCGCTCAGACCCGCTTTGCTCTAAATGCTCAACATCCGAATCCCTGGAACAGATGTGAATGAGCGAACCGGCAAGTCCTTCCGAAACCGAACAGCAGGATGAGGCCGCGGAGCCGCGCCGCGAGCCGGTGTTCAACCTGCCGCCGGTGGTGCTGGCGGTGATCGGCATCTGCGTCGCCGTCCACCTGATCCGCGTCTACGGGCTCACCGACGACCAGGATTTTGCCCTGCTGGTGCGGACTGCCTTCGTGCCGATCCGCTACTCCGGCCAGTTCGATCTCGATGTCTACGCGTTCACCAGCCCCTTCACCTATGCCTTCCTGCATGGCGGCTTCGCGCATCTGGCCATCAACATGGTGTGGCTCGCGGCTTTCGGCTCGCCGCTGGCGAACCGGTTCGGCACGTTCTGGTTCTCGCTGTTCTTCGCCGCCACCGGACTGGCGGCGGTGGTGCTGTTCTGGGCCGTGCATCCGCTCGGCCAGGCGCCGCTGGTCGGCGCTTCGGGCGCCATTTCAGGCATGATGGGGGCGGCGGCGCGCTTTGGGTTCCGCATCGACCGCTCTTCGGGCAAGGCCGGCTTTGCCGGTGCGCCGCTGCCGATCGCGGAGGTGCTGCGCTCGCGCGGCGTCATGACCTTTCTCGGCGTCTGGATGGTGATCAATCTCGTCACCGGCCTTATCGGCTTTGCACCCGGTGTTGACAGCCAGATCGCCTGGGAAGCCCATATTGGCGGCTTTGTCGCCGGCTTCTTCGGCGTACGCCTTTTCGATCGGCGCCAGCAGGACGTCCACGCAGACGAGCAATGACCGCCGCACTTGAAATGCAACCAATCACGGCGCACGATGTTCACTGGAACGTGAATGCCGGTCAGGGCAGGAACCGGCAAAGCAAAAGCTGAGGAGGACGCCATGACTGTTAAGGCAATTCTCGAGAAGAAAGGCCATGACGTGTTGACGCTCGGGCCGAACGAAAAGCTGAGCGAAGCTATTCGTATCCTGACCGAACACAGGATTGGCGCGCTGGTCATCACCAATGGCGATCACAAGATCGTCGGCATTCTTTCCGAACGCGACATCGTACGGGTGATCGCCAGGGAAGGAGCGGCAGCACTTGAAATCCCGGTGCGCTCGGCGATGACGCCCAAGGTGAAGATCTGCAACGAGAACCACACCGTCAACGAGGTCATGGAAATCATGACCAAGGGCCGCTTCCGTCATCTGCCGGTGGAAAGAGACGGCCTGCTCTACGGCATCGTGTCGATCGGCGACGTGGTCAAGCGGCGCATCGAGGATGTCGAGCGCGAGGCCGAGGAAATCAGGGCCTATATCGCCACCGCCTGAGCGGACAAGGGAAACCGCCGGCCGGAAGCCGACCGGCGGAGCCCTATGCTACCTGTTGTCGAGTTCGGCGCGGACGAGTTCGAGCCCGCGCCAAGCGGCTGGAAAGTCCGGTTCTGCGGCTTTGCGCTTGTCTCATGGAACGGTTTGCACTAGCGAAGTTGCAAATCAGAATGTGCGTTTCGCACATTACAGTCGTTCCAATTGCAGGCTCCCATGACCATCATCGATACCCGCACGCCCGACGCCAAACGCCTGATCCCCGGCGCTACCGGCGATTGGGAAATCATCATCGGCCTCGAGGTGCATGCGCAAGTGACCTCGGAAGCAAAACTGTTTTCCGGCGCCTCGACGGCGTTCGGCGCGGCGCCCAACGCCAATGTCAGCCTGGTCGATGCGGCGATGCCGGGCATGCTGCCGGTCATCAACGAGGAATGCGTCAAACAGGCGATCCGTACCGGGCTGGGGCTGAAGGCCGAGATCAACCACAAATCGGTCTTCGACCGGAAGAATTACTTCTATCCGGACCTGCCGCAGGGCTACCAGATCTCGCAGTTCAAGCAGCCGATCGTCGGTGAGGGCAAGGTGATCGTCTCGGTCGGTCCGGATCGGCAGGGCGAGTTCGAGGACATCGAGGTCGGCATCGAGCGGCTGCATCTGGAGCAGGATGCCGGCAAGTCGATGCATGACCAGCATCCAACCATGTCCTATGTCGACCTCAACCGCTCGGGCGTGGCGCTTATGGAGATCGTCTCCAAACCTGACATGCGCTCCGCCGACGAGGCCAAAGCCTATGTCACCAAGCTGCGCACCATCGTGCGCTATCTCGGTACCTGCGACGGCAACATGGACGAGGGTTCGATGCGCGCCGACGTCAACGTCTCGGTGCGCAAGCCGGGCGGCGAATTCGGCACGCGCTGCGAGATCAAGAACGTCAACTCGATCCGCTTCATCGGCCAGGCCATCGACTATGAGGCACGCCGGCAGATCGCCATTCTGGAGGATGGCGGCAAGATCGACCAGGAGACGCGGCTGTTCGACCCCAACAAGGGCGAGACGCGCTCGATGCGCTCCAAGGAAGAAGCGCATGACTACCGCTATTTTCCGGATCCCGACCTTTTGCCGCTGGAATTCGACCAGGCCTATGTCGATGCCCTGGCGAAAGACCTGCCGGAACTGCCCGACGACAAAAAGGCGCGGCTGATCGCCTCGCTGGGGCTATCGACCTACGACGCCTCGATCCTGGTGTCGGAAAAGCCGATTGCCGACTATTTCGAGCAGGTGGCCTCGGGGCGCGACGGCAAGCTCGCCGCCAACTGGGTCATCAACGACCTGCTCGGCGCTCTCAACAAGGCCGGAAAAGATATTGAAAATGCTCCGGTTTCGCCCGATCAGCTGGGTGCGGTCATCGATCTCATCAAGGAAGGCACCATTTCCGGCAAGATCGCCAAGGACCTGTTCGAGATCGTCTGGAACGAGGGCGGCGATCCGCGCCAACTGGTCGAAAGTCGCGGCATGAAGCAGGTCACCGACACCGGCGCTATCGAGAAGGCGGTGGATGACGTCATCGCCGCCAATCCGGACAAGGTCGAGCAGGCGCGCGCCAAGCCGACCATGGCCGGCTGGTTCGTCGGCCAGGTGATGAAGGCGACCGGCGGCAAGGCCAATCCGCAGGCAGTCAACGACCTGGTCAAGGACAAACTCGGTATCGAGTAGGGCAATGTTCGTCCGTACCGCCAGCGAGCGCGATCTTGCCGCGGTGCGGGCCTTGCTGGTCGAAACCTGGCATGCCACCTACGACGCCATCTATGGCGTCGAGCGGGTCACCGAAATCACCGGCGATTGGCACTCGATCGCTTCGCTCCGGACGCGGCTGACGCGGCCGAACTCCGAATTCCTGGTCGCCGATGACGGCAAGCGTCTCGGCGGCATGGCCTTCGCCGCTGCCACCACGGAGCCGAAGATCATCCTGCTGAACCAGCTCTACGTGCATCCATCCTGCCAGCGGCAGGGGATCGGCCGGGCATTGCTGGAAGAGGTCGAGGTCAGCTTCCCCGAAGCGCTTACGCTGCGCCTCGAGGTGGAGGAAGTTAACACGGTGGCTATCGCCTTCTACCGCTCGAATGGTTTCTTGCCGACCGGCAAGACTGCCGATTGCGGCGGCCGGTCGGGGTTGCCGGCATTGATCTTCGAGAAGACGATCGGATAGGTCGCCTGCGGCCTGCACGTGCCGAGCGAGGAACAAGCGCTTCGCGACGGTGCACGGACGGCCGCAAGCGCTGGTTGCGAAGGCTCCGAACTAGGCGGAGGGAATCTCCACATTGTCGATCAGCCTGGTCTTGCCGAGCCATGCGGCGGCGAGCAGGCGGCCGTCGCTGCCGCGCCGCCAGGGAGCGAGCGTCAGGCTTTCGCGCGCGGCGACATAGTCGACCCGCTGGAAGCCCGCTTCGACAAGGGCGCGGGCGGCCGCATCGGTCGCGCCGGCTTCATCCGCGCTGCCCGTCAGCGCACTCGCTGTCCGGCGCAGGATCGCGTTGAGTTTTCGCGCTACCTCGAGTTCGGCTTCGCCGAGATAGGCGTTGCGCGACGACATGGCGAGACCGTGCGCGTCGCGCACCGTCGGCGCGCCGATGATTTCGACCGGCAGGTCAAGGTCTCGGCAAAGCTGCCTGACGACGCAAAGCTGCTGGTAGTCCTTTTCGCCGAAGATCACATAGTCGGGCAGGGTTTGCAGGAAGAGCTTGGCCACGACCGTGGCGACGCCGTCGAAGAAGGTCGGCCTGAAGTCCGATTCGAGACCGGCGGAGGGGCCGCCGACCGAGATTTTTGTGGCGAAGCCGGCCGGGTACATCTCGGACACAGTCGGCGTAAATGCCAGATGCGCACCGGCTTCCGCCAGCCGCTCGAGATCGTGGGCCAACTGGCGCGGATACTTTTCGAGGTCTTCGGTTGGGGCGAACTGCGTCGGATTGACGAAGATCGAGACGAGGCAACGATCCGCCTTTTCGAGCGCGATCCTGACCAGCGAGATATGGCCGTCATGCAGCGCGCCCATGGTCGGAACCATGGCGATGCGCAGGCCGTCCTGCCGCCAGGCGCGGATTTGCGCGCGCAAGGTGGCAACGCTGTCGACGACGATTGGTCGGCTCATGCCTTGTCCTTGCTTGGCCTAGCTGGAAAAACGTGGTCGGGGCCGGGAAATGTGCGGCTGCGCACCTCGGCGGCATAGCGTGCCGCCGCATCGGAGATCACGCCGCGCAGTGCGGCATATTCCTTGACGAATTTCGGCACCCGATCGACGGTCATCCCGACCATGTCGTCGATGACCAGGATCTGGCCGTCGCAGTCGGCGCTGGCGCCGATGCCGATTGTCGGAATGGCGAGGCGCCGCGTGAGGTCGGCGGCGACGGTCTCGACCGTGCCTTCTATGACGACAGAGAACGCGCCGGCTTTTTCCACCGCCTCGGCGTCGCGAAACAGGGCCGCCACATTCTCCTCGGTCCGACCCTTGATCTTGTAGCCGCCATCCTTTTCCACCGATTGCGGCTGCAGGCCGATATGGCCCATGACAGGAATGCCGGCCGCGACAATTGCCGCGATCTGTTCGGCGACATCGATGCCGCCTTCCAGCTTGACCGCCTGGCAGCCGGTCTCGTCGACAACCTGTCGTGCCGAGGCCAAGGCCTGGGCGGTGGAGGTCTCATAGCTGCCGGCCGGCATGTCGACGACGACGCAGGCTTTGGCCGAGCCGCGCATCACGGCTTGCCCATGAGCGATCATCATTTCCAATGAGGCGCCGAGCGTCGTCTTGTGGCCATGCAGCACCATGGCGACGCTGTCGCCGACCAGGAGCAGGTCGACATGGTCGTCGAGCAGGCGGGCTACCGGGTAGGTATAGGCCGTCAGGCAGACGATCGGCACGCCGCCCTTGCGGCGGCGAATGTCGTCAGGGCCGATCCGGACATCGGCGGACATTTCTGGGGCCAATCCTCACCTCCCTCAGCCGGCACCGGGCCGGGCGCCCGCTGCCGGGCGAGCCGAGCTTTAGAAAGACAAGCAGTGCTTGGCAAGCCGGCTTCCGCCAACCGCGCTGCTGCATCGATTTAGCGCACGGACCATTTGCGTCGCCCGCGCGGCAAAACCCTTGCCTTCGCGAAGGCCTGACGCCATAAGCAGGAAACAGGCGCCGCCGCTGCCGCCGCGAGGATCTGGATGAAAACTTTCCTTCTGCAGTTTTTCACCTGGTGGAACAGCCAGACACTGGGAACCCGCTTCCACACCTGGCGTCACGGCAAGCAGGTCGGCCAGGACGAGGCCGGCAACGTCTATTACGAGGGCGGTGTCGATTCGGAAGGCCGCACCCGCCGCTGGGTCATCTATCGCGACTATTCGGAAGCTTCGGCCATCCCGCCGGGCTGGCACGGCTGGATCCACCACCGCGTCGATACCGCGCCGCCGAGCGAGGAGTACCGGCCGCGCGAGTGGCAGAAGCCGCATCAGCCGAACCTCACCGGCAGTGCCGCGGCCTACAGGCCGAAGGGTTCGGTGCTGACCAACCAGCATCGCCCGCAAGTGACCGGCGACTACGACGCCTGGACGCCCGGTTCGTAATCGGCCATCACCGCGCCGATCGGTCCTTTGTCGCCACAATTGACGTTTAGCTGCTTGCTGATCTGAAAACGGCGACTAGCCTTGGCGATTGAAAGAATCACCCGGGCGCAACCACCGGTATCCCTGCATGAGCATCTTCAGCCGAATTTCGATGGCCGGACTGACGGCAACCGCTCTTGTCGCCTGCACGGGGACGTTTGCCGCCGCGCAGACGCCGGCAGCGCCTGCAGCGCCGGCCGTGGCCGAGCGCATCACCAATCCGGTCGCCGAATTCGCCGGCATCGACAAGATCACCGGCCGCATCATCACCTTCGACGTCTATATCGACGAGACGGTGCAGTTCGGCGCTCTGCAGGTGACGCCGCGCATCTGCTATTCGCGGCCGGAGACCGAAGAGCCGAAGACCGATTCCTTCGTCGAGGTCGACGAGATCACGCTCGACCGCAAGATCCGCCGCATCTTCACCGGCTGGATGTTCGCCGAAAGCCCCGGCCTGAACGCCGTGGAGCACGCCGTCTATGACGTCTGGCTGAAGGCCTGCAAGCAGAAGTCGGACGTACCGCCACCCGACGCCGCCAAGAACGGTGCACCACAGGTCGATACGTCCAAGCCCAAGGCCGCCGCCGCTCCGGCGCCGACCGAGCCGGACGCCGACAGCACCAACTGATCCAATACCAATTGATCCGGGAGGAACCGCTTCGCCTGCCACACGTTGGCAACGAGCGACCGCGCACATTGCGCATGGAGGATCTTGCGATGTCAGCAATCAAGCAGATGACGGCCAGCAAGAAGGAATTGCTCGACCTTGAAAAGGGGTTTTGGACCGGCGATGCGGCCTACTATGCCGCCAATGCCGATGCCGAATGCCTCGTGGCCTTTCCTGAGATGGCGCAGGCGATCAGCAACGCCGATCTCGCCAAAACCGCCAGCAAGCCAAACCGCTGGCGCGATCTCGACATCGACGTGAAGGGCATGGTCGAGCCGGGCAGCGATATCGTCATGCTGACCTATGAGGCCCACGCCACAAGGGAGAACGGTGAAGCCTATGCGGCACTGGTCAGTACCGGCTACGTGCATCGCAGCGATGGCTGGAAGATGATGTTCCATTCGCAGACTCCGATGGAACCTGCGAAAGGCTGACGAAACAGTCCGTTACGGAAAAAAGATCGCCTCGCCCTTCAGTGCGTCGGCCAGCATCTTTTCATACTTGCCGCGCGGCACGTCGACGGCGCCGAAGCGCTTGAGGTGCTCGGTGGTGAATTGCGTGTCGAGCAGCGCGAAACCGCGCGCCTTCAACCGCTCGACGAGATAGAAAAGGCAGGTCTTGGACGCGTCCGTCTCCCGGGCGAACATGCTCTCGCCGAAGAACACGCGGCCCAGCGAGACGCCGTAGAGGCCGCCGACCAGCCGCTCCTCGCGCCATGCCTCGACCGAATGGCAATGGCCCAGCCGATGCAACTCGACATAGGCTTCACGGATCGGTGCGTTGATCCAGGTCGAGCGGCGTTCCTCCCGCTTCTCGGCGCAGCCGTCGATCGTCGCCTCGAAATCGAAGTCGAAGCGGATGTCGAACGGGTGCTTGCGGATCGTCTTCTTCAGGCTCTTCGGCGTGTGGAAGCCGTCGAGCGGAATGATGCCGCGCGTCTCCGGCCGCACCCAGAACACTTCGGGGTCGCTGGCGCTTTCGGCCATCGGAAACACGCCGGACGCATAGGCCTTCAGCAGAAGGTCGGTCGGGATGCGATAGCCGGGCGCGTAGGGGCGGGTCATCGCAGCATTATAGCTTACGAGTTCGCGACCTCATCACCCTTGGCCAGGTATTTCTCCAGCCAGTGGATGTCGTAGTCGCCGTTGGCGATATCGGCATTGCCGACCAGATCGCGGAACAGCGGCAGCGTCGTCTTGATGCCGTCGACGACGAATTCGTCGAGCGCGCGGCGCAACCGCATCATGCATTCGACGCGGTTGCGGCCGTGCACGATCAGCTTGCCGATCAGGCTGTCGTAATAGGGCGGGATCTTGTAGCCGGAGTAGACGCCGGAATCGACACGGATGCCGAGGCCACCCGGCGTGTGGAAATGGGTGATCGTGCCGGGCGAGGGCGTGAAGGTGCGCGGGTCCTCGGCATTGATGCGGCATTCGATGGCGTGGCCGTTGAACTTGATGTCCTCCTGGCGCACCGAAAGCCCGCCTCCGGACGCAACGCGGATCTGCTCATGCACCAGGTCGATGCCGGTGATCGCCTCGGTCACCGGGTGCTCGACCTGCAGGCGGGTGTTCATTTCGATGAAGTAGAATTCGCCATTCTCGTAGAGGAATTCGATGGTGCCGGCGCCGGAATAGCCGAGATCGGCGACGGCGCTGGCGCAGATGCCGCCGATGCGTGCGCGCTCCTCGGCATTGAGCGCCGGCGAATTGGCTTCTTCCCAGACCTTCTGGTGGCGGCGCTGCAGGGAACAGTCGCGCTCACCGAAATGCACGCCGCGACCGGCGCCGTCGCCGAACACCTGCAATTCGATATGGCGCGGCTTTTCCAGGTATTTCTCGATGTAGACGGCATCGTCGCCGAAGGCAGCACCCGCTTCCGAGCGCGCTGTCTGCAGCGCAACCTCGAGATCCTCCTCGGTGCGCGCCACCTTCATGCCGCGGCCGCCGCCGCCGGCCGAGGCCTTGATGATCACGGGATAGCCGATCCCCGCGGCAATGCGCTTGGCTTCCTTCTCTTCGGTGACCGCGCCGTCAGAACCGGGCACGACCGGAATGCCCAGGCGTTTGGCGGTGCGCTTGGCTTCGATCTTGTCGCCCATGATGCGGATATGATCGCCCGACGGGCCGATGAAGGTGATGTTATGCGCGGCGAGGATGTCGGCGAATTTGGCGTTTTCCGACAGGAAGCCATAGCCCGGATGCACCGCGTCGGCGCCGGTGATCTCGCAGGCGGCGACGATCTGGTGGATGTTGAGATAGCTGTCGCGCGACGGCGGCGGGCCGATGCAGACGCTCTCGTCGGCGAGCCTGACATGCATGGCGTCGGCGTCGGCGGTCGAATGCACCACCACCGTCTGGATGCCGAGCTCCTTGCAGGCGCGCAGCACCCGGAGGGCGATTTCGCCTCGATTGGCGATGAGGATTTTCTGGAACATGTTTCGGCTGTTCCCGGCTCTACTCGATCACGACGAGCGGCATGCCGTATTCGACCGGCTGGGAATCTTCGAACAGGATGGCCGTTACCGTGCCGGCGCGGGGCGAAGGGATCTGGTTCATCGTCTTCATCGCTTCGATGATCAAAAGCGTCTGGCCTTCCTTGACCTTCTGGCCGATCTCGATGAACGGCTTGGCGTCTGGCGAGGGCGCCAAATAGGCGGTGCCGACCATGGGCGAGGGGACCGCGTTCTTGGAGATGTCGGCCGCAGCCGGTGCTGCGGCGGCCGCCGGCTGTGCTGCCGCGGAGACATAGCTAGGCTGGGGTGCGGCAATCGCATGCACGGCGGGCGCCTGCCGCGACACGCGCACCTTCAGATCGCCCAGCTCGACCTCGATCTCGGTGAGGTTGGTGTCGTTCAGTATGCCTGCCAGGTCGCGGATCAGCTGCTGGTCAACACCGGTCTTCTTTATCGACATTTTCGAGCCTTCTGTTTGTTGGCCGGTCACAGGCGTGCCGCCAGCGCCTGCAGCGCGAGCGTGTAGCCGAGCGGCCCGAATCCGCAGATCATGCCGACGGCGACCGGCGAGACCATGGAGACGTGGCGGAACGGTTCCCGCGCGTGGATGTTGGAAAGATGCACTTCGGCGACCGGCAGCGGCGCGACGGAACGGATGGCATCGTGGATGGCAATCGAGGTGTGGCTGTAGGCGCCCGGATTGATGACGATGCCGGCTGCCTTGTCGCCGGCTTCCTGGATCCAGTCGACGAGGTCGCCCTCATGGTTCGACTGACGGAAATCGATTTCGAGACCAAGTGCTGCACCCGCCTGCTTGCAGTCGTCGGCGATGGCGGCAAGCGTCTTTCCGCCATAGATCCCCGGCTCGCGCTTGCCGAGCGCGTTGAGATTGGGACCGTTCAGAACGAAAATCGTTTTCAAGAATGCCGACCTTTCCCAGCGCCGGCCTCAGCCGGCGCGCTGGGCCCTCTATAATGGGCATAGACGCCTGCGAAAAGAGCGCAAGTGCGTTCTTTTGCTGTCCACAGCAGGCGGGAAACCGCCTGCTGCCATAGATCAGAGCGCGGCCTTCGCCGCCTCGATCTTTTCGGCCAGAACGTCCTGCCCGAGTGCCCCGAACACAACCTCGTTGCCGACCACATACGAAGGCGTGCCGGTGATCGCCAGCTTGGTGGCGAGATCGTAGGTCTTGGAAATCGCCTCGTGGATGCTTGGGTCCTTCATCTTCTCGCGCAGCGCCGCTTCGTCGGCGCCGAGCGACAGGGCAACCTTGATGGCCGTGGCCTCGGTGGCGCGACCCGGGCCGCCGAGCAGGGCGTTGTGGAATTCGCCGTACTTCTCCGGCTTCATGAGGTGGAAGGCCATGGAGACGACGCTCGCCTTCTGCGAATCCGGACCCAGGATCGGGAATTCCTTGAGCACGAAGCGCAGGTCCGGTTCGGCTTTCGTCAGCGCCTGCATGTCGTCGATGGCGCGTTTGCAGAAGCCGCAATTGTAATCGTAGAACTCGACGATCGTGACCTTGCCGTTCGGATTGCCGACGACGCCGTCGAAGGCGGAGTTGAAGATCTCTTCCTTGGCGTTCTTGATGACGCCGAGCGCGGCGATCCGCTGTTCTTCCTTCTGCTTGGCTTCGAGCGCGTCCTGCACTTCGAGCAGAACCTCAGGGTTCTTCAGCAGATAGTCGCGGATGATGCCCTCGACCTCGGCTCGGTCGATCTTGGTGTCCGAGGACGCTACCTGCACGACCTGCGCTGTATCGGCCTTGGCCGCCTGCGGGCTGCCGGCGACGAAGCCGAAAGCCAGCATGGCAAGAGCGGCCGCCACTCCCGTCGTGCCGAGCAGAATTGCCTTGTTCATCATCCCTTATCCTCTTGCCTGTTCCGTCCGCCTTTGTCGCAGTATGCCGCCGGAAGGTTCACTTCTTGATTTTGCCTGATGGCGCGTAGTTTATGATATCCTGGGCGCGAAGCCAGCCCGGCTCGCCGCGCTTCAATTTCTGCTGCGCGCGCATGGCGAAGATTTTCGCATTCTTGTAGTCGCCGGAATAGAAACGGCCTTCGGCCGTCGCGAGTTCGGCCGCCGGAATGTTGCCAAGCTCGCCATAGGCCTGGGCCAGATAGCGATACCCCTCGGCATTTTCCTTGTCGCGCCCGAGGCCACTGTTGATCTGCATCGCCGCCTTCTTCAGCGATTCGGGTGTGCCGACCGCCATCAGCGCCTGGCCATAGGAGACCGGCAGCAGCCCGGACCGCGCCGGATCGAGGCTGACCGCCTTGGCGTAGGCGTCTGATGCATCCTTCGGCTTGTTCGCCTTCATCAGGATGTCGCCGCGCAGTTCGTGGAAATAGGGGTTTTTCGGCTGCTCCTTGATCAACGCATTGGTCTTGGCGAGGCTTGCGCCCAGATTGCCGTAGAGATAGGCGAGCTGCGCCTCGCCATAGCGCGAGGCAAGACTGCCTGGATTCTTGCGCATCAGCCGCGTTGCGGCGGCCTGACCGCCCATATAGGCGGCGATCTTGACGCGCATCATATCGTGGCGCTGCTGCAGCGCCGGCGTATCGACCTTGTCGACATAGGGGCTCTGCTTGACCAGCACTTCGAGATTGGCGATGCGCTCCTGCGGCATAGGATGGCTGATCCGGTAGGGGTCGACCTGCGCGCCGGACAGGGATAGCGCACTCTGGAAGCGGCCGAAGGTCTTCAGCATGCCCATGCCGGACTGGCCGGTGGCGTTGAGATAGGTGATCGCCGAGCGGTCGGCGGTCGTCTCTTCGGTGCGCTGATAGGCAAGGATGCTGCGCTGCGCCATCTCGCCGCCGCCGGCTGCGACTCCCATGCCGGCGCCGGCGAGGCCACGGCTGTTTGTGGTGGCGCCGGCAACGATGGCGCCGGCGCCAAGCAGGGTGGCGATGATCGCCATCGTCTTGGCGCGCTCGAGCTGCTCGCGCAATTTCTGCTGGTGGCCGCCGGCGATATGGCCGGCCTCATGGGCGATGACGCCGATGATCTCGTTGGGCGTTTCGGCCATCATCAGCGCGCCGGTATTTATGAACAGCCGGCGCCCGGTGACGAAGGCGTTGAAACTCTGATCGTTGACCAGAACGATGTTGACGCCGTCATTGGCGAGACCCGCCGCCTTGAAGATCGGCCGCGCATAGTCGCGCACCAGCGCCTCGATCTCGGCATCGCGCACCACCGGCACGTTTTGCGCCAAGGCGCTGACAGAGCCGGAGACCGCGACGGCGGCGGCAAGCAAAAGCGTCGCGAAGCCGCGCGCGGTCCTCCCGATGGAAGGTCTGGAAAACATCGATCTGGGTCGGCTCAACATGACAGGTCCACTGGTAGACGAGCGGGCGAAGGATGAAAAGTCGGCACCGAAAACTTCCTGCGCTTGTGATCCCCACATCAATCGGGCATTTGTGCGGCCAAAAGGGCCTGCAGCTTTGGCCGGGATCGATCCCGGTGTGATGGATTTGAAGATGGTCGTTTCCCTTTCGCGCCGTGGCGAGGTCGAGCCGTTCCATGCCATGGACATTCTGGCCGAGGCCAACCGGCTGAAGGCAACGGGCGTGCCGGTGGTGTCGATGGCGGTCGGGCAGCCGTCCGACCCGGCGCCTGTGGGGGTCAGAGAAGCTGCAACGAACGCGCTGAAGCTCGGCCGCATCGGCTACACCGATGCATTGGGCCTTGCCGACCTGCGCAAGGCGATCGCCGGGCATTATGGCGACAATTACGGGATCGACGTCCCGCCCAGCCGCATCGCCGTCACCACGGGCTCATCGGCCGCCTTCAACCTGGCCTTCCTGGCGATGTTCGACCCCGGCGACCGCGTCGCCATCGCTGCGCCCGGCTATCCCGCTTACCGCAACATCATGGCCGCGCTTGGCATCGAAATCGTCGAGATCGAGCTCGGCACTGACGCCTATCTGCATGCCGAGCACCTGAAGACGGCGCATACCGAAAAGCCTCTGAAGGGTGTGCTCTTCGCCAGCCCGGCCAATCCGACCGGTGCGGTCATTCCCGCCGACGAGCTGGCGGCGCTGGTGAGAACGGCCGAAGAGCTTGGCATTGCTGTGATTTCTGACGAGATCTATCACCGGCTGGCCTATGCGGCACCCGACACGACGGCGCTGGCCTACGGCTCGGGCGTGACGGTGATAAACTCGTTTTCGAAATACTATTGCATGACCGGCTGGCGCATCGGCTGGATGGTGCTGCCGGAAGAATTGGTGCGGCCGGTCGAGCGTATTGCCCAGAGCCTCTACATCTCGCCGCCGGAACTGTCGCAGATCGCGGCCATCGAGGCGTTCAAGGCCACAGAAGAGTTGGAGGCGGTGAAGGCGCGCTATGCCTGGAACCGCGAGCTTCTGATGAAGCGGTTGCCGGAACTCGGTTTTCCGCTGGCTGCACCGATGGACGGCGCCTTCTACGCGTTCTGCGATGTCACCAGGCATACCAATGACAGCATGGTCTTCGCGCGGAAAATGCTGGCCGAGGCGCATGTGGCGGCAACGCCCGGCCGCGACTTCGACCCGCTCGCCGGGCACCGGACCATGCGCTTTTCCTATGCCGGCAGCCATGACGATATGGTCGAGGCGATGGCGTGCATCGAGCGCTGGCTGAAATAGCGGGGACATCATGCCGGACCTCGAACAGGCGCTTGCGGAAGTCGCCGCCGAAATGGCGGAGCGCACGGATCGCGGCGATGTCGCCAGCTATATCCCGCAGCTCAGCAAGGTCGACCCGAAGAAGTTCGGCATAGCCGCCGTCACCAATGACGGCCGCGCGCTGCTTGCCGGCAACGCCGATGAGCCTTTTTCCATCCAGAGCATTTCCAAGGTCTTCACGCTGACGCTGGCGCTCGGCAATGTCGGCGACGCGCTGTGGCAGCGCGTCGGGCGCGAGCCGTCGGGCAATCCGTTCAACTCGATCGTCCAGCTCGAGCACGAGAACGGCATTCCGCGCAATCCGTTCATCAATGCTGGCGCCATCGTCGTTTCCGACATCCTGCTCGCCGGCCACCAGCCGCGCGAGGCGATCGGCGAGATCCTGCGCTTCATCCAGTTCCTCGCCGACGACGAGACCATCGTCATCGACCGCGAGGTCGCGGCCTCCGAACGCGCCACCGGCTTTCGCAACTTCGCCTTGGCCAACTACATGAAATCCTTCGGCAATCTTCACCATGCGCCGGAACTGGCGCTGGGCGTCTATTTCCACCATTGCGCCATCGCCATGAGTTGCCGGCAGTTGGCGATGGCCGGGCGCTACCTTGCCAATGGCGGCAAGAACCCGGCGACCGGCCATTCGGTGGTGTCGGCCGAGCGGGCGCGCCGCATCGGCGCGATGATGCTGACCTGCGGCCACTATGACGGATCCGGCGATTTTGCCTTTCGTGTCGGCATTCCGGGCAAGAGCGGCGTGGGCGGCGGCATATTGGGGATCGTGCCTGGCGTCGCCTCGCTCGCCGTCTGGTCGCCGGGCCTCAACGCCAATGGCAATTCCAAGCTGGGCTCGATTGCGCTGGAGAGGCTGGCGAAGATGATGAACTGGTCGATCTTCGCGCCTTAATACCATCCAGATAGGAGAAACCCCGCGCCGTCCTTGCGACGGCGCGGGGTTTCTTTGGCTCAGAAAATCAACCCAAGCGGCTGAAAAGCTTAGAAAAAGCCTTTCCGCTGCCACCAGCCGGCGCGCTTCGGCTTTTCCTCGACCTTGACCTCTTCGGGCACGTTCGACGAGACCACCGGCACCACCGGAGCATCGATTGCGACGGGCTTGCGTCGGGTCGGTCGGGCATTGGCGGGCGCTTCCTCCTCGGCAGCCGGGGCGGCCGGCACAGGCGCAGGCGTCGCCGCCTCGGCCGGTGCAGCATCCTCGGCTGGTGCTTCGGCTACCGTCTCGGCGGCAACTTCTGCTGCGGCTTTCTTGGACCTCGAGGCGCGCTTCTTCTTCGGCTTCTCGGCGCTCGGCACATCGTCGTTGGCGGCAGAGGGAAGCTCTTCCACCGATACCGCGGCGACAGTCTCGGCCACGGACTCGATTGCCACGGCTTCGCCTTCGGGCGCATCGGCTTTGACGCCATCGGCGGTCTCGACCGCCTCGGCTCCGTCCTCGCCGTCCTCACGGCGATTGCGCTTGCCACCGCGCTTGCCGCGCCGGCGCTTCTTGCCCTGACCGTCGTCCGACGCGTCCACTGCGACGGCGCCGACAGGCGTTTCGCCGCCCTCGGCGGTGGTTTCATCCGTTGCGACAGCGGCGTCGGTATCCGCCGGCGCCGAGGCGATTGCACCTTCCGCGGGAGCGCCGTGCTCGCGATCACCATGTTCGCGATCGCGATCCTTGCCGCCACGCCGCCTGCGCCGCTTGCGGCGCTTGCGATCGCGGCCTTCGCCGTCCTCGCCGGACCTCGGCTGTTGCTGCTGGGGATGGCGCGGCTGCTCCGCCTGGACTGGTGCCTCGTCCTCCTCCTCGACGACGATTTCGTCTTCGGGCTCTTCCGGCTCGACATAGGTCGGCAGGCTGCGCACTTCGACAAAGCCCTCCGGCTTTTCGGCCAGCGCGCCGCGGAAGATCGCATAGTGCTGCGCGCCGACCGCGTCATCGGCCTCGATCGTGATGGTCAGGCCGAAGCGGCTTTCGAGTTCGACCAGCGTGCCACGCTTGTGGTTGAGCACGTAGAGCGCCGTCGCCGCCGGGGTCCGCACCGTGATGTGGCTGCGCGAATCCTTGAGCAGGAACTCCTCGATCGCCCGAACCACCATCAGCGCCACCGAGGAATCGGAGCGCACATGGCCGGTCCCGCCGCAATGCGGGCAGGGCTTCATGGTCGATTCCAGCACGCTGGCGCGGATGCGCTGGCGCGACATTTCCATCAGGCCGAAATGCGAGATGCGGCCGACCTGGATACGGGCGCGGTCATTCTTGAGGTGATCCTTCAGCCGCTTCTCGACGGAGCGGTTGTTGCGGTTCTCCTCCATGTCGATGAAGTCGATGACGATCAGGCCGGCGAGGTCGCGCAACCTGAGCTGGCGGGCGACTTCCTCGGCCGCTTCGAGGTTGGTGTGGAGAGCGGTGTCCTCGATCGAGTGCTCCTTGGTGGAGCGGCCCGAATTGACGTCGATGGCGACCAGCGCCTCGGTCTGGTTGATGATGATGTAGCCGCCGCTCTTCAGCGTCACCTGCGGCTGCAGCATGCGGTCGAGCTGCGCCTCGATGCCGTTGCGCACGAAGATCGGCGTCGTGTCGCGGAACGGCTGAACCACCTTGGCGTGGCTCGGCATCAGCATGCGCATGAAGTCCTTGGCCTCGCGATAGCCTTCCTCGCCGGAGACCAGGATCTCGTCGATGTCCTTGTTGTAGAGGTCGCGCACCGAGCGCTTGATCAGGCTGCCTTCCTCGTAAACCAAGGCAGGGGCCGTGGATTGCAGCGTCAGATTGCGGACGTTTTCCCAAAGCCGCATCAGATACTCGTAGTCGCGCTTGATCTCGGCCTTGGTGCGGCTCTCACCGGCCGTGCGCAGGATGACGCCCATGCCCTGCGGCACTTCGAGATCGGCGACGACTTCCTTCAGCCGCTTGCGGTCCTGCGCGTTGGTGATCTTGCGCGAAATGCCGCCGCCGCGCGCCGTGTTGGGCATCAGCACCGAATAGCGGCCGGCAAGCGACAGGTAGGTGGTGAGAGCGGCGCCCTTGTTGCCGCGCTCTTCCTTGACGACCTGCACCAGCAGGATCTGGCGGCGCTTGATGACTTCCTGGATCTTGTACTGGCGGCGCACCGGCTTGCGGCGGTTGCGCACTTCTTCCAGCGCGTCCTCGGCGCCGACCGATTCGACTTCGTGGTCATCCGGGTGCGCGGACTGCACCTCTTCCAGCATGCCGCGATCATTGTCGCTGGACGAGGCTTCGCCGCTTGCGTCGGCGGAGGTCGATTCCGGCTGCGGAGCGGCCTCGGAAATCACATCGGCTTCGACGCTGGCGGCGATCGATGTAGGCCCGCTTCCGGAAACTTCTTCGGACGCTTCCGCTTCGCCGTGATCGGCGGCTACGTCTTCGTGCCCGGCCGTTTCAGGCGAGGCGTCGGCATTTTCAGCTGTGAAATCGGCTTCGGCGGTGGTGTCTTCGGCAATTGCATCGCCGCCCGTGTCGCCATGTTCGCCGCTGTCGTCGGAATCGGCGGCACCGGCGTCGCGCTTGTGTTCGCCGCGCTCGCGGCCTTTGCCGCCGCGCCGGCGTCCGCGCCTGCCGCGATCGCGGCTCTGGCGGTCCTCGCCTTCATTGTCCTCGTCCTCTTCGTCCTGGGCTTCCTGCGCTTCGGCGCGAAGCAGGGCCTGACGATCGGCGACCGGGATCTGGTAGTAGTCGGGGTGTATTTCACTGAAGGCAAGGAAACCGTGACGGTTGCCGCCATATTCGACAAAGGCTGCCTGAAGGGAAGGTTCGACGCGCGTTACGCGGGCGAGATAGATGTTTCCTTTGAGCTGCTTCTTGTCCTGTGATTCAAAGTCGAATTCTTCAATACGGTTACCGCGAACGACGACAACGCGTGTTTCCTCCGGGTGGGAGGCGTCTATCAGCATTTTGTTGGGCATTATTTCGTTTCCCCCCGGCAGCCGTCAGCCGCAGCTTGCGAGGCAAGGCCTGCTGCTGCGTGTCTGGAGTGTGGGTGCCGGATAATTGAACGTCCGCCGGCGGCCGCTTGAGCGCCATGGCGGTGCCGCCCGCAGCCATAATGGCGCGGTTTGATGCGGACCTTTCCATGATTGCGCTTGAAGCCATCGTCACCAGCAGAACCTTTTGAACCAAAGCCCGGAAAGACCGGACCAGCTTGTTTGCTCATACAGAGCCGGCGCGGGACAAACCCGGCCGTTTTCCTCACGCAGGCGTTTCCCCCGCCACGGGCGCGCACCTGCGAAATTCATCGCGATCACCTGAAGCCTTTTCGCTGGAAGCGAAAGGAGCCGCTTTTCATCTGACCTGTAGCAGGAAGCTGCGGAGGAAGCGGTTCCAGGATTGCAGTGATCCACCATCGCTTTTATGATTTGGCGGCATGGAAGGCAACCCCGATTTAGGATGCCGGCAAAAAGCGGTTCCGTTGGGGAAGCACAGGCTCCAATTCCTTGTCCAAAAAGGCTTGGTTAACCTTCTCTGGATACCAATCGTTAATCGAGTCCGCGGCCTAACCGGCACTTCGACGAAACGACCCCGGCGCCTGGCGCCAAAACCGGGAGCGACTGGAAAGAAATGGGACTGGCAGGCACGGCAAACAAGGGTCACGGCGCTGCGGGGCCTTTGCTGCATGCCGTCTGCGCCCTTTTGCTGATGGCGGCTTTCCTCGCTTTCTCCGCCGTTTCCCACGCCACTGAGGCGCCGCTCGGCGCCACCGGCTACAAGATGGCCGGCGATGCCACCAAGATGCGCATCGTCATGAATTTCGATCGCGAGCCCGACATCAAATGGTTCCTGCTGCGCGGCCCCAATCGCCTGGTCGTCGATTTGCCGCGCACCAGGTTCGCCATCAATGCCAGGGACGTGAAGGCCCGCGGCCTGGTCAAGGCCGTGCGTTACGGCGATCTCGGCCAGGGATCGCGGCTGATCCTCACCGGCAAGGGGCCGTTTTCGGTCGACAAGCTCGACGTGCTCAAGAACGATGACGGCAAGGGCTACCGAATCGCCATCGACATGTCGGCGGCCTCGGCGCGGGAGTTCGACGCCGCTTTAGCCAACCAGGCGCTGACCACCGGTTCGACGGTTTCGACCGACAAGGGTTCCAGGGTCGGCACCGGGCCGATCTCCAATCCGGGCCACCGCTTCACGGTCGTCATCGATCCCGGCCATGGCGGCATCGACGGCGGCGCCGAGGGGCTCCACGGCACCATCGAGAAGAACGTCACGCTCGCCTTCGCCACCGAATTGCGCGAAAGGCTCGCCGCGGTCGGCAGCTACGACGTGTTCATGACGCGCGACAAGGACGAGTTCCTGCGGCTGGACGACCGGGTGCGCATCGCCCGCCAGCATGAGGCCGACCTGCTGATCTCGATCCATGCCGATACGATCAGCGTCAAGGGCATTCGGGGTGCCACCGTCTATACAGTCTCCGACAAGGCGTCCGATCCCGAGGCGCAGGCGCTGGCCGATCGTGAAAACCTCTCCGACCAGTTCGCCGGCATGGAGATCAAGGACGACAACAAGGAAGTCACCGACATCCTGATCGACCTGATCCGTCGCGAGACGCACAACTTCTCGATGAGCTTTGCCCACACGCTGGTCGGTCAGCTCTCGACCAGCGTCGGCCTCATCAACAATCCGCAGCGTTCAGCCGGCTTCAAGGTACTGAAGGCGCCCGACGTGCCTTCGGTGCTGGTCGAGCTCGGCTATCTGTCGAACGCCAAGGACGAGGCGCAATTGCTGGATGCCGATTGGCGCAGCAAGGCGGCGCAGAGCATTACCAACGCCGTCGCGCTGTTCGCCTCGGCCAAGATGGGGACGGGAGCCGGAGGCTGAAATGACCGCTGCCGCCTGCAACCAGAGGCAGCGTTGCGCGACGACAACACCCGGCGCTATTATTTCCCGCACGGGAAGCCGAAGTCCCAGCGTTGCCGTATTTTGTCCACATGATGGCGACATGGGTTTTCCATTGCGGATTGGGACCGTCCCGGAAGCTTGCGCGGAAGGCGGCTTCGTTTAGGAAATTCCCGGACCACGGACTGGAGCGGGCATGATTCGTCTCATCGGCTATTTCTTTGGCATCGGCACGACGCTGGCCCTTCTGGTGGCCGCGGGCGTGGCGATCTATATCGGCCATCTGTCGAAGGACCTGCCCGACTACGAAGTGCTGGCCAAATACGAGCCGCCGGTGACGACGCGCATCCATGCGTCCGACGGATCGCTGATGGCCGAATATGCACGCGAACGGCGCCTCTATCTGCCGATCCAGGCGGTTCCGGATCGCGTCAAGGCGGCCTTCCTGTCGGCCGAGGACAAGAATTTCTACAACCATCCAGGTATCGACGTGACCGGCCTTGGCCGCGCGATCATCGTCAATTTGCAGAATGCCGGCTCGGGCAGGCGCCAGGTCGGTGCCTCGACGATCACCCAGCAGGTGGCGAAGAACTTCCTGCTCACCTCGGACCAGACCTATGAGCGCAAGATCAAGGAGATGATCCTGGCCTTCCGCATCGAGCAGGCCTATTCGAAGGACCGCATTCTCGAGCTCTATCTCAACGAGATCTTTTTCGGCTTCGGCGCCTATGGCGTCGCCGGTGCCGCGCTCACCTATTTCGACAAATCGGTGAATGAGTTGACCGTGGCGGAAGCGGCCTATCTGGCCTCGCTGCCGAAGGGCCCCAACAACTACCATCCCTTCAAACATGCCGACCGTGCGCTCGAGCGCCGCAACTGGGTCATCGACCAGATGGTCGAGAACGGCTATGTGACGCGCGAAGAGGGCGACAAGGCCAAGGCCGAGCCGCTCGGTGTCACGCCGCGCCGCAACGGCACCTATCTGTTCGCCGGCGAATACTTTACCGAGGAAGTGCGCCGCCAGATCATTTCCCGCTACGGCGAGAATGCGCTCTACGAAGGCGGTCTGTCCGTCCGCACGACGCTCGATCCGAAGATCCAGCTCATCGCCCGCAAGGCGATGCAGAACGGGTTGCTGAAATACGACACGCTGCGCGGCTATCGCGGGCCGGTGAAGAATATCGACGTCTCCGGCGACTGGGGCGTGCCGCTCGGCAGCGTCAAGGGGCTGGAAGACGTGCCGGAATGGTCCTTGGCCGTCGTGCTCGACAGTTCCGAGACCGGCCTCACCATCGGCCTGCAACCGGCGCGCCAGGTTTCCGGCGACATCGTCAAGGAGCGCGTCGAAGGCACGGTCAGCAAGGAAGACATGGGCTTTGCCATGCGCCATGTGGTCGACGGCAAGACGGTCAAGGCCAAGTCGCCGGCCGATGTGCTCAAGCCCGGCGACGTCATCTACGTGCAGAAGAACGAAGGTTCCGACAGCGCCTACAGCCTGCGCCAGGTTCCGGAAGTGGAAGGTGGCCTGGTCGCCATGGATCCGCACACCGGCCGCGTGCTGGCCATGGTCGGTGGCTTCTCCTATGCGCAGTCGGAATTCAACCGCGCGACGCAGGCGATGCGCCAGCCGGGCTCCTCGTTCAAGCCGATCGTCTATTCGGCGGCGCTCGACAATGGCTACACGCCGGCCTCGGTGATCATGGACGGTCCGATCACCATCCAGAGCGGCAACACGACATGGACGCCGAAGAACTATGACGGCACCGCGGCCGGTCCGGCGACCTTGCGTTCCGGCATCGAAAAATCACGCAACCTGATGACGGTGCGGCTTGCCAACGACATGGGCATGAAGCTGGTCGTGGAATATGCCGAGCGCTTCGGCGTCTATGACCATCTGGCGGCGTATCTGCCGATGGCGCTGGGCTCCGGCGAGACGACGGTGATGCGCATGGTGTCGGCCTATTCGATCATGGCCAATGGCGGCAAGTCGATCAAACCCTCGCTCATCGACCGCATCCAGGACCGCTACGGCAAGACCGTGTTCAAACAGGACGAGCGCGGTTGCGAAGGCTGCAACGCCAACGAATGGAAGAACCAGCCCGAGCCGGAACTGGTCGACAATGCCGAGCAGGTGCTCGATCCTATGACCGCCTATCAGATCACCTCGATGATGGAAGGCGTCGTGCAGCGCGGCACCGGCGCCACCATCGCAGAACTCGGCCGTCATATCGCCGGCAAGACCGGCACGACGAATGACGAGAAGGACGCCTGGTTCATCGGCTATACGCCGAACCTCGTTGTCGGCCTCTATATGGGCTACGACACGCCACGCGGCCTTGGCAAAGGCGCGACCGGTGGCGGTCTGGCGGCGCCGATCTTCAAGGACTTCATGCGCGTGGCGCTTGACGGCACGCCCAATGTCGACTTCCAGGTTCCGGAAGGCATGAAGCTGATCGCCATCAACCGCAAGACCGGCATGAAGGCAGGCGAAGGCGAGGCGGGCACCATCATCGAAGCCTTCAAGCCCGGCACCGGTCCGGCCGACAGTTATTGGGTGATCGGTATGGGTGCCGACGGTTCCAACGGCGCCGGCGGCGCGCTGTCGCCGCAAGCCACGCAGGCCATCCAGTCGGGCGGTGGCGGCCTTTACTGACGAACAGCAAGCAGAGCTTGGGGCCGGCCTCCTTTGGCTTGACCATGATCTTATCCGAAAACCGGGTTTCCACTTTTCGGGATCATGTTTAGCCGGCCCATTTCGCTTTACAGGCGGCGGTGCCGTCCCTATGTGTCGCGCCGACCAAGCGCCATTTTCAGCAACAGGATCGAACAGCCAGCATGCGCGCGGAAACGCAGAATATTGTCGACGAGATCAGGCAGGCGATAACCCTGCTGAGGAGGCATCTTTGACTGGGACCAGGCCATAAAGCGGCTTGAGTACCTGAATGTGCGGGCAGAGGATTCCAGCCTCTGGAACGAGCCGCTGGAAGCGCAGAAGCTGATGCGGGAACGCCAGGGCCTCGAGGAGGGCATCGCTGCGGTCAAGGGCCTGACCCAGGCGCTGGAAGACAATATCGGGCTGATCGAGCTTGGTGAGGAAGAGGGCGACGAGGGCGTCATCGCCGAGGCCGAAGCGTCATTGCGCTCGATGCAAGGCGAGGCGAAGGCCCGCCAGGTCGAGACGCTGCTGTCGGGCGAGGCGGACGCCAACGACACCTATCTCGAAATCCATGCCGGCGCCGGCGGCACCGAGAGCCAGGACTGGGCCTCGATGCTTTTGCGCATGTACACACGCTGGGCGGAACGGCGCCGCTTCAAGGTCGAAGTGCTGGAAGTGCACGACGGCGAAGAGGCCGGCATCAAGTCCGCCACGCTGCTGATCAAAGGCCACAACGCCTATGGCTGGATGAAGACGGAATCCGGCGTCCACCGCCTGGTGCGCATTTCGCCTTATGACAGCAATGCGCGCCGCCACACCTCCTTCGCCAGCGTCTGGGTCTATCCGGTCATCGACGACACGATCGAGATCGATGTTTCCGAATCCGATGTCCGCATCGACACCTATCGCTCGTCCGGCTCGGGTGGCCAGCACGTCAACACCACCGATTCCGCGGTCCGCATCACCCATATCGCTACCGGCATCGCGGTTGCCTGCCAGGCCGAGCGCTCGCAGCACAAGAACAAGGCCAAGGCCTGGGAGATGCTGCGCTCGCGCCTCTACGAGGAAGAACTCAAGAAGCGCGAAGCGGTGGCCAATGCCACCGAAGCGTCGAAGAGCGACATCGGCTGGGGCCATCAGATCCGCTCCTATGTGCTGCAGCCCTACCAGCTGGTGAAGGATCTGCGCACCGGTGTCGAGAGCACCAGCCCGTCGAGCGTGCTCGACGGCGACCTCGACGATTTCATGGAGGCCTCGCTGTCGCAGCGCATCGAGGGCGGGGCAGGCGAAGCGGTGGCGGACCTCGACTAGGATATGTCCATATTCAGGTGAGGCCGGCCTGCGAACGGTGGTTTCCTGCGCTTCCGGTGCTCACGTACTTTAAGTACGCTCCGCTCCGGTTCTCGGAAACCACCACTCTCGGCTCGGCCTGACCTGAATCTGAACATATCCCAAGCGTGGGGCGAAGGAGGAGCCGGTGACTCGCAAGCTTGCCGGAAAGTGCTTTTGCGGGGCTGTCCACTACGAGGTGGCGGACGAGTTCGTCTATGCCGCGAACTGCCATTGCTCGAACTGCCGGCGCACCACAGGCTCGGCGTTCAAGCCTTTCGCCGGCATCGAGCGCGAGAAGTTCCGCCTGACTGCAGGCGGTGACAGGCTGCTGATCTTCGGCGAGGAGAGCGGCCACGATGCACATTGCCGGCAGTGCGGCTCGCTGCTCTATTCGGTGGTGCGCGAAGGCGCGTACGTCCATGTCGCCATGGGAACTCTGGTGGACGATCCGAGCATCCGCCCGACGGCCCACATCTTCGTCGATTCCAAGGCGAAATGGTTCACAGTCACCGACGACCTGCCACAGTATAAGGAGCATGTGAACTGAGCTTCCGCCGGCGGGTAGGTGGAACCGGCGGCTGCGTATTTCGTCGAGCGCAATCCCTGGTCGCAGGCTGCGTTAACTGCTCGTTAACCAAGCCGGCGCACCATTTCGGAAGGCAGATGTCGGCGCGGGACTGCGGCACTGTGCGCCTTGCGCCGACCAAGGAATCAGCCCAGCATTCGGGCTGAGGGACCAAAAGCATTTATGGCCGGACGCGGCATATCTGCGACCTGACGATCCGGCCACTGGGAAGACACGTTCTGGGAACGGGCAAGCGAAACGCTTGGGGCTCGTTTGAAAGGAACATTTCCATGTCTGCTGCCACAATTCGATCGGCCGGCGCCGTTCAACCGGCTGGCCGACTTCTGTGTTCCCTGTTCGCAACCGGTGCGATCGCATTGCTGACGGCGCCTGCTTTCGCGCACGATGCCAAGCCCACCGCGACGCTGCCGCAAGGTTGGAGCTATCCGTTCGCCTGCTGTGCCAACTACGATTGCCGCACCACGCATACGGGCGAAGTGTTGGAAAGGCCCGAGGGTTATGTAATCGCTGGCACGGGTGAGGTTGTTCCAATGAGCGACAAGCGCGTCAAGGACAGCCCTGACGGCGATTTCCACTGGTGTGCGCACCAGGCTGGTCTCGACGCCGGCAAGACGATCTGCCTGTTCGTGCCGCCACGCTCATATTGAGGCAATTGCCGCCACGGGAGCGGCGCGAGGGTGTGGCTTTGAGGGTTCGGCTTGGGTGCGGCAGGCATGCAAGCCTGCCGACAGGCGGTTGTCAGGAACGCTTCTTTATGTTGCCTTTTGCCGCGGGGGCGGTGGGCAACGGAGAGGAACTCGTTCATGACCATCAAGGGAAGCTGCCACTGCAAGGCGACGACATTCGAGGTTTCGCAAGCGCCCGAGACCGTGACGCAATGCACATGCTCCTTCTGCTCGAAGCGCGGCTCGCTCTGGGCCTACTACGTTCCCTCGCAATTCAAGCTCACCAGCCCGCCTGAAAACGTCTCTTTCTACCGCTGGGGGTCAAAAACCATAAAGCACGGATTTTGCGCCACATGCGGTTGCGGCACCTTCACCGAAACGCCGGACTGGTCGAGCGGCGAGCCGGATTTCGACAATCCGAAGATCAGTGTGAATTCGCGCCTGTTCGACGATTTCGATCTCGACAAGGTCGAGGTGGTCGTCATCGACGGCAGGAACCTCTGGTAGCCGGTCTCGCAGAGCCTGGCGCAGCGGCCCGCGATTGCGTCTGGAAAAGCCTTGGCCGGCGCTTTCCCCGTTCCGCTTTTTCGCCGTATTTCATGTTACAAGTCCGGGCGAAGGGTTTGTATGCGCGGCTGCAATGGCTGCGGTTTGAAGAGGGACGATCCTATGAAAAAGACTGTGCTCGTCGTCGTGGCGACGGCTGTGCTCGTGAGCGCTTGCACCACAACCGATCCGTACACCGGGGAGCAGAAGGTCTCCAACACGGCGGCCGGCGCCGGCCTTGGCGCGCTGGCCGGTGCGGGCATCGGCCTGCTCGCCGGCGGCAATGACCGCCGCAATGCGCTGATCGGCGCCGGCATCGGTGCGCTTGCCGGCGGCGCCATCGGCGCCACCATGGACCAGAACGAAGCGGAGCTGCGCCGCCAGCTCCAGGGCACCGGCGTCAGCGTCACGCGCACCGGCGACCAGATCATCCTCAACATGCCGTCCGACATCACCTTCAACGTCGACCAGGACGCGGTGAAGCCGGGCTTCTATCAGGTGCTGAATTCGGTGGCGCTGGTTCTGAACAAGTTCCGCCAGACCACGGTCGACGTGTTCGGCCACACCGATTCGACCGGCGGCGACGAACACAATTTCGATCTGTCGCAGCGCCGCGCGCTGGCGGTCGCCAACTATCTGTCCGGCCAGGGCGTCGATTCGCGCCGCTTCGCCGTCACCGGCTTCGGCAAGACCCGCCCGATCGCGTCCAACGCCACATCGGCCGGCCGCGCCCAGAACCGGCGCGTCGAGATCCAGCTCTCGCCGCTCACCTGAGTCATAAACGCTGTACGTGAAAACGGCCCCGCAAGGGGCCGTTTTTGTTTGTAGATCGAACCTGGACGATCAGACCTTGGCGACGATCCGCATGAAAGCCGGCATGTCGTCGCCGAAGCCGACGGTGGCGTCATTGTCTTCCTGGCGGTGGCGGGCAGGGCGGTTGCTGTCGCGCTGCGGCCTCGAATCGCCACGCTCCGGCGTACGCTGCTCGTTGCGATCGGAAGCCTTGCGTTCGGTGTTTTCCGAACGGAT
Organism: Mesorhizobium amorphae; assembly: GCF_014843845.1. Classification (GTDB taxonomy): domain Bacteria; phylum Pseudomonadota; class Alphaproteobacteria; order Rhizobiales; family Rhizobiaceae; genus Mesorhizobium; species Mesorhizobium amorphae_A. Next base: position 32,038 of record NZ_JHQS01000006.1, on the reverse strand, counting down.
CGCTTCCTTGCGCGCCCGGCGCTCGCCGATGTCGGCAACCGTGGCCTCGGCCGCGACTGGCTGTTCATCGTGCGCCGCTTCCTGTGGCGCTGCTTCGCTGGGCTTGGCGTGACGTTCGCGCGGCTTGCGCTCGCCCTTTTCCTTGCGGTCGTCGTCCTTGCGGCCGGCGCGGCGCGGGGCGCCACGGCCACGGCGCGGCGCTTCGTCCTCGCCCTCGCTGGCGACGACCGTCGACAGGTCGCCGTCATGCCACTCGATCTTGTTGCCGATCAGCCGCTCGATGGCGTCGATGTATTTGGTGTCCGACTTGGTGGCGATGGTGAAGGATTTGCCCGAGCGTCCGGCGCGGCCGGTGCGGCCGATCCGGTGGACATAGTCCTCGGCATGGATCGGCACGTCGTAGTTGAAGACATGGCTGACATCGGGAATGTCGAGACCGCGCGCGGCGACGTCCGAAGCGACGAGATAGCGCAGCTTGCCGTCACGGAAATTGGCCAGCATCTGCATGCGGGCGCGCTGGTCCATGTCGCCATGCAGGGCGCCGGCGTCGAAATCATACTTCAGCAGCGAGCGGAACAGTTCCGACACCTCGACCTTGCGGTTGCAGAAGATGATGGCGTTCTTCAGCTCGGCATCTTCGGCCTTCATCAAATTGCGCAGCGTCTCGCGCTTGTCCCAGGGCTTTGAGCCTGACTTGACCAGGCGCTGGATGATGCTGGTTGCGGTGGACGCAGCCTTGGAAACCTCGACGCGCACCGGCGCATGCAGGAATTTTTCGGTGAGCTTGGTGATCTCGGGCGGCATCGTCGCCGAGAAGAACAGCGTCTGCCTTGTGAACGGGATCATCTCGCAGATGCGCTCGATGTCGGGGATGAAGCCCATGTCGAGCATGCGGTCGGCCTCGTCGATGACGAGGATCTCGACGCCGTTGAGCAAGAGCTTGCCGCGCTCGCGATGGTCGAGCAGGCGTCCGGGTGTCGCGATCAGCACGTCGGCGCCGCGCTCCAGCTTCTTGTCCTGCTCGTCGAAGGAGACGCCGCCGATCAAGAGCGCGATGTTGAGCTTGTGGTTCTTGCCGTATCTGATGAAATTCTCCTCCACCTGCGCGGCGAGTTCGCGCGTCGGTTCGAGGATCAGCGTGCGCGGCATGCGGGCGCGGGCGCGGCCTTTTTCAAGCCGGGTCAGCATCGGCAACACGAAGGATGCCGTCTTGCCGGTGCCGGTCTGGGCGATGCCCAAAATATCCTTGCCGAGCAAGGCGTGCGGGATGGCGCCGGCCTGGATCGGAGTCGGCTGCGTGTAGCCGGCATCGGTGACTGCGGAAAGAACCTTCGGCGACAGGCCGAGGTCCGAAAAAGTCAACGCTTCTTGAGCGGTCTGGGTGTCTGAGGACAAGTCTTGATGTCTTTGGCTGGTTCGGGGAAGCGCAACGGCAACCGTCGCGGCAAGCGCTGCGCGCCTGCAAGATCGGTAATGCGATTAGGCGCAAGCCCGCGATTTGTCAACAGAAACGGGCCGGAATGCTACGATTGTGAAGACGTAACCTTAATCGCGATGCTTAATAGAGGTCCGGTCGTTGCGCCGGCTCAATAGCGGAATTGTTCCGCCAGGATGCGTTCGTTCCACGAATGATTGGGATCGAACAGCAATGTTGCTGTCGCCGTCGGCGACTCCCGCACCGTGACGGAGGCCACCGCCTTCACCTCGGTATGGTCGGCGGCGGCGTTCACCGGCCGCTTTTCCGGCTCCAGAATGTCGAAGCGAACCGTTGCTTTGTTGGAGAGCAGCGCGCCACGCCAACGGCGCGGGCGGAACGGACTGACCGGGGTCAGCGCCAGCAGCGGCGCATCGAGCGGCAGGATCGGCCCGTGCGCGGACAGATTGTAGGCGGTCGAGCCGGCAGGCGTCGCGATCATGACGCCGTCGCAGTTCAATTCCTCCAGCCGAATTTGCTCGTCGACGGTGATGCGGATCTTGGCCGTCTGGTAGGACTGCCGCCACAGCGCGACCTCGTTGATGGCGAGAGCCGAAACCGTTTCGCCCGCATGGGTTAGCGCCAGCATCTCCAGCGGACGGATCGTCTCGGCGACGGCCGCCGCGATGCGCTCGACGAGGCCGCCGGCGCGGTATTCGTTCATCAGGAAGCCGATGGTGCCACGGTTCATGCCGTAGACCTTCTTCCCCGTGCTCATCGTGTCGCGCAGGGTCTGCAGCAGGAAGCCGTCGCCGCCAAGTGCAACGACGATCTCGGCGTCTTCGACCGAGGTCTGGCCATAGCGCGCCGACAGGTTTTCCAGCGCCGCTTTGGCGTCGGTTGTGTCGGAGGAAACGAAGGCGAGACGGCTGGCGGCTTTGCTCATGGTTCCCCGATGAAGACCGATTGGCGACGACCGATTGGCGGCGACCGGTCTGCCGGGCCGCGCCTGCGCCGGGGTAGCATGGGCCACCCGCATCTGCAAAGGGAGGCCGGGCCTCGATGCGGCACCGTGGACATGACCGCTCGCGCTTCGTGTCGCGGAACAAGGGAATGTGATGGTTAAGACGGAACTTAAGCTCTCGTAAAGCCGGATCGATCATGTTAGCCGGCAGTGGATGGGCGGCGTGGGGCCAGCAGTCGAGACCTGTCTATTGCCGGTTACCCGAATGATCATCGTCTTCCTGATGCTGGGAAGCTTTGCGCTCGTCTTTTCCGAACTGGTGCGCCAGTCCGAAGAAATGAGCATCCGGCCTCAGCCCACTGCCTCGCGCTGCGGCGATGCCGCCGGCATGCCCTGTCCGCAAAAGGCGCTGTAGGTTCGCAAATCCGGTGATCATTGACGCCGGATAGGCGGCGGGCGGTTGGATCGGAGTGTCACAATTGTCCATGCGCAGGGCACGTCGCAGTAAGCATTGTGACGAAAGACGGTTCGCCCTGCGCCCTATTCGGCGGCTAGACTTTTCTTGGTGTCCGCTTGCCATTCCAGTCCACCAGACCGGTCCCGCTCCAGTGGCCAAACGATGTGATGTCCAGCTTCGGGCGTTTCAACTGACGCCATATATGGATCATGTTCAGGACGCGGGTGTCGTCGAACATGACGATTGGGTTCTTTGGCAAGGTTAGAGCCCCCAAAGTGTCGATGAAATTCTGTTCGGTGACGCCGTCTTTCGGGGCATCTATGAAAATGAAATCGGCCTCTGCAAAAAGGTTTCGATAGGGCTCCATCCCCTCGGGGGCTGTAACGTCAGCCAGATGCTGAACTATGCGCCCGTCTACGAAATCAGCCTGGTGAAACCAGGATCGCTTAAGGCTATTCCATGGCACGATGTCGAAAGTAACAACCCTACCGCCTGGTGGAAGCGCCGAGGCGATCGACAGCGTTCCCATGCCCGTCCAGGTTCCAATCTCGATAACATTCAGAGCTTCCAGGTCCGCCACCAACGCGGCGAGAAGCCGGTAGTGTTCTCCTGGCCAGGTGCGGTACCAGCGCCGCTCCTTGGCTTTTCTGCTGTCCAGATCGGGAAAAGAAATATCGGCAGCGCGACTGGCCGCCCTAATGGCTAGATCAACCAGGCGTCGCGTTGGCTGCCAAGCCTCGTCGTCCGAGCTTAAGATTATCGACTCGAGCTTATGTCTCGCCGGAGTGCGCAACAAAGCCTGTTCCATGGGAGCAAGCTCGCGACGCTTTTTTCCAAAACCAAACATGTCTGATACCCCGCTGGAGCCACACATACTGGCTGCTTTCAGTACCACAAGCCCGAGAGCTTTTGGCCAAAGCTCGCCAAGTGGTCAAGAAACAGGAGGGTTGCTATCAAGGCGCAGTCTGAAAATGCTTTGCAACAAATATTTCTATCGGGCCGGTTAGCGTATCGGCCTCTTGTTTGATCTTGTTGTCATCCCATTCCCACCAGCGGATTGCGAGCAATTTTGAGACAATCTCGTCGGCGAAGCGGAATCGGATAATTCTCGCCGGGTTCCCGGCGACAACTGCATAGGGTGGCACGTCCCTGGTGACCACTGCGCCGGCGCCGACGACGGCACCATGACCGATGCTTACGCCAGGCAATATCGTCGCTCTGAAACCGACCCAGACGTCGTTGCCAATATTCACGCCGGCCCGCCTTCCGCCATTTTGGACCGGCGAGGGCTTTTTCAGCAGCTGCATGTGGATCGGAAACGATGTCGCGCAGTCCATAGAGTGATTGCCGGAGCACATGATGATGACCTGGCCGGCGATCGAGCAAAAGGAGCCAACATTCAAGGGTGCCTCTGCGGACTGCATGGAGACCGTGTGCTTCGTTAATCCATAAGTGTGGCGACCAACAGTTACGTTCGCTGCCAACGGATGCCTTGCCCCGAGGATGCGATGCTCGCGCAACCAGTTGGATAGTTTCGACAAAGGGAAGCTCCCAATAACAAACGGAAACCGCTACGCACTTTTCCTGGAATTGCTCTTGCCGCGCGCGTTGTGACCGAAGAAGCGCCGGCTGGCTTTCTTCCAACTCCAGGTGATCCGTTTCAGCCACAAGTGACGAGCCGAGCCCGCGACCGAGCTTTGGAACGCACCGTTCTGGCTTCCCTGTTCAACGATCGGCCGCTCGAACCAGAGCATTTCTATGCCCAACTTCTCATCGATATGTTCAATCTGATGGTCGATCGGCTTTGACAGTCTGTGCTCGGCCAACCAATCGAGCCTGGCTTTGGCGACCGGGCGCGTGATCAGGTATGAATCGGCGCAACGCGCATGGAGCCCCGGATAGAGTTTCTGGCCCTTCCGCAACTTCCATCGAGGCACATAATAATTGCTGCCGCTGCCGAGATAGACGACAGCCTTCCGGTCCGGACTGCCGAACTCGGCAATGCACTCGCCCAGTTTGCCGACGAAGTCGGCGTCAAGGAACACATCGTCCTCGAACACCAGGCAAAACAGCTTGTCCGTTTCGAGAAACTCCCGCCATATGCCGACCTGCTTCAGGGCAAGCGAGACTTCGGACGGCCGCAATTTGTCCGATCCAACAAAGGATGCCCTGGTTTCCTTGGTGATATCCGCGATGTCCCAATCGAGAAAGAAATGGACCGGCACGCCGCGCCGGCCAAACTCTTTCAGGATATGACGCTCCCGGTCCTCGTAGCCTTGTTTGACATGGCATACGCGGACAAAGACCTTGTCGGATGGGAACTCTTGCATTCTTGCGTCTGTAATGTTGCAGGTCTCGAAAATCCAGAGGCGCCGTTCATCCGCGGCAGTCGATACCGGATCAGGAATCGCTGGCAATCCGGTTCTGGGCGCCGCCGAGGTAGGTTTCCCAAACATAGTCGCGCAACAGTTCGCGATGCTGCGCGGTGCGGTGATGGCGGGTTTTTTGGTCGGCGTAGGAGGAGCCTCCGACATGAAAGAAAGCGGCGTCAAACAACTGATGATGCTCACTGCGTTCGCCAGCCAGCACGACCGCAGCGGGTTCTTCGACCGCGGCTGAAATGTCTGCTTCCGCCAGGCGCGAATAGAGCGGCAGCCAGTTGCCGCCGCCGGTGTCCAGCCCAAGTTCCATGCGCGGACCGAAATCCAGATCCAGTCCCTCGACGGCCGCGAAGCGGAAGAAGCAGAAGCCTCCCCAAAGATGCCATTTGGGATCGTCTACAGTTGGCTTGTAACGGAAGTTCTCGTTGGCAGGCAGCTTGAGACCATAAACGACCTTTCCTTCCATCCGCGCGGGAATGTCGAAGGGTGCGACCGGGAAGCAATCGTGATCGATGTATCCAAAGAATTCCGGCCGAAGGTGCCTGACGATGTTGTCAAACACCCAGGTCAGGGCCGTCCCATGCGAGCGCGACCAATGGCGCTCACGACGATTGGGCAAGCCGAGGTAAGGTACGCCTCTTGCCGAGCAGATGCGTTCAATCGATTTTCTCGCCGCTTCGCTGGACGAATTGTCGACGACAACGAGCGACAATCCCGGCGAATGGATCTGCCATGCCCTGGTCAAGGCATCGATGACCCAAGGCGTGTTGAAAGCGATGGTGAAGCAAACCCTGGACAATCCGGATTCTTGCAAATGGCGCGAGAACTCCCGCCCACGGCTCGCGCCCTTGGCCTGGTAAATTCGGTACGACAGTTTATCGCGGATGGATTTCGCCTTGCCGACGAAGCTGCTGGCATTGATCGCATCGACGGTTCTCTTCAGAATTTTTCGTGCCATCGCCTGTTCTCATAAACGGCCGCGACATGGCTTTGACCGGCCGAGATCCAGACATAGCGTCTAGCACCAAAGCCCGGCCTCACAAGCGCCTTTCGGTTGGGAAGCGTGCTTACAAGGCGCGCCAATGGCAGCTCTCCCCACTGATCCGCATCGTCAACGGTCACCCGACAGTCTCGCTCAGAAAGATATTGACTGTATGTTTAGTCATAGTTATCCCTGATGGCGAGAATTGAGTTGGTCAGCTGGCGTCGCCGGTGAATGGCCACCAGAAAAGGGGAACATCTTGACAGCCATCCGGCCCGCCGTTGAGGCGAAGGGCGTCAGCAGGATTTTTCAGGGAGCCGGCCAGGACGCGGTCAAAGCGCTCGACAACGTCTCGGTCTCGATTCGCGAGAATGAATTCTTCACCTTGCTTGGCCCGTCCGGCTGCGGAAAGACCACGCTGCTCAGGCTGATCGCCGGCTTCGACTATCCAACCGATGGCGAAATCCTGCTGCATGGCCAGGACATCGCGCCGCTGCCGCCGTTCAAGCGGCCGGTCAACACCGTGTTCCAATCCTATGCGCTGTTCCCGCATATGACGGTGGCCGAGAACATCGGCTTCGGCCTCAAGATGCTGGGCAAGCCGAAGGCCGAGATCGCTGCCCGTGTCGATGCGATGCTCAAGCTCGTCCACATGCAGGAGCAGAGGAATCGCCGCACCAGCCAGATCTCAGGTGGCCAGCAGCAGCGCGTGGCGCTCGCGCGGGCCTTGGCGCCACAGCCGAAAGTGCTGCTGCTCGACGAGCCGCTGTCGGCACTGGACTACAAGCTGCGCAAGGAAATGCAGATCGAGTTGAAGCGGCTGCAGCACGAGACCGGCATCACTTTCATCTTCGTCACCCATGACCAGGAAGAAGCGCTGACAATGTCCGACCGCATCGCCGTGATGTCGTCGGGCAAGATCCTGCAGGTCGGCACGCCCTGGGACATCTACGACCGCCCGGCCGAGCGTTTCGTCGCCGATTTCATCGGCGAGACCAACTTTTTGACCGGCACGGTTGAATGCGCCGAGAGTGGCAAGGCGAAGGTCGCCCTTCGCTCAGGCGCGAAGATCCTCGCAATGGCTGCCAGGGATTTCCAGCCGGGCAGCCAGGCAACGCTGATGGTACGACCGGAGCATGCCAGGCTGGTCAAGGGCACCGGCGATCTGGCCGGCACGATCGAGACCATCGTCTATTTCGGCACTGACACGCACATCCATGTCCGGCTGGACGGCGGCGAGGCTTTCATCGTGCGCCAGCAGAATTCGCGCTGCGCCAGTTGCGGCTTCGAGCGGGGCGACAAGGTCGGCATCCAGATGGGCGACGGCGCCGCGCAACTGCTGAAGGATTAGGGCCGATGGCGAGCGCGAAAGAGATCGCCGACAAGGCCGAGCGCGACGATATTCGATCGCGCTGGCTGCTTTCAGCCCCGGCGCTGCTGATCGTCTTCCTCGCGGCCCTTGGGCCGCTGCTGATCGTGGTCGTCTATTCCTTCCTGACGCCCGGCAATTACGGCGATGTGAAGTGGCAGTTCTCGACCAACGCCTGGGTGAGCGTGCTGCTCGAGCGTGACGTCTTCGACGACACGCTGTCGCTTGCCGGCGCGCATCTGTCGATCTTCTGGCGCTCGGTGTCGCTGTCGGCGATGACCACGATCCTGACCCTGATCTTCGGCTTTCCGACCGCCTATTTCATCGCGACGCGGCCCGAACACCGCCGCGATATCTGGCTGTTCCTGATCACCATCCCGTTCTGGACGAACCTTCTGATCCGCACCTTCGCCATGCAGGAGGTGCTGCGCAATGACGGCATCGTCAATTGGGTGCTGCAAGCGCTTGGCATCACCGACCACCCCGTCCAGCTCATGTACACCAACTTCGCCGTGCTCGCCGGCATGGTCTATGTGTTCCTGCCGCTGATGGTGCTGCCGCTCTATGCCAGCATGGAGAAGATCGACTTCCGCCTGGTCGAGGCGGGCTACGACCTCTATGCGACGCGGCTGCAGGTGCTGCGGCGCATTATCATCCCGCTGGTCACGCCGGGCATCGTCGCCGGCTCGATCCTCGTCTTCATTCCTTCGCTCGGCGCCTATGTAACGCCGCGCGTCTTGGGCGGCGGCACCAATCTGATGATCGGCAATCTGATCGAACTGCAATTCGGGCAGGGGCGGAACTGGCCGCTCGGTGCCGCGCTGTCGATCGCGCTGATGGCGATCGTGATGGTCGCGCTGCTGTTCTACGTCCGCAACACAACCAGATCGGATGGCAGTCATGGCTGACCGCTTCGACGTCCGGCGGCAAACAGGCTTCGCCTCCATGGCGATGATGTGTTTCTTCCTGCTCTATCTGCCGATCGCCACGCTGGTGGTCTACGCCTTCAACGACAACGAGTCGCTGGCGATCTGGAAGGGTTTTTCGCTGCGCTGGTTCCATGCCGCCTGGAACAATTCGCTGGTCATCGAATCCTCGATCCGCTCGTTCCAGATCGCCGCCATCGCCGCCATCCTGGCGACGATCTCGGCAACGATGGCGGCGCTGGCGACGACCCGGACCAAGCCATACAGGGGACTGACGTTCAAATACGCCTTCATCAACCAGCCGCTGATGGTGCCGGAGATCGTCACCGCGGTGGCACTGCTGATCGTGTTCTCGCGCATCAAGATCTGGACCGGCTATTCGGGCCTCGGCTACCTGATCTTGGCCCACACCGCCTTCTGCGTGCCGTTCGCCTATCTGCCGATCCGGGCGCGGCTCGAAAGCATGGATCTGTCGCTCGAGACGGCGGCCGCCGATCTCTATGCGACGAAATGGAAGACCTTCCGGCACGTGACCTTGCCGCTGCTCTGGCCGGGCATTCTGGCAGGGCTGATGCTCGCCTTCGTCGTCTCGCTGGACGACGTGGTCATCACCGAGTTCGTCAAATCGGGCGGCCAGGACACGCTGCCGACCTTCATGCTTGGCCAGATCCGCCGCGGCGTTACACCCGAGATCAACGCGATCTCGACGGTCTTCCTGGCGCTGTCGATCGGCATCGTCACGGCTTTCTTCTTCATCAGCAGGAAACGGACCTGAGGCCGCATCGCCGACGGTCCCAACAATGGGAGCAAGAAGCATGAACTGGAAACTGACCGCGACGGCCGTCGGGCTGTCGCTGCTGACTGTCACCGGCGCGGCCCGCGCCGACGGCGAGCTCAACATCTACAATTGGGGTAACTACACCAGCCCCGACCTGATCAAGAAATTCGAGGCGACCTACAAGGTCAAGGTCACCGTCACCGATTTCGATTCCAACGACACGGCACTTGCCAAGATCCGCCAGGGCGGCGCCGGCTTCGACATCGTCGTGCCTTCTGCCAGCGTCGTTCCGATCTGGATCAGCGAAGGGCTGTTGCTGGAGACCGATCCCAACACAATGGAGAATTTCAAGAACGTCGATCCGAAGTGGGTCGACGTCCCGTTCGACCCGGGCCGCAAATACACCGTGCCGTGGCAGTGGGGCACGACCGGCATGTCGGTGAACAAATCGGTCTATTCCGGAGATGTGAACACGTCCGCGATCTTCCTCGATCCGCCGGCCGAGCTGGTCGGCAAGATCAATGTCGTGCCGGAAATGGGCGACATCATGTACCTCGCCATCTCCTATGAAGGCGGCGAATACTGCACCGACGACAAGCAGGTTCTGAAGAAGGTGCGCGACAAGCTTGTCGAGGCCAAGGCGAAATGGCTCTCGTTCGACTATGGCGCCGTCGACGGGCTGGGCAAGGGTGACATCGCGGCCGGCGTGAACTGGAACGGCATTTCGCTGCGCCAGCGGCTGCAGAACGACAAGATCGTCTATGGCTATCCGAAGGAAGGCTATCCGATCTGGATGGACAATGTCGCGGTCCTCAAGGACGCCAAGAATGTCGAGAACGCAAAGCTGTTCCAGAACTTCATCATGGATCCCGAGAACGCCGCGCTGATCTCGGCCTTCGCCCGCTACGCCAACGGCATCAAGGGGTCGGAAGCCTTCATGCCGGCCGACATGAAGGGCGCGCCGGAGGTGGATGTCCCGGCCGAATTCGCCGCCAAGGGCAAGTTCATGCCGACCTGTTCGCCGGATGTGCAGGCGCTCTACACGAAGATCTGGACCGACCTGCAGAAATAGCCTGACCCCAGTTTCCCCGCGCCGCGACACGCGGCGCGGCCATTTCTCGACCATCAAGCCCAAAGGCGATCCGAGGATCGCAGGAGACTTCCATGACCGATCTCGACCTTTGCTACATGCCGGCCAGCGAGGCGCTGCGGCAGTTCAAGGCGAAGACGCTTTCGCCCGTCGAGCTGATGCAGGCGACCATCGATCGCGCCGAGGCGACGAAGGCGACGATCAACTGTTTCACCTTCGAGCATTTCGAAGAGGCCATGGAACTCGCTAGAAAAGCCGAGGCGAAATACGCCAGGGGCGCCAGGACCGGCACGCTCGAGGGCCTGCCGATCGGCATCAAGGATGAGAGCTACATCAAAGGCAAGCCGACATCGCATGGCTCGCTGCTGACGAAAGACGCCGTCGGCGAGCATACATCAACGATGAACGAGCGCGTCATCAAGGCGGGCGGCATCGTGCATGCACGCACGGCGACGCCCGAGTTCAGCTGCGCCGGCGTTACCTGGTCGAGACGATGGGGCGTCACGCGCAATCCGTGGAATCCGGATTTCACGCCGGGCGGTTCGTCCGGCGGGGCAGCGGCGACGCTGGCCGCGGGCACATCCTCGATCGCCACCGGTTCGGACATTGCCGGATCGATCCGTATTCCGGCGTCGGCCTGCGGTCTCGTCGGCTTCAAGCCGCCCTATGGGCGCAATCCGGACGAGCCGCCGTTCAACCTCGATTTCTACTGCCATACCGGACCGCTGGCGCGGAACGTCAGGGATGCGATCCTGCTGCAGAACGTCATGGCTGGGCCGAGCCCGCTCGACATCGCGACGCTGCGCCCGAAATTGCGGCTGCCGCTCGACTACAAGCCGATCAAGGGCTGGAGGATCGGTTTCTCGATGGACCTCGGCTCTTTCGAGGTGGATGCCGATGTGCGCAGGAACACGCTTGCCGCTTGCGATGTGTTCCGCTCGCTCGGTGCCACGGTCGAGGAGGTCGACCTGGGCTGGGGTGACGAAGTGTTGAAGGCCGGCATCGCCTATCTCGAGCATCTCTTCGGCGCCTCGCTGGCGCAGCTGCTCGAGGAGCACGGCGAAGACATGACCAGCTATGCGCGGCAGTTTGCCGAGGACGGTCAAAGGTCAAAGGCGACGGACTATGTCGGAACCCTGGAGGTGGCGGCCAGGATGTACCAGACACTGGGTCCGTTGCTGGAAAAGTACGATGTGCTGATCTGCCCGACGAACGCTCTTCCCGCGGTGCCGGCGGAGTTCGACCACACTAGGGACACGGTCGAGATCAATGGCAAACAGGTGAACCCGTCGCTTGGCTGGGTGATGACGACGCCGTTCAACATGATGAGCCGTTGTCCGGTGCTCTCCATGCCATCGGGCAGGGCGGTGAATGGCGTGCCGACGGGCATCCAGATTGTCGGCCGCACCTATTGCGACGCCGATGTGTTCCGGGCGGCGCTCGCCTATGAAACGGCGCAGGGACAATGGTATGAGAGTGCCGGGACACGCCCGTCGCTTTGATATCTGACGCTGGGCCGCAGGTTCGAAAAGGCCGGATGAGAATGGCAGAACGCAAGGCAACCGTGATAGCGGAGAAGCCCAAGGTTGAGGGCGGGGGGTCGGCGAACGATGCCGCCCCGAAGGACCGTCGGCGCGAACGCGGCGAGGCGAGCGTTCAGCGCATCATCGATGCTACGATCGACCTCATCGCCGAGGAAGGTCTGGCCAGCGTCACCATGCAGCGCATCGCCGAGCATGTCGGCTCCTCCAACGCGCTGGTGGTGTTCCATTTTCGCAGCAAGGAGAACCTTTTCCGGGCCGTCCTGCAGTATCTCAGCGACCGGTACGACGAGCTTTGGGCGACGCTGGTGCGGGTGCCGGGCCTGTCGCCGGTCGAGCGGCTGATGGGCGCGGTCGAGTGCGCGCAGCGGTTTGCTCGGCAGCATCCGAAATGGGTTTCGGTCTTTGTCGTGTTCTCCAGCGACCGCAAGAGCATGCAGATCTACAACGAGATCGGCCTGCCCAGCGATCTCAGCTACAATGCCGAGGCGCGCGATCTGCTCATCGAAATCAAGCGCAGCGGCGGCTACACCGAGGTCGACCCGGACACGCTGGCCGAGAGCCTCAACTATCTCGTGCATGGCGCATGGTTCTGGGACCACCTCAACCCGCCGGCGGGCCAATCCGATGTGCTGCGCAAGACCATGCTGATGCTGCTGCATCAGGCGTTTCCGCGCCATTTCGATCTGGCGTGACAGATCGGGTTGCTGCCTAGCGGGCTTGCAGCAGGTGGCAGCCGGCCTGGCGCTTTTGCGCCAGATACTCGTCGATGAGCTGTCGGTAGCGGACCTTGCCGAAGCTCGGGAAATGGCCGCCATGCACGACCGAGACGTCGAGGTCGCGCATGTTGAGCAGCGTTGCGACATAGTCATCAACGACCGAGTGGTAGACATCGTCGATCAGCGGGCCATCATAGATGATGTCGCCGGATAACAGGATGCCCGTCCTGTTTTCGTAGAGGGCGATGCCGCCGGGTGAATGGCCAGGTGTGTGGATGACCTCGAAGGCACGGTCGCCGAGATCGACGATATCGCCGTTCTCCAGCAGGCGGCCGGCAGGCGCCGGCAGGATGTTGTAGCGCGCCGTGTCCCAGCCTTGCGGCATGCCATCGAACATCGCGTCGGTGGCATAGCGGTCGGCGACCGTCCATTCGTTGCGCGGATCGGCGAGGATCTTTGCTTCGGCCCGATGCACGCAGCGCTCAGGGAACTCGTGATGGCAGCCGATATGGTCGAAATGCGTGTGGCTGGCGACGCAGGTGAGCTTTCGCTCCGTCACCAGCGGCACGTGGGAGCGCAGGCTGAAATGGCCGAGGCCGGTGTCGAACAGCAGGTCGCGATCGCGGCCGCGCACATGCCAGATGTTGCAGCGGAAGAACGGCTTTATCCACGGCTCGTGGATCAGCGTCACGCCGTCGCCCATGCGGATGGTTTCGTACCAGTCCGGAGCCTCGATGACCGGAAGTGTGCTCATGGCTCAGTCCGTCAGCAGGATGATGTCGCCAGCGTTGCATGAAACGGCGATCGTGTCGCCCGGCTGGACTGTCGCCGCGGCGGGAGCCTTGACGATGAACTGGAGCGCAGGATCCTGCGTTGAGGCGGCCAACACGCGTTTGAAGCTGCCCTGGAAGACGACGTCGCTGACCGTCGCCGTGCCGAGCGCAACCGTACCTCCAGTTGCGCCGAGGACCAAATGCTCCGGCCGGATGGCGAGGGCGACTTTCGCGCCGGCCGGCGAGGTGCCGAGCAGCGAAATCGGACCTGCTGGCGTTGCGACCGTAACTGTCCCGTTCTTCGCCTCGGTCACGGTTCCCGAAAGGATCGTGCTTTCGCCCATGAAGGTGGCGGAAAAGCGCGTCGCCGGCCGGGCATAGACACGCTCGGGCGGGCCTTCGTCCTCGATGCGCCCGTCATTCATGACCACACAATGGTCGGCCAGCGCCATCGCTTCTTCCTGGTCGTGGGTGACGTGGATGAAGGCGGTGCCGACGCGCTTCTGGATCGCCTTCAACTCGTCCTGCATCTGGCGGCGCAGTTTCAGGTCGAGCGCGCCGAGCGGCTCGTCTAGGAGGAGCACGGCCGGTTCGATGACCAGCGCACGCGCCAGCGCCACGCGCTGCCGCTGGCCGCCGGAGAGCTGATGCGGCTTCTTGTCGAAGGCCGTCGCCAGCCCAACCAGCGCCAGCGCCTCGCGCGCCCTGGCCCCCCGTGTCGCGCCGTCGACACCTTGCATGCGCAGGCCGAAGCCGACATTGGCGCCGACGCTCATATGCGGGAACAGCGCATAGTCCTGGAACACCGTCGTCGTCGGGCGCTTGGCCGGCGGCACGGCGGTGCAGTCCTCGCCGCGGATGAAAACCTTGCCTTCGCTCGGGGTGACGAAGCCGCCGAGGATGGAGAGCAGCGTCGTCTTGCCGGAGCCGGACGGGCCGAGGAGGATGGTGTAGCTGCCGGGCTCGATTTTCAGCGAAACGTCCTTCAGCACCGGGTGCTGGCCAAAGCGATGCGAGACGGAACTTATGTCGACCAGGGGCGCGCTCATGCCGGCTTTCTCCGCAGCAATGTCAGTTCAAAAAGCACCACCAGCACGATGGAGACGGCGAAGACCAGCGAACCCACCGCGTTGGTCTTGGGATTGAGACCGGAGCGCAGCAGGTTCCAGATTTCCACCGGTAGCGTGGTGTCGAAGCGGGTCAGCAGGAAGGAGATGACGAATTCGTCCCAGGAGAAGGTCATCGACAGAAAGAAGCTGGCGAAGATCGCCGGCGCCATGACCGGCACGGTGATCAGCAGCAGCACCTTCCATTCCGGCGCGCCGAGATCGCGCGCGGCGCGTTCGATGTTGATCTGATGGTCGCCCATCTGGCTGTAGATGATGGCAAAGCAGAGCGGCAGGTTGATCACGACATGGCCGATGCCGGCGGCAAGCAGCGATTTCGGCAAGCCGGCCCAGTTGAACAGCACCAGAAGCCCCATGCCGATGATGAGATAGCTGACGGTGAGCGGCAGGGTGATCAGTCCACGCAGCAGCGCCGAGGAAGGCAGGGTGAAGCGCGCAAAACCCCAGGCGGAGAGGAAGCCGAGCGTAACGGCGGCAGCTGAGGAGACGATGGCGACGATCAGCGAATTGACCAGCGCCGAGGTCAGCCGGGTGTCGGAGAGCACCGCGTCGTACCAGCGCAGCGACGGGCCGGTGAAAGGCGGTATCGGAAACGAGGTCGCCTGCAGCGAAAACAGCACCAGCACGATGACCGGCAGGAAGATGAAGCCGTAGACGGCGAGAGCGTAAATCCAGGACGCGATGCGGACAATCCGGCGCATGTCAGGCCCGCTCGATTTTGAGCCAGCGGGCGCAGGCGAGGTAGGCGACGGTGACGACCGCCATCAGGACGATCGACAGCGCCGACGCCAGCGGGAAATCGCCGCGCCGGCCGATCTGCATCATCACCAACTGCGGCATCAAAAGCTCGTTGTTGCCGCCGAGAATCTGCGGCGTGATGTAGTCGCCGATGCAGAGTACGAAGGTGAGAAAGGCGCCGACCATGATGCCGGGCAGTGTCAGCGGCAGCACGACATGCAGGAAGGTGCGCACCGGCCCGGCGCCGAGATCGGCGGCGGCCTTGCGATAGCTTGGGCTGAGCTGCTTCAGATTGGCGAAGATGGTCAGCGTCAACAGCATGACGAAGAAATGCACGAAGCCGGTGACGGTGGCGAAACGGGTATTGGCGAGCTGCAGCGGCTCGCCGACGAGGCCGAGGCCGGTCAGCGTGCGGTTGATGACGCCGTTCTGCGCCAGCACCAGGAGCCAGGAGTAGGAGCGCACGACATAGGAGGTCCAGAACGGCAGCACGGCCAGCATGAGCGCCAGCCGCTGCCAGCGCTCGGGCACCTGTTCGGCGAGGATCCAGGCAAAGGGGTAGGCGAGCAGCACCGAGACGACGGTGACGATCGTCGTCACCTGCAGCGAGTTCACCATGGCGCGCCAGTAGGACGGATCGGTGAAAAACTGGCTGTAGTTGGCAAAAGTGAAGCCGCCGCCTTCATGCGCCGTGAGGCTGGAAAACCCCATGGCGATGAAGGGCAGCACGAAGAACAGCAATGTCCAGCCGAGCGCCGGCGTGACCAGCGCCCAGGGCAGGGCACGGCCCGCCCGGGGCAGGGCACGCCCGCTGTTGGTGACAGTGCTCATCGCCGGCAGCCGCTCACTGCGCCTGCAGCATTTCGGTCCAGACGTCCTGCATCTTCTTGTCGAGGTCGGCATTCGGCGCGGGGTAGGATTGGGCGCGGGCGAGGAAGTCCGGCTGCTCGTCGAAGCGCAGGATCTTCTTCTGGTCGTCGGTCAGTGCTGCCTTGGTGTTCGACGGCATGCCCCAGTAGCAGGAGGAAGTGGCAAGGCGCGCCTGGCCCTCCGGGGACATGATGTACTGGATGAATTTCAGCGCCATGTCCTTGTTCTTGGAATCCTTGAACATGGCGAGCGACTGCGACCACAGCACCGCGCCTTCCTTGGGGATGGAGAAATCCAGCGCCGGGTTTTCCTTGGCGAGGCCCGCCGTTACCCATTCGCCGCCGCCGACCAATATGTCGACCTCGCCGGTGGCCAGAGCGGTCTGGCTGGCGGTCACTTCGCCGACCAGCTTGGCATTGGCCTTCATCTTGAGAAGCTCGGCCTTGATGGCGGGCAGGTCGGCTTCGGTGAGCTCCGCCGTCTTCTTGCCGATCGCCAAAGCGGCCATGCCGATGACCGGCAGATAGTAGTCGTAGATGGCGATCTTGCCCTTGTATTTGTCACTGGTGAGCGCGGCCAGCGACTGCATGTCGGCCGGATCGACCTTGGTCTTGTTGAAGCCGATCGTGTTGTAGCCGAATTTTTCGGTGATGCCGTAGCGCTTGCCGCCGACGACGGTCGAGCCGTCCATCTTCACCTGCGGGAACAGGTCGGCGACGGGCAGCTTGTCCTCGGGCAACGGCTCGAACAAGCCTTTTTCGACGCCGCGCGGCACGTCGATCGAGTCGATTACCATCACGTCCCAGTCGCCGGGCTGCGACTGTTCTACGATGGCGAGACCGGCGCCGGTGCCCTCGAATTCCTTGACGTTGACCTTGACGCCATTGGCCTCCTCGAAAGGCTGCAGCAGCGCCGGGTCGGCATGGTCGCACCAGATCAGGGCGTTGAGATCGGCGGCCTCTGCGAGACCGCCCGTCGTCAGCAGCAGTGCCGTGGCGGCACAAGCGGCGCGTAGATGGCGGTTCACGATGGAAAGCGGATTCGTGGTGTGTGCGGGCATCGAGTGTTCTCCCTTGCCTTTGTGGCTTCTTGCAAAAAATTGAACCAATTCTAAAATTGAGTCAATTCTGTTTTTATGGCAAGAGGCTTTCATGAGCGGATTGCGGGCAAGGCAAAAGGCGGATCGGCACCGCCGCATCATCGAGGCGGCGGCGGCCCTGTTCCGCGAGGCCGGTTATGAAGGCGCCAAGATCGAGGCCATCGCCGCGCAGGCCGAAGTGTCGATCGGCACGATCTACAATTATTACCAGAACAAGGGCGACATCCTCGGCGCCATCGTCTCGATGGAGGTCAACGAGGTGCTCAATGCCGGGCGCGGCGTGGTCGCCAACCCGCCGGCCAATGTCGGCGATGCGCTGGACACGCTGCTCGGCATTTATGTCGAGCACTCGCTGCATTATCTCAGCAAGGAGATGTGGCGGCAGGCGATGGCGATCTCGACGCAGCTGCCCGACAGTCCGTTCGGCCAGGCCTATACGGCGCTCGACCGGGAACTGACCGAGCAGATCCGCGCGCTGATCGCGCGGCTGCAAGCACTTGGCCTGGTGCGCGCCGACATAGACGGCCCGGCGCTTGGCGAACTGGTCTTCAACAACATGAACATGATGTTCATCGAGTTCGTGAAGCGCGACGAGGCGAAGATACCGGAGCTGCGCGCGGCGATCCGGCGGCAGAACCGGATACTGGTGGCGGCGATTGTCGTGTGTGAGGAGTCAGGCGCAGACAGGAGAAATCCATGACGTCTTCAGCGAACTGGTTGACACAGGAATTGTTGAAGACCGCCATGAGGTTCCGCGCGATCTTGCCGAAGAGACATGGCACCGGATCGGCCATAGTGGACGAATTCCACATCGGGTACAGACCGCCAGAGCGACCTGTTCGGGCGGATCGGGAATTCGGGCCACCACACGCGAGGCGTCCTCGTGCGACGCGCTCGCGCTTCGTAGTGCCATGTGCGATCGCTTGAGCGATCATATGATGAACACGTCGTGATAGCTCAGGGCCGCCCCGGCCGCTAGCTGGGCGATTTGCACCTGGTCGGCCGATTTCGAGCCATCGGGGTCATAGTACAGAACGCCCGTGGTCTGGTTGTAGAGCAGGTAATCGTTGCTGCTGGTGGCGTGTTCGCGCAACTCGAAATACGACGAGTTCACCTGCGTCGGGCTGGATAGGGAACCGGGGCCGAGCTTGGTGAAGACGGCATTGTCGAGATAAAGCGCGTCATCAGCCGCGTGGAAGTCGGTGAGTGTGTCGACATTGCCGGAGCCATAGGCCGTGTTAAACACGAAGGTGTCGTCGCCGGCGCCACCGGTCAGCACGTCGTTGCCACCCCCGCCCCACAGTGTGTCGTCGCCAGCCAGGGCATCATAGCGGTCGGCCGCGCCAGTGCCGACAAAAGTGTCGTTCCCGGTGGTTCCCTTGGCCGGGTCGGTCGGCGGTGTCGGCGGTGACGGCGGTGTCGGCGGTGACGGTGACGGTGACGGGTCGGTCCCGTCATGGGCTGCATGCCAGGCCGCCTTGGCGTTGGCCCAGTAATCGCGGGCCGCCTGGCCTTGCAAGACCGTCCAGCCGGCGGGCGGCATTGGGTAATCGGACGGCAGCGGCGTGTCAGAGAGGTTGAGGTAGTAATTGCCGTGCGACTCGACCGTCTTGTCCCAGGCCCGCTGCAGCCGCTCCATGCCGTTGTGGTTGACGTCGGTGATCGCCACGACACAATCGATAAAGTGCAGGCTGGGCACGACATCGTCAGAGCCTGTGCCCTTGTCGAGTTTGAACGGCGAGCCGTGGGTCATCTCGCCTTTGCGAAGGTACTCTTTCATGCCCAGAAGCATGCCCTCCATGATGACCGTGTTGTCAGACCCATCCACGTCACCGTCACCAAGGCTCACGCCGGAATACACGTTGTCGAACAGGGAATCCCGGATGGCGCCGCCGATGACGTCGTCGTCCTCGACCGCGTCGTCTCGGGAGTAGCCGACATAGCAATCGTCGATCAGGAAGGTGCCAGTGCCGCCGACACGGATGCCATCCCAGGGCTTGGTGATCGTCCAGTCGTCAATGACAAAGCTGTAGGCTGAATTTACACGGACTGCGGCGGAGTTGATGTAGATGCTCTCCCAGTCGCCGGTTTGGGAAACCGTGCCGTTGATCGTGCCGCCCGAAACCAGGAGGTTGTCGCCGGGGCCGGTGATCGAGACGGGATAGCGGTTGGTGGGACTTCCCTGGTTGGCGACGATCCACGAGGCGTTAGTGGCATCGATAATGGTGTCGGCGGCCAGACTGGATGGTTTGTAGCTGCTGTAGCCATAGTCGCCGGTCAAGACGACGGTGCTTCCAAGGGCCATGCTCGGCCACCTTTCATACCCCCCGCCGTTTGTGCCCAAATGCCTGAAGCCAGAAAGGCCTGCACGCACCAAAAGCCCGGTTGCCGGTATCGCGCAAATCACAAAATTTAACAAAATACAAAATATCGGATGGTGATCGGCATCTATATCGAGCACTCGCTGCACTATCTGGCGGCAGGCGATGGCGATCTCTCCGCAGCTGCCCGACAGTCCGTTCGGCCAGGCCTACACCGGGCTCGACCGGGCGCTGACCGAGCAGATTTGCGCGCTGGTCGCGAGGCTGCAGGAGGTCGGTCTGGTGCGGCGCGATATTGACGGGCCAGCGCTGGGCGAGCTGGTGTTCAACAACATGAACATGATGTTCATTGAGTTCGTGAAGCGCGACGAGGCGAAGATACCGGAATTGCGGGCCGCGATTCGCAGGCAGAACCGGATACTGGTGGCGGTGATTGAGGTGTGAATCACGTCGACCATGACCTGCCTGCCGGAAGGCTCAGCGAACGCCTGCAAAGCAGCGCTGCTGACTCAGAGCAGCAGGTGAATTGCCAGAAGCTCGATGATCAGCAAAACGGCGCACACCGCGCCCCCAAGAGCATAGCCCCGCCAATACTGGCGGACATCCTGATCGGTTTGGAATGCTTCTACCCAGAGCCCTGCAGGGACGCCAAGGCAAATAGGGATCGGCATCGTAGCTGGCACGATTATAGCTGGCGCTAAAGCAGGTCGACCCGACATGCGCGGCCCTCTCGACCTCGAAGAGGTCAGAATATTAGTCTTCGCTAACTAATGGCGCAACAAGCTTCCCGGCTGGATCGAAGCACGATGGCGCCGAACGGCGCTCGCACGTCCTGCCGGGCCGCACTACGGCTTTTTGCTTAGGAACTGTGTCCGAGAGCGGCGGTTTCGGAGGGGGAAATTATGATCAAGATGCTCTTCGAACACGGGAGGGCGCGCCATGGCAATGCTTCGACCACGATCCAAGCCCAGAAGGGGCTACCCAAATAGCGACCGGTTCGAAGAAAACGACCGGATTGCCAAGATCTTGCTCGTCATAGCTGCCGCGACTGTCGCAATCTCTGTCATACGCTCGTTACCCTTTTAGATCGTCTCGCAGCAGGCCGCGATGGAGACGGGCGGCGCGCTCAATACGGATCAGTGGGAACAGCACTTGTCGGCTCGATCGAAGCCGCAGTGCTGCCGAGCGCATCGGAAGATCCTCCCTTCAGGGGCGTGAATTCCGACATGTCTGTCAGCGGTCCGCCACCAAAGCGAGGATTTCGGGGGCCGGCGTGACATGTGCGTGGGGTCTGCAGAGATCAGGGTCGATCGCCCGATATCCGAGCAGACTGGCGAGTGGCGCCAGGATTGCGAGCGCCACCCGCTGAATTGCGGGTGGAGGCTGCGTGAAGACGATCACGTCGGCAAATTCGCTGGCGATGACTGCCGCCTGAAGCAGGAAAGGTTTTCCTTTCTTGTCCACCCGACCGGCATTGGCGAGGCCGAAGAGCATGCCGATCAGCAGCTCGAAGCGGTTCGGGTCAATATGGTCCGCGCCGTGCGCCCGTTCGATTTCGATCAGGACGTGCGCCTCGTCGGTCCTGCTGCTGTTCCACCAATCGTGCACCACGCCTGCCTCGACCGTTGCCGATTGGCCGGGTCCCAGAGAAAATGTCTTGCCGGCTATGGAGGCATCGAGCCGGCCGCTGACGACGGCAAACCGTTCGATCATGTTCGGATGGAAGTGCTCGCCAACGACAGCGGCGCCTGGCCGCGCGGTCAGATGAACGATGCCTGGCCCCTGGCCGCGGTCTTCGGTGCCACGCAGGATCACGGCAAATTCGCCGGTCACCTTGTTCTCGTAGACGTCTCCACAACGTGACATGGATCATCTCGTATTTCTGGAATGCCGGCGCATCGAAAACAGGAGATTGACGTTCTGGCTGCGAACTGGTGCCCCCGGACGGAATCGAACCGCCGACCTTCGGTTTACAAAACCGCTGCTCTACCAGCTGAGCTACAAGGGCACGGCGCTCCGGTAGCATATTTCGTGCGCCAGTAAAGTCAAAACTCCATTCTTGGTTGCTAATGGACCCTGTCGAGGCGGCAGGGCAGGCATGCTGAAAACCGCCAATTCGTTTCCTACATATGATGGAGGTGCAATCGCCTTAGCGAGGGTGTCGCATGATCAGATTCGTCATCATTCTTCCGCTTGTCGTGGTGGCCTTTCTTCTCCTGGTCAGGCTCGTCAAGGATGTGAAGAACGCCAATATCGACTGGACCGGCGTCACCACCATCATCGGCTTCATCGCGCTGGCCTTCTGGCTGCGCCATGTCACCGGCATGGGGTAGGGAGTGGATTGGGGAGTAGTGAATAGTCGGTAGTCAGTAGTGAGCCGCAGCTTTGTCGTGCGCGGGTCTCACTGCATCGCTGACAACTGTGCTGCCGGCAGGTCGAGAGCGCGGTCCAACGACCGCCCAAAAGAACGCCTCAGCCCCTTGGCGAAAAAAATCGAAGATTTGTCGAACCTTTTTCCGGCTCGCCGCGACTGACGATCAAGAGGCGGATGGATCGCCTCTCCAACGAAACCAGGAGATCGTCATGTTCAAACGCACACTCGTTTCCGGCCTGATCGCCACGACCGTCGCCGCCGCCACGCTGGCCGGCACCATCCAGCCCTCGCCCGCCCACGGCCATCATCACCACCGCGAAATCGGCATCGGCATTGCCGCCGGCGTCGGCGGGTTTGTCCTTGGCAGCCTGCTCGCCCAGCAGCCGCGCCCGGTCTATGTCGAGGACTATGGCGAGTCGCGGCACGTCCGTCGTTGCCTCGCCCGCTATGCCAGCTACGACCCGTACTCCGACACCTATGTCGGCTATGACGGCTACCGTCATTACTGCCGTCTCTGAGAGGAGGTGAACCGCTTCAGGCAAATGGAAGAAGGGGCTCCTCCGTGCCCCTTTTCCGCTGCCTGCGGGGTTCGGCTCCTGTTGGATCGGTCGACTGTCAATGTCGGCGCCGCCCGCGCCCGGCGGTGTACAGCGATTTTCCGAACGTTTAATCTCTCCTCCACGGCCAACGGAGAGGAGGGATCCTTGGACGAACAGGATCCGAAGGAAGACCTGATCGAGCCGGTTTTTCGCAACGGCACGGTCACCACCGTCGGCATTCTGCTGGCGTTTTCGCTGGGCTTCATCACCCATTGGGCCGCCAACCCGATCCCCTGGCAAACCTACCATCTGCTCGCCGTCGTGCCGATCCTGATCGGCATCGCGCTGCAGATGCGGGCGCTGTCGATGCTGCTCGATGTCCAGTCGCTGCAAAGGCGCATCTACGAGCACGCCAACCGCATCTTCATCGCGGGTCTCATCTTCACCGCAAGCGGCGTCGGGCTGGCGATCCTGCTCGATGTCCTCGAGGTTGCGGGCAAGAGCGCTCTGCCGGGCGGTTAGCGGGCCGCTGCTGCGCTCAAGCTGTCCTGGCAGATGTCGCACCATTCGGCGCCGACCAGTCCGGCCATGCGCTCGACGCCTATTCTCACCGCAGCATTGGTTGCGCCGGCTGCCGGCACGACCTCTTCGAAGGCGCGCAGCGAGACGTCGCAATAGACCGGCAGCGGCGAGGCGAGGCCGAAGGGGCAGACGCCGCCGACCGGGTGGCCGGTGATATCAGCCACCTGTTCGGCATCGAGCATGCGCGGCTTGCCGCCGAAGGCATCGCGCGTCTTGCGGTTGTCGATGCGCGCGTCGCCACGGGCGACGACCAGCAGAACCCGGTCGCCGGCGCGCATGCAGATGGTCTTGGCAATTTGCCCCGGCTCGACACCATGCGCCTCGGCCGCGAGGGTCACGGTCGCCGAGCTTGTCGGCGTTTCGATCACCTCGATGTCGGGGGCATGTTCGGCGAAGAAGGCTTTGACGGACTGGAGGCTCATTCTCTTCAGGCGGGAACTGGCGGCTTTGGAAGGTTGGCGCAGACTTGGCCGTCACCGGCCGCGTGTCAAGGCGAGCGCGCGGCGGTGATGTCGAAGAGTGATCCCGGTGCATCGGCGCTGCCTTGTGTAGAAGGGTTCGAAAGGCCGCCGATCATCCGGGTGATTTCCGTCGCCGCCTCGCGCACCAACGGCCCGATCTCGGCCAGCCGCTCCTGCGTCACCCGTACCGTCGGCCCCGACACCGAAACGCCGCCGATTGGCTCGCCGAACTCGTTGAAGATGGCGGCGGCGACGCAGCGCATTCCGGGATGCCGCTCCTCGTCGTCGACCGACCAGCCGCGCAGCTTGATCCGCACCAGATCGTGGGCCAGCGCGGAGATGTCGGACAGCGTGTTTTCGGTAAACCGCTCCAGCCCCGCCTTGCGCAGGATGGCGCCGACGCGCTCGGGTTCCAGATGCGCCAGCACCGCCTTGCCGATGCCGGAAGCATGAAACGAGCTGCGCGTGCCCGGCCGGAAGAAGGCGCGGATCGCCTGATGCGTCTCAACCTGGCTGACGAAGACGACGCAATCGTCCTCGGCGACGCCGAGATTGGCGGTCTCGCCGGTCTTTTCCATCAATTCCTGCATGACGATGCGGGCGCGGTCGACCAGCTTGCGCCGGCGCAGGAACGCCGCGCCCATACGATAGGTTTCGACGCCGATCGACCACAGCTGGTCGGTGCTTTCGAACTCGACCATGCCGTGGTTTTGCAGCGTCGTCAGCATGCGGTAGGCGGTCGACGCGGCGAGGCCGCTCTGCGCGGCGATCTCGCTCAGCGACAGGCCGCTGCCTTCGGCAACGATGGCCAGGATGCGCAGCGCCCGGTCCAGCGACTGCACCGAAGCGGCCTCGGAGGGGCCGTTGAAGGCGCGGGGACG
Source organism: Mesorhizobium amorphae (assembly GCF_014843845.1). Classification (GTDB taxonomy): domain Bacteria; phylum Pseudomonadota; class Alphaproteobacteria; order Rhizobiales; family Rhizobiaceae; genus Mesorhizobium; species Mesorhizobium amorphae_A. Next base: position 7,652 of record NZ_JHQS01000006.1, on the reverse strand, counting down.
GCCGCGCTGGCGCTTTTCGGTTGTTTCCATGGCGCCATTCTTGCCGATTTCGCCAAACAAGCAATGAAAAAGTTTTTCACGCGTTTGCGTGGTTGAATTGTGGAAAACGGAAAACCCAATAAAATCAGTCTGTAATCGCCGCTTTCTAGAAATGAAAAAATATTCTGAAAAAATTGAAAAATGTCTAGAACGCTGCCATCCTTGGCCATCAACACATTTGCGGAGGCTGGACATGGCCAGGATGCGCGCTGTCGACGCAGCGGTTCTCGTTCTCGAAAAGGAAGGCATCACCTGCGCCTTCGGCGTGCCGGGCGCGGCGATCAACCCGTTCTACTCGGCACTGAAGGCGAGGGGCACAGTCCGCCATATCCTGGCGCGCCATGTCGAAGCGGCCTCGCACATGGCCGAAGGCTATACACGGACCAAGGCCGGCAACATCGGCCTTTGCATCGGCACCTCCGGCCCGGCCGGCACCGACATGATCACCGGGCTCTATTCGGCGGCGGCCGATTCCATCCCGATCCTGTGCATCACCGGCCAGGCGCCGCGTGCCAGGCTGAACAAGGAGGATTTTCAGGCCGTCGACATCGCCGCGATCGCAGCGCCCGTCGCGAAATGGGCGGTCACGGTCATGGAGCCCTATCTGGTGCCGATGGCGCTGCAGAAGGCCTTTCATCTGATGCGCTCGTCGCGGCCGGGTCCGGTGCTGATCGACCTGCCGGTCGATGTGCAACTGGCCGAGATCGAGTTCGACATCGACGCCTACGAGCCGCTTGTCCCGTTCAAGCCGGCGATGACGCGCGCCCAGGCCGAGAAGGCACTGGCGATGCTCAACGCAGCCGAAAAGCCGCTGATCGTCGCCGGCGGCGGCATCATCAATGCCGACGCGTCCGATCTTTTGATCGAATTCGCCGAGATCACCGGCGTGCCGGTCATTCCGACGCTGATGGGCTGGGGCGCGATCCCCGACGACCATCGGCTGATGGCCGGCATGTGCGGGCTGCAGACCTCGCACCGCTACGGCAATGCGACCATGCTGGAAGCCGACTTCGTTTTCGGCATCGGCAACCGCTGGGCCAACCGCCACACCGGCTCGGTCGATGTCTACACCAAGGGCAAGAAGTTCATCCACGTCGATATCGAGCCTACGCAGATAGGCCGCGTCTTCGCGCCGGATCTCGGCGTCGTCTCGGATGCGGGTGCAGCGCTGAAGATATTGCTCGACGTCGCCACTGAATGGCGGACGGCGGGAAAGCTGCGCGACTGGTCGGGTTGGGCGAAAGAATGCCAGCAGCGCAAGAAGACGATGAAGCGCAAGACGCATTTCGAGCAGGTGCCGCTGAAGCCGCAGCGCGTCTATGAGGAGATGAACAAGGCGTTCGGCCGCGATACCACCTATGTCACTACGATCGGGCTGTCGCAGATCGCCGGCGCGCAGTTCCTGCATGTCTACAAGCCGCGCAACTGGATCAATTGCGGCCAGGCCGGACCGCTCGGCTGGACGCTGCCGGCAGCGCTCGGCGTGCGCGCCGCCGATCCCGACCGCACCATCGTGGCGCTGTCCGGCGACTACGACTTCCAGTTCATGATCGAGGAACTGGCGGTCGGCGCACAGCACAAATTGCCCTACATCCATGTCGTGGTGAACAATGCCTATCTCGGCCTGATCCGCCAGGCGCAGCGTGGCTTTTCGATGGATTTCGAGGTCAGCCTCGCCTTCGAGAACGTCAACCGCGCCAACGATCCCGAAGCCGGCTACGGTGTCGACCATGTCGCGGTCGCCGAGGCGATGGGCTGCAAGGCGGTCAGGGTGAGGAAGCCGGAGGAGTTCGCCGGCGCCTTCAAGCAGGCGCAGCGGCTGATGAAGGAGCATCAGGTTCCGGTCGTGCTCGAATTCATCCTCGAGCGCGTCACCAACATTTCCATGGGCACGGAGATCGACAAGATCACCGAATTCGAGGAGCTTGCCGAAAGCCACGAGGATGCGCCGACTGCCATCGTGATGTTGGATTAGGCCCGGGCGGGAACAAGGAGAAAAAGAATGCCGCGTTTTTCAGCCAATCTGTCGATGCTCTTTGGCGAGCATGGGTTCCTCGATCGCTTCGATGCGGCGGCCCGCGCCGGCTTCAAGGGCGTCGAATATATCGGCCCCTATGACCATGCGCCTGAGGTGGTCGCGGCGCGGCTGAAGAAGAATGGCCTGACACAGGTGCTGTTCAATCTGCCGGCCGGCGACTGGGGCAAGGGCGAGCGCGGCATCGCCGTGCTGCCGGACCGCGTGCCGGAATTCCGGCAAGGCGTGGCCAAGGCGATCAGCTATGCGCATGCGCTCGGCTGCGAGCAGATCAACTGCCTCGCCGGCATCGCGCCGCAAGATGCGGATCGCTCCGCGCTGGAGAACGTCTTCGCCGAGAACCTGGCCTTCGCGGCCGAGAAGCTGGAGCAGGCCGGCATCCGGCTGCTGATCGAGCCGATCAACACGCGTGACATTCCGGGTTTCTTCCTCACCCATTCCGATCAGGCGCTGGCGCTGATCGACCGCATCGGCTCGAAGAACCTGTTCCTGCAATACGACATCTATCACATGCAGATCATGGAGGGGGATCTCGCCCGTACCATCGAGGCAAACCTCGGCCGCATCGCGCATATCCAGCTTGCGGACAATCCCGGCCGTCACGAGCCGGGGACGGGCGAGATCAACTATCCTTTCCTCTACGAGCATATCGACCGCATCGGCTACTCAGGCTGGGTCGGCGCGGAATACAAGCCGAAGGCGGCGACGGAGGCTGGGCTTGGGTGGTTCAGGGCGTTTGCCGGGCAGGGGAGCGCGGCGGCTTAGAGCCGACGCCGAAACTGCCGATCTCCCCCCAAGTGGGGGAGATGGCCGGCAGGCCAGAGGGGGCGCGAAGGAACGCGGCCTCAGCAAACAGTTTCGACGGAGAACAACAATGGAAACCATCGGCTTCATCGGCCTCGGCATCATGGGCGCACCGATGGCGGGGCATCTGCTGGGTGCCGGCTACACAGTCGTCTCCAGCGATCATCGTTCCAAACCACCCGCCGATCTCGTTGCCAAGGGGCTGAAGACCGTCACCGGCCATGACGCCGTGGCCAAGGCAGCCGACATCATCATCCTGATGGTTCCCGACACGCCGCAAGTGGCCGATGTGCTGTTCGGCGAGAACGGTGTCGCGTCCGGCCTGTCGAAGGGCAAGCTGGTCATCGACATGAGCTCGATCTCGCCCATCGCGACCAAAGAGTTCGCCAAGAAGATCAACGATCTCGGCTGCGACTATCTCGACGCGCCGGTTTCGGGCGGTGAGGTCGGTGCCAAGGCGGCGTCGCTGACCATCATGGTTGGCGGCGAGGACAAGGCGTTCGAACGCGCCAAGCCGGTATTCGAAAAGATGGGCAAGAACATCACGCTGGTCGGGCCGAACGGCGTCGGACAGACGACCAAGGTCGCCAACCAGATTGTCGTCGCGCTGACCATTGAAGCCGTCGCCGAAGCGCTTGTTTTTGCATCGAAAGCCGGAGCCGACCCGGCCAAGGTGCGTCAGGCGCTGATGGGCGGGCTGGCCGCCTCGCGCATCCTCGAAGTCCATGGCGAACGCATGGTCAAGCGCACCTTCGCGCCGGGTTTTCGGATCGAACTGCACCAGAAGGATCTGAACCTGGCGCTGGAAGGCGCCAAGGCGCTCGGTGTCTCTCTACCCAACACCTCGACCACGCAGCAGCTGTTTAATTCCTGCGCGGCCAATGGCGGGGCGAAAGAGGACCACTCGGCGCTGGTTCGTGCACTGGAGCGGATGGCGGGACATGAGGTTAGTGAGTAGTGAATGGTCAGTAGTGAGTAGTCGCAATCTTCGCTACTCACTACTCCACTACTTACTACTCGCTAGAAACTTCCTCGCCGCATAAAGGCTCACCGCCGCTGCGTTCGACACGTTGAGCGATCTGATCGCGCCCGGCATGTCGAGGCGGGCCAGCGTCGTTACCGTCTCGCGCGTCTTCTGGCGCAGACCCTTGCCTTCGGCGCCGAGTACCAGCGCGATCTTTTCGCCTGAAAAACTGGTTTCGAGCTCCACCGGCCCGTCCGAATCGAGGCCGATGGTCTGGAATCCGGCTTCGTGCAGTTGTGCCAGCGCGTCGGCCAGGTTCTTTACCTCGATCTGGTCGATGTGTTCCAGCGCGCCGGAGGCCGATTTTGCCAGCACGCCGGATTCCTGCGGGCTGTGGCGGGCCGTGGTGATCAGCGCGCCGGCGCCGAAGGCGACCGCCGAGCGCAGGATGGCGCCGACATTGTGCGGGTCGGTGACCTGGTCGAGCACCAGCACCAGTTTTGTGTCGCCAAGCGCATCGAGGCGCTTCGGCTTCAGCGGCTCGGCCTCGATCAGCACACCCTGATGGACGGCGTCCGAACCGGTGATCCTGTCGATCTCCTTCGGTTCGACCAGTTCGGCCTTGAAGGGCAAAGCGGCGAGGTCGGCGATCGCCAGCCGCTCGGCGGCGTTGCGCGTCACCAGCATTTTCCGGATCCGCCGGCGCGGATTGTCGAGGGCCGCCCGCACCGTGTGCAGGCCGTAAAGCCTGACCAGACCGTCGGCCGCGTTCTCGCCGGCCGGCACCGGCTGGCGCGGCCGGAATGCCGGCGCGCCACCGGCCTTCTCGTCGCGGTGGGCGCGACGCAGCTTGGCGTAATGGGTGTCTTTCGGGGTCTTGGGCTTGGTGTCGTTGCTCATGGCCGGCTTCTATAGCCGTGTCGTCGGGCCGTGGATACTGGCAGAAAGCCGGCTTGCCGGGCGGGGTGTCAAATTCAGCGCATTTTGCCGAGAGGTTGCGGTTGACACCCAAAGGCCTTGCCGCCATAAGGCGCTTCGCTGATTTCGGACAAAACCTAGGTTTCGACCTGATCGGCGAGAATGCCTCGTTGCAAGGCTTCGACGGCAGGCTGGAGAGGTGCCCGAGTGGTTAAAGGGGACGGACTGTAAATCCGTTGGCTTAGCCTACGTTGGTTCGAATCCAACCCTCTCCACCACTGCCAGCCCGTAAGCCTTGAGACGAGACGATGCGGGTATAGCTCAGTGGTAGAGCAGCAGCCTTCCAAGCTGAATATGCGGGTTCGATTCCCGCTACCCGCTCCAGATTCCACCAAGATCATGAACACCGAGGCGCTGCGCGCCGTATGTCGTCGCCGGCTTCATCGGCGCAAGATCGTCAAACCGGCCACAGCTCTTCTAGCAACTGCCTGAAAAGCATCCCGCCCTGCGGTTGGCAGGTCCAGCCCTCACGTGTAGAGGCTGCGCGACGCCGCGGTGACTGGCGGCGTCACTGCAGGCCTCGGGTCGGGCGCTGCGTGCAAACAGATGCAGGGGGACGGCAATGGCGATTGAATCGAAAGAGCTTGCGGTCACCTACTATCCGATCCCGAAAAGCGGCAGCAGCAGCGTCAAATATGCGTTGATTGCACTTGGCGGGAAGGACATCGATTTTCCCGACCCTGACAACGAAGTCCACAGCCATCTGCCGACAAATCATGTCGATCCCTTCCATCCGCTGCGCGATGCGCACAAGCGCCGGTTCACCATTGTTCGCGATCCGCTGGAGCGGCTTCTCTCGGCCTATTCCAGCCGGATCCGCGATGCGCGGGTGATGGCCAGACCGTCGGCTGATAAGGACAAGCTCGAAGGCTTCGGCATCCCCGTCGATCCGGATCTCGACACGTTCATCCTCAACATCGAGAAATATTGTGCGTGTTCGTGGGAGGTCCGGTTCCACGTCGCGTCGGTGCGCCATTTCACCGGCAGCAACCTGTTCCAGTTCGAGCGGGTCTTCAGGTTCGAGCGCATGGACGAGGTCGGCGCGTTTTTTTCCACTCTCGGCGGGCGGGCGCTGGATCTGCCTCGGCTGCAGGCGGCGGCAACGAAATTCGGGCCATCGGACATGTCGTCCGAGGCGCTCGCCAAGGCAATGCGGTTCTGCCGCTACGACTATGGCTTTCTGGTCGACTATTACGACCCAGGCAGATGGGGAGGCATTCCCGAGGGCGATGCCGGCGAGCCCTCGACGCTGCATGCCTACGGCGATCCGGCAGCCTGGCGTGACGGCCGCCTCATTTTCCCCAGAACGCCGCGCAACTTCCTGCACTTCATGTCCAAGCGGCCGCTGGTCGAACGCGGCTTGGTCTAGAGATCAGGCGACGACGGTCAGCCGGCGCTTGCGCTCGTCGAGCGACACGATGGCGAGGCCGCTTGCCACCACCAGCAGGATGCCGCAGACGGCAAGTGCATTGGGAAACTGCCCGAACACCAGCAGGCCGGAGATAACCGCCCAGACGGTGAAGCAATAGTAGAATGGCGCCACCGCGCTCGTCGGCCCGACGCGATAGGCCATGAAGATGAAGAAATGGCCGAAGATCAGGAAGAAACCGGCGCCTGCAATCAGCGCCAGGTGACGGGCCTCGGGCATCACCCATGGCTCGGAAACCAGATGCGCGGCGCCGGCGCCGACCAGCACTACCAGGACCGCTGACATGGCGACGATCATCCCCGGAACGTCGGCGCCGACCTTGCGGCCGGCGAGATCGCGTGCGGCCGACAGCACCGCATTGCCGAGCGCCAGCAAGGCATAGACCGATATCCCTTGCATCGTCGGCTGCGCCACCATCAGCGCGCCGATGAAGCCAAGCCCGATCAGCGCCATGCGCGCGCCGCCGATCCGTTCGCCGAACAGGATCGAGGAGCCGACCAGCATCAGCAGCGGCGTGATCTGCCCGAGCGCGGTGGCATCGGCGATTTGCATGTTGGCCAGCGCCACCACGTAGCAAAGGATCGCCGCCAGTTCGAAGAGGTTTCTGCGCAAAACCCTTTTGTCGAGGATCAGCGGCACCTGCTTGCGATAGCCGAGCAGCAGCAACAGCGGCATCCCCCACAGGCCAGCAGCGACGCCGCGCAGAAACAGCACCTCGTAGGACGGCAGCCCTGAGGTCGCGAGTTTCATCATCGTGTCGTTGACCAGGTAGAACCCGGTCGAAACGACCATGAACAACGGGCCGCGGATGTTTGTGGGAATGAACTGCATCGGTCGACCAAATCAGACCGATGCGGCGGCGGCAATGGGCCAGGCCCGCGCTGTAAATCCGGCAAGGGCAGGGGATTGCGGCTCTGACGAGGCGGGGCTCTCGCCTATTTCATTTCCTGGCTGGCGTTCCTATATGCACGCCATATCCCCCGAAAATCGGATCGCAGGTTCGGACCGACTGAGAGAGCGCTCAGCCACAAGGCACTTGTGTTTTGCAGCCGTAGTCGCTAATCGCCCCGCATTCGACAGAACTGAAGGTCCAGGCCGTCCAAGGAAAGAGACTATGGCAAAAGGTAAATTCGAGCGCACTAAGCCTCATGTGAACATCGGCACGATCGGCCACGTCGATCATGGCAAGACGTCGCTGACGGCGGCGATCACGAAGTATTTTGGCGAATACAAGCGCTATGACCAGATCGATGCGGCGCCGGAAGAGAAGGCCCGCGGCATCACCATCTCGACGGCGCATGTCGAATACGAGACGGCCAACCGCCACTATGCCCACGTCGACTGCCCCGGCCACGCCGACTATGTGAAGAACATGATCACCGGTGCCGCGCAGATGGACGGCG
>NZ_JHQS01000029.1 GCF_014843845.1 Mesorhizobium amorphae | reverse complement strand
CCCGCCGCTCCCCGCGCCGGCTTCGCCGTCTCGGCCTTCGGGTGACGATCCCTCGCGCAAGCCAGAGGGAGACGGCGGCCGGCGCGGGGCGGGGGACCCTGGAGAGAAGGGAAAGTCACGATGTCGATGATATTCATAGCTGGATCACGTGAGATATTCGAGCTGCCGGAACCCGCCGTCGCTCGCATCGGCGCAATCGTTGCTGCCGAGCATGGCGTGCTGATTGGCGACGCGTCGGGAGCCGATGCCGAGGCGCAGGGCCTGCTCGCGGGCTACAAGTACGAGCATGTCGGGGTCTTCCATACCGGCAAGGAACCCCGCAACAATCTGGGCGACTGGGCCGCCTACCATGTTCCTTCTCCTGAGGGCGCCACAGGATACTGGGTCCACGCCGCCAAGGACCGGGAGATGGCGCGGCGCGCCGACTTTGGGATGATGGTCTGGGATGGCGCATCACCCGGCACGGCCGTCAACGTGCTTCGGCTCGCCATCGCGAACAAGCCGTGCGTCATTTACGATCTGGCCAGGGGCAGCATGGCGACCACATACAATGTGGAAGACTGGTGCGCCATGCTCCGCCATGCCGGTCCGGACATTCGCCGGCAAGCCGAAGCCCGCATGACGCCGGACGAGCGTCTGGTGCTGCCAGGATGATGTACGCGCGGACCCGCCGACAGCCCGGCGGGTCCGATGCCGATATGCTTGATCCGGCCCCGCCCCCCCAAACTCCACTTGTATGAACGCCCGTTGGCCGGCCCCTTTCGAGACCGGCCAACGCGCAGAGCCGCAGGGCGTTGTGCAGGACGTTCATCTTCACCCGTCTCGCATCCGAAGCCTGTGCAAGCGTGGCGAACATCCTGGCTTGCGCTGTCATCCAACCTGGTTGCGAGGCATCGCTCTACCGAGGGGCATGAAGTTCGCTGCCAGTCGGCTCCGATCTCGATAACGCTGTGCCGCCATCCCGACCGGCAAGGCGGTTCACGCGCCAGGCTGCTGTTCGAAGTATTGACGACGCAGGCGACATGACCCGAGAGGTGCGCGGCAAGCATGTCGGCGATCCGGCAGCGTTGTATGGGCGGCCAAGCGATGGCGGCCTGAGTTCTTTTCCTTCGGTCCCATCCGGGGCCATTCCCGTTTCATGTCGCCTTTGTAGACGACCGCCTGCTTTGTGTGGTCAACCCCCGTTGGGGGTACACTCGGCGAATATTCAGGAAATTCGATTTCTGTTTTTGTCTGCGGACAGGCGAAGGGCCTGCCCGCAATTTTTCGGCAAATAGAATTTTCCAGAATTTTCGCCGAGATGACCGCAGCAGGACGGCCCTCTCCTTTGGCGCCATCGGGAATGGTCCCGATGCAACCGAAGGAGAACTACCATGGCCACCACGATCGCAAACCTCACCACCAAGGCCGACGGCTCGATGGAAGGCGTCTTTGCCACGCTCCGGGTCAACGCCCCGATCACCCTGATCCCGAACACCAACAAGTCGCGCGAGGACGCGCCCGACTACCGGATCGTCAACAAGCGCACGGGCTTCGAGATCGGAGCCGGCTGGCACCGCATCTCCCAGCGTTCGGGGGAGGAGTACCTCTCGGTCAAGCTGGAAGCCCCCGAGATCGGCGTGATCTTCGGCAACCTCGCTCCCGCCCCGGGTGGCGAGGAAAACAAGAAGGTCATCCTCTGGAACAATCCCCAGTGAGGCATTGGTGGCCGGCCCCTTCAGGGGCCGGCTTCCCCACCGGCAAAAGGAGGTTGCAATGAGCCGCTACACCATCACTGTCACTGGCACCGTCACCGGAAAAGTCCGCTCGGATCCAGACGCTGTCATAGGCTACGATCCACCGCTTCGGACCTTCTTCCTGCAAGCGTTCCCGCACGAAGAAACCGACGAGCCCGCGCTCTGGCTTGGCACCCGCGATCGCGCCTTCGAAGCGCTTGAGGATCTTCGCCATGCAGCCATCTCACACGGCTACGACTTCATGCCGCTGCCGTCCGAATTGGCCGCAAAGCTGGTCGACGACAAAGCGGCAGCCAGCGGGCGTCCGGAGCGCGACGGCATCCTCGGGGAACTGCTGAAACACCTCAACCAAGCCAAGTAGGCAAACACATCACAGGGCCCGCGACGGAGTGCTTCGTCGCGGGCCCTTTTTTTGCGCGTCGCAAAGAGCCAAGAAACATCACCCGTCGCAGCATGCGACAGCGACTCCAAACCGCCGATTATTCCTTCGGCAGTTTGTGCTTATGAATGCGGATATAATCCTGCACGGCCTTTCGCAGCAGTTCGGTCATGCTGTGCCCGTTGCTGATCGCCAGCAACTTGAACTGGCGCTGCTCAACGGCCGTCAGATAGTACCCGCAGCGAACCATCTCCTCCTCGCGAATCTTCTTGCCGGCGATGGGATCCTTTTTCTGGCCCTGCCGCAGCAGCTTGCGGAAATCGGGCCCGACTGCCGGGGACGGCTTTGCCGGTTCCTGCATCTGTGGCGTAGTAGATTGCTCCTTGGTCCCTGACGTCTCGACCTTCGGGGAGATGAACATGCTCGGCAGCGCCGGCGGCTGCGTGGAGATCGCCTTCATCATGCGGGCTTTCTTGTCGTCACCGGGTTTCGGTGCGGTTTCTTCACTCATGCCGCATTCCTTGTGGCTTCGATGAAGGTTTGCAGAAGGTCGTCGAAGACCCCTTCGCTCTCGGCAACCGCCTTCGCATCGGGCACCGCAGGGCTGTAAAGGGTCTGCCCGGTCTGCAGGTCACGGTAGGCAACACGATTATGCAGGACGTGTTCTGCAATCGGCGTGCCGTTGGCCTGGATGATGGCGCGCAGTTCGGTCAGGGCTCGTGCCCTGCCATCGATGATGGTCTGCTTGGTCAGCACGAATATCGCAGGCAGCGGTCTACCCCGGCTCTCAACCGCCAGCGGAATGTAGTGGTCGGTGATCTGGATGGCGGCGGTCACATCGTCGAGGGCAAAGTAGACTGGCACGACGACAATGTCGGCCGCGAAGAGCCCGGCCATGAGGTTGTCATTCGTGGTGCCTTCCGTATCGATCAATACGACGGAGCGCTCACCGTTGTGAGTGGCTGCCGCGTCAAGGATTTCCTGCGGGGTCATCGCGCTCACCAGTTGCAGGCTGTCAGGAAGATTGCCAGCGTCACCCAGCATCTGGAACCAGCGGTTCATGTTCTGCCGCCGATCGCCATCGATAAGCGTGACCGAATAGCCGCGATGCAGCGCGACGGATGCGAGGGTGCGCAGCATCGTCGATTTGCCAGTGCCGCCCTTTGGGATCGCAGCGGAGATGATCATGGGGGGCCTCCTTCCGGCGTTGGCTACTTGTTTCCATGTTAACACGGAAACAAGTCATCATGGACACATGGATGTCACGGTCGAAACCTGGTGACATAGTCAACGGGCCAGACCGGTTTGGCAACCCAGGCGCGCACCAACAAGGGCTCGGTCAGGGGTGCAACCATTACGAGGCTGCTATCGACGCATTGCGACCTGGCCCCTGCCATTGACACTAGGGGCTGGTGGGAGGGAGCGCCGACCTCTTCTTTATATTGGCAGGATAGCCTATTTTGTGATACACACAAAATAGGCGGCGCGGCCCTGGCGGGCCTTAGCGCCCGCAAGCGGGCTTGAGAGATGGATGAAGACGCCCAGAATACAGCGGTGAAGAGCGCGTCACGACGCTACGGCGAGGTGACGCACATCCGGTTTTCGGCCAACGAGCTTGCCAGCCTCAAAGCCATTGCGGAGCGGGACGGCGTAACCGTCAGCGAGGTCCTCCGGCGTCTGGTGCGGGCAGAGGCGGGGCATCTGCCAATCGCGTCAGAGGGGTTGCGACCGGCGATCGTGGACATGACCGATCAGCTGCGGCGCGTCGGCGTCAATTTCAATCAGGCCGTGCGCGCCATGAACGACGGCCGGGTTGCCCATGATGAGGATCTTGAGCAGGCGTTGATCGCCGTGGGAGACCTCGTGCGGCAGTTTCGCGAGGAGCTGAAGGCGATGACTGGCGGGTCCCGCAAGGCGAGGGAGGCCAGGCCATGAGCGGTCGTCTTGCTGGCTACGCGGCCGAAATCGAACGCTATCTTCGAGGCGAGTCCGGCGTGAAGCGTGAGGAGCTGGACGACGACAAGTCCGCGACGAGCGCCCGACGCGAGGCCGGCGAATTCCAGGCGATGAAGAGTTATGAGCGGACCGGTGGCGGCGGACGGGTTGGGCAAGGACAAGCCGGCTCGATGGTAAGTGGCGGTAGAAACCCCCCTCGTTCGTCGCCGGGAGGGACAGGCGTGGCGGGGAGCTCCACGTCCAGCAGGGCACCGAAGTCCACCGCGGCTGCGAGCTCCCCCAAGGCCGCTAGCGCCCCGATCATGGTCTATGGCGCCACACTCGCGGGTTTCCGGCCGGAAGAGGAGGAGGAGGACTGGAAGCGGCGCGGTGGTGGTGGCGGCCGCGGTGCGGGTCGCGCAAGCGGTCCAGGCCGAGCAGCGCGGGTCGCCTATCAGGCGCGGGCCGTCGCGGCACGGGCAGGCTATGCGGCGGGCGCTCAGCCTGCTGTGTTCAAGGTCATGCCCAATCCGCCATCAACCAAGGAAGCCGCCGCTCGGCTGCTCAATTACATCGGAAAGCGCGAGGACGAAAAAGGCGAGAAGCACGACATCGAGATCTTCGACGAGGATGGACAGGTCCTTGCGACAGGCGGCGCACGAAAGGCGTTCCTGGAAACGTTTTGCGAGACGTTCGAACCGCCCCTGGAAAATACCAATTTCATCGAGGTTCGTCTCGAACTCGCCGGCGAGGTCACCGGTGCCGCCTTGAGCGAGGCGTTGAATAAGGCCTTCGGCGCAAAGCCGTTCATCTATGCACAGGATGGTCAGGCGGTGGAGGTATACGCGCACACCGATGAGCGGGCCGGACCGCTTGCGAGAGTCCTGGCCGGTGGTCGGGAGAATTCGCGCAGCAAGGCGCTCGACAAGATCGAGGCGCGGTTGTCTGAAGCCATGGGCGCGGCGGGGGTGGTAGCCAAAACAGAGGTAACGGCGGCCGTGAGCCGTGAACCCAAGGCGAAATATTTCCTGCAGAAGTTCATCCGCACCCACAGCCAGGTTCGCCACGCAAATGGCGATCCTGTGCCTGGGGTGAAGGATTCAACTAAGGCGGCGGCTTCGGTCTATGAACAATGGCGTCCGCAGTTTTCGGGGCGTGAGCGCCGCAATGCCTATCACCTGCTTTTCTCGGCAAGAGCCGGCACCGATGCCAACGCAGTCATGGCCGCGGCGCGCGCCGTGCTCGAGGAGCGCGCGCCAGGATACAAATCCGTCCTGGCACATCACAAGGACACCAAGCACGTCCATATCCATGCGATGGTGCAGGCACGGTCAGCCGACGGTGAGCGCCTGAAATTCTACAAGCCAGATCTGGTCGCCTGGCGCGAGACCTTTGCGGAAAAAGCACGCGAGAACGGCATCGCGATGGTAGCGACGCGGCGCATGGATCATGCGATGACGCGGCCATTCACGAAGGAGCATGCCGGAGCCTACAGCCGTGCCCAGTCCGATCCGCGCTACCAGGTCAGCGCCAGGACGATCGAGCGAGTGGAGGCCAAGCGGCAACGCCGTTTGGATGGGCAATCCCTTGTCGTTAACGGCGATGCAATCGCTGCCGCGTGGCAAAAGACTGTGACGACGATGCGGACCGCGGGCGTGGTCGGTCAGGCTCTCACGGCAGCGGAGTCGATCGGCAACAATTTTCTGCGGTTCCGTCGCGATCGGACAGGGGAGGCGCAGCCAGGTCCTGCCGCGGGTCGCGGAGCTGATCAATCGGGGCAGAAGTCTTTCCTGTCCCATCCCGGTATGAGAGAATTGAATGCACTGATAGGAGATTTGAACATGGCGCAAACCCCCTTGGAAATGCGGCGTCAGATGGCCCGCGTCAATCAGGCTCTCGACAATATGCGCGAGACGCTGCCGCCGGCGCATCAAGGACAGTTCGAACAGTATCGTGAAGAGGTCAACGACAAGATGCACGACCGTCTCGCGCGGCTGCAATTCGAGCGGCAACAGCAGCGTCGTGGTGGCGGCAGCGGTGAGCCGATCCCCGAGCGCGAGGCGCGAGGGCGAGACCTTCCAACTCGGGACAATCCCCGCCAGCCGGAGCAGCCGCGCACCGGCACCGAGCAGGAGATGAGAGCCAAGCAGAAGGACGCGAACAAGCAGAAGGCTCAGCAGGCTGAAGAGCAGGACCGCAAGACCCGGCGCTCGAATGATAACGATTACGAGCGCTGAGCAAAGTCGACATCTTCACCCCAGCCGAACGTGCTAACTACTTCAAAGCCGCAGGATATGAACCGGATTTAGGCCATTTGAGAAGACCAAAACACCAGAGGTTGTGTGGGCTCCCAATGCTCGCTTATATATCAAGCGAACGACCAGGCCGACGTATCCAACCTGCAGAAGTACCAGTGCAAGGATGGTCCATCCGAGCGCCGCCCAGACGGATCCGGTTTCGAGGTAGGCCCAGATTGCGACCACGGTCGTTGTGGCAGACATCCCCACCAGAAACTGCGGAAAATACATGCTTTGCCCAGCCGATCTCGGACCTTTGCGGTTCGAGAACGGTCCCCTTTTGCCCTATATTCCTCCACCAAGGTTTCACTAATTTGGGATTTACGCAATTATCCGGTTTCAAATATCGGTGCAGCACGACGTCGCATCGCCTAGCGCCGCTTGTCCGGAGTCACGGCGTGGTTTGTTAAAGCCGGTTGTCTTTAGTGGTGCAAGGCCGGCGGGCCGATGGGGCTCGCCGGCTGAGGCGATATTATACCCGATTATCGGCGCACATTGTCGCTCAACCGCTAGGATCGGCTGGCAAGAGTTTCACGGAGCGTTTCCCAATGGATGCAACCGAATTGCAGGCGATCAGCGAGACTCTGATGCGGATCGTGACGCCAGATATGATGCCCAAGCAATTGATCAGGGCGGCACGGAACGAGCGCCCGAACGCGTCAAAGAATGGCATCGCCCGCGCGGTATTCTTTTCAACATAGCCGAGCGTGTAAACGACGGCTCGTGATCAGGAGTATGGCGCTTGCGTCCAACCAATGCCGACCGAATGGCAATCCGCGAGCAACAGATTGAGGTTTGCCGCGACATGATCGAATGGGAAGCGCGTCACACGATTGGGGCGCTGCCGTTCAGCTCGCGCACGTCGCGAGATAAGCCGAACTCCTATGCGCGCGTTACCCGCAATACATTGGATAAAGCCGCTTGCCGTCGAGATCCTTCGAGAAGGACGTTCAGATACCGCTACAGTATCTTGCCGCCACTGTGAGGACGACGTCACTGCGATGCGGTCGAGCCGACAAAGCCGTCCGACAAATGGACAAAGACCGGCGCGAGGTGCCCCAGAGGCTGGCGCCTTTGATCCTTCCGAGACTGGCCAATCAGGGGTGAAAAGCTTCCTCTGCAATGATCTGAAACCTGGTAACGACCCATTGTAAAACGTCATTACGGTTTGGCGAGGCTCACTTTCTTTCCAATATGATCGCGCCATAGCCCTAGCCGCTTTATTCGATATTCAACAAGTTCCGGTGACGTCCCGAAGAAGGACGCGATCTCGGGGGCACTCTTGCCGTCCGAGACCATACGTTTAATCGCATCTCTTGGAAGCAAAGTGGCCGATGCCAGGAAATAGGCGTCATGTTCTTCAGAGCTGTCATATGTCCGGCCGAAAGAACCAGCGATCTTAGCTATCTTAGTTAGCTTATGACCGGCAAGAATGTGCCAATATTCCTCAAGTAGCGTTACTCTTTGCCTCTCAACGGTATGGTAGTCGTTTAGGAAGACAACCCAGCTATCCTGATCAGCACTTAAGGGAACGCTCATCGCGGACCACTCGTTGCGCGAAGGTCCAGCAAGAGTGCTCTTTGTCATCCGCGGAATACAAGATGTGTCCTGCAGTCGCTCCACTTTGACCGAATCAACGACCAGATAGAATGGATCCAGTGGATCGTTCTTCTTCAATCCTAAGTCTTTTCGGAAATCCTCGGCCGTCTGCTCCAGTTCCTCCTTAGACATTGCGATAACGTCCGCATCTGTCGGCGCGCTGCTCGGTTCTGTTATGTCACCCTTGGCGTAGTGCTGACGAAGACACACGGCTGCCTGCAGCAGGGTTTGCACGGTCCCGGAGGACGCGTTCTTTCCAGCGCGGAAGTGGACGAATGCCACCCCGTCAAAGCCCAGCTCATGCTCATCGGCATCCGGGCCGAGCCACTCGAGCAGCCTAATCTTGGAATTGTTGTCGGGCGATCCATCGCCCCGCTCGATGCGGGCCAAGGTGGAGAAGCTGATCCCCACAATCCCCGAGAGTGCTCTTATGCTGAGACCTTCGCGTTCGCGCTTCTCGCGGACCGCTCCAACGAGTTTTTTTTCGAATTCGTCCATGTTCACCAATTGTGCGATCAGCACACCTTGACACATTTCGCCCCAATATGCATCCTGTGCTGGTGACACAGACTCGCACATCGACAAGCAAAATGGAAGCGTTGTTGACCGACGATGCGCGGGCTGAGTTGCAGCGGATTGGCGACGGTTTGGACGCGCGCCAGCCCGTGGGGGTGAGGGACGGGGGAATCGTGGTTCTCGGCCCGCAGCCCACACCAACGCCTGTCCAGGAGAAAAGCGATGAGCAACAGCAAAGAGCGGGAGGACCCGCAGCCCGATCACGGCAAAGGTCCACCCGACGGCAAAGGTCGTCCGATCGATCACGGCCGCCCCGTGCCGGATCACGGATCGTCGGCCTCGCCGGCAACTACACCGGGCAGCTAGAGAATGTGCAACGGGCATACCCCGGCGCAACTCTCCTCCCCGATGACCATGGAGTATGGCTTCTTGCTCGCAGCCAAGTGATAGAGGGCTCAGCGCGAGAAGCCATATTCCTTATTGCCTTGCCAGAAACACCAGCGGTGGAGCCGCGCGGGTGGGCTTTCTGGGAGCAAGATGGGCAGGTCGAATGGATCGGCCCGCGACATACCAATTTCCCTGATGGCTCGGTGTGTGCTTATCATCCGACGCTTGACAAGGTCTGGGCGCCGGGCGGCGATTTGCGCACATTGCTCGACATCTACAGCGTGTGGGCGCTCCGTCATCTCCACCTGACCGTGTTTGATCGGTGGCCAGGACGACAGCACGCGATGCCGGACGATCTTGGACGCTCCGATCCCTACTATCGGCTAACCCAGTTCAAGGAGGCCGAGCTTTGCAGCTGCGGGTCGGCTCGGCGCTATGGCGAATGCTGCCGGCCGCACGACCTGAAACTGCCCTTTCTGTCGATTTTGCAGGCGTTCAAGAGGCGTAATCTCGGCCTTAGCATCGTTGATCGAGCGCCCCCTGCCCAGATTTCAGCGTCGATCGCCCAGGGAGGACACAATTCCCCGCCTCCCATCGTAGAGGTTCACGCTACTCTACGAGCGCATGTCGCGGACCTCAGCGGGAATCCTCGGATCGATTAGGCGACGGCCAACGAAAACAGGGCGTCATTCGGCTCCCAGCCGTGACTCTTTTCTAATCGACTAGATCAGGCAAAGTATCTTCGACGATGCTGAGATTTCGATCGAAAATCTCGGTGTCGAATGCGTTGGCGCGCAGAGAACGCACCTTGTTCAGGATGGCAGCAACCGCCGCTTCTTTGTCGGGGGCTATGCGTGTTGTCACTGCTTTGGCCGCCAAAGCGGTAAAATCTATGGCGGCATAAGCTGGCACGGCTGTAGCGTCTGTTGCTTTCAGCCGGTCTTTCACGATTGTGCGCCGGCCCGGAGGCGGAGCTATACGGCCTGCCTTTGCGGCAAATATCGCGCCGCGCCGCAGCCGAGTCTGCACAAGGCCTGAGCGGTACGTGGGTGCTTTCGGAACAATCGTCGGGAGCGCAGGAGATGCAACCGCCGCGGAAACGTCCAATGCAGGGCTTTTCGTGCGCGAAGCGTCCGTAGAGGCGGGCAGGGGCATGAACGCGCGTTTGGCAAGCTGGCCGTCGGCGAAATAGAAATTGCGGGTGCCGAGGATCGGCAGTTCCCCACGCGGCAATATGATGACCTTGTTCTTGTCGAGCGTACGGATTTCATCCGGCCGCATCAGGGGCCGCCGCACCTCCTTGCGGTGCTCCGAGCGCGTGTAATAAGTGTCGAACAACGTTGCCTTGGTGCGCGTCACGTCCTTTTGCACGTCCGACGTTTCGCCGAGTTGCTCGGAAACGTAGCGCAGATCGTCCGCGTCCTGCGCACCGAAAAAGATCTGCACGCGAGCGGCGTTGATAAGCGTCTTGCGCCCTTCCTGGCGATAGATCTCGTCTACCGCCTTCAGCGACTGCACGAAAAACCATATGGAAACGCCGTTGCCGCCGAGCACGCTCGCCATTTCGGTCACGTTCTCGAGCTTGCCGAGGTTCTGAAACTCGTCGAGGAGCACGAGCACGGGATGCTCGTCCGGACGCGGCATAGTTTCCGACATGAAGTTCATCATCTGCGTAATCAGGACGTTGAACAACGGTCCAAGCGAGGTGATCTGCTCTCGCCGCACATCGAGATAAAGAGAGATCCGGTCGCGCTTGAGTTTGCGAATATCGAACGTGCTGCGCGAGGTAGCCCGCATCAGGCGCTCGTTGAGAAAGGGGGCCATGCCGGTCCGCACGCCGGCGTAGATTCCGGAAAACTGCCGCTCAGACATTTCGAAATACGGCAGCAGGGTTTGCAGCGTAAAATGCGAGCATTCGCGGCGGCGTTCCTCGCGCAGCGAGCCGATGAATTCCAGGAGCGGCTGCTCGGCGCCGTTCATGATCTCGAGGATTGTGGCAAAGGTCTTTTTCTCGTTCGGGATCGCAGGCGATTCCATGACGAGGGACGCGATGCCGGTAAAAAGGAGGCGGGCGTCGTTAACCCAGTAGGGATCCGCGTTCGAAGGGGGGCGCGGAAACAATGCCGCAGCGATGTTGCGAAGGTCGATGTCGCGCTGTGCTGAGTCCAGCGAGATGAAGTCCATCGGGTTGTAGCATGCGGTATTGCCGTCCGGATCAGCCGGCGCGAAACGCACCACGCGGCTCATGGTCGAACGGTAACCAGCAGTCGCCGCATAGGTCTCGCCCCGCAGGTCGAGAACCACGAGCGAATGCGGCCAGCTCAAGGCGTTCGGGATGATGAGAGACGTGCCCTTACCGGAGCGCGGCGGCCCTATGACGAAGCCGCCGACATCATCGCCATCAATCCACAATTTCTTGCCACCGATCAGCTTGCGCTGCGTCAAGCGGATCTTGCCTGAGCGCTGATCGCGGCTGGGCGACAAAATTTCGGCAAGCCTGCCGCCGGCTCGACCGACGAAGACGCCGCCCACTTTCGTCAGGCCGGTTTTTGATACGTCACTCATCGTCATGAAGCGAGAGTCATTGCGCTTTCTCGGCCGCATGAGAGACAAGCTGACCAGTGGCAAGAGAAACCCTAATGCACCCGCTCCAACGGCATATTTTATCCGGCCAAAATTCCTCGCCATCGTGTCCGCCCAGGCCTGACGAACGACCGGCCAAGGATTGGCGTTCAGCTGGTCGAACAGGACGTGGGAGCCGGTCCGGTACCAATCAGTCGCGGCATAGGCGACCGTGAAGAGCAGGACGCCCAGGGCCATCGCCATGAGCACCATGAAAATTGCTGTTGCGATTTTCTGCATGGGTGGCCCCGCTAGATTGTCTCCGCCTTGGTGAACTTGATCTCGCTGATGCCGCGTCGTCCGCCTTCGGTGCGGACCATCTGGACGACCACCGGAATGACCTCGCGCAGGTAGTCGAGGATTTCGCTCCGTGAGAGGCCCGTACTGCCCTGCATGACCATCAGCGCCAGCCGCTCGTAGGCGGATCGGGCGGAATTGGCATGAACGGTCGTGAGCGAACCCGGGTGGCCGGTGTTGATCGCCTGGAGGAACGCGAAGGTTTCAGCGCCGCGCAACTCGCCCAACAACAGACGGTCGGGTCGCATGCGAAGCGAGGCCTCGAGCAGCTGTTGCGCGGAGACTTTGGCAAGGCCCTGGTCGCCCTTCGAGGCAATCAGTGTGACGTTGTTGGGAGCCGGCAACCTCAGTTCGCGGGTGTCTTCGATCGTGATGATCCGTTCATGGGCCGGGATCTCCTTCAAGAGTGCATTCAAAAACGTCGTCTTGCCGGTCGACGTACCGCCTGAAACGACGATCGAGACGCGGTTGCGCACCGCATATTGCAGGAAGTCCATCGGCGACGTGTCGTGCAGCATTTCGACAAGTCGCTTTTCTTCGGCTGACAGCGCCAGGCCACTGCCCATCGCCGTGTTTTCGAATGCGCCGAGATCCTTGTAGGCATCAAGGCCCATATCCATGATGACCTGCTTGCGGATCGAGATCGCCCCGCCTTCGGGAGCCGCGGGCGGCAAGATGCATTGGATGCGCTCACCCGACGGTAGCGCGGCCGACAGGACCGGTTTTTCTTCGTTGATGACCTGATTTGTCGCCGAGGCGACGCCAGTCGAGATGTTGCGAATCCAGCCGGGCGTGACCTCGCGCTTGACGACGTGCTCCATTTCCTTCGCGCCGAGGCGTTCGATGAACAATTCACCTGGCCTGTTGATTGCAATCTCGGAAACCGAATCTTCGTTCAAATAGGGCCATATCGGTTCCAGATGAGCGCGCAGGACCGGGGCTCTCGCCCAAGGGTCGGGGAGGGGATGCACGGCATTCATTTCACCGAGCTCCCATAGCCGGGATAAAAATGATCCGTCGGGGTCGCGTAAAGAGGCGTCGGATCGATCGCCGTCTTCGGCCGACCTCCTGCCTTCAGGCGCGCCACTTCTTCCTGGACGGGATCAGCGTACAAATCCGAGAAATCGAGATCTCGCCGCACAAGCACGACGATCGATGTGCCCTGGTTGACGTAGACTGTCGGGCCAATGTTCTGCGTGTCGCGAAACGCCTCTTGCGCGAGTTGCTGCATGGCGGTCGATGACTTATCGAACGCGATGCTGCGCGCGTCGCGCTGCGAGCCATTGCCACCGTAAGTTACGGTCGTGGTCTCACCGGTTACGGGATCGATTGTCGACACCTGACGCTGTTGTCCACCCTGGCTGCTGTCGCCAAGCGAGGACAGATATTCAGAGACACCGCCAACGACGGAAAGCATGATGGCGTTGCCGTACCGTTCAACCCAGTGCGTATCGACACGGCCGCCCATGCCGCCCCGCCCCAGCGCGTCTGCCCCGGGCGACTTGATATCGACGGAAATGCCATCCGAGCGGATGACCCTGCTCCAGACGATGAAAACACGCTTCTGACCGCGCGCAAGCCCCGAGCGATATTCCCCGGTCAGGCGCGAGCCCTTCGGAATCAGGACACGCCTGCCGTCGAGCGAGAAGACATCCTCACGCACGACAGCGCGTACGGCACCGGGAAGGTCGGTGTTGATCGCGGTTTCCAAATAGCCGCGGATGATCGTTCCCTCTGGGATCAACGCATCGGTGCGTCGGAAGACCCTGGCTTTGACGATCCCGGAAGAGCTTGCCTCAGACTGCGCCAGGAATGCCTTGTTGGGATCACTGTCGGCGCCGGGGACCGGGACGATCTGACCGTCGGGCGCGATTTCGACCTGTCCTGCCTGGGCGCCGGCATTCGTCGACCCGGTTTCATCATTCGTCACCATCTGGTTCGACCGCAGGCGTTCCCACACTGCCTTTTCGTGCTCGGCGGCCTCGGCCTTGCGGCGAGCCTCGTCCTCAGCCGCGGCCTTGCGGCGGGCTTCTTCCGCCTCGGCCTTGCGACGAGCCTCCTCGGCCGCCATTTGCGCCTCCAGTGCGCGTCGCTGCGCATCGAGATCCGCGCCCTCCTGCACGGTCTGATCGACGTTGTCTGCCTGCTGCGTGCCACTCTGGTCGGCGGCCGGCGAGGGAACCACGATCTGGTCGATCGTGCCGTCGGCAGGTTGCGGTGGCTCGTTCAACGCCGGCGGGCGAAACTCCGGCGGGTTGAAGTTTTCCTCGCCATCGCTGCGAAGATCGCGCGACACCGGCTCTCGAGGCCAATTCAACCATATCAGCGCGCCTACCAGCACCACGACGAGGCCGACCAGGGCGATCCTGGTACCCACGCCCGCACCGCGGCGCGCGACCGTCGGGCTCCCGTCCAGTTGGTTATAATCGATCTGGGTCATCACCGCCCTCCGCTAGATCCGAACAGCGTGGAACCGCGTGTCAGTTTCGTGGGACCGTAGACCTGCTCGACCGGATCGATAGCGTTGGGTCGGGCCCGGGTGTAGAGGCAGAGCGTCTTGCCATCGGCCCGCAAGGTGAATTGCCGCGCGACTTTGTCGATGACGGTGTATTTGCCCTGCGTGCGAACGTTGACCAAAGACTCGTGGCGCTTGTCGTCGACCACGAAAATCGCCGGAATGTCACCCTTGAATTCCAGAAACACCTTGGTGCCGTCGTCGAATACAGTGCGCGGCTTCAAGCTGTCGTCGCCCTTGTAGGCGTAGTCGTAGTTGAGATCGGCATAGTTCATGTCCTTTAAATCCGGATCGGCGGCGCTCTCCTTGGCCTGCGAGAGCAGCCGCGCGTTGATATCCTCGTCCGGGTATTTGAACCGGACCTGGAAGGATGCCCGGTCCCGGTCATTGTCAGTCGCCTGCAGCAGCAGGGAATAGACGCGCCGGTTGGTGACCACGTTGACATTGGTCCAAGCATCGCGCTCCAGCGGCTTGATGAAGAGGAATCGTGATCCGCGTTTGGGGATGATCGACCAGCCTTTCGTGTCGCCGGCGGAGACGGTTTCGATGACTTCGGTCGGGCTGAGCTCGATCATCGTCGAAATACCGAGAGCTGCGCGCACAGATGTCACGTCGTCGTTGCTAAAGGTGACGTATCGGATGCGGCCGTCGCGCGCGACTGCGCCGTGGATCGTGCCGAGCAGAAGGGCGGCTGACAGGGCGAGGCCCGCGCACCACCTCATTGCAGGCTCCCCGCGGCCGGCGCCGATTCCTGGTCGCGGCGGTAATCCGTAACCTGAAATCCCAGCGGGTTGTCGAAACGCCATTCGTTCTTGAGTGGCGTCGAGGTGTAGCGGAATTTTATCACCGCCACCCAATTGTCGGCCGTGGACGAATTGTCCCGCCGCGTCGTCGTCGCAAAGCGCACCGAGGCTGTGTTGCGATTGAGCAGGGAAACCGACTTGATCTCGACCGAGATGGTGACGTTACGGCCATACGCCTTGTCCAGCGACTGCGGATTTGCAGGCGTGAAAGCCCAAGTCAAATCCTTGGACGCAGCGTCGGTGGAGTAGAGCTGCGCCAGGTCGTAATTCTGTTTCAGTTCGCGGGAATCGTAAGTTTCGCGGGCACGAATGTAGCGCACCAGATTGGCCGCCGTGACGGCTTGGTTCTGGGACAAATCTCCAGGCTTCAGCGCGCGCATGATCTCGAGGTAGCCCGTCGATTTGTCGACCTCCACAACATACGGCTCGAACTGCCGGAGCGGCAGGATCAGCACGAGCGCCAGCAGCGACAACACCGCCACCAGTCCGGAAACGCCGCTGACGATCCATGCCAATGTGCGCGATCGACGCATTGACCTGTGCGTGTCGTCTTCCCAGGTCGCGCCCGCCCTGTAATAGCGCTTGTCGACGAGTTCGCTGCTGCCGCCAGCAGCCGTTTCCGATGCAGTTGACACTTTACTATTGCCTCGTTTGCGTGACGCATCCTGATCCAGCGTCGCGATCGGTGATCGTTCTTGTGTTCTAGGCCAGAGGCCTGGCGTTATCGCGCGCACCTTGCTGGATGGCGGACCGAGTTGCGGCATCCGCCCTTGCTGCTCGCGGGGATCGGAAGCTGTTTGTTGCGAACTGCCGGGCGCCCCGAGCGGCGCGGCCGGCGGCCCATCGTGCTCCGGAATAGCGCACGGCATTCCTGCCGAACCTCCCATAGGAGTAGCGAGCGCCCACGGTGCTGAGATACCCGCCGCCATTGAGGATCGAAGCAATCGAGGGTATCTGCATGAGAACGTAGATTCCGATAATCGTCACCAGCACCAAGGGCAGCACCAGCGACATTTTGCTGTCCATGGTCGCTCCGCCAGACGTGGCGGTGTTCAGCGCCGCGTTGACGAGGGAGAAGTAGAAGCCGAGAAAGCCGTAAATCAGGACTTGCTGAATCATCAGGAAGGTGGTGAGCGAAAGGAAGCCTTCGCTCATGCGCGAGGACCAGCGGTAAAGCCATAGAATGATCCATATCGGCGCCAAGGCGAGCGTGATGAACAACATCACTTTGGCGGCGATGATTGCGGCAATTGCAAGCGCTGCGAAGATGATGGCTGAAAGCAGAACGAGCAGCGACAAGAGCGCGCCAAAAATGTCATAGAAGGACCCGCTGTAGACCTGGTTGGCGACGTCCTGCGCGCCCTGGTACAGGTTATCGATAAGTGCTGGAATTGCCGCCTGGTCGCTAAGCTGGTTGCCCGTCGCGCGCGACACGGCGCCGACGATCACCTTACCGACCTCATCCGGGATGCTTTGAACAAGCTGGTAGATTGTCGCGGAAAATGTGCCCCATCCGGTCAGCAGCAGATAGATGATGACGGCGCGGCCCAGGCGATAGGCCGCTTCAAGCGGCGAAATCGACTCTCGCCCGCTCAGGATCGAATAGCCCCACCACACGATATAGAGGGTGAGCATGAGGGTGAAGACGTTGCCCATCGCATTGCCCAACTGCATATAGACGGTGCGGACGAAGTCCTCGCCGATGTTGTCAATGCCACCGAGAATGCTTTCGGCAAGACCGTTCATGGATCCTCGTCAATGATGCTGGCGAACGGCGTTGAATTGACCGGCTTCAGCGCGCCGCATTCGTCGGCGTGGGCATACGCCAAAGGCCCGCACGGCGCTTTCAGTTCGCGATTAGCGCATCCGAAAAGCACTGCGCCGAGCCCAATCACAGCGCATATGCGCAGCACTCGCCTCGACAAGCGCTAACCTCCGCTCTTGCCAAATTCCGCGAACGGATTGACGTTGCGCGGCGTCATCATCTTCTGCACCTGGCTCTGGCGAAGAAGATCTCCCTTCAGCTTCTCATTCAGGGCCGCGACCGCGCCGTTCTGGACGCCGATCAATTCGTTGACCGCGCGCGCGTTTTCCAGCTGCATTCGTGTGTTCTGGTCCACCGATCCCTTGACGTCCTCAGACTGCCCAATCTGCCCGCTCGCGGATTGCAGGGACTGTTGGCGCCGGGTGACGCCCTGCGAGGCCTGCGAAGTCAGCGCGCTTAGCAGCGAGGCAACGTTGACGCTGCCGCCATAGGCTGTGTTGACGGCGCTCGTCTCCTTGCCGGCAATCTGCTGGAGCTGCTTCACCAGCTGCAGCCCGTTGATGACGGCGCCGGCGATTTTCTGGATTTCAGGTGACAGGCCACCAAAAGAAAGCGCGCCACCATTGAGGATCGATCCGAAGGACGGCGCCTGGGCGATCGACATGTTGCCGCCGAGGCCCATTTGTCCGATCCCGAGCGAACCGTCACGGCTGCCACTGAGAGCCTGCAGGATCTCCTCGCTCTTTTTCAGAATATCCTTGTTCGAATCCATGATGGAGTTGGTGTTCTCCGCATTCTTGCGGGCGACATCGAGATTGGCGCCATCGATGACGGCAATCTGTGCAAAGCCCGCGCTCGTCCAAAGCGCCATGCCGGCAGCAATCGCGAATTTCTTCATGTCAGCCTCCTATTGCTGTAGGGAATTGATCACGTTGGCAGCGCCGGCAGGATCACTGGTGATGATCATCGAGCGGCTGTCGGCCGAGCTTGCCTCCGCGTTCTCAACCGCGCATGGTAGCCACCGGCCGCGATCGATCTTCAATCGTTCCAGTTCCGCGGGATCACAAGAGAACGGGTTTGGAGAGCCGCTCTTCGGCTGTTGAATCAGCTTGGACGACTGCGATGCCTGAACATTCTGCAACGATAGAAGTTGGGCCAGCAACGCCGTAAAATCCCCCGCTTGGGCGAGGTACTGGTTGGTGACATCGGCGTTGATCCCACGAGCCGACGAGTTCAGCTCCCAAGCGTCCTTGTATTCGGTTACCTGGCCAACATTGCCCGCCAGCGCGTCGATTGCCGCGTCGTTGGCGCCCATCTGCGATGAGCTTGCATCGAGGCCGCCAGCCGCCTTCCTCACCGCGCCCATAGCCGCGTTCTGGGCCGTGCCGCCCGCGCCGTCGGCCGTTACGATCGAGAATGGTGGCGGCGCGGCGGCCGGAGCCTTGCCGCTCGATACATAT
Organism: Mesorhizobium amorphae; assembly: GCF_014843845.1. Classification (GTDB taxonomy): domain Bacteria; phylum Pseudomonadota; class Alphaproteobacteria; order Rhizobiales; family Rhizobiaceae; genus Mesorhizobium; species Mesorhizobium amorphae_A. The sequence goes on along the minus strand of NZ_JHQS01000029.1, from coordinate 15,569 downwards.
TCGTTGAAGTAGCTGTTCCAACGGCCGACACCGCCGGCCCACTGGTTTTGCTCGCCTGCGTTGGATCCATTGTAGAAGGAGGCGAGACAGCTATAATTCGTCGCCCCGCATTGCTTCACGCCCATTCCGAGATATTTGACACCGCCTTCGACATTCTGCTCGTTCACGTCGCGGTCAAGTCCCATGGACTTACCGGTGCCTTTGGTCAGTTGCATGACGCCTTTGACGCCGGTGTGGCTCCCGGCGCATGTGTCGAAGCGCGATTCCTGATAGGCAACGGACAGCGCCAGGCCTTCGGGCACGCCGTATTTCTGCGCGTAATAGCGGATCATCTTCACGTTGCCCGCGTCGCGCTGCAACGCTTCGGCCGGGGATCGGCGAAACATCTGTGAGCGGTATTTGTTCGAGTAGGTGCAGACGACACTTTTCTTCTTGTCGGTTTCGTCCCTTTTGGCCTCATCCGACTTCGTACTGTGCTGCTCGTCCTCTTGCCGCTTTTCGAGGTTTGAATCGTCGATGACGGCGATCTGAGCGGCAGCCACGGTCATGCTTTCCGCCGTCGCGAGAGCCACGGCCAGACAAAAGCTGCTAAGCCGCTTCGTCATGCTCGTTCTCCCATCCGCAGAAGTACGGCAGCCACATCTCCGGCTCGTCGCCGAAGGTTTCCCGGAGCCGTGCGCATTCCTTGCTGTTGGCTTCATTCGAGGACAAGACCTTGATGAGATCGGGCATCGCCGACAAATCGAGCTTGGCGACGATCGAGTCGCTGTCGTGCTTGACCAGGAAGGTGCGTGTCTCCTTCGCGGTGCGGCGCACGAACTCGAATTCCTTCGCTGTCAGCGAGAAGCGCTCCATGTAGGACTCCTTGCTCGCCTTCGGGTTGGGGAAGAAAATGTTGGTCTTCGTTTGCTCGATCAGTGACGACGAAATGGAGGAACTGACGACGTCTTCCGCTGTCTGTGTGCCGAAGCCGACCACCCCGTTGCGGCGACGAATGGTCTTCAGCGTCTCATTGATGAAGGCGGCGAAAACCTCGTCGTCCAGCAGCTTCCAACCTTCATCGAGGAAGAGCATGATTGGCGAACCGTCGATGACGTCTTCAAGACGGTGGAAGATGTAGAGCAACGCCGCCGAGCGCAGCTTTCTGTCGCCCAGGATCTTCGTCATGTCGAACCCGACAACGGGCTTCGAGAAATCAACCAAATCGACAGGATTGTTGAAAAGCCAGCCCTTGTCCTTCGGGTCGAGCCAGGGCTGTATCCTCGCGGCCAAATCGTTCATGCCAGGCATGAGCGAGCCCCGCAGCACTTCCGGCAGCAGGTCGAAGGTCCGCCGTTCGCGCGGGATCTTGTAGATCATGTCGACGGCGGCGTTGATGACGCGCATCTCGGCCACGTCCAGCGCGCCGCGTTCCGGCGTCAGAATGTAGAGGAGCAAATCTTCCAGGAAAGAACGGTTTTCTGCCGTGTCATCAAGCTGCAATGGCGCGAACCCAGTCGGCTGAGAGGGTTCCATCACCTCGTAACGACCGCCGAGCGCCCGAACGAAAATTTCAGCGCCGCGCATGTAGTCGAAATAGACGCATCGCGGCCGCGGCATGATGCGCATGGCCTGCGCCATCAGGAACGACAGCACCACGGTCTTGCCCGAGCCGGTCGGGCCAAACACCGTGAAGTGCCCGACATCGTGAACGTGGAAATTGAAATAGTAAGCCGTCTGGCTGGTCGTTTCGAGCAAAGCGATGGGCCGTTTCCAATGCAGCCGCTCACGTTGGCCGGACGGGAAATTATGTCCCGAAAACAGCCCGGCAAAGTTAAGAGACGAGATCAACGCACGTCGCGCGATGTAGCTGAAATTTCCTGGCAACTGCGCCCAGAAGGCCAGTTCCGTGTTCAGTGTCTCGCGTATCGGCACGATCGACATGCGCGAAAGCTCGGCCGTGATGTCGGACAGCGCACGGTTGAGACCGTTCATGTCCGGCGCCAATGCCATGACGCTCATGTGATGTTGTCCGAAAACGACTTCGCCGCCGGCCAGCTTATCGGCGCCGTCGTGTACGGACTCCTCGACCGTCGTGCCCGCCTCGTCGGAACCCTCAACCTGGTTGGCGATGGTGTTGATCCTGCGCATCGCCGTTACACGGTCTTCGATCGCGAAACTCTGCGTCAGGACAAACTCATGGGGCAGGCGCAACAGACCGTCCAATGAGCCCGGAGCGGTGAACGGCGGGTATTCCTTGATTGACACCATGGCGCCGAGTTTGGCTTGGTCCGGCGCGCGAAGTTCCAGCGCCGACTTGCCGAAAAACAGCTGCCGCGTCGCCAGAACATCGCCAAGGCTCATGCGTGGCAGAGGCATTTCCACGTCGCCGCCGCCGGCGAGGATCTTCGCCAAGAATTCCGCGGGCTCGGAAAAGAAGCTGTCGCGGCGCTTCACGACGCCGAGAAGACGCCCGCCGTAAGCGGTGAAATCCTTGACCATCCCGGCAAGGATGTCATGCAGTTCCACTATTGCTTCTTCGCGGGTTTCTTCGCCTGCGGTGCTGATGCGGAATGCATTGAGCGCCTTGTCCACCCAGCCGACACGGCCGACCATCGGGCGGCGTATGACCGTCAGATAGGCCTCGTTGACGAAAAGGTTCTTCGACCCAAGCTCATCCATGTAGCGGGCATCGAGCTCGGCTACGAAAGGATTGTCAAAGTCGCCTTCGATCTCCGGCGTCACGTGGCGGCGGATGATCGTTGTGTAGACCGCAAAGCGCGAGGTCGACAGGTTGCGGAACGTGGTGTTGCGGTTGAACATTCGGCTGTTCAACTCGGCCTGGTCCATCGTCTGGAACGGCAGGCCGCTGAGCTGGATGGCGCCGACCAGAAAGCCGCTCTTCGTCACGATCAGATTGTCATCGACATGGCGAAGGTAGGGGATGTGCATTGCCGCGGGTTTTTCGCGGCGGCGCTCACGGCCAAATTTCAGGTCGGCATCGAGGCTCATGGCGAATAGCTCCTCGCCCCCCAAAAAGTAAGGTTCGCCACCGCTCCGCGTTTGGAGATGCGCCGCTCGAAAATATGAAACATGTAGGGGTCGCGCTGGCACAGATATGCGCTGACCAGATGCACCACGCCGAACACGCCAAGGCCGAGCATGAAGCTGCTCGTGGCGATAAAGCCGATCACCGCCAGGATGCCGTTCAGTGCAAAAACTTCATATCGCACCCCCCATTTCATTGGGGGGCGTGTCAGGGGCAGGCTGACCGGCTCGACATAGACTTCTTCGTCATCCATGTCTCAGCCGCCTCCCGCGGTCGCGCGAACCGCATCCACCAGCTGGGCAGCGCCGAAGATCAGGGCGATGCCGATGATGATGGAAAAAGCCATCATCCACGCCAGGCGGCCCGTCATGGCGAGGAAGCCGAGAAAACAGACCGCGATGATGGCGAATGAGCGCGCTATGTTGCCCTGCAGAACGCCGACGAACCACTCCAGCACGTTTTCGACTGGCGCGGCCGACTGGGCGTACGCAATGGTTGGCGCGAGTGCTATTCCGACCGCCGAGGCCAAGGCCAGTTTCAGGGCAAATTTGCCCGCTTTCCTGTATTCCACCCTTGGCTCCTTTCAGTTGCCGAAATCCATGACATGACCATCCTGCCAAGGGTCCTCGTTTGCTGGCGGAGCGGCCGCGGGCATTTCGGATTTGGTCAGGGCGGATTTCTTCACGACACCGCCGAACTTCCAGCGGTTCAAAATTTTCACGATGTATTCGGCCGTCTCCGGATTCACCGGAATGCCCTGCGTCTTGTAGACGCTGTTAGGCCCGGCGTTATAAGCCGCAAGCATCAGCAGCGGATCCTGGAACTCGTCATAGAGTGACTTGAGATAGCGAAGGCCAGCCCGGACATTCGCCTCTGTATCGCAACGGTCGCTGACGCCGAGATCGGCGGCCGTGGCCTGCATCAGCTGCATGATCCCCAGGGCTCCGGCCTTGGACGGACCTTGACTGGCGCCGAGATCGCTTTCAGCCCATGCAATCGCCTCGGCCAGATCGGCGTCGAATTCTTCTTCCTGCGCGATTGAACGCACAAGTTGGGCGACTTTAGTACGGTTTCCCGTTTTGCACGCCCCCTGCCTTTTCTGCCCGCCCGTGGCAATGGGATCTGTCGGCGTTGCAAAGGCGACTGCTACGCGGTCTGATGCCAGATCACGGCCGAGCGCTTGCAACGGTATTGCAGCAGCATAGAGGGTCAACAGAAGAGCTGTGCGAGTGTTCATACTGTCGCCAAAATTTAACACTTTACTATGGCTACACGCAGCCCTAGTAAAGTGTCAACACCATATGCACCGCAGGGACGAATTTCGATGAAACAGACTGCCCTTTGCACGGTTTTGCTGCTCCAGGGTGCCGTGGCTTATGCTGCCGGCGCCGACGCCCCAAATGCCTTCGCGCAGCCGTCGGAGCGCTACCTGCTTCAGTTTGCCAAGCCGGGTGAGAAGGTGTTCGTCTATGAGCGCTACGATGCCAAAGGCGCGCTCTTTCAGCGCGATGCGGCGACCCTCATCTCGCCGGTCAAGGTGCCGTCGGCGACCGAGCGCGTCATCAACGGCGTGACCTACCGGCTGCGCGGCCTTGCGGCCTGCCCAAGACCAAAAATTACCTACAAGACGCAGGAGTGGGACTGCACGAAGGCCGCGCAGGACTATGAAGAAGGCATCTACAACGATCGTGCTTCTGTCGTGCTTTGCAAAACACTGGTGCTGCAGAGCAGGCAGGGGGAACCCGACGCTGTGTCGTGTTTCTCTCTCGTGGGTGCGGGCAACGCAAACGACCCGTACAACGTCGCCTACGACGATGACGAAATGGTCTTCTTCGACATGGCGGAAATCGGACGCAACAAGGACGGCAGGTCGCTGCGCCCCGATCTGGAGCACTCCGCCGACCTCGGTGGACAGTTCCAGGAATGAAACAGGCGAGCTTTGCAGTGTTGGCCGCATTCTCGGTATGCGCATCGGCACAGGCGCAACATGTCCCCGATTCCGCCGCTCCAATTCCCTTGGTGGTATCGAAATCGGCTCAACTGCTTACCGGAGATACCTGGCGCGACGGCGATCACATTTTCCGGCTCTATGGAGTCCAGTCATGTCTTCGCGGCACATCAGCCGAAGAGCCAAATGGTAACAAAGTCGATTGCGGGAATACCTCGCTGGCGCACGTTGGCAGCCCTATTCGATAGCGCCGCAGTGACATGCCAGCCAATCGGCTACGCCCTGGACAAGGCGGTTTTTGTCGTTTGCGGTGCGCAGCTGAATGGCGAAACAATTGACGTTGGCACCGCGCTCATAGCTACCGGATACGCATTTGCCGCGACGACAGCAAAGGGCAAAGCCGTCAATGAGAACTACCTCGTCGCGGAAATCAACGCTAAGATGAAACGCACAGGTCTGTGGAGCACGACGTTTCAGCATCCTGTTCAGCTGCTGCTAAACAAGCGATCGGAGATACAATAATGAAGCACGACGATGAGGCGCACAAATATTACTATCCCGTGGAAGGACGCACCGACGGCGCCATCGGCGATGCTATCGCATTCATCGCGATCATCTTGGTGCCTGCGGGGCTCTATGCGGCCTGGAATACCGTGGCCTCATGGATTTCGGCGCTGTTCTCCTAGGACTGCAGTTTCGTGAAAGAACCGAGCAACGCGCGCCAATCGTCGTCATCAATCTCGCACCAACCGTTCCCCAACAACCGCCGGAAATAACCTGCCTTCATTTTCATCTCAACGACATCGGCCACCGGCGCAGCGGCCGCGCGCCGCCGCGCGATAGCCTCTTCCGCCATGACCGAGTCCAATCGCCGGCCGATCTGGGTCGCGTCCGGCCCTTCGGCCCCCATCCATCGCCTACCGAGACGTTCAACCATGGCGACTGCTTGACGATGCGCCGCGAGCAGATTCGCGACCTCATCAGCCTCTTCCATCACTCCGTTGTTACAGACCACTTGAATGGGCATCGACCGGCTCCACGCGCATCTCGTCATTCGATCATCTCCCGCACCGGGATAAAAACGTTGATTGAGGACGAAGGCACGATAGGATACGAAGCCAAGCGAAACGGGACGAAACTAGAGCCTATAAGTTGTTGTTTAAGAATGGAAAGTTATTTCTCCCTCCGCCGAGAGACGGGAGTGATTTCAAAGAATTGTTCAAGCGACTGGCGGCGGCGGGTGCGGGTCGGCTGTTGGCCAAAGACGGGTTTCCTGCAGGCCCATGGACGCCCGAGCTCCTTGCAGAGGCGATTTCACAGATTGATTCCAATCGGGTCGGGGTCGATCTGCGAACGGTGCAGCTTTGGTTTCAAGAGAACGAGAAGGGAATTAGCACTGCCAACATTCGCTGGCTGGCGAGGATTTTTGGATGCGATGATCCGGTCGCAACTAGCGAATGGCAGATGGAGCTTAGTGCGGCGCAATCGCGGTTATCGGCCAAGAGACGAGAATGGAAGAGAGCCGGGAGCAGCGTTGCACAGGAGATTCCAGATACGGCATTGACCGCGAACTTCGATGACGAGCCAGATTCACCGGCAGAGCTGATACGGGAAACTGACGCCAAAGGGCCGAGGCGCCGTCTTAGTTTGGCGAGGAAATCGGAGGCGTTTTTTAGTCGCGGATCTCCCCTGAATTTACCGGCGTCGGTGTTTGCGGGTGTCACCGCTCTTGGGTTTTTGTCGTATCTTACGGGGATTCACAGCGTGACTTATGGCCGGGCGGATGGCGTCGTCAAGCAGGTTGGGTTTCTTTGGACGGCGAATTGGACATTCGTTTTCATGGTATTTTTGCCACTGTTTTTCGCCTTCGTGACCGAGCTGGTGACCTTCTGGAGAGATGAAGGCCGCCCACAGCTTGTAGCGCAGGGCGACAAGATGGAAAGCGACGATGCCTGGGCGCGCAGCGTAGAAGCATCTTCGTATTCATATTGGGCGGTTTTTTTGATTTGTATGTTATTCGCCGGTCTCTTTCAGTGGATCGGCGTGTCGTTAATCCCGTTGCTCAAAGGTGGTGGCAGCTATGCGACGGATTGGGGCTCGTTAGCGATTGTGCGCCCTGAGGTTATATCGGTGCCGGAAGCGGTCGTATTCACAGGGCTCGCTTACCTATACATGTGCATCTGTTTTTATCTGTTCTTCGCAGGCCTCATTTTGCTTCATACGGTAATCCATGATCTTTGGAAAATTGGAGAAGCAGCGAGTAATGCGCCGGAGGTGGATTATCAACACCAGCTCCATGAAACCAGCCTCAGGGTTATGCGTGCGATTTTTCGGTGTACTGTTTTGGGGTTTCTGATCGCCATAGTAATGAAGCTCCAGAGTGCTTACCTGACATCGCGTGGAGAAAACATTGTGGCTTGGTTGGTCGGCGATATGTCTTCCGCCTTCCAAGGGAGCTATGATGTGGGCGCCGGGATTAGCTACCGTAGGCCGACCCATTACAGTAGCCTTCTTGTCGCTATTTCGACCTGTGTTGTATTTCTGTACGGCTTCATCCGCATAGGTGTCGAACGTCGGTTTCTTATGCCTTTGTGGAGGATGTCAGCGATCGTAGCGTTACTCGGGGCTGGCTACTTGCTGATCGATGCATTTGTTGGCTTTTCGATCCTTCTGGGCGTTGGAGTGCTGTTCGCAATATACGGCCTGTTTGATCCAGGGTTGGGGCGATGGCAAGCGAGTAAGTTAGGAAACAATCAGAGTGTATCGTAGGTGGCTTGATCATTGGGATGAGCGGCGGGCGCGACGCGGTGAGGAAGAGAAGAAACCAACGGGTTTCGCCCTTGACGCGGAACGCGCCTTTCCAGGTGCGAAGAAGATAACAAGTAGTATCGAGGAATTCTGTGCCCTTGCGGACCTAGCCGTGGCTGATCCAGCCTTTTTCGATGACCCGAATGTGAGTTATCAGGGGTTTGAAAGGCGAGATGGCTGGCTGAAATTTCCATCGGACATTTCTACTGATGTCGAACAGAACAATGTCGTCTCGGCGAAAGTCACAGAAAGCGGGTCGTTCGATCAGGCGATGGTGATTTTTCACCATTGGAATGCAAACGCCCGGAATCGTCAGATTGCCCACTTTTTCTCGCGGCGTGGCATCACGGTTGTCGAGATTGCTATGCCTTATCACTTGGAACGTAGCCGACCCAGCTCCGTGCACGCTGACTATATGCTTAGCCCTAATCTCGGTCGAACGATCCAATCGGTAAGGCAGGCAGTGTTGGATGGGCGAAAACTCATACGTTGGTTGAAGATCGAAGGCTATCGAGAGATTTCGGTTCTCGGTATGAGCTTAGGCTCCTGGGTTGCGGGTATGGTCGCGGCGCACGACTCGGCTGTGTCAAAAGCCTCGTTGTTTCTGACGGCGGGGAGTCTAGCGGATATGGTTTGGACGGGTCGCGCGACACGATTGATACGTGATAGCCTTGAGCCTGAGATTGAGCTGACCGATCTCAGAAGGGCCTGGGGTCCACTTAACTTGGAGAACTACGCCCATAGTTTGGCACGGCCTGATCTCGATCTTCATGTTGTGTTGGCTAAGAGAGACAAAGTGGTGTTGCCAGAGCTATCGGAGAGGTTCATGCAGGCGTTAAAGGACGCCGGAGCTAGACCAGATATTTTGAGATTGAACTGTGGTCACTATTCGCTCGCCATGCCGCCTTACATTTTATTGGCCGGTTTGAGCTTGAAGCGGTTTCTGTCGCGTGCTGACAAGTCGGCCCAGCGAGCATGAGTTTGGCTTTGGCCGGTCAGTTAATTAGCAAATTCTCTGGTAGGCATCACGACACGAAACTGATGAATGTGGGGTCGCCCCCTACCTGATCCGACCCTTGGAAGTGGCCGACAAAGGCGCAGGCATGACACCCCTGTTCTTTACAGCCGCCGGCAATCACACCGGGCTAGGTTTGACGGCTTGTTCTCATACGGTTTCGACCTCATTTGAAAGCTGTTCATCGGCAGCATTTCCGGCGCCGGCACAGTCGTCCATGCCAAAATCCCCTTTATCATCCCCGCCGCTATAACAGGCTAACAGCCGACGACGACAGGATTTGCCCGACAGCCGCGGCGGGGGCGTCGCTAGTCAGCCGCCGGGCCCGACCGGCAGCGCATAGGAGCGGTCGCCGGTTGGGGCGACACCTTAAGGAAAACTCGTGGGGCGCCTAGGTGTCGGCTCTGCCAGGCGGGATCTTTTCGGAAAACAGGAAGGTCGCTGGATCAAGTTTCAACGCCTTGGCGATCGCCGCAATCGTGTCCACGCTGATATTGCCGCTCGCGCGTTCCAGTTTCGTGAATGTCGCCTCCGCCACACCGATGAGCTCGGCCATCTCATAGCGGTGCAAAGTACGTCGTTGTCGCTCAAAATCGATGATGTGCGCCAGCCGCTTGCGGATCGCATTGTCGTCCAACCGATGCGCCCATTCCGGAACTTTCTTACCGCCGGCGAGCAGTCCTGCAAAAGACACTTGCAAGCCGTTTGCCATGATCTGCAGCGTCGTCAATGTGACATTATTTTTCTGACGCACAGTCTGAATGTAGGTTCGATAGGCCAGTTTTTCGCCCTCGGCGGTCCGAAACAGCTCGGCCATGTGCATGTGGGATAGGCCACGTTTGGCTTTCTCCCGCTCAAGCGTCAGGGCAATGTTGGCGCGCAACGGGTTGTTGACCAGGCCCGCGTCGTCTCGGTTCATAAATCGGTGTAGTCGCACAAACCTGCCTTTTCGATCTGTCCTTTTTTGCGCGGATCATCCATAGTAAACTATCAAAATCCGCAGCGAGGAAATTGCTATGACCATATTCAAATTCCTTCTGGGGGGTGCCGTCGCCATCGCGGGCGCCGCAGCTCTTCCATCCCAATCAAAAGCGTCGGAATGGGGCTGTGAGGTCCTCCTGTGTCTGTCTGGCGACTGGCAAGGTACCCCCTCGTGCCACCCACCAATTTACAAGTTGATTGCGGCGATGGAAGCCCCGGGTTTTGACTGGCCGACCTGTCCGCAAGCCAACTCCAGCGCGGCGAGATTTGAGAAGTATGAGGATTGTCCGTCTGGCTGGCAAGCAGTTGGCAGCTACGAATCCGATCGGCCGGGCATAGGTCAAGAACGAGACATCTGCCGCATCGCGCCGGATAGGCTCTCGTTGCCCGTCGTTCTCAAGAACAGCGGACTCGGTGGGCATCATGGAGACGGATCCGGACAGGTCCAAATCGAAATCAACGGTAAGTTGGTGACGGCAAAAATCCAGACAACGGGAAACGATCGAGGGCATTCCCTTGGTAATGGCCCCACCTACTACACCATCCCTCGGCCGATGCGCGGAAAGCCCTGGTTCATCGAGTATGACGACTCGAACGGCATGCGCCAGAAAAGCTGGTTCAATCTCAACATGCCATAAGCCCGGCGATCACGCAGGACGAGGCTCTATGAGGGTCACAATTCAGGGAGGTTTGTAGTGTTCAAGGCGTTTCTGCTGTCCACTGTGATTATGAACACAGGCGCAGTGTTGACGGCGGCTGGTCAGAGCGACAGGCCGCGATCAAGCGTGGACAATCCTATGTGGCCGGCTTCACTGAAATGGGACTGCAAGACCGCTGCCAAGATCGTTTGTGAGCGTGATGGCAGTTGCTCAGTGGCTGAGGACCACACTGAATTTGTGTTGAACTACGGCAGCAACGAAGCCGAGTTCCCGGCCAGCAATGTCAGGATCAAACGCCACTATCAACAGACCGTGCAGGCAAGCCCTTTGCAGCAGGAAGTTAAAGTCGAACTGGCCGACAATCGCGTTCTTTGGCTGACGGCCGTGGATGCGAGCCGCACTTATTCGCAAGCGTGGGTCGGCGCACTGAGCGAGTTGAAGGGTGGCGCGGTACTGATGGAATCCGAGGGGGTCTATTGCATGCCGCACAAGTGAGTGCGCCGAGAGGGGAGGCGAGCGCGACACCGCCAGCCAGTTAGAAATGCGACAGTGACGCTCCTACCTGGCACGACCTAAGCGCCTGACGTTGCCCCCAGTTTCTATCCAGTTTTGAGTTCGTTTCCGGCGTGGGTTGTGCCCTGCTGGGCGGGTGAAGCGACGGGCGCTGGCGCGGAGCCTTTGGCATAGCGCAGCGCGAGCGACCGTCGCGGATTGAAGGTGCTGGCGAACTCGGCCGGTGTCTGCCAGGCGATTTGGGAGTGCGGCCGCGCGGTGTTGTACAACTCAGCGACGGAACACCCACGGGACCGACCAACGCGAGCTTCTTTATCCATGGCATCCCTGGGCTGAGCGCCAAGTCTTTATCCATGAAGTGATCGAGAAGGGTGACGCGTCGGTCTTCCGCTGCACCCTTTCTGGCCAGCCATTGCACCGGTGGTTGGAGGTTCCGGCGTGGATGTTCGATCGGGGCCCCCGCGCGAGCTGGCGTATCACTACTGCTCCGCACGTCGACCTTGCCGCGCTTGGCGCCCTGGCGACACTGCTCCGGGACACGGGTGCCCCATCGCAATCGCAGGAGATGGGCGCAGCATTGGGCTCTCACGACGCGAATCGGGGAGATGTCCATGCCGCGCCAGCCCACGACATACCAGTTCGATCTGTTCTCGAAGCTGAACGACGCCGAGACGGTGCAGACGCCGCAATGGCAGGCGCTGCCCGCCGAGACGCGCCGATCAGTGACGAAGCTGATTGTCAGCCTGATTCTCGATCACGTCGACGGCGACCGCTCTCCCGGACGGGAGGAGGTGCGTCATGATGCATGAGAAGATCAGACCGCACCATCTGGAGCGCAAGGCGATCCTGTATGTGCGGCAGTCGTCAGCCCATCAGGTCCTGCACAATCGCGAGAGCAGCGCCCTGCAATATGCGATGCGCGATCGCCTGACGTCGCTCGGTTGGTCTCGCATCGACACGATCGACGACGATCTCGGCCGTTCGGCCGCTGGCGGCGTCGCCCGCGCCGGTTTCGACCGGATGGTCGCAGAGGTTTGTCTCGGCAAGGTCGGGGCGGTTGCGGCACGGGAGGTATCGCGGTTTGCCCGCAATAGCCGCGACTGGCAGCAGCTCATCGAGATGTGCCGCGTCGTCGACACTGTGCTGATCGACCAGGAGACGGTCTATGCGCCGCGCCAGGGCAATGATCGGCTGCTGCTGGGATTGAAGGGCAGTCTCAACGAGTATGAACTCGATCTTCTGCGCCAGCGTTCGCTCTCGGCCCGCTACGAAAAGGCCCGCCGCGGCGAACTCGTTGTTGCAGCCCCTGTGGGCTTCGTAAAGGTCGGTGATCGCCTGGAGAAGGATCCGGATCGCCGCGTGCAGGAAGCCATCACTCTTGTGTTCGACAAGGTCGCCGAACTTGGCAGCGCCCGTCAGGCCCTGATGTGGTTCCTCGAGCATGGGCTGGATTTGCCCGCCAAGCGCAACAATGGCGACGTCGTGTGGCGCAGGCCGAACTATGCGACCATCCACCGGATGATCGAGAACCCGATCTACGGCGGCGCCTACGCCTATGGTAAGACGCGTGCTGCGCCCGGATTTGGCCCATCCGCCGTTCGAACAGGTATCCGACGCAGGACGCGCGAGGAATGGCTTGCCCTGATCCCGGGCAACCATGAAGGCTATGTCAGTTGGGAAAGGGCTGAGGCGATCCGCCAGATGGTGAGCGACAATGTGACCACGGGCGGGCATCACGGAGCGCCCAAGCATGGCGACGCGCTGCTGGCCGGTCTTGTCCGCTGCCGGCGCTGCGGCCGCAAGCTCACGGTGCGATACACGGGCGCCAAGCACAACATTCCGCGCTATTCCTGCTGGCGGGGCCTGCTCGACAATGGCGAGCCGCGCTGCATCGCCTTCGGCGGGCTGCGCGTCGACGATGCGATTGAGGGAGCACTCTTACGTGTCGTCGAGCCCGGCGCGATTGCTGCCGCCGCCGAGGCCGAGGCGCAGGCAGCCGGGCGCCGCGACCAGGTCCGGGACGCCCTCAGCCGCGATCTGGAAGCTGCCCGCTACTCCGCCGAGCGGGCTTTCCGGCAATATGACGCCGCCGATCCCGAAAACCGGCTGGTTGCGGCGGAACTGGAGGTGCGATGGAACCGCGCCCTCGCGCATGTCGGCGACATCGAAAGCCGGATCGCTGCCCATGATGCAGCGACACCGAAACCGTCACCTGTGGTGGGAAAGGACATCGCTGCGCTTGCCGGAGACCTTCGCACCGTCTGGTCGGCGCCGACGACGGATGCCAGGCTCAAGAAGCGCATCGTGCGCACCGTTATCCAAGAAGTGGTCGCCGATATCGATGATGAAGCCTCCGAGATCGTCCTGCTGATCCATTGGATCGGCGGCGTCCATACAGAACTGCGTCTGCCGAAACGGCGACGTGGCCAGCGCAATGCGACCTCCGCCGACATCATCGCAGCCATCCGGCAACTGGTGCTGATCGCCAGCGATGACCTGATCGCCGGCATTCTCAACCGGAACGGCCTGGTGACTGGGCATGGCAATCGCTGGACACGGGAGCGGGTCACTGCGCACAGGTCGCATCACAAGATCCCGGTCTTCCGCCCGGCGCTGGACGGCATTGAGCCATACCTCAATCTGAACAAGGCGGCGCGCCTCCTCGGCGTCTCACCGAAGACCCTCAGGCTCGTCGCCGAATCCGGCGAGATCAAGGGTATCCATCCCCTGCCGGATGGCCCATGGATCTTCAAGCGATCAGAACTTGGAAAGCCGGAAGCCCAGCGGATTGTTCGTCGCGCGCGACAAAACCCCAAATACCCCGCGGGATCGCATCCCGATCAGCAAAACCTATTCGCTTCAACGACATAGACAGATGGGTGTTATGAAACAGGATTGTAGTCGGCGTGCCACAGGGCGATGGCTACGCGCGCCTGAGCCAGCGAGGTAAACAGCGTCTCGTTGAGCAGTTCATCGCGCAGTCGGCCGTTGAAGCTCTCGATGAAGCCATTATCCGGCATGTTGTTCTCGGTGCCATCGTTTGTTCGGTCGTCAGGTTTCGTTAAGCTTGGCGCATCCGGGCCACGGGGCACCGGGAGCACGCAAGTGCGGGCAGGCCGTCGTATGCAGATGAACTGCGAGTTCGAGCACGTTATCTGGCCGCCCCTACGACTCGCCCGGATGCGCTGCGAGCGCGGATCCGTATTTGTCGTGTTGCCCGCTGGCTCCCTGTTCGTGACCAACGATGGAGGGAACCGTGCGTATTATCGGCATGGACATACACCGCGTAGCCGCGGAGGTCGTGTCGTTGCTTGATGGCGAGATCGTCAAGCTCGGCCGCGTTCAAATGCTGCGCAATAAACTCGAGGAGTTCGCCAGGAGGGAACTCACCCACGATGATCATGTGGTGATCGAGGCGACCGGCAATGCCACGGCCGTCGCTGAAGTGCTGTCGCCCTACGTGGATCGGATCGTGATCGCCAATCCCAAGCAGGTGCACATGATCGCGCACGCGAAGGTGAAGACTGACACGATCGACGCCACTGTCCTTGCGAAGCTCTACGCCTCGGGCTTTCTGCCGGAGGTCTGGGTTCCGGATCCGGGGACCCTTGCCCTCCGAAGACAGGTCACCAGGCGGACACAGCTGGTTCGCCAACGTTCGCGGCTGAAGAACCTAATCCAGTCAATCCTCCACGCCCACCTGATCCCGCCGTGTCCGCATGGGAACCTGGTCGGGATCAGCGGGCGCAAATGGCTGACGAGGCAAATATTGCCTGCGGATGAGCGCGCCGCCATCGAGCGCCACCTCGGCTTGATTAACCAGATCAACGAGGCGTTGACGGTGGTCGAGGCGGATATCGCGGTGCATGCCCTCCAGGATCCGACAATCCGCCGCCTGATGACGTTGCCCGGCATCGACCTCACGGTGGCTGCAATCCGAGCGTGCGGCAGTCCGGTGAGGGGCCAGCCTATCACGGGCGCATCACGAAGCAGGGCCGCGGCCATGCGCGGGGGATGCTGGTCGAGGCGGCATGGGCGGCTGCGCGCTCGCCCGGACCTCTGCGTGCCTTCTACAAGCGGATCGCCTCGCGCCGCGGGAAACACATCGCGGCTGTCGCCACCGCGCGCAAGCTCGCGATGATCATCTGGCACATGCTGAGCAAGGGGACCGACTACATCTGGGCCCGGCCGACCTTGCTCGCCCGCAAGTTCAGATCGGTCGAGCTGCGTGCCGGCCTTCCGACCAGCCATGCCAGGCGCGGCACCGCCTTCGACTACAACATCCCGGCCAAGCGCGCCGAAGAACGATCTCGGGTCGAGAAGGCGGAAGCTGCCTATGCAGCAGTGACTTCCCGATGGCGAACGAGGCCGGAGAGGCAGAAGGCTGTGGAAAAAGCTGCCGCGAAGGCTGTGGAAAAAGCTGCCGAATGAGAAGAAGGGGCTATTCTACAACATCCGTCTGCATCGGCTTGCCGGGCGCAATGTAATGCCATTCGACGCGGTTCTGATCCGCCCAGGAGAGGATGGCGTTCGAGGTGAACTCGCTGCCATAGCACCTACGGAATGACGGAGCGGCGGCGACCGGGAGAGCGGTGCGCGCAGCTTTTCGCTGCAGGC
>NZ_JHQS01000026.1 GCF_014843845.1 Mesorhizobium amorphae | reverse complement strand
CAGAGTTCAGCGCCTAACACCAACAACGCAATTCAGTCTCAGAATCTGATGCTCGGCTCAGCGGTCGCGCGAATGGAGCTCGTTGTGACAGGAAATATGACCCTTCTGGTAAAGTCCCAATCTCAAAGAGGGATAGTAGCGGCAATCGCCGGCTATCTCGCAGACCGTGGCTGCAATATCGCTGAGAGCGCGCAGTTCAACGATTTCGACACCAATCAGTTCTTCATGCGAGTAAGCTTCATTCGCGAAACCGGAGTGTCCGAGGAGGAAATCGTCTCCGGCTTCGTGGACATCGGCTCGCAGTTTGGGATGATTTACAGTTTTCACGGCGACCTGAAGCCAATGAAGGTGGCGATAATGGTTTCCCGTTTTGGCCACTGCTTGAACGACTTGCTCTATCGTTGGCGCATTGGAGCGCTTCCGATAGAAATTACAGCGGTCATCTCCAACCATTTTGACTATCAGAAGCTGGTGGTGAACCACGATCTCCCGTTCCATTGCATTCCAGTGACCGCTCAGAACAAGCGCGATGCGGAAGCCCGGATAATGCAGATCGTAGAAGCGTCGGATACTGAACTTGTCGTGCTCGCGCGCTACATGCAGATCCTTTCAGATGAAATGTGCGCGCGGATGTCTGGTAGGATCATCAACATCCACCATTCATTCCTGCCAAGCTTCAAGGGAGCCAATCCGTACAAGCAGGCCTACCAACGTGGCGTCAAGCTTATCGGAGCGACGGCCCACTACGTCACAGATGACCTCGATGAGGGCCCGATTATCGAGCAAGATACTGCGCGCGTTACCCACGCGCAGAGCCCAGAAGATTATGTCTCGATAGGACGTGATGTCGAAAAGCAAGGTTCTCGCGTCGGCAGTCCACGCCCATGCACATCGTCGAGTTTTTATAGATAGTAACAGGACGGTTGTGCTTCCTGCTGGCCGTGGTTCCTTCGCATCAGCACGGATGGGGTAAGCGATGACCAACCAGATAAATGGCAAGCAAACTGCTGCTGATATTGTGGCTTCAGTAAAAACGTCAGCAAGCCATCTCTTGGCGAGCAACGGATTAATGACCGGCCTCGCCGTCGTGATTGTCGGAGACGACCCCGCAAGTCACACCTACATTGGAGCGAAAGGGCGTGTTGCGAAAGAATGTGGATTTCAGTCCATTCAGCACACGCTTCCAGAAGCGACCGATCAGGAGACGCTCGAACACCTCATCCGCCAACTTAACGAGGATACCACGGTCCACGGCATCCTCGTGCAACTGCCCTTGCCCATGCATTTGGACAGTGATCGCGTTATCCAATTGATCGATCCCGACAAAGATGCCGACGGGCTCCATATTTTGAATGCTGGGAAACTGGCCATCGGCGATCTCAAATCTGGTCTGCTCCCATGTACGCCGGCGGGTGCGATGGTGCTGATTCGCCAAATTCACGGCGCTGATCTTTCAGGCAAAACAGCAGTGGTTGTCGGCCGCTCCAACCTCTTTGGAAAGCCGATGGGTCAGATGCTGCTGTATGCTAATGCGATCGTGACTATGGCTCATTCGAGAACCTCTGATCTCTCTTCGATCTGCGCGACCGCCGACATTCTCACTGTAGCAGTAGGACAACCGGAGATGGTACGGGCAACCTGGGTAAAGCCCGGCGCCACGGTAATCGACGTGGGAATAAACCGTGTCTCGGCGCCAGAGCGAGGTGCCAATGGATCACGTCTCGTGGGTGATGTGGCCTTCGATGAGGTTGCTCGGGTGGCCGGCAGCATCACTCCCGTTCCTGGCGGAATAGGGCCGATGACCATCGCAATGCTCATGGCGAATACCATAACCGCCGCGTGTAGGGTTGCGGGCGTCGAGGGCCAACTTTCTGACAGCACATCCTAACCATCACGGCCTTTTTCGGCGGTCACGTTAGCTGATGCCGTTTCGCCTGTTACCGTGACAACACCGCCATCTATTCAGGGTAAAACCTGCCAATGAAGCACAAAACCCATTCTCTCGCTTGACTGAGTATCCAATTTGTGTACTGATGAAATCATTGGAGAGCGGGTAGTACGAGCGAGGACGCCTCAATTCGCAACGCGTATGCGCTCGGATCAAAGTGGCACCGACGAGATTTGAGTCTCTATTTTGTTTTCTCAGGAGCTTGCTCGCTCCTCGGCAAGCCCCTGCGAGGTTACTTCGAGCGCGTGATCGGGCCAACGCACTCTGGATCAACGTCCAGAACGTCTTGGCTGCGCCAAGGATGTCGCGGTCGCCGGTTTGGTTACAGGGATTACATAATGAAATACACGCTCGGGGTAGATGTCGGCGGCACGTTTACTGATTTGTTCGTTTTGAGCGACGCCGGCCAGGTTTTCGTTCACAAGACCCCGTCCACGCCCGCAAATCCCGCTTGCGCGATCGTCGATGGAGCGAAAGAGCTTTGTAAAAAGTTCGACATCGCTCCATCTGACGTGACTCGGTTTTGCCACGGCACAACTGTGGCGACGAACGCGCTGATCCAGCGTCGCGGTGGCAAGGTCTGCATGATCACGACACGCGGTTTCAAAGACGTCATTGAGATCGCTCGTCAGGTGCGGCCGAAGTACTATGACCTCTATGAGGATTATCCGGCCCCTCTGGTGAAGAGACAGGACCGTTTCGAGATCACCGAACGAGTTGGCTTCGACGGCGGCGTCGTAAAGCAGATTGATCGTAACGAGTTGGCGCGCATCGTCGACAGCATCGAACTCGGTGGATACGACGCATGCGCAATCTGCCTGCTCTTCTCTTACAACAATCCGGAGCATGAACGGATCATCGCTGAGGAAGTACGCAAACGGCTTCCGAACCTGAGGCTTTCGGTCTCGTCAGAGGTTCAACCGGAGTTTCGCGAGTACGAACGTTTCTCTACGACGGTGCTCAATGGGTACCTGCTCTCCGTGATGACGGAGTACATGAAGACCTTGGAGCAAGAGGTGGCCGAGAATTTCGGAAACACGCAGTTGGGCGTGAACCAGTCGAGCGGTGGCCTCATGTCGGTTAGCCGTGCCCAGTTGTTCCCGATCAGAACGGCGCTGTCTGGTCCCGCAGCTGGCGTGGTCGGCGCTATTGAAATCGCACGACAGGCAGGCCGCAAGAAAGTCATCACCCTTGATATGGGTGGCACAAGCGCGGACGTTGCCCTCATCCGCGACTACGGTTTCGACATCAGTCTTGATCGTGCCATTGAAGGGTTCCCCGTCCGTTTGCCGTCCATCGATATCGATTCAGTTGGCGCGGGCGGCGGTTCGGTGGCTTGGCTCGATTTGGACGGATTAATGAAGGTCGGTCCAGAGAGCGCCGGTTCTTACCCCGGCCCAGCCTGCTACAAGCGCGGCGGAACGAACCCTACGGTTTCTGATGCCAACCTACTGCTTGGTCGCCTATCGAACCGCGGACTTCTCAACGGCACGATGCCGCTCGACGTTTCACTGTCGCAGACCGCCATCAAGCCTTTGTCAGAAAAGCTTGGACTGGAAGAAACGCGAACCGCCCAAGGCATCCTCAGCATCGTTGTTGCGAACATGGTTCGCGCAGTCCGTGGGATTTCGGTCGAACGTGGTCTCGACCCGAGAGAGTACACCTTGCTAGCGTTCGGGGGAGCTGGCCCGCTCCATGCATCCGCGGTCGCACACGCGCTGGATATGAAGGAAATCCTAGTGCCACCCAGCCCAGGCATCCTCTGCGCGCAGGGACTGGTCGTATCAGATCTTATTGAGCGCTTCGTGCGAACGATCCGCTTGCCGCTGGACGACGACAAAGCTGGCGAGAAGCTGTTTGAAGCTCTGGCCGAGTTGCGTGCAGATGCTGAGCGCTGGCTGCAGACGGAGGATCTCCTACCCGACGTGCAGCGCTCCTCCGACGTTGTGGTCGACATGCGCTATCGCGGGCAGAATTTTGAGCTCTCGGTGCCGTTGACGGGAGTGCAACGTAAGGGCGTCACAGAGGAGCTTCGGAATGCGTTCTTCGGCGCCCACGAACGCAACTACGGTTTCCACAACCCGAAGGATCCAGTCGAGATCGTAAATCTACGACTGACTGAAAGCGTGAAGCTCTACAACGCAAAAGCAATGCAAGTCTCAAAGACGACGGTAGAGAAGCCGGTCCCAGAGGAAACACGTGCCGTCTATTACGATCAGGAGGCTCCCTTGCGGGCGCCTGTTTACGACCGCGCAAAGTTCCAGCCCGGTATGACGTTTACTGGCCCAGCGATCGTCGAGCAGCTTGACGCGACGACGGTCGTCTTCCCAGGCGATCAGGTCGTCATCCAAGAAAACGGCTCCATGTTGATAACGGTGAACTAAATGACCAACTCCACTCTCGATCCGATCACCCTTGAGCTGATCCACAACGGCTTAAAATCAATCACATACGAGTCCTACGTGGCTCTCAAGAAGAGCGCCTATTCGACTAACATCAAAGAGCGTCACGACCATTCGGTCACGATTGCCGATCCAAAGGGGCGCATCGTTGTTCAAGCGGAAGGCTCTTTCCCTACGCATCTAGGCTCAATGGCAGCTACGATGGAGATTTTTCTCCAGACTATTCCGCGAGAGGAGATTCATGATGGGGATATCTTCATCTCAAACGACCCGCACACGACGGGCGGGAGTCACCTTCCCGATGTGAATCTGATGATGCCAGTGTTCCACGAGGGCGAGCTGATCTGTTTTATCTGCAATCTTGCTCACCATGCGGACATCGGAGGCATGAGCCCGGGTAGTATGGACGGAAGCATGACCGAAATATTCCAGGAAGGTCTCCGAATCCCGCTCATCAAACTCTTCGATAGGGGTCAGCTCAATCAGCCATTGATGGACCTCATTCTCCTGAACGTTCGCGTCCCGGAAGAACGCCGTGGCGATTACTTTGCGCAGGTCGCAGCATGCAAGCTGGGATGCCGACGTATGGCGGAACATCTTGCGGCTTATCCGAGGGACCTGACGCTCACGGCATTTGATGAAATTGTCGAGCGTACCCATCGACGGATGAAGACGGCGATCGCGTCAGTTCCAGACGGGACCTATTCGTTCGAGGACGTCATGGACGATGATGGCGTCGGCACCAAAGACATTCCCATCAGCTTGAAGATTGCCGTAAGCGGCGACGAGATGGTGCTCGATTTCACCGGCACCAGCGCACAGGTGGCAGGTAACATCAACTGTCCGCGCAATGCCACTATCGGAGCGGTGGCTTACGTCTTGAAGGCGCTTCTGGACCCGAACATTGCGAACAATCACGGAACTCAGAGTGCATTCACGGTCGTAACCGAGGGTGGGTCACTCGTTGACGCGCGATTCCCAGCTGCTGTTGCTTCTCGCAATCACACGTGCCAACGGCTGTGCGACATGGTGATCGGCGCGTTGGCGCCAGCGTTGCCCGATCGCGTAGTCGCTGCTGCAAACGGATCTAATACGAGCATCGCGATTGCTGGTGTCGATCCCAGAACAGGAAAGCCCTATATCTATTTTGAAACTCTCGGCGGTGGTTTTGGCGCACGCGCTAGCAAGGACGGAAGCGACGCCGTTCAGGTTCACATGACCAATACTTCCAATTCGCCGATTGAAGCGTTGGAACTGGAATACCCGCTGCTGGTCGAAGAATATTCGCTGCGCGAGAATAGCGGGGGTGCAGGTCGCTATCGGGGCGGCCTAGGCCTCCGGCGCGTCATCCGCCCGCTCGGACATACCGCAAGTTTCAATGTTGTCGGCGAGCGATTTGTGCACGCGCCGTGGGGGCTTTTCGAAGGACAATCAGGCGCGCCGGGATTTTTCAGCATCCTTTGCGATGAAAAGGGCGAAATCGCTTTGCCAGGCAAGGTGCCGACACGCCCTCTCGCGCCGCATCAGTCGATCAGCGTTCAGACACCTGGCGCCGGCGGTTACGGCAATCCTGCCCGGCGGGCGCCAGAGGCTCGCGCGGAAGATTTGGAAAGCGGGAAATTCTCGCCACCAGCCGTCGCGTAGGACCTATCGAGGGTGCGGCATAGCAACGCTACGATATCAGTATCCGCTCAACTGGCTGAGTATACGTAATGTGCACTGAATAGCTGGCATTCGGTATGTTTTTAGGACGCCATAGGCATATTAGCTTCGGTACTGAAGAGCAAGGCTGATCATGGTGCCGAAGTTCAGCGCTTTGCCGGTTCTGGTCCAATTCATACTCTGAATCCGCATCGCATATGAATTTCGTATACGGCATAGTACAGATGCTGCTCAAGCAGCCGGAGAGCGATTTCGACAGGAAACACATGGTCAGGTCGCCTTCCGCGGCGGATGCTCCGTCGAGCTCTGGCACCCTTTTTGAAAACGCTTTGGTATGGAACTGCGAGCAGGATACGGCACCTCCGAAGTGTCGAGCTACGCTGCGATAAGTCTGGCAGGAAAAAGTTGGCTCCATTGGCCAGATCCTAGACTTTTTCGAAGCCAAAATCGTTGATGACGCAAGTGCCTCTGTACCCTCACGGACGAAGGGGCGGGCTCCTGATGTGTTTATTGACAGATACTTTCGAAATGCTGACGCAACTTTGCAACGCCCCGACCTAGATTTGCTGCCCCGGCTGCTGTTGCAGCATGCCCCGGGCGATGACGTGGGCTTGGATCTCGGCCGCGCCTTCAAAGATGTTCAAGATCCGCGCGTCGCAGAGGATCCGCGAGATCTCGTATTCTAGAGCGTAGCCATTACCGCCGTGGATTTGGAGCGCGGTGTCGGCGTTCGACCAGGCAACGCGCGCCGCGAGCAGCTTTGCCATACCGGCCTCGATGTCGCAGCGTGTGCCTAAGTCCTTTTGGCGGGCGGCGAAATAGGTCATCTCACGGGCCATCACCGTCTCGGTGATCATCATGGCGAGTTTGTCGTGGACCCGTGGGAAGGCGACGATCGATCGGCCGAATTGCCTGCGCTCCAGCGCATAGCGCAACCCCAATTCAAACGCGCGACGCGCAACGCCAACGGCGCGGGCCGCGGTCTGGATGCGCGCGCCTTCGAAGGTTCGCATCAATTGGCGGAAGCCTTGGCCTTCCACCTCACCGAGCAGGCCGCCGGGCGGGATGACGAAGCCGTCAAAAGCGATGTCATATTCGCGCATCCCCCGATAGCCGAGGACCTCGATCTCGCCTCCACTCATGCCGGAAGACGGAAAAGGCTCGTCCCGGGTGCCGCGTGGCTTTTCGACAACCAGCATGGAAAGTCCATCATGACTGGTCGAAGCGGGATTGGTGCGGGCCAGCACCGTCATCAGGTCGCTACGCGAAGCGTGCGTGATCCATGTCTTGTTGCCTTGGATGAGCCAGCCGCCGTCGGGTGTCTTGACCGCCCGGGTCTTCAGGCTCGCGAGATCAGACCCCGTGTCCGGCTCGGTGAACACCGCGGTCGGCAAGATTTCTCCCGAGGCAATGCGGGAAAGCCAGCGCTGCTTCTGCTCGGGCGTTCCGGCGGCTGCAATAAGCTCGCCGGCGATCTCCGAGCGCGTGCCGAGCGAGCCGGTCGCAATCCAGGCTCGGCTCAGCTCTTCGGTCACGACACACATTGCGAGCTTGCCAAGGCCCAGTCCGCCGAACACGGGATCGATGCAGATGCCGAACACGCCCAGCTGCGCCATCTCTGTGACGATCTCGTCCGGAACCAGCTCGTCCCTCAGGTGCCAACCATGGGCATTGGGCAAGATGCGCTCGTCGGCGAAGCGCCGTATCTCGAGCCGGATCATGTCGAGGTCGTCATCGCCAAGCTTTTCACTCACCGCGTCTCCCTGGGCGGCCAGCGAGACAAGTTCCTCGCGGTGCACGGGAGAATTGCCATGAGCCATGAAGGACGCTACCGAGGGCTCGCGCAGGAGCACGAGCGCCTCGGCGGTAGCGCCAAGTTCCGCCGGGCGGAGGATCTCGTTTTGACTCATCGGCAGGCCGCCTACGAGCTGGCCAAGATACTCGCCGAACCCAATTGCGATCGCGAGTTCATCGCCACGCTGCAACGTCCCTTCGCGCAGATGGCGCGCGCCCCAGGCCGCAACCGCATTAAGCGTTGCCACCGACGTTGCCAGCCAGGCGAAGCCGTGGGCTACGCGCTGAGACCGGTCAAGCAAGCGCGAGTCCACCTTTCCTTGGGGAGCAACCAAGGTTTGGACCTTTTCGCGGACCGCAGCGACGTAGCGTTCAGCCGCGGTCACGGCATCGTTCGCCAACGCGATAAGGGTGGCGCCTGAAGCGAACTCGAGAGGATCGGCGGTCACGCATGTGCTCCTGGACTCTGGACGACGCCGCTGTCATGCAAGGCGGCAATCTCGTGGCTGGGCAGGGCGAGAACGCCGGCCAGCACTTCTTCCGTGTGTTCTCCGAGCTTCGGGGCCCGTACCGGCGTCTGGCGCTGAAGGCCCCGGAAGGTCGCGGGATAGCCTGGCGTTGGATAGGTGTGTCCGCTGACATGGTCCACGTCTGTGAAGAGTTCGCCTTCCGGCAGGAAGGGTTTCTCCTTGGCGACCGCTTCCGACAATGTGCGATACGGCCCCCAGCATGCGCCGGCTTCATCAAGACGCGCTGTCAGGTGAGCGGCCGAGCTCGTTG
This sequence comes from Mesorhizobium amorphae, assembly GCF_014843845.1. Lineage (GTDB taxonomy): Bacteria > Pseudomonadota > Alphaproteobacteria > Rhizobiales > Rhizobiaceae > Mesorhizobium > Mesorhizobium amorphae_A. The sequence goes on along the minus strand of NZ_JHQS01000026.1, from coordinate 11,202 downwards.
AAACGGCATATTCGACCAACGCGCCTAGGCGACCACGGTGCTCATAGCGCAGTCCCTCGTCCTGTGCGAACGAGACACCCAGCTCAGCCTCGAGCGTAGCGACCCCGGCCTCAATGCCGAGGGCCTCCACCAGCCCACTCCATTGGCGACCGGTAATCGCCACGATCATCAGCCGCTGGCCGTCTGCCGTGACAAAATCGCGGCCGAAGGCTCCGAAGAGGTCATTGCCTATCTTCGGGCGATCCCGTCGATTTACAACCACCTCGGCCACCTGTCCCAAGGTGCCGAGCGTGGCGGCGGCGATGTCACTCAGCGGGACACGGATCTCCTGCCCCAGTCCGGTGGCACGACGGCTGATAAGCGCGGCAAGGACGCTGGTCGCCGCAGTCGACCCGGCCAAAAGGTCCCAGGCCGGCAGAACGTGATTGACAGGATCGTTGGGCTTCTCGGCGGGGCCGGTCATCATCGGGACGCCCATAGCGCAATTGACGGTGTAGTCGACAGCATTGCCGCCGTCGGCATGGCCCATGATACGCGCCGTAATCAGGTCCGGCCGGCGCGCTGCCAGCCGATCATGCGACAGGAATCCGGCCACCGGATAGTTGGTAACGAAGATGCCGCCGCCTTCGCCTGGGGCAGTCACCAGAGCCGCGGCAAGCTCACGTCCCCGAGGGTCCGTGAGATTGATGGCAATGGACTTCTTGGACTTGTTGAGACCTTCCCAATAGAAGCTGCCGCCGCCGGGAGAGCGTGGCCAACGATGAAAATCCGGACCGCCGCCGATTGCATCGAAGCGAATGACCTCAGCGCCCAGCTGGGCAAGCGAGAGCGCGCAGAAGGGAGCGGCAATGAAGGATGCACCCTCGATCACCCGCACACCATAAAGAAGTCCATACATCGCGGCTTAACCTCGTCAAGTTCTGCTCACCTCATGCTGGAAATGGCCGCGCCCATCAAGGAATACGGCCCATTTTATTCATATAGTGAATACGTCATCCAAAATTTCGGGACTTTTTCTTAACACCCTTTATTGGTTCGGCGACAACCGAACGAGCCCTCTAGAGAGCATCTATGACCCTGCCCCTCAGTGGCGATAGCGCCTTTTTCCTGGATTTGTATGCACGCTTCGTGAAAGATCCGGCGTCGGTACCGGCCGACTGGCGGGTGAAGCTCGCCTTGATGGAAGCGCCGGCGCACGCCAGTGGCGACAATGGCGACCGCATAGCCGAACTGTTTCGGACTTATGGGCACCGCCAGGCCCGCCTCGACCCTCTTGAAATGAGCGCTCCCGGCCTCATCCCGGAACTGAACTCTATTGAAGGCGGCGAAGAGTCCGTTGCCTTGACGCTAGCCGGCGGGGAAATGAGCCTGCCGAAAGCACAGGCGATCGCCACGCTCGGCTCGATCTATTGCGGCACGGCAGCCCTCGAGGCCAGCCATGTACTCGATGCCGATGAACGCGCATGGGTCTATGAGCGCTTCGAACGCGAGATCCTCGCCAAAGCTAACGACGAGGTATATGCGCGCACGCTTGAAGCGGTGATGCTGGCCGACGAATTCGAACATTTCATCAAGACAAAGTGGCCGACCAAAAAGCGTTTCGGCATAGAGGGAGCGGAGTCGTCGGCCGTCATCTCTCGCGAGATCTTTCGCTGCGCGGCCGAGGCGGGAGTCCAGGAGGTGGTTATCGGCGGCATGCACCGGGGCCGCCTGGCGACGCTTGCGACCGTGCTCGGGAAGTCGCTGCCGGCGCTAATTGCCGAGATCAAGGGGCGCGACATCACCGATGGCGCTGCGGCCTTCACCGGCGACGTGCCTTACCACAACGGCCTGGCGGCGGAGGTCGAGACCGGCGCAGGTAAAGTGGCTGTGCGTCTGCTGCCGCACCCTTCCCATCTGATCGTTGTCGCGCCCGTGGCTGTCGGGGCGGCGCGCGCCAGACAGGAGCAGAAGGCGAGGGCGAACGCTGGCACGACCGGTGCGTCGCAGGTCCTACCGTTCCTGATGCATACTGATGCGGCCTTTGCCGGCCAGGGTCTCGTCTGGGAATTGCTCCAGCTTTCCGCGCTGGCCGGCTACAGTGTCGGGGGCACTATCCATCTTATCGTCAACAACCAGATCGGATTCACGACCCTCCCGTCAGAGGGACGTTCGTCGCCGCATCCGAGCGATATCGGCAAGGCGTTCGGCGTGCCGATCTTCCATGTCAACGGCGAAGACCCAATCGCCGCCGCTGCGGTCGCCCGCGTTGCGGTCGCGTGGCGCAATGCGACAGGGAAGGACGCCATCATTGACCTGGTCTGCTACCGCCGCAACGGCCACAACGAACTCGACGAACCGCGTTTCACGCAGCCGCTGACCTGGTCGAAGGTCGACGACCGGCCGACCCTCAAGCAATTACATTCGGATCGCGTCAAGGCCGCGTCGGCCGCAGCCTTCAATATGGCAGAGGCGAAGCGCAAGGCCTTCCATGTTGCGCTCGACCAAGCCTATGCGACCTATGAGCAGGTTCGCAACAGCGCACCGGAGCGCCAGACGGACATCTTTGCCCCGCCGCAGCCCGCTGGCCCCCTCCCCTTCGGCATCGTGACCGGCGTCACGCGCGATCGCCTGGTGGACTTGGCCCGGCGCATGAGTGCCGTCGGCGACGGCTTCGAAGCCGACCCGAAGGTGCGCAACTTCCTGACGGCGCGGTTGGAGACGATCGAGAAAAACAGCGGCTTCAACTTCGCCACCGCCGAGGCTCTGGCTTTCGCCTCCCTTCTGGACGAAGGCACCTCGGTGCGACTGAGCGGACAAGACAGCGTCAGAGGCACGTTCACGCAGCGCCATCTGGCCTTGCATGACCGGCGCACCGGTCAGACAGCGATGCCTCTCGCGGGCCTGGGCCAGGCCGGCGCGCGCTTTGACGCGGTGAACTCGCCCTTGATCGAGTATGGGGTGCTGAGCTTTGAATACGGAATGAGCCTAGCCGACCCCTCGCGGCTCGTGGTTTGGGAGGCCCAGTTCGGCGACTTCCTGAATGGCGCCCAGGTGATCGTCGACCAGTTCATTGTAACGGCCGAGGCGAAGTGGCGGATGAGCTCCGGGCTCATCATTGCCCTGCCGCACGGGCTCGAAGGTCAGGGCCCGGACCATTCCTCGGCCCGTATCGAGCGTATCCTTCAATCCTGTGCCGGCGGCAATCTTGTCGTCGCAAACCCCTCGACGCCGGCAAACCTGTTCCACCTCTATCGCCGACAGGTCCGGGGCTCGATGCGCAAGCCGCTGTTTCTGATCGCGCCGAAGTCACTGCTGCGCTTACGCGATTGCGTCTCGAGGCTCGATGAGATCGCCGAGGGAACGTCTTTCCAGCCAGTGATCGTCGAGGCCCCCTCCGCCTCTACGTGCTGCAAGCTGGTACTCTGCTCGGGCAAGGTCGCCTACGCCCTCAGGGCGGCTATGGCGCAAGAGCGCATCAACGACGTGGCGCTGGTCCGCGTCGAACAGCTCTATCCCTTCCCGAGCGAAGCCATCGGCGCGGTCCTCCAGCGGTTCCAGGGCGTCCCAATCGTCTGGTGCCAGGAGGAGCCTTCCAATCAGGGGGCATGGTCTTTCATGCGGGATCGCTTGAGCGAAATGGCGCCCGACCGGCCGCTCACTTATGTCGGACGGCCGGCGATGGCGGCAGCCGCCGGTGGATCGATCGACCGGCATGAGGTGGAGCAAGGCGATATTGTCGCCTCGGCACTGTCACCTGCCGTTAGCGCTCAGGCCGCGGAATAGCCTCTGGACCTGATCGGGACCATAAGCTAGGCGATCGGGAGGAAACAACCGGGATCAACTGCCCAATGTCCGTTTTTGAACCGGTGAGAGCTGTGCAGAGGGGGCTGGCGGTGTTGCGAGCCATCAGCGAGCATGGACCAGTCAATGTTACGGACATTGCAAACCTCTGCAAATTGCCGCAGCCAACCGTGGTCCGCCTCGTCGAAACGCTGCTCGATGGCGGTTACGTCTATCGCCAAGCTGGCAAGACGACCTACAAGGTGACCGGGCGGACCCTAGCCCTCAGCCGCGGATATGACCCTCATTATCGCCTGATCGAGCTTGCAATGCCTGTGGTGGAGCAGTTGCATATAGAGATCGGCTGGCCGTCGAATCTGGCGGTCTTCGACGGCGACGCGATGGTGATCGCCTATTCCAACCGCGCCGCGCTGGGATTATCGATCCCAGGCAGGGTTGGTGCGCGCATTCCGCTCGTTGCCACCGGCGTTGGCCTCGTGACCCTTTCGCGCATGTCTGCCGAGGAACGCCGTCAGGCGCTGGCCCGAGCACAGAGTTCGTCGCGCTGGGATAGCAATCCCACGCTTCTAGCGGCGCTCCCGGAAAGGCTCGAGGACGTCCGTCGCCATGGCTACGCCTTTGCCGAACAGGCTTACCTGGACGAGGTCTACCAGTCACGAATCTGGGCCGTGGCGGTCCCTGTGCCGTCCGTGGCCGGTGAATATATCGCCCTCAGCAGCCTGATGCTGCGCATGGCTGGCGACAGGCCGCGGCAGCTCGCCAAGATCCTGCCCAAGCTCACGGCGGCGGCCAACCGCATTGGCCGCCTGCTCTCATCCGATTATTCGTGAAGCCAACGCCAGTGCAAAAAGCTCCCGCACGCCGCGCTCCTGTCTCAATGCCTTAGAAATCCGCAAGCCGCCTACTCATGCGGCACGACCGTAGGCCAGCGAATCGCGCTTTAAGCACGGCATCTTTCTAAGATATAACAGACAGGCATGGTCGCTCCGGACAACACTCGCGACCTGATTGGAGTCAGCTTCTTTTGGAACTGCGACAGCTAAGATATTTCCTGATTGTCACGGAATCAGGCGCGCTCTCGAAGGCCTCGAGCATCATTGGAGTCGCGCAGCCAGCCTTGAGTCGCCAGATCAGGCAGTTGGAGGAAGAACTGGGGGTGCAGCTTTTTTATCGCCACGGTCGCGGCGTTCGCGTCACAGAGGAAGGGGCGCAGTTCTATGCCGCCATCGTGCCGGTGCTACGGGAGCTTGATCAGGTCAAATCGGACTTGGTCGCCGCCGCCAAGGTTCCCGCGGGCGACATCGTCTTCGGCATGCCGCCATCCATGAGTGCTGCGATCGGCGCGGAGATCGTGAGCGATTTCTTCGTGCATTATCCGCAGGTAAAGCTTCATCTGGTGGACGGCCTTTCCGGCTTCATCAATGAATGGCTGGCCAGCGGCCGCGTCGACATGGCCATCATCAACAATGCACGCAAGGCGCCATATATGCGCATGGACCCCTTGCTCGAGGTTGACCTGCTTTTGTTCGGTCGAAGAAGAGATATTGACGCCATCGCCCCCGACACGGAAACCTTCCCGACCCCTGCGCTGGTCGGCTTGCCGCTCCTGCTCGTCGGCCGCAATCATGGCCTGCGCCGCGAATTGGACAGCGCCATGCAACGGCTTGGCCTTGAGCTTGACATCAAGGCGGAAGTCGATGCTCTGGCGCCGCTCAAGAAACTGGTTCGCGACGGGCATGGCCTGACAGTGCTGCCGCACGGCGTGATCAATTTCGAGGCCAGCAATCCCGAATTCAGCTTCAGGAAGCTGGTCGAGCCCAATCTTACGCAACGCTTCATGCTGGCCTTTTCGCTGCAGAGGCCAACCACACTCGCCATGCGCGAGCTTGCCCGCCGGGTGCGCGTCGAACTTCGCAAGGCCGTCGAAGACGGCCGCATGGTGGGACGTCTCAGCAAAGCCTCAATCCCCGATGATGGCCGCGGCGACCTATAACCAAGGGGCATAGCTAGTTTCCCATAACAGGGTCTGTCGCCCGGGCCCGAGAACGCCCATCACAGTCTCGCTTAGTAGGCAACGAAGGGCTCGAGAATGACGTGGCTATCTTCCTTGGCAATCCGCGACCCTGTCGACCGATCCCGGCACGGACTCACGGCACACCGACGAAGGCTGCGCACCCCAAACGAAAGAGCCTATTGATGCCGGAACCGCGGTATCTGGATATCGAGCGGCTTCGCTCATGGATCGGCCGTGAGGAAAGCGCTTCCGAAACCATTTCGCCCGATCTGGTGCGACGGTTCAATGCGGCCATCGATATCAAGGGCGCCGTCCCGTCGCTGGGCGATGCTGCGCCGCTGCTTATCAACTACTGCCTTGCCCCCCCAGCTATCGCAACGAGCTTGCTTGCTGAGGACGGTCATCCAGAGAAGGGCGGTTTTCTGCCCCCGGTCCCGTTGCCGCGACGCATGTGGGCCGGCAGCAGCCTTGCCTTTTCCGGAGCGTTGCGAGTGGGCGACCTGGTCGAACGGGTCTCGCGGGTTGCCGACGTGGCGGTCAAGGAAGGCCGGACCGGAACGCTTTGCTTTGTAACGGTGGAGCACAAGTTTAGTGTCTCGGGGACAGTCATGATCGAGGAGACGCAGACGATCGTCTACCGAGAGGCAAGCACGGCGCAGGACGCTTCAAACCAGCCGGGTGCGAAGGCAGCTGCGATGGGATCGCATAACCGGCAGGTCGGCGTCTCCGTTCCGTTGCTCTTTCGCTATTCGGCGCTGACGTTCAACGCCCATCGCATCCACTATGACCGCCCATACGCCGTCGAGGTCGAGCACTATCCCGGCCTTGTCATTCATGCGCCGCTGCAGGCGACACTGCTTTTGAACTATGCGGCCGAATTGAAGGGCAAGCCCCCGTCGAAGTTTGTTTTCCGCGCGGTTTCATCGCTCTTTGATGATGAATCCATAAACCTGCATGCGGCGGAGGAAGACGGAAAAATGAAACTTTGGACCGCACGCCGAGATGGTCCAGTGGCCATGAGCGCGGAGACGGCCTGGTCATGAGCCTCAGCAACGTCACAGCTGCGAGGCCTTGCTCGGGGCGCGGGCAGAGCTTGTGCTGGCATCGCAGCTTGCAGGCCTTGCGAGCCTGGTCGACGGGGTCACGATGTTCCATCGACGACGCAGAGCAGATCGCCACTGATGCTCGCATCTCGCGCCTGGGCATTCGCGTGCAATCGGGGGGATCCAAATGACCGTTCTTCTGATCCCGAACACAACCAACGCAACCCTTCCCCGACCAGACTGCCAAGGCAGTCGCTCGTCCTTTGTGCTTCCTGCCGCATGCGCTGTCGAGGCGCATGCGGCCTGGGTAGATCAGCGGCACCGAAATCCCTCCGGCGCAGGTCGCGCCCCTCTCCCCTATGCCACCCGAGCATAGCTGATAGTGGCAACGCGCCGCTGCATGTTACAACGGTTGCTTGGCTACGATTTCCTCCGCCAGATAAGAAGAGTAAGGCCTATGTCCAAGCGCATCAATTTCGCTCGCGGAGTTCCTGCCGAAGAAGCCTTTCCACGCGCACAGTTGGAGCTCTGCGTCCAAGGGCTTGCGTCCCCCCGCGAGGTTGTCGCCTACCAGTATGGGCCCGCAGTCGGGCCGCTGCCGCTGCGGAAATGGCTCGCCGACTATCATGGTGTGGACATTGCCAACGTGATGGCTGCTGACGGTTCTGTCGCCCTGTTCGACATTTTGTGTCGCATTTGGCTGAAGCCCGGCGAAACCGTGCTCATCGAGGAGCCTTGCTACGACCGAGTGGTCCACCTGCTGCGCCACTACGGCGCAAATGTCATCGCCATACCCATGGAAGCGGACGGACCGGCGCTCGAGCCGTTGAACGCTGCGGCGCGGCGCGGGCCCGTCTTCATGTATACAGTTCCGGACTTTCAAAATCCCACCGGCACCACGTGGTCGTCCGCCAAGCGCCAGCATCTTGTCGATCTGGCGAGGACCCACGATTTCCGCATTGTCGAAGACAGCCCCTATCGCCTTCTTCGCTACAAGGGCGCCCAAGAAAGGTCGATCATCGATATTGGCCGCGATGTGACGGTCCAGCTCAATTCTTTCTCCAAGGTGATCGCGCCTGGTCTTCGCGCCGCCTATCTTATTGCGCCGCCGGACACCATCAGCGCGGCGGCCAAGGTGGCCGAGAGCACCTACGTCACGCCTGGTAACTTCGCGCTCTCGGTGGCTGGCGAGTGGCTCCGCCGTGGGTTTCTAGGCGATCAGGTTGCGGCGCTGCGGCGTCTCTATGCGCCGCGTCTCGAGGCGATGGTATCAGCACTGGACGAGTTCATGGCTGGCCATCGCTATGTGCGGCCCGAAGGCGGTTTCTTTGTGGGCGTGACACTCGCGCACCCGGTCGATTCAGCGCGGCTGCGCAAGGAGGCCAGCAATGCGGGGGTCGACGTCGCCGATGGCGACGGCTTTTTCGTCAGCAAGCCGTCAGCGACGTTCTTGCGCTTGCCCTTCTGCTCGATGGATGAGGCCACGGTGCGCAAGGGCGTAGAGGTCCTGTCCGCCATTATTGGGAAGGATCTCGCCAGACACTAAGGCTGGCGAACGCTGCGGCGCTTCCGCAACGACCAGCAGCGCATTGTCGCTCGCAAATATCTCGCCGCGCATTTCAAGGACGCCAAGATCGCGCTGGTCCATGACAAGGCACCATTACGGCCAAGGACTGGTCGACGAGAACAAGAAAGAGCTGAACGACGACGGCCTCAAGGAGGGCTGTACGAAGGCATCAATGTCGGTGACAGGGACTGTTCCGCCCTGATCGCGAAGATAGAAGGAAGACGACGTTTCGACCATCTATTTGGGCGGCATGCGTACCGAGGCGGGCCTGATGCTACGCCACGCAAGAGGCCAGCGGTTGCAGACCCATCTGGGTGCTGGCGACGGCGCCGTGTCGAACGAACTGACAACGATCGCCGCGATGTCGTCAAGGGAACCGCCAATACCTTCGGGCTGGACGCGATATGGGATACGGCGAACAAGTTTATCACCGAGTAATTCACGGTATCTGGCTTTAATCCGGAGGCTTTGAACTAGGTGCCGGACGCTAAAGGGCTGGTGGCCCTTGCGCAGACACTTTGGCCAATGCCGAACATCGGGCGATCTGTGGGCTCCACTGGCCATCGACATCGGAACAATTCATTGAGAGCAGGAGCAGTCCAAGTGACAATGAACGAGAACGAGATCCTGGAGCGTGGTGCGGCGATCGGGGTCAGCACATGGTCGGACGCATTGGACGAACTCGGAATCAAGGGGACGATTCAAGGCATCGCGCGACAGAGCGGCAGCGGCTGCATGATCGGTTTCGCGGTCACAGCGCGCGAATTAACCGGCGCATTGGGCGATTTTGAGAAGGCCGACTTCGCGGTCGGCCAGCTGATTGAAGCGACGGGGCCTGGCAAGGTGTTGATGGTGGATATGAGCGGTGCGCCCATTTCGACAATGGGCGGTCTTGCCGCCCTCGCCGCAAAATATCGGCGGGCTACGGCTGTCGTGATTGACGGGGCCTGCCGGGACTTAGATGAAATTCGCGAAACGGGACTGTGGCTTTCAAGCCGGTGGGTTGCACCTACCACGGGGAAGACCCGGGTGAAGCTTCTTCCAATTGGGTGTGACATCACGATCGGGGGAATCTCAGTATCACAAGGAGATCTTGTGATCGGTGATGACACGGGGATTGTGGTTGTACCGCGTGCCCGAGTGGAAGAGATTCTGGCGAAAGCAGAGAGAATAGTAGCTATTGATGCGCAGGTGGAAAAGCGTATCCGTGCGGGAGAGAGTTTTGGCTCAGCCGCGGCTGCGGCCGGCTATATTCCGGCGCGCAAGACTTGAACAACAATAGCTCGTGCGGAATATGGCGGCCGCTCCGCCTTTCGACGATGGGTGCCATTTTGACAAGGTCTGGCTCCTGGGGCGACGGCTTTCTTCCGGGCGGATTAGCCGCGCTCGTCGCGGAAGCAGGTGCACTGTCGATTCCCGGTCGGCCGATGACCGCCGATCACCGTCGCATTCTGGCAACGGGAATCGGCAGACTGCGGACCAAGATCAAGTACCGCCCGTGGTGGTCGAGTTGATGCCGGCAACGTTCACATTACTGCAGCGGCAGCGAACCGTGGAGGCGCCGGCAGGCAGGCTTGTTCATAAGCCAAACTTTCGACGTCTTGTCGAACAGCAAGATCTGGTCGAGGGGACACGCGAGACGATGTCCGACACCGGGGGCGCCCAGCGAAATTGCCACTTTCACGCGCTTGACATTCCTTATGCTCAAGGTAAGTATATCTGATATTATACTCAGTTAGAGAATAATTGGACTGGTTATGCTGATCACCTCTGCACGTGCGGCGGCGCTTTACGACCGGGTGCGAAGCCTCATTCCGCCGATCGAATGGCCGGCGTTCACCGGCGATATCGACGCCATTCTCGATTTGAAGCGGCAGCGAAACGCCGTCATTCTGGCGCACAACTATCAGACGCCGGAAATCTTCCATTGCGTGGCCGACATCGTCGGCGACAGCCTGGCGCTCGCCCGCAAAGCGATCGCGGTCGAAGCGGACGTGATCGTGCTGGCCGGCGTGCACTTCATGGCCGAGACGGCCAAATTGCTCAACCCGGACAAGACCGTGCTTATTCCGGACACGCAAGCCGGCTGCTCACTGGCCGACTCCATTACACCCGTGGATGTCCGCCTGCTGCAGCAGCGCTATCCCGGGGTGCCGATCGTCACCTATGTCAACACCTCTGCCGCCGTGAAGGCGGAGTCCGACATCTGCTGCACTTCAGGCAATGCCAAGGCGATCGTGGAGGCGCTCGGCGTTCCGCAGGTGATCATGCTGCCGGATGAATATCTGGCTCATAATATCGCCGCCCAGACCGCCGTTAAGATCATCGCCTGGAAGGGTCATTGCGAGGTACATGAGCGGTTCAGCCCCGCCGACATCCGCCAGTTGCGCGAAGACCATCCCGGTGTGACGGTGCTCGCGCATCCCGAATGTCCGCCGGAAGTGGTCGCGGAAGCGGATTTTTCCGGCTCGACGGCCGCCATGTCCGACTATGTCAGACAAAAAAAGCCGGCGCGGGTCGTGCTGATGACGGAGTGCTCGATGAGCGACAATGTCGCGGTCAAGCATCCCGAGGTGGAGTTCATCCGCCCCTGCAATCTGTGTCCGCACATGAAGCGGATCACGCTGGCCAATATCCGCGAGGCTCTCGAGCAAAACCGCCATGTCGTAACCATCGAGCCGGAGATCGCCGGGCGCGCGCGACTTGCCGTCGAGCGGATGCTCGCCGTATGAGACACCCTGTGTCCAGCCTTAATTTTTCAGGCTGTGATTTTGATGGCCGCGCGATGCTGTTGA
>NZ_JHQS01000025.1 GCF_014843845.1 Mesorhizobium amorphae | reverse complement strand
TCAGGTCCGCGCGGCGGTTGCCGATGGTCGATTGAAGCAAGCCAAGTTTGCCCTTGCGGCTTGACCCCCAGCTTTTTCCCGCTCCCGTCGACTTGTCTCTCGCGCGCCGTCTGCAGGATCTTTGCCGCCGGCACCATGACGCCGAGGTCGATGATCTCGTAATTGTTGCAGGCGAGAACCACGCCGACGATGTTTTTGCCGATGTCGTGGACATCGCCCTTCACCGTCGCCATCAGGATCTTGCCGGCCGTCTGGCGCTCGCCATTGTCGATGCCGTTGGCGGCGTTCGCCACCTTCTCGGCCTCCATGTGCGGCAACAGTCCTGCGACGGCCTGTTTCATCACCCGCGCGGACTTCACCACTTGCGGTAAAAACATCTTGCCGGCGCCGAACAGGTCGCCGACGACATTCATGCCGGCCATCAGCGGGCCTTCGATGACGTGCAGCGGGCGCTCGGAGGCAAGCCGCGCTTCCTCGGTGTCGGCGTCGATGAATTCGGTGATGCCGTTGACCAGCGCATGGCTGATCCGCTGTTCGACCGGCAATTCGCGCCAGGCGAGATCACGCTCCTTGGCCTCCTGGCCGGCCGTGCCCTTGAAGCGTTCGGCGATCTCCAGCATGCGTTCGGTGGCAGTACCGCCGGCCTTGGGCACGCGGTTGAGCACGACATCCTCGCAGGCCTCGCGCAGTTCCGGCTCGATCGTGTCGTAGACCGCAAGCTGGCCGGCATTGACGATGCCCATGTCCATGCCGCGCTGGATGGCATGGTAGAGGAACACGGCATGCATGGCCTCGCGCACCGGCTCGTTGCCGCGGAACGAGAAGGACAGGTTCGACACGCCGCCTGAGATATGGACAAGCGGCAGCGTCGCGGTGATCTCGCCCGTCGCCTCGATGAAGTCGACGCCGTAATTGTCGTGCTCCTCTATGCCGGTGGCGATGGCGAAGACATTGGGGTCGAAGACAATGTCTTCGGGCGGAAAGCCGGCTTGCTCGGTCAGGAGTTTGTAGGCGCGGGTGCAGATCTCGACCTTGCGCGCCCTGGTGTCGGCCTGGCCGTCCTCGTCGAAAGCCATGACGACCACGGCGGCGCCATAGGCGCGCACGAGTTTCGCGTGGTGCAGGAACGCCTCCTCGCCTTCCTTCATCGAGATGGAGTTGACCAGCGGCTTGCCCTGCACGCATTTCAGCCCGGCCTCGATGATCTCCCATTTCGAACTGTCGACCATCACCGGAACACGCGCGATGTCCGGCTCGGCGGCGATCAGGTTGAGATACTCGACCATCGCCTTCTTCGAATCGATCAGCCCCTCGTCCATGTTGATGTCGATGATCTGGGCGCCGTTGGCGACCTGGTCGCGGGCCACGTCGAGCGCAGCGACATAGTCGCCCGCCGAGATCAGTTTTCGGAACTTGGCCGATCCCGTGACATTGGTCCGCTCGCCGACATTGACGAAGGGAATCTCGTCGGTCAGCGTGAACGGCTCCAGCCCGGACAAGCGCATCTTCGGCTCGATGTCCGGAATGGCGCGCGGCGGATATTTCCGCATCGCCTCGGCAATGGCGCGTATGTGATCGGGCGTCGAGCCGCAGCAGCCGCCGACGACGTTGACCAGTCCCTCGCGCGCGAAATCCTCAATCTGCGCGGCCATGAATTCCGGGCTCTCGTCATACTGACCGAATTCATTGGGCAGGCCCGCGTTGGGATAGGCGCAGACAAACGTATTGGCGACACCGGAAATCTCCGCCAGATGCTCGCGCATGGCGTTGGCGCCGAGCGCGCAGTTGAGGCCGATGGTGAATGGGCTGGCATGGCGCACCGAGTGCCAGAAGGCCGTCGGCGTCTGCCCGGACAGCGTGCGGCCGGACAGGTCGGTGATGGTGCCGGAGATCATCACCGGCAGGTGCACGCCCTTCTCGATGAAAATCTCGTTGCAGGCGAAGATCGCCGCCTTGGCGTTCAGCGTGTCGAAGATGGTCTCGATCAGGATGATGTCGGCACCGCCGTCGATCAGGCCGCGCAGTTGCTCGCCATAGGCGAGCCGCAGATCGTCGAACGTCACGGCGCGATAGCCGGGATTGTTGACATCCGGCGACATGGAGGCGGTGCGGTTGGTCGGCCCGAGTGCACCGGCGACGAAGCGGCGCTTGCCGTCCGCCTGCAGCGCCCTCTCCGCCGCTCGCCGCACCAGCCGCGCGCCATCGCGGTTCAGCGCGTAGACGGCATCCTCCATGCTGTAATCGGCCTGAGCGATCGAGGTCGAGGAGAAGGTATTGGTCTCGAGAATGTCCGCGCCGGCGATAGCGTAGCGATAATGGATCTCCTCGATCGCTTTCGGCTGGGTCAGGATCAGCAGATCGTTGTTGCCTTGCTGATGGCAGGCGCAGCCGGCGAACGCTTCGCCGCGGAACTGGCTTTCATCGAACCCCAAACCCTGGATCTGCGTGCCCATGGCGCCGTCGAGGATGAGGATGCGTTCGCGCGCCGCCACGGTCAGCGCCGCAAGCACTTCCGAACCGTCGGGCGTTGCCGCAACGGGGCCGAACAGGTCATCCAGCGATGAGGAGCTTTGCGACATTTTTCATCCTCAAGGCGACAGTCGCGCCTAGTCACATAAAGACATCTTTATGTCAACATACGCCCTCTCGACCTCAGAGTCACGCCGGTTTTCGCCGCATTCACGCTTGCCCTGTCACGTGGTCCTTCCCGGCTTGACTCCCATGACGCCGCTTGCCCGCAGCATCCATCGCTGCCCGTCGCTGCGAAAATCGGTGATGCTGAGAGGCTCGATGTCGATCCTCCGGCAAGCCGAAAGCGGCGCGCCGACATCAACCATGGCCGCGCGGATTGCATTTGCATGCGCGGACCCTGGTTTAACTCTGCGGTGCGATACCGCCAGCAGCCAACCTTTGCGAGCAACCCCTCCTCGCACATTCTAGAGGGGTAGCGACGTGGAATTCCGGCATCCGTCCCGCGGCCTTGGCGACATGGCGGTACTTGATGTCCAGTCGAGCCCGCGGCGGGTGAACAGGCGCACGCCGGCGCCGCGCCGCTCGGGTGGGCGGATTGCTAAAGCCTATTGCAACGATTTGGCTCTGCTTGCGTTTTTCCGTTCGTCGCGAAGGTCACAGCCACCTATGAGTGCGCATGTAGTGGCCGGTGCGCTGACAAGGCTGCAAAGCTGGCCGAAGCTCCAATGCGTCGGCGCTATCGGCCGCTCCTGTCCGGGAACATTGAGCGAAAGTGGGTCCGCATTGTTGCGGTGGCTTCCACGCGCACGGCGCGGCTCTCTACGATGCGGGCGGTGGCGCGGTCCGCGCGCTGCTTCACCGCATCATAAAGCTCGGTGAGGCTCAGATAGCGCTCGTCATCGGGACGCGAGAACCATTCCGAAGAAACCCGCCCGATCCGCTCGCCGCGCGATGTCGACGCGAAAACCGCTGGAAGCCGCGTGCTGATGGCTGTTGCTCTCGCCGTTGATGATGGTCGTCATGTTCATTGCGATCACTCCTTTTTCCGTTGATGCCAAAGGCATGTCCCCCGGCATGCCTTCCGGGGGCGCGTGAGCGCACGGGAGTGATGGGGGCCAATGCCGGCGCGCGGAGCCGGGTTGCACGGCCGAGCGAAGCATAGGCGGCGATGGCGGGGAAGCGAGGCGGAGTTCCTCGCTTCCCAACGGATCTGCAAGGTTATCAGCAGCCGATCAGAACGATGAAAGCGAAGCTTGCCGTTATAATATTGGTAAGAGATGTGGATTGTAGAAAGGAAACGGACTATTTGCCTGATTGGCGGAATGGGGAAACCAAACTTCTTTAGTGCATCCGATAAGACAAGAGGAAAACTTGATGACCATTTCTCCTGAACAAGACGGCCAACTGGATACCGTGTCGATTGCCGCCGACATTGTCGCCGCCTATGTGTCGAACAATCCGCTGCCGGTCGGCGAACTGCCGAAGCTGATCAGCGATATCCATGCCGCTCTGCAAGGGATTGGCTCGCCGGCGACGGAAACTGCGGTCAAGCAGGAACCGGCGGTGTCAATCAGGAAGTCAGTGACGCCGGACTTCATTATCTGCCTGGAAGACGGAAAAAAGTTCAAATCCCTGAAGCGCCATCTCGCAACGCATTACAATCTGAGCCCCGAGCAATACCGCCAGAAATGGAACCTGCCTTCCGACTATCCGATGGTGGCGCCGAGTTACGCGGCCATCCGCTCGGCCATGGCGAAATCAATCGGACTCGGGCGCAAGGCGGCGCCCGCCCCAGCCGCAGCTGAAAAACCAAAACGGCCCGCTCGCGCGGCAGCGGCTGCAACGACCCCCACGGCAGTTAAGTCGCCGGTGATGAAGACGCGCAAGGCACACGCAAAATAGTGTGCTGCACCTGACAGAGGTGCCAACGGGCGGCGAACCTGAACATGGCGAAGCCCCACCTCGCGGCGGGGCTTCGTGTTAGGTCGGGTCAATCTGCGGCGCGGCGGGACCAGATGAGCGAGAAGTCGCCTTCGGCGGGAGCGAACGTCACCGTCTTGACGTTGAGGTTGGGGGTCTTGACCGAGCCGGAGAAGCCTTTCGCGGTGCGCGAGAATGTGCCGATGGTAGTCATTGTGGTGGTTCCTTCTGTTTTTCTCGGGCCGCGCCCATCGCGGCCTCACATGAAGGATCACTCGTCAAGCTGTGGTTCTGAACTGCTGAGTGGCCGGTTTCTAAATGACGCCCCGCCGGATACGGGGCGTCATATCGAAGTTGTTCAGTCGCCGTTGCGTCGGTTCGGTCGTGACCAGATGAGGCTGTAGCCCTGACCGTCCGCACCCTCGACGAGGTTGGCGTAGATCGGAGCGGTGAAGCTGGGATCGTCGAGCTTGAGACCCAGGTAGTTGCGGCCCTCATTGGACTGCTTGGACCAGGCGGCACCGATCTCGATCCGGCCGACGAAGACCCGGTGGCTGGGAGCGTTTTCGCCGCTGGAGCGCGTATCGGGAACGATACGGATCTTCTTGGCCTGGAGGGAGACGGTCGCCTCTTGGGTCGCCGCCTAACCGGCTTGCGGGGGAGGTTCACCGGTGACGATATATGCGCTCAAGTTAATCTAAGCGCAGTATCATAACCGCTTAGGCATCCAGGCTATGCATTGTTCGAGGCGTTCAAGCTGAGCTTTCTGCCAGCGAAGCTCGTGACCAACGTTTTGCAACTTGGCTTTGCCTCTGGCGGCGGACGCACTGATCAGTTCGCATTCAAGCTGAGCGATTCGATCTCGCACCTGCTGAGCTTCAGCCTGCCGTATATCTCTAATCCAACCTGGGCCACGCATATTCAAGGGGTAGCATTTGAAAACTAACGCCGGCAGATTCGAAAAACTCGAATTTTAACCATCGCAAAAATCACCGCCCTCATCGAGGCCAGAATAATCTTAATCGACTTGGTAACGGCCTATTCAGCGCTAAAGTCTAAAGAAACAATATGACGCCGCGCACCAAGCGTATTCTGGGCAAATCACTGGTCGTGACGACAATTGCAGTCGTTGCGACCTTCGGTCTGTCGTTTACGGCTAGGCTTGCGTTGCAGATGCCGATCGACTGGTTGAGTTGGGTCGAATGCACCTTCATTCCCATTCTGATCGGAATGCCGGTCAGTGCCTACATCTTCGCTCAGTCCGAAACGATCCAGGAAACATGTGACAAGTTGGAGAAGTCGCATGCTGCCTTGAAAGAGGCGCACGACCGGCTCACCTTCGTAACCAGCCACGACCAGATGACGGGGCTCCTCAGTCGCGGTGAATTCATCGTAAGGATGGACAAAAGCCGCGATGAAGGAGAATGCGACACGCTTCTCCTGA
>NZ_JHQS01000031.1 GCF_014843845.1 Mesorhizobium amorphae | reverse complement strand
GGGGGGGCCGCGAAGGAACGCTGCCTGTGGTTCAACTCAGGAGAGCCAAAGACCTGCGAGAGACTGGATTTCGATTGCCTGAGACGTTGGCGGGACAGCGCCCCCCTCTGGCCTGCCGGCCATCTCCCCCACTTGGGGGGAGATCGGCAGCTTCACCTACGGCTCCGCGTCGAACACCGGCGTGAACGCCCTGATCGTGCACGGCGTCGGGTTGACGTGGCGGATCCTGACCCTGCCCTGCCCTTCCCAGCTGTCGTCGATCGGCACCTCGACATTGCCGGTGTAGAGCCTGGCCTTGCCGTCCGGCGCGACGATCGAGGGTATCCTCACCGCCTCCCAGCGGCCGCGGATCAGGGACTGCACTTCGAGCCCCGTGGTGTCGGTCTCGAGCAGCGACAGGATCACTTTCGCCACCTTCTTGCGGCGGCCGACGATCGAGCCGTCCTGGCCGCCGACGTCGAGCTCCAGCGTGTCGGCCTGCGCCTGGCAGGGAAGCCCGACCTGCCATTTCGTTGCGGTGGCGCCGCCGGGCAGCGTCACCTGGCCGGCGGCCACGGTGAGGCCGCGGTAGACCTTGCCCGACGCCAGCACGTCGACCGACTGGCCGTTGAGATGGCCGAGCCCGGAGACGGTGTTGATGGCGGCGCCCGCATAGGTCAGCCCGCAATCGACCTGGAAGGCGTCCTCAAGCGCGCCATATTCGAAGGGCGGCGTCATGATCTCGATATAGCGTTTCGTCACGCCGGCAATGGTGCGCCTGACGACCAGCCAGATGTCGTCGACGCCGTTCTGGCCGGGCGTCGCCACAGCGCTTTCGACGACCGCCCAAATGGAGCCGGCGAAGGCACCGCCGAAGCGATGGCGGTGCATGCCGCGCACCTCCTGGCTTGGCTGGTGCGTGTAGCCGCCAAGCTCGCCATTCTCGAGCGGAAACCACAGCATCGGGTCGGGATCGGCCTGGAAGGCGAGTTCGACCACGCCCTGCTTGGCGATATGCTCGGAAATCTGGCCGATGTCTTCGGACGAGAACCTGCCGGCCGAGGTCTGCGTCAGTTCGGCGATCGAGCGGCGCGAGCGCGTGACATAGAGGAACGACTGGCCGGCATCGACCGGACGGATGCCGGCGCAGCCGAAGGTGCGCGAGCGCCGGTTCTTGAACGATGACGGGGTCAATGCCTCGTCGATGCCGGAGCCGGAAAGGGCCCGCACCCCGCCCAGCGTCCCGATCAGCAGCGCGCCATCGGACTCGGCGATCCAGACGATATCGTTGGCCTGGCCGCCGCCGGCCTGAATGAACTCGAGCGCGTCGTCGTCTTCCTCGCCGGTGGCGAAATTGTTGAAGTCACCGGTGGCCGAGGCATAGACCGAGAACCTTCGGCTGAAGGCCAGCCGCTCCTCGTAGAGCGAGCCGCTCTCGACATATTTGCCGGCGACGAACGTGCCTAGCCGCCAGCGTGAGATCGGGTTCAGGTCGGGAAGCGCGTGGCCATAGAGGCGGATCGTGACGACCGTGGTGCTGATGCGCGCGGCGATCTTGGCCCAGCGCCAGCGGCCGTCGGATGCATAGAGCCGGATGGCCCGTCCGACATCGCTGGTCTGGAACCCGGCATCGCCGTTGATGCCGAGGATGGAGGAGGCTGTCAGGTTGAACGGCGTCATCAGATCACCGTCTTCGTTGGGAGCAAATTCCGCCAATGACGTGTTTGCACTGTCGGCGCCGCCGCCGCCCTCAAAGTCCCATCGCAGATATTCGAACGCGGCCTTGTTGAAGAATTCGAAGTAGCGGCGCTCGGAGGCGCTCCAGCCGGTTTCGCCCTGCCGCGCATCGATGGTTACCCAGTTCACGCCATCATTCGAGCCCTGAACCTCCCATTGCGTGGGCATGTCCGTGGCTGCGCCCGCGGCGCCTGTCGCCTGCAGCCAGTAGGCATTGCAAACCTTCTTGGCGCTGCCAGCGAGCCTGTACTGAACCCATGCCCCGGTGCCGCCTGTCACGTTGCTGACCGTTTTGCTGCTTTTGTCGAACAGCACCCACGCATCAGCCGCCCCGGTGGAGCTGGACACCGTACCGGCTGGAGCCGCCAAGCCGGTCATCTTCGGCACGAACGAGCCGTAGGATGCCGGTGTCAATGTCGTCCCGGTATCGTTGATTTCGTCATAAGGCCCGTCATCAAACTCGTAGTCCTCCAGCGTCCACGGTGCGGGTGAGAACCTTGAGCGGATAATCCTTGTGGCTGATCCACATCTGGTCGGCCGACTGCACATAGGCGAGGTCGAACAGGTCGGCCTCCAGGTAGGGCGAGGCCACTTCCACCGTGCCGACGCGGGCGCCATAGGCATAGACGCGGATATAGAGGTCGCCGAACTCCAGGCAGTAGGCCTGGTCGGCGCTGAAGATGAAGGGGACGGCACGCGTCCTCACGGCCGAATTCTTCACCTCGCCGACGAAATAGCTGCCGCCGCGCTTGCGGATGCCGCCATGCGGCAGCGTGACGAAGTTTTCGCACTTCGACAGTGCAGCGCGATAGAGATCGAGCGAGGCGCGCGCGTGCAGGCGCGGCGAGATCTCGCCGCGGGTGAAGACGTCCTGGACCGGATAGAGCGTCGCCATCAGCGTGCGTACCTGCTGTCGCCGCGCTGGATCGCCCAGGACGCGGTGTAGGCGCGGCCGCCGCGCTGGATGGCGTTGGCCGAGAAGGCTGCGTCCAGTGCGCGGTCATAGGCCGAGCGGGCGATGTCGATCATGCCGGCCTTGTGGGTCAGCGGATGCGCGATCTTGACGGCAAGGGCCGCCACCAGCACTTCGGTGAACAGCGCGTCCCAGTCGTTCGGGTCGGTGAGGTTGGCGATGTAGCGGATGGCGAGCGGGCCGGGCCGATCGGAATAGATGATCCCAGCCTCCTGGCGCCAGGAAACCGGCACGCCGTCCGGTTCGCCATTGTGGGTCGGCGGCAGCGGGCGCAGGCAATCGGCCGGCAGTTCATAGGCGACATTCAAGGTGCAGCCGCCGCTCCCGGTATCAGACCCGGGAACGCTTGCCGACAGGATGGCGAACACCCAGGCGTGTTTGGCCAGTTCGGCTTCGCGCGTCAGGTCGAAATGCAGGTTGAGCAGGCGCGCCGCCTTGACGTCCTGGTCGAGTGAATCGATCGGCGCCTCGTCGAGCACGGCGAGCGCCATGTTGGCGATGTCGAGCGGGGTGATGGCCATGGGTCAGCGCCCCCTCAGGGGGATGGGTCGGGCAAGGGTCATGGTGTCTCCGGGCATGAAAAAAGCCGCTGCGAAGCGGCTGGGACTTTTGGGGCGTGCGGGCAAGCGGAGCCGGCGGCAAGCTGCCGGCAGGACAAGGGGCGCGAAGACGTGCCCGAGAGGATTACGCCAATGATGGCGATGGAGTCCTAGGTCGGAATCGGTAGTGCCCTATCGACCTATCGGATCAGCACAGCTCGACTCACGAACGTCGCGGCCTCGCCATCCTCAGCCCCCTGTCCAGGGCCTCCTCCAAGCTTGTCATGTAGAGCGCGGTGTCTTCCAGCCCACCAAAGAAGTTTATGCGGTGGACTTCACCTTTCTTGCTCATGACAATTCCTGCGTCTCTGAGCAGTTCCTGAACTGATTTGTATGTCATCTCCACGATTACCCCTTGCCACCACAGGTATATGCTCGCTCTTTTGTGTAACCGATTGGTGCCGTTGACTGTGAAGCCCGCAACATAGGCCGCAGGATGGTCCTAAGCCTATCGAGCTAAGGCCTATCGGGCTAATTGTGCGGAACGCCAAACGCGCTCACACTCAATTTTCCGAAGCCCAGCAAGCCTCCAACGCGTGCTGATCCAGCTATCGGAATGTTTGCCGGCACCCAACTTCCCCCCGAAGCCCGTCGGCAGGCAAAGGCGGACCCACTGTCCCCCGGGTCCGCCTTTTTCTTGTGGAGCGGGAGCTTGTCGCTGCTCGGGCGGACGGAAGCTGTCGCTCTCGCCGCTGGGTTCATCGCTGGCGGACGGAAGCTTGCGCTTCCGCCGCTGGCGGACGAGAGCAAGCTCTCGCCGCTGGCAGACGGGAGCTTCGCTCCCGCTGCTTAAGCTTCAGTCGTCTTCAGCGCAATAAACGTCATGTTCTTGACGCTCGATGCGGTGCGGTCCCAGTTCGCCGCCAGCGCCAGTTCGGCATCGGTGGCGAACTCGCCGGCCGAGGCGGCGTCGAGGAAGCGGGTGCCTGGCACGTGCGGCACAAAGTGCCGGCGGCCGACCATTTCGGTGACGCCGCCGCCATGGCCCTGGCGCGGCTTGCGGTCGAACTCCAGCGGTCCGCCCTCGGTGTTGACGGGAAGCTCGTTCCACAGGATCGCCTTGTCCTTGAACATGAAGGCGGTGTAGACGCCGGCCGCGACCGGGATGTCGTCGTCGACCACGCAGCGCAGCCCCATATAGTAGGGGATGAGCGGCCCGCCCTGTTCGGACGACGGCACGTAGTCGATGAGGTCGGCGAGCTTCAGCGCCTTCATCTGCTTGGAATGCATCCAGATCGTCTTGAACCTGTCGGCGCGGTCGCCCATCAGATAGGCGGCCTCGATGATGTCGGTGTCGACGATGGAAGCGCCGGTGACGCGCACCAGGTCGCCGGCGTCGTTGGCGATGTTGTCGGCGACGACGCCTTTCAGGATGCCGAGCAAGGTCAGCTTGTTGGCGCGCTGCCAGTATTCGGTCTGGCGCTTGACGATCAGCTTCTGCGGATCGTCGCCGGCCAGGATCGAGGTCAGGTCCGGAACGCCCCACGCCTGGGCGCGGACATTGCGGGCGGCGACCTCGCGGCGCGAGCCGATCTTCTTCATCTCGATCGAATCGGCCGGATCGTCATTGACCGGCTCGGACGGATCGTTGCCGAGATCCTTCCAGCCGGGCATGTCGACGGAGCGGCCGCCCATCGACAGTTTCGAAGCGATCGACGGGTCGGAAAACAGGATCCCGGCCTGGTAGATCTCGAGCGACTGGACATGCTCCTCGAACGAGTATTGCGCATAGACGGACGGAACGATCGCGTCGGCGATACGGGTATAGGCGTCTGCCATTTTTTCTCTTCCTTCAGGGTTGGTTGATTGGCGGCTGATCTTCAAAGGCCGTTTCGAAACTCGCTCCGGCGAGCCAGGTGGTGGTGGTTTCGAGAACCGGAGCGCAGCGGACTTTGAGGTCCGTGAGCACCGGAAGCGCAGAAAACGCCGCCAGATGGCCGCCGGAGTAGAGTTTCCAAGCGGACTAGAGAGGGTTGTTCGGCATCCAGAGGTCCGGGTTCTCGCCGGCCTCGCGTGCCAGCCGCCGGGCGCGGGCTGAGTCGCTTTTGACGAGGGCTGAAATCGCCGAGATGTTGCGGTCGCCGGCGGCGTTGCGCCTGAAGGGATTGCCTCCCCGCAAGGTCGCGCCGCCGTCGATCGCGTCTTCGGTAAACATCGCTTCGCCGATGGCCTGGAAGGCCCTGGCGATCTGCGGATCGGTCAACGCTCCGTCAGGCAGAAGGATGCCCTTCGCTTTGTAGGCGTCGACCAGGCCGAGCTTCTTCATCGCCCGGTTGGCGACCTCCAGCTTCTGGCGAAAGCCGTCGCTGTCGGTCGGCCCCCAGTCCCTGACCAGCTCGTCATGGGTGGCTTCCACCGAGCGGGCAAGCGCGATCTCCTGGCACACCGCCTGCTCGGCCATGTAGCCGACGAACCTGTCGTGATAGGCCTGCGCGATCTTCGGCGTGGCACCGGCTTCGACCGCCCAGGCCTTGGAGGCGCTGGCGAGCTCGTCCGAATAGGCGAAGTTTTCGGGCAACCCTTCCGGGCGCCTGTATTCGACCTTCTCGGACGAGGTGAGCGGACGCATCGCCTCGGGCAGCCGGGCATGGAACCTGTCCCAGTCTTCCCTCGAGGCGTCCGCGGCCGGAACGCGCAGGCTTTCGCCCTGCTGCCGCTCCAGCTCCGCATAGGATGTGAAAACCCGATCGAGGCTTTCAGGCTTGGTCCAGCCCTTGGTTTCAGCGAGCTTGCGGTTGCCTTCGGAAAGACCGTCAAACCAACTTTTGGCCGTAGGCGGGGCGGACCCGTTGTCCCCGCTTGCCGGTGGCCGTACTGGGTTGCCCGCCGGCCGCGTGGCCACGGACCCGGCGTCTGCCAGATCTGTCATGAGATGTTCCTTTGTGTTGGGGTTCAAGCACCTTTTCAGCGTTGGAGATTGGCGAAAACCAAGGTGACATCTGATCTCCCCCCTTGAGGGGGAGATGGCCGGCAGGCCAGAGGGGGGCGCGACGGAACACGAGCGTTCGCTTCTTTGACCGGACACTGTCCCTCAAAAATGCGGGGTGGTTGGCGCAAGAGGTCGACGCTCTACGGCGCCCCCCTCTGTCCTGCCGGACATCTCCCCCACGAGGGGGGAGATTGGCTGTCATCGCCGCTTTCGCCAATCGCCGACGTTTTGCAAGGAGCTAGACATTATCCCCCCAGTTCTCCCACAGCAGCGTGATCGTGCCGGTCACCGCCAGCGTACCGTCGGCGTCGATGTCGGTGCCGGTGGCGAAGGCGAGGTTGAGACAGAGGTCGACCGGCGTCGCCGTGCCATCCAGCGTCGCTGCAGCCGCGATGTCGGCGGTCGAGGCAGACGAAAGCGCCGCACCCGCCCCGTCCAGCGTGCGGCCGGTCGAAGCCAGCACATTGACCATCGTTCCGGCGAGAGTGGCGCTCGACGCAGCCGCCGAGCCCAGCGACCAGGTCAGTGCTGCATTGTCGTTGATGGTCGAGGCGCGGGTGGTCAGCACGGCGAACTGCAGCCGCGCCGTGCCGCCCTTGATGCGCACCTTGCCGTCGGCGAAGTCGAAAATCTTTTGGGCAGCATAGGCCAGCGCATCGGCGACCGGCACCTGCATGCCGGCGAACGTGAAGACGGTGCGGTATGATCCGCCCTGCCCTGTGGTCACGGCTTTGAGGCCGAGCTTTGGCGGGGCAAGGCCGGCCTCGCGGGCAGCGGCGCGGACGAGTGTGCGGGGAAGTCCTCGGGTCATGGCATTTCTCCATTTTTGGGTGGAATTTTCTGGGCGGGGCTATTTTGATCGTGCGCCCGGCGCGCCTCGGGCGGGCGCGGCTCGCAACCTGATTCAAGCCAAGGCGTTATCGTGCTGTTCGCTCAGGGTGTTTCCGGTTTGGCGACCATGATCTTCAAGAGCCGCGAAACCATGTCTCATTTCGTGAGCAACGGTGCCGCCGTTCCGCCGTAATGCGACAGCACTTGGCAAGGCATTGATCCAAAACACCAATTCCACGTCTTCAAAGGAGACCTTCAGATGATCATCAAGAAAGCCATTGCCGCCGTGCTCATGACTGCCGCGCTGGCAGGGTGTGCGCAGACCGAAGGCCAGCAAAGAGCCACCACGGGCGCCCTGGTCGGCGGCGCCGGCGGCGCTCTCGTCGGCCAGGCCATAGGCGGCAACACCGAGAGCACGGTGATCGGCGCCGCCGGCGGCGCCCTTTTGGGCGCGGTCGTCGGCAGCGCCACCACACCGCAGCGGCGCGGCGAACAGCTCTGCCGCTACCAGGACCGCTACGGCCGCATCTACACCGCGCCCTGCGACGACCGATATTACAACGGCGATTATTGATCGTTAGCTTCCTTCTCCCCGTTCACGGGGAGAAGGTGCCCGAAGGGCGGAGTAGGAGGGGCGGCGCGACGTTCTGAGAGGCTGGCGCCGCCCCTCACCTGCCTGCCGGCATCCTCTCCCCGTAAACGGGGAGAGGGAAGGCAGTTTCGGCGTCTCACCTACCCCTCCATCCTCGCCGCCTTCTCCAGTGCCACCATCTGCGCTTCGTCCAGCGTCAAGAACCCCATGATGTGCTGCACCACCTCGGCCCGCGCGTTGCTGAGCGCGCTGTGCAGCTCGAAGCCGTTCGGCGTTTTGGTCCGTGCCATCCACTCGCCGTAGGACGGGCGCCGGTAGTAGCCGGTCACTGCCGCGAGATCGGCCAGCACCATTTCGCCGTCCTCGCCGGAGAAGACCCTGAGATAGGCCTTGGCCAGTGCATCTCGTGCCCTGGCCGGGCCGCCGGCCTGCGTGGAATGGGCGAAGCGTTTCCGGGTCATGCGCCGCCTGCCGCGCCCGGGGTGCCAGCGCCGGTCTCCGCCATGACCTGACCGCCCGTTGCGTCGACCGGCGCCCCTTGCCCGCCCATCAGCCCTTGCAGGCTGTCGAGCAGGCCGCTGTCGCGCGCTTGCACGGCCGCCGGCACGGCATCCTTGGCGACCTTGCCGGCGGTGGCGATCGCCGCCATGCCGGCCTGCGCCTGCTGTGCCTTGGCTCTCGCGCCACGCAGACCGGCCACTTCTTGCCTGCGGCGAAAGATGCGCTGCGGGCTGCGGCCGGCGCTCTGCACGATCTTCAGCGCCTCGTCGGCGTCGATATTGTCCATGATGCCGGGATCGAACTGCGCCATCTGCATGGCCGTCGTCACCACCTGGATGGTATCGCGGGCTTCCGCCGAGCGCCTGAGCACGTCGAGCGGGCCGGTGAAGGTCGGCCGCACCGCCTTGCCGGCGAGGCTCGCCGGCGGCAGGAAGCGGCTGTCCTCGTCATACAGCCCCTTGTCCTCGAGAATGCCGAGCTCGCGATCGAGATTGGTGGCAAAACCGGCCTGGATGATCGAGCCGGAGGGGCCGAGCAGCGCGCCCTTTTCCTCCTGGCGGATCAGCGCCTCGGTCGCGCTCATCTGCGGGTTCTGCACCAGCGTCTGGAACAGGTTGACGAACATCATGTCGCGGATTTCCTCGGCACGGCTCGCCGCGTAGTTGAAGGCATAGGTCGGGTTCTGGCCGGTCGAGATCGGCGCGATCAGCGGCCGGCCATTGTCGTCGATCAGGCCGGGATAGTTCTCGCCGGGATTGAGCACCGGCACATAGTCGAGCCTCGCCTTCGAGGCGGTCGCCGGATCGGTGATCTGCTGCAGCGCACGAAGCCCCGAGCGGCGCACGGCGTTTTCCTCGCGCACGGTGGTCAGCGCCTCGATGGCCGGCGAGATGCCGTAGGCGTCGCCCTCGTAGCGGCGCCAGTTGAAGCACGAGACCGGGAAGGTGCGAAACCCGCTTTCCCTGACGATCTCCTCCTCGTCCTCGATGACGTGCCAGGAAGCGAAGGCCTGATCGAGATACTGGTTGGTGCCGCCGCTGCGATACATGCGGCGCTCGTCGCGCGGCTTTATGCACTGGATCAGCGATATCTTCTGGTCGCATTTGGCGGGGTCGTCGACCAGCATCTTGATGCGCGCCGGCAGTTTTTCGTAGCCGAGCAGCTGCGCCGCCTGCCTTGCCGTGCGCTCGTAGCGGCGATGGAACGTGTCGACCTGGCCCCAGCGGTTGCGCGCGAGATAACCCTCGACCACGGGAATGGAGGCGTAGCGGATCAGCGTTGAGCCAAAGCCTTCCTCGGCATAGAGATAGGCCGGGCCGTAGCGCACGACGTTGCGCAGGCAGGCCTGCGTTGCCGGCACGAAATTCGAATTGGCGGAGTAGCGCAGCGCAAACAGGAAATCGCGCAAGGCTTCCGCCCATTCCTTTTCCTCGTCGGTCTCCTCGTCGTTCATCTCGGCGGTGGTCAGCCCATGCCATTTTTCCGACTGCGGGATGATCAGGCTTTCGAGCCCGGCGGCCAGCCGGTTGGCGGCCGAGTTGATGGTGTTGGCATAGACGCGGGCGCCGCGCCGCTCCTGCCGCTCGGCCTGCGAGCCCGGCCGCCGGTCCTGCGGCCGCTCCAGACATCGGGCGCGTCGGGATCGCAGAATTCGGAGACGGCCTCCCAGACGTGCTCGTATTCGGCGCGTTCGCTCTCAAGTTCGGCCTGGCGCGACAGGATATCGCGGGCACGGGAATCGGTCATGGTGGCAATCTTTCTTCGCTGTCGTTCAATTGCTTGCGAGCAGTCAAATTTCTTGCGCTTTGCGATGCTAAGGAGGCAGCGCGGCGGGGCATTGGAGGAGGTCGATGTGACGACAAGCCTTGCCGGTACCCTGAAAAACCAAAGCAAACGCGCCGTGAAGCGGCTGATCGGCTATGATTCGCGCAACTGGCTGCGCATCCGCCAGATCGAGGCGTTCACCGAGTTCCTGCAGGCGGGCGGCCGCAAATCCTCCGACGTGATCGAGATCTCGCCGGGCTGGAACCGCTACTGGAAGGCGATTTGCCCCAACTACACGTCGGTCGACTTCCCCGACTTCGACATCTGCAAGGACCGCACCGAGGAGCAGTATTCCATCGTCATCGCCGACCAGGTGCTGGAACATGTGCAGCGGCCGCTGGCGGCAGCCGAGAACATCCATGCCATGACCCGGCCGGGCGGCTGGGCGATGGTGGCCACACCCTTCCTGTTTCGGGTCCATGCCAGGCCGCACGACTACAATCGCTGGACCCCTGCCGGCCTGAAGCAGCTGATGGTCGAGGGCGGTTTTCCCGAAGCGAACATCAAGGTCCATGGCTGGGGCAACAAGGCCTGCGCAAGAGCCCATATCGGCGGGCCGGTGCGCGCCTATGGCCTGTGGCGCGACCTCAGCAACGACGAGGAATACCCGCTGATGGTCTGGGCCTTCGCCCGCAAACCAAGCTGATCCGGCCTTCGGGCGCGGCAGGCAGCCGCGGCCGGGGAAACGACTTCGATCCTGTCCCCCTCATTAAGGCCGTGCTAATATTCGCCGGCTTGGGAGGATCGTCAGATCGACTTCATCGGAAACCTGTTCGCCGGCCTGTGGGCCGCCGGCGTGCTTGCCGCCCTCTGGTACGTCTGGAGACGGCGCACCCCGCCTGTTGCCGAAAGCGAGGAAGACAAGGCCCTGCGCGAGTGGCTGGACGGGCAGATGTAGGGCCTTCCAAGCAGCGCCTGAACACCCCCCTCTGTCCTGCCGGACATCTCCCCCTCAAGGGGGGAGATCGGCAGCTTCGGCGCCCCGCCACCTTTTCAGCGTTGGAGATTGGCGAAAACCAAGGTGACATCTGATCTCCCCCCTTGAGGGGGAGATGGCCGGCAGGCCAGAGGGGGGCGCGACGGAATGAGGCGTCTGTGATAACGCCCCTCACCCTCGCCGCTTCAGCAACCGCGAATGTCGCCGCCAGTACCACCACGCCAGCACGCGCTTCCTGAAACTGCGCTTCATCGCGGTCATGGTCACACCCCCAGCAGCACGCGGCGACGGCCGGTGAGATCGCCGGGCGCAAGGTCGGTCTTCACCGTGCTCAAGCTGCCCTGGCGCTGTTCGAGCTCAGCCCTAAGCGCGGCTTCGCGCGCCTGCACGTCCTTGTCCTGCGCCGTCGGTGTCGGCGGCAGCGGCTTCAGTTCCGGTGGCTTTTGAAAGAGGCACATGGCTTTCCCCGAGTTGAGAGGTTCTTGTCCAGTCGTAGAGAAAAAAGTCTTCGCCGTTCCGGCCGTAGCCCGGCAGCAGGCAGCGTTGCTTGGCGCCGAGCCGGCCGAGCCAGCGCAGCGCCAATTCGTTTTCAGCCAGCGCCCTCGCCTCGACCCGCCACGCGCCGCGCGCCGCAACCTGGTGGGCGAGCACATCATGGAAGAACCGCGTGATGCCAGGCACGCAGCGCTTCATGCGGCGCGTGCCCCAGCTCCAGGCGATCCACAACCCGCTCCGCTGTTCGGCAGCGCCGAACCCGGCCTCCGGATTGCCGTCGAGCTCGGCGACACAGGCAAAGCCCTGCAGCGCCGTCAGCGCCAGCAGCGCCGGCGACCAGTTGTCCAACTGACAGTCGATCTCGGCGCGGTCCTCGGGTCGCAGATTGGCGGCGATGTAGGAGAGGTCGCGCAGGGTGGCGGGAATGATGCGGACGGTCATGCAAGGACCAGAGCCATAGGGATGCGCCTCGCCTTGGCAGCGGAGCTCGGAGCCCCGCGGCCTTGACCGGCGCAATCGCTGGTGAGCTAACTTCGGACGTCGAACGCGCACGAACAGAAATATGATGCCGAGTGCCGGATTATGCCGCGCGGGAGAGCCGGAACCCGCAGTTTGCCGGGACTTTCCGGCGCGGCATGTCGGCATAAATATGCCAATCTCAGAACGATCCATTGGAGGCAATGATGCCCCTGCCCAACTACGCGATGAGCCAGGCAAGTTTCCCGGAGATGTACGAGCGGTGGCTCGCAGGCCCTCTCTTCCAGCCGTGGGCCGAACTGACTCTCGAATTGGTGGAGTTGTCTCCAGGCGATCGTGTCCTCGACATCGCTTGCGGAACAGGAATAGTGGCCCGCGTTGCAAGGGAGCGGCTCGGTGACGCCGGATACGTCGTCGGCATCGACGTCAGTTCGAATATGCTTGCCGTTGCGCGCGCCGTGGCACCGGGCATCGACTGGCGCGAAGGCAATGCCAGCGCCCTGCCTCTCCATGACGGAGAGCAGTTCGACATTGTCGTCTGCCAGCAGGGACTGCAGTTCTTTCCCGACAGGCCCGCGGCGGCAGCGCAGATGCGGCGGGCGCTGGCGAAGGGCGGCAGGCTGGCGGTAGCCACATGGCGATCAGACGATGAAATCCCGTTCTTTCGGGAGCTGCGCCGCGTGGCGGAGCGCCACCTGGGCGCCATCGCGGATCAGCGGTACAGCTTTGGCGACGCGGCCGCGCTAGAGGCGCTGCTCCGGGACGCCGGCTTCCACGACGTCCGGTTAGAGACGATATCGCGCACCATACGCTTCCAGGACGGCGCACCCTTCCTGCGATTGAACGCGATGGCGCTGGTCGGCATGAGTGCTGTCGGCAAAGACATGGGCGATCAGGAACGCAAGCGCGTCGTGGAGGCCATCGTGAGCGAAAGTGCGCCCGTGCTGCACCCCTACGCCGACGGATCGGGACTCGCTTTCGAGCTCAGCACCAATTTGGCGACAGCCGAAGGCTAACGTGTTCCATCGCTGTGCCGATACCGACATAATGGTCATGCGACGGAGGACGGGCGAATGGACATTCGATCGACACTGACCGAGCTATGCGAAGCCTTCAACGCCCACGATCTCGATCGCATCATGGCGTGCTTTGCCGACGACTGCGTCCTGGAGATGCCGAGGGGGAGCAAGCCCTGGGGTTCCCGTCTCGAGGGCAAAGCAGACGTACGAGCAGCACTGGCAACCCGCTTTGAAGGCTTGCCCGATGTTCACTACGGCAATGGCGAGCATTTTGCCGATGAGGCTGCCGGGACCGGCATGTCGAAATGGCTCCTCACCGGCACCACCCGCGAGGGGGTGAAAAAGGAGGTCCAGGGTTGCGACTTCTACACGTTTCGCGACGGCAAGGTGACCCGCAAGGATTCGTATTGGAAGATCGTGGAGTAGGAGTTGGCTATGGGGTCAATTCGCGACATCGCAGCAAGATTGGCGGCGATATGCGCGGCCCGTACAAGGGTAGTTCATCAGTTTGAAATTTGAGGGCCTTGACGCGGGCCTTCGCCTTCGGACGTTGGCTCATATATGCTTAAGCGGAACGCATGGGAGGGAAGGATGCGCGTCACAAGCCTGTTTTACCTATTAGCCAGCCTCACGATGCCTGCAGCCTTCGCTCAAGGCGAAGTATCGGTCGAACGAGGGTTGCAGGTATCAATCATCGGCGGGTGTCACGATTGCCATACCGAAGGCTACAGCGAAACAGAAGGCAAGATTGATCCTGAAAGGGCTTTAATGGGCAGCTCGGTCGGTTGGCGCGGTCCCTGGGGCACGACCTATGCGACCAATCTTCGGAGAGATGCTGCGGTAATGAGCGAGCGTGGATTCGTAGGGATGCTGAAGCGCATTAGAACGCTTCCACCGATGCCTTGGTACAATCTTCGAGCGATGGACGAGAGCGATATGCAATCGCTCTATCAATACATTAGGTCGCTCGGCAAAGCCGGGAAGCCGGCCCCGAGCCGCAGTCACGCTAATGAGGAACCGACGACACCATACGTTCAACTTGTGCCACCCCAAATGCCGAAGAACTGACAAATATGCCCAGATCTGAGCGAAGAACGGCGCCCGGCAAAAAACGCAGCGTCAGATTTCAAACTGACCCACTACCAAGGCGAGACTACCGAAACGCCCCCAGCGGATCGCTCTGCCCCGCCGACCGTTTTCGCCCCGTCTTGAACTCCGCAGGATCGACCACAGCCTCCCGCAGCATCATCACGCCATAGCGTGTCGCCGCCATCAAATCGTCGCGCAGCTTCACCACCTGGCCGTCCTTGCGGTGATAGAGGCGGAATTCCTCGAACCAGGGCAGCAGCGTCGAAAACACCTTGAAGCGGCCGGATTGCATGCGGTCGAGCATTTCCATCAGCCCGGCCTCGACCGAGACCGAGCCGTCGGCGAACTGGGCGTGGCGCGACAGCATGTTCAGCCCGTGCGCGGCATATTGTTTTGCCAGCGCCACGCCGGCGCCTTCCAGCGTCTCGCGGCGGCCGTCGCGCGGCCAGGCGAAGGGCAGCCATTCGCCCCACGGCTTCAGCGTCAGCGCCTGCATGGCCGGCGTCTGCTGCGCGGCGCGGGCTGCCTTGGTGACATAGACGACATCGGCCTCCATATCCCAGGCGAGCTCGACGGCGGCCGACGGATGGTCCCAGCCGAAATCGAGTGCGCCGAGCCGCGGCCAGTAGCGCGGCAGGCGGAACGGCTCGCAGGCAATCAGCTGCTCGGCCACCGGAAAGATGCGGCCGGAGCCCAGCACGGGAATGCCCCTGGCGCGCGCCTCGCGCTCATGCGCGGGATAGGCGGCAACGATCGCGGCGCGCTGCTCCGGAGAGTAGTGCTCGGCATCGTCGATGGTCATGAAGGTGACGTGACGGGTCATGGCTCACCTCCCGGAATGATTCAGGATGCGGTTGTAGCGCATTGTTTTTTGCACATGATTTCCGCCGGCGTTGGCGCCGCCCCTCACCTGCCTGCCGGCATCCTCTCCCCGTATAGTGACGGGGAGAGGGGCGCTGTTATCGACGGTTTCGCCAGTCACCAGCGTTGTGGACGGGGCGCCAAGGTTGCGGCAAGCCCCTTCTCCCCGTCACTATACGGGGAGAAGGTGCCGGCAGGCGGATGAGGGGCAGCGCGGCAGACGTGACGTTGTTGCCCCCGCTTCGCGCGGGGCGAGGAACCAAGTTCTGCAAGGCTCACCCTTCCCAACCGCTCCACCTCTTCCGCCGACAAAAACAACAGCACCACATCCGACATGCCCAAGAGCGGCGTAAAGGTCACGATGGTAATGCCGCCTGTGGCGTTGGTGCGGCGTGTAGCGCCCGGCGTCGTCGATGGTCATGAAGGTGACGAGACGGGTCACATTAGCTTGCCGTAATTAGCTGCCGTGACGACTTACAGCCATTGAGAATACTGTTCATCAGTGCAAAGTTGCTGATGAATCGGGGGAGATACATGATCCGCATAGCAATCGTCGTGGCCATTGCCGCGAGCGCCACAGCTTGCCAGTCGAACGTGCCTTATGACACGAGTAAGCAAACCTGCAGGATGTACGAACTCAGGGGATTCCAACGCAAAGTTTGTACCCCGGACACACCGAATAAAGTATGCAATGTCTGGTACAATCAAATTACAGGTGATGAAAGGATATGGTGTCAACCGCTGACCCGGAAAGCAACCGATCCCAAAGCTCGCGCCAGGCAGCTTGCGGGCAGCAAGTACCCCTGATTAAACTTATCAGCGTTTCGAACTGACGTGAGGTTCGTTATGGATCCGAAGTTGCTGAAATCTGGACGCGGAGCAGCGATTGGTGTCGTCTTCGGCCATATCATGTACAGGATCGGATCCGGTGACCCGCTCCAACAGATCGTGACATCAGCCGCGATAGCAAGCCTGATCGCGGTCGGCGTGGTCCTGATTATCGAACGCGGGTTCAAGCGGCGGGCCGCCAAGCGCGACCCCGCCGGGCGCTAGCGTTCACAGGCTGTTGATCTGTTCCGCCGACAAGAACAACAGCACCACATCAGACATGCCGAGCAGCGGTGTGAACGTGACGATGGTGATGCCGCCTGTCGCGTTGGTGCGGGTCAGCCCTTCGGAATAGACATCGAGCGGCGGCTCCTCGTCGAACCAGACGCCGTCAAGCGTTTCGCCTTGCCATTTCTCGCGGCCCTTCTCGTAGCTCTTGAACGACAGCACGCTTTCGTCGGCCTGGACATCGCCGCCCCCGCCATGGCGGACCACGACGCTGTCGAGCGCACCCGGCGCGCCGCGGCCCATGGTGGTGTGCAGAATGGCGTCGGCCGGGATCATGCCGGTGCCCCAGGCCGCTTGCTGCTGCGGCGGGCCGACCAGCACGCGCTGCGGGTTGTCGCGCGTGCCTTCGCCGGTGACGCCGGCTGCCCACAGCCGCACAGCCCTGTCGAAGGTCTTGCCTTGCCACCAGTCGGGATAGCGGCCGGTCAGGTGCATGGCCCACTCCGCGCCGCCGGCCCTGGTCTTGCCGAGCTGGTTGCCGGCCATGAACAGGCGCTCGCGGTTGGCCGCGCCCGCGGCATGGAACTCGGCCTGCCTTGGATAGGGCCGGTAGGCGGCCAGCTGGTTAGCGCGGCGCCTGCGGTCCAGTTCCTTCAGCAGCGCCAGATAGTCCCTGCGCGCCGCGACCAGTGTCGCCCGGCCTTTCGAGACCTGGCTTGTCGGGGCCCGAGGTCTCGAGGAAAGGCTTGAGGACAGCTTCGAGGCCGCGGATTCGGCTCCGGATCTCGTCATCGCTCAGCGCGTCCAGTTCATTGATGTTGACATGCAAATCCTTGGGCAGCACCGACAGCACGATCTTCAGATACTGGTCGGGCTTGTCGGCCCGCACCGCGGCGATGACGCCGGCGCCATGGGTCTTGAAATCGGCGCGCACGGCAGCCACGAAATCATCGCCCAGCGTCTTTTTGGGGCGCTTCGGGCGCGACGGGACGGCGGCGGCTGCCTTCGGCTTGCGCTGCCGACGCGGCGTGGCGTCAGCCATGCGTCGCCCCGTCGAGTCCGCCCGCCGGCTGCTTCACCGTGTTGGCCTGCCTCGAACGCGCCGCTTTGGCCTTGCCGGGCTTGCGGCGCCCCTTGGCCTTTGCGGGTTTGCGCGCGGGCCTGGTCGTATCGGGTTTTGCGGTGGCCAATGTCGCCGTCGATGTGGCCTCGGGCTCAACGGCATCGGCCCTTGCCAGGCCTGCCCTGGCCTTCTGGATCGCGGCGACGCCGATTGCCCTGTCGCCCGCGCCTTGCGAACCCAGCGGAAAGCCAAAGCCGCCGACGGCGTCGACCGGACCGCCGCGCACCATGCCGATCAGCACGCCAACGGGAACGGATTCGAAACGGCCGGCGCGCGCCTGCGGCGCGGCTTCGAATTCGCCGATGGCGCTGACGATTTCCTGGCCGTCATCGTCGGTGATGATGGTTGCGTAGCGTGGCATGGGGGTTCTCGCAGATGTTGCGGAATGTGTCATCGGCTTGGCGGCGAAAGATGGCGTTCCGTCACGCCCCCCTCTGTCCTGCCGGACATCTCCCCCTCAAGGGGGGAGATTGGCAGCTTCGCCGCTGGCATCTC
Source organism: Mesorhizobium amorphae (assembly GCF_014843845.1). Classification (GTDB taxonomy): domain Bacteria; phylum Pseudomonadota; class Alphaproteobacteria; order Rhizobiales; family Rhizobiaceae; genus Mesorhizobium; species Mesorhizobium amorphae_A. The sequence goes on along the minus strand of NZ_JHQS01000031.1, from coordinate 46,939 downwards.
ACTTGCCAGAAGGATGAGCGCCGGTGATTTTCGAAACCAAGGCGACATCCGATCTCCCCCCTTGAGGGGGAGATGTCCGGCAGGACAGAGGGGGGCGCTGTCCCGCCAGCGTTTGTTACTGGCCAAGGCACTTTCGCCAAAAACAAAACCCGCCTCGGCGGCGGGTCGTTGGCGCAAATCAGCACCATGGACAAGATAGTAGCATAGCTGCCGTCACCCGGCAAGGTATTTTTTCCTACCCGCCTCGATTCCGCGTCGCCACAGCCTGACCGGCGCGGTATTCACAACAAGGTTTTCTCCCCGTCTGGCCATTAGCCGGCGCCTATGGAATCATTCCGCCGGGGACTTGGGGAGAGCAGCATGGCGCAAAGCAACCGCCGCAACACCAACAGCGAACAGGTCCAGCGCGTCGCCGGCAACGCATTGAAGCGAAAGCCCTCAGTCGATTTTAACGGCTACTGGCAGCGTCGCGAGGCGGCTTAGTCGTCATCCTCGACACGAGCTATCACCCCTCTAAGCTTCGCGATCATCCTGAGGTTGTCAGCTATGATTTCCTCACTGAGGTTCACGCACTTGTCGTTATCGTTGGCGCGAATCTCGCCAGGATGTTCCGGCACGGATTGAATATCTTCGTGCAAGCGGACAATCGCGTCCTCTTGCCTTGCGATCGGGCCTTCGCGCGAGATCATTGGACACTCTCCGTTACGTTGCTATAGCGGAGTATCTAGTTCCATCTTTGCGGTTGCCAAGGTCCAGGGGCGCGGACGGCCTCATGCACGGTCACGTCACCGGCCAAGATGCACTTTCGTTCGAAGGGAAGCCGAAAACAAAACCCGCCTCGGCGGCGGGTCGTTGGCGCAAATCAGCACCATGGACAAGATAGTAGCATAGCTGCCGTCAGCTGGCAAGGTATTTTTTCCTAATTATATACTTGACATAGCAGACGCCTTGGACGATAAATGAATCCAAGGAGTTAGCACCAATGAACCTCACCGCCCCGATCTTCCACGACAATGACGCAGCCCGCGAGCATCTTGAAAGCATCCGCTGGGCCGATGGCGTCTATTGCCCGCATTGCGGCAACACGGACGGTGAGACAATCCGCAAGCTCGCTGGCAAGTCCACGCGTCCCGGCCTGTTTCAGTGCAACGCCTGCCGTGAGCATTTCACCGTGACTGTCGGCACCGTTATGGAGCGCTCGAAAATCCCGCTCTGCAAATGGGTTTTGGGCTTCCACCTCTATGCCTCATCCAAGAAAGGCATGTCCGCGCACCAGCTGCACCGTATGCTTGGCGTCACCTACAAGACTGCATGGTTTATGGCGCATCGCATCCGTGAAGCCATGAAGGAAGACGTTAAGTCGTCCGGGCCGCTTGGTGGCGAAGGCAAGACTGTTGAAGCCGACGAAACCTATATCGGCAAGCGTGAGACACCGCGCGTGCACCGCAAGGGCTACCCCTACACCAAGAAAGGCAAAGGCGGCGGCGCACAGAAGCGTATCGTGGTTGGTCTGGTCGAGCGTGGCGGTAAAGCCCGCATGTTCCACTTGAACGACGCCACGGCTTCAACCGTTCGCGACGTGCTGGTTCGCAACGTGTCGCGTGACACAACGCTCTATACCGACTCGTCGCGCCTCTACACCAGCACTGGCGAGGAATACGCCTCGCACAAGACGACCAATCATTCCGCTGGCGAATATGTCCGCTACGAAGGCGACGAGACGATCCATTCAAACACCATCGAAGGCGTGTTCTCAGTCTTCAAGCGTGGCATGATCGGCGTCTACCAGCATTGCGGCGAAGCCCACTTGCACCGCTACCTTGCCGAGTTCGATTTCCGTTACAATCGCCGAACAGCTCTTGGCGTCACCGACCGTGAGCGCTCAGACGATTTGATCCGTGGCACCACTGGCAAGCGCCTGACCTATCAACAAACTGACGATGCCGCTCACTCCTAAGCAGAAAGCGGCTGCCTTTATGCGTTGGCGAAAACGCTATCGCGGCTAGATGTGATGCACGCAAATCGAGGGGAAGTTCGCCTCATGAACTTCCCCTTGCTGAGTCCGCCATGAAACTATTACTGTTGACGGGTTCGGGGTATCCACCACAAGCATTTTCGGCCCGCCGCTGTTCAGCCTAACTCGCTGTCCAATGGCTTTTGGCCGGATACTTTCAAACCTCGCGATAAGGCAAAGATCGGAAGCGCTGTAGCGCTCAACCAATAGAGGAGACGACATGGCTACTACCTTCAAAGTCGGAGATGTTGTTCGGCTGAAGTCAGGCGGACCATCGATGACAATAGACGAAGTAAGTGCGCCGGATGGCGAGCTATCCATCTGGTGCATATGGTTCGACAAGGGCACCCAGAAGGGTGCCGGATTCAAGCCTGAAGTGCTTTTGGCGGATTCTGGGCCGACGATCGCGTAGCGCTATTTTCGCCCGCGAACCGAAGATTGACTCTTCTTGTCCTTTGGCTTCCCCTTCGTCTGGTGCTTGGACGGAGGGGTTTTCAATGCGCGGCCTAGCGCTGCATCTCGGCGATTGCGAATATCTTCTTCGCTCAGCGCCGCATCCTTGGTTTGTTCGTTCGTGTCCATGGCGGCCATTATGCCATTAGATGCGGAAATGCGTCAAAAGCTATTAGCGACCACAAAGGACGCCGCCGCCGCCCTACTAGAGGATGCGAGGCATCTACACACCATCTTGAACCAAAAAAATCCCGACCGAACAGCGCTCAGGTTGCTCAGCAGCGTAATGCGCCGACTTTTGGTCGACGATGACCTTACGCCCGTTGCCGCGCCACGGATCGGTCGGTTCATGTTCGACGGCCCCGACAATGACGTGATTTATGATGCTGAAGGGGAAGACCCTTATCCATTTTTCGCCAGCGGCGGCGCGTGGACCTATGGCGTGAGGATGACTGGAATCATCATGGGTAGGGCACTTCCTGCCGACCTTCTTCCAAAGCTTACAGACCCAAAGACTCCCCCGCAGCGAATGCGGCTAGACACCTTTTTGTCGCAGATAGTGATCTCAGTCAAAGGACGCCGATTCAGTCGCGGGAATGTCCTCAAATACGTAGCGAACGTTGCTTCTGGAGTGCATTCCGGCACTCCAAACGAAGACGAGCAAATCCTGGCTTGGATTTCGCAGAATATTGCCTATTCGGCATCAACCAGAAAGGTGCGATTGATCGACGGGATTGAGCGTCACCCTCTTGCCGGGATCGCGATTGCCGTCAACATGAAGGCCGACGAGTTTTTCCGCCATGAGCCGGATCGCATCAATCCAGTGCTAGCCGAAGTGCTTGGTGCCGCCCACTACTTGGTTCTCTCGCCAGATTTTAGAAAACTGACGGCAGCGATTCACAAGGAAGTTAGCCGGCCCAAGTGATCTGGGATGGCTCTCAGCATTGAATAGAATACGTCGACTACAAGCGCCGCGATCTCCTCGTCGTCGCTATTCCAGCGCTTATAGGCGTCCATTCCAGCGCGGATCATCTCCATCCGCAATTCAGGTTCATTTGCTGGCCCTTCGGCCCCTTCGTCGGTCACAGGAAATTTCCTAAAGTTCCGTTACAACATACCGGCCTGTCCCTCGAATCATTAGCAGCGGGAAGCCGCTACGTCACGTATATAATTAGGTATTTTTTCCTATTCCATCTGAAGGGTCCGCCGGCCCAGTATTCACAACAAGGTTTTCTCCCCGTCTGGCCATTAGCCGGCGCCTATGGAATCATTCCGCCGGGGACTCGGGGAGAGCGGCATGGACAAACCTGCCATGGCATCCGTCTTCAGGATGCGGCATCAGCCAGCAACCATTTCGGGCGTCCGCAGCCTTGGCACGGGCCAGGCGGACCCGATCTTCCACTCGAAGCCGCTCGGCCAGGCGATCCGCTTCATCGTCCAGGCCGACGGCCTGTACGACCTCAGCGCCGCCGCCATCTCCTACGGCGACCGCTCGACGCCGCCGCTGAGCGGCCGTGAGATCAGGGCGCTATGGGCCGAATATGGCCAGCGCTGGATGGAGGCGTAGGACGCAAGACGCATTGGCCGGCAGACAGCCGATCGGCGCGGCTCCGGATCGTATCAGGCCTTCGCGCGTTGAAACCTGACCAATGGGAGACAGAGCCATGAACGTCGCCAATCTGCAACTTGAGGGCCTGCTGATGGCCGTAGCGTCGATCAACCAGGTGCTGGTCCGCAAGGGATTGCTGTCGGTCGAGGAGATCGACATCGCCTTGCGCAAGGCGGAGGCCTGCGAAACCGGCGAGGAGCGTTCCGGCGGCATGTCGGCATCGAGCCGCGATGCCGTCAATTTCCCGATCCGGCTGCTGGAACTCGCCAACCAGTGCCAGCCGGAAGCCGACATGCCGTCCTTCTCGAAACTGGCGCGCATGGTCGGCCAGATGAAGGAACCCTATAACGACCAGATGTGAGGCCCCTTCCCGCCTTGCCGATGCGGGCTCCTCACGCCCTGCCCGGCCAGCCCTGCCGCAGCGCCAGCACGTTGCCCGGTCCATGCGCGGCGGCGAAGAGCAGGCCGGCGGCGAACGGGAAGTGGGACATGAAGGCACCGAACTCGGCCTGGTTGCCGGCCCAATGTGACGGGCCGTGGAAGGCAAAGCCGAGGAAGACCACGTAAACCGCGCCGATCAGCGCTGCCGGGGTCAGGAACGCGCCGGTCAGGAAGGCGATCACCAGCAGCGTCTCGAGGATCGCGGCGCACCAGGCCAGAAACAGCGGGAACGGGAAGCCGGCGGCGGCGATGTAGCCGGCGGTCATGCCCATGTCCATGAGTTTGAACGCCACCCCCATCGCGAACATGGCGGCGAAGATCAGGCGGGCGATGAGAATGGCAGCGGTCTGCCACGGCGTTTGAACGGTATCCATGATGTCCTCCGGGTTGGTGCGGTCGATGTGCCCAAAGGACGGAGGAAGGGCGGCGGTTCCGACATCATGGATGAAATAGTTTTGGGTGAGGCGAGGCGAACAGATCGATGCCGGCGGGACAGCGCCCCCTCTGGCCTGCCGGCCATCTCCCCCACAAGGAGGGAGATCGGATGTCACGCCGGCTTTCGCCAGTCGCCAACGTTGGAGGAAGAGCGCCATCGAGGAAACCGCCAATCTCCCCCCAAGTGGGGGAGATGTCCGGCAGGACAGAGGGGGGCGCGAAGGATCGCGACGTTCTGGTCCGATACCACCCGCCAACCGCCGATGACGAAAATCCCTACCCCGCCTTCGCCTCCGGGTGGCTGATCGAGTCCCTCACCCTGCCATACTCCGCGCCCCAGCGGTCGGTCATGTCGCAGCGTATGTCCCAGAGCTCGGGGAAGAAGCGGTGGCGGGCGCCGCCTTCCAGCATTTCCACCGGCCGGCCCTTGAGCGATTTCGAGCCGAGCCCGATCGAGCGGTGGATGAGATAGAGGTGGTTGGCGCGGAATTTCTGGAACAGCTCGTCGAACTCGATCAGCGCCTCGGCGACGACGTAGGAGTCGCCATGGTCGTACCGGGCATCGTAGACGTCCTCGACCGTCAGCCCGCGGCCGTCGAGGTAGGAAGCCTTGAAGGCCCGCCAAAGGTCCGGCGGCAGGCGCAAAAGCAGCTTGAAGCCCGGCGATTCCTGGCCGCTGCCATTGCCGAGCTGCAGGCGGATCTGCTGGTACTCCTTGGGCGACATGGTCTCGAGCAGGTCGAGCTGCGCCGTCATCATGCGCATGAGACGGTGCACCCTGCCCATCAGCGTGACGATGCGGTGGGTGTCCTCTCTCTCCAGATAGTCGAGGACATCGACCAGCGTGTAGGCGATGAGCTTCATCCACAGCTCCTCGACCTGGTGCACGATCTGGAACTGCAGCTCGTCGGCATTGACCATCTCGGACAGCGGCTTCTGGCATTGCAGAAGCTTGTCGCATTGCAGGTAGACGCCGTAGTCGCGCATCTCCGGCGCTTCGATGCGGGCATGATAATCGGGCTTGTGCATGGTGTTCTCCCCTGCCCGGCCTCGGGGCATCCATTCGGTTCGGTCGCCATGATAGACGCTTTCGGCTCGAACATTGTTCCTTTCTGTTATCCGAATAAGATAAAATGGAGTACGATGGTCGCCTGTTTTGGAAATTGGGAGAACGATCTGTGCTGGATGCTCTCGACCGAAGGATCGTCGCGGCGCTGGAGCGGGATGCGCGAATCTCCTTTGCCGTGCTTGCCGACGAGGTGGGCCTGAGCAAGACGCCGTGCTGGAAGCGGGTCAAGGCGCTGGAGGACGCCGGCATCATCCGCGGCTACACCACGCAGATCGACCCGGCGCGCATCGGCTTCGGCATCGAGGCCTTCATCCAGGTGTCGATCGACTTCGAGGTGTCGGACGCCTTCGAGGCGGCGGTGAAAGAACATCCGCTGATCCGCCGCTGCCACGCCACGACCGGCGAGGCCGACTATCTGCTGCAGATCGTGACCGTCGACATGATGGCGCTGGACAGGATGCTGCGCGAAGAGCTCAGCCGCCTGCCCGGCGTGCGCCGCACGATCACCTCGATGGCGATGCGCGAGATCAAGGGCGATATCTCGTTCGCCGATGCGGTCGGGCATGCGCTGAGGAGGTAGGTGGCTGGCCCGCGACTGCATGGGATTGTGTGCTCAGTTCCGCGAAGATCTGCCATCGGCCGGCTGCGGCTCCCGCGGTTTCGGCGCCTGCTTCTCGGCGTCGGCCTTGCGCTTCGGGCAGTCCTCGTAGTCATGGTCTCGCCCGCCGCAGTAGGAGCAGCATTTTGCCGGGTTGTCGGAGTGGAGCATCGAGGCCATTCCCAAGAATGCACGAAACGGTTTCCGGTTGCAGCAATTCGTGAAGCCGCTCCGGTCCAGCCCTGTGCCCCGATAATCCAAAGGAGCCCGCCGCTCCCGCGCCGGGCCCCCGCCTAGCCTGCCGTCACCGGTCACGCATGCGCGTGCGGGTGGCGGAAGTCCCAGACCGCCCAGGCCGACGCGGCAACCACCAGCACGCCGAGGACGACATGGGTCGCCATCACGTTGGTGCTGGCCATGAAGCCAAGCAGCCAGGGCGAAACGATCAGCCAAAGCCCGATAACAAGGTTCGCCCACTCTTCCCATTCGGCAAACGCCGAAAGCGTCGCGAGGGCCAGGCCGCCGAGCACGAAGCCGGCAATCCAGGCATTCCACGCAGGCGTGGTTTCAGCGGTAAAGCCAATGATCCAGGGTGAGATGAACAGGCAGATCGCAAGGACCAGATTGATCCAATCCTGGCCCTTTCTTCCTTCCATCAGTTTCATTGCCATGACAACCTCCATAGAGAAGCTTGACAAAAGCACTGCGTTTCGCGTGCACCGCACGCTTAGTCATTGATATAATTACGCTTCAATGGGCCTTCAAGGAGGGGCCGCCGGCGCCGGTGCGCGGCGGAGCTCCGGGCGGCGCCGGAAACGCCTGGCGCTGATCACCGGCAGGGCCCGCCGGATGACCCTGCCCGTCATCAAGCATCACAATCTTCGCCTTTTGCATTGGCAAACAATGATACTATATTAGCTGACTAAAATGATTCAGCGTTGGCGATACGATGGCCAAGAAGAAATCCAAGCCGGCAGTTTCCGGCATATCGGCGGTCTCCCAGGCGGAAGCCTATGAGGAGGCGAGCTATTTTGCGCGCAAATGCGGGCTGACCAGGGACGAAGCGCTGAGGATGATGCGCGAGGCGCAAGGTTCGGTGAGCATGGCGAAGGCGGCCGGCGGCCGTCGCAAGAAGTAATTTCCGCGCGAGGTGCCCCCGCTGGACGGGTCGCAGAAGCCCATAGCGTCCGCCAAAGCCGCAACAGTTTCCCGTTTTGGGAACTTACCCCTTGTTCCCGTATTGGGAATTTGCTATAGGCAAGCGTGCAGATCGTCAGCAGAAAGACCCTTGTCGCCTTCTGGACCAGACATCCCCAGTCGAGAGGGGCGCTGACTGCCTGGTATCAGGTGGTCGACAAGGTCGAGTGGAAGACCCCTGCTGACATCAAGGCCCAATTCGGTGCGAATGTGGATTTCGTAAGCGACAACCGCACGATCTTCGACATCGCCGGCAACAAATATCGGGTCATCGTGCATGTCAGCTATACCTACAAGCGGGTGCTGATCAAATTCGTCGGCACCCGCGCCGAGTACGACAGGATCGATGCGGAGACAGTGTGATGGAAAACATTCGCCCTCTTAAAACCGAAGACGACTATGATTGGGCCATCGCGGAGATCACCAAATACTTCGAGAACGAGCCCGAGGTCGGCTCTCCCGATAGCGATCGCTTCGACGTGCTGGCCGATCTGGTCGAGGCCTATGAGGCCAGGCACTACCCGATCGAGGCACTCGACCCGGTTACGGCCATTCGCGCCCACATGGAAATGGCGGGGCTCAAGCAACTGGCCCTCGCCGAGATCATCGGATCGGCGTCCCGGGCCTCGGAAATCCTGAACAGGAAGCGCTTGCTGACGATGGACATGGCGCACCGGATTCACAAGAACTGGCGCATCCCCGCGGAGGTGCTTATCCAGCCTTACCATCTTGCAGGTGATGGAGAGGCGAAAAAGGCCGGCGCGGCTGCAAGAGGGCGTTAGGTCGACCTGTTTGCTCCGATGCCGACGGTAGGATTGCCCGGTGAACTCGTCTGAACAAAACTTGGCGGATCTGGTGCCTGTCGACAAGCTCGATACCGACAAGGCCTCCGCCCTGACGGCGCTCGGCTATCCAGCAATCGAGCCGATCCTGCCGCAGCTTCTCGAATGGCTTCAGGACATCAATTGGCCCGTAGCGCAAGCGTTGCAGCCGCTCCTGGCCGGCATCGGTCCACCGCTCGCGCCGTATCTGCGCGAGATCCTGCGTGGTAACGACGACATCTGGATATACTGGATACTCGTCAGCGTCGTTGCCTACTCTCCTGCCCTCGCCGACTGCCTGACGGATGAGCTTGAGCATCTCGCGGCCAATGGCTCCTCCAAAGAGGGCGTTCGTAGCGCTGCACGCGATATCCTCAATGGAAATTTCCGCGAGCCCGCCTGATCCTTGCGGTCGGCGACGAGGCGGTCGTAGACAGTCATCCCGACGACCATAGAGGCGACGAACAGGAAGGCAGGCGCGAGCCCGAGCGTCAGGCTGGCCAGTGCGGGGCCGGGGCAGAAACCGGCCATGCCCCAGCCGATGCCGAACAGGGCCGAGCCGAGGACCAGCCTCCGATCGATGCCGGTATCCGGCGGCAGATGGAATGCGTGGTCGAGGACCGGCCGCTTCATGCGCCTGGAGAGCAACGTGCCCAGCACCGCCACGGCGACCGCGCCGGCGAGCACGAAGGCGAGGCTCGGGTCCCAGTCGCCCGCGACATCGAGGAAGCCGCGGACGCGGGCGGGATCGAGCATGCCGGAAAGCGACAGGCCGAAACCGAAGACCCCGCCGGAGACCAGGGCGGCAAGAAAACGCAAAGTCTGGAGATTCACAGTCCGGCGATCCTCATCAAGGTAACGGTCGCGATCCCGGCCGACAGAAAGCTCAGCACGGCAACGAAGGAGCGCGGCGAAAGGCGGGCGAGACCGGCGACCCCATGGCCGCTGGTGCAGCCGGAGCCCATGCGCGAGCCGAACCCGACCAGCAGGCCGGCGGCGGCGATCATCGGCAGCGAGGCGATGATGGTCACCGACGGCCAGTGGCCGAAGCCGGCGAGGAACAGCAGCGGACCGAGGAGCAGGCCGATGACAAAGGCCGCGTTCGTCGCGGCGCGCGCCAGCAGCAGCCGGCCGACGATACCGCTGATGCCGCCGACGCGGCCATTGAGGAGCAGCAGCAGGCTGGCCGAGAGGCCGATCAGCATGCCGCCGAAAAGCGCAGGCCAATAATGCATCATGGCGTCACCGCTTCGGCGCAGAAGATCGTGTAAAGAGCCTCGACGAGGCGCGCGGCCTTGGCTTCCGTCAGGCGATAGAAGATCTGCTTGGCCTCGCGCCGCGTCTCGACGATGCCGGCGTCGCGCAGCACGGTGAGTTGCTGCGACAGCGTCGGCTGGTGGATGCCGAGTTCCTCTTCGAGCTGGCCGACGGCGTACTCGCCTTCGACCAGCGTGCAGACGATCATCAGCCGGGCGGGGTGCGACAGGGTCCGCAGCAGGCCGGCGACCTCCCCTGCCCTGCCTTCCATGTCGGCGCGAGTCATCGCGGCTTTGGCTGGCATCGTCATGATCAGCCCCAGGCCGCGCCGGCAAGCGCATCGAGCGGGAATTTCAGATAGCGCCGGCCGTTGTCTTCCGGTTCCGGCAGGCACCCGCCACGCAAGTTCACCTGCAGCGCGTGCAGGATGAGCTTCGGCATCGGCAGCGTGCGGTCGCGCGCCTGGCGAAGCGCGACGAAGGCCGCCTCGTCGATCCCGGCGATATGCGGGTTCGAGCGCTTCTGCTCGGCCACCGTGCTTTCCCAGCGCGGCTCGCGGCCACCCGGCTGGTAGTCATGGCCGGTGAACAGGCGCGTCCCGTCCGGCAGCGAAAGAATCCGCTGGATCGATGCCCACAGAACCTCCGCGCTGCCGCCGGGAAAATCCGCCCGCGCCGTGCCGCTGTCCGGCATGAACAGCGTGTCGTGCACGAAGGCCGCGTCACCGATCACATAGGTTATGGAGGCCAGCGTATGGCCAGGCGAGAACAGCACATGCGCGTCGATCGAGCCGACCTTGAAGCGATCGCCATCGGCAAACAGCCGGTCCCATTGCGAGCCGTCGGCCGCCAGCGTGGGCCAGTTGTAGATATTTTTCCAGAGACGCTGGACGTCGACGACGCGGGCGCCGATCGCGGTCGGCGCGCCCGTCCTGCCCTTCAGGTAGGAGGCCGCCGAGAAATGATCGGCATGGGGATGGGTGTCGAGGATCCATTCGACGGTCAGGCCATTGTCCGCGACATAGGCAAGGATGGCATCGGCATTGCGGGTGTCCGTCGCGCCGGATTTCTCGTCGAAGTCGAGAACCGGATCGACGATGGCACAGCGCATGGTCGCCGGGTCGGAGACGACATACTGAATGCTCGAACTGCGCGGATCGAACAGGCCCCAGACGACGGGCCGCGCGACACGCGGCTGTCCCGTGACCGAGAGCTCATTGGTGATCCTGACTGGCTGCATCGCCGCACTTCCTCTTTTCAATATACAATTGCATATAATGTATAATGTCGAGGAGTCAACAGGCGTCGCACCCGCCTTTTCCACAGCCTACGTCATCCGGTCTTGTTACGACGCGCAATTAGTGCTAATTGCATGTCGCAACAAAAGGAAGGTGAAGCGATGCGTACTCTCTCCTCGGATGAATTTTTCGCCCTCGCGGAAGTAAAGCCGACCACGTTCAGGGCTGCGATCAGCCGGCGCGAAGCTGTCTTCATGGCCGGGCTCGACCGCATGCTGGCTGGAGGAACGTTCCTCGACCTTGACGCTGTCGCCTGGAAGCTGACCGACGAGCTAGCTCCCGCGCTCACGCGCAAAGTGGCCGCCGTGCTTTTGAAAGGCTTCAACGACCAGTGGTGCGCGGCCGTCTCGAAGGCAGACCAGATCGCCGAGCCGACATTCCTCGTCGCTCTCGAGCGCGGTCAGGTCTTGGAAGAAGTCGAGCTTTATGGGCAAAGCCGTAAGGGGCTTGGCCTCCGCGAAGCCGTCAATATCAGTTACGGCACGATGCGCGAACTCGGGGAGTTCGATCATAATAAGGCGACGACGATCCCCGATCGCATGACACTCATCAACGTAACGTCGTTGTTGGCTAGGGTCCGGGATCGCGCAAAGGTCATCGGGATTGACCTCTCGGCACCGTTCCTGCCGCCGCTCGGTGATCCTTCGTTCGAACAGATGCTGGCCGAAGTGAAGACGTTTCGCGAAAACCTCGTGACGCGTGTTCGCTTTCCCCGCCAGGCGGAAAGGCCTGAGTGATGGACGAACTTCTCGCTATGTATCTGCAGAGCGACGACTTTCGCCGCCGCCCCGTTCGCACGAAAAAGCTCATCGGCTGCGGGCCAAGGCTGGCAAGAAGGTGCCGACCTTCGAGAAGATGGCGACGTACCCTGCAGGTGCCTGTTGAACTGCTGCTCGCGGACTTCCAGCGAGCGATGGCGAAGGCCGGCATGCCAGTCGTTCCCGTCGGACGTGTACAGTTATGAACCTCGCGACCCGCATCGGCGCCGCCTACGGTGCTTTTCGCGGCCTCAACGCCACCACTAGCAGGCGGCGCTGGCGCGAGATCCCGCAGCCGCGCGCGCCGAGGCCTCCTACGCCGCCGCCGACGCCGGCATCGTCGCCGCCCATCCCACGGCGGTGCCACGGTGCGACGCAAGCCTGCTCAAGAAGCCGACAAAAAGAGCTTACGCCTGCCGCCGCTCCGGCAGAACCGCCTGAGCCGTCGCTCGAGAAACAATCGCCTCCAGCGGCTCGGGCCGGTGCAGCAGAAAGCCCTGGCCGGAGTCGACGCCCATGTCGCGCAGCATGTCGAGCGCCGTCTGCTGCTCGATCTTCTCCGCCACCACCGAGCAGCCGAGGCTTCTGGCGATGCTGGTGATGGCCAGAACGATCTCGCGGTCGAAGCGGCTTTGCGCGATGTGCTCAATGAAAGAGCCGTCGATCTTGATCGCGTCGACGGGAAAGCGCCGCAGATATTCGAACGAGCTCATGCCGGCGCCGAAATCGTCGAGGCTGACGCGGCAGCGGCGCTCGCGCGCCTTGCGCACGAACTGTTCAGCGGCGTCGAAATTGGTGACGGCGGCGGTCTCGGTGATCTCGAAGCCGATGCCCGAATGCGGTGCGCCGGACTCAGCGATGGCGGCGTCGACGAAGTCCCACAGTTGCGGGTCGCTCAGCGTCTGCGCCGACAGGTTGAAGCCGAGCGAAATCGCGCCCGACCGCATTGCCGGACCGTGCTGCGAGAGCGCCGTCCTGATGATCCAGCGGTCGAGCCGGGAAGCGAGGCCGAAGCGCTCCGCCACCGGGATGAATTCGCCGGGCGGGATCATCCGGCCATTGCGTCCGATCAGCCGTGCCAGCACCTCGACATGACGGCTCTCCTGCCACGGTTTGCCAAGCAGATGGATCTGCTGGCCGAACAGCTTCAGCCTGCCGTCCTCCATGGCGTCGACCAGGTCGGCGGCCAGCCGTGCCGCGTTGAGCCCGCCGGAGCCCGACGCGGTCTCCGGCGAAAACACGGCAAAACGGTTGCGCCCGGCGGCCTTGGCCGCGTAGCAGGCGTCGTCGGCGCAGGCCAGCGCGTCGGCCACGGTGGTGTTGTGGTCGGAGACAAAGGCGATGCCGACGCTGGCCGCGAGCCTGCGCGACGTCGCCGCGGCACCAAGGTCGGCGTCGCGCACCGCCACGAGAACGGCAGCGGCCAGCCGCTCTGCCTGCGCGGCATTGCAATTCGGCACCAGCAGCGCGAACTCGTCGCCGCCGAGGCGCGCTGCATAAGCGGATGGCGGCAGGCAGCGCACGATGCTGCCGGCGACGCCCTTCAGCGCAAGGTCGCCGGCGGCATGGCCGGCGTAATCGTTAAGCGCCTTGAAGTAGTCGAGATCGACATAGAATACTGCCAGCGGCAGCCGGCGCGCCGTGGCGATATGGTCGGCCAGCAGCCTGTCGAAGGCGGCGCGGTTCAAGAGCCCGGTCAGCGCATCGTGGTTGGCCGCATAGGCCAGTTCCTGGGCGCGTGTCTTGTCCTCGGTGATGTCGCGCACGGTGCCGAGGATCTGGCCCGCCGAGCCGGCGGCGATGAAGCGCACCAGGGATTCGACATGGCGGGTCTCGCCGTCGCGCTTGACGATGCGGTACTGCGAAGCGATGACGGTGGCAGAACCGAGAGGCACCTGGTGGGCGCGCTCGGTGGCATCCTTGTCGTCCGGGTGCAGATAGGTGTGCCAGAGGTCGGCCGTCACCTCATCGGTGTCGGCGACGAGGCCGAAGATCTCCCTGGTGCGGGCATCCCAATAGCTCTTGCGGGTGCCGATATCATGGTGCCAGATGCCGGTGCCGCTGGCGGCGAGCGCCAGCCGGAAGCGGACATTGACCTGCTCGAGTGCGGCTTCCGCCTCCTTCTGCCTGGTGATGTCGGTCTGCACGCCCATCAGCCTGAGCGGTTGGCCGTTTTCATCGCGCTCGACAATGCCGCCGCGGTCCAGCACCCAGACCCAGTGGCCGTCCTTGTGCCTGAGGCGAAGCTCGGTCTCGATCGAAGGGGTCAGGCCGGCAATATGGCCGTCGCCGCTGGCCTTCGCGCGCTCGCGATCGTCGGGATGCGTCAACTGCAGCCAGAGGTCGGCCGCGTCGGCAAGCTCGCCCTCGTCATAGCCGAGCATCTTCGACCAGGTCGGCGAATAATAGCAGGCGCCACTCTTGATATCCCAGTCCCAGACGCCGAGATGGGCACGCTCGAGCGCCAGTGCCCAGAACTCTCCATTGCGTGTCTTGTCGTCTGCCATGCCCGGTTTTTGTCCACCCTGTCGCGGACAATGTGCACAAAAGCAGAGAAGAATCCGTTACCGGGGCCGGCAACCGGGGCGCAAGCGGGAGCCAGGCGCCGGTTGTATCGCCCAAGTCACGGCGACTGCACCCATTCTGCTGGAGCCTTTTCACTCTGGCTAATCCACCCCCAACTTCGCCCGCTGGCTCTGGCCGGCGGGCCTTTTTCAGCCGCCCAGCTTCCGCGGTCGTGCTCGGAATTCGGCGTGAGCAGCCAATTGCTGGCGCGGGCTTCCTCCGCTTCAGAATCAAGGGCATTGTTTTTTTCGGTTTCTATAACTTTTTTAATAGAGCCGAGCGCTCGGATCGATGACTGTCACCTCGCAGCATCGCCTCTACGGTGCTGCATGTTGGGGTGACCCAATCGGCCCGCGCCTCCGCTAGCCTGGGGGCGCGGGTGCGGCCCAGCGGCTGGATGGTGGCTCGCTTCGCCAAGGACGGGATTGCGGGAACGCCTCTGGGAGCGCGTCCAGAGGCATTCCGGGCCGGCGCCATGGGGGTCAGGCCAGGTCTGATCGGCCGTGTGAAGCAGCTGCGGGGCGAGGACCACGCGCTTCGATGCAGGATTTCAGGGAAGCGGACCAAAGACGCGGGCTGCTACATGAAATCGGAAAGGGAGCGCCGGTGCCGGTCGGGCTAGCGAAGAGAAGATCAGCAGGTGTCCGGCGCTCAGCGGCGCAGGACAGTGGTCTTAACAACTGCGCCATATCTAAATTAGCATATTCGAATATACGTGAAAGGGAATGGCGGGTGATGGTTAGCGCTGCCCAGCCGTAGAGGTTAACAAATGGCAGGTGCAGTTGGGACTGACGTAAGCTGCCTACAGGGCCGGCAAGGACGCGCGCTGGCGGCGGCACGGATATTCCGACCTTCTTTTCTCCGCGTCGAACCTCGCTGACCCGAATTGTCTATCCGCGCTAGCTCAAGCGGCCGATTTGGGGGCGATCGACATCGGCTACTATTGATCTGTCGCTTGACGCTGGGGTCAATTGGGTGGGCACGTACGTCAAGCCGGGTGTGCGGTTGGGGTTACGGAAGTCGCAACGTCTTGAAGGTCCGTCCCCCGGCCGCACTCCTTGAGACGCCGGCCCCGGCATTGGCCGGTGTAAGAGGACTGACAGGACGTTCAAAACGGCTCACCTGCCATTCGTTCTTTCATGCTCAGTCACCTATTTGGTTGTGCTGCCACTGCACCCTGCGAAGGCAGCCCAAGGCAGCGGGGACCTACCCCAAGCCCCCCACCCGGTCCCCGCTGCTCATTCTCAATCGCGGAATCCCGGCCTAGACATTAGCGATGGTTAATGATTGTGTCCGGTTGCATTTCACCGCTGGTGACGTGCAACAGGTGGCAACCTGGCCCGCGTCTCCCCGTACAAGGAGAGACGCGGGTTTCCCGCCCTCTCCATGGCGCAATCAACCGTGATTTGTCTAACCGCCGAATAAGGAGCAATTTGTTTCGGGGCTCCGGCTATCGAAACCGCCGGGGGGCGCGGCCCGGCCTGCAAATTCTGTGGCAACCCAACGAAGCAGACCGGGCCATCAGGCCTCCTCAGCTTACCGGCCCTGTCCCGCGTCATTGAATGAAAGCTGCATCCGTCCCAGTAGTGTCCGCGCTCTGAACCTGCGCTTCAGCACTGTAGGACTGCTCGCCGTTCCTGCTTCATCGCCTTGCGGCGCTCGATCTCTTTCCATGCTTCATGCTCGGAACGGCCAGATGCAGTGCCGACTTCGGGATCGAACACGATGATTGTTCCGGCATTGGTCCAGATAGCGATCATGCGTTCTCCGGCACTTTGGCCGCCGAAACGCGCGCTGGCGAGGCTTGAGGCTCGGCGACCGAGCCGCCCAGCGGCCGGGAGGGCTCGTGGGCTCGAATCGGCCGCCGGGCCTGACCGGCAACGGTTCGCCGGCTGAAAAGATTGTAGTCCGGCCATGCATTGCCGCTAACTTGGCAAAACGGCTGTGTTTCGGTTCTCCTAACCATCCAATCGGATGAGCCAGAGTCGAACCGCCCATAAACGTATGGCGAGCGCGCAAGAAAATCGTGCTGGCTCTCGCCCGTCGCCTGAGGCGGGCCGCGTCGACCAAACTCTGTCTTTCACCAGCCACGCCGTGACGCCGGACAAGAGGCGGTGGCCTCTACAGCCACCCGCTGTCGGGGGCGGAATGGGCCTGCTCAATTGTGTTTTGACTATTTGGCTGCTCGAGCGCGTAAAATATCAGGTTCGCCCGGTGGGCGGACTAACGTAGGGAGGATGTTATGAAGATGAATCGACGTAATGCTCTCGCCCTTGGTGCCACCTCGTTGTCGGCCCCGCTATTGGTCGCATTGCCGACTCCGGCAGCGGCCAAGACCTACGGTCCGACTGATGGCAAAGAGATTTTCCCCGGTGTCCGGCTCGTCGAACTGGGAACACGAGACTCCCATATCAAGGGGTACAAGACCATCGCCATGGAAGATGTCGTCTACCAGCCGAAGGGAACTAGCCCGCTGGGGGACGTCATGGCGGACGACATGGTCTGCACGGTCACTGAAGGCGAACTGCAGGTCACGGCCGGCGACATGCAATTCACGGCCAAGGAAGGCGATGTGTGGAGTTGCGGCAAGGGTAGCACGAAGGAGGCTGCTACGAACAACGGAACAGTGGTCGCAGTGATGCGGGTGATAAACCTGAAGGTTGCATAAGCCAATTTGCCAGGGAAGATGGCCGGCGCCCGTTGGGCGGGGGGCTTTGGGGTAAAGGCGCCGGCCAGGCGGTCAACCAAGTCCGCCGCCGGAACAAAGTAGCAGATAGGCTGCCTGCACGTATGGTGTGACCGAGGAACTGTGCCTAGGCGCTTCCGTCGGTCTCGCTAGGCCGCCGGCGTTCCCTCGATCGCTATGATGCGTGTCCTGGCGCTGCGGAAGCGGATTTCCTTCAGGCGCTCGTACTCCGGAGAATCGTACCAGGCAGTGAGCGCGGCCATGTCGGGGAATTCGACGATGACCAGCCGATGCGGATCCCAATCGCCTTCGAGCACTCGGGTTGCGCCGCCGCGCGCGAGATATCGCCCGCCATGGCGCGCTTCGGTCGCCGGGACCTCGCGCTTGTATTCATCGAATGTGGCAGCGTCGGTGACATCGACATCTGCAATCAGATAGGCAGCCATCCCCTTGCCCTCCCTTCTCTAATTCGAACTGCGCCAGAGGCCGGCCAAGCAGTGCGGCCCAGCGGCCGTGTGAGGGGGGGCTCGATCGGCCGCCAGGCCTAACCAGCAAACGGGGGGTAGAAGGTTGCCGGCTGATTGCGCATTATAGCGGATTTTATTAGCTGCAGCTAAATTATTAAAATTGTTTGCAACGCGGCCAATGAGTGCGCCGTCGTGCCGGTGCATGGCTCGGCCTGCCAACCCAATCGTTAAAATTGTCTGGAACTCGCGAGGCATCAGGTAGCTCAACGGTCGCATGGGGAGCAAAATGCTCGTCTGGGCCGTCGGGATGATCGGGAGCCGCCGCCGCCAGAGCTGCCAACGCTGTATCGATACAGAAAGGAGCCGGCGGAACATGCTCTCAAGCTTGGGTCGCAAGTGATCGAGCGCCGGAAAGACTGCTGGCTTACCGACACTCTGCACAGAGGAGTGAAATGGCCGGTGCGGTCGGGCGCTCGTTGCTAGATCTATCGCACCGCATCGGCCATTTGCGGGATAGGAAGAAGCCCCCCGCGCGGACCAACTTATATATATATTAGAAATCACTCAATTACGACTGAGTGCCCTGGTTCACTCGGTCTAAAGAGCGTTTCATGACTGCTGCACCGATGCCAATAGCCCACAGGGTGGCGGGGCTTTGTTCGACTCACAGCAGCATGGGCGAACGGCTGACGTCCGCTATCTGGCTTGCAACTGGAACACGTCGGATGCCGACCACAATATGGGCTTCGACAATCTACGTCCCCGCAAGGGGAAAGCCCCAAAACAGCGACAAGGGTGCGAAAAGGGAATGAGGGCGGCACGGCATGCGCAAGGCACGTCCCCTCGCCCGGCTCAGGTCGGGCGCCGCCAGCGATAGGCTTCGTCGACGAGGCGCAGCGTGCCGAGATTGTCGGTGGGGCTGTTTTCGAGGATGCGGCCCGCCGCCAGACCGTCGAGGAAGCAGGCGATCGTGTCGCGATAGGATGCGGCGTAGTTCGCCGCCAGGTCGATCGCCACGGTTTCGGACCGTTCGCCGTCAAGCGTCAGCCGGTCGCGCTCCAGAAGGATACGGCCGCGTTCGCAAAAGACCTCCAGCCGGTCGAAGACCTCGCCGGGATAGCCGCGGGCGTTGAGATTGCCTTGCAGGATCACTGGTGTTCCATCGCTGGCGACCATCGACAGCAGCGCGTGGTCGTCGCCGATCACCGCATCGCTCAGCCTGCCAACGGCGGCGGAGCGCAGGCAGAGTTCGCCGAACAGGAAGCGCAGCGTGTCGATGTGGTGGATCAGGATCTCCTTGACCAGCATCTCACCGAGCGCAGCCAGCATCGGCTGGCGCCGCAGCGCCGGCAGTTGGCCATCGGCGTCCGGCACCAGGCCGCTGCTCAGCGCGCTCATCTGTGCCTGCAGCGGGCGGCCGATGCCGGCCGCGTCCAGCCAGTGCCTGATCTGCCGGTAATGCGGCCGGAAGCGCCAGTTCTCATGCACCATGAACGGGACGCGATTGCCGATCTCGGCGACCAGCGTTTCCGCTTCGGCAAAGCTCGGCGCCAGCGGCTTTTGGCAGAGGATGGCCAGCCCCGCTCGCGCCGCCAGCCGGACATGGCCGGCATGGAATTCGCGCGACGAAGCGATGTCGACGGCGTCGAGCTTTTCGGCCGCCAGCATGTCGGCGGCGTCGGCATGGATGCCGGCAATGCCGTACTCGGCTGCACGGGGGTTGCGCGCCTCGGCGGAGGGGTCGGCAATGGCGACGACGACGGCCCGGTCGGCAAGGCGACGCCAGGCATCGAGGTGGTGGCGCGTCACCCAGCCGGCGCCGATCATGCCAATGCGCAGGGTCATGCCGGCTCCTGGCGGATGCAGGCGGCGCTGGAGGGTACTGACGTCATCGGGCGCCCCGGCGGCTCACCAGCCTTTCCACCAGCACGGCGGCGATGATGATGGCGCCGATCGCCGAGCCCTGCCAGAACGGCGAGACGCCCATCAGATTGAGGCCGTTGCGGATCATCACCATGATGAAGACGCCGATCAGCGTGCCGATGATCGAGCCGCGCCCGCCGAACAGGCTGGCGCCGCCGATGACGACGGCGGCAATCGCGTCGAGCTCCAGCAGATTGCCGGCCAGCGGATCGACCGACAGGATCTTGCCGGCCAGGAGCAGCGCCGATACCGCCGACAGCGCGCCGGAGACGACATAGGGCAGGATGGCGTAGCCGACGACGTTGAGGCCGGCGGTTCTGGCGGCTTCGGCGTTGGAGCCGATGGCATAGATGGTGCGGCCGCCCTTGGTGTAGCCGAGATAGAGATAGGCCAGCAGGTAGAGCACGAGCAGGACGAAGACGTTCATCGGGATGAAGGCGACCTTGGTGTAGACGAAGTCGCTCAGCGATTCCGGAATGTTCGAGATCGAGATGCCGCCGGAGAAAATGTAGCAGAGGCTGCGGCCGATCGACATCATGCCGAGCGTGACGACGAAGGCGGCGAGGCCGAAATAGCTGATCAGGACGCCGGAGACGAGGCCGATCAGGCCGCCGGCGACGATCGCCACCAGCGCGCCGACCGGCAGGCCGAGGTCAGGCACGACGAGGCCGAAGATGATGCCGGTCAGCCCGGCCACCGCACCGACGGATAGGTCGATGCCGCCGGTGAGGATGACGAAGGTCATACCGATGGCGACGATGCCGACGACCACCGACTGGTCGAGCAGGTTCAGCACGTTGATGGTGGTCAGGAAATAGGGCGAGGCCAGCGACAGCGTGACGGCAATCAGCACGGCAAGCAGCAGCATCCTGACTTCCAGGCGTGCGGTCAGCCATCTGAGCGCCTGGCGTGGCGGTGGCGACGCATAGGCGGTGCCGATCGTTTCATTCGCGGCCATTGCGGGGCGTTCCTTGTCAGTCATCAGCGGCATCAGTCTTGGGCGGCGTAGTGGGCCTTGATGACAGCAGCCAGTTGGCCGGCGTCGGGCGGCTCAGTGTCGTGCGGCAGGACAAGGCCGGCCGCGCCCATGGCATGGCCACGCGAGCCCGCGACATCGACGATCAAGGTGTTCAGGCCGCCGTCGGCCTCGGCGACGAATTGCGATTTCGCGGCGGCGAGTGCCGCCGGAATCAGCGTCTCTCCAAAATCCACTGCAGCGCCGTCGCCGAAGCCGGGCGCGGCACGTTGATCGGCGACGGCGACCTTCAGGCAAAACAATTTCTCGTCCTCGATCAGCCCCCAGAAGGCGGCGCCGCGATAGGTGGCGGCGAGGTCGCGCAGGAAGCGGACGTTGCGCTCCATCGAGGTGCGGGGCGCGGCCAGCAGCGTCAGCTTCTCCTCGTCGAGCACCGCGCTCGGCATGTCGGCGATCGACATGCCGTCGCTGATGACGACGACGCGCTCGCAGATGCCGAGCAATTCGTCGAAGTCGGATGAGACGATGAGCACCGCGACGCCACGGTCGGCGATGGCGCGCAGCATGGCGTAGATCGAGGAGCGCGTGCCGATGTCGACGCCCTTGGTCGGTTCGTCGAGCAGGATCACTTTGGGATCGAGCATCAGCCAGCGGGCGATGATGATCTTCTGCTGCATGCCGCCGGAAAAGTTCAGCATGCTGGCGTCGAGCAACCGGTCGGCAGGCAGGCCAAGCATGGCGAGCAATTCGCTCACCTTCTCGTCGCGCCGCCGATAGGCGAGGCCGAAGCCGCGATGGGCGCCGAGATGAGCAAGCAACAGGTTTTCCCTGACGCTGAGGTCCGGCACGATGCTCTGGCGGCGGCGGTCCTCCGGCACGAAGCCGATGCCGGCGCGGATCGATTGCGCGGGCTTGCGCGGCGCAAACGGCTTGCCGTTGAGGCGCACTGAGCCGCCATCGCGGCGCCTCAGGCCGAAGATCGCCTCCAGCGTCTCCGAGCGCCCGGCGCCGACAAGGCCGCCGAGGCCGACGATCTCGCCGCGATGCAGGCTGAGGGAGACGTCGCGGACGAGCGGCGCGCTTTTCAGTTTCTCGACTTCGAGCACGACGGGCCTTTCGGCATGTTCGCTCGGCGCCCGCTCGGTGTAGATCTGGCTGAGCTCCCTGCCGACCATGTGGCGGATCAGTTCGGTCTGGGTCAGCTTGGCGGTGGCGACATCGGCGGCGACGGTGCGGCCTTCCCTCAGCACCGTGACCTTGTCGGTGACGGCGAACACTTCCTCCAGCCGGTGCGAGACGAAAGCCAGCGCCCTGCCCTCGTCGCGCAGCTTGACCATGATGTCGAACAGCCGCTCGACCTCGCCGGGGCTGAGCGATGCCGTCGGTTCGTCGAAGATGATGAGGTCGGCGTCCTGCGCCAGCGCCTTGGCGATCTCGACCAGCTGGCGCTGCGCGGCGGAAAGCGCGCGCACGTCGCCGTCGAGCGGCAACTGCGCGCGCTGGCCGAGGCGGGAGAGTATGTCCTCGGCTTTCCGTCGCATCTCGCCGAATCTGGGCAGGCCGGGCCGGCCAAGCTCGGGCAAGAAGATGTTCTCGACCACCGACAGATCGGGGGCGAGACTGGTTTCCTGCATGACCAGCGAAATGCCGGCATCGATGGCGTCGCGGGCGCGCCGGATCGAGAACGGCTTGCCCCTGTAGGCGATATCGCCGGCATCCGGCCGGATCTGGCCGCAGATGACGCGCGACAGCGTCGACTTGCCGGCGCCGTTGGCGCCGAGCAGAGCGTGGATCTCGCCACGCCGCAGCGTGATCGAGGCATCGGCGAGCGCACGGGTGCGGCCGAACGATTTCTCGACTCCGCTTGCCGTGAACAGGGTTTCTTTCGCTGCTGTCGCCTGCATTCACGCCTTCGCTGGAAAGCCGCGCCGGACCATACCGGCGCAGCGATTGAAACATGCCTGTGCTACTCGCCGAAGACGTTCTTCTTGGCTTCGGGAAGCAGCTCTTCGATGTTGGTGCTGGTGGCGATCATCACCGGCACGAGGACCTCCTTCGGCGGCGTCTTGCCGGCCAGGTGCTCGGTCAGCGACTTGGCCGCCGTCTCGCCCATCAGCCAGGGCTGCTGCATGCCGGCCGCCGTCAGTTCGCCGCTCTTCAGAAGATCGACGAATTCGGGAATGCCGTCAAAGGCGCCGACGATGATGTCGCCGGAGCGGTTGCTGGCCTTGATGGCGCGCAGCGCGCCCATGGCCGGCGTGTCGGCCTCGATGAACATCGCCTTCAGGTTCGGATTGCCGGTCAGCATGTCCTGCGCGAACTTGAACGATTCGTCGGCCGTGTAGGCCTGCATCTGCTGCAGCGCGATCTCCTTGCCGTAGCCGCCTGCCTCCATCGCCGAGCGGAAGCCGTCGGTGCGCTTCTGGCCATTGATGCGGGCGAGCGAGATGGTGATCATGCCGTAGGGCGCTTCCTTCATGCCCTTGGCTTTCGCCGCCGCGGCGACCGCCTCGCCGACACCCTTGGCGCCGGCCGTGTTGTCCGAGGCGATGAAGGAGACATATTCGCCTTCGGTGGTGCCGATATCGCAAATGACGACCGGGATCTTGGCGGCGGCGGCGAGCTTCAGGACGCTCGGCGCGGTCGAGGAATCGGTCGGCGAGATGACGATACCGGCGACGCCGCGGGTGATCGCGTCCTGCGCGTTGGTGAGCTGCTTCTGGGCGTTGTTCTGCGCCTCCAGCGCCTGGAAGCTGAAGCCGCCCTCCTTGGCGCCGGCCTCGACGCCCTTGGCAACGGTGCGCCAGAACGGCACGTCAAGCGCCGGAGCCAGGTAGACGATCTCCTTCGATTGCGCGAAGACGGGCGAAACACTGATGGTCGTTGCTGCCGCCGCTGCCGCGGCGAGTGCGATGAATGTACGTCTTTTCATTTCCGTTCTCCTCCGTTGATGTTTTTCCTGCGATGCGCGTCCGAGGTCCGGCCGGCGCGCTGGCTTTTCGAACTGCTCCGACGGACCTCCCTTTTCTTCTCCGTAGACTCCGTGTCTCAGCCGGTCGTTGCCGGCGCGTGCTGTGCGGCGAAATCGGTCTTGCCCAGCCGCGCAAACAGCTCGGCCCGCTCGGCCGGCGACAGGCGGCGCAGCGGCATCAGCCGCTCCCAGCCGCCATCGCCGGTCATTGCGGCCAATGCCGCCTTGACGCTCGCCATCAGCGGGAAGCCGCCGAGCACGCCGCGAATGGCCATCGCCGAAGCCGCCGCCTGGCGGCCCTTCTCGCTGTCGGGATCCGACCAGGCGATCTGCGACAGCGCGCCGGTGACGTTGGTGGTGGCCGAGATGCAGCCGGCGAAGCGCGAGCTCTTCCATTCGGTCAGGCTGCCTTCGGAACTCGGAAAGACGTCGAAGCCGGGAAACTGCACGGCAAGTGAGCGCGAGAAGGCGATGTCGCCGGAAGAATCCTTGAGGCCGACGACGATGTCGGGATAGCGCTCGCGCAGCCGCGCGATGGCTTCGGCGACGAAGGGCACGCCGGTGTTTTGCGGGATGTGGTAGAGGTAGATCTTCAGGCCGAATGGGCCGGCCTTGGCGATCACCTCGCCGACATGGTTGGCCAGGCTCTCGGCATCGATGCCCTTGTAGTAGAAGGGCGGCAGAAGCAGCGCACCCGCGAAACCGAGCTCCCGCGCGGCCCTGGTCAGCGCCACCGAGTCGGCGAGCGCCGAGGCGCCGGTGCCGACCATCATGCGCTGCAGCGGAACGCCTGATTGCGCCACCGCGCGCATGGCGGCGATGCGCTGCTCGACCGAGAACGAGGTCGCCTCGCCGGTGGTGCCGAGCAAATTGATGCCGTCGCAGCCGCCGTCGCCGAGCAGCCAGCGGCAATGGCCGATCAGGCGGTCGGTGTCGATCGACAGGTCGGCATTGAGCGGCGTGGGCGTTGCGGCAATGACGCCTTTCAGGGTCTTCATGCTTTGGATCCGGAGGCTTTGGTTGAAGCGGGCTCGCCGTCTGCCCAGAACAGGTTTCGCGGCGTGTCGACGAGCACCTGCCGGCGCAATTCCTCCGAGGGCAGCCAGTCCCAGACGAGGTCGAGAATGGCGCCGTCGTCGGGCACCGCCTCGAAGCATTCGGTGTGCGGCCAGTCGAGCGCCCAGATCAGCGCGGCCGGTGCGCGGTCGACGAGGCGCTCGACGAAAGGCTTGAGCGCGGCGTAGCGATCCGGGGCGACGCGATAGGGCGCCGACATCTTGACAATGCATTGGCCGGCGGCCGCCAGCTCGACCAGTTCGGCAAAGGCGCGGCCATCGGGGCCGCGCGCCAGGTCGGGGAAGCCGAAATGGTCGATGATGACCGGAACGCCCGCAGCGGCGACGACGTGGCCCAGATCGGCAGAATCCTCGATGTCGACCTGCAGCTGGATGTGCCAGCCAAACGGCTTGATGCACTCGGCGACAGCGTGAAAATCCTTCATCGTCAGGCCGGCCGGATTGCGCGGATTGATGCGCAGGCCGCGCACGCCGAGCCGATGCGCCCAGGCGAACAAGGTTTCGGGCGCCTTGGGCGAGATCACCGCCACGCCGCGCAGCCTGTCGGGCATGGTCTCCAGCGCTTCGAACAGCACGCTGTTTTCGAAACCATAGACGCTCGGTTGCACCAGCACCGCGCGCTCGATGCCAAAGGCGTCCATGACCCGGCGGTAGTCGATGATGGTGACCGGCGAAGGCGTGTAGCCGCGGCCAGGGTCGAGCGGGAAGCGAGCGACCGGCCCGAAGACATGGGCGTGGGTGTCGCAGGTTCCCGGCGGCAGGCGGTTGGCGTCGCGCCGCACCGGCGCCAGCGGCGGCAGGCAGAGCCGTGGTTCCGTCCTGATCCCGGGCCGTTCCGCGTTCATTCGTCAGCCCCCTCGCCGTGCGCCGGCCTGGCGACGAGGAAATCGAAGTCGCAGCCCTGGTCGGCCTGCAGCACGTGGTCATGGTAGAGCTGGGCATAGCCGCGTTCGGGCCGCTCGACGGCGGGGCGTGCCGCGGCGGCGCGCCTGGCCAGTTCCGCGTCGTCGATGAGAACGTCGATGCGCCGCCCGGCGACATCGAGCTTGATCCGATCGCCGTTGCGCACCAAAGCGAGCGGACCGCCGGCGGCGGCTTCCGGCGACACATGCAGGATGACGGTGCCGAAGGCGGTGCCGCTCATGCGTGCGTCCGACAGGCGGACCATGTCCTTGACGCCTTCGGCGGCGAGCTTCTTCGGGATCGGAATGTAGCCGGCCTCCGGCATGCCGGGCGCGCCCTTCGGCCCGGCATTGCGCAGCACCAGCACATCGTCGGCGACGACGTCGAGATCGGGATCGTCGATGCGCTCGGCAAGGTCGGCGACCGATTCGAAGACCACGGCGCGGCCGGTATGCTGCATCAGCGCCGGCGACGCCGCCGAATGCTTGATGACGGCGCCGCGCGGGCAGAGATTGCCCGACAGCACGGCCATGGCGCCTTGCGCTTTCAGCGGCTGGCCGAGCGGCCGGATGACATGCTGGTCGTGCATGTGCTCGCGCTTCATCACCCGGTCGGCAAGCGTGCCGCCGCCGATGACGGGAACGCTGAGATCGAGGAAGCCGGTGAGTTCGGCGAGCAGGCGCGGCACGCCGCCCGCCTCGTGGAAATGCTCCATATAGTGCTCGCCCGACGGCTTCAGGTCGACCAGCACCGGCATCTCGCGGCCGATCCTGTCGAATTCGGCGAGATCGATCGCGTGCCCTGCCCGGCCGGCGATCGCCGCAAGATGGATGATGCCGTTGGTCGAGCCGCCGATCGCCTGCATGACGACCATGGCGTTGCGCAGTGCCGCCGGGGTGACGAGCTCGCTGGGAAACGGCCTGCCGCTGACGGCAAGCGCGGCGGCCACCCGGCCCGACGCTTCCGCCGAACGGACCCGCTCGGCCAGCGGCGCCGGAATGGAGGCGGCAAAGGGGACGGTGAGGCCGATCACCTCGGCGATGATGGCCATGGTGCTGGCGGTGCCCATGACCATGCAGGTGCCGACGGAGGGGGCCAGCCGGCCGTTGACCAGTTCGATCTCGGCGGCGTCGATCTCGCCGGCGCGGTGCCCCGACCACAGCCGGCGGCAGTCGGTGCAGGCGCCGAGCGTCTCGCCCTTGTGATGGCCGACCACCATCGGCCCGACCGGAACGACGACCGTCGGCAGGTCGGCGCTGATCGCGCCCATGATCTGCGCCGGCAGCGTCTTGTCGCAACCGCCGACGACGACGACAGCATCCATCGGCTGCGCCCGGATCATCTCCTCGGTGTCCATCGCCATCAGATTGCGCAGCACCATCGAGGTCGGGTGCGCGAAGGATTCGTGAATCGAGATGGTCGGGAACACCATCGGCAGCGCACCCGACAGCATGACGCCGCGCTTGACCGCCTCGATCAGCTGCGGCGCATTGCCGTGGCAGGGATTGTAGTCGCTGGCGGTGTTGACGATGCCGACGATCGGCCGGTCCAGCGCATCGTCCGAATAGCCGGCGGCCTTGATGAAGGCCTTGCGCAAAAACAGTGAAAAGGCCGCGTCGCCGTAGCTGGTCACTCCCTTTCTGAGGCCGCGATAGACCAATCGACACCTGTGGACTCAATCTGCGCCGACATCGGGACCGCGTCGCCGGAGCGAGGGCCACCGCTGACGTCGCACCATAGGCAAGCGGCCAAGATTGTCAATAATCCTTGGCTTCCGATTTCTACCAGACGCCAAATCGGCCAATCCCCCTTGCCTGCGCACACCATATTATCGATTATGTGAAGCCTTTTCTGCAAGTTGCGGGAAGGATCGGTCTGCGGCTAGAGTGGCCCACAGACGGCGCGAGGACGACACAATGCTCAACATGGCAGACTATGGCGGCAAGGAAGCCGACGTCGTTAAGGCGCTGGAGGAAGACATTATCTTCGGCAAGCTGGCGCCGGGCACGCGGCTGGTCGAGGACGTGCTGCTCGCCCGCTTCCCGGTCTCGCGCCACACCATCCGCCAGGCGCTCTACCAGCTGGAAAAACTCGGCGTCGTCACCCGCGAGCGCAACAAGGGCGCGATGGTCAGGCGCCTGTCGCCTGACGAGGTGCGGCAGATATACGAGGTCCGCGAGCTGTTGCAGCGCCAGGCGGCGCTGATGATCCCGCTGCCGGCAAGCGATGCATTGATCGCGGAGCTGATGGAGATCCACCGGATCTACAGCGCCCATGTCGACGCCCACTATCTGCGCGGCATTCACGAGGCCAATGACCGCTTCCACCTGACCATGTTCTCGGCCTGCGGCAATGACTATCTGGTGTCGTCGATCGACCACTACATGCGGCTCAGCCTGCCGGTGCGGGCGAATTCGCTGGCCGACCGCGACAAGCTCGAAGTCTCGCGCCAGCACCACTGGTTCATGATCGAGGCGATGAAGCGCAAGGACAATTGGGTGCTGGCCCAGCTCTGCGTCGACCATCTGCAGCCGAGCAAGATCTTTTATCTGCAGGAGATCGAGAAGACGGGCGATGGGATTTAGGAGTCTTGGGGCCACTCACCCTGTGTCGCGTTCCTTCGCGCCCCCCTCTGTCCTGCCGGACATCTCCCCCTCAAGGGGGGAGATTGGCAGCTCCGGCCTTGCCGCCCATCCTGCAGTGCTTGAGATTGGCGAAAGCCGAAGTGAAATCTAATCTCCCCCCTTGAGGGGGAGATGTCCGGCAGGACAGAGGGGGGTGTTCAAGCGCCGACATTTCGGCCTCTCGGCTCGCCGGCTACGACCTCACCCCGGCAGCCGCCTCCGCACCACCGCCGTATGAAACCGCGCGCCGTGCAACAGGCCTTCGTCGTTGAAGTCGTAGGAGGGATTATGCAGCGGCGCGCTATCGCCGTTGCCGAGGAAGACGAAGCAGCCCGGCACATGGGTCAGGAAGCGGGCAAAGTCTTCCGAGCCGGTCATCGGCTCCGCCGCGACGCCGACGGCGTTGTCGGCCAGCACGCTCCTGGCGGCAACGAAGGCCTCGTCGACGAGCGCGGCATCGTTGACCAGCGGCACGAATTCGCGCGTGTAGGTGACTTCGGCCGAAACATTGTGCGCCAGCGCGGTGCCTTCGGCGATGATGCGCATCTGCTTCTCGATCGCGGCGCTGACTTCGGGCCGGAAACTCCTGGCGTCACCGAGGATGCGGGCGAGCCCAGGCAGCGCGTTGCGGGTGCCGTCGGTGATCAGCTCCGTGACCGAGACGACGGCGATGTCGGCCGGGCTCAGCCGGCGCGAGACGATGGTCTGCAGGGCGATGACCAAAGCGCAGGCGGCGACCAGCGTCTCGCTGCCGGAATGCGGCCGCGCGGCATGGCCGCCGACGCCTTTCAGCACGATCTCGAAATTGTCCTCCGCCGACATGATCGGCCCGGCGCGGGTCTCGAAATGGCCGACCGGCAGGCCCGGCATGTTGTGCAGGCCAAATATCTCCTCGAAGGGGAAGCGCTCGATGAGGCCGTCGTCCAGCATGGCGAGCGCGCCCCTGCCCCATTCCTCGGCCGGCTGGAAGATGAAGCGCACCGTGCCGTCGAAGCCGCCTTCTCCGGCCAGCAGTTTGGCAGCACCGAGCAGCATCGAGGTGTGGCCGTCATGGCCGCAGGCATGCATGGTGCCAGGCGTTTGCGAGCGGTAGGTCATCGTGCCCTGTTCGGCGATGCGCAAGGCATCCATGTCGGCACGCAGCGCGATCGCGCGGTTGCCGCTGCCTCTGGTCAGCGTGCCGACGACGCCGGTGCCGCCGATGCCTTCGGCAACCTCCAGGCCGAACTCGCGCAGCTTTTGCGCGACGAAGGCCGCGGTGCGCTTCTCCTCGAAGCCGAATTCGGGATGGGCGTGCAATTCATGCCGCCATGCGGTCATGTCGCGATGGAGGTTTTCCTGATCGACTTCGGCCATGGTCATCCGCCTTTCACGCAGTCTGCAGCAGGACATCCTCTGGCGCCATGCCGACCAGCTCGGCATAGCGGCCGGGATCGGTGGCGCCTTCGGTGTTGATGACCAGCACGCGCGAGCCTGCATCAAGGCCGAGCGCTGCCCGCATGTCGGGCGACGCCGCGGCGCGGACCAGCCCCGCGAGCCCGGCGCCGCCGCTCTCGCCGGAGACGATGGCCGGATCGTCGCCCGCCGGCCGCGCCAGCCGGTTCATCACCGCGACCGCGTCTTCCTCCTCGACCGTCATGAAGGCATCGCCGACCCTCGCCAGCACGCGCCAGGCGACCGGCGAGGCCTCGTAGCATTCGAGCATCGCCATCACCGTCGGCTCGTCATGCGGGATTTTCACCGGACGTCCGGCTTCGGCGGTGGCGTAGATGCAGGCAGCCCGCGCGGGCTCGACCACCGTCACCGTCGGCCTGTCCTCGCCGAGCACGACGGCGAGATGGCCTGCTAGGGCCGCAGCGAAACCGCCGACGCCGGCCTGCAGGAAGACATGGGTGGGCGGCTTGGGCAGGTGCCGCAGCGCCTCGCGCACGATCACCGTATAGCCCTGCATGACCAGCCCCGGAATGCGCTCATAGCCCGCCCAGGACGTGTCGGAGACAACCGTCCAGCCGCGCGCGGCCGCGACCTCGGCGGCTTCCCGCACCGAATGGTCATAGCCACCGTCGACCCGCACCATCTCGGCGCCGAAGCGGGCGATGGCGGCGACGCGCTCGTCGCTGACGCCGGAGTGGACGAAGACCACCGAGCGGGCACCGACCAGGCCGGCGCCCTGCGCCACCGAGCGGCCGTGATTGCCGTCGGTGGCGCAGACGAAGGTCATGCCGGCGGCAATGGCGCGCACGTCGGACTCATCCAGTTCCGTGACATCCACGGTCCGGCCGAGCCGCTTAGCCGCCTCCTCCAGCACCAGCCGGATGACGGCATAGGAGCCACCCAGCGCCTTGAAGCTGCCGAGCCCGAGCCGCAAACCTTCGTCCTTGACGTGCAGCGAGCCGACGCCGAGTTCGGCCGCCAGCGCCGGCAGCGCATGCAGCGGCGTCCCGGCATGGTTCTCGCGATGGCTCAGAAAGCGCTCGGCCTCGTCGGCCCCGGCCACGCCAAGCGATACCGCATCGGCGGCCACCAACGGCTGGCGATGTTCAGGACGGCGGTTGAGCAGCATGGTCTTTTTCCCTTGAGTGGCTGAAATCTATTGCAAGGCGGATGAGAAATGCGCTCTGTTTTGACCATCTGATTGCAAGTTTGTTTCGTCTGGATGTCGCCATGCCCGCTTCGCAAAGCCTCGACAGCTTCGACCGCGCCATCCTCGCCATCCTGCAGAAGGACAACACGACGCCGCAGCGGGCCATCGGCGAAGCGGTCAATTTGTCGGCACCGGCCGTGCAAAGGCGCATCAAGCGCATGGAGGAAACCGGCATCATCCGCGCCAATGTCGCGCTGGTCGACCCGGCCAAGGTCGGCCATCCGATCACACTGTTCGTCGAGGTGGAGGTGGAGAGCGAACGGGCCGAGCTGATCGACGCCGCCAAGCGCAGCTTCATCGCCGTGCCCGAGGTGCAGCAATGCTACTATGTGACGGGAGATGCCGACTTCATCCTCGTCATCACCGTCGCGACGATGGCCGACTATGAGGCGCTGACCCGGCGGCTGTTCTTCGAGAACAACAACGTCAAACGCTTCCGCACCTTCGTCGCCATGGACCGGGTGAAGGTCGGGCTGGAAGTGCCGGTGTGAGGTGGCGGAGCGTCGGAGCTGCCAATCTCCCGCAATCTGAACCCCTCGCCCCTGCCCGAGGGACGGACCGTGATACAGTTTCTGTATCAGGAGCTACCGGCGTCCAAACGCTCGTGGTGGCTGATCGACGAGAAGCATGGCGAGGTCGACCTGTGCTGGTACGATCCGGGCTTCGAGGTTGACCTCTATGTCTCGACCGACCTGCACACGATGACGGCGATCTGGATGGGGCTGACGACGGTCGAGAAGGCCGGTGCGAAGGTCGCCTTGACCGGCGACCAGGCCATCGGCAGGAAGATGCAGACCTGGCTCGGCCTCAGCCCGTTCGCGTTGGAACCCAAGCGCGCTGCGTAAGGTGGGTCAAGACCCAATCATTCCGAACGACTGGTTCGACCTCCATCTTGGCCGCAACGACGTTGCTGACCGTTGCCCGAAAGCAGACATTCGACTGCCGCACCGCGTTGGCCGCTTTGCGCCTAATCTCGGTCGTAGAGATAACTTTTGCCGGTTCCTGAAAGCAGACATCGCCGGCGACCAAGGTGGTTGCGCCATGACCCGGCATTTGTGCTGGATGCAGCGAAGGTCGCGATCCGATTCTCGCGGAGGACCTTCAATCCGAAAGCATATCGCCCGATCCGCCGAGTTCCTCAGGCAGGTCTTTCAGCTTGGGAAGGCTATCCTTCATTGGAAGAACCGTCTCCTGGTAATGGACGTGAACTGCCGGTTCGAACTGAGCGACGGAATGAGCGGGGCGTACACGTCGACAAGGTTCCAGGCCGGCAGTTCGGAGAAAAGATGCCCTCCGCAGGCCGTGCACCAGCGGCGCAGACTTCTTCCGCTACGACTGTAGGTCGCGATGTTTTCGGCTCCCTTCAATATGGTCAAGGCGGACGGGGGCCGAAGAGTGAAGCCGTTGACCGGTGCCCCCGACCAATGGCGACAGGAATTGCAGTGACAATAGCCCATCGCGACCGGTTGCCCAGTGACGCTGAACTCGACTGAACCGCAAAAGCATTTTCCCGTATGCGTTTCAGCGCTGCTCATGACAGGCTCCCGCACGAATGAGGGGTGCTAAGTTCCCAGACGATGTTGCCAACGATCGACGGCGGAGGCAATAGATGTCGAGGAATTCGGCCCGCAACCATGGTCTTGCCGTAGCGGGAGGTAGCCGTGCCGCAACGCGTTATCAGACGGCTAGCAGCGATCGTCGCACTTGACGTCGTCGGCTACAGCCGACTTACCGGCCTCGACGAGGAAGGAACGTTGGCCCGCCTAAAGATATTGCGGGACGCCATTATCGAGCCGGCGATCGCAGATGCACATGGGCGCATCGTCAAGACAATGGGTGACGGGCTTCTGATCGAATTCCCGAGTTCTGTGGATGCCGTTCGTTGTGCCATCGTGATCCAAAGCGGGATGGCGACCCGCAGTTCTGATACCGAGGCGGACCGGCGCGTGGAGTTGCGCATCGGAGTTCACGTCGGCGACGTCGTGGTCGATGGCACCGACCTCCTTGGGGACGGCGTCAACATTGCCGCACGGCTCGAGGGTGTAGCTCCCGCGGGAGGGGTCTCGATCTCGGAGGACGTCTGGCGCCAGGTCGACGGCAAGGTGGCCACCACCTTCTCTGACATGGGCGAGGTCGTTCTGAAGAACATCTCGCGACCCGTCCGCGTCTATCGCGCCAACCTTGGCAAGGAAAGCACGGACCAGCCCCCGTCGCACGCGATGACTCGGGAAGACCTGCCGACGATCGCCGTGATGCCGTTCTCAAACCTGAGCGGCGATCCGGACCAGGAGTTCTTTGCAGATGGCCTCGCCGAGGACATCATCACCACCCTGTCCAAGCTCTCGGGCCTGCGGGTGATCGCCCGCAATTCCAGCTTCATCTACAGGGACCGGGCCGCTGACGTCCGGGACGTGGCCAAGCAACTGGGCGTGCGCCATGTCCTTGAGGGCAGCGTCCGGCGGAGCGGCTCTCGCATTCGCATCTCGGTGCAGCTTATCGACGGGCGGTCCGGCTCTGCCATCTGGGCTGAGCGCTACGACCGCACCATCGAGGACATCTTTGCCGTCCAGGACGAGATCACCCTCGTCCTTGCCACGGAGCTGCAGGTCAGTTTGACGGAGGGTGAACAGGCACGGCTTCAGTACACGACAACGAGCAATGTGGAGGCTTGGACCCAATGGGTTCACGGCCTTTCTTATTACCGACAGGCGGTGACGAAGGAGAACTGCGGTCGGGCGCTTCCCCATTGGGAGAAGGCGCTGGCCCTCGACCCTGGCTCGGCGGCGCTCAACGGAATGCTTGGCCTGCTCCATTATGTGGATGCCCGCTTTGGTTGGTGGGATACCCGCGAGACGGCTCAGCATAAGGCGCGATCCTACGCCGACAAGGCTCTCGAACTCGATTCTGAAAGTGCCGTTGCCTTCACGACGTCGAGCCTTGTGCTCCTGCTGGAGGGACGCTTTGATGAGGCCGCCGCCCATGCCAGAAAGGCCGTCGAACTGGCTCCGGGGTCTGCCGACGCGGCGAGCTTCGCGAGCTTCGTATTCGCCTCCGCAGGTCTCCCCGAGAAGGCTATCGAGTACAGTGAGAGGGCGACGAAGCTCAGTCCCAAGTATCCAGGATATTACCTCGGACATCTCGGCCACGCCTATCGCCTCGCAGGTCATTTTGAGATTGCGATCGCAGCGTTCAAGGCTTACGAGGCGCGCAATCCCGGCTTCGGCCTCGTCGACCTCGTGATTGCATATTGCCAGAGCGGACGTGCTGATTTAGCCGAGCAAACAGCCAAGCGTCTTCTATCCCGACATCCTGACTTCACCATTCGAAGATGGGCTTCGACCCAAATCCGACGCGATCCCACGCAACTTGAGGCCGAGAAGGCCGCCCTTCGTTCCAGTGGCCTGCCGCTCGGGGACTAGACAGCTCAAGAGGCGACTTCGGCCGAACGTGTGCGCATCGCGCAGCCCGACCCACGGCACGACGGGCCGCAGCGGTCGCTATCGACCTGAAGGTCCGCAATTAAAGATCTGAGGTTCGAAGCTGCCAGTCCGCTTTCGGCCCAAAATGATTGTCGCTTCCATAATTCGTTTTCCTTTCGGCCAATGTGGCCGAAGGAGAAACAACTATGGGAATTTCACGGTATGATCCTCCGGATCAGGAGCGACGGGCTTGGAATGCCGGCAAGAAAGTTGGTGCGAAGCGACCTCTGAAGCAACGGCAAATATGGGCTATACGATTCCTCCTCGATCGCGAACGGCGCTTGCGCGATCGAGCGCTTTTCGATCTCGCAATCGACAGCAAGCTACGCGGATGCGACCTGGTGAAAATCAA
Organism: Mesorhizobium amorphae; assembly: GCF_014843845.1. Lineage (GTDB taxonomy): Bacteria > Pseudomonadota > Alphaproteobacteria > Rhizobiales > Rhizobiaceae > Mesorhizobium > Mesorhizobium amorphae_A. The sequence goes on along the minus strand of NZ_JHQS01000031.1, from coordinate 12,324 downwards.
GATCGGCAGCCTGGTCGTCGGTCCAGAAATCCGAACGTGTGCAATTGTAATTCAGCAAAAGACACGACGACCTGTCCAGTTTGAGTTGATGCCTGACGCGAGATCGAGCTTGCTAGCGTGGCTCGAGCGGCGTGGCGGAACAGTCGACGATTTTGCCTTCCCAAGCAGGGTCGATTGTTCTGCTCACATGAGCACACGACAGTACGCCCGGTTAGTCGATGAATGGGTTACAGCGATCGGTCTTCGCCCAGAGGACTATGGCACTCATTCGCTACGTCGCACGAAGGCCTCGATCATCTACAAGGCGACGGGGAACCTGCGAGCGGTGCAGCTCTTGCTCGGCCATACCAAGATCGAGAATACGGTTCGCTATCTTGGCGTGGACGTCGAAGATGCGCTTGCCCTCGCCGAAGGGACTGAGATCTGATCAGAATCATAGTGGCCTCTCGGCGTGCCCCGGGGGGCCGTCACGCGCCGCGTTTCGGACATTCGAGAGGCGCCATGGCATTTGTCAAACCTGCCGTTCTCTAAAGTCGTCGCAAAGGCCGGACACGTCACGACGGCGGCGTAGTCGAGGCACCCGGCATGTACCTGTTTGGGCAAGCAGTTCCAGACACGGCGCCGGTTACGATGAGCGACCTCAGCGATCATCTCGCGCTCCTTCTTCCACGGCGGACCATGCCCGATTGACGGATCCGCGCCAGTCGCCGCATCGCGCGGTGGCCTGTCGAATTTGGGGAAACGAGACCTTCGTAGACACACCAAGGCAGTGGGCGATACACTTGCGACCGCGTTAGCCAGAGGCGGAAGGGAATGACGAAGCAACGCGTTCAGCGGCGTCTTGCTGCTATAATGTCGGCTGACGTCGTGGGCTACAGCCGCCTCATGGGAGCGGACGAGACAGGAACACTGAGTGCGCTCAAGGAACTGCGCCGCAACTTGATAAGCCCGATCCTCACCGAGTATCGAGGGCGTCTGGTGAAGCTCATGGGCGATGGAGCATTAATTGAGTTCGCCAGTGCGGTCGATGCGGTGGACTGTGCAGTCTGCATTCAGCGCCGCGTTGCCGAACGAAATCTCGCAATGCCCGATAGCGCGTCGATCTCCTTTCGGATTGGTGTGAACGTAGGCGATATCATCATCGATGGCGAAGACATCTATGGCGATGGCGTCAACGTCGCGGCGCGACTTGAAAAGCTGGCTGACCCAGGCGGCATCTGTATCTCCGGCATGGCCTTCGACCAGGTAAAAGGCAAACTCGACGCCGGGTTCCAGGACTTCGGAACTCACCAGGTAAGAAATATCGCAGATCCCGTACGGACGTATCGAGTGGTTGCGGCGAGCGTGTCGAGCCAACCGGCTGGCCCTATTCCCTTGCCGGCCAAACCGTCGATCGCCGTCCTGCCGTTCGACAACATGTCCGATGATCATGCCCAAGAGTATTTCTCGGATGGCATATCCGAAGATCTGACGACGGCACTTTCGCGTTTCGAATGGTTGTTTGTTATCGCGCGCAACTCCGCCTTTACCTATAAGGGCAAGGCCGTTGACGTGAAGAAGATTAGGCGGGAGCTCGGGGTCCGGTATATTCTCGAAGGCAGTGTGCGCCGGGCCGGTGACCGCGTGCGAATCAACGCTCAGTTGATCGATGCGGAGTCAGATCGCCATGTATGGGCACAGCGATACGACCGCAAGATGGATGATCTCTTCGAGTTGCAGGACGACATCGTGGCCAGCATCGCGTCGGTAGTCGGACCCGAAATCACGTTGGCTGAGATCGAGCGGGCGCGAGGAAAACGGCCGGACGATCTCGGTGCATGGGACCACTATTTGCGGGCGATCGCCGCCTATCACAGGATGACGAAGCAGGATGTGGAAGCGGCGATTGCCGATCTCAGAAGAGCGATCGAGATCGACCCCGATTTCGCCAATGCTCACGCCCTGCTTGGTCAATGCCACGTGCACATCGGGTTGCGCGGATGGATTCGTCCGGCGCGCCTGGCCTTCGAAGAGGCCCGGCGCTGGGCGGAGAAGGCGGTTCACCTGGCGCCAACAAACCCGCAGGCCAATCAGTCTCTGGCGTTCATGCTGGCGGTGACCGGAGAGGCAGAGCAGGCCATTAGGGTGGCCCAACGGGCGATAGAGCTCAATTCGAACTATGCCGAGGCCTACGCGGTCTTGGGGCATGCCCTGGTGTTTCGTGGCGATTTGGAAGGTGGCTTGGCTGCTTGCCAAAGAGCGGAACGCGGCAACCCACGCGATTCTCGCGGAACCTGGCTATATGACGCGATGGGACACGCTTATTTCTTCCTCGGCGATTATGAAAAAGCGATCGACGTTTCGAAGAAGGGGCTTCAACAAGATCCCGCTCTGTTCGGCGCGCTAGTGACATTGGCGTGTTCCTATGCTCGTCAAGGTCGCCCCAAGGAAGCCAAGCATTACGTGGACGAGCTGCTCCGCCTGATTCCGCGCTACTCGCTGCGTGCCCTGCGGAAGAATCCAATGTTTGTTGACCCCAAGATGGCTGACGACCTCATCGAATGCATGCGCTTGGCAGGATTGCCCGACTAGCAACTGGCTTCAATTCTGATCCGACAATCGGGATAGGCGCGCAAGGTGCAATTGCGCGATCGAGAGCAATGCGGGAAGAGCCAGGGGCGATGTCGGCTTCGGGTAAATCACGTCGATGCCCCCAAGAAGCTGAATGTCCGCTTCTGACGATTCGAGTCTTGAAGCTGCCAGTCCTCTCTCGGCCCATGACAGACATAGAAGCGAGCGAACTGCACGTCTGCTTTCCTAAGCTGCTTCCCCGAAATCTGCCGTTCCGCTTTCCACCCATCTCGGTGACGATGTCGTCGATCTCGGGATCGGTCAGCGGTCTCTGCCGGCTGCCGCCGGCGCCAGCCAGCGCGCGTAGATTTCGCCGACGATGCCGCGGCGGAAGACGAGCACGCAGACCATGAAGATCAGGCCGGTGGCGATGGTCACCGGGAAGCCCGAGGTGGCCAAGGTGTTTTCCAGGCCGACGACGAGGCCGGCGCCGACGACCGGGCCGACCATGGTGCCGATGCCGCCGAGCAGGTTCATCAGGATCACCTCGCCCGACATCTGCCAGGTCACGTCGGTGAGCGTGGCGAACTGGAAGACGATTGCCTTGGTAGCACCGGCAAGCCCGGCAAGTGCCGCCGACATGACGAAGGCGGCGAGCTTGTAGCGGCCGACCGAATAACCGAGCGAGATGGCGCGGTTCTCGTTCTCGCGGATCGAGCGCAGGATCATGCCGAAGGGCGAATTGACGATGCGCCAGATGGCGAACACGCCAATCAGGAAGATGGCGAGCACGACATAGTACATGTTCATCGTGACGTTCAGGTCGACGATGCCGAAGAGGCTGCCGCGCGGCACGCCCTGGATGCCGTCCTCGCCTTCGGTGAAGGGTGCCTGGACGCAGAAGAAGTAGAACATCTGCGCCAGCGCCAGCGTGATCATGGCAAAATAGATGCCTTGCCGGCGGATGGCGAGGAAGCCCATCACCAGCCCGAGCAGTGCGGCGCCGCCCATGCCGAGCAGGATGCCTGCCTCGGGCGGCCAGCCCCATGCCTTGACGGCATAGGCGCAGAAATAGGCGGCACCGCCGAAGAAGGTGGCGTGGCCGAAGGACAGCAGCCCCGTGTAGCCGAGCAGCAGGTTGAAGGCGCAGGCAAACAGCGCGAAGCACAGCATCTTCATGACGAAGATCGGGTAGATGAAGAACGGCGCGGCAATCAGCGCCGCTACGCCAAGCGCCACCAGGCCCCATTCCAGCCGCACGGAGGCAGCGGTGCGTCTTTCCTGAAGGGTCAGTTCGCTCATATCAGGCATCCCTTCCGAACAGGCCGGCCGGCCGCAGCAGAAGCACGATCGCCATGATGACGAAGACGACGAGGTTCGACGCCTCGGGGTAAAAAACCTTGGTCAGGCCCTCGGCGAGGCCGAGCATGTAACCGGTGACGATGGCCCCTAAGATCGAGCCCATGCCGCCGATCACAACGACAGCGAAGACGACGATGATGAGATCCGACCCCATCAGCGGGCTGACCTGGTAGACGGGTGCGGCCAGGATGCCGGCAAGCCCCGCAAGGGCGGCGCCCAGCCCGTAGGTGAGCGTCAGGAGCAGCGGCACGTTGACGCCGAAGGCCTGGACCAGCTCGGGGTTCTCGGTCGCGGCGCGCAGATAGGAGCCGAGCCTGGTCTTCTCGATCAAGAGCCAGGTGCCGATGCAGACGACAAGCGAGGCCAGCACCACCCAGCCGCGATAATTGGGCAGGAACATGAAGCCGAGATTGGTGCCGCCGGCAAGCAGCGCCGGCACGGCATAGGGATTTCCCGACACGCCGTAATAGAAGCGGAAGACGCCTTCGATGACCAGCGCCATGCCGAAGGTGAAGAGCAGGCCGTAGAGCGGATCGATCCTGTAGAGCCGCGACAGCGCCGCGCGCTCGACCGCCATGCCGAACAGGCCGACGGCGAGCGGCACCAGGACGAGCGCCGGCCAGTAGCCGATGCCGACATGGACGAGCAGCAAATAGCCGATGAAGGCGCCGAGCATATAGAGCGCGCCATGGGCGAAATTGATGATGCGCAGCAGGCCGAAGATGACGGCCAGCCCGAGACTCAGCATGGCATAGAAGGAGCCGTTGATCAGCCCGACCAGCAACTGCCCGAGCAAGGCCTGGATGGGGATGCCGAAGATCATCGTCATGGCGCCATCATACTCCCAGCACTTCGTGCAGCAGTTCAGTGTGCGCGCCGAGTTCGCCGACCGGGAAGGCTTCCAGCACCTTGCCGTGCTCCATCAAATAGAAGCGGTCGGCGATGCGGGCGGCGAAGCGGAAATTCTGCTCGACGAGCAGGATCGTCATGCCGCGCTTCTTCAAGGTCGCCAGCAATTCGCCGATGCGCTGGACGATGACCGGCGCCAGGCCTTCGGTCGGTTCGTCGAGCAGCAGCATCTGCACGCCTGTCCTGAGGATGCGGGCAATCGCCAGCATCTGCTGTTCGCCGCCGGAGAGCCTTGTGCCCGGACTGTTGCGGCGTTCCTTGAGGTTGGGGAAGAGCTCGAAGATCTCGTCGACGCTCATGCCGCCCTTGGCCACCACCGGCGGCAGGATCAGGTTCTCGTCGACCGTCAGCGTGGCGAAGATGCCGCGCTCCTCGGGAACGAAGCCGATGCCCTGATGGGCGACGCGGTGCAGCGGCAGGCCGATCAGGTCCGCGCCGTTGAAAGTGACGCTGCCGGTGCGCTTGCGGACCAGACCCATGATGGCACGCAGCGTGGTGGTCTTGCCGACGCCGTTGCGGCCAAGCAAGGTCACGGTCTCGCCGCGAAAGACATCGAGGTTCACGCCATGCAGCGCCTGGCCTTCGCCGTACCAGGCGTGGAGATCGCGCACGGCAAGCAGCGGCTCACTCATGCTCCGTCCCCATATAGGCGATCCGGACGCGCTCGTCCTGGCTTACGGTCGCGTAGTCGCCGGCGGCGAGCACCTGCCCGCGCTGCATGACGGTGATCCAGTCGCAAAGATCGGCGACGACGGTCAGATTGTGCTCGACCATCAGCACGGCCCGGTCGCGAGCCAGCGAACGGATGATTTGCGAGATCGTGCCGACATCCTCGTGCCCCATGCCGGCCATCGGCTCGTCGAGCAGCAGCACTTTCGGATCGAGCGCCAGGGTGGTGGCGATTTCGAGCACGCGCTTCCTGCCATAGGACAGATCGCCGGCGAGCCGGTTCGCAGCGTCGTCGAGGCCGACGATGCCGAGGAGTTCGCGTGCCCGTGGCGTCAGTTCGTCGAGTGCCGACAGCGAGCGCCAGAACTGGAAGCCCAGCCCGCTCGGCCGCTGCAGCGCGACGCGCACATTGTCGAGGACGCTCAGATGCGGAAAGATCGCCGATATCTGGAACGACCGGACCAGGCCCATGCGCGCAACCTTTGCCGGCGAGGTCCGGCTGATGTCGGTGCCGAGCAGCTCGATCCTGCCGCTGGTCGGCTGCAGGAATTTGGTCAACAGATTGAAGATCGTGGTCTTGCCGGCGCCGTTCGGCCCGATAAGCGCGTGGATCTTGCCGTCATGAACGTCGAGATCGACATTGTTGACCGCGACGAAGCCGGCGAAGTCGCGCCGAAGGCCGCGGGCGGAAAGCACCACCCGCGGCACGTCCTGATCACCGTCCGGCCGGACGGTCGCGACGGTTGCGCTCGTCACTTGGTGACGAGCGGGCAGCCGCTTTCCTCGGCCTTCATGAAGGCCTTGTCGCCCGGAATGGTCGCAAGATAGGTGTAGTAGTCCCAGTTCTTCTTGCTCTCTTCTGGCTTCTTGACCTGGTAGAGATACATATCGTGCACCATCGAGCCGTCGGCCTGCACCTTGCCGTTGGCGGTGAAGACGTCGTTGACCGGCATCTCATGCAATTGCTTGGCCACCGCTTCGGTCTCGTCGGTGCCGGCCTTGTCGATGGCCTTGAGGTACTGCGTCACCGCAGAATAGGTGCCGGCCTGGATCATGTTGGGCATCCGGTTGGTGCGCTTGAAGAAGCGGTCGGCGAAATCGCGGCTCTTGTCATCACGGTCCCAGTAATAGCCTTCGGTGAGCACGACGCCCTGCGCCGCCTGCAGGCCGAGCCCGTGCACTTCGGCCAGCGTGAACAGCAGCGCCGCCAGCCGCTGGCCGCCTGCGACGATGCCGAACTCGGCCGCCTGCTTGATCGAGTTGGAGGTGTCGAGGCCTGCATTGGCCAGCCCGATGACCTTGGCGCCGGAGGACTGCGCCTGCAGCAGGAAGGACGAATAGTCGGTGGAGCCCAGCGGATAACGCACCTCGCCCTGCACTTTGCCGCCGCTGGCTTTAACCAGCTTGGCGGTCTGCTCCTCGAGCGAATAGCCGAAGGCGTAGTCGACGGTGATGAAATACCAGCTGTCGCCGCCTTGCTGCACCAGCGCTCCGCCGGTGCCGACGGCTTGCGAATGGGTGTCGTAGGCCCAGTGGAAACCATAGGGCGAGCACTGCTTGCCGGTAAGATCGGTCGAAGCGGCGCCGGTCACGATGTCGATCTTCTTCTTTTCCTTGGAAAGCCCCTGGACGGCGAGCGCCACCGAGGACGTGGTCAGTTCCATGATGGCATCGACCTGCTCGGTGTCGTACCACTGGCGCGCTATGTTGGAGGCGATGTCGGGCTTGTTCTGGTGATCGGCGCTGATGATTTCGATCGGCGCGCCCTGGACCTTGCCGCCAAAATCCTCGACCGCCATCTTGGCGGCCTCGACCGACCATTTGCCGCCGAAATCGGCATAGACGCCGGACTGGTCGTTGAGGATGCCGATCTTGACCTTGCCGTCGGAAATTTCGCCCGCTGCTGCAGGCATGGCGGTCGCCGCAAGCAACGCGACCGAGACGAGATAGGATGCTTTCACAGGTGGTTCCTCCCTTGTGGCCAACCGCAGGAAACGCGGCAGCGTCACGATGGTTCAACAGTGTCGTCCGATTTGCTGAGAATACGGCCGGCGTCCCGCTCAGTATGCCTCCGTCCTGCGGGCCGCTGCGTGCCTTGGGTGCACGGGCCGCGACCCTAGCATCCACCCCGAGGTGCGAGAATGCTATTTTCGTAGCATGCCGCGCGTCACCCCGGCCGGCCGGTCACGACTGCGTGAAGCTGCTCGCTGGCCTGCCGGCCCCGCAAGCGTCGACGCCGGTGATCATCCCGGCCGCTCACCGCACCGGCGGCGCGCCGGCCTGCTGGTCGGCGTCGGTCAGCGTCTGCAGGAAGGCGACGATGTCGTCGATCTCGGGATCGGTCAGCGCCGGCTTGCCGCCGGGCTTCTTGCCGAAGGGCGGATCCTGGTTGAGGTTGGCCCAATAGGTTTTGGGAAGGTCGTCATTCTGGCGGACCGTGCCGTCGGCATTCCTGGGGTACCAGCGGCCGGGATCGGTGTCGCGCGTGGCGTAGAAGGCGACGGCGTCGCGCAGCGAATGGAAGTAGCCGTTGTGGAAAAAACTCTGCTTCAGCGCCACGTTGCGCAGCGTCGGCGTGCGGAACAGACCGCAATACTGCGCCCTGCCCTTGAGATCGGTCCTCAGCGGACCGCAGAGGCCGAGATCGAAATAGGTCGGATCGGCATTGGCCTGAATGGCCGGATTGCGCGGCACGCCGATGCCGAGGAAGCCGAAATCGGTGAATTGCGGCGGCTCGCCGTCATTGGCGGGTTCGCTCAGGTGACAGCTGGCGCAATTGCCCTTGGCTTCGTCTTCGAACAGCGCGCGGCCACGCAGTTCCTGCGCCGACAGCGTCGCCTTGCCGGCGAGGAAGCGATCGTAGCGGCTGGAATAGGGATAGAAATCGGCAGCACTCTGCTCGAAGGTGCCGAGCGCCTCGACAGCGGCGTCGAAGGCGCTGTCCGGATCGTCGAACACCTTGTCGCCGAAGACCGCCTCGAGCTCGCCGGCATAGGGCGCCTTGCGCAGTCTGGCCACGACATCGCCGGCATCCTTGTTGGCCATCTCGAAGGGCGACAGCAGCGGGATCCGCGCCTGGTCGCTGCCGTGGTCGGCGCGGCCGTCCCAGGTCAGGCCGCCGGTCGGCCCGTTGTCGACGCTTTCATCGCCCTCGTCGTCGGAATCGTAGAAATGCTCGGTGAAGGCCGGCACCGCCTGCAGATAGCGAAGCGACGGCACGGCGCGCACCCCAGGCCGGTCCATGCCGGGCCCGCCGATTTCGACCGGCGCCGCCGATGCCGGGCCGAAAGCATGGTGCGGATCGTGGCAGGACGAGCAGGCCTGCAGGCCGGAGGCCGATAGCGAGCGATCGAAGAACATTTTTCGGCCAAGCCCGGTCAGCGCGGCCGCCCTGGCATAGGCATCGGCGCGCGACATCGGCCCGGGATGGACGCCATCCGGCCCGGCAAGGACCGTGTTCGCGGGCATGGCGAGCCCCAGCATCGATGCCATGGCGATTGCGATCGTCAGGCTTTTGCGTCGTGCCGCATTCATAGGGTTCAGTCCGGTTCTACACGGGGAAATAGGTAGCCACTGCAACGGATTGATGACCGGTTCCCTCCCTCACGAAACCGTGTTCGCCAGGATGGAAAATGTCACAAAGGTGACAAGGCAGAGAAGTAGCTCCCATCCCTGCTGGTTCGTCGCCCCCGCGCCAGGCATTGCTCCCCCAGCCAACCCAGCCACGAGGTACTTCCCATGACGAGGCTCAAGCTCCTCAATTCGCTTTTTCTGGCCGGCTCAGCCCTGGCTTCATTTGCCACGGCGGCCAGCGCCGCGCCCGCCGGCCTCGACAAGATCGACACCGTCGTCGTCATCTATGCCGAGAACCGCAGCTTCGATAATCTCTATGGCGGCTTTCCCGGCGCCAACGGCCTGTCGAACCTGACGGCGGACCAGGCGCGCCAGCTCGACCGCGACGGCAAGCCGCTTGCCGAACTGCCGCCCGCCTGGGGCGGCCTGACCGCCAAAGGCGTTGTGCCTCCGGTGACCGAGGCGCAGTCGGCGCATCTGGCCAATGCCAGTTTCGCCATCGACGATCCCAAAGGCTTCAACGAGAAGACCAATGTCATCACCCGCGATCTCTGGCATCGCTTCTACCAGGAGCAGATGCAGATCGATGGTGGCCGCAACGACAAGTTCGTCGCCTGGGCGGATTCGGGTGGTCTCGTCTTGGGCCACTATGACGGCTCGGTGCTGCCGATGTGGGCGGTGGCGAAGAAATACGTGCTGGCCGACAATTTCTTCCAGGGCGCCTTCGGCGGCTCCTTCCTCAACCATATCATGCTCGCCTGCGCCTGCGCGCCGGTCTATCCCCATGCCGACACCAGCCCGGTCAAGGGCCAGATCGCCGTCGTCGACGCCGACGGCAAGACGCTGAAGGTTGCCGACAACTCGCCGCCCTCGGCACTCGGCGGCGCGCCGAAATTCGTCAATGACGGCGCCATCACGCCCGACTTCTACGCCGTCAACACCATGCAACCGCCGTATCAGCCGAGCGCCAACAAGCCGGCCGAGGGCGGCGACAAGGCCTTGGCCGACCCGGCCCAGCCGACCACGCTGCCGCCGCAGCACGAGATCACCATCGGCGATCTGCTGTCGCTGAAGGGCGTCTCCTGGGCCTGGTATGGCGGCGCCTGGCAGGCCGCGCTCGACGGCAAGAACGCCACGCCGGTGCCGAACTTCCAGTTCCACCACCAGCCCTACAATTATTTCGCCGCCTATGCGCCGGGCACGGCCGCGCGCGCCGAGCATCTGAAGGACGGCGGCATGGACGGCGTGGCGTTCATCAAGGACATCGACGACGGCAAGCTGCCTGCCGTGACCTTCTACAAGCCGCAGGGCAATCTCAACGAGCATGGCGGCTATGCCGATGTCGCCAGCGGCGACCAGCATCTCGCCGATCTTGTCTCCCACCTCGAAAAGAGCCCGCAATGGAGCCATATGCTGGTTGTCGTCACCTATGACGAGAATGGCGGTTTCTGGGACCATGTCGCGCCGCCCAAGGCCGACCGCTGGGGGCCGGGCAACCGCATTCCGGCGATGATCATCTCGCCCTATGCGAAGATGGGAACCGTCGACCACACGCAATATGACACGACGTCGATCCTGCGCTTCATCACCGCGCGCTACGAATTGCCGGTGCTTCCCGGCATCGTCGCCCGCGACAAGGCACTGCGCAACAATGACCAGCCGCCGATGGGCGACCTGACGGCCGCACTCGATCTCGGCCGGTAGCGCCTCATTCCAATTGCGGGCGGTCTCGATCGAGGCCGCCCGCGATTATTTCTTGCCCTGCGGGTAGATCGTCTCGCCGCCCTTCAGCATCTCGACGAAGGTCTCGATCTTCTTCCTGCGGCCGGCTTCGGTCTTCATGTTGTGGGTGCGGAAGGCGAGCGCGAAGCGGTTCTGGGCGCTGAGCTTGGCCAGCATTTCTTTCGCCTTGGGTTCGGCATCGATGGCGGCCTGCAGATCGTCGGGGATTTTCATGTCCTTGCCGCTGGCATAGGCACGGCCCCAACGGCCGTCGGCCCTGGCCGCCTCGACCTCTCTCAACCCATGTTCGGTCATGCGGCCCTCCGCTATCAGGCGGGCGACATTGTCGACATTGATCTGGCTCCAGATGCTCTTTTTGCCGCGCGGCGTGTAGCGCTGCAGGTAACTCATGTCGTCGAGGCTCTTGCGTACGGCGTCGATCCAGCCAAAGCACAGCACGACGTCGATGGCCTGCTTGGGTGTGATCGACGGCAGGCCGGAACCCACCTTGTGGACCTTGATCCAGACTTCGGTCTCGGTGGCGTGATGCTGGCCGAGCCAGGCGTAGAAGCTCTCCGGATCCCGGAATTCCCTGACCTTGTCGGGGTCGACCTTGACCGGCGCCATCAGGCGGATTTTCCTTTTGCGAGCATCAGCGTCCTTCCTCCTAATCCTCGAATAAAGCAGCAGCGGGACCTCGTAGCAAACCTTGCGGGAGTGGCTTGCGCCACAGCCGACGCCCATGCCAGTTTCCAGGCGTGAAAGTTCGCAAAGCGCGCTGCATCCCCGTTGGTCGAAGCCGGGCAAGGCAGACTGCAATTCGGGGGAATGCCGTGCGATCCATATTATTCGGGCTTGCGCTGTTGCTGTCGACCTCGGCCATGGCCGAACCGATCGAAAGCCAGAAGATCATCACCGCCGCCACCGGCGACTTCAACCGCGACGGCGCCACCGACCTGGTCATGATCGTCGAGACCCAGCCCAGCGACCCGATGGACGTGCATTTCTTCCTTGGGGATAAGGAGCACAACTATCTCAAGCCGGCGGACGTGGTGCGTGAGCAGGTCTACGGCGAATGGAACGGCTACGACCGGCCGGGCTACGAGAACTCCGACACGGAGCCGCAACTGACCGCGCTGGCGAACGGTTCGATCAAATTCCATCTGCCGGCGATGCCGCAAGGCAGCGAGCGCACCAACCAGACGCTGACCATCGCCTGGCGCGAAGGCGCCTTCATCGTCGCCGGCTTTGCCTACGACCATGACGATGCCCTGAAGGAAAATTCCAAAAGCAGCTGCGACTACAATGTGCTGACCGGCAAGGGCAAAAGCAGCAAGCAACAGCCTGACGGCAAGACGGTGCGCAGGAATGTGTCGGTCGAGGGCGCGGTTGTACCGTTCGCAGAGTGGAACACGGGCACGGGGTTTTCGGCTTGTGGGGAGTGAGGGCGGAGCGCCGCGCCGAAGCTGCCAATCTCCCCCCTCGTGGGGGAGATGGCCGGCAGGCCAGAGCGACTGTCTTGGAAGTCAAGCGTTCTGC
>NZ_JHQS01000022.1 GCF_014843845.1 Mesorhizobium amorphae | reverse complement strand
CTGGCAAAGACTGCCAAACGTCGGGCCAACCGTGGCTCGCTGCCGGCGCATCTTCCTCGCGTGGAGATGGTCGTCGACATCGAGAACCATGCCTGCCCGTGCTGCCGCAATGGGTTGCATCGGATCGGCGAAGACGTGAGCGAACGGCTCGACATCGTACCGGCGCAACTGCGCGTGATCCTCGTGCGGCGGCCCAAATATGCCTGCCGGGCTTGCGAGGATGTGGTCGTTCAGGCTCCGGCGCCCGCCCGGCTGATCGAGGGCGGTCTGCCAACCGAGGCGACGGTCGCTCAGGTGCTGGTGTCCAAATATGCTGACCACCTGCCACTCTATCGTCAGGCGCAGATCTACGCCCGGCAGGGCATCAATCTTGACCGGTCCACGCTCGCCGACTGGGTCGGCCGCGCCGCCTGGCATCTGCGTCCGGTGCACGAGCGGCTGCTTGGCAAGCTGAAGTCCTCGCCAAAACTCTTCGCCGACGAGACGACCGCGCCGGTGCTCGATCCGGGCCGCGGCAAGACGAAGACAGGCCAACTCTGGGCCTATGCCCGCGATGACCGACCATGGAATGGCGGCGACCCGCCGGGCGTCGCCTATGTCTATGCGCCGGATCGAAAGGCCGAGCGTCCGATCGCTCATCTCGCAGGCTTCACCGGGATCTTGCAGGTCGACGGCTATGGCGGCTATCGCGTGCTGGCCGACAAAAGCGGTGTCACGCTCGCCTTTTGTTGGGCACATGTGCGCCGACGCTTTTATGAGCTCGCCGCAGCCGGCCCAGCGCCAATTGCCAGCGAGGCGCTCCGGCGCATCGCAGAGCTCTATGCGCAGCCGGTCCGGCGCCGATCGCCAGCGAAGCGCTCCGGCGCATCGCAGTGCTCTACCACGTCGAGGAAGATATCCGCGGCCAACCGGCAGACGCACGTCGTGCGGTGCGCCAGGAAAGGAGCCGGCTGATCCTAGCCGAGCTCGAGCCGGTTGCGCGAGAAGCTCGGTCTGATCAGCCAGAAGACGAAGCTTGCCGAGGCAATCCGCTATACGCTCTCTGCGAGATCGAGATCTAAGCAAACTCAGGGCAGATGTTGCCAAGGCAGCCTCGGTGCTGCGCGACAGAGCTGTTGAGCGCGCCAAGCTGCTCGCCTCAGTCTCGTTTTGCGCCTATGGTACGGCGGAGGTCTTGAGGAAAACCTAGACACGGGCCGGTCGATGGAGGCTTGGCCTTCCTGGCCGTCCTCCAATGGCAGACTAACGCAGATCGGGAGGGAGCAGTGAGGGATTCGCACCGCAGGACGGACGAGACGCCTGACTTCATAGTCTACAATGTCCTTGAACTCGCCGAATATAGTGACCATGGGGCCGCAGTCACGGTGGTGGATGCAGAAGGAAGGCGTCTTCGTCTCCACCTAGGGATCAGTATGGGTGAGCTTCTATGCGAACGGATAGCGAACGCGCTCGAACTCCGATATGGCAATTATTCGTAGTGGCCCCCGCCCTCCCGCACTGGATCAATTTGACCAGGAATTCACCGACCCTATGGCTGGCTAACGGCGACGCCATTTGCCAGGGTCACAAACCGCTCGCAGTGGGTCTTGGAATAAGTCAAATCCATGCCTGTTCCGGTGAAATAAAGGCACTCAAACAGGCCTGATGGTTCTTTTTGCTCATGGTACAGGACCGCGGTCGATGTCGCGAACAACGCACCAATGGCCACCGCCGCACCTAAAACTGTCAGCACAACCAGACCACCGAGTGCTTTTTCCATCACTCTGTCCCAAGCGAGATCGGCTACGGTGTTATGACTCGCAACTTGGCTGCCTCCTGGTCGAACGAAACGCGGTTTCGTCCACGCTGTTTCGCTTTAAGCTTTCGCTGCAAATACGCACCGCCCCGCAGCACGGAGGACATCCTGAGGATCTGCATTATGAGGGATTTCCGCACCGCCGATGCTGACAGTCACCCTCACGCCATTTTGTTGCCCTTTGACCCAAGGCCCCCCCTCGACAAGCCGACGGATGTTCTCCGCTATGGTAATCGCCTGCTCTTTGCGCACGTTGCGTAGCAAGACCCCAAACTCTTCCCCACCAAGGCGGCCAATTGAGTCCCCGGGGCGGGTCGTATAGACGAGCGCCTTCGCGATCCGAACCAGAGCCTCGTCACCCTTGGAATGTCCGTGCTCGTCATTGATCGAGGAGAAGTGATCTGGATCGATCAGGAGAAGCGTGTCGCATTCTCCTTCATCGCGGCTTTTGTCCATCCTTACGATGAATTCACCGCGGCTAAGGAGCCCCGTCATCTGATCGTGGCTGGTTACGAAGGTGAGCCTGTCGTGCGCCTCTTTCAGGGCAGCATGCGACTTCTCCAACTTGTCACATGTTTCCTGGATCGTTTCG
>NZ_JHQS01000023.1 GCF_014843845.1 Mesorhizobium amorphae | reverse complement strand
CCCGGCATATCGTCGATGGGGATCGTCCAAGACCTCGCGCAATACCCCGGATCGACCGACCGGCCGCGCCGTGTCGAATTGGGCGACGGCCAAGCTCGAGCGCTTGGGCATCGCGGCACGCAGGCCCCACATCATCCAGTAGGCGCCGGCATGCAGAAACAGCCGGAACTGGTTGGCCGTCGCTCTTGTGCAAAAGGTTCGGTCGGGCGGCGAGATGGGTCTTCCAAGACTTGATGTGGTTCTCGGCCGCGCCGCGCCGGCAGTAGAGATCCGCGTAGAGCGCCTTGGCTTTCCCGCCTGCAAGATTGGTGACGACGAAGCGGGTGTCGGCTCCCTGGTCGCCGACTTCGACGCGGGCGATGATGCGCTCGACGCGGCTCAAGCTGGCGGCCCGTCAACGAACTCCTTGAACCTGCGGACCTTGCCCGTCTTCGATGACGTTTCAAGGCGCGCCAGCGTGCTGGCTTCCAGATCCGCAACATGCGTGCGCAGGGTCGTGGTGGGCGCCACGCCGAGGATGAAGTCGACGTCATTAGCGCGGCACCAGTCGATCACTGGCAGACTGCAATAGTGGCTGTCGGCCCGGATCAGGATCCGGGTATTCGGCAAGTTGCTGCGGATCGCCCGCACCAGGCGGCGCAGGTGGGGGCGGATTTCTGCCCCACTCGGCCGCTTGGCCGGCCGCAAAACCGCACCGACGAAGCAGCCATCGCCATCGAATACCACGATCGGCTGGAAGCCGTACTCGCCGTGATGGGCATTGAACAGGCGAAGCTGCTGGCTGCCATGCACCGCATCAAAAGTGTCGTCGATGTCGAGCACGATCCGCTTCGGCACCTGCCGGAAGGAGGTTGCAGTAAAGGTCGACCATCGCCCGGCCCATGGCGACCAGCGCCCGCACGCCGGGCAGATTCTCCAGCCGGCACATCGTCGATTGCGACGCCAGATCCCGACCCGACGGTAGTGCATCCTGGGCCATCTTGAAGATCGGATCGCAACGCAGCCGGTTGGCGTCGTTGCCATCCTCATGTCCGGCGGCGATCATCTTCATGCGAAAGCCGATCATGTCCGCCAGGCTGTGGACGACCTGGTCCGGGCAGCGCGGATCGTCAATGCAGCGCGCCAGACGCTCGGCCACACGCAGACGCCTTTCCACTTCGGCCAGAGCCAGAACGCCACTGTTGGACGACAGCATGCCGCCGTCGAAACGGGCGACCACGGACTTGCCGCCAACAGATGACAAACCGCTCAGCGGCAGCGTAAGATCATTCATGGCGGGTGTGGTCTCCGGGAAATGATTCGGATCGGAGTTAGCAACCAAATCCTACGTCATTTCAATGGCTTGTGCCACATCCGCCAACGCCTCATGAATTGTTCAGGTTAGCACGACCGACGTGTGGACTGGTACTCCCGCTGTCATCCGGCAAGTCGCATGACAGCATCGACGGCTACTGCTCCTTGCCCCTGCTGACATACGATCAGCGGGTTGATTTCAGCTTCAATGAAGCTTTCCTGGTTCGCGATCGCGAACCTGGCGAAATTCTGGATGGCGTCGATCGCCGCCTCAACATCGCCCTTTGGTCGACCGCGCCAACCGTCGAGTAGTTGAAAGAGCTTCAGGCCACGCAACGCATCAGCAATCGTGCTGCGCGAGGCTGGCAAGAGGACCGTCGCCGTGTCGCGCAAGAGTTCGGCTTCTGTGCCGCCCATCCCAATTGTGAGAGCTAGGCCAATAGCATCCGCGTAGCGTATCCCGACGAGTAGCTCCCCTACCCCGTTCGTCACCATCTCTTCCACTAGGAATTTTCGAACCGAAAGCTCCGGTGCGGAATGTTTCAATTTTTCCGCCATTTCGCGCACGGCTTGCCACGCGTCGTTAGGCCCCGTCAGGCGTAGCACTACCGCTCCTATCTCGCTCTTGTGCGCTAGCTCGTGGCTGAGTGCTTTGACCACCACAGGAAATGCAAGCTCATTCAGATTAGCGGTCGGGTCAGGCCCGACGACGATGCCGCGCGGCACGGATATTCCAGCTTTCTCTAATTCAAATTTGGCAGCCGCCTCATCTAAAGGGCTTCCTTTCGCTAGTTCTCGTTGGCTAGGTAAAAGGATTTCCTCGTCAGGCCGTTGAGCAAGTTCATTTGCGAGATCATAAAAACGGATCGCATTTGCGACCGCACGTATCCCGTCCTCAATGCCGCTCAACGGCGCAACGCCAGCAGCCAACATCTGGTCTCTGGCGGCAGCGGGCAAAGGCTCAGGCAGAGTGTTGACGAAGGCAGCAGGCATACCCCGTTCAGAGGCTGCTTGAGCGAACGCCTTAGTAGTCGTCATCCAGCTTTCCAGATCGGCGCCACCCACAGGTGGAAAACACATTACCTGGACGGCCACGTCACGTTCATCGGATAGGTAGGCTCTGTAAATGCTGAGCTGCAGATCGAATGGTGCGCTGTGCGCGGAAGAGATGTCGAGCGGATTTGTTGGGTGAACGAAAAGCGGCAAGTGCTTTGTCAGTTCTGCAGCTGCTTCCGATGACGGCGCCGGCAGGTCAAGCCCATTGGCCTCGGCAATGTCAGAGCCGAGAACGGCATACGAGCCGGAACTCGTCGCAAATGCTGTCCGCCGACCTTGCGGCCGTGGTGTGCATAGCAAGACCTTCAACGTTTCCAGAGCCTCGGTCGGCGTGCGCACTTCGACGAATCCGAGCCGGCGAAAAAGGGCCGACGTAACAACTTCGTCCCCTGCAAGTGAGGCAGTGTGCGATTGTGTGGCCCGGCGCCCGGCGCCCGTACGTCCGCCTTTGATGACGACCACGGGAATACCCTTACGCGCAGCCTTTAAGCCCGCATTAGCGAGCGCGACCGCGTCAGCGACACCCTCGATGTAGAGATTGAGGGCCCGAACGCGATCATCATCAAGCACGACATCCATAATGTCTGCGACCGTGACCATCGCCTGATTGCCCAGCCCAAAAGAATAGGCCATAGGCAGCGCCCGGTCGGAGCAGCCCATATCGGCAAGATAAGCGCCACCGTTGCTGATGACGGCAACACCGCCATCCGTGCCATGGTCGCCGAAATGATCCATCATGAATACGGATCGATCTGCGAAGTTAGCAACCCCTGGGCAATTTGGCCCGATCACCGGCATGTCCCCGGCAGCCTGGATGAGGTCGACCTGGAAACGTTGGCCACCTTGCATTTCAGAGAAGCCGGACGTGTTAATAATTGCGCCCGCCACGCCGATCTGCGATAGCTCTCGAACTAGATCAATTACATTTTCCCGAGGCACCGCCACATAAGCCACGTCCGGCGTCTCTGGCAAACCGGCTACACTGGAGAAGCAAGGCAGGCCACCCAGTTCGCTGCGGCGCGGATTGACAGCATACATACGGCCCTCGAAGCCGCGGGCATGGCAATACTCGATTGCAGGAACCATTGAGACCCCGCCAAGAAATACCGCGCTTCGCGGCGTCAGCATGCGCTTGAGACGCTCGCGGCGGCCGATTTGCCCTGTTGTTTGGTGGTACAATCGAAAGCTCCTGCTGAGATCGAAGCTGGGTGCCAGCTATTCAATGGATTGCATATACGCGGGATGTCCAACTGGGAATCGTAATTAAAGTCATTTGGCAGATGACTTTTTTGCGCTATTCTCGAGCCTGTCCCTCTTTGTGGTAACGACGTTCTTGTTGACGCACCGCGGTTACCTACCCCGGCCGACCGCTACCGTGACGCGTGTAACCGATTATTTGGGCAACTCCTCGTCGTGGGACCAGGCGCGAACTGCCGCGATGATGGCATCGAAACTATCGCCCGCCGGCTTGCTCATGTGGCGGGCGCGTAAGAACGCATGGACGAGCAGCGGCTCATGCCGCAATCGGGCGGCCCCCCGCCTGCCGACAATCGAGGCCTCCGAGCATGAAAACGCCGCCATGCACATATGGAAGCCCTGGCAATAGGTCTGCCGCCGAAGGCCGATATAGTTGGATCGCCACGGGTCCACTGCTCCGCTGATCGTCCGATTTCGGACTTCATTCCGGCTCGCCGCCAGCGAAAGTGCATGCAAAGTTTCTCATAGAACGCGCGTTGCTCCACAATCGAGAAGCTACCGCGTTGGGCGGGTAGGCGCATCGCTCTCCGCTATGCAACGGCGAATACGTTCATCCACTGACCCCGCATACTTTCGCATTCATCGCACCCATCGCGTGTCAGGCTAATGATTTGTCTCTGCCAACTCCAGTATCTGACTTCGTTATCTGTAGGACATGGGGCGCAAACTCGAAATAAAGTCATTCGCCAGATGACTTTTTTGCGCGACTCCTGTGCCGGTCGGTCATGCTAGCGTGAATTTGAACCGGCTGCGGGAGTGATTTCGTCGACAGGCGACCGGTTGCCCGATTGCAAGCTATGTTGGTGCTTATCGCGCCATGTGCTTTCGCCGGCGCTAAAACGAAGACCGACGTCACCGAGAATGACGTTCACAGAGGAGGACTACAATGGTCAAGGGGTATGGTTTTTCGCCGCTGCGTTCGGCCGTAAGCCGCAGGCGCTTTCTACAATCCGCAGCGGCAGTCGGGGCTATGGCCATCGGATCCTCAGGCGGAATTCTGCCATCGCTGGCTGAAGTTGCCACCCCAAAGAAGGGCGGGCACTTCAGAATCGGCGTTGGCTCCGGGTCTACATCCGACTCGCTCGATCCTGCTACGTATATAGATTCGTTCATGTATATCCTCGGTCATAGCCTCCATAGCTATCTCACCGAGTTGGACCCCGACGGCAATCTCGTCGGTGAGCTTGCCGAATCCTGGGAACCCTCGAAAGATGCTAAGACCTGGACTTTCAAGCTCCGGAAGGGCGTCGAATTCCACAACGGCAAGAACTTGGATGCCGACGACGTGATCGCCTCAATCAACCACCACCGTGGCGAGGAATCCAAATCCGGAGCAAAAGACATTGTCAAAGCTGTCGAGGAAATCGGCTCCGATGGCTCGGGAACCGTTGTTATCTCGCTAAAAGAAGCCAACGTAGATTTCCCCTACCTCCTGGAGCATTATCAGCTTCCTATGATGCCGGCCAAGGATGGGAAACCTGATCTTTCTGGAGTGGGCTGCGGTGGCTATGTGCTCGACAACATTGATTTCGGCGTGAAGGCCGCTTCCAAACGGTTTGCGAACTATTGGAAGCCGAATGCGGCATGGTTCGAGTCCTTCGAGGTCCTAGCGATTCATGATGTCGCTGCGCGAACGAACGCTCTGACGACCGGCCAGATTCACGCAATGGACAAATGCGACCTGAAGACCATACATCTCTTGGAGCGAAATAAGAGCCTGGAGATCACGTCGGTCAGCGGCACCCAACATTACCAGTTTCCGATGCTGGTCGATGTTGCGCCATTCGACAACGTGGACGTGCGCTTGGCCCTCAAATATGCACTCAACCGGAAGCAACTGCTGGATACACTGCTTCGCGGCTATGGACAGCTCGGCAACGACCATCCAATTGCCGCCACGAATCGCTTCTTCGCCAAGAACCTGCCCCAACGCGAGCAGGACCTGGACAAGGCGCGTTTCCATCTCAAGAAGGCCGGGCTGGCGAACCTGAAGGTGAAGTTGTCCGCCTCCGATGCTGCGTACACCGGCGCGGTTGACGCCGCAGTGCTCTATCAGCAGGACGCCGCCAAGGCAGGGATCACCATTGAAGTTGTCCGCGAACCCGCGGACGGATATTATGACAGCGTCTGGATGAAGAAGCCTTGGTGCGCTAACTATTGGGGCGGCAGGCCAACTGCGGACTGGATGTTCTCCGCAGCCTACGCGGCTAGGGCTTCTTGGAATGATACCCACTGGAACAACGCTCGCTTCAACGAACTCTTGATAACTGCAAGGGGCGAACTCGACGACGCGAAACGGCTCGAGATGTACACTGAGATGCAGAGCCTATGCAGAGACGACGGCGGCGCCGTCATTCCCGTCTTCGCGAACTACATCAACGCGCTATCGACAAAAGTCGGCCATAACAAGATCGGGTCGAATTGGGATTTGGACAGTTTCCGCTGCGCGGAGCGCTGGTGGCTAACGGACGCGTAGGGAATTGTCGTTTCGCCAATGAATTAGATAGCAAAGATTATCGGTCAGCGCGTCGCCTTAGGCGCGCTGACGTTGTGGATCGTCTCGCTCATCATTTTCGCCGGGGTTCAACTCCTTCCCCGGCCGTCTCCCCGTGAGACCAAGTTCACGATCGAGTCAATGATCGACCCGTTACCGCAGACAATGCGGAGAGAATAAAGGAGCGCTAAATGAGACTGAGCGAATACGCAGAGTACGATGCCACCGGCTTGGCGTCTCTCGTCAGGGCTGGCGAAGTGACGCCTGTGGAACTGACGCGCCTGGCCCGCCAAGCGCACGATGAGGTCAATCCCCTCATCAACGCGATCATCGAGTTTTACGAAGATGCTGAGACCGTTGCCGGTGCGGACGCCGGCCCGTTCAACGGCGTGCCATTCCTTCGGAAGGATACAGAAGCTTCTGAAGCGGGACGTCTTCAGGAAAATGGAAGCCGCCTGTACAAGGGCTATTGCTCTGACACTGACAGCTTCTTTTTTCGTCGCGCCCGAGATGCCGGACTCCGCACTATCGGAAGAACTGCACTACCGGAGTTTGGACAGGGATTGAGCGAATCAACTCTCAATGGCATCATCAGCAATCCATGGAATTTGGAGCGCTCCGCAGGGGGCTCATCCGCGGGAGCCGCGGCGGCGGTTGCTGCGGGCATTGTTCCGATTGCACATGGCAGCGACGGCGGCGGGTCAATTCGCTTCCCGGCATCCTGGTGTGGCCTTGTCGGGCTGAACCCGTCCCGTGGACGCATCTCTGGGGGACCGAACAACCAGGACAGATGGCTTGGCCTCTCCCGAACCTTTGTCCTATGTCGTACCGTGCGCGATATGGCAGCCGCGCTGGACGTCTTTTCCGGTCCTCATCCCGGCGATCCATTTATTATCGTCCAGCCGAAACGACCTTATGTTGAGGAGCTGTCTCAGCCCAGTGGCACTCTGCGGGTCGGGGTCGCTCGGACGACATGGGGCACGCTCGATCCTGAACCGGAAGTCCTGCAAGCGGTCGAGTTGGTGGCCTCACTTCTGGAGGAAATGGGCCATGTGCTGATGGACATCGCGCCGCCATTTGAGGCAGAAGAGTTGACGAAGATAATGCTCGGCGTGTCAGATCTCGGCGCGAGTTCGCTCGAAAGTGCAGCGCGGGCCATGGGCCGCACTATCAGCGCGGACACTTTGGAGCCGGTCAATCTCAAGCTCTACGAACGGGGCCGGGAGCAACCTTTATCAGTTTCGGAAGATCTAAATGAAACGATCCGGAAAGTGCGACTTCGCGTCGGCGAAGCGATTGATAGCTATGATGTTTTGCTGACGCCTACAGCGCCGATAGTGGCCCTGCGGAATCGCGGGAATTATTGGACGGAGAGCAAATATTCTCTGGGTAACCCGACGATCTCCGCAGAACAGTATATGCAAGCTGGTTACGAGCTTGGTGAGTACACGGGCGTATTCAATATTACTGGACAACCTGCCGTATCCCTGCCTTTAGCACAAACTGCCGATGGGCTACCGATAGGAATTCAGATCGCCGGCCGCTTTGGCGACGAGGCCACACTCGTCCGTCTCGCACGCGATCTGGAGGAAGCGATGCCCTGGGCAACGCGGCGGCCGCGGGTCTTTGCCGGAAGCGCTGAATAGGGCGTGCCTGCGAGGAACCGCTTCGGGTCGCGTACGGGCCGTGATGACATACTCAGCGATCGCATCCTCGGTTTCGGCCACCTCGCCATCGCGTCCTGGTCGATCGAGCGTGATTGCGTCTGCAACAGCTGGTCGAAGAAGGGCCTGACCTTCTACGGCCACTTCTTGTGTGTGTGCGCTCCAGCCAGGCGCGCGCCTCCTGATCGTCGAGGAGGATGAAACGCGACGACACCGAAGATGAGCGGCATAAATCGAGGGAGTTGAGAATCCCAGACCACCTCGCGGCCGGAAAGCCGTCCATCCCGACCACGGCGAGATGGCGAGACATCAGGTGTCGACCATCGGCGTGAGACCGTGGCTGAACTCGGTGGTCGCCAACCAATCGAGATAATACATCGGAATCTCGGGCAGGCGCACGGGATGGTGCTCGCCCGTGATGCAAAGGCGGACAAACTGGAAGAGTTTCAATTTCGAGAGCCGCCACGCGCTTATCCTTACCTGGCGGCCGCTGGAGATGCGGCGCTCGGTCCCTGCGATACGTCTATTCGGACAACGAGAGCCGATCGGCCCGCTGCCGACACAGTGCTTTGCCAGCGTCCAGACCTCGATCCGCGAGGTCGAGCAATATCTCGGCAATGTGCTTTCGATCGCGCCGGACGGTCACGCAGTCGGTGGAGGAGCGGGGCGGTTTGCGGATCGCCCGCTAGGACCAATGTCACGATCGGCCCGAACCCAGGTCGAGCACGTGCCTCCGCGCTGGCGTTCCGATGACGGCACCACCAACGGCGAGCTGGTTATCCCCAGGAAGCAAGGCTGGAAATCCGAATTAAAGTCATTCGGCAGATGACTTTTTTGCGCGACTCCCGAGCCCCTCGCTCATGCTAGCCTAAGCTCTGAACCGGCTGAGGGCGGGGAGCTTCGTGAGATTGTCGACGACAACGACCGGTTGCCCGAATGAAGGTGAGGGTCATCGCGCAGCCACTTTTTTGGGGGGTTCAAAATGGAGCGGACAATCGCCAAGAAGAAAATCAAGAGAGGAAAACTGCAATGAACAAATGGGGTGAAATACAAGTATTGAATTCGACCGTAGACCGGAGGCGATTTCTCAAATCTGCAGCGGCTGTCGGCGCGCTGGCGGTCGGCTCGGCCAATGGCGTTCTTCCGTCGTTCGCTCAAGATGCGACGCCGAAGAAAGGTGGTCATTTCAAGATCGGCGTTGGCTCCGGCTCCACCTCCGATTCACTTGACCCGGCCACATACTTAGAAACCTTTATGTACATATTCGCCCGCAGCCTGCATGGCTATCTCGCCGAGGTGGATGCGGACGGCAATCTAATCGGAGAACTTGCAGAATCCTGGGAACCCTCGAAAGATGCTAAGACCTGGACTTTCAAGCTCCGGAAGGGCGTCGAATTCCACAACGGCAAGAACTTGGATGCCGACGACGTGATCGCCTCAATCAACCACCATCGTGGCGAGGAATCCAAGTCCGGAGCAAAAGATGATTTCAAAGCTGTCGAGGAAATCCGCTCCGATGGCTCGGGAACCGTTGTTATCTCGCTAAAAGAAGCCAACGTAGATTTCCCCTACCTCCTGGAAGACTATCAGCTCGCGATCATGCCGGCCAAGGATGGGAAACCTGACCTTTCTGGGGTCGGTTGCGGTGGGTATGTTCTCGATGGCATCGACTTCGGCGTAAAGGCTACATCCAAACGGTTTGCGAACTATTGGAAGCCGAATGCGGCATGGTTCGAGTCCTTCGATGTCCTAGCGATACATGATGTCGCTGCGCGAACGAACGCTCTGACGACCGGCCAGATCCACGCAATGGACAAGTGCGACTTGAAGACCATACATCTCTTGGAACGAAATAAGAGCCTGGAGATCACGTCGGTCCGCGGCACCCAACATTACCAGTTTCCGATGCTGGTCGATGTCTCGCCATTCGACATCGTGGATGTGCGTCTGGCACTTAAATATGCACTCAACCGGAAGCAGCTGCTGGATACACTGCTTCGCGGCTATGGACAGCTCGGCAACGACCATCCAATTGCCGCCACGAATCGCTTCTTCGCCAAGAACCTGCCCCAACGCGAGCAGGATCTGGACAAGGCGCGTTTCCATCTCAAGAAGGCCGGGCTGGCGAACTTGAAGCTGAAGTTGTCCGCCTCCGATGCTGCGTACACCGGCGCGGTCGACGCCGCAGTGCTCTATCAGCAGGACGCTGCTAAGGCAGGGATCACCATTGAAGTTGTCCGCGAACCCGCGGACGGATATTATGACAGCGTCTGGATGAAGAAGCCTTGGTGCACAAACTACTGGGTCGGTCGACCTAAAGCGGATTTGATGTTCTCTCAAGTCTATGCTGCTGGAGCAGCCTGGAACGATACGCATTGGAAGAACCCCCGCTTCAACGAACTACTGATAGCTGCAAGGGGCGAACTCGATGACGCCAAACGGCTCGAGATGTACACTGAGATGCAGAGCCTATGCAGAGACGACGGCGGCGCTGTCATTCCCGTCTTCGCGAACTACATCAACGCGATGTCGGGAAAAGTCGGCCATAACAAGATCGGGTCTAATTGGGATCTGGACAGTTTCCGCTGCGCGGAGCGCTGGTGGTTCACAGATGTATAGGGAGTCGCCGTTCAACCAATGACTTCAATAGCAAAGATCATCGGTCAGCGTGTCGCCTTAGGCGCGCTGACCCTATGGATCGTGTCACTCATCATTTTCGCCGGGGTTCAACTCCTTCCTGGCGATGTCGCCACTGAACTACTTGGGCAGTCGGCGACGCCCGAGGCCGTTGCAGCGCTCCGCAAGAGCCTCGGACTCGATATGCCGGTCTACCTGCGCTACCTCGACTGGCTCGGGTCGATACTGCGCGGGAACTTTGGGACGGCGCTCGCCAGCGGCAGGGACATAGCTGAACTCATTAGGCCGCGGCTTTTTAATACTTTGGTCCTCGCCGTGAGTGCTGCAGTGATTTCGGTTCCTCTGGCTCTACTTGGGGGGATCGTGGCCGCGGTCTACAGGAACACGTTCATTGATCGTGCAATAAATGTAGTTACACTTGCTTCTATTTCATTCCCTGAGTTTTTCGTCGCTTACATCCTTATCTTGATCCTCGCTGTTCATGTTGCCGTCTTTCCTAGCCTCTCCGACGTCGATTCTAGCACGAGCTTCCTTGGACGTCTGACTGCCATCGCCCTGCCAGCGCTCACCCTTGCGGTGGTGGTGCTGGCCCATATGATGAGGATGACAAGAACCTCAATCGTCAATCTGCTGGGCAATCAGTATATCGAGACAGCGCGACTCAAAGGTCTCCCGGAGTGGCGCGTCCTTGTCAGACATGCGTTGCCTAATGCACTGGCGCCGATCGCTACTGTCGTGGTCCTCAACCTTGCATATCTCATTACCGGCGTCGTGGTCGTTGAGGTCGTATTCGTTTATCCGGGACTTGGGCAGCTCATTGTCGATTCGGTGCAGAAGAGAGACGTTCCGGTTGTCCAGGCCTGCAGTCTTATATTCGCGTCAACGTATGTTCTACTCAATCTAATGGCCGACGTACTATCGATAATCATGAATCCGCGCCTGATGCATCCGAAGTAACAACACCTTCAATCGACGGCCGTTGAGCTAACCCCCATGACAATGCTGCACCCACCGAGGATCATTAAGACTGGAGCGAGTAAATTCGTTTCAGCACCGCTAAGCGCAAAGTTCGGAATCGCAGTGATCACACTCTATGTGCTGACAGCCCTTCTTGCTCCGCACTTGGCTCCTTACGGTGAAGCCGAAATTGTCGGGACGCAATTCGAACCATGGAGCGCTCGCTTTTGGCTCGGCACCGACAATCTCGGGCGCGACATGTTCACCCGGCTCGTGTTCGGAGCTCGCAACACGATCGGGATCGCGTTGATGACAACGATCTTCGCGTTTTCCATTGGCGCTTCGGCCGGATTGACTGCCGCCACCTTCGGAGGGTGGACGGACCAGATCCTCTCACGCCTCATCGATGTTTTGATGTCGATACCTCAACTAATTTTCGCGCTACTCCTTCTGTCTATCTTTGGCACCTCGATTCCAACGCTCATAATTGTCATTGCCGTTCTGGATTCAACTAGCGTTTTTCGGCTCACGCGGGCCGTAGGGGTCAACGCCGCCGCTTCGGACTACGTCGAAGTGGCGAGGCTCCGCGGTGAAGGACCGATCTGGATAATGACCCGAGAGATCCTACCGAACATTGCTCCGACCCTCATAGCTGAGTTCGGCCTGCGGTTTTGTTTTGTGTTCCTGCTTATCAGCGGTCTCTCCTTTCTCGGCCTCGGCATTCAGCCCCCAACCGCCGATTGGGGTTCTATGGTTCGTGATACTGCCACTTTGATTGTCTATGGTGATGTCACGCCACTGCTGCCGGCTGGTGCGATTGCGCTGCTCGCAGTTGGCATCAATATGGTCGTGGATTGGTTTCTGCACTCGGCAAGTGGGCTGAAGGATTAGGCGGCAGCATTTCCGTGCCGCCAGAGGCTACCAATCTGGCAGCAGGCGCGCTCCGGTCCGGATCTCGGCGGTCGTAGCCCTCAACGCCGCTGTGGTTTTGTAACGAGCTCCCGCTAGATCCGCGCAGCTGTCATCGAACCGCCATCGCGATCCGCCAGGCGATTTCTCTTTGGTGACGGACAATCGGTCAGCGGTGACGGACGCCTGGCAGCGCGCTTGACTGACGAACGGCAGAAATCGCGCCAGCTTTCGCGCTAGTAAGGAGCCCGCAGATCGTTCATTGAGACGTACACGGTCTTCATCTCACTGAAGTGGTTGATCGCCAACTTAGAGTTTTCGCGGCCGACTCCAGACTGCTTTGAACCGCCGAAGGGCGCTTCGGCCGGCGCAAGATTGTATGTGTTGATATAGCAGGTGCCGGCCTCAAAATCTTTGGCCACGCGGTGGGCGCGCGAAAGATCCTTGGTGAACACGCCTGCAGCCAGCCCGAACTCGGTAGCGTTAGCCCGTGCCAGCACTTCCTCCTCCGTGTCGAAATCCATAACCGACATAACCGGACCGAAAATCTCTTCCCGTGCTATTGCCATCCCATCTGCTACGTCAGCGAAGACCGTCGGCTCGAGGTAGAAACCTGGTCGATCCAGTTGGCGCCCCCCATAGGCGAGCCGCGCCCCTTCCTCAATCCCTTTGGCAATATAGGCCTTCACGATTTCCATCTGGCGTTCGCTCACCATAGGTCCCAAGTTCACTTCCGGATCCATGGGATCGCCGATTTTCGCCGTGGCAAGCCTTGCCGAAAGCCGATCGAGGAACGCGGTCTTAATCCCTCGTTGCACGAACACACGAGTGCCATTTGAGCAAATCTGCCCCGATGAGTAGAAGTTTCCTATGATGGCGCCACTTACTGCGTTGTCGAGATCAGCATCGTCGAAAATAATCAAAGGCGACTTACCGCCAAGTTCCATAGTCACATGTTTCATCCCCTCTGCTGCAGCCGCGTACACCTTGCGACCGGTGGGGACCGACCCTGTCAATGACACTTTCGCCACGCGGCGATCGGATACAAGTGCTGCCCCCACATCGCCATAGCCCTGTACGACGTTGAAGATGCCCTTCGGAGCGCCAGCTTCCATTAGCGCCTCGGCGAGCTTCAGTGCCGAGAGCGGTGTCGTTTCGGATGGTTTGAATACCATCACGTTGCCGCAGGTCAGCGCGGGTGCCGCTTTGAAACAGGCGATCTGAATGGGGTAATTCCAGGCGCCTATACCAACGCAAACGCCAAGCGGCTCTCGTATCGTGTAGGCAAAGTCCCCATTGGCGAGCGGAATATACTCGCCAGTCAGGCTGCCGGCGAGCCCGCCGAAATACTCCAGCGCGTCGGCGCCGGCGGACGCATCTGCTACCGTGGTTTCCTGAATAGGCTTGCCGGTGTCGTGGGTCTCAAGCACCGATAGATCATAGTTGCGGGCGCGCAAGATTTCGGCGGCACGACGCAGGACGCGTCCTCGCTCGGTTCCGGTCATAGCAGCCCAATTCTTCCGAGCGGCCGTTGCTGATTGCAGCGCCCTTTCAACAACGGCAGGCGTCGCGGCCCGAAGTCGAGCGATCGTCTCACCCGTGGCTGGGTAGATAACATCGATCGGCTGGCCCGCTGTGCTCTCGACATATTCGCCGTCAATAAAATGGCTTGCCTTTGGCTGGAACCTCACTTTGAAACTCCTTCTCATCCCTGCTCTCTCATGGGGAAGCAGATATCCTCAACGGGCCACCGGTCGAAACCAGGTTTCTCTTGATCAACGACGACGATGCAGGCTCGCAATGCTAGCGTCCGTTCCTCACATCGAGCTTCGCGGCTAGTTTAGATCGATCCCGCGCGTCAGGCGTGGGACGCTTCGATGACGGCTACCGGATCCTTTAGAATTGCCTCATTAACCTCAACACCCAGGCCAGGACCGCAATCGTCCGGAAGCCGGATCTCGCCAGCAATCACCGGCAATGGGTTTTTTACCACCGGCAATTCATCGCCGACATAGTTGTAGAGTCCAAATACCAGGTTGCGCGGCAGAGTGTGCGCCATGTGAGTGACGCACGCCAAAAGAATCCCTGCGCCGTGAAAATCCTCGATGCGCACGGGAACTCCAAGTATTTTTGCCAAACCCATCGCCTGCCGCGTTGCCTCTATTCCCCCAACGCACGAGGTTTTCAGCGAGGCGACGTCTAGTACGCCGTCTTGAACCGCCCTCGAGAAAGCGACGAGGACTGTCGAGTACTTCGTCCAGCATTATCGGAATCCCAGTTCGCCTGGCGACAGTTCGACATTCCTCGTAGCTCTCGCAGGGATTTTCGCTCATGAGAGAAAGATGCCGGACAGCCGAGATGATGCGGATTGCGTCATCGACAAGCCATCCACGGTTTGGATCGTACCAGACACGCTCGTGGGGCAACGCCATCTCCTGCACCATGCGGATCGTCGCTATATCCCGATGGGCTTCGCCACCTCCCACCTTGATCTGAAATCGCGCATAGCCCTTGGCCCGTTCTGCTTCGAAAGAAGCGAGCGTCTGCTCGCGCGTGCCAATACGGACGACGGACAGAACCGGAAGGCTCTGAGCTACCCGACCGCCCCAAAGATCCACTAGAGGAATGCCGTGCGCCTTGGCCGCCAATTCCAACGGGGCCATTTCCAAGCCGGTTTTGGCATTTCCATGGCCCCGGAGGGCCACGGAGATATCGTGAAGGATCGCCGCAGTTTGCCGCGGATCGCGGCCCAGCACGACTGGCGAGACATGGACGATACCCTCCCGCGCGCCGGCGGAAAGCTCCGGAAGATAGAAGGGCGGAGCCGACGAGACCTCCCCCCAGCCTACTAGACCGCTGTCCGTCTCGATTTTGACGACCAAGTCGTCCAAGGCGGGATCGATGAACTGGCTCGCAACATACCGCGTCAGGTTCATGCCCACATGCACTGGCACTGAGTAGAGCGTTATTCGGTTGATTGCGCATTAGGCACTCTTTTGTCAGTTTTCGGCACACGGCGCGGATGTTGGTCGCGAGCGGCCTCGCGGTGTATCCTCGAAGCCACGTCGAATCCGGTGTCACTCCAGCGCAGCACCTCGTTGACGATCAAGGTCTTGCCGACCATGTCGGCGGCGACTGCCCGAGCTCCGGCTTCATTCGTCAATCGAGTCCTTGATATCGGGCTTGCGCGTGGTCCAATGCTGCTCTCAAGCCCTTTTCAATTGTCATCTTGGTTAACTCGACGTACTCGGGAAGCGGCTGTGCGCCCATGATTGCTACCTGCTCGAGGTAGAAGTCAGTCGCGCTCTTCAGACCTTGCATTTCGTAAACGCGATTGAGATACATCTTGTGCATCCGTTGCATTTCGCGCGGCATTCGCGCCATGAGCGTGGCCTTTCGGCGGGTGGCTTCGTGAAGGTCCTCTGGCGCCACAACCTCGGTGACCAGTCCCATCTCCTTGGCTTCTTTTGCCGACACTTCACGTCCTGTGAGCAGAATGTCCTTTGCGCTCTTCATGTTCACGAGCCAGGGCATAAACATGCAATGACCGGACAGGGCGTAGCGAACTTCGCTATAGCCCATCTTGGTATCCGAAGTGACGATGGTGACGTCGCAGAAGAGAGACAGCTCAAATCCCTTGCCGATCGCATACTTATGGACGGAAGCAATAACCGGCTTGCTGACGGTCCAAGGGGTCGTGAATTGCTCAAACTGACGAATGTACTTCATGCGATAATCATAAATGGAAGAGCGATCATCGGCCGTATCTTCATCGAGATCGTGGCCTGAGCAGAATCCGCGGCCGGCGCCGCGAATAACCATCACATTCACATTTTCATCTTGGTCAGCACGAAGAAGCCCAGCCCGGAGCTCAGCGATGAGACGCTCATTCATGGCGTTGATTTTCTCTGGCCGATTCAAAGTCAGCCAGCAGACGTGTTCCGCATCCACCTCATACAGGAGGTGCTCATACTCGGTGGTCTCAGGGGTAATTAGGTCCATCAAACTCTTCCTTCGGCGGTTAACTACTGGACAGCGGACTATCTCGAGCTCAGCGGCCCCAGCCCGACACCGGCAAGCCTACTTCATGTCGTATCCAAAGTCGCAGCTGCAGAGGTTCGAAGGTCAGCGATAGCATCACTCCTCAGGATTGGGAGAGCGCAAAAAAGTAATCTGCCTAGTGATTTTGTTTCGGATGTCTACCGCTGCTTCCTCGCATATAGAATTCAGAGCAAAGCCGAATTGGAGCCAGGCGCATGTCCTTCGAAGGCGTCATACCACCGGTCACCACGCCCCTTCACGCGGACGGGTCGATAGACCGCGACGGTTTTTGCACCATGCTCGAACACCTAGTGTCATCTGGGGTTCATGCAATCATCGTGGGCGGAACGACGGGCGAGTATTATTCACAAACCCGCGATGAGCGCGTGGGATTGCTCAAGCTCGCAAGAACGATCGTCAATGGGCGTCTTCCTCTGATCGCCGGCATTGGTGCAATCCGAACCGAAGATTGCATCGAATACGGGCTGTTGGCTCGCGACTTGAAATACGATGGCATCCTCATCGGATCGCCCTACTACGCCGTGCCCACCCAACTCGAGTTGGCCAACCACGCACTGTCCATCGACAAAGCCGTCAATTTGCCTGTCATGCTCTACAACTATCCCGGCCGGACCGGCACAATGATGGATTTCGAGTTCCTCGACAGGGTTGGCCGCAGTACCAATTTCTGCGCCATCAAAGAATCCAGCGGCAGCATGAACCAGCTCCATGCGCTAGCCCGGGACTACCCGCACATCGATCTGTTCTGCGGCATGGATGATCAAGCGCTGGAGTTCTTCGCATGGGGTGCCAAAGGTTGGGTTTGCGGCGCAGGCAATTGTCTGCCCGAGGAGCATCTTGCTCTCTACAATGCCTGCGTCATTGAAAACGATTACGTAAAAGGCCGGCAGATCATGTCGGCGCTGTTACCCCTCATGCGGGTGCTGGAGCAGGGCGGCAAGTTTGTTCAGAGCATCAAGTATGGTTGCGAGCTGGCAGGCCTGCCAGCCGGACCCGTTCGTCGGCCGATGCGCGACCTCGATGAGTCCCAGAAGCGTGAACTGGAAGTCACCATTCGGACCTTGAAAGCAGTGATCGCATCGATCGTGGGCAAACCCCAGAAGAAGGTTTCTGAGAATGTCATCGCTATTAACGCGTGAGGAATACAACAACCTGGCAAAAAGCCTGCCGCTGCCCACGAACGCCGTTATTGATGGTAAGGCGCGCGCCGCGCAATCCGGCGAGACTTTTGAGACCATCAATCCAGCAACTGGGCAGGTGATCGCCAAGATCGCTTCATGCGGCAAAGCCGATGTCGACCTAGCCGTGGAAAAAGCGCGCTTGGCGTTTGAGCGCGGCATCTGGTCGAGAGCGCATCCGAGCGAGCGCAAGCGCGTTATGCGGCGTCTGGTCAAACTACTGGAGCATAACATCCACGAGCTGGCCGTCCTTGAGGCGCTCGAAAGCGGGAAGCCTATTTTTGACGTGGAGACCATCGATATCCCGGAAGCTCTCCATTGCCTCGAATGGCACGCCGAAGCGACCGACAAGCTCTACGGCCAGACATCGCCGTCCGGCGATGACGTGGTCTCGATGATCGTTCGTCAGCCGCTTGGCGTCGTCGCCTGCGTGCTGCCATGGAACTTCCCAATTTTGATGCTGGCCTGGAAAATCGGACCAGCGCTTGCCACCGGGAACTCAGTTATTATCAAACCCGCGGAGCAGACCAACATGTCTACCCTGCGCGTTGCGGAGCTCGCTCTCGAAGCCGGCATCCCGGCAGGAGTGCTGCAAGTTGTGCCAGGGCCTGGTGAAATTACCGGCCGAGAGCTTGGTATGCATGCCGACATCGATATGGTCGCTTTTACAGGCTCCACCGACGTCGGACGAAAATTCCTGGAATATTCGGCAAGATCTAACCTGAAGCGCGTTGTACTGGAGTGCGGCGGCAAGAACCCTTGCATAGTCCTGGACGACGCCGAACACATCGACGTGGTCGCGCAACATGTGACCCAAGCGGCGTTTTGGAATATGGGAGAGAATTGCTCGTCCACGTCGCGAGTAATCGTGCACGAGAAGATCAAGGCTAAGTTGGTCGAGACCATTCTCCACAAGCTCCACGAATGGCCACTGGGAGATCCGCTGGATCCGGCAAACCGACTAGGCGCAATCGTGTCGAAAGAGCAGTTCGACCGTATCATGGGTTATATCAAGAAAGGTCGCACAGAAGGAGCCAAGGTCGTGGTGGGTGGCAGTGCTCACAAGCAGGGCAAAGGTTTCTTCATCGAGCCCACCATTTTCGATGACGTAAGGCCGGAAATGACGATCGCCCGCGAGGAGATTTTCGGGCCTGTTCTTTCAATCATCACGGTCGCTAACGCCGACGAGGCGGTGCGGGTCGCCAACGATACCGAGTATGGGCTCGCCGCCTCGATCTTTACCGCTAACATCGGCAAGGCGCATCGAATTGCACGGGATATTCGGGCGGGAACCGTTACGATCAACTGCTATGGGGAAGGAGACATCACGACGCCGTTCGGCGGGTTTAAGCTCTCTGGCTTCGGCGGTCGCGACAAGTCTTTGCATGCCCACGACCAGTATACCGAGCTCAAGACCATCTGGGCGGACATCTCCGATCCCAAGATCTCACGTTCCGTAGACTAACGGGGAATTTCTGATGAGTGTCCATCAGGCTGTCCGCACGCCAGCGGACATGGCCATACCGGGCTGGTATGCTGTTTTGCCGCCTCCCAAGGCGCCTGAGGTGCTGCGCGGCCGCTACATGGCTGACTGGGTCATTGTCGGGGCCGGCTTCGCCGGCCTCGCGGCCGCGCGGCGCCTCTCACAATTGGTACCGAACGACCGTATTGCTGTCGTCGACGCCCAGCGGATCGGCTGGGGTGCAGCGGGACGAAATTCGGGCTTTATGATCGACCTGCCTCACGAGTTGGGCGGCGAAAACTACGGCGGCAGCCGGGAACACGATGTAAAGCAGATCCAAATGAATCGCGCGGCGATCGATTTTTCCGGCTCAGCAGCCGAGGAATACGGTCTCCACCCCTATTTCGTCAGAGCCGGTAAGATCCACGGAGCAGCGACAGATCATGGCCTTCGATCG
The DNA here is from genome assembly GCF_014843845.1 of Mesorhizobium amorphae. Taxonomy (GTDB): domain Bacteria; phylum Pseudomonadota; class Alphaproteobacteria; order Rhizobiales; family Rhizobiaceae; genus Mesorhizobium; species Mesorhizobium amorphae_A. The sequence continues at coordinate 44,651 of NZ_JHQS01000023.1, read as the reverse complement.
CTCCGCGAATTCGAAAGCCACCTTGTCGGGCTTGCGGAGGATTTCGGAAGTCTCGATGCGACAGACATGAAGCGCATCACGGGGACCGATTTCTTCGTCGGTGGCACATTTACGCCGGGCGCGGTGATGGCCCAACCCGCCGGCTTCATTCGGGGGCTGGCTACCGGACTGGCCGAACGTGTTAAGATTTTCGAAAACTCCCCCGTGACCGAGCTTCGCACCGGCAAGGAGCATCATGTCCAAACGGCGGAGGGCGAAATCGTCGCGCCGCGCCTGATCCTCACGGTAAATGGGCATCTGGAGAGTTTTGGGTTCTACAAGCAACGTCTTCTTCACGTGTTCACCTACGCCAGCATGACACGGACGCTCTCGGACCGAGAACAACGGGCGCTGGGTGGTGAGCCGAGCTGGGGACTCATTCCGGCCGACCCGATGGGGTCGACAATCAGACGGGTGGGCGATCGCATCGTCGTGCGTAACACATTCACCTACAATCCCTCGATGACGACGAGCGAGGACCAGGTGCGCCAGACCGGGCATACACATGATCGGTCTTTCATAGCGCGTTTCCCAATGCTGAAGGGCGTCGCGATGGAACATCGCTGGGGCGGTCACTTGTGCCTGTCGCTAAACTCGGCGCCGGCGTTCGGTGAGATCGAGGATCGGGTGTATGTGGCTGGATGCTGCAACGGCCTGGGTACGGTCAAGGGCACGCTCTACGGAATGCTGGCCGCCGACTTGGCGGTCGGGACAGGAGAGCCAATGGTCGCAGAGGCTCTGCAGGAACCGCCGCCAAATAAGCTTTATCCAATGCCGTTGATGGCAATCGGCGCACCCTTGCAACTTTGGGCCATGCAGAGGCGTGCCGGGCGCGAGCTATAGCATTAAGCTTCGCGCTCCTTGGCAGCGATCTGCCTTAACCATTCTCGAAGCAGCTCAGCAGCAGGCGACAGTGTTCGATTGTCGTTCCAGGTTAGATAATATCCCCCGGGAGCAGGCAGTTCGAGGTCGGTAATCCTGACCAATTTGCCCTCTTCTACCAGCGGTAGCACCAGCCGGTGCCAACCCACAGCGACTCCCTGGTTGGCCTGAGCGGCCTGCAAGGCCACGGAAAATTTGCCGAACCTACGGCCGCGAGGAGTCCCATGTGGAATTCCTGCGCGCCGGAATACCTCGTCCCACCCGGTCCAATCCGGATCTACCCAGTTGACGTGTAGGAGGGGAAGTTCGGGCAGCGATTCCGCTGTGGCATCCCGGTGCTCCTGCGCAAATCCGGGCCCGCACACAGGATAGATCACATCACCAAACAGCAATTCGCTGTTTTCGTCCGGCCATGAACCGAAGCCATATCGGATTCGCAACTCGACTTCAGCGCGCCTGTAGTCGCGCGTATTGTCGGAAATCAGGTGGTCGACCGCGATCTCGGGATTACGATTCCAGAAACCCGGCATCCGCGGTATCAGCCACATCGATGCAATGCCATCTGAGCAGGCAATTGTAACGTTCTTCGCGCGATCACCGCGCTTGATCATTCTGACAATCTCGGACGCCCTGGAAAAACCGCTTGCCAGGACGGCATAGAGATCCTCGCCAGCGCTGGTGAGCATGACCCCGGTTCCAAGCCGCACGAAGAGAGGAACCCCAATCTCGTCCTCAATAGCTTTAATCTGCCGGCTGACGGCCCCCGGCGTCACATTGAGCTCGGAAGCCGCAAGCTTGAACGAAAGATGCCTTGCAGAAGCCTCGAACACTGCAAGGGCGGTCAGGGACGGGAGATCATAGTAACGACGAACCATAGAACATTCAACCAAACTGACCGCCCCGAAATCCGGACAGCACTTTAGTCAACACCGGGGTGAGACTTTTGCATTAGGTCAAATCCCTAGGATTAAGCAATAGTCGCGCTGAGGGCGCTCACTCAATGCCCTGCTTTTCCTTAGTATTTTGGAGACCAGCATGACTGCTGAAGCGAGGGCTTCGCGAAGAGGCGGCCGGGAAGCGCGGCGAACAATTCGCACCGCGCCCAACGTCGAAATGCTGCCAACGCTCAAACGCGGATTGCCCGTGGTTGAACCAATGGATGCGGAGCAAGTCGAGCGAATGCATGAAGCGTCGCTGGCCATCTTGGAAGAGGTCGGCGTGGTGTTCCGGGATCCGATCGCGCTAGAAGATTGGCGTCGGGCAGGCGCAGACGTTCGCGGCGAACGGGTCTATCTAGACCGCGGCTTGGTCATGGAGCTTATCAAGACCATTCCGCCAGAGATCGAGTATTTTGCGCGCGATCCCTCCAAAAACGTCGAATTGGGAGGTCCGAAGTCGATCTTCGTACCGATGACCGGCGCTCCTTATATGCGCGATCTTGACGATGTTCGGCGTGGTCCAACGATTGCCGATCTCGGCACGTTCCACAAACTCGCCCATATGATGCCCGCGCTGCATTCCTCAGCACACCACATCGTCGAGCCGATGGACATTGTGGTGGCGCACAGGCATTTGCACATCACGTATTCGTCCATGAGGTATTCCGACAAGACGTTCATGGGCATGACCACGTCGCCGAAAAACGCCGAAGACGCTCTCGACATGTGCGATATCCTGTTCGGACCGGGCTTCCTGGAAACCCATGCGGTCACCACCGGCAACTGCAACGGCAATTCGCCGCTGGTGTGGGACCAAGTGATGCTTGGCGCCATGCGAGCCTTCTGCCGGCGTAACCAGCCGGTGCTTTGCTCGCCCTTCGTACTCGGCGGCGCCAATACACCGGCGTCCACCGCTGCCGCAGTCGCCCAGCTCAACGCGGAAGCTCTTTCGGCCCTTGCTTATACCCAGGTTGTGCGCAAAGGCTGCCCGGCGATCTACGGTCATTATCTGTCAACGGTATCGATGCAGTCTGGGGCACCGATGGCGGGAACTCCCGAGATCTCGTTGATGAACTTCATGATCGGGCAGATGGCCCGACGATACAATATTCCGTGGCGCACTTCTAACTTGCTGGGCGGCGCGAAAGTCTTCGACGCTCAGTCCGGCTACGAAAGCGCCATGACGATGATGGCCGTGCTGATGTCGGGGGCCAACTATATCTGGCATTCGGCAGGCTGGAACGAAGCCGGGATGCATTGCTCAATCGCCAAGTTCGTCGTCGACGCGGAGGTCTGTGATATGGGCTACCGCATGACCCAGGGCATCCAGTGGGATGATTTCGACGAAGCTCTGGCAGCGATTCGTGATGTTGGACCTGGCGGCCACTACCTTGGCCACCCGCACACCCAGGCCAACTTTGAACGCGCATTTTTCATACCAAAGCTGTTCGATAACAACTCGATTGAGCAGTGGAAAGCCGATGGCTCGAAGGACATAAAGCAGCGCGCCCTCGAACACGCCAGACATCTTTTGGGAGAATATCAGGAGCCCAAGCTGGACCAGGCTAAGGATGAAGAACTGCAAGCATACATCGAACGCCGCTCGCGCGAGATTCCAGCGGTCGACGCGCTAAATGACGAATATTAAGGCCTGCCATGCGGATAGAGACCATTAACGTTTATAAATGCTTGCTTCCGGTGAAGGGCGGTAGCAGCTACCGAATGGCGAGCGGCAGCGTACAACAGCTTGACAGCACTCTGCTTGAAATCGCGACCGACAACGGCTTCAAGGGTTGGGGAGAGACCTGCCCGATTGGTCCGGTTTATCAACCCCATCATACGCTTGGCGCCCGCGCAGCAATTGCTGAGATCGCCCTCGGCTTGATTGGCCAACAGGTGTCCTCAATCCGCCATCTCTTAAAGACGATGGACGAACGGTTGAACGGCCACGGCTATGCCAAGGCAGCTTTCGACATTGCACTGCTGGATCTGCTCGGCCAGCGTCTCGGGGTGCCAGTCTCGACTCTGCTCGGCGGCGCGCTCACGGATCGAGTACCTTCGTACTACTCTACCATCGTTGGCACTCCTGAAGAAACCGCTCGCATCGCTGCGGACAAGGTCAAATCAGGATATCCGCGCCTGCAGATTAAGATTGGCGGGCGCGATCTCGAACAGGATGCCGCAACTGTCCATAAGGTTTGGGAGGCCGTCGGGTACAGAGCGAGAATTGCGGTCGACGGCAACCGCGGCCTGACCATAGCCGCCGCCATCCACCTCGATCGACTTTGCCAGTCCGTTCCCTTCGTGTTCGAACAGCCGTGCAACACTATGGAAGAGGTCGCGAGTCTCAAAGGCAGGCTTACGCATCCTGTATATCTCGATGAAAACACAGAAGATTTGAACGCTGTCCTTCGCGCTATTTCCTCGGGCATCGCTGATGGGTTTGGGTTGAAAGTCACGCGTCTTGGGGGCCTCACGAAGATGACCACCGTGCGAGACATGTGTGCGATCCGATCTCTTCCGCACACTTGCGATGACGCCTGGGGCGGCGATGTTATTGCAGCAGCTTGCGTCCATCTCGCCTCGACAGTCGAGCCGCGGCGGTTTGAAGGCACATGGATTGCCCAGGAGTACATCGATGGGCACTATGACCCCGAAAACCCAATAGTGATACGAAATGGGCATATTTCCGTGCCCCAGCGGCCCGGGCTCGGTGTTCAGCCCGAGGCGAAGACGTTGGGTGAACCGATTGCAAGATACGGGCGCTGATGAACGCTCCGGCTACAATCCAGGCGATGAAGCCTACAGAGCGGCCGAATGATCTGTCGCTCGATCAACCGGTTTACATCGCCGTTCTGGTACTGCCAGGTTTCTCGCACCTGGCGCTTCACGCTTATCTCGAGCCGTTTCGGATAGCGAATGTGCTAGCGAAGGCCTCTTTGTTTCGGTGGCAAATTGCAGGACTAGACAACAAGGCAGTTTACGGTGCGAACAACATCGCAATTTCTGTCGACATAACCGCTGAGGCCTTGAGCGCTACCAATGCGCACCTCAACCAGCTCGTAATTATCGCGGGCGAGCAGGTTGAACGGCAGCATACGCCACAGTTACACGGGTTCCTAAGATGCATGGCAAGGCGGGGCATTTTCATATCGGCACTGGGCACGGCCACGTGGCTTCTGGCCGAAACTGGCTTGCTGGCCGATATTCCTTGCACAATCCATTGGTCGAGACTCGCAGCTTTTTCCGAGGTGTTCCGTAGGCCGCGCATTCGGGAAACGCTTTTCGTGAAGGATGGGCAGTATTCCACTTGTGCGGGCGAACTGGCGGCCTTCGACCTGGCAGTCGACTTCATTGCGAGCCAAGCCGGCGGAACGGTCGCACAAGAAGTATGCCGCCATGCAATTGTTGACGGACAACGCTCCGGTTCAAATCGCCAGACTGCCCCATCGGGACTGTCGTACGCAAACGTCAGCGAAAAGCTTGTTGCCGCCGTTCAGACCATGGAAGCAAACCTTGATAACCCGCTCTCGATGGATGTGGTGGCGAAGCGCGCCGGTCTCTCAAGGCGCCAACTCGAACGACTTTTTCTCACACACCTTGGCCTCTCGCCAGCCAAGCATTATCTGAAAATGAGACTCGACCACGCCAAAAGGCTAATCGAGGGCACACGAATGCCATTGATCGACGTTGCAATTGCGTGCGGCTTCATTTCCTCATCGCATTTCTCGAAATGTTTTAAGGTCATTTATGCGAAAACTCCGCAGCAATGCCGTTTGGAGGTGCCAGCCTGGGTAGGACCGGGTCTAGGCTAATGGCCGAGTCTCCATCGCATTCCCTGTGGCCCGCTGCCACTGAAGGCGGGTGCCGGAGTGCAGCCCCTTACCTTCGTCCGACTCCGAGGCAAGATGCTTGGTTAGTTGTCCCATCCAGTCCTGGATACCGAGCGTTCCGCTCTCATGGGTCTTCTGAGAATAGATCGAATCCGAGTTTGCGTGATGGGACGCATGTTTCTGACGTCTCTTGATGGTCGTGGCGCCACTCCCGTCGGTGCGAGTTACCGGTTGAGTGGGGGGCATGAGCAAAGAATGCCTTATCTCTCCTTGAGTGCGACCCGGCCAAGGGTTGCAGGTGCGCCGACTGCAGCTTGAAAGTTGCGGATCAACTCAAGTCGATCGACAACAATCGAACGCCATTTCTCGGCCCGCCGGTTGTTCAAGTTAAAGGCAAGGCATTTCATCTCGTTCGTCGCGGCGAGGACACCATCGTCCGACCTCCGGATCTGGTGCAACAATACAAAGCGCTTGTTGTCGAAGTCACTTAGCTGCGTCGTGACGTTTATCTCAGTGCCGAGCGTCAATTCGTTGAGATACCGGACGTGGTTCTCAATGACCACATTCTCATGGCCGCCGCGTGCCTCCATGGTGCCCTCAGGAGAGTTGATCCAATTCCAGAAGGCCCAGCCAGCGTGATTGGAGATCGATAGGTAGTGGGCGGAATTAACGTGCTCGAACTCGTCAATCCACTCTGAACGAACCCTTGTCCGATACAGTACAAGGGGGACCTTTAGAACCCCCGTCCAGGGGATCGGCGGATCATAGATTTCGGCCATGTTTTAGCATCTCACACTAACAACCCGGGTAACGCTTCCCTGAGTTGCCAACAACAATCCCGGCGAATGCCGCGAGCGAACCTAAGCTGAAGAATCTGAGCTTCCAACTTGCCGCGCAGAAAGCGGCCGACAGAGCCGTCAATGCATTGCTGAAGCGATCCCAGGACCATTCACGAAATGTCCGCGTCTAACTCTGCATGCCCGTCCCGGAGCGACAGAGCTGCGGCTAGTTCCCGGCGCTCTCCATGCGCCGGGAGCTGATAGCCTTGTCCAACCAGCCGACCTCCATCTCAGGAACGGAAGACAGCAGAAGCTCAGTATAAGGGTCGAAAGGTGGGCTAAGAACCTGGGTTTTTGCCCCGTAGCGGACCACTTGCCCGCGATACATCACCGAGATCGAATCGGCGATCGATTTCACCGTTGCGAGATCGTGGGTAATGAAGAGATAGGCTACCCCCTCGTCCTTCTGCAGGTGCAGCAAGAGCTTCAAGATTCCGTTGGCCACCAATGGGTCGAGGGCTGAAGTCACCTCGTCGCAGATAATCAGCTTGGGCTTTGCCGCAAGCGCTCGGGCTATGCAAACGCGCTGCTTTTGTCCGCCTGACAGCTCTGCCGGATACCGGTTCGCAAGGCTCTTGCCCATTTCGATCTTGTCAAGCAGTTCGGCCACGCGATGGTCGCGCTCCGCACCGTTGATGCCGAAATAGAACTCGAGCGGTCGCCCGATGATCGTAGCAACGGTCTGGCGCGGATTCATCGCGACATCCGCCATCTGATAGATCATCTGAAGCTGCCGAAGGTCATCCTTCGATCGCTCGGCCAACCGACGGGGAAGGTCGCGCCCGTCGAACTGGATGCTGCCTGCCAAAGGCGGCAGCAACCCGGTGATCACCCGCGCCAGCGTCGATTTACCCGAGCCCGATTCACCGACCACGGCGAGCGTCTGTCCAGTATGAAGGTCCAGGGACACATCGCGTAAGACCTTGATTGCTCCGTCGCCGTAACCTGCTGTCAGGCCTTTGACTGACAGCACAGGCGCCATGCCGCAGTCCTTCTGCTCGTGATCGATGTGATGCACTGAAACGAGGGCTCGCGTGTATTGCTCGTGCGGCTGGTTGATGATCTGCTGCGTCATTCCTCGCTCTACGAGCTTGCCGTGGCGCAGCACCATGATCTCGTCCGCGACCTGCGCCACCACCGCCAAGTCGTGGGTGATGTAGAGTGCCGCGACCCCGGTGTCACGGATGGCGTCCCGGATCGCGGCCAGCACGTCGATTTGTGTGGTGACGTCGAGCGCTGTGGTCGGCTCGTCGAAGACAATGAGGTCAGGCTCCGAGCAGAGCGCCATGGCCGTCATGACGCGCTGCAACTGACCGCCCGAAACCTGATGGGGGAAACGCTTGCCGATGTTTTCGGGGTCAGGAAGACCAAGCTTCTTAAATAGAGCAATCGCCCGCTTCTCGGCTTCTGTCCGCGTTGCCACGCCATGTAGAAGTGCCGCCTCCACCACCTGGTCCATCAGCCGGTGGGCGGGGTTGAATGCGGCGGCGGCCGACTGCGCAACATAGCAGACCTCACGGCCCCGGAGTTTGCGCATGCCCCTTGCGCCGACCTTCAGAATGTCACGGTCGTTAAGGATGACCTCGCCGCCAGTTATTTTGACCCCGCCGCGACCATAACCCATGCTGGACAGACCTATGGTGGACTTGCCGGCGCCCGATTCGCCAATCAGACCCAAAACCCTGCCCCGTTCCAGCGTCAGCGAAACGTCGTGGACGAGAATTACGCCCTTTGGGCTCTCGCCCGGTGGGTAGACCATCGCCTCAATCCGAAGGTTGCGTATGTTGAGCAACGTGGCGGGCTTCCCCGGCCGACTGGCTTGCGCGGCCGTGGCCAGCGTCACGTCACCCGGCTTGTCCGGCAATGAGAGATCATTTGACATTTGCAGGGTCCGCTCTGTTGATGCCCGTCGCCGGCCGTTTTTTGATTTTGGTCGGTTCAAGAAGTCCTACACCGCACTGGGTGCGACATTCCTTTGCATAATCGCATCAAACTTCCCGGATTTTGCACCATGACCAACAAGTTCGACGTCCCGTCGAGCGCCCGGCGGATAGAGCGACTGGACTTACGCGGCACGCCTTCCCGCCCAGGCCAGATCGGGCGGTTCGAGAACGCCCGTTTACAAGCCCAGAATAGAGGCCGTGTAGGTCGAACAGCTGAGATGTGTCGCATGCACGTGGAAATGACATCAGACAAGATGGCACCTTCCGGCCACCTCACTCTCAATCAGCAAATCGTGTATGGCAGTTCGCTGCGTCGGTCGTGGTCGATCGTTATCGTGCTCTTGAGCGGCGGAATGGCGCGTTGAATGCAATCCATGCGCGCACAAATGCGGCATGAAACGCCGATAGGCTCGAAGGCTGACCTGTCGGCAAAATCCAGCCGGTCTGCATAAACGAAATCGCCCGCGTCGGAGATCTCGCATCCGAGCGCGATCGAACAGCGTCGATGAGGAGTTCCAAATCCACCGTCCTCCTTGGTGATTTCTGTGGCGATACTGAGATAACGCACGCCGTCTGGCGTCGCATCTTGTCGACCTGCATCTTTGTCGTGCCCTCAATTGCACCATATGTTTGGCGACGATCATCTCTTACCTGGCGCCACCTGCGCTGGTGCGGCGACGCAAGGGGCCGCATGTTGTTCCTGTTCGCCAACGTTCGGAAATGGTGTGATCGACCAATCGATCAGGTCGACGGCACGCTGAAGTATCGCCTCGGTCTCAGCCAAGCTGGGTGAAGCGGCGATGACATGTCCGATGCAGTCTCGGATATCGCCTTTCCTGACGACCGGCGTCTTGGGTTCAACATAGAATTTGACCTCAACGACCCCTGGTACAGCAGCAGCCTGACTGTCGCCCTCGATCCAATCGAGGGTGCCATCGCGATCAAGAACTAGGATCCTCGCGGCCGCAGAGTGCGAATACCTTTTGCGCAAATTCCATTCGTCGCCGATGACAAGCTTGATGTGCTCGGTGACGAGATCGAGCCCGTAAGTCAGCTGAACCAGTTGAGGACCGGGCGCGCCATCAAGACGCGGATTGACTTCAATGACGACTGGGCCAAGCTTCGTCCACCGGAATTCTATGCAGGTTGGGCCCCAGCCAAGGCCGAGAGCGCGCAAACAGCCCAGCGAAACATCGGCGATGCGCTCCTGCTCGTCATCAGTCAGCAGGGCCGGAAAGCTGCACTCTCGAGAGACGAAATGCGGTGGGGGTCCAAAGTCGGCGACACCAATCCCAATCACCTCATTTCCCATGATCTCGGCGTAATAAAGGGGGCCTTGTGCGAATTCTTCGACGAGTATCCTCGGCGAAGACCGCCATATGTGCTTCCCGCCTAGCAGATAGATCGTATGTTCGGCCACCTCATCGGCGTTGCGGCACAATCGGACTCCGCGGCTGCCGCTGCCTACGGCTGGCTTAAGAATCACCGGCAGACCGATCTCCGCGGCAGCGCTTTCTACCTCCGCCGCATTTGCTGCCACGCGATAAGCCGGTATTGGAACGCCGGCCTCCGCAAGGAGCTGACGTTGAGCGAATTTGTCGTAGCATCGTTCAATGGATGCGGGGTTCGGTCCCGGCAGATCGAAATATCGGCAAAGCTTGCCAACTGTCGCATAGACCGGCTCCCAGGCGGACGTAATGCCAGCAATGTCATACGTCGCACGCAGCCGGGAACATTCGTGGATCAGCGCATCGAGATTGTCTGTGTCGACACGGATTGCCTCAATCCTTTCCGCCGCAGGATAGTCGTACCGGGCTGGATCGGCCGACAGGGTAATTGGATGCAGACCAAAACGCTGGGCCGCTTTGACGTATAGCAGACCATTACCCCTTGGATCGCCTTCAACCAGGATGAGCGCTCTTCTTGCCATTGGCTGTTGACCCTCCGTTGCGTGCTGTGCAGCGATCCGAGGGTAAATCGGCTTTAGCTTTTCTAGCCGCGCGTGACCTCAGACCTTGTGGTCAACGTACCATTGTCGGCGATTTGCGGCGTAAAGCTTCTGTGAACTTCGTTGAAGGTGTTGTTGCAACGGCTGAATTAGGAAGGACCATAGGCGAGCTGCTGGTCAGGCGGCGACCACTGGCAAACTGCTCGTTCGAGGAGGAATTCGGATAGAAGGCGTATCTCGCGTATCTCGCGTATCATGCGAACCAGGCGCCACGCATCCTCGGCGTTGACGACTGGGCATGGCGGCGTGGTCAGCGATACGGGACTATTTTGGTCGATCTCGAAACCAACAACGTCGTTGATCTGCTGCCTGACCGTGAGATGGGAACGCTCTCCGGATGGCTGGCGGCTCACCCGGTGTCGAAGTCATTGCGCGGGATCGAGCCGGAGCCTATGCGCGCGGTGCGCGAGAGGGAGCACCCGCAGCCCGGCAGGTGGCCGAACCGCTGGCACCTCTGACGAAACTCTCCGATGCGTTGCAGAATGTCGTGGAGCGACAGCACCGCCTTGTTCGTGAAGCTGGAAAGTTCGTTTTGAAGCAGTATGGCGTGAGCGATCAATCGGGAAGCACCGAAGGCCTGGACGTGCATCCCAAAGCCCGCGCGGGACGGCTACGTCTGATAGGCATAGAGGCCGACGCGTTCTCTTTGAGGAGGTATGTCCCATGATCCTTCACGTCGACCCGTTGGCCTTCAAGGCGGCCATCAGCATCGGCCCGACCGAAGACTCCCCTGCCCTGGCCTTGTCGGTGAGCACGCGCAGGTAGCCACCAGCCGAATTGATGTGGCGCGCCCGCTGGAGAATGCAGGCGATCATGATTGCCGTGGTTTCCTGCCCCACCAGATGGCAGGCATCCGTACGCGGAATGTGACACGCCGAGATAACCGCACACCTGGACCGCTGTCGCGATGAAATCGCGCCAGTTGCCGATTCCATCCACGGCGTAATCCGCAATTTCAGGGCAGGCCTTCAGCACAAGCCCAAGCGGATAGGTTTTCGGCGGCCCTGCGGTCCTGGTGCTTTGCTCGCTCGGCGCCCCGCTTTCTTCCAAGGCAGGTTCAAATTCAAAAATAGAGCCGGTATTTGAATTAGATTGCTGCCGTTCGTTATTGCGGCTTGAATTCCTGGATTTGATGTGAATTCCAGCAGTTTGTCCACTTCGTCGCGCAGTGCGGCCAGATCAGTCACGATCGGCGCGAGTTCGGCCATGCATGCTCGGCGCGGGATCGCCTCCACAATGATGCGGAATCGCCTCCAGAGGGCCACCCCAGTCGCCTGGGACATCTTCCTCGAGAGACGGCTCGATCAACTTTTGGATGTCCCGGCGGTGCAATGTGATGCGTTCCCGCGTAAGCCTGAGCGCCCTGCTATCGAGCGGACACGCTCGGCGACTGCCTCGAACTCATAAGCACGGGCCAGCAGCGGGGCTACCGAGAACCCAAATGCCTCCTCGATACCCCCTCCTATGCCCTTGCGCGCGTAACGCTTCCCGTTCGGGCTGTCCCGCTGGCGACGCAGCATGCCGAGAAGTCTCGCCTGGGACAATCCGGCAAGGCGGCATTGAGGAGATCATAGAGCCGGTCTTGCCGACCCACAAAATCGATCAAATTCCTGGTCAACCCAACGGGGCGGTTCGTCGTCGGTGGGCCGCGTAGCGAGAGCCGAGGCGACCAGTGCTACGAGGCCTTGGTTTCGTTAGCCACCGCCAAGTGCATCCAGCGCTGCAGGGAGCGTCAGTTGTCAGATCCAGTGCGGGAAATCTTTGCTACCTTACGCAGCATCTCATGCGGATCGAACCCGATCGTCTCGGCGAGGTCGAGGAATTCGACAACGTCGACACGCCGACCTCCCGATTCAATGGCCGCAACGACTGACTGATATCGGCTGATAGCCTTCGCAAGGTCCGCTTGACTGAGGCCGGATGCCTTCCGCTCATCGATGATCAATTGAACAAGGCGTACATGCCTCGGCGATCGGAGTGTCTTTTGCATGCCTGCCGGGCCCTTGACGAAACCGGCAGACGAATTAAATCGAAATTCAGATAACCAGAAAAACTGGTTATCTGGTTGTCGAGCTCAAACGGCGGCTATCCGCAATGAGCCGCCCTCGTTGAGTCGCTGCGGTGGGCAAGAGCTAATCTGGATTAACATTGACGAGCATAGACATGGCCTTATCGATTTCCGACGAAGTCCCGTGGTCGGACAGCCTGACCGCTTACGACAACGAGCATTTCACGATCTACATGAGGCTCCTGGACGCGTCCGCCGACGATGCCAGCGAAGACGAAATGGCGCAGCTGGTCCTCGGCATCGATCCTGTGCGAGAACCTGACCGCGCCCGAAAGGCGGTTCGCAGCCATCTCGATCGGGCGAATTGGATGGTTACGACCGGATACAAGGAACTGTTTACGCGCTGACGGACCCCAGCTGAGCCTTTCCAATCACTAGGCGAGGAAGTCTCGATATCCACGATCCATGAGGATGTGACCGCGCCGGACGGTACGGCGGACGCGATCGCGAAGGTGGTTGCGAGGATCCGTCCAATTGGCATGGACGCGATGCTGGCCCAACAGGGCCGCCGCGATTTCACGACGCGATGCACCGCCGAGCGAGCCGTCGAGCGCCTGGAGGACAAAGCGCAGGCGGCTGCCGCGCTTCGGGCGGAAACAGCCTGTCGGGAAGTTGTCCAGTCGTTTGAAGACCATTGAGGCATTCGAACGCATTCAACTGCTGCCTCATCCGATCGGCGGGCCAGATCGCGTCGACGGAAAGCCGAACGGGGCGCAAGACGTCCGCGCCCTCCACGACGAGCTGTAAATTCCGGCGAGCATTTCGCAGCACGACGTGCTGCCGACCGTCAGCCGTCATCAGGACTGCTGCCCAACATGGCAATGCAGCGAGATCAAACGAAAGTCTTTCCGGCGGCAATGCCTCTTGCGCAATGACCGGCAGGACATACGGGCATTGGGGGGCACCAGAACATAGCCGCATCACGCTCAACGGAGCTTGCGAAACAGGAGTCCCCACCGCATCAGATCGAGCGGCGATTTCACCACTTTTACCTCGAAGTGCCTTTCTACATATTCGGCCTGCTCAAGGGCGCGTGTCAGATCGCGCTAAAAGGGCCGGATTGCGCCGCAGAAACTCCCAGGCCCAGCCGCGTCGGGTCAGGTGGCGCGTGTAGCGATAGGATTTCTCATCCTGCCAGTCCGGCCAGTGGGCGCCGTTGCCTATCAAAACCATGTCAGCCGAGCACAGGCGCCCACAGCACGGGACCGCCGAGGCCATTGTGAAGGATCGCAGCAAGGCTCTCGTAGGAGACATCTGAAAGGTCGGCAACGGTGCGGGTGGTGCCGATTGCCTGGGGTGGACCGATCCGGGCCAGCGGCCATCCGGCGCGACGCAGGATTCGCTCCATGCGCGAATCCGCAACCGTGACGATATGGCGGAGCCGCCGCGACAGACCGAACTCGATCATGCCAGCGAGCAATTCATAGGTGCCGACAGCAATGCTCCCATTCCCCCTCGGCGCAGACGATGGAAGATCAAGGGCGAAACGGCTGCTTTCCCAGAAACTCGGTTCCTCGGGTGCCGACCTCCCTTCTAACAGCCTTGAAAAGATATCTCGCGTCATCGTCGGCCCTGTCGAGGGGAGAAGGCGAACGCCGCCCCCGACGCGACCGGCGGAATCGCGCAACAAAAGATAGGGCAGTCTCAGGGAATCGAATGAATCGATCTCGAAGCCGCCGATCGTGCGCACGTTCCAGTCGAGCCCCGCCTTGAAGACGCGGTAGCGCAGGCGGTGACATTTCGTGCAACGCGATAATTTCGTGAAGTTCGTCGGCAAAGGCGCCGTACCAGCCGGGCGCAATAAGCTCAATCATGATGGTCTCCTCGCAGGTATGACCCTGCCATTGGAGGCGAACCTTCACGTCGCGACCACCTGTGCGCATGCACACAAAGAGGGATTCAGTTCTCAGAGAATTGAAGATCGTGAGGAGGCCAGCAGCGTCACTGCCTGATTTTTGGTGCGCACGCCGAGCTTCTTCTTGGCATTGTCTAGATGGAAGACGGCCGTGCGCTCCTTGATCCCCAAGATGCAGCCGATCTCCCAGGCGGACTTGCCCTGCGCCGTCCATTCCAGGCACTCGTACTCACGGGGCGTGAGCGAAACACCGTCCACTGCCAGGTCACCCGAAAACTTGCGGCGAACGGCAATGTGAAAGCACATGGCCATAATCTCGAGCGCCTGTTCATATCGCTCAGCGATGCGCAGGAAGGTCGGATCGGGCCTGTCTGCCGCGAAGGTCATCGCAGCAACTCCGCCGCGGCGATCGACAAGTGGAATCGTCAGTCCGCAGCAGATACCGAATTCGGCAGCCTCATCGAAAAGCTGTTGCTGTCGCGTTGAAATGCCGGCATGGCCGAAACCCGGTCCCCACTGAAAGGGACATCCGCTGCACCTTGCCCATCCTATGACCGGGTCGATCTTTTCATATTGGTGGCGCAAGTAGTGCGACGTCCAGCCAGAATGATAATTCGATATCAGCCTGGGTTTTGTGACGCTATCCGACACCAGAGATAGATAAGCGAATGCGCGAATGTCGAAGGCGCCGGCAGCGTTGGCCAGTGCGTTATGGAAATCGACTTCATCAACGCTCAAAGACAACTGTTCCACCAAAGTTTCGAAGACGATCTGCATTTTCTCCTGCAGCTGTTTCCAATTAACCTAGGTACATTCTTGCTTCTGGCCAGCTAAGATGGCGAGGAGATTCGCCCCCCCGATATTCGACGCTGGAGAAATTCACCGCGATGATTGCTCCCCCGACATTCGATCATGTGAAGGGAGATGTGTGCGACCTCCACGCCGGCTGTCGTCAGCTGCGCGTCGAGAGTTGCGATGGTGGGCGGTTGGCATGCGTAATAGAAATGTCGAAGCTCGATGTGCCATCGGGATATGCAGATGACCTCCTTCTCAAACTCTCGATTGCTGACGCGCTACAATCACCCTGATTCAGCGGGTCAAAATGGCACCCTGCCGGTAGGGAGGTACACCGGCAGGGTGCGCCGCACAAACGCCCTGGTCGTTGGGCAACAGGACAGCGGCGGCAGAACTGATTTGGTTACCGCTTGCGATCAAAGTAATCCGAAGCATGCTCGAGATCAGACGGCTTGAAATTCAGCAGTTTCGGCCGGCTCACACGACAAGGCGCTGTCAAACCCACCGTCACCAATGGACGACCTAACGACAGCCAGACGTCAAAGCGTCTGGTTCCAGGGAGAGTTCTTCATCGCTGGGGACCACCACATTGGTTATCGGCCTGTCGTCGAACTCGGGCCTCGCTCTCGTCGGCGCTCGCAAGTTCATACCGCGCCCTCGGCCTTAAGCGCGCGGTAGGTCGTATCGACTGATTTCGCCGTTGCGTCGACGATTATGTCGACCTCCTTCCGGGTGATGATCAAAGGCGGGGCAAACCCGAGGATATCGCCGTGCGGCATGGCGCGGCCGATGACACCGTCCTCGAACAGAGCAGCGGCGACGCGAACGCCGACCTGAATGTCGGTTTCAAACGGTATCCTTTGTTTTGGATCCCGCATCAGCTCTACGGCGGAGAGGATTCCGACGCCACGAACTTCGCCGACGATGGGATGTCCCGCCAGCTCGGCATTCATGCGGGTTTGCCAATACGGTCCGACATCGCGGACATGCTCCAAGATATTTTTTTCTTTTAGGAGTCGAATATTGGCGAGCGCTGCCGCAGCGCAAAGTGTGTGACCCGAATATGTCCAGCCGTGGCCGAGGGCGCCGTGCTTCTCCGTTCCTTGTTCCAAGACCGACCAGACGCGGTCGCCAATGATTGACCCGGAGATGGGTAGGTAGGCGGAACTCAAGCCCTTTGCGATGGTCACGAAATCTGGACGCATGCCATAGAGGTGGGAACCGAATTTCTCACCGGTTCGTCCAAACCCGCAGACCACTTCGTCGGCGATGAGAAGAATATCGTACTTGTCGAGCACCCCTTGGATAGCGGTCCAATATCCTTTTGGAGGCGGAACGATACCGCCTGTCCCGAGCACCGGCTCTCCGATAAAAGCTGCAACGGTCTCGGGGCCTTCAGCGAGGATAAGGGCTTCAAGTTCATCCGCGCAGCGTTTCGAGAACACTTGCTCACTTTCGCCGTCATGCGCCTGGCGATAGTGGTGCGGCGTCGTGGTATGGCGCACCAAATCCAGCGGCAGGTCGAAGAAATTGTGGAAGAAGGCAAGGCCCGTCAGGCTCCCGGTGACCAGCCCGGACCCGTGATAGCCGCGATTTCGCGAGATGATCTTCTTCTTTTCAGGGCGGCCTAGAATGTTGTTGTAGTACCAGACCAGCTTGATATTGGTTTCGTTGGCGTCGGAACCGGAGAGGCCGAAAAAGACCCTTCGCATGTTCTGACCAAAATATTCGACGACTGCCTCTGCCAAGAGGGCGACTGGTTCTGTACCTTGACTTGCATAGACATGGGCGAACGGCAATTCGTGCGCCTGCCTGGCAATGGCCTCGGCAATTTCTGTGCAGCCATATCCCATATTGACGCAGTAGAGCCCGCCGAAACCGTCAAGGCTCTTTCGGCCTTCGGTATCCCAGATATAGACGCCTTCCGCACCGGCCATAATCCGGTTTGGCGTCTCGCCTCGGCTGTGCTTGGCCAGATGCGTAGACGGATGAAACACGAAGCCTCGATCCTTCTCCCGGAGTTGCTCGGTTCCCAGATTGCTCAGGCGCATGGTCCCCCTCCTCGCGATGGATTGGCGGAGGGCACTCGGCCCGGCCGCCTCTTTAGCAATTAGCATACCGCAAACGCCTCTCGAGTTTCGCGGGAATGCACGTCTTTAGCCGACGAATTCGCGGAATTGGCATCAAACGCCGTGGAAACCAGCGCTTCGGCGTTCACCGTCGCCTTAGTGTTGGATTTCACAGGTTTGGTCACGAGAAGGCTGGTCGAGATCTGCCGACGGACGCCTCATTCACGAGGTCAGCGAAACTGGCCTTGAGTTGATGAGGGCGCTGCCGGGGGTCTGTTCGCGCGTATGTCTGCTCAAGGTACCGCATATGGCCGGGCGATGGTGGTACGAGATGCGCCGTCCGTAGGCCGCCATGCTGGAGTTCAGCAGAATCTGCCTGATGGCGTCCTCGTGTCGCCGAAATTGGTTCGGCCGTATGTGAAAGCGAACAAGCGCGACGACCGCGACGCCGAGGCGGCGACGCCACCGACGATGCGCTTCGTGCCGGTCAAGAGCGAGAAAGTCTGGTGGCGGAGCGCACAGCGCTGTTCAACCATCTGCGCACTGTTTGGCTGATTTGTTTGCGAACTCTGGGCCTTGGTTGGGGGCCAACGAACATCGAATCCCGGTGGACGAAGCTTGGCACAGTCGTCATTGAAATCAAACGCGTCTTGCTGGCGTGCCCGTTACTGAACTGGCTCAGCTGGCTTGCGGGGTCGCTCTCGTTACCGAGCGCATCAAACTTGTCGTCGGCGACGAATGGAATGCATTCATTCGCAACTGCGGCCGCGATGATGCTCATCGCGATGGAACCTAGATAGGATAGATGGGAGCCAGGCGACCGCTAAAAACTAAATTAGGTGTCTCTGAGGTTAATGTTTATCCAACCCAAGGATGGTCTGGAAAGGCGATTACATAGACAAGATCGGACATAGCCAGTTCTGCCCGGACTGCGGCGATACTTCAGCGTGCCGTCAAGTCAATTAGTTGGTCGAACACATCATTTCGCCTCTCGACACTGAGGACAATCTGTACCGCAAAAATTTCGGGCAGCGCTAACGCCAATATGAACATTCAGAGCACGAGGCACAGATTATAGCCGGCGGTGGCCAGAATGGCGTTAACGGTCACCCGGCTGGGCCGGCGAGATAGTTGCGGCCCATCGGGAGCTCGGCCGCTCGGCCTTGATGTGGCCGGTCACGGATTCGATGGGCGAGTGGCGCCGCACCCGGCCTTGATGGCCGGGGGTGACACGGCGTTTCTGGCCCGCGGTGAAGCTCCTTAGCTTGTGGCTCTCCGCCGTGGTGTGACCGCGTAGCGCACTCTGGGGCTCGTCGCAGTCATCTCGACCGTGCAACCTGAATGGTCGTAGCTCAGTGCTCTTGCCATCATCCAACTCATCAAAGTGGATGTTGAATCACGAGCGAAGGCGCATGGCCGTCGTCACATCGCAGTCGATTCGTCGGCTCCAGGACGCGCTCTAGATTTTTTTTCCGTATAGGTCTGGTCGGGCTCGCCAAGGCTCGACACCGGTGTCTTCACACCAGTAGACTCTTCCGTCGCTAAGCCAAAAATGGCTTAGGCATCCTTTGTTTCTCCAAACAGAGGGATGCAATGTTGGCCGGCCCTCTAGGCTCACCTCAATACGCCACCTGGGGCTATGTGGTGGATGCATTGGTAAGGAAACCACCTCGCCACAGCCACAGGGGCACCTAAAGAGCGACCAGTATGGTCGGCCTTTGTGCACGACGGTGATGAACTGTCCCGGCCGCACCGTGTCATTCGGAGGCGTTTTTTCAACCACTTCATTGCGAGCGAAAAGTATGTCCGCGGAACGCTGCTCAGAAGGAGTTCGGTTGGCGGATGTTTTTGGACCGCGTGGACCGAGGATGATTTCCTCTAACCACCGTACGAGTTTTAGCAGCCAAGACCACATACGATTAACTCGGCTTGCCTAGTGAGGGCATACTGAGCCGATATCCATTCTCTGGTGCGAGTAATAAGCCATTCGGACCGCAGCAAAAGCACTCGGAGTTGTCCTTTGGCATATTGCTGCGAATTACCATATGCACGAAGTCGTACCAGATATTGTCGCGGCGAATGTCGCTCGGAAGCCACCGATAGGGCCGCACCAGATCAAACAACGTCGCTACGGCCATATCGGCAGTGGCACTGGTGAAGGGACCTACTCCGGGAGCCCGCTCGCCGCCCCCGACCAGATAGTACTCCTTCCGAAGCGTTTCTGGATCGAGCTCCGTCAGCTCAGGACGCGCCTTTAGTGCACTCTCGTAGCTGAGCTTTTCCTCGGTGACGACGCCTTGGCACCTCAAGCACGCACCATATTCGGGAAGAACTGTGCTAACCCGGCCTCTATGGTCACGTAGATAAGGCTGACGCTCCTGGTCAAGATCAATCTTGCCGGTGAGCCCGCAGTCGATAAGGCCCTGGCAGTAGTAGTACACTGCCTGATTGAGGACCTCCCTTCCAGCAACATCGTCGGTACAGCCGAACACCAGGTCAGCGCTAGAAATTGCATCTATCGCTTCTGGAGACTCGTTCACATATTCCTGAATGGCAACGACAGACACCTGTAAACCTAAATCTCGTATGTATCGGGCCAACGTGGCTGCTTTACTCGCGCCGATATCGCAACTGCGATATCCACGGACGCGGTTGAGATTGCTATCTTCGAGCAAATCCCCATCGACAATGATGAGTTCGCCAACACCGGCGCGGGCGGCGAGTGTGGCGACCGAAGACCCCGTTCCGCCACCTCCGACGATTGCTATGCGCAACGATCTGAGCTTCTCGTTGAAAGGCGTGCCAAAGGCAGCTTCCTGGCGACTTAGTACTTCCGACGGAGCGGCATCATCTGCCTTGCCAATATGAACTGCCAAGTCCGTCCCGATCACACAGACATGCCGGACATCAGTCACACTGTCAGGAGCCGCACCCGGCCGAACTCTCGCACGCCACTGCCCGTGAGCCAAAACCATCGCGACAAGTGACACATCAGGGCCGTTGCAGCCAGCGTATCCCCTCAGAATGCTTTGTTCGTTCTGGTCATCCTTCATCGAGAAATCCAGAACGCCTCTTGGATGACTATGAGCGAACCCCAGCTCGAGCAGCTCCTGCTCGCAACGAACGTAGATATCCTGAAACTTGCGCAGATTAATGCGCAAGTGAACCGGCGAGCTGTCCAGTATCCAGTCGCCATCCATCTCAATCACGTCAACCGCCACAAAACGTGCTGACGGCGGCAGACCCGCTACAGTCCTCTCCATTTTGCGGAAGAGAACCAGCGCGCCGCGCTCGTGACCGTCAGGGTGCCACGTCAACCAACTCTTGAGCCTATTGTCGAGAGAACCGATGATCGAAATGCGATGTCCGTTCATGGGCGCCTTGCTGCGTCAGGGTACTTAAACGCCCACGAAATCCGATCCATAATCGTTCGGACGTTGTCGACCTTTGGTTTCCAAGGATTTTTGTGCCAGTGCCTAGACCACCGGCAAAACACCATCCCTTTGTGAGTACGTGAATCCTCACTGGGACTAGGCCCGCCAGTGTTTGGTATTGGCTTGCCGTCAGCCCGATGGAGGCGTGGGTGAACCCAGAACATGTCGCCACCCGAGCTATTATAATTCTGCGGAATAACATACAAGACATCGATCGCGTCTGCGGGCTTTCCATCTGCCAGATACATGTCTTTCGGTAGCGGAAATTTTTTTAATATAAGAAAACGGGGGCTTTCTTGTTCTTCAAAATTGATACCGGCTTTGACGAGTATCTCGTAATCAGAATCGAACAACAGGGCCATTATTCATTTCCGGCTTCGGAACTTGCATCCTGGGCGTAAAACTTTTCGATCCCCGGAGGCAGCAAATCGATTGAGTCATCACGCCCGACAAGCTGTCCGGGCTGGCCAGGCATTTTCAGATACAGGTCCATGCTATCTGGTATGCCAGGGCCTACGCCTCGCACCTCAGCGCCGGTTATGAACCGGTTGTCCCATTCATAATTTTCGTTTTCGATTTTGAATTTGAACTTCTCTTTCGCAGCCATATGCTTCGATCCTTCTCTCGCAGTTGCTTGGCTCCAAGATGGCTCAGGCGCATCAATCCCTCTTCTCCCGTTGATTGAGGGAACGCTCGACCAGCCACCGCTCTATACCGGAAACGCCTCTCGAATTTCGCGGGAATGCACGTCTTTCGCCGACGAATTCTCGGAATCGGCTCCAAACGCCGTGAAAACCAAGGCTTCGGTAGTTTACCTTCGCTTTGGTGCCGACAAGGGGATCGGCGAATTGGACTTCACAGGTTTCGTTACGACCAGGCTGTAGTATTGATCGATCCCTAAGCCTGCCTGCAGGAGTCCCTCCATAAAATCCTGATAAGCAGCCATAGAAGGAGACACGACGCGCATCAGATAGTCGATCCGCCCCCCGATAGCCCAGCAGTCCAGGATTTCCGGAATCTCTTGGATCGCAGTCTCGAAGTGTCGTTGATCCTCGAGACGATGGCGATCCAGAACCACCTCCACCATTATAGAGATGATGCCCCCGATGAGGGCTGGACTGAGTCGCGCGTAGAACCCCTCAATGATCCCTGCGGCTTCGAGTATACGGAGCCGCTCCGAACAGGCCGACGCCGATAGATGAACGCGCTTTGCAAGCTCGCTTTTCGAAATCCGACCGTCTGACTGGATCTCTGAGAGAATCCGGACATCCCAAGCGTCTAGTCGCACAGGATCGGGTTTCGACTTCATGACCTTTTGCTCTCAAGCGGTGGTCGACAGCTCAATTGGTGCCAACCAATTCTCTCATTAATTGAAGCGAGCGAATGTAGTGAACGTCATTCTTCCTCGGCCTGCAACGCTTCGGTGCGAGGTTGTCGAAAGTCAGGTGACTGAGAGCGATCCAAGCAGAAAGGCTGTAGAAGTTGGGCTATTGCCCTCCGGGCAATGACGCATTTGAAGGGGGGATCGCCTGTCGGCGGCGACCTCGTCTTAAATAGATAGCGCATTTTTTGAATCTCCGCTGCTTACTTGATTGACACCCTCGACATCATCCGAGCATCGATTGGGGACACAGTCAGATGCAGTGTTTACATCGGGCGCATTCAGCTTCGAGATGAATTGAAGGCCTTTCTTATCTGGCTCGCCGAGGAGCTGGAACGCAAAATGCCGCTCGTGTTACCGATGCGACCCAAAATCCGGCGCGGGAGTCTGGCCGGATCGCGCAGCCGGGAAGGTTCAAACGCCGATGCCGCGGGCGATGCTGTCGGCCGCCATGCGCTTACGCCATTCAAGAGGCCCCGAATTGTGAATGGAGTTTCCCTCAACATCGACAGCCATGATGACCGGCATGTCCTGGACCTCGAATTCATAGATGGCTTCCATGCCCAGGTCTTCAAAGGCAACGATCCGGGCCGCCTTGATCGATTTTGAAACCAGGTACGCAGCGCCACCCACTGCGATGAGATAGGGCGTTCTGTGTCTCACAATCGACTCGATGGCCGCCGGGCCCCTCTCCGCTTTGCCGACCATCGCATATAGCCCGGTCTCGGCGAGAATCTTTTCAATAAAACTGTCCATACGGCTGGCGGTTGTCGGGCCAGCCGGCCCGACGACCTCCTCCCTCACTGCGCGGACTGGTCCGACGTAGTAGATCACGCGTCCTAGCAGATCGACTGGGAGCGGCTTGCCGGCATCGATCAGGTCGACCATTCGCTGGTGGGCAGCATCTCGGCCCGTCAGCATCTTTCCGGACAAAAGAAGGGTTTCCCCGCAGCGCCACGATGCCGTCTCTTCCTTTGTGACCGCGTTGAGATTGACCCGGCGGACGCCGCTTGTGTGCAAATCCTCATGACCGATCTGGGGCCATTCGGAAAGGTCGGGCGGCTCAAGCCTGATGGGTCCAGAGCCGTCCAAGGTAAACTTCAGGTGCCGGTTGGCGGCGCATTGCGGAATGAGCGCCACGGGCTTGGACGCGGCGTGGGTAGGATAAGTCGCTACCTTAACGTCAACGACTGTCGTCAGGCCGCCTAGGCCCTGAGCGCCGATACCTAAGGCATTTATTCGTTCATAAAGCTCAACCCGCAGTGCCTCCTCCGCACTTGATGGCCCTCTCGCGATCAATTCCGAAATGTCAATTGGCTCGTTCATGGCCTCCTTGGCCAGCAGCATCGCCTTTTCAGCGCTACCACCGATGCCGACCGAGATCAGGCCGGGTGGGCACCATCCGCTGCCGAGGGTCGAAACGGTGTCGACCACCCAGTCGGCGACGGACGCGCTGGGGTTAAGGGTGGTGAACCGCGCCTTGTTTTCGGACCCGCCCCCTTTTGCTGCGATGGTAATTTCAATTTGGTTGCCGGCCACGAGGTCGACGTGGACAACTGCCGGCGTGTTGTCACGCGTGTTAACCCGCCCGGCAAGCGGATCCGAGACGATCGATGGTCGAAGGGGATTGTCGGGGTCGAGATATGCTTGGCGGACGCCCTCATTCACGAGGTCGGCGAAACTGGCCGCAGACTTGAGACGAACGCCCATTCCGACCTTGGCGAAAACCACCACGAGACCAGTGTCCTGGCAGATCGGCCGACGCCCAAATGCCGCCATGCGAGAGTTCAACAGTATCTGCCCTATCGCGTTCTTCGCCGATGGGCTCTGCTCGCGCGCGTATGCCTGCGAAAGGTACCGGATGTAGTCTGGAGGATGGTAATACGAGATGTACTGAAGGGCGTCGGCGACGCTCCTTGCTATGTCTTCACCGGCAATGGTGCGTGTCCTTTTGTTCACGAACCTTATCCGAATGACCCGAGCCCGTTGACCAGTTTCAGGCTTTGGAAGCTCCGCAGTCCCTGCTCGCCACCTTCATACCCATAACCGCTCTGTTTGACGCCTCCATACGGCGCATCCGCGGAAACCCCTTTCAGGTAATTTACACTGACAGCGCCAGCCGAAACACCGCCAATCAACGCTCGCTTCGCATCGGCGGCGCCAGTGAAGATGTAGGCGGCCAAGCCATACTCGGTGGCATTGGCTTCTTCGATAGCCTCCTCGATCGTGTCGAACGGCGCCACAGTCAGGATCGGCCCGAACGGCTCGTCATGAAGCACTTTCGCATCCTTTGGCACCCCTGTCAGGATGGTTGGCGGCCAGTAAAAGCCTGGCTGGTCGAGGCGGGTGCCACCGGTTTCGACGCGGGCGCCGCGATCAACCGCGTCCTTGACCAGACGCTGCATGGCCTCGATTCGCCGCGCGTTTGCCATCGGTCCCATCTCAGTCGTAGGGTCATCGGGTGGGCCGATCTTGATTTTGCGGGCGACTTCGGTCATCCGGGATAGAAATTCCTCATAGAGCGGCCGCGCGACGAGGATCCTGCTGGGCGCATTGCAGCTTTGGCCCGCGCACTCGAACTTGTATTCCGAAATTGCCGGTATGGCCTTTGCCAAGTCGGCATCCTCGCATACAACGACCGGGGAGTGCCCACCGAGTTCAAGAATGCACCGCTGCAAGTTATTCGCGGCGAGCTTGGCGAGCTGTTTTCCAACCTCGGTAGAGCCCGTGAAAGTTAGGACCTTGACGATCGGCGAGCTGAGGAGATGCCTGGATATTTGCACCGGCACGCCAAAGACGAGATTGACCACGCCGTCCGGAATACCCGCTTGTCGCAAGGCTTCGACGAAATGGACAGCCGTGCTTGGTGTCTCTTCAGCCCCTTTGAGGATCACCGGACAGCCTGCCGCCAAAGCAGGGGCGAGCTTGCGGGCGATGAGAACGGCGGGATAGTTCCAAGGCGTAAAGGCAGCAACGACGCCAAGGGGCTCGGGGACGATCATTCGGTTCGGGCCATGTGGAATTGGGGCCGACAATTCTTCGGCGTGTGTGCCGTACCACTCCAGCGTTTCGACTGCGCGCGCGTACTCGCCTGTTGCTTCGGCAATCGTCTTGCCCTGTTCTCTCGACAAATCCTTCGCTGCGTCTCCCACCTTCGTTGCCAGGATTTTGGCGGCCGCAACAAGGATTTCGCCGCGATCCTTCGGCGGTCGCGAGGACCAGGCCCGACGGCTTCGCTCTGCAGAAGCAAGGGCCTCGTCCAGATCCGAAGTCGACGCAGCCGCCACCGAGCCAAATACCGTCTCTGTCGCCGGGTTGGTTACCGTCAGGGTTCCATTACCGTCTCGCCAACTGCCGTTGATGAAAAGCTGATAGGTCGTGGCGTTGGACATCGCATGCTCCGCTTTAGTGAATTTGCCTGGTACGAGAACAGCCGATATCCGAACCGTGCATCGCTCGTCTGCGATTTCATCGCGATAGTCGCATGTGGTCAAATATTGAATGTCGCCCAAAACCATCTCGAATCCAGATTGTTACCGCTCAAGCAGCAGCGAATAGCCATAGCACTGGAAGAATTTGGCTTGGGATTTCCTAAACCCGGTCCGGAACCGTGGCTGACCAGTGCTTGCCCTCGATCAAAGTCTTTACGACCTTGGGGATCAGCTTGCGGACCGCAGACACGGCTGGAGAGCGCTCATCTTTCGGGTTGACGGCAAGCACAACGGAGCGGGTAATCACCGGGTCAATGATCTTAACCGTCCGGACTTGGCCATGAGACGCCTCTTTTTGAATGGCCGACGGGGTAAGGATGGAATACGCCTTACCTTCCATGACCATATTGATGATCGTAGAAAGGGAGTCGACTTCGAATCTGACGTCCAGCACACAACCGTGTTGCGCAACGACATCAGCCACCGAACGCCTGACATTGTTGTTGCGCATTGGAACCGCCAGCGGGAACGCATGCAGGTCGGCGAGCGGTATCGAATCTTCGAAAGGCGGTTCACCCGGCGGCACCACCAAGCAAAACTCTTCGCGGGCCAGCACCGTCATTTGCCCCACGCTCTCGGCAGTGCGGTAAAGGACAGCCAGATTGAAGCGGCCAGCAGCCATCCACTCCTCCAGCGGTCCCGTCATGCCCTCGATCATCTTAAGCGAGATCCTCGGCAATTCGCTTCTTACCGATTCAAGCAGGGGGCCGCTAAGGACGCGAGCGGCTCCGGACGGAATGCCAATAGTCACCTCTCCGGAAGGAGCAGCCACCGAGTTGGTCAGTTCCGCCTCAGTGAGCTGAATTTCCTTCAGAATGATCCGCGCGCGCTCAAGCAGCTTGTCTCCGGACGCCGTGACGCTGACGCCGGTCCTATCGCGAACGAGCAGCTGGGTGCCGAATCCTTCCTCCAATTGACGCACATGCAGGCTTAGAGCGCTTTGAGCAACGTTGAGCGTTGCAGCAGCCTTCGTGAAACTGCCGGCTTCGACGACGCCGACAAAGTATCTTAACTGCCTGATGTCCACGACGAACAAATCCAACTGGGGCATGATCCCTAGTGCTTTCATGTCTATCTCGAAACGAGATGGCAGGCAAGCAACAAAACTGGGGCCGTGGGTCGGAAACACGCGTGTCCGGCCGCTGATTAAAGGCTCAGTTACTGCTAGCGAGAGCCAGGATCTCGTGGGCGCGGCGCACCACTGGCGGATCAATCATCTTACCATTCAACGAGAATGCGGACAGTCCACGCGTGGCGGCATCGTTTTCCGCCGCGACGACACGATGGGCCCACTCGAGTTCCTGGGCGCTTGGCGAGAAAGCCTCGTTGAATATGGCCACCTGTGTCGGATGGATCGCCAAAGCTCCTCCAAAGCCAAGCCGCCGCGCATGCGCCGCGGTTTCACGAAGTTTATGAGTGTCCGAGAACTCGCCGATGCTTCCGATGAAGCCTAGCGGGAGCAAGCCGGCCGCACGGGCGGCAAACAGAACGGAAAGGTTCGGCGCCAGGAGAAGGTCGAATTCCGGGGCGCCGCCAACAGCGGCACTGAAGTCTTCAGGACCAAGCGCCATTGCGACCATCCTGGGATGCGCCGACGCAATGGCCGCGAGCCTTTGCAAGGCGCCCGGGGTCTCGATCTGGGCAAGGAACCGGATGCGTCCCAGCGGAAGATTTCTTTCCAGTTCAAGTTCTGAAAGCGTTTTCGCGATCTCTAGAACCCACTCTGCCGAATCCGTCTTCGGAAGAACCAGCGCGTCAACACCAGCCATCACGGCTGCATCGAGATCGGCCGCCAAAGCGCGCAAACCACGATTCACGCGGACCAAAACAGATGCGCCGTTGCGCCCCACATTCGCCACGGATTGAGCAAGCTGCCGCCGTGCCTCGCCCTTTTTGTCCTGGGGAACGGAATCCTCGAGGTCGAGAATAACGCCATCCGCACCCCGCTCATGGGCCGTCTCCACGAAGCGCGGAACGTGTGCGGGTACGAAGAGCAGGGATCTCCATCGTGGTACAGCCATCGCGCTTTCAACGACTGGAAAGGTGTCCTTGATCATGGAGTCGCCTCTGCGATCGATCTTAGCGAGCGTGGCGACAGTGGGCATGCTGGATGGCCGATGCGCTGAGATGATCCGAGGTATACAGGCCCTTCGTAAACCGCGAGCGCACTCACCCTACTCTGACGCGCGCTCACGCTGACGCGGCTCTTTCGCGCAAAAGCCCCAGAACCTCCTCGCGGACTGCCTCGGTATGAGCGCCAAGAGCCGGAACTGGGCGCAGCGAGGGTTGCTCCGAGTTGAAAATCGCCGCCGGCGCTATCGTCTCGACGGTTCCTTCGGGTGTTCCAACCTGCACTCTGCGAGTATGTGGATGCCTTGAAACATCCACCACTTCGTTCAGTCGACCATATGCCAGGCCGGCTGCCTCAAGCTCCTGCATTGCTTCGTGGCAGGATAGTTCAGAAAACCGCCGTTCAATGATCTCATCAAGTTGCGCACGCTGACCGAGGCGCTCCATGTTGTCAGCAAAACCAGGTGCGCGTGTGAGCTCCGGCTGCTTCAAGAATTTGGCGCAGAAATTTACCCATTCGCGGTCATTCTGAACCGAAAAGATGACGTCTTTGCCATCGGCACAACGATAGGCGCCGTACGGCGCCAGCGACGGGTGTTTCACACCGGCGCGTATCGTGTGGTAGCCGCTGTAGTCGTTTTGAAGTACCGGCACGTTCATCCAGTCGGCGACGGCATCGAACAGTGACACCTGGATGCTTGTCCCTTCGCCGGTGACCTCGCGGTGATACAGCGCCTGAAGAATGCCGCTATGCGCTGTCATGCCCGCAGAGATGTCGCAAACCGACACCCCTACACGCGCGGCCCCTTGTTGGTTGCCGGTGATCGCACATAGACCTGTTTCAGCTTGGACGATGAGATCATAAGCCTTCAAATGGGAATACGGCCCTGTCTCCCCGAAACCAGAGATGTCGCAGGTGATCAGCCGCGGAAAGCGTCGGCGGAGATCCGCAGACCCGAAACCCAGTTTTTCGATGCTGCCCGGCTTCAGGTTCTGGATGAAGACGTCAGCAGTGGCGATGAGCGTGTCCAGGACGGCGCGGTCCGCCTCCGATCTAAGGTCCAGACAGACTGACTCCTTACCCCGGTTGAGCCAGACGAAGTAAGCGCTTTGTCCCCGCACCAACTTGTCGTAGTTGCGGGCAAAGTCCCCTTCGGGCCTTTCGACCTTGATGACACGTGCGCCGGCGTCAGCAAGACGAGAAGATGCGTAAGGCGCGGCCACGGCCTGCTCCACGGCTACGACGGTGATCCCCTCAAGAGAGTTCTGCATGCGGCACCGTGCTTTTCATCCAACGTTTTCGTTTTGGGTCCGGCGACGGTTCAGCATCGCCAGCAACCGGTTTTGTTCGTTCCCAACAATTGAGAATGCCTCGTCGACACCCATTCCAGGCTTTGCGAGCATCATGTCCGCCTGTGTTGCGACCGATACGTGAACCGAAGCCCGGGCGGAGAGATCCGTCTCCGTGCAACTTCCTCCAACATAAGCTCCCACCTTGTTCCCCTTGCAGAGGAGAACGGCACGCGCCGTATTGGCAATCGAGCCGACATCGGGGGTCTTAATTTGGACGAGATGCGTGGCTTTCGCTTCGGCAAAAAGCCGAATGTCCTCCAGCGTATTGCATCTCTCATCCACGACAATGCGTGCGTTGGAGCCCCGGCTATCCAAAATAGATACGATCTTGGCGTAGTTCTCAATTTGAGCTTGTGTCGAACCAAAATCCGCCGGGGACTCGATGTTGAGCGTGAAATCCGGGACGGTATCTGCAACCTTGCAGATAAAGTCGGCGATGCTTTGCGGCTCCAGGTCGATTTCCTGGCCGATCCAGCCATACACATCGAAATGCAGCACCGGATGATACTCCGGGCGGCCGATTTGGCGCGTACGCGTTGCAACCCACTTCACGAACTCCATGAAGGTCTGGCCGTTGACGCCGAATTTCTGCCGGGAGTTGATCAGGCCGTGGGGAAGCACATCCACCGCCTTCAGAATCATTTTGTCGACGTTGATTTCCCGAGCATCACCGCTCTGGCAGTAGATCGGGACCCTACGCGTTGGCAGCGGCAGGCTAAATTCACTGCATACGATCTCCGCCATCGTCGTACGTTGAAGGTGGGCTGCTGCGCGTAGCAGCGCTTGGCTGACGCCATACTCAAGCGCGAGGGGTAGCCGCTCATGTTCGTGAGGCTCGAAAACCTTGGCGCAGGCATCAAGGTAGCAAGACGCATCGACATCGAGAAGCCGTGGCACCACGACGCGCGACGTCAAATCCGAGATTTGAGCAGTTTCAAATAGAGGATCGCGTCCACCGGCTCCAGAGTACTGAACGCCCATCATGTCGCCCCAAACAACGGTGTCGTCGGTGAGAACAAGCCCGACACTAAGCGAAGATGCCGGAACGCGAAGCGAAGCGAACCCAGGCGTTATCGGTTCGCCGACATAGATGAAGCCGTCCTGGATTGCGCCGGACCTAATGGCTTCCTGATCATCGTAGAAAAATGCGCCATTGCCAGGCGCGAGCAAGACATCTTTGATCTGCACTTTGTTTCGCTCGATTTATCGGACGGCGTTGGCGGCGGATGCAGTTCGATCCGCTGGACTCCAAGTATGCGCCCCTTGGCGTTGACTTCGCCAATATAATGTCCCGGGCGGTACCATCGCGTTTTCAGATGGCCGGCGCCTGCTGCAATGAACCTCCCCCGGGAGCAGAGCGTCTCTTATTGTGGGTAGGTTCTCAACTCGCGGACTCATTCTAGACTAGGCTTGCTGCTCGTGGAACGCCGTTGGCTTCGACGAACCGTATCCTCGGCCCCTCGCCATCCCCATGACATGTTCAAGATCATGGCTCTGCAGACTCTCGACCGTGTGCTGGAGATCACGCTGAGTCCGGATCCAGTATCGGCGGTTCTTCTTGCGCTTCCCGCGATTCCAGCCTTCCGCCCTAGCGTGATTGTTCGCCAATAGGAAATTGACCGTCCAAATTCTAGACTGCTGCGCCTCAGGTTAGCGTGAGCAGAATGGAAGTTGACGCGAGGTTCAGCCAGCTCCCGGCGTTGCATAGAAGCGTCTAGCCGCGGTTCAGGTGTTTCCCTCACCACGCAGGATCGCCTCAGCGGCATCAGCCAGCACCTGGCAGCCGAGCACCAGGTCGGCATCGCTTGTGTTTTCGGTCCAATAGTGGCTGATTCCTCCGATGCTTGGCACGAAAAGCATAGCGGACTTCAGTTTATGGGCCACGACTTGCGCGTCGTGACTAGCCCCGCTCGGCATTCTCACGTAGACGTCGGGAGCATAGCGCGCTGCTGCACTCTCTATCGCTTCCTGGAAGGCCGGATCCATATGGCATGGTTTGCCAGTCTCGGTCCGCTCGATCTGGGCGCGGCAACCCGTTTTGATCGCGGTCTGTTCAACCAGTTCTCTTAGTAGTGAATCGAGGCGCTCAAGAACCGACATCGCTGAGTCCCAGAACTGGAACAGCATCTCTGCCCTGCCCGGAATTATGCTGGGAGCACCCGGCTCCAGTGTAATGCGGCCTGTGGTCCAGACGGAACACGGGCCGGCCACTTCCGGAAAGCGCTCGGCAATGGCCATGGCCAGCGTAGCTGCAGCGACGCCCGCGTCTTTTCGGATAGCCATGCGCGTCGTGCCGGCGTGATTCTGGATGCCGTGAAAGACGATTGAGTACTGCCAGAGCCCGACGATGCTCGTAACAACACCGATCCGTTTGATCGAGGCTTCCAGCGCGTCGCCCTGTTCTATATGTGCTTCCAGATAACCGGCGTAGCGTTCCGGCTCCAACAGAGATCGGGGTACGCCGGCCAGGCCGGCCGCACGGAGCGCGTTCCTAAGCGGCAGCCCGTCATCGACATTCACCGCGCGATCGATCTCCGCCTCGTCGATATCACCGACGAATGAACGACTACCGAGCATCGAGACGTAGTGACCTTCTTCATCCGCCCACGCCACTGGGGCGATGGGAAGGCCTGCGCAGTCCGGTGTTTCCGCAAAGGTCCGAGCGATCTCGAGGCCGTAGATCACACCAAGCGCCCCGTCGAGCCATCCGGCATAATTCTGGGACTCTGCGTGCGACCCGATCAACAGCGATCGCCGTTCCGACCGCGGCACGCCGAACACGTTGCCGACCCCGTCTATATGCGCCTGAAGCCCTACGGCTTCGTATTGCTGCGCAAGCCAGCGGCGGCTGTCCATGTCCTCCTTCGAATAGGTCGGGCGATGGACACCCGTCCGGTACGCGCCGAACTGCGCGAAACGTCTGAGCTCCGAGAGCAACCGCCCGGCGTTGATCATTGGCATCTGCTGCACTGTCCTGGTATTGTATTGCCATAGGACGCGTGTCAGTGGGATTCAAGTCAACATGATTTCCGCATTGGCTCTGGATCGGCTGTGGTCGGCTCTAGAGCCCTTGCGAAACGGGAGGCCGGTGAGCCAACCCTTTGCGAGGCATTGATGATCACTTGACCGATGCCAGGATATGAGAAGATCACGCGTAACGTCAAATTGCGTATTCAGATCAAGGATATCTTGGTCCTAGATGGCAGTCCAAGTGGTATGAAGAAAAAGTACCTTTGGTGGTCGAAGCGGGCCGCGCTCTCTGCGCTTTTCAACGATTAGAGCATCGTGCGGGTTGCGTGAATCAGAGATTGATCGGATAGGGAGACGCGTCGTGACGCCGTCACCCACGCGTCCGGGCATACTGGTTCGCACCACGGCGGTTCGATCGGGCGTTTTGGACCGCCGCTTTGAAATGCGTCAGAATCCCGTGCGTGAACCGGCGGCAACCGCACGAACTTTGATACGCCAGACGGCGCAGTTCCCCGGAGCGGTTTGTTCGCTGGACGCGGCGCTACACACTCCACCGACTCGCGAGCAGGGCAACGAGTCCAGGTTAACGGGCTTGGGGTGCGGCCATGAGGCAGTCTGTATCCCAGGTTGCGAGTTTTCGCTTTCCCTTGATGGATTGTTTTGGCGGGCATAGCTCGAATGAGGTTTAGGGCGAGATGGCGAACCATTGCCATGTTTGTGGCGCCGTGGCCGCGGCGCGGGCGGCATTGGCCCTCCTTCAACTGGACATCGAGAACCCAGTGCAGCCCGTTCTCGATGCCCCAGGCTCTGGCGGCCTCGGCGAAGGCTTTCGCGGTGAGGATGCGAGAGGAGATGTAGCATCGCCGCTCGACCCTGACCTCGGCGCCGGTCTCGATGCGGGTTTCGACCATGGGCGATGGTGCTGCGACCCTTGAAACGCGGCTCATCGGGATAGTGCCGCTTGCCGCTCATCCAGTCGACACGCTGCGAGACGAGATGACGGCGCGTCTCGATGCGGCCATGAGCCTTCTCGACCTCGGTGAGCGCATCGATCTCATTGGCGGGACGCCGTCGAAATAGAGTTGGAGTCTTCTGATTGTCCTTGGTGGCCCGCAGATAGTCGCCGCCGAGATCGACGATCGTCCCAGCGGTGTCGGACTGCAGCCCATGGCGTCGATGGAAACGAGACTGCCCGAAAGCGCTCCGGACGCGGCCAACTCCTTCAGCAGCAAAGGGAATGGCGGTGATTTTCATTGGATTTGTCGGCCACCGCCAGTTGCTCCAGTACGAGGCTGTGGGTTGTCGCATTAGCCGAGACCAGGTGTAGTGCCGCCTGTCCGCGTCCGCGATCGTGGCTGCCACATGAGGTCTTGCCATCGATGGCGATCTGGCCGACCACGGCGGGCAGCCGCTCGGCGACGAAAGCCAGAATGCAGGAGGCGAACAGGTCCGGCCCGATCCGGTTCATCACCCCGCAGCCAGTCGGCGCAGGGAATGCCGAAATGGTAGGGCTGAAGACGCTAGGCCGCCATCGTGCCGCAGACCACCAAAAGCAGCACCTCGCCGAGCTGATACATCACCTTGCACGGCTGGCGATTGTCCTTGATTGCGGAAAATGCTCCAAAAGGCTCTTGCGGCGCGCCGCACGTCTTCGCTCATGGCTTCCTCTCCAATCTCCGGAAGCCATGAATCACGCTAATCTACGCCTGAACTCGTTCCGCTGACCTCGCGCGCAGGAAGTTGCAACGAGCCAAGCTCGTGCAGTAATGCAGCGCCTGTGCGAATCCCGCTGTAGAAGCAGCTGAGCGTTAGGTTCTCGTTCGGCGCGTGGTTGGCTTCGTCGTAGTTGGCGTAAGGCGTGTCGAAAGCAGGAATGCCGAGGATCTTCGTGAACACATAGTTAGGGAGAGTGCCGAAGCCTGCGGGGATCAGCAAAGGCTCCTCCCCTTGCGCAGCGACGAAAGCACGACGAAGCGGCGCGGTGAAAGGGGAGGAAATGGGTGTTTTCGAGGGATGGATGCTTCCTTGCGCCATGAACTCCACTTCGGGCGCGTTTTTTTTCCACATGGGCGGCCACCTTGCGCAGGATGTCCGCGGGGTCCTGTGCTTCCACGAGCCGAATGTCGCATTTCACGAAGGCTTCGTTGGGCAGGACGCTCTTGCTGCCAGGCCCGCCATAGCCGCCATGGAAGCCATTGATCGTCAGCGTCGGGCGGAAGCACAGGCGTTCATAGAAGGGTCGTTCCGCCGGCGCGTCGAGTCTCGCAAGATTGAGACCACGCTTCACGGCCTCGACATCGAGAGGTAAACGCTGGACCGCGACCAATTCCTCCTTTGACGGTCGCTCGATTTCATCGTCGAAACCGTTAATGGTGATTTCACCATCGGCATTCTTCATGGTGCCGAGCAGATGCACCAACGTCCAGATCGGATTGGGCACAACGCCGCCATAGTTACCCGAATGCAAGTCGCCGTTAGCGTGGCGGCAGCGCAGTTCAAAAGACACCTCTCCGCGCGATCCGAACTTGATCACAGGTGCGCCGCTTGCATGACGCGGGCCATCGGCGGTGACGGCAAGATCAGCTTTTAGGATACCCTTGTTGGCACGCACGAAATCGGCGATGTGCGTACTGCCGATCTCCTCTTCGCCTTCCAGCAGCAGGATGACATTGCAGGGCAGCGCGCCATGCACCTTGAGGTGGGACTCGATTGCCAGGATCTGTGCGAAATGCTGGCCCTTGTTGTCGCCCACGCCGCGTGCGTAAAGGCGCCCGTCGCGTATGGTCGGCTCGAAGGGGGCGAGAGCCATTTGTCGATCGGGTCAGCCGGCTGCACGTCGTAATGGCCGTAGAGCAGAACGGTCGCCTTCCTCGGCGCTTTCTGCCAGCGCGCAACCACCATCGGGTGCCCTTCGGTCGGCACCAGGCTGGTCTCGAGCCCGATCCCGGTAAGCATCTCGACAAGGAGCGCGCCGACTTCGGCGATGCCGACATTCTCGGCGCTGATGCTCGGGTGCCGAACGTAATCGATCAGGCGATCGAGGAGGGGGGCGGTTCGCCTCAATATGCTCGAAAACGGCGTCCAACGGATCAGAAGAGGTCATATCTTTGCCTGTAAGAAAGAGGAGAGTTCAGAGGTACAGAGTGTTCTCACCTGGCAGGCAGCTGCTGCAAGCATGCTAACGACAATTCAGATGGGCAAGTCCGAGCGGCCACCACTGAAGGGAGTTGGACCTAGGCGAATGAGCGCGTTGTCCGCGCGGGCACCCGTGGGTCGACGGGCCGGCCGGCGCGCGCCTCCCAAGTCGCCGCATCTCGAAAGGCCGGCGACAACTCCCACCGGTGCAAGGGAAGCAAGGGAACAGCCTGATGCAGCCCCCAGCTTGGTTTCGATGAGATTGAGAGCGCGGATCGCAGACCATGTCGCTGGCTTCGCAGGAGCACATGACGGGCGATCTGGCCACCCCTCGGCGCCAAATCTGTACCTCATGCTTCTGGTAGCGCCGACCGGCTGCTTCCAAACTCCTTCCGGCAGTCATAGACCTGCCCGAGCGTTTTGCCCACGACCTCCGCAACGCGCATGCTCAGCATAAGGCTCTCGGCCACGATCCGCGCGTTGTTCAAGCCGCTAATCACGAATTCGAGCCGTACAATTGCGACGAGTTAGGACCTCAGTTTAATTACGCCGACGTCGTTCTCGATGGCGATCTCGGTCCCAAATGGCTTCGAGAGCTTCTGCAGACGTTCCAGAATGGATTTTGCTTGCGGCGGAGGGGCGAGCCGCGGGACACCCCGGTTGGCAAACCTCTTCAAGTAACCGAGCTCAATGGGATAAAGCCGCAATTCAGCAAGCTGGTTCTGCTCAAAGCGGCTGACGGTGACTATGCTTTCATAGAACACCGGGTCGTCAAATCCTTTCGCCTCCTCCGCGACTGTCACCTCGGCATCCGTGTCGACCCGTGGGTCCTTCCCATAAGCAGCGAACATGTCGGCCCCTACAGGCGTCCGGTGGTCATCATAAAAGAAATTGGCCAGGCTATAATAGATAGGCCGACCCTTATAGATCTCGATGCCGCGCAACTTGTGGGGTCCGTGTCCGACATATGCATCCGCTCCTGCATCAATCACTCGATGCGCAAAGGATTGCTCGTAATCAGGCGTCTCCTCGCTCCAATTCCCGGGCTGGTGACAGTGATTCGTGACGATACAGAAGTCGGAGAACTGCTTGCCCCGACGAACATTTCTAAGAATGTCGGCGACGTCCAGGGGGTCGGCTTCGTAGCTGTAACCTGCCTTGTCGCCCGCTTTGAACGTCATTCCGGCGACCACGACGCGGTTTGGATCCTTAGGATCCTCGGGCCGCTCAGCCGCGGCCCCTGAGACTGCAGGCGGCGCCGATCGACCGCCCGGGAGGGAGTCGGGCAACGCATCGCGTATCTGCCTCAAGCTCTCGAGTTTCTCGGGCGGGACCACGATGCTTCGCGCCAAACGAAGGGCGTTGAGTCCGGGTCTGCCTGGCGCCTCGCCGGCGGGATCGCCCGCCCGAGACATAGGCGTGAACGATGAAGCAAGCGACACCAACGCCACGCGACCGCGCGCGGTTTCCAAAAAGCGAGCAGCGCCAGCTTGTGCGAGGTTCTCGCCCACCCCTGCATGGACGATCCCGCTCTGATCGAGCACTTGGCTCGTCTCGCGCATGCCTTCAAGCCCCCAGTCAAGCGTATGGTTGTTTGCTCGACTGACGATGTTGAATCCCATCGCCTTCAAATCAGGTCCGATCTCGGGAAGGCTGATGTGAAACGCACCGCCGTATTCAGCCTGCGGACTTCCCTTGAAGGATCGGATATCAAAAATGTTCATTTCCATGTTGCCAAAAGTGACATCGGCATCATGAAGAATCTTGACGATCTCGCCGAGGCCGGGATGTTGACCTTTGGCCAGCGGCCGCGACACGATAAGGTCGCCAACCGCTACCATCGTAAAGCCGTCCGCAACGTTCGTTGCAATCGAACCGACCGTATCATAGCTGCCGGCTTGGGCCGGTCGGCAACCGTTCTCGTCTGAATGCTTCTCCATAGCTGTCTCCATAGCTGAATCTTTTGCGATCAAGTCTGTTCAGTTCATCTCTTTTTGTCGCGCTCCACGCAATATTCGGTATTCATGTGAGCGGTACGAACAAGATGTTTGATGGGGTTGAAGAGTCTGTGGCTATGACACACCACTGGGCGAATGCTCGCCCGCATCAACCAGATGGACCGGGATATCTATGGCCGGAGCGCGCACATGACAGGCCACGAGTCGCCCGTCTGCCATGGGCACCAAAGGCGGCACTTCGATGCGGCACCGCTCGACGGCCAGTGGGCAGCGCGGGTGGAACGCGCACCCACTCGGCGGATTGATGGGGCTCGGCACCTCGCCCTCAACGGGCGCCTCCAGCCGAATCCGCGTCGGATCCGGCACTGGCGCTGCCGCAATCAGCGCCTCGGTGTAGGGATGGACTGGTTTGGCGAAGAGCGCCTCGCACGGGGCGAGCTCGACGATGCGCCCCAGGTACATGACGGCAACGCGATGGGCGATATGCTCCACGACGCCAAGGTCATGCGAGATGAAGACAAAGGCGATGCCCAACTGCTGCTGGAGATCCAGAAGCAGATTCAGAATCTGCGCCTGCACGGAGACGTCGAGCGCTGACACCGCTTCGTCGGCGATGATGAGCGAGGGGTTGAGCGACAGGGCGCGTGCAATGCCGAGCCGCTGGCGCTGACCGCCCGACAATTCGGAAGGGAGCCTGTGCATCATTTCGGGCGACATTCCGACTTTTCGGAGAAGGTCCGCAGCGAGTGCCTGACGCTGCTTCCGGCTGAGGCGCTCGAAATTCTCGACGGGTTCGGTGATAATTTGCCCAGCGGTGAGGCGCGGGTTTAGCGACGAGTAAGGGTCCTGGAAGACCATCTGCATCCGACGGCGCCAGGCGTGAAGCGCGTCTTTCTTGAGACCCGCAATGTCGGTCCCGTCGATCAGCACGCGCCCGCCCGTCGGCTCCACGAGCCGCATCAGGAGCCGCGCGACAGTCGACTTGCCGCAGCCGGATTCACCAACGATACAGAGCGTCTCGCCCGCCTCAACGGAAAAGGACACATCCTCTACTGCCCGGATCACCGGGATGGTCCTCTTCAGGAATCCCGCACCGAGCGGATAATGCTTGGTCAGATTCTCGACTTTCAGCAAAGGACCGCTCATGCGCCCACCACCTCTTCGGCGCGCCAGCAAGCTGCGGCGTGGCTCGACCCGACATCACGCAGGGGGGGCCTCTTCTCGCGGCAAATGTCGATCGCGAACGCGCAGCGAGGCGCAAAGCTGCAGCCGACAATGGGTTCGCGCAGACTTGGCACGATGCCAGGGATTTCCGGAAGGCGGCGCTGGCGGCCGCGCCGCCGATCGGGCACCGATCGCATGAGGCCCTGGGTGTAGGGATGCGCCGGTCGCGCAAACAGATCTATCACGCTCGCTTGTTCTACGATCCGGCCGGCATACATCACGATCACGCGCTGGCATGTCTCGGCTACGACGCCCAGATCATGCGTGATAAACATCACGGCCGTTCCCGTGCGCTCTTTCAGATCGACGATGAGCCGCAGGATCTGCGCCTGGATGGTGACGTCGAGCGCCGTCGTCGGCTCATCGGCAATCAACAGTTCCGGTGAGCAGGCAAGAGCCATGGCGATCATGGCGCGCTGGCGCATGCCGCCCGACATTTCGTGAGGATAGTTGTTGACGCGAAGCTCAGGATCCGCGATGCGGACGAGACGGAGCATGTCTTCGGCCTTTGCCATGGCCACCGAGCGGGACGCTTGCGTGTGGATCTGCACCGCCTCGGCGATCTGGCGACCGACCGTATAGACCGGGTTAAGGCTCGTCATCGGGTCCTGGAAGATCATGGCGATCTGGGCGCCGCGGATCTGTCGCATTTCCCGATCGGACAGCTCAAGCAGGTCGCGTCCGTGAAAGCGCACCTCGCCGCCGACAGTCCTGGCGGTCAGCTTCGGCAGCAGGCGAAGGATGGAGAGAGCGGTGACGCTCTTCCCGCATCCCGATTCGCCTACGACGCCGAGCGTCTCGCCTTTCTTCACCTGGAAGCTAATGCCGCCTAAGGCCCGGGTGACGCACTCTTCGCCGTAAAAATGCGTTTCCAGATTTCGGACATCGAGAAGCACGTCGTTCGCTGCGGTTTGATGCAACTGCATGTTAGCGCCTCCGGTTTGAGCGGGGGTCGAACACGTCGCGCAGTCCATCCCCAAGCAGGTTGACGGCAAGGACCGTGACAGCAAGGCAGATGCCGGGGGCGAAGACCGTCATAGGGGCGATAGCGAGATACAAGCGAGAACTCGAAATCATGTTGCCCCAGCTGGGGATCTCGGGGGGCACGCCTACCCCAAGGAAGCTCAGCCCGGCCTCTGTCAGAATCGCATCTGCGCAGACTATGGCGCTCTGCACCATAAGCCCCGGAATAGTGCTTGGGAGGATGTGCCGCCACAGCACTTTCGGCAGGCGCGCACCCCCGCAGAGCGCGGCTTCCACATAGGGACGCTCCCGAACACTCAGAACCGCCGAACGAACGAGCCGCGTGACGCTCGGCATCTGCGGGATCGTAATAGCGACGATAAGGATACCGATCCCTGGTCCTGTCAGAGAAATAAGGGCAATGGCCAGCAGAATCGTCGGGATCGACATAAGGCCATCCATGACCCGCATGACGATATTGTCGAA
Source organism: Mesorhizobium amorphae (assembly GCF_014843845.1). Classification (GTDB taxonomy): domain Bacteria; phylum Pseudomonadota; class Alphaproteobacteria; order Rhizobiales; family Rhizobiaceae; genus Mesorhizobium; species Mesorhizobium amorphae_A. The sequence continues at coordinate 4,917 of NZ_JHQS01000023.1, read as the reverse complement.
GCCGCGGTTGTAGCCGGCGATGACACCGATCAGAAGACCGCCCAAAGCCGCGCCCACCGCCGAGGTCAATCCGACTATTAGTGAGATCCGGGCGCCGAACACCGTTCGTGCAAACACGTCACGCCCCAGATTATCGCTTCCGAACCACATGTCGGCTGACGGCGGCTGGAGGCGCTTGAATGGATCCATGCTTGATGGATCGCCGGCGTAAAGCGGGGCAGCGAGCGCCAGAACGATCAACAGCGCCAAGAGGCCGCCGCCTAGAAGGACGAGCGGATGCCGCCTTGCCAGACGGGGAAGGTCAGATATTCGCAGGCGGCCCGTCAGGACGGTTTCAACTGGTGCGGAGAGGAGCGTCATAATCAGTACCGGATGCGGGGGTCGACGAGAGTGTAGGAAAGATCGACCGCGAGATTGATAAGGACGTACAGACCCGAAACCAGGATGAGCACACCTTGAATGATAGGGTAATCGCGGTTGTTGATCGCATCGACCACCAAACGACCGACGCCAGGTATGTTGAACACCGTTTCCGTGATGACGACGCCACCGATCAGACCTGCGAAACTTAACCCGATCACGGTGAGGATAGGAACACCGGCATTCCTCAGAGCGTGGTGGAAAAGCATGGAATATGACGAGGCGCCCTTGGCAGCGGCAGTCCGCATATAGTCTTCCGACAGAACCTCCAGCATGCTTGCCCGCGCGATCCGGGCGATGAAAGCAATGTAGGGAACGCCCAAAGTCACGGTCGGCAGGATTAGGTGCACAAGCCATGGCCCGAAGCCATCGTCGATAGACTGGTATCCTTGAACGGGAAGCCAACGTGTCCGGATCGCGAACACGTAAATGAGAAAGAAGCCGACGACAAACACCGGGACAGAAAAACCAAGTGTCGCGAATGCTGTCAGGATGCGATCAACGAGACCGCCAGCTCGCCACGCCGCGACGATACCGAAGGAGACCCCAATCGTCACCGAAAGGATGATCGTCAGGATCGAAATGGAAATGGTCGGCTCCAGCCGCTGCGAGATCAGCTGGAGAACGGGTCGCCCCGTGAAAATTGAGGTCCCGAAGTCGCCACCGAGTATGCTGAGAGCCCAATGGACGAACTGAACGGGCAGCGGCTCGTTGAGCCCCAGCTGTTCGCGGATGCCGGCAATGATCTGTGGCGTAGCCGTGTCGCCGGCGATGATGGCTGCGGGATCGCCGGGCGCTAGCCTTAGAAGCAGGAAGACGAAGATCCCGACCATCGCCATGACGGCGATGGTCGAAACCATCCTGCGAAGGATGTAGGCAGCCATTATGAGGCCTTCTGCATGTTCCACATAACGACGAAATCCGGGACGCCGATGAGGCCGGTGAGCGTCTTGCGGCGCGCGATTGGCCTGACAGATTTACCCAGAAAAACGATGCCGACGAAGTCCCACCACAGCCTTTGCATCTCGCGGGCCATCGCCTTGCGCTCTTCGAGCGTTTCGACATCCAGCCATTTCGCCCGGAGAGCCTCGAATTCATCGTTCTTCACCCACCCCGCCCAGCCCTTCTCGCCAGTCGGGGCTAGGTAAGCTGAGGCAATTGGATCGCGGAAGGAATCATCCGACGAGCCTGTAATGAAGATGCTCCAGCCGCCGTTCTCAACGGGGCCCTTGTTCTCCCGGCGCGCGCGCAACGCGCTCGAGTCGCTCGGCGCGAGCTCGGCATTGACGCCGATCTTCCGCAATGTGGCGGCCAGAAGCTGAGAGGCATTGCTTGTCGCCGCCCAGTCCGTGGGCTGCAGGATGACGACTTTCTCGCCTGCATATCCCGCCTCTTTGAAGAGTTGCTTGGCCCTGTCCGGATCTCCGCCTTTTTTGAACCATCCCGTATTCTCGTCATTCGAATAGGGCGGACTGTTCCCCCATCGCGAAGTGACGGTGCCGGTGTACCTAGGATCGCCGTGCGCAGCGCGCATCATAGCCTCTTGATCGATCAGGTGAAGCATCGCTTGGCGCGCCTTGACATTATCGAACGGTTTCTGCAGCGCATTCATGCGCAAGAACATGTCTTCCCCTCCCTTGTCCAGTACCTGAAGTTCAAGGTTGGGGTCGCTCTCGATCACCGAGTAAAAGTCGGACGGCGGGGTCTGGACGAAATCAACCTCACCCGTCTGCAAAGCTGCCAAAGCAGTCTGCTGATCGGCAATATTGTCCCAGATCACGCGATCGACGTTGACGACCTTCCCGCCGGCGAGCCCGTCGGGTGGCTCGTTGCGTGGCACGTATTGTTCGTTACGGTCGTATGTGAAGCTCGCGCCAGGCTTGGCAAGAGCATGATTGAACTTGAACGGCCCCGATCCGATATTCGCAGTCACCTGTTCGGTCGGAGGGAGACTCGCGTCCCTCTCTCTCATGACGAATATTCTCTCCGACGCCAAGATTTCGATCAGCAAGCCCAGCGGCTCCTTGAGCGCGATGATGAAGGTCCTCTCGTCCTTCTTCGAGATATCCTTAACCCGCTGCATAACCTGGGGTCCGGGGCCGGTTTCCCGCTGACCCCAGCGACGGATCGAGGCAACACAGTCCGCCGCAGTGACCGGGGTGCCGTCGTGCCAGCCCAGGTCATCCCGGAGCTCGAACGTATAGGTCTTCTTGTCGTCGGAAACGCCCCACTGCCCCACCATTTGCGGCTGCGGCATATTCTTGGAGTCGAACCCGAATAGCGTGTCGTAAATCGCGAAGGCGTGGTTGTAGGCGATGGTAGCCGTCGAATAGTACGGGTCGAAGGCGCTGAGGCTACCTCCCATAACCATCCGAGCGATCCGGGCATCGGCCGGCGCCGTCTGTGCTCGCAGGACGGACGGGAGCGATAGAGCCGTTCCGGCGGCTATGCCCGCCTTGATGAGATCGCGTCGAGAGATTGTCATTGTTGCATTCCCCTTTCTTGCTTAGTGGAGCGGTTAACCGCGTCTATTGGATCAGTGCCGAGAAGATCACCGGCGACTTAAATCTTGCTCCTGCATTACTCTTCTGAACAGTTCCTGCTGTCTTCTATAGTTCTACTTTGCCATGAGATCCTGGTTTTCTAAAATCCACGCACTGCGCACTCTATCCATTTGATTTGTCATGGGAGCTTCCGGCCGGGACCTCGTCAGAGAATCGCTGGCGCAGCCCGACCGGCGACAAAAAGGCCGCGCCAACGCTGCATGCACCGCCTGCAGTTTGCCAAAAAGCTCATTGTTCCTCCCGTTCCAAGTTCTGGCTATTAAGTTGGATTTTCGATCCCCTCGGAGCTTACGTCAAATTCAGTGTGTGTATCGCGGTCATCTGGTTTTAAGATTGGCTCAGATCGGCCTAAGGCGTGTCGCCATGCCTGAATCAAGCTCTGCGTCCGGCCTCACCAAAGAAGCATTCAGCGTCTGATCTTTGCGGCAGGTATGCGATTGCCACGTATGATGCTTGCGGACCAGGCTTTAGGTAGTGTGAGCACTAGCGCAGTCATAGGACGATGGCGGCGAGAGTGATCACGGCCTGTTAATTGCTGTGGTTTTCGAAGCGGGTTGCGACTCGGCGGAACTGCTTGATATTTGAGCGCGCGATGGGTTGTGGGTTATGACGGGGACCGATCCTTGGCGGCGAGGGCAGGACGTAAATGGTCGGCGTCGTTATAGGCCGTGACCACATCGGCGGGCAGATCTTCCATCAAGGCGGCGGCTTGCGGCGCATCGCCCTTTTGGCCTGCCGTAAGCGTGAACCGAACAGGGCACCCCAAGCCGCGCACGGCCAAGTGTATCTCGGCGCTGGTCGAAGGATCATCGGGTGGCACTACATCGCGCCGGGCAAGTCTATGCAGAACCGCTATGTCGAGACATTCAATGAACGGCGCGATGAGTTCCTGAACGAGAGCCCGTTCGTCGGCCTGGATCACGCCGAAGTGCTATCGCTAAATGGATGGAGGACTTCAACACTGCGAGGTCGCAATTCGCTCGGCTATCAGAACCCGGCGGCCTTTGCCGAAGTCATCGCCGTAACCGGCTCCGACACTGCGCTGATCGAAGGCTCCGTGTCTTCGCCGGTTTTCACCGGCGCCTCACGGCCGGAGCTTGTTGGACAAACCGCGAAGAGATCGAAACTCCGCTCGAAATTGTGCGTCTCGTGCACACCTGCGAGGATCCCACGCAGCCAATCCTGTCAATTCGAAGAGGTTTCTCTCACTCCAATTCACTGCCTGCAAGTACAGAGCGGACAATTGCTTCATCGGGAGGCAAAACTCCGGTGCGCTGTCAGCTTCGCCCCGCTCGCACGCCTGGTCTTCGGTGGCGCCATGGGCATGCCTCCTCCAGGTCGCGCGAGATACGCACCAACGTTGCCTCGTCACCGAAACGGCCGACGATTTGAAGGCCGATTGGTAAGTCGTTAGTGCTCTGGGCCACCGGCAGCGACACTGATGGATGCCCGGTGATATTGAATACACCCAAGTACTGATAGATCGCAGCCGCGCCATCCGCGTCACTGAACTCCTCTGAGGATAAGGTCGGATTGGTCGTACTGAAGATGCCTCCGTGCGGCAGGGCAGCGAATGGCATCGTTGGCGTCAGCAAAATATCGAAGGGTTCGATCGCCACGCCGACGCGGAACCGGAATCTCCGGATATCCTCAAGTAGGTCTCCCATGGAAGCAGGTGAAGAATTTCGGCTACGTTCATAATGCTTGAGAGTGCCCGGTTCCAACGTGTTCGCGTTGATGGTCCTGCCCATGGCCCGCGCCGCAGCATCAAGTGAATCTGCAAAGCGAGTGCCGCCGCCGAGAGATAGCCTCGTTTTCTCTACGGGCTCATATGGCGGATCCATCTCCGTAACCACATGGCCCATGTCCTCCAGGAGTGCAGCAGTTGTATCGACTGCTTGAAGAATTTCCGGATCGAGATCAAACGCTCCCC
>NZ_JHQS01000021.1 GCF_014843845.1 Mesorhizobium amorphae | reverse complement strand
CCCTGTAATCCTGACTGAGTTTCGATTGTTGAGGATCAATCGCGGGGCGGCTTACGTCAAATTCAGTGTTTGGATATTCGTCATCTGGCAACGAGATGGACTCGAGCCCGGCGAAGCCCTGATACCGCCTCCCAGTTCATCAGGTCGACGTTGATTGATGTGGCAAATCCAGGGTGAAACTTACTGATGTCAGGTATCGAACGCGCCCCGAGCGGCGCCCTTAAGAATTAAGACACGTTATGCGAGGACAAGGAACGGAATCATGCGCAAAAACCGCCCAAGGTCCACCCGATGAGCGCGCTGCCTTCTGCGCCACCTCATTCGTCAGGTCGACGTAGGCAGGTAACGGCCAGCGCAGCTTGGAGCCATCTCGGCGCTAGATGCCCAAAATATGAATACTGCATTTGACGCAAGCCCACCCGTGCTCGATCCTCGACTGAAGGAAATTCACGAACCGGATTCTGGCCGGCACAGTCTGGCTGAATCGTACTACCCAGCGTGAGGGATGGCTGCATTGACTTTCTAGCATGCGATCCTATGCGAACGTTGGACGGGAGGCGAACGCTGCGAAAAATGAGCAGGGTGGCGGCAGAAGATACGGGTTTAGATTCGTTGACGACATTTGCGCCGCTCAGAAACCGCACGTTTCGCTCGATCTGGCTTGCGACGCAGGTTTCCAGCCTCGGCTGGCTGATGCAGACTGTTGCCATCAGCTGGCTGATGGCGACGATCTCGACTTCCGATCTGATGGTTGCGCTGGTACAGGCTTCATCGAATCTGCCCGCGTTCATTTTATCTGTCTTCGCCGGGGTGCTCGCCGACAATTTCAGCCGTCGCAGGGTCATGTTCGCCGGCCGCTGCGTTATGGTGATAGCCTCTGCGATGCTGACCGCTGTTGTGGCGCTGGGCTTTGTCAATCCGTGGCTGATCCTCGGCTTCAGCTTCTTGATCGCAAGCGGCGGTGCTCTCAACGATCCCGCCTGGCAAGCGTCTGTCGGCGATATCGTGGATCGACGCGACGTTCCCGCTGCCGTCACTCTGCTCTCCGTCGGCTTCAACACTGTCCGGACCGTGGGCCCGGCCCTCGGCGGTATCGTGGTTGCCTCATTCGGGCTTATGGCGGCCTTCTGTGTGACCACCCTCACCTATATGGTGCCCCTGGGCACCATATGGCGCTGCAAGTGGAAGGTTCGCTCCTCACCTCTTCCACGCGAGTCGATGAGGACGGCGATTTATGATGGGCTGCGCTTCACGGCGATGTCATCGGAAATCAAGGCGGCGATCGCGCGCGGAACCCTCTTTGGTCTGGCGAGCATCGCCATACTCGCGCTGTTGCCGCTGGTTGTCCGCGATCAATTGGGGGGAGGACCGCTCGCCTATGGCACGCTCATGGCCGGCTTCGGGACCGGCGCCGTTTTCGCCGGCCTCTCCAACGGCACATTCAGACGGAGCTTATCGCAGGAAAGGCTGATGAGGCTCTCCTGCGTCGCCTGTGCGGCATGCTCCCTTTCCCTGGCGCTGACCTCTTCGATTGCGGTGGCGGCAATTGCCCTCGCCTTGGGTGGCGCGGGTTGGGTCACCGCCTGGTCCGGGGTTGGCGTGAGCGTGCAGCTGGCCAGCCCGCGCTGGGTCGTGGGGCGCACCATCTCGATCTACTATGCCTTGATAGATGGCGGCATCGCCGCTGGCAGCTGGGTATGGGGCACGGTTTCCCAGAACTATTCCCTGACCTGGGCGCTGGAGGGTTCCGCGGCTGCCCTGTTGCTCGTCGCCGCAGCCGGCGTGCTGTTTCCTCTTCGCGAGCGCAACGAGTCCGAGCCCGATCCTTTGGAGGAATTTGATGCCCCGGCTGTCGCTCTCAATTTGAAGCCGAGAAGCGGCCCGATCATGGTCAAGGTCGAATATCTGATAGCTGAGAAGAATCTCGAGGCTTTCCTCGACCTCATGCGCGAGCGCCGTCATGTACACAGCCGCGTCGGTGCTCGGAACTGGACGCTCCAGCGCAACCTGCAGAAACCCATGCAATGGACAGAGATATTCCACACGCCGACCTGGACGGACTACCTGCGGCTGAACCATCGCCTCACGACAGAAGACAAGCAACTGGATGACAGTATTCTCCAATTGCACGCGGGCGAGCTTCCTCCTCTAGTGACGCTCTTGATCGAGCGGCCAACAAGCTCGGCCCGCAAGGGCGAACGGTTGGTCCCGTTCTTTCCCCGCCATTGAAGCTTGACCCTCCAACATCATTCCCCGTTACTTGCTCGTTGTCCTTGCCACCCCGTGATTGCCGTAGCTGGAAGAACGTTCCGGATGTGCCGATACAGCAGCTGCCACCGCAACAGATCTTCCCAACCTTTCGCACTGCATCGCGAAACATGGTCTTCAATCTTTGCGATGGCTTGTATCGATCAGGGGACCGATCGCAGCAATCCGGCTCGGAACCGAAGGACACCATCAACGAACTCGGCCTAGCGTTGCTGAAGCGCCCGAATATGGCATGATCGGCCCGGGTGAAACAATCAGCGGTCGGTCGTGAAGGGTGGCGCTTCGGCTATATCGAAATAAAGTACCTCTGCATCGGTGGGCGATAATTCCGTAGCATGCGGGCGCGCGTCCCCGGACAGCCCGCCGACCAGCGCTACAAGAACGCCTATCTGTTCGGAGCCATGTTCCTGGCACGCGTCGAATGCGCTGCCCTGGCTCTGTCGCATGCCGACACTGAAGCCAGCAGCTCCATCTCGACGAGATCAACGGTCAGGTCCCTAAGGGCGCGCTGCGGTGCCGCTCTTGGATCGCGCTGAATGGATGGCACACAACGGCAAATCTCGACGGGCCGGAGAACCTCACGCCGTTCTTCTGCCGTCGCGATCCCCCGACCTGAACCCGGTGGGAAGGCAACTCGTGCGCTCCAACCGACGCTCAAACCCAGTCTTCGAAACTGCGACGCCATCATCGACGCGGCGCGCGAGACTTGGCCAGAAACTAGTAGCATACCCAGAAATCATCACGTCAATCGGATGAGGCGGTGGGCGCATGTCGTCGGCCAATGGTCATGTCCACTGACATACGCCTTTGCCGACGCTTGATCTCATCAGCGACCGCTTGCCGGAGCTCCCGCAGACCGCCCACTGGACTGTAGGATACTTGCCCAGAAGCAAGTCGGTCAGTCCCTGCCTGCAGTCCAGCCTACATGAGGGACACATTCGCGCCCTATCCAAAAAATCCAATTGTGGGCGAAGCTCCGGCCGCGAAACCGTTCATTTGTCGCAGTGTCAATTATTTGAGTCTGGCCTCGCCAGGTTTGTCCGGCGCTCCACCAACACTGAACCGATTAGGGACGTGGAACATAAGCCAACCATTCGATCTTCCCAAGAGGATGGAACATCCATCCGCACGCGGTCTCGCTGCTAAGGAAGCCGCGTGCAATGACTTGCGCCTGAATTTTGGCAGCCCGCTCATCAGGGCCCTCGCGACGGTTTCTGAGTTCATTGGGGAGTCAGAGAGAGCCGAACTCAGCGTCGAACCAGGCACTGGTATCGGCGGCGCTCTGGCGAGCAAGTCATGCCGTGCCAGAATAGCGCTACCGCTTTGGCTTCCTTTTCGTTGTGGCGGGGAACTACGGGCCTCAGCCGCGGCCCCCCCGCCACTCGAGCCGGTAGCCTTCAGATGAGTCCCGTGAACGGTTTGCGTATCAACCCACGGACGAAGAATTCGACCATCGACGTGTAGTCGAAGACCGGGATACCCCCGGTCGCCTGCTGGACCGCGGCGGCGTAAGGCGGCAAGTCGCCGCACTCCAGCAGCAGGATCCCAATGTCCGGTCGGTCCTTTTGTAGAGCCACCGCGGCATTGACTACGTCAGTCTCGACGGCGTCGACGTCTAGATAATCCACCCCGCCCCTAAGGAAAGTGCGCGCGAACACGGGAGTGTCCTCGAGTCCGGCGATGACTACCCTACGTCCGATGTTGGCTCGCAGCCCGGCCGCTTCCAACATGTCCTGAGTTAGTACAGCCTTGTCTGCCACAATGATGCCGAGTGCCTTGTTAGGGGGAAGCATCATTTCGAGGAAAGGAGCGAGCAGTAGGCTCGATAGGAACACCGGTACATCTACCGCGGCGCGGACCGCTTCCTGGTATCGGATCGAGTACCCGCAGCCGCAAGTGATCAATTGCGCACCCTCGCGTACCAGCTCGGTCGCCGCCTGAACCACAGCCGATGTCATTTCCCCGGCGTCGGGCCCCAAGATCCGGCTCGCAGTCAGGCCAGGTACGGCCTTGTAGCGCACGGGGACGCTCCACGTGGTGGCGTTGCCAGTGTCCCCCGGTAAGAAGGGCATATTCGACCCGCGCTCAAGCATCATGACGCCGACGGGTGCACCGTGGAACGGGAATCGGGGCGAGTGCTTATCTATCGGGAATCGGGGCCACCGCTTACCTTCGGCAAGAGGAAAATCGGTCATGTGGTATCACCTCACAGTAGCCCATACCTTCTGATGGGCGGTTATTTGCGACTTAGGCTGACTTGGTACCCGCATTCGCGTATGCGGAGGCCGGGCCGAGAGCCCACCGCAATATTCAGTACACGAAATGGATACCTGGTCAAGGGATCGTTGTTTAGAATTCATGTCTCGGTGGTGCGCGCGGGCCTCGGCGAACTGTCCGGAGCGTCCGCAAGCGCCTTCGAGCCGGCCCCGACAGGCCTTGTGCTCAGATGCGGGGTTCTGTGCCACAGATTTTGTCGAAGCGCGGCTGCCCGATCGATAGCTTCAACACGGCCCGGAGCTTCGAGTTTCGTGAGGCAATCTCCCAGGTGCGTCGGGACATGGCCCCCTCCGCCGGCCTAGCGATCCGGCGGAAGGTTAAGTTTCGATCACTCCCAAACCGCCATTAGCGGCGGTGCTGTCGGTGCCGCAGGGCAGACTTTCTGGATATCGGCCCTGTTGCTGCCTGTCGTCAGCATGCTGCGCAACCTTTTCACGATTCCAGAACTATTTCGGCGAGGCAGTCGGCCATCATGCGGCTTGCGAACTGCGGCTCGCCTGCTATGAGCAGATCCAGTCGCCCAGCTTCGTCCCATCCCACGCAGCAGAATGGGCAACTATGCTTCATCGGGAGCCAAAACTCCGGTGCGCTGTCAGCTTCGTCCCGCTCGCACGCCTGGTCTTCGGTGGCGCCATGGGCATGCCTCCTCCAGGTCGCGCGAGATACGCACCAACGTTGCCTCGTCACCGAAACGGCCGACGATTTGAAGGCCGATTGGTAAGCCATTAGCGCTCTGGGCCACCGGCAGCGACACAGATGGATGCCCGGTGATATTGAATACACCCATGTACTGATGATTCGCAGCCGCGCCATCCGCGTCACTGAACTCCTCTGAGGATACGTTCGGATTGGTCGTGCAGTAGATGCCTCCGTGCGGCGGGGCAAGATGGGGCATCGTTGGTGTCAGCAAAATATCGAAGGCGTCGATCGCCACGCCGACGCGGAACCGGAATTTCCGGATATCCTCAAGTAGGTCTCCCATGGAAGCAGGTGAAGAATTTCGGCTGCGTTCGTAATGCTTGAGGTTAACTGGTTCCAACGTGTTCGCGTTGATGGTCCTGCCCACGGCCCGCGCCGCAGCATCAAGTGAATCTGCAAAGCGAGTGCCGCCGCCGAGAGATAGCCTCGTTTTCTCTGCGGGCTCATATGGCGGATCCATCTCCGTAACCACATGGCCCATATCCTCCAGGAGTGCAGCAGTTGTATCGACTGCTTGAAGAATTTCCGGATCGAGATCAAACGCTCCCC
>NZ_JHQS01000020.1 GCF_014843845.1 Mesorhizobium amorphae | reverse complement strand
CGACCGCTGAGCCGAGCATCAGATTCTGAGACTGAATTGCGTTGTTGGTGTTAGGCGCTGAACTCTGCGCCCATCTGAATCAAGTCGTCGTAGACACTTTCTGCCAGTGTCCTGAGGACGATGATTTCCCAACGTTCCTGATCGAGGCGGGTCACATGAATAGTTATGCGCCCGAGCAGTGTCACTATCGCTTTCCCTGGTGCGAAAGCGGCGTCTGAAAAATCGGCACCTGAACCCTTCGACAAAAGGGCGCCAACATGTTTGCCTTCTAATAGAATTCGAACGCGACCATGGGATTGGTCTACGGAGGAGTATTTGGGTCGCAGCTCTTTCGCCACGGCCTGATGCCTGTCAGCCCCCCACACTTCGTTCGCGATCAGAAACCATTGGGATGGGGAAACGGGGCGCAACTCACATGAAGCGCCGGCAGAAAGCCCACCAAGGTCAGGGCCCTCTGGGTTGTGCGGATGTCCGAGAAGATGAACGATCGTCCCCTCGGGGATAGGACGTATTTTGAGGCCCGAGCTTATAAGGGGCCTCTTATCAACCAGCACATCGCGGCGGATGGAGCGTTCTTGGCTATACATGGAGTTTCTCATTGGCGGGATCGACAAATACGGGATTACAGAGCCGCGCCGGTGTGAACTCGTTGTAGAGACCGTTCCAGACGAGGACTTCTTCGCCATGACGCTCGGTCCCGCGCTTGACGAGTGCCAGGCCGATTGTTGACTGAATGTGTGGGGAGTACGCGCTTGACGAGACATATCCCTGATCATTTTCGAGGGAGACCGATGCACCCTTCGCCAAGATGTGTGACCCGGTTCGGAATTGCTTGTTCGGGTCGAGCGGTCGGACCCCGACGAGCGCTAACCGGTCCGAATGACTGAGCCCCTCTCGCTCCAACATTTTGCGCCCGATGAAATCCGGCTTCTTGGACGAAACCAACCGACCGAAGCCCAGATCTTTAGGCACTACAGTCCCATTGATCTCGTTGTGCGTGACGTGACCCTTCTCGATACGAAGTACACCGAGAGTTTCGATCCCGTATGGCATGAGGCCGTGCTCACGACCCGCATCCACCAAGATATCCGCAACAATATCGGCGAAACCCGCTGGCACTGCGAGTTCGTAAGCCAATTCCCCAGAGAAAGAGATTCGGAAGAGCCGCCCATGAACCTGGCCGTCCAACAACGAGACTTCGCGTGCCGCCATGAACGGAAACGCTTCGTTCGAAATGTCGTCGTCGACGACCTTGAGCAAGATCACGCGCGACTTCGGTCCGGCGATGGATAGCTGCGCCCATTGGTCCGAGACCGTAGCCAGCCGAACATCCAGCGTTGGCCATAGTACCTGGGCGCAGAACTCAAGGTGGTTCATCACGCCAGCGGCGTGAGCGGTGGTAGTGGTGATGAAGAAGCCATCTTCCCACAGTCGACTAATGGTTCCGTCGTCATAGACCATCCCATCCTCGCGCAGCATCAGGCCGTACCTGGCCTTGCCCACGGGGATAGTGCCTACGTTGTTCGAATAGACCTTGTTAAGAAATTCCGCTGCGTCCTGCCCCCACACTTCGATCTTCCCTAGCGTGGAGACATCACAAATACCCGCATTCACCCGAGCGTTGAGAGCTTCTCGATCAACACTTTGGCGCCAATTGGTCTCACCTTCACGCGGGAACCATGATGACCGGTACCAGAGGCCAGATTCGATAAACCTCGCTCCATTCCTTGCTGCCCATGCATGAAGTGGTGAGCGTCGAGCGGGCTGATAATGACGAGCGTGATGCGCGCCGGCCAGGGCACCGGCAGAAACGGGAGAGAAGAACGGTCGATATGTCGTAGTCCCGACGTCACCGGGGGAGATTCCGCGAGCCTCTGCGATGAGACCTATAGCGTTGACGTTTGAGAGTTTTCCCTGATCGGTCGCCATGCCGTTTGTGGTATAGCGCTTCGTGAGTTCGACGTGGCTATAACCCTCGCGGACAGCAAGATTTATGTCTTTCTCGGTCACGTCGTTCTGGAAGTCGACAAATGCCTTTCCTCGCGTCGAAGGCATTGACCAGACAGGCTTGGCAGTCAGATATGCGTCCTCCCCATCGACAGTACCGAAATCAGCCGGGTTTGCTTCATAAGAAAGATCGCGAACAACCCGAGCGCCAACGGCGGCGCCGTCCACCAAACATTCCGACAGACTGGCCACGCAGCGCGCTGAGCCGATCACATATACAGACTTGAGCCCGTCTGGAGCGACGAACGCTCCATGCTCATTGGACCAGACGGGTCTGGAGCCGCGGTGCATCGCAAGATGGATCGAAGGATTGAATCCACCAGCCATCGCCAGTGCATCTACCTCTATCGTTTCTGCCTGCCCGCCCTGACTGATGGTCACTCTTTTAAGCACCTTTCCACCGCCGGCCCCGCTTACGAAGGCCGCTGGGAGGATGCGGGCTTCGAGTGAAAAGTTTCTAGGAATATCGGGTCGAGTGTCTACGATCGCTGTGACATGGACACCTGCTGCCTCAAGATCGCGGGCAAGCACATACCCGCTATCATTCGTGGTAAAGATCGCGGTTTTTTTTCCTGGAGCAACCGCGTATCTATTGAGATACGTCCGCATGGCGCCAGCCAGCATTATACCAGGAGTGTCATTACCTCCGAAGATCAGTGGCCGTTCTTCGGCACCGGTGGCGATGATCGAGCGCTTTGCAACAATGCGCCATAGTCGCTCGACAGGTCTGACCAGGTCAGGTGAAGCAACGTGTTTTTGCACTCTTTCAACCGCGCCGAACACCCCGTCGTCGTAAGCACCGAATACGGTCGTCCTGGTCATGACCTGGACATTCGGGAGGCTGTTCAGTTCGTCATCCAGAAGTATCGCGAACCCTGGGGCGCTTTCGGATCCGATCCGTGCCTTGGATGAAAGCAAGGAGCCACCAAGCTCGGATTGCTCGTCTACTATGATCACGCGCGCGTTCGCGCGAGCTGCCGTAATCGCTGCCGCCAACCCTGCCGGGCCAGCACCGACTACAAGCAGGTCGCAATGAGCCCAGCGCTTGTCATAGGTGTCAGGGTCCCGCTCGTATGAAGCCTTGCCAAGCCCCGCCGCTTTGCGGATCAAAGGCTCGTAGACTTTCTCCCAGAAGCTCGCAGGCCACATGAAGGTCTTGTAGTAGAAACCGGCAGAGAGAAACGGTGACAGTATGCCGTTGATCGACCCCAGATCGAAATTCAAGGACGGCCATCGGTTCTGACGGTTCTGACTCTGGGCCTCAAGTCCATCAAACAATTCTTGCGTGGTGGCGCGAGTGTTGGGTTCGGTGCGCCCGCCTTTGCCAATTGTCATCAACGCATTCGGCTCTGAGGAACCGGCCGTGAGTACGCCTCGTGGGCGATGGTATTTGAAGCTGCGCCCAAATATCATCTGCCCATTCGCCA
>NZ_JHQS01000018.1 GCF_014843845.1 Mesorhizobium amorphae | reverse complement strand
GGCAACGTGGGGCGGAACACAACGATTGTTCGATCGAACTATCTTCTGCCTCACAACAATCCCTTCTACGAGTTTTCGCTGAAGCTATGGGAAGGATTGGAGAGTGAACTGAACTACAACGCCATGGTATCGCAGCGTGGCGTGCTGAACCTCTTTCACTCGGATGCACAACGGGACGCGTTTATCCGGCGCGGCAATGCGATGATGCTTCACGGGGTCCATGCGGACATCCTCGACAGATCGGCCATAAAGGCCAAGCTCCCGTTCCTGGAATTTGACGATGCGCGTTTCCCGATTCATGGGGGGCTGCTTCAGAAACGAGGGGGCACCGCCCGTCACGACGCAGTGGCTTGGGGATACGCGCGCGGCGCGGATCAGTTTGGCGTCGACATCATTCAGAATTGCGAGGTCACGGGGATACAGAGAGAAAATGACCGCGTCGTCGGTGTCGAAACCACTCGCGGCTTTATCGGCTGCAAGAAGCTGGGGCTGGCCACGGCTGGAAACTCGTCTCGAACGGCTGAGATGGCCGGGCTCAAGCTTCCTATCGAGAGTCATGTGCTCCAAGCGTTTGTGACCGAAGGACTAAAGCCCTTCGTCGACTGTGTTGTCATCTTTGGTGCGGGGCATTTCTACATGTCACAGTCAGACAAAGGAGGATTGGTCTTCGGCGGCGACCTCGATGGGTACAACAGCTATGCCCAGCGCGGTAACTTGACGACTGTAGAGCATGTCATCGAAGCTGGAAAAGCCATGATCCCGGCACTGTCGCGGATACGATTGCTCCGCTCCTGGGGCGGCGTGATGGACATGACGATGGACGGGTCTCCCATCATCGACAAGACGCCGATCGACAATCTCTATCTCAACGCTGGCTGGTGCTATGGCGGGTTTAAAGCCACCCCCGCATCCGGATACTGCTTTGCGCATCTCATTGCCCGCGATACGCCTGAGAAAACGGCGTCAGCCTTCAGGCTGGATCGTTTCGCTCGCGGATACATGATCGACGAAAAAGGTGCCGGCGCGCAGCCGAACCTTCATTAGCCCCGACAGGATTTGAAACATGGCCAGCCTAATCACCTGTCCGCACTGTAGCGCGCGACCGGCGGACGAGTTCACAATCAAGGGGGCGGTCTTGAAGCGTCCCGAGGCCGACGCAAATGCGGAAGCGTGGATGGATTATGTGTATTTCCGCAAGAATCCACATGGACGCCATCGTGAGTATTGGCACCATACGTCTGGCTGCCGACGCTGGATAATCGTCGAGCGCGATACGGTAACCCATGAAATCTTTGGGACCTTCGATGCTGCGTTGGGCGCGCCTGCGGAGGTCATACTGTGACATTTTACAGGCTCGAAGGTGGTGGACTTATTCAGCGCGACGCCCCGCTGAGTTTCTCATTTGACGGAAAGCGGCTGTCCGGATACCGCGGAGACACATTGGCGTCTGCGCTGCTGGCGAATGGGCAGATGATATTTGGGCGCAGCTTCAAATACCATCGCCCACGAGGCGTACTCACGGCTGGTTCCTCAGAGCCGAATGCGTTGATGACAATTGGCAAGGGCGGGCGCACCGAACCCAACACTCGCGCCACCACGCAAGAATTGTTTGATGGACTTGAGGCCCAGAGTCAGAACCGATGGCCGTCCTTGAATTTCGATCTGGGGTCGATCAACGGCATACTGTCACCGTTTCTCTCTGCCGGTTTCTACTACAAGACCTTCATGTGGCCTGCGAGCTTCTGGGAGAAAGTCTACGAGCCTTTGATCCGCAAAGCGGCGGGGCTTGGCAAGGCTTCATACGAGCGGGACCCTGACACCTATGACAAGCGCTGGGCTCATTGCGACCTGCTTGTAGTCGGTGCTGGCCCGGCAGGGTTGGCGGCAGCGATTACGGCAGCTCGCGCGAACGCGCGCGTGATCATAGTAGACGAGCAATCCGAGCTTGGTGGCTCCTTGCTTTCATCCAAGGCACGGATCGGATCCGAAAGCGCCCCAGGGTTCGCGATACTTCTGGATGACGAACTGAACAGCCTCCCGAATGTCCAGGTCATGACCAGGACGACCGTATTCGGTGCTTACGACGACGGGGTGTTCGGCGCGGTTGAAAGAGTGCAAAAACACGTTGCTTCACCTGACCTGGTCAGACCTGTCGAGCGACTATGGCGCATTGTTGCAAAGCGCTCGATCATCGCCACCGGTGCCGAAGAACGGCCACTGATCTTCGGAGGTAATGACACTCCTGGTATAATGCTGGCTGGCGCCATGCGGACGTATCTCAATAGATACGCGGTTGCTCCAGGAAAAAAAACCGCGATCTTTACCACGAATGATAGCGGGTATGTGCTTGCCCGCGATCTTGAGGCAGCAGGTGTCCATGTCACAGCGATCGTAGACACTCGACCCGATATTCCTAGAAACTTTTCACTCGAAGCCCGCATCCTCCCAGCGGCCTTCGTAAGCGGGGCCGGCGGTGGAAAGGTGCTTAAAAGAGTGACCATCAGTCAGGGCGGGCAGGCAGAAACGATAGAGGTAGATGCACTGGCGATGGCTGGTGGATTCAATCCTTCGATCCATCTTGCGATGCACCGCGGCTCCAGACCCGTCTGGTCCAATGAGCATGGAGCGTTCGTCGCTCCAGACGGGCTCAAGTCTGTATATGTGATCGGCTCAGCGCGCTGCGTGGCCAGTCTGTCGGAATGTTTGGTGGACGGCGCCGCCGTTGGCGCTCGGGTTGTTCGCGATCTTTCTTATGAAGCAAACCCGGCTGATTTCGGTACTGTCGATGGGGAGGACGCATATCTGACTGCCAAGCCTGTCTGGTCAATGCCTTCGACGCGAGGAAAGGCATTTGTCGACTTCCAGAACGACGTGACCGAGAAAGACATAAATCTTGCTGTCCGCGAGGGTTATAGCCACGTCGAACTCACGAAGCGCTATACCACAAACGGCATGGCGACCGATCAGGGAAAACTCTCAAACGTCAACGCTATAGGTCTCATCGCAGAGGCTCGCGGAATCTCCCCCGGTGACGTCGGGACTACGACATATCGACCGTTCTTCTCTCCCGTTTCTGCCGGTGCCCTGGCCGGCGCGCATCACGCTCGTCATTATCAGCCCGCTCGACGCTCACCACTTCATGCATGGGCAGCAAGGAATGGAGCGAGGTTTATCGAATCTGGCCTCTGGTACCGGTCATCATGGTTCCCGCGTGAAGGTGAGACCAATTGGCGCCAAAGTGTTGATCGAGAAGCTCTCAACGCTCGGGTGAATGCGGGTATTTGTGATGTCTCCACGCTAGGGAAGATCGAAGTGTGGGGGCAGGACGCAGCGGAATTTCTTAACAAGGTCTATTCGAACAACGTAGGCACTATCCCCGTGGGCAAGGCCAGGTACGGCCTGATGCTGCGCGAGGATGGGATGGTCTATGACGACGGAACCATTAGTCGACTGTGGGAAGATGGCTTCTTCATCACCACTACCACCGCTCACGCCGCTGGCGTGATGAACCACCTTGAGTTCTGCGCCCAGGTACTATGGCCAACGCTGGATGTTCGGCTGGCTACGGTCTCGGACCAATGGGCGCAGCTATCCATCGCCGGACCGAAGTCGCGCGTGATCTTGCTCAAGGTCGTCGACGACGACATTTCGAACGAAGCGTTTCCGTTCATGGCGGCACGCGAAGTCTCGTTGTTGGACGGCCAGGTTCATGGGCGGCTCTTCCGAATCTCTTTCTCTGGGGAATTGGCTTACGAACTCGCAGTGCCAGCGGGTTTCGCCGATATTGTTGCGGATATCTTGGTGGATGCGGGTCGTGAGCACGGCCTCATGCCATACGGGATCGAAACTCTCGGTGTACTTCGTATCGAGAAGGGTCACGTCACGCACAACGAGATCAATGGGACTGTAGTGCCTAAAGATCTGGGCTTCGGTCGGTTGGTTTCGTCCAAGAAGCCGGATTTCATCGGGCGCAAAATGTTGGAGCGAGAGGGGCTCAGTCATTCGGACCGGTTAGCGCTCGTCGGGGTCCGACCGCTCGACCCGAACAAGCAATTCCGAACCGGGTCACACATCTTGGCGAAGGGTGCATCGGTCTCCCTCGAAAATGATCAGGGATATGTCTCGTCAAGCGCGTACTCCCCACACATTCAGTCAACAATCGGCCTGGCACTCGTCAAGCGCGGGACCGAGCGTCATGGCGAAGAAGTCCTCGTCTGGAACGGTCTCTACAACGAGTTCACACCGGCGCGGCTCTGTAATCCCGTATTTGTCGATCCCGCCAATGAGAAACTCCATGTATAGCCAAGAACGCTCCATCCGCCGCGATGTGCTGGTTGATAAGAGGCCCCTTATAAGCTCGGGCCTCAAAATACGTCCTATCCCCGAGGGGACGATCGTTCATCTTCTCGGACATCCGCACAACCCAGAGGGCCCTGACCTTGGTGGGCTTTCTGCCGGCGCTTCATGTGAGTTGCGCCCCGTTTCCCCATCCCAATGGTTTCTGATCGCGAACGAAGTGTGGGGGGCTGACAGGCATCAGGCCGTGGCGAAAGAGCTGCGACCCAAATACTCCTCCGTAGACCAATCCCATGGTCGCGTTCGAATTCTATTAGAAGGCAAACATGTTGGCGCCCTTTTGTCGAAGGGTTCAGGTGCCGATTTTTCAGACGCCGCTTTCGCACCAGGGAAAGCGATAGTGACACTGCTCGGGCGCATAACTATTCATGTGACCCGCCTCGATCAGGAACGTTGGGAAATCATCGTCCTCAGGACACTGGCAGAAAGTGTCTACGACGACTTGATTCAGATGGGCGCAGAGTTCAGCGCCTAACACCAACAACGCAATTCAGTCTCAGAATCTGATGCTCGGCTCAGCGGTCG
>NZ_JHQS01000019.1 GCF_014843845.1 Mesorhizobium amorphae | reverse complement strand
AACCGACGGCGATGATCTCGCCTTCCTGCGGCTTTTCCTTCGCCGTATCCGGGATGATGATCCCGCCGGCGGTCTTGGATTCGGATTCAACCCGGCGAACGACCACGCGGTCATGAAGCGGGCGGAACTTCGACTTTGCCATTTTTTCTTCCTCGAATGAGAACGGTGAGAACTGTTCCTCCGTCCGGCGAAGCCGGACAAACCAAGCCCGGCAGCGCCGGACCCTTGGTTAGCACTCACCAATGGCGAGTGCTAACGTGCCGGTGAAATAGGCTGCTGACTGGCGAGAGTCAAGGCGCGCGAGGGGGCGCAATGGCGCGAAATTTTGTTCGAGCAATCTCCCGGTTTTGGAACGCGCCGATTGCTGTTGGCTTTGGTCACGAAAAATGCCTGCTGCGCCGGCCAGGATCGGCGGAACAGCGGGTGTGGGAGATGAGGTGTTCTGGTTAGATGTTCATGCCGCCCGACGCCTCGATGCGCTGGGCATTGACCCAGCGGCTGTCGTCCGACAGCAGCGAGGCGATCATCGGGCCGATATCGTCGGGCACGCCGGCGCGGCCAAGCGCGGTGACGCCTGCCACCATGCGGTTGATCTCGGCGTCGTCGCGCACATGGCCGCCGTTGAAGTCGGTCGCGATCGCGCCGGGCGCCACCGTGTTGGCGGTGATGTGGCGGGCGCCGAGTTCCTTGGCGAGGTAGCGCGTGAACACCTCGATGCCGCCCTTCATCATCGCATAGGCGGCCGAGCCGGGGACCGAGAAGCGCGCCAACCCACTCGACACATTGATGATGCGGCCACCATCCGCGACCAGCGGCAGCAGCGCCTGGGTGAGGAAGAACACGCCCTTGAGGTGGATGTTCACCAGCGTGTCGAATTCCTCTTCGGTCGTCTCGGCGATGGTCTTGCGCAGGCCGGTGCCGGCATTGTTGACGAGGAAGTCGAACTGGTCGCGCTGCCAGGTCTCGCGGAGCGTCCGCTTCAATGCCTCGACGAAGGCCGGGAAGGTCACGACAGCGCCCGTATCGAGTTGCAGCGCCGTGGCGCGGCCGCCCGCCGCCTCGATCTCCGCGATGGCCGCCAGGGCCTCATCGGCGCGGGAGCGGTAGGTGATCACCAGGTCGACGCCCTTGCGGGCAAGGCTGAGCGCGGTGTTGCGTCCCAATCCACGGCTGCCGCCGGTGATCAGGGCTATCGGGCGATTGGTCTTGGTCATGGTCGTCTCCATCGATTTGCGATGGCATCTATTTATTCTCCCGTCTGGCGGATATAATCAGGCAATAAATGCCTTCTCTATTCAAAAAAGACGAACAATCGAAAAAATGGACAAGCTCGACAGCATGCGCCTCTTCACCCGCGTCGTGGAGCGGCGCAGTTTCACGGCGGCCGCCGCCGATCTCGGCCTGCCGCGCTCCAGCGCGACCTCCGCGATCAAGCAACTCGAGGAACGATTGGGTGTGCAACTCCTGCGGCGCACCACCCGCCACGTCACCACAACACTCGACGGCGAGGCCTATTATCAGCGCTGCACCGGCATCCTGGCCGACATCGAGGATGCCGAAGGCAGCTTTGCCGCGGACGAGGTTCGCGGACGGCTGCGCATCGACGTCAACGGCCACATGGCGCGCACCTTCATCCTGCCGGAACTGCCGTCGCTGCTCGCCCGCCATCCCGGCCTGACCGTGCACATCGGCGAGGGGGACCGTCTGGTCGATCTTGTGCGCGAAGGCGTCGACTGCGTCATCCGCGCCGGCGTGCTTCCGGACAGCGACATGATCGTGCGCCGGCTGGGCACCGCGCGCGAGATCACCGTCGCCAGCCCCGTCTATCTCGACCGCCACGGCGTCCCGCGCTCTCTCGACGATCTTGCCGGGCACAGGATGATCGGTTTTGTCTCCTCGCGCACCGGACAGGTGATGCCGCTGGAGTTCATGGTCGACGGCAAGGTCCGCGAGATCGTCCTGCCGTCGCTGGTCACCGTGGCCAATTCAGACACCAGCGCCACTCTGGTGCGGCTTGGCTTCGGCCTCTACCAGGCGCCGGGGCTTCGTTTCGCCGAGGATCTTGCCGCGGGCAGGCTGGTCGAGGTGCTGAGCGACTATCCGCCGACAGCGACGCCCATCTCGGTGCTCTATCCGCGCAGCCGGCAGCTGTCGCCGCGGGTCAGGGTGTTCGTCGACTGGCTGGTCGAGATATTGGCGCCGAAGCTGGATCCCTGAGGTCGATCAAAGAAACAACCGTAGCTGCGCGTGAATGATCGACCGGTAGTCATCAATCGTCCGCCGGCCTTCCTCCTCGTCCTGCGTCAGCGCCAGCCGCACCACCCCGCCGGCAAGCTGGAAGATCAGGAAGACCACGCGCCCGAACTGCTCGCGCTTTTCCGGATCGATGAGCGGCCCGACATGGTCGCAGAACATCCTCGACTGCTGCCTTGTCTCGGCGATGTCGAGATTCTGCAGCGCCTTGTCGGCCTGGATCGCATTCTGCAGATCCTGGATGGCGGGGTCTTCGGCGACGCGCTCATAATAATCGTCGAGCAGGCGATCGGCCGCCGCCGTCACGTCGTCCAGCGCGCGGATTTCCGCGATGATGGCACCGAAGCGGGCGCGGCTGACCTCGGAGAAGCGCTCGTAGAGCATCGCCAGGATCGCCGATTTGTTGGGAAAATAGTGATAGACGGTGGCGATCGGCCCCCCGGCCAGCGCGCCCACTTCCTTCATCGTGACGGCGTCGATGCCCTTCTCGCCGATCAGCCGCATGGTCGTCGACAGGATGGCGTCGATGCGCTCGCGGCTGCGCTCCTGCTTGGGCAGGCGCCGGGGCTTGGTCACCATTCCCCTAGCTTCCACTACATCGACCCTTTCCGACAGGTCCGAATTTCAGGTTGACAAGAAACATGATTCAGTTTCCAGAAATGCTGACAGATTGTCAGTTTTTTCGCCGTGCGGCAAGGACGTTGGGGAGGCACCTTTGGCATCGAATGCCGGACATCAGGGGAATGGCGATTGGCTGGTCGGCAATCCGACCGGCGCCGAGCTTGCCTCGGCCCTGTGGATCGGTTCGGTCGGCCTGCTTATCCTCGGGCTGCAGCCGGTGCTGCTCGGCGCCCTCTACACCGAGGGCCATGTCACTGGCGACGAACTTGCCCTCGTCGCGACGGCGGAGATGATCGCCATTGCCGTCGGCTCGGCAATCGTGGCGATGCTGCTTGCGGCGCGCAACATGCGCTGGAAGAGCGCCGTCCTGCTGATCCTGCTGGCGCTGGCCAATTGGTGGACGGCCTATGCCGTCAGCCCGAATTCGCTGATCGCCGCACGTGCCGTGGCCGGGCTCGCCGAGGGCGGCCTGGTGGCGGTCGCCACCGAGCTCATTGCCCGCTCGCGGCGGGCCGAACGCATCGGCGGCTATTTCGTCACCATCCAGACGCTCATGCAATGCGCGCTGGCGCTGGGGCTTGCCCTCTATGTGATTCCGGCTGCCGGGTCGGCCGGCGGCTTCATTGCGCTGGTCCTGGTTTGCCTGGCGTCCCTGGTGATCGCCTGGAAGGTGCCGGACGACTATGCCGACCTGCCCAAGGAAGAGCACCTGGCCAATGTGCTGACGCTCCCTTCGATGACCGCGCTGCTGTCGGTCTTCTGCTACTTCATGTTCTTCGGTGCGGTCTGGGCTTTTCTGGAGCCGCTTGGCGCGCAGTACGGCATCGATGGACGCACCGTCGGCCTGATCGTCTCGGCCAGCCTCGCGGTTCAGGTTCTGGGCGCGATGACGGCGACCGCGTTCGAGGCGCGCATCGATTATCGCCTCGCCATCGCGGCGATCGGCGCTGTCGCGCTTGTCAGCTCGCTGGTGCTCGCCGGCGGACCGGGCCTGACGACCTTCTGGGTCGCGGCTTTGGTCATGGGCTTCATCCTTCTGTTCATCGTGCCCTACCAGATCCGGCTGGCGATTACCGCGGATGAGACGCGCACGGCCGTGCTGCTGGTGCCGGCCGCCCAGCTCTTCGGTCTGGCCATCGGCCCGATCGCGGCATCGCTGCTCATCGACGGCAAGGATTTTCGCCCGGTGCCGGAATTCGCCGCCGCCAGCGCGCTTGCCAGCGTGGTACTGCTCGGCCTGTTCGTCCTCGTGTCGCGGCGCCGCCGCGTAGCAGCATGATCCCGAAAAGTGGAAACCGGTTTTCGGAAGAGATCATGCTCCAACAAAAGGCCTGAGGAGGAGGCGCCATGTCGAACAGTTGGAGCAACTGGTCCGGCTTCGTCCGCGCCGAGCCGAAACTGATCGCCACCCCGGCCGACACGAATGAGCTCGCCGATCTGGTGCGCACCGCGCCCGGCCCGCTGCGTGTCGTCGGTGCCGGCCATTCCTTCACCCCGCTGGTGAAGTCCGAAGGCACGATTGTCTCGCTGGAGAAGATCGAAGGGCTGGTGTCGCATGATGCGGCAAGGCATCAGGCACGCGTGCGGGCAGGGACCAGGCTCGGCCCGCTAATGCACCTGCTGCAAGGCATCGGCCAGGGCCTGCCCAATATGGGCGACATCGACCGCCAGGCAATTGGCGGCGCGCTCGGCACCGCCACCCACGGCTCCGGGCCGACGCTCGGCGCCTATCACACGCAACTGGAGACGGTGCAGATTGTCGACGGGCTGGGCAAGCTGCGCGAATACTCCAGGGCAGCGGATCAGGAGACGATCCACGCCATTGGCGTCGCGCTGGGCGCCTTCGGCATCCTGACCGAGGTGACATTGAACAACATCGCCAGCTATCGGCTGCGCCGCCGCAAATGGGTGCTGCCGATCGCCGACATGTTGCGCGACTTCGAGACGATGATGCGCGCGCATCGCTCGGCCGAGTTCTACTACATTCCGTTTTCCGGCTATGCGCAGTTCATCGCCAGCGATCTGAGCGATACAGCGACGACGCCACGGCCGACCGAGGACGACGAGGCAGGGCTGCGCACGCTGCGCCGGCTGCGCACCGCACTCCGCTGGCTGCCGTCGCTGCGCCGCCGGCTGATCCTGGGCGCCATCGCCAAACTGCCGGCGGAGGACTACGTGCAGGACTGGCTCAACGTCTATGCCAGCGACCGGCAAACCCGGTTCAACGAGATGGAATATCATCTGCCCTTCGAGGAGGGCCCAAAGGCGCTGGCCGAAATCATCGAACTGACCGAGAAGCGTTTTCCGGAAGTCTATTTCCCGATGGAGGTGCGCTCGGTGGCAGCAGACGAATTCTGGCTGTCGCCCTTCTACAAAAGGCCCACCTGCTCGATCGCCATCCACCACGATGCCGCGAACGATCCGCTGCCGTTCATGCGGGCGGCCGAGCCGATTTTCCGCAAATATGGCGGCAGGCCGCATTGGGGCAAGATGCACAGCCTGAAGGCGGCGGATTTCAAGAAACTCTATCCGCGCTGGGACGAGGCGATGGCGGTGCGCCGCGACATCGATCCGCAAAACCGCTTCGTCTCGCCCTATATGGCGGGCCTGTTCGGTATCGAGACATGAGCGCCTATTTCGCCGCGCTGTCGGACGCACTGAAGGAGGCCGGCATTTTCCAGCCGTGCCTGCTGCTCGACCGCGACAGGCTGGACGACAACATCGCGCTGGTAAAGGAGCGACTGGACCCCGGCCTTGCCGTGCGGCTGGTCGACAAATCGCTGGCTTGCGTGCCGTTGCTGTCGCACATCGCCAAGGCGCTCGGCACCCATCGCTTCATGACCTTTCATCCACCGGTCACGCAGGCCGTGCTCGACGCCTTTCCGGATGCCGACATGCTCTATGGCAAGCCGATGCCGGTCGGCGCGGCGAGGGCCATGCTGATGAGAGGCGGCGGGGAGCGGTCGCGCGTCTGCTGGCTGATCGACACGAAGGAGCGGCTGGCCGAGTACGGCGCGCTGGCCGCCGAGCTCGGCATCGAACTGCGCTTCGCCTTCGAGGTCGATGTCGGGCTGCACCGCGGCGGCTTTGCCAGCCCTGAGGCGCTGAAGGCGCTATCGATTCCAGAACGGCTGCACTGCGAAGGCATCATGGCCTACGAGGCGCATGCACCGGAAATTCCCGGCCTGTTCGGCGGCCAGGCCGGCGCGTTGAAAAAGGCCTCGGCGCTGGCCGAAGAGTTCGCCGATTGCCTCGGCGAGGACCAGCGCCGCATCCTCAACATCGGCGGCTCGAAGACGGCGCTACTGCACGATGGCGGGGTGGCCAATGAAGTGTCGATCGGCTCCGCCTTCGTCCTGCCCAGCGATTTCGACAAGCCCGGGCTCGCCGGGTTCCAGCCGGCGGCGTTCATCGCGACGCCGATCCTGAAGGCGGTCGAGCCGGCGCTGCCCGGCCCGGCGGCCCTGTCGCGGATGTTGCAGACACTCGGCCTGTTCCCGCGCAAGGGCTGCTACCTCCATGGCGGCAAATGGATGGCCGAGCCGGTGTTTCCCGAGGGCATGAAGACCAACGGTCTGATCGGCCTGTCCTCCAACCAGCAGTTCATGGGTCTGCCCGCCAGTGCCACGGTCAAGCCCGGCGACTATGCTTTCCTGCGGCCAACGCAGAGCGAGGCCGTGCTGCAGCATTTCGGCTCGATCGCGGTGCTTTCCGGCGGCAGGATCGTCGATCGCTGGCCGGCTCTGCCGATGGGGTGAGGGGCACCGCCTCTCGGCACTTGCGACGGTATCGTACTGGACCAATCTTGACGAGATCAGCGATTTCGACACGGCCGGCTTTGCCAATGAACGGCATTCGACGGCCGGATTGATGGACAGCGCTGCCGGGACGCTATCAGTCACGGTCGAGACCAGCGCCGCCACGGGCGGATCACTGGTGGTCGTGTCGTTCGCCGGGCTTTGACCGCAATCTGCGGATCTGCCAGCGCTCTCAGCATAGTCAATTTTTCGGTTTGCGAAGCAAGGTTTCAAAGAAACTCGACTGGACCTTCGGCAGCCGACGATAGACCCGGTGCCATCGCTCCAACGGATAGTCACCCTCGCGGATGATGATTCCCTCGAATGGTACCTTCGAGACTTTCCAGGCCTTGAGGTAGAAGTGTCCTTCTGGACGTACAAGGCGGTAGATCTCCGACAAGTAACATTCGATCTGGTCGATCCGCATTTCATGCAGGGATGAGATGTTGATGAACAGATCGACAGTGGAATCGGGCAAAAGTGAAAGTTGGTGAGGCAACAGAAAGGCAAGTGCGGATGCTTCGAATTCCTCTCGAACGGTTTCGAAATCGCTGAAGGGACGAAAGCGGAAATGCTTCCTGTCCGGAAACACCTGGCAGAGATATTCCTGGGCGACCCCGAGCGCAGGCGGGATATCAACCATGATGTATCTGACGGTCGGACGTAGCGAAGCAATGACGAACGCTGTTCGACCATAGCCGCCACCAAGCTCACAAATCGTACCCGCCGCGACTGGTTCGATCGATTTATATTCCAGGATTGAATTTGCGAGGTCCTGAGAAACAATTCCTCTGCCGATGCGGATAGCCGGCGGATTGCCGATTGATGGCTCCGACAGGGCCGCAATTTCTTCCGGAAATTCCTGCTCCGCATATTGCCAGACGAGCCGGGTGAGAAAGTTCAGGGCGAAGCCCTCGAGCAACGGAATATGGCGATGCTTGAAGGGAGACAGGACCCCAAGCGCGGCCCGGAGCGAGGCTGCGAGTGGAAGGTGGCCGACCAAAAAACGAATTTGAGGATCCCAAGGCAGAACCCGCATCCATGTGAAATAGTCCTTGGCTAGCGTCCGTTTGAAATTCGCGATGCCGGACGATGCTGTGCGCTCGGCATGTCGTCGGTTCAAGTCTTGCCAGAACTTCGAAGGCTGCATCTCTGCGGGGGCCGCCTTCATCTCATCGAACATCGCCCGCAGCGCGGCGCTGAAGCTGTCAGTCACAAGAATATCCTCCCCCACCGAGCGACAGTGCTTCAACAGAACAGAGAACACAACTTCCGAGATCGCTGAAGGTAAACGGCCATGGCGCAATCGGCGAACGGGCTTCGCTCGACAAACTGCTGGTGCATGAAGGCGGCTACGTCAACCATCCCAAGGATCCGGGCGGGCCAATAAGGGCGTCACCCAGCGGGTCTATGACGCCTATCGCAAGGGCAAGGGGCAAGACACGCGCTGGGTGAAAAACATCACCATGGGCGAGGTCTATGAGATCTACGACCGACAGTATTGGGACGCCTTCAAGGGTGACCTTCTGCCCGATGGCGTCGACTATGTCGTACTCAACGGCGCGGGCAATTCCGGTGTCAGCCAGTAGATCAAATGGCTGCAGCGCGCGCTCGGGCCGCTCTACAAGCGAGCCATCGACGGCGTCATGGGCTTTTCGACGCTTGATGGGCTGAAGGGCGTCAACAACCACGACGCCCTGATCGCCAAGATCTGCGACCAGCGGCTGAATTTCCTGCGTCATCTGACAACCTGCCCTGGGATGACGAGGGTTGTGGATTTACTTGACTACGTCAACTAAATGCCTGATCCTGTCCAGGACAGGAGAAAGCGCAATGACCATCCACGACCACCCCGGCAAGGAACACATCGACGCGGTGCGGGCCTTCAATCGCTTCTACACCCGCCAGATCGGTCTGCTCGACGAAGGGCTCTTGAAAAGCGCCTTCTCACTGACCGAGGCGCGGGTGCTCTACGAACTGGCGCATCGCGACGGCCTGACCGCCACCGACCTTGTCCGCGACCTTGCGCTTGACCCTGGCTATCTCAGCCGGTTGCTGAAGAAATTCGAGGAGCGCGGCCTGGTCGAGCGCGCCGCCACGGAGGCCGATGCGCGGCGTTCGTCGATCGCGCTGACGCCGGTCGGCCGGCAGGCCTTTGCGCCGCTCAACCGGGATTCGCACGACCAGGTCGCGGCCTTGCTCGATCGGCTGGCGCCGTCGGACCAGGACAGGCTGGTCAAGGCCATGCAGACGGTGCAGCGCCTGCTGGGTGGCGACAGCGCCGAGCCCAGAATTCCCTACATGCTGCGGCCGCTGCAGGTCGGCGATATCGGCTGGATCGTGCGTCGCCAGGGCATGCTCTACGCGCAGGATTATGGCTGGGATGAAACCTACGAGGCGCTGGTCGCCGAGATCCTCGCGGCGTTCGTCAAATCCTTCAACCCGAAATGGGAGCGCGGCTGGATCGCCGAGCGGGAAGGCGAGGTCGTCGGCTCGGTCTTTGTCGTGCGCAAGTCGGACGAGGTGGCAAAGCTGCGCCTGCTCTATGTCGAGCCTTCGGCGCGCGGGCTGGGCATCGGCAAGCGACTTGTCGATGAGTGCGTGAGCTTTGCCCGCGCCAGGGGCTACAAGACGATGACGCTGTGGACCAACGACATCCTCGTTTCGGCCCGCCGCATCTACGAGGCGGTGGGCTTCAAGCTCGCCGAGGAAGAGCGCCACCATTCCTTCGGCAAGGATCTGGTCGGCCAGAACTGGAACCTGGATTTGTAGCGCCTTCTCCCTCGGATGATGCTAGTGGCCTTCGACAATGCGGCAGGCGCGAAAACCAAAGACCCTGCCCATTTTTGCCGCCCGCAGCGCTTGGGTCAGCCGGTCGCTCAGGAAAAAAATGCGGATCAAGGGTGGGCTCACCCACAGATCGGGGCCTTCGAGTCCGGCTGAGCTGACGGCAACGTCATCGTCATGAAGGTTTGGCGGCATCTTCATGCGCCCAGTGCCAAACACCCTTACCAAAGGAGAGTACTCCCGCAGGAAAACATCCTTACGCTCGCCGATATTGAGGCAGAAATATTCGCCTTCGACAGGCGTCGTGCGGTCATGCTGGAAAAGCTTGATCGGGTAGAGCGAGGAATGGCCGAGATCGAATTGCCGCAGCACATCGGCGCAGGCCGCCGAGACCACCACCGCGCCCGCGGCAAGCACGAGATCCGCCTGTTTCTTTTCTTTCCGGTCGGGATACTTGGCGAAAATCTCCTTACATCCGTTCGCCGGTTTCGTTCAGCTCCGCCATCTGGCCAAGTCGCATCCCTGTCGGCAACGGATCAGCGGTGAACCCCTTGATCCGTGTTGAGTCCATGAAGGCGCGACTGGCCCAGACCCGTGCGTTTCGAGACTGCGTCATCGCGGCGATAAGCCCCTGGAATTCAGTTCCGAGCAATTCCTATCAAGTAACTTGTATCCAGGAAGGTTGCCAGCTTCGACATCAGTCTTCCTCAATATTTCATTTTGCTTGCGCTGCGAGGCCTCCGCCCTTCAGATGCGCACCTAAGACGTTTCGAGAAAACTGGACACTTTGAAACCCGGCTAGTCCTTCACCGGGATCCAGATCTCCAGCCCGCCATTGCCGCTGCGTGGATCGAATTCGGGGCCGTAGCGCTCGAACTCCGGCGCGTCCGCGATCTCGTGGCCGGAGGCCGGCAGCCATTTGTTCCAGATCGTGTTGACCGTGCGGCGGATGGTCGAGATGTGCTCGCGATGCGAGAACACGGCGTATTTCTGCGCCGGCACGCGCACTCGAAAAAACTCCCTTGGGAGGTCGGAGAAATCCGAGACCTCGACGCCGGCGATGTAGTCGAAATTGCCGGCATCGTCGCCGTTGACACAGACGCCGTAGGCGACCTCGCCGATCTCGCCCGGAATGTTGCCGATATAGGGACCGAAACGCTGCCACAGCATCGGGATCGCGGCGCTGCTCTCGCAACTGTAGCGTTCGCCGAGGCCGGCGATGAGGAAGGGCCGGCTGGTCTCGAAGCGCGGCGGCTCGAGGCTGGCAAGCAGGGACTGGTTCATCAGGATCGGCTCCACGAGATCGAGGTTGTCGAGGCTGCCTTGCGCGCGCACCAGTTCCGGCGTGGTGGCGAACTGGTCGCGGAAGGCGCGGGTGAAGGCCTCATGCGAGTTGTAGCCGGCGTCGAGCGCGACCGTGAGGATGTCGGGCGCGCCGGCGGCGAGCTTGCGCGCCGCTTCGCTCAGCCGCCGCGCCCGCATATAGCCCATCACCGAACGGCCGGTGGCAGCACCAAAGGCACGCGTCACGTGGAAGCGCGACACGCCGCTGCTCTGCGCGACATCGTCGAGCGACACCGCTTCCGGCAGATGGCTTTCGACGAACCACAGCGCCTTCTCGGTCGGGTTCATATTCTCCTCGCATTGGCCGGGATCATGCTGCCGTTTCCTGGCGCGGCCAGTTTGATCGAAATTGCGCAGTGCGCAAAATCGAAACGACGCTGGTCGCCATGGCGGTCATTTTTTCCGCAGGCCTTGCTGCGGTTGTTCCTCCGTCACCGCCCGCAAACCTGCCCCGGAGGTCAACTTGACCAATCACAAGGCCGACGACATTGTGGACGTGCAATTCGTAGCCAAGTGGTCGTGTGGCAATGGATTTTCGCGACGCCATCGATAGATCGCTGGCCTGGGCCGGCGGATGGTTCGACTATGCCGCCACGCCGTGGTTCGTCTATCAGGCCGCCATCATCGTCTCGCTGTTCCTGGTGGCGAAGCTCGCGGCGCTGCGGGTCGAGCCGCTGGTCGAGAACCAGGCACGCCAGATCAAGGGCCATCCCGGACTGCTGAGGGTCGTCATCGCGCTGCTGCGGCGCACCGACTGGATCCTGTTCACGATCCTGCTGTTTGCCGCGCTCAACCTGTTGCGCGCCATCACCTGGCCGAGCCGCACCCATCTCCTGCTCGTCGCGCTGCTGCTGTCGCTGGCGTGGCTGTTCGCGACCGTGCTGTCGCGCATCATCCGCAACCGCCTCGTCGCGCGCACGCTCGGCTGGCTGGCCTGGATCTACGCGGCCCTCGTCATACTGGGCGTCGGCGACGAGGCAGCCGCTTTCCTCGACAGCGTCGCAATCCCTCTGGGCGCGGTTCGCCTTTCGGCGCTGATGGTGCTGAAGGCGGCGCTGCTCTTGATCGCCACCGTCTGGCTTGCGGTGGTCACCGGCAACTACATCGATGAGCGCGTCCGCGTCTCCGAGGAGCTGACGCCGTCAATCCGCGTCCTCGTCGGCAAGGTCGCCAAGATCGGCCTCGTGCTGGTCGCCGGCGCCGTGGCACTCTCCGCCGTCGGTCTCGACCTGACGGCGCTGACGGTGTTTTCCGGTGCTGTCGGCGTCGGTCTGGCTTTCGGGCTGCAGAAGGTCGTCTCGAATTTCGTCTCCGGCGTGATCATCCTGCTCGACAAGTCGATCAAGCCCGGCGACACCATTTCGCTCGAAGGCACCTTCGGCTGGATCCGCGAATTGCGGGCGCGCTTTGTCTCGGTGGTGACGCGCGACGGCCGCGAATTCCTGATCCCCAACGAGGACTTCATCACCCAGAGGGTCATCAACTGGTCGTTCAGCGACAACCTCGTGCGCCTCGACGTGAACTTCGGCGTCTCCTACGATGCCGATCCGCACAAGGTCAGCGAACTGGCGATAGAGGCCGCGATCACCGTCGGCCGGGTCGACGCCGACCGGAGGCCGGTCTGCTGGCTGACCGACTTCGGCGACTCCTCGCTGAACTTCGTCCTGCGCTTCTGGATCCGCGACCCCCAGCAAGGCCTGACCAACGTGCGCGGCAAGGTGCTGCTGGCGCTGTGGGACACATTCAAGGCAAACGACATAAGCATTCCCTATCCGCATCGCGAGATCATCATGAAGCCGGCGGACGGGCGCTGAGGGTGTGGGCGCGGTGTTCACGGCCAAGCGGCGGCAGGGACGTCAGGATCGTCGGAGCCGCCGGCCTGCCGCCGGCGGGGACGTCGGCACATCAAATCAAACGGTTGCTTTCCGCAGTTTGACGCGCCCGCCGCACCGTGCCGTCGGTGTCGGCGATCTTTCGTCTTGCGGCTTCGTCGCTTCTGATCGTCAGCCGCTTCGACAGGACTTTGGTGGCCTCGACGATCGGCTCGACCGTTACGACCGGGGCGTCCGGGGTTTTCATGAATCTCATGCTTGTTGTCCTTTCTGGCAAAAAATGAAAGCAGGCGCGGAGCGGCTGTCCGCTCCGGCGCCTTATGCACGGCGACAAAGTTACTTTCGCACGACCCAGGCCAGCAGCGCCGATTCACAATCGGAGTTGCCGGTATAGTCACGGATCAAAAGCGCGGCGTATCCTTGCCACTGATCCTCGGGGATCCGATTTTCGATGACCGACGTTCTGAAGGCATCGCGCAAGATATTGCAGTCAAAAGTCGAGATCACATCGGCCGAATGATCATTGTCCATGATGCAGCTCCCATTTAGGGGGCGGGAGTACGGTGGACGCTCTCAAGCGCCGGTGCCCTTGTTCTGGCCGGCGACGACGGGACTGTACGCCCCCGACTGCCGGTTAGCGAATCATTCCGGCAGATTTGTCCGTTGGTGCATCAGCGCAAGTCAGCGGCCGGCCTCTTCCCGCCGCTTGAAGTCTTGATCGTTCAGCCGGCCGACTATCTCGTCCGCTTCGCCGGCATTGATGCCGACCATGACCTTGTGATCGGTTTCGGCGGGCTGGCCGGTGAAGACGTCGAAAACGGTCCAGCTGTCGGGATGGTCCATACGAAGCGCGTAGCGGTTTGCCATAGTCCGCGTCCTTTTCGTTTTCGCCCGCCACCGACCGGTTCAGGCCCGCACAATGAAAAACACTGCCGCCAGCACAACGACGGTCCACAGCACCACGCCCAGCTTCAAAGCCAGGCCCCCGTGTGAAGAGAGCCCGTCCCGCATGCTGGCAACGATGTTCTTCATGCTACTGGATCTGGCCGGCGTCGCCGCAACGGCGACCGGCGGCTTGACCCCAAGCCTGCCGAATACCGGAAGCAGTGTCGGTTCACGCACGGGTTTCTCCTGGCGCCAGGTTCTCAGTATCCCATTCCGCCCATGCCGCCGCCGCCGGGTGAAGGCGCGGCATCCTTGGCCGGAATGTCGGTGATCATGGCTTCGGCAGTGATCAAGAGTGCGGCGATCGAGCCGGCATCCTGCAGTGCCGTGCGCACCACCTTTGCCGGGTCGACGATGCCGGCCTTGATCATGTCGACGTAGACCTCGTTCTGGGCGTCAAAACCCTGATTGTGATCCTTGCTGTCGGAGAGCTTGCCGACGACGATCGAACCCTCGACGCCGGAATTCTCGGCGATCTGGCGGATCGGCGCCTCGAGCGCCCTGAGCACGATCGAGATGCCGGCCGTCACATCATCATTGGCGCCGGTCAGGCCCTTGAGCGCCGACCTGGCGCGCAGCAGCGCCACGCCGCCGCCCGGAACGATGCCTTCCTCGACAGCCGCGCGCGTGGCGTTCAGCGCGTCGTCGATGCGGTCCTTCTTTTCCTTGACTTCCGATTCGGTGGCGCCGCCGACGCGGATCACCGCAACGCCGCCGGCGAGCTTCGCCAGCCGCTCCTGCAGCTTTTCCTTGTCGTAGTCGGAGGTGGTTTCCTCGATCTGGCCCCTGATCTGGGCGATGCGCGCCTGGATGGTCGCCTTGGTGCCGGCGCCGTCGATGATCGTGGTGGTGTCCTTCTCGATCAGCACGCGCTTGGCGCGGCCGAGCATCTCGATGGTGACGTTTTCGAGCTTGATGCCGAGATCCTCGGAAATCATCTGGCCGGCGGTGAGCACGGCGATGTCTTCCAGCATCGCCTTGCGGCGATCGCCGAAGCCCGGCGCCTTGACGGCCGCGACCTTGAGGCCGCCGCGCAGCTTGTTGACGACCAGCGTCGCCAGCGCTTCGCCCTCGACGTCCTCCGAGATGATCAGCAGCGGCCTGCCGCTTTGCACGACGGCTTCGAGGATCGGCAGCAGCGCCTGCAGATTGCCGAGTTTCTTTTCGTGGATGAGGACATAAGGGTCCTCCAGTTCGGCGCGCATCTTGTCGGCGTTGGTGACGAAATAGGGCGAGAGATAGCCACGGTCGAACTGCATGCCCTCGACGACGTCGAGTTCGGTGTCGGCGGTCTTGGCTTCCTCGACGGTGATGACGCCGTCATTGCCGACCTTGTCCATCGCCTTGGCGATCATCGCGCCGACGGTGGCGTCGCCATTGGCGGCGATCGTGCCGACCTGCGCGATCTCGGCCGAGGATTTTACCTTCTTGGCCCGCGCCTTGACTTCCTTGACCACGGCAGCAACGGCCTGGTCGATGCCGCGCTTGAGGTCCATCGGGTTCATGCCGGCAGCGACCAGCTTGGCGCCTTCGCGCAGGATCGAGGCGGCCAGCACCGTGGCGGTGGTGGTGCCGTCACCGGCAAGGTCGTTGGTCTTCGAGGCCACTTCGCGCACCATCTGCGCGCCCATGTTCTCGAACTTGTCGGTGAGCTCGATTTCCTTGGCCACCGTCACGCCGTCCTTGGTGATGCGCGGCGCGCCATAGGCCTTGTCGATGATGACGTTGCGGCCCTTGGGGCCGAGCGTCACCTTGACGGCGTTGTTGAGCAGCTCGACGCCGCGCAGCATGCGGTCGCGGGCATCGGTGGAGAATTTGATTTCCTTGGCAGACATGATTGTTCATCCCGTTCGAGTATTGGAGTGGGCGGTTTTACCGTGAGGCCAGCCCGGTCAGGCGGCCTTCTTGGAAGCCGCGGTTTTCTCGACGTCCATCCCGCTCTTGTCGATGACGCCCATGATGTCGGCCTCCTTCATGATCAGCAGGTCTTCGCCGTCGATCTTGACCTCGGTGCCCGACCATTTGCCGAACAGGATGAAGTCGCCGGCTTTCACATCGGGCACGATCAGCGCGCCGCTTTCGTCGCGTGCGCCCGGGCCGACGGCGATCACTTCGCCTTCCTGCGGTTTTTCCTTGGCATTGTCGGGAATGATGATGCCGCCCTTGGATTTGGTGTCGCCTTCGGCGCGGCGAATGACGACGCGGTCGTGGAGTGGCCGGAATTTCATGGGAAACTTCTTTCTGGGGCCAGCATAGGCGGCCGCTACCCCTGATATAGGCGCGTTGGCACTCGATAGATAGGAGTGCCAGAATTAATTCTCGCGAATGTCCAAGAAATCGAATGAAATAATTCGAGACGCGCAGAAAATCATTCGCATTGGAGGAAAACTTTCTGCCGCCGTGATTTTCGCGGACGCTGATTTGTTATTTCAAAGGAGAAATAAAAGGGCGCCGCGACCTTGTTTGCAACTCAATTGAGGCGCATATGTAAAGCTCGTTGATTTGGTCGAGTTGGCTTTGTGTCAGAGCCCCGCCATTCACCACCGAATTCTCGAAAACGAGTGCATGCGCCGGTCCGGCGCACATTTCGTTCCGTTCGAACCCTGGAATGAAACCGACGCTGACCACGGATGTACTGGCAGCGTCGGGCATCGTCCCGGCGGTTCGAGTGGGAATGATACGGAAAGGCGCAGGCGCGCGTTTCCGCGGAAAGCCGCAATTCATGACCAGCCGCACCACACCGTCAGTCGTTCGCTTCAGGTCGGCGTTTTCGCTGCCTGGCTTTGATGCGCCGCAACCACCCGGAGAGTATCGCGTCGATCATGACGAGGAAGCCCTCGAAGGGGCTTCGCTGATCGCATGGCGCCGCGTCGCCACTTTCATTCACCTGCCGGCGATCTCTGCCGGCGGAGCCACGCAGCAGATGGTGCCGATCGAACCGGCATCGCTTGAAGCCGCACTGGAGCAGGACCAGAGACAATGATGAGAACGACCACCCTGATGCAACGCAACGCACGCCCGGTCCGCCGCGAAGCCGCAACGCATCTCTTTGCCGTCGGACAGGCTGTCCGGCTGAAGGGCGGCTTCGGCACGTTTCCAAAGACCGCGGAAATCTACCGCATCACAGCCACGCTGCCGCCGAGAGGAGACTCGCTGCAATACCGCATCCGCAGCGACGGCGAACTTCATGAACGGGTGGCGACGCAGGACAGTCTCGAACCGGTCGACACGTCGCCCGGTGACACCATAACGCTCATCGAAAGGACGTTCGACCATGTCAAAGGGACAAAAACGCTCGAGCCGGGAGATCAGGAAGCCGAAGCAGGAAAAGGTCCTGCCCAAAGCTGAAAGCGTGTTCGGCACCCAGACCAGGCTTGCCGCCAACATCAGTTCGCCGCGCGGCAAGGGCAAGAACTGACGCTGCGAGACGGACGATGAAGATCCTGATCGAATTCTATCGCACCCGGGAAGCGGACGATGCGCATGCCCTGATCGGCCGCGAGACCGTGGAAGCGGCCGACCTCGACGATGCGATCGAAATCGCCAGGCTTCTGGCCAGGACCCTGAACATGCCGCAGCGGCCGGACGCCATGACGATCGCCGACGCGAACGGCGCAGCACTCTATTCGGGCGCTCTCGCCACGCAAGCGGTCAATGCGGAAAGGCCAGCATCATGAATGCCCGCAACACCGAAACCGATCGGCAGCGCAATGCCGCCGCGCTTTGGATCTGGGAAAACGAGGGTGGCGCGCCGGGACGCGACTTCACGAATCGTCAATATGGCCGCCGCGTCGAAGCGGATCGTTCCTGGACCGTCTATCACGTCTTCACCGGTATTCCGGCGCATGAGGACGGCGTTGCGATGACCGGACTCAACCGGTCGGATGCGACGCGCAGCATGTTGTCCCTCAACCAGCGCAATGCCGAGCGCCGCAGGGCGCGGGTTGCCGCGCCGCCAATTGTCCCGTACGAGACAGCAGCGGGCCAGTCATGACGCTCTCGTTTCCCAACCCCAGCCGCAGCTTCGACGAAACCCGCAACGCCGTCCGCTTCACTGGCCATGACGGCATGTTCGAAGTGCGCTTCTTCGTCGAGATCGAGGCGCTGGCAAAATCCGACAGCGCCCTGGCCGGGACAGCGGCGTCGGAAACAAAATACCTGTCAGCCTTCGACACCTTGCGATCATCCATCCACAAGGTTGCCGGTAAAGCCTATTCCCGCGACCGCCGCAGTTCCTACACCCTGACTGCCGCCGATTTCCGGTAGGCATGGCGCCGTATCAGGAACGTCTGTGGTCGTTCAGCGACAACCTGTTGCGCCTCGACGTGAACTTCGGCTCTCCTACGACGCCGTGACAAATGTTCCAAGAAGATCCTGCTCGACTGCGCGACCTCGGTGGAGCCGACGGTGACGGGTGGCGACCACCGCGATCGCGGCCGAGAATGCCAAGCAACTGATGGGGAAGTGAGGGGCGATTAGAGCCCACCACTGAGGTTGATACGCAAGGCCCCTTCCGGGGCCTTGTTTGTTTGGGCGCTGTGCACTGACGATCTCACCGGTATCGGCGGAGCCGCGAATCTGTGTTAAGCCGCCGCTCCACCAACCAAAGGACGACACCTGTGAGCGAAACGACTGTGGCCCAGGCGACCGAAAGCATCTATGCCTCGCTGCGGGCGGACAATGCCGACATCGACGCGCATATCGCGACGCTCAAGGCGGCGCTGTCACGAGAAGGGCTAAAACAGGCGGTGTTCGATCCGACCAAATTGGTGCAGAACAACCGCGCGGGCCGCAAGTTGATGCAGGCCTATTTTCGGCAGCGCGGCGTGAGCGTGAGCTTTTCGGAATAGCAGAGCCGCGCCCGTAACGGGCTCGCGCGGCCGGCCGCCTTGCTCGTCAAAGTCAGTGACACGTAGCCGCGGTCTTCAACGCCTGGACGCGTGAAGGTTCGGGCAAATTCGCGATTTGTCGAACAGCAGCGTAGAACCTTGGATAATCGCCGGAGCACAAGTCGAACAGGCGAAGAAACGCCGGAACCTGTTCGCCATAGACAGCAGTCGCGGCGAGCTTTGCGTTGTTGATCGGGGCATCGAACCAGGCGTCGTAGCCCCGGTATCCGGCCCATCGCTTGTCGCGCATCTGCCGGTAGCGCGTCCGCAGCCTGTCGATTGTGGCTGCTTTGGCAGCGGCCATCTGTTCCGCGGCACGGGGACTTCCATAGACCTGCCTCAACTCATCCCGGGTTTTCGATATCAATCCGAGAAAATCCGCCTTGCGCTTGCGATCGATCTCGTAGCTGCGCAAGCCGGCGCGATTGCCGGTGGCGCGGAGCCATTTCCTGACGCCGGTGGTTTCGACAGCAACCGCGAAAGCCTCGTTGAATGCGGAATCGTCATCCACATAGATGCGCTGATGCGCCAGTTCATGAAAGATGAGGCTTGCGAGATAGGTGACATCCTGACGGAGCATGGTGCTTAGCAGCGGGTCACTGGACCAGCCCAGTGTGGAATATGCGGTGATGCCTGTGACGTAAACGTCCAGCCCCTGCCTATGAAGTTCGATAGCGTTTTCAGTCGCGGATTTCCGGGAAAAGTAACCCCGGTACGGAACGCAGCCGAAAACCGGAAAGCACTCTGTTCGTGGCGTGAGCGAAAATTGCGGCGCGGCAAAAACAGCCCAGGTGACGGCGTCCCGACCGATGTCCACATAGCTGCGGTAGCTGTTGTTGTCGGGCAGTGCCAGTTCATCTGTCGCAAAGCGACGTATGGCGCTCGCCGACGTCAACTTGGCGCGCAATGCCTCTGGCGTCGAAGGATCATGGACGAGCCTTCCGACATTTTTCCGCGCGGCCATGATCTGCACATGACCCTCCAACGACTGCGCGTAGTAGGAAATGGTTGTGCAGCCGGTCACGCCGGACGCCATGATGACAGCGGCAAGCATTCGAAAAACGCGCTTCACAGCTTGCCCACCGCTTGCTCATCCCCCCACGGAGCAAATGCCCCCCGTGTCTCAAACAGGCGCACCAATTTTCGTCAAGACCTGGAGGGGCAGGGGCGGACTTTCGACTTTGGCAGGATTGGCAAGGCAGCCATTCGCCTGCAGGGGCGGAGTCGGCTAGATACGGACTGTCAATGGGATGCCATTTTCCCCCAAGCTGCCCGTCCGCTTGCGGCCCAAAATGCGACATTCAGTTCTCGGAGGAAGCGATCGAGATGTCGAAGAAAATCCTGCGACGGTGACGGTGGAGGCCACGGCGATCACGGCTGAGAGTGCCAAGCAGATGATGGGGAAGTGAGGGCGACTAGAGCTCGCCACTGAGGTTGATACGCAAGGCCTCGGAAGGGGCCTTGCTTTTTTGGGAAGGCTGGTCCTGCTAAGAATGGCTGCTTTCGCCCAAAAGAGACTTTACCTCCTGCTCGGTGAATAGCCGCTTCGCGCCTCAACTCGGACGTAGAGTCCGATCTTGGGGTCGCCCGAACGCACGTCGTTGGTGCATCCCTCGTATAGTGGGGGCCTGATTCGAAAGCAGATCGCTACTAGCATATCAAGCAACTGAAACAGTCTCTTTCGCGTCGACCGTTGTGTTGCTTCCGGCCGGCCCCGGCTAGGCGACGGCAGCGTTATCGTCGATGTAGTCGATCTCGAACGCGTGCCTGCTCATGCGCCCAAGATAGCTGTTCAGTAGGGCTGTCGCATAGGGCATACGAATTCGCCCGGTCCGCCTTAACGGCCATACGATCGCCCGTTCATTTTGGGAATGCTTGACGGTACCTTCCTTGATTGCATTAAACCCTTCGGGTGCGGCAAAGACCAGCCGAAGCGGTTCGTCATAGTGGCCGTCCACCTTCTTCTTCAAGGCTTTGCTGAAGCCAGCATACTCGAGCCACAAAGACGTTCTGTCGTCATAGATCGCAGATTGGCCGTCCATCAAACCCTCCGGCTTCGTCTGATCACGATCGACCCTGACGCAGCCGTCCGATCTGAGCGTCGCGATATCCAAAGTCGCCAGCCGCACAGGAGCAGTTTCTCTCAGATCACAGTACCAGCGCTTGCCCTTGAGGGAGAAGGGCAACTTGTAGTGACTTTCCACCGGCTTGACGTTGGGGGAAAGCGGCCGCATGGCGACCAAAGTCGCCGTCTCCAGTCCTCGCTTGCCATCGTTGCGCAGGGCGATGTCGCAGGGGGCGGCTAGCAGCACAAACCACGTTGAATTGTTCCCCATCGTGCCGAACACATCCCCGCACGCCAACTGCGAGTAGCTTGCATTAAGGAATTTGCCGTCCTCCCAGACCTCAGCTTCATGGAAAGCGGCAAGTCTTTTGTCAGGCTGCATTTTCGTCGCCACTAGCGGAATGCCGCGCAACCGTCGCAAGTTGCGAGCGACCGCCTGTGCTCTGTCATCGCTGGCAAAAAGTTCCCTGATGCCCTGGGACAGGCGAGCCGTAACCGCCCGCTCGATGACGTGGGTTTCCGAGACGCCCTCGTTGTATGCCTTCTCGACCGCGAACTTCTCGAATTGCTCGGGTGCGATCCGCGTGAGGTCCCTCATCGCTTCCTCGAACGACTTTTTGACGACGTCACGGGCGGATCGCAGAACTTCGTGGATGTTCTTCCGCACGCCGGCGCGCTTGATGGCAATCCGCAGCGCCTCCTCGATATCGTAGTCACCGTCATCGTTCGGGCCAAACCGCGTTTTGGAAACCACGCAAAGCGGAACCTCGACAGAATCCTTCTGAAGCAGCTTGAGAAACGTCTCCTCCTTTGCTGCTTCAGTCTCCACGGTAGCCTCATGGGTCAGGATAAACGCTGTCCCTTTCGATCCCATTTCGTGCAAGGCACCGACGACATCCAAGCCCGTGGTGTCGTCGACATTCCCACGGCTCGCCTTCAAATCAATCATGTAGCAGACGCGATCGTCTCCATCCTTGCACAGGGCCTCCAGCTTCGCCTCGTGTTCTTCGAAGGGCCATCTGTCCTCTGGAGCGACGCCGAGAATGTCGCAGACCTTGCTCACTTCGTCCGCGGTCAACTCCTTAACGGCACCGGGTTCTTTTTTGTCCTCCTCGGCGAGGTATTGTGCGAGGATTTCGTCGCGACGGGCTTGCCCTGCGTCAGTCAACGCTTGCACGGTGTGGTGGAGCGCCACCACTTCGTCATAGGCAAATAGGTTTACTGCCTCAACCAACTCCGGGAAGTTGCACGCTTTGGTCGTTTCGATGTTTTGCGTCAACATCTTTCCCAGGGACTCGGCAGTTTGGTTGAAGTGGTCGTCTATCCACACCACTCGCTTGACGCCTAGGCAATCCAAGGCCTCCGAAACGTTCATCGTGCTGCACCCCCGCTCAACACGGCCGAT
This sequence comes from Mesorhizobium amorphae, assembly GCF_014843845.1. Classification (GTDB taxonomy): domain Bacteria; phylum Pseudomonadota; class Alphaproteobacteria; order Rhizobiales; family Rhizobiaceae; genus Mesorhizobium; species Mesorhizobium amorphae_A. Next base: position 108,472 of record NZ_JHQS01000019.1, on the reverse strand, counting down.
AGATCGACCACGAATCTGTATCTTCTACCCCGAGAATTCCTCTGCTCGGATAGCATCGCGCGACACCCATCAATGTCCAGCAATTGGGACACGATGAAAAGGCCCAACCCCTGCCCAACGTTGCCATCCGGCTTGGTCGAAACGAACATCTCGAACAGGGATTCCTCTACCTTCTCGCTGACGCCGGGTCCTGTGTCCCAAATCGCAAAACCGGTCGGTAGAATCTCGAACTCGATCATCCGGCTGGGTGACGCGTGCTGCTCGACATCGGTGTGTCGCAGCCAATAGATGCTGTTCTGAACCAAATTGTCGACGACTTGGAGGAGCCTCGACCTATTCATCCGCAGGACCGTGGAGGCGCGAACTGATACTGCCATGCCGATTCCGTACCGCGCCATTGAGGGCTTTCTGCCGGCGATGTACTCGCCAACGAAGCTCTGTAAGTCGATCTCCTCCTTCACCGCGCGGGAACGGGGAAGCATCGGATCGATCAATGAAGCCGAACTCGATATCGCCGAACAGGCCCCACGGATTGCGCGCAGCATGGGCTGCACTGAGGCGCCGGTCTCCGATGCTTTCTGGATTGCATTCGTCTGTTGACGGATCTCTGTCAGGTGGGTGCGAAGTTCGTGCGCCAGACCGCGTGCACTCAACCCAACAGCGGCACTCTCGAACAGCGAGATCATCTGGTCGCGCTGGTTGTCTATATCGTCTCGAATGCGCCTAAGACTCCCGAGCTGCTCTACGGTCGGCGCCAACTTCTCTTTAACCTGCTCCATCGCGCTCATGGCGGCGCTCGCCAAACGCACAGCTTTTGCCGTGCGCTCGTCAACTGCATCCATGTCGATACCTGCCAGATCGCGGTGCAGATCGATGGTCTGCTTCTCCACGAGGTCGCGGACTGCCGATGTGTCGGCGATCGTTTTCTGAAGATGCGCCACCGGATCGGCCGGACGACCAGATGCTGTCGCCTGCGCCTGTTCCTGCTTCTTCGCATATTGGTCGACGGCGCGCCGTACGTTCTCCATGGAGTCGCTCGCAAATTTCCGGCAGGCCCGAGCGATTTGTAAAAATCCACGGTAGGGCGCATTCTCAACAAAGCCTTCGCGGTCCGATTTCTCGGTGAGTAGAAAATTGCGCTCACCGGTCAGAGCGAAGTATCCCAAAGTGTTGTCGACGCGCAGACCGTAGGTGCTTCCGGAAGTCATCTCCGAAGCCATGTTGAGCCAATCGCCAGGAGAGCGCACCCGAAAGCCGTCCCGCAGGATCGAGATGCCCGCCATGTCCTTCACGAGCTTGCGCGTGACCGTAGTTCCAGTATGACCCAGTGTCGTCGCCCAAATCGGTCAGGTGGAAATAGTTGAAGACACCAGTGAATGGTCCTGGGTCCTCCTGCGCCTCGTCCTGCTTGGCGATAATCTCGCTCCAGGTGAAGGACTGGTCGAGCTCGATGAACCAGGGCGCGTTCTCCTTATACGGCTTTATTTCGTATCCTCTGAGGCGGCCGATCTTGGTCAGGGACTCGTGGAAAGCCTTCCCGCCATCGGCGCCAAACGCGAGTTCGGTCTTGAGTGTCTGGCGCACGCTCTTGTTGCCAGCAAGGAGGCTCTTCCGAAATCTTGCCTTGGCCTCCAGGCGCGAAGAGCCTTGGGCATCGGACACCCATTTAAAATCGAACGTCGCAATCGCTCTCGACAGCACGTCGTTCGTCACCGCGACGAGTGAGTGATCCACATCATCGACTGTGATCGCGACCGGGAATGTGGAAGTTGCTTCGAACGGCGAGATCAATCGAGCCAAGCTGCGCGCAATTGCCTCCCCACGGTTAGGCTTGCGCCATTCCGCGAGATCGCGAAGCCCCAGCACCGAAACCTTGGTTCCTTTGAAGCCCTTGTTATTATCGAGGGTCGTCACGTTGACAGGTATCTGGTCGACGGTCTCGGCTGCCTCGCAGTCGCCCCATCGAAAAATGGCTCTGGCCAATTTGGCCTCAGGCGACTTCGCGGTTTCGATGACGAGGATGTCGCCCAGCCGCATGGTGCCCAGCCGCCCGACGCCCTTGTCGCCGAGCGGGGTTCTACCTTTCGCTGTCTTCGCCTTCGGTCCGTTTGGCGAACGCTTTTTGGAGCCGCTGATCACCAACCACGTATTCTTCAGTTGCTCCTCGTCGAGTCCGTCGCCGGTGTCCTCGACCGACACGATGCCAGTATAGGCCAACTTGCGGACGATCTGGTCGTCGCTGTCGAAGGTTAAGAGGTCAAAGGGCTTCCCATCTGCTCGCGAGAAACTCACCGCGACGTTCTCCGCCGGAGCGGAGAAGCGGAGAAGCGCAGATGCCGGTCCAGTCCCTACGACACTGCCTTGCTCACGGGTGTCGATGTCTATGCGACATCCTGGAGAGTCCGCGTCGTAGGAATTCTTGACGCACTCGAGAATCGCCTGCTCGACATCGGTGACCAGTTCGCTGCCCAACTGAACCAGAACGTGCGAGCCCACGCGAAGCTGCGGCTGCCCCTTGACCTCCAAGTCGTTCATGCGAACTCGACCACTACGGTATTCTCGGTCGTTATCATCTCGCCCATGTTGTTCTTGGATGGCATCCTCTTGTTTGGTAGGGTCCTGCGCAGAGAGGTTACTGGGCGAGCGCCGAGATAGCACAACATCTCTCGGCAGATCGAGTCGAACGGGATAGGTCGGCCGGCGGCTCGGCGGTTGCCTGTAGTGAACGCCCAGTGCGCGCGTCCGGGCAGATGATCGCGGATATGGCACATCGCATCAAAGAAATCGGCCATGAAAGATGCGACCTTCCGGAGATCCTTGACGATGGGATGGCCTTCAGGACGATCGAGAAGCGCATCTAGGCTGGGCGAAACGCCGCGAATGCGATCTGCTCTGTCCACAGCCCCCCTTAGCGATCCACCGAGGCTGGCGCTGTCAAGCGCGTGCGTGTTCGAGATGAATCCTCCCAATTCCAACGGAAGGTCATCCTCTGGTATCCAGCACAGTGCCAAATAGGAGAATTGGCCGTAAGGGATGGTCGTCTGGTTGTCGCCATAAGGGGGCGAGGTGACCACGATGGTGTGCTTACCATCGTCGTTGGCGAAGCCGACTGACCGCACGTCGGCGCAGTGGACTTTGGCCGAGGGTTGCGCATTGCGCCCTTGGATCAGGCGTTGATAATGACCGGCCCTGGCGAGCGTGTTGGCAAGGTTCTCACGAAAGATCGGCTGCACGTGGTTCGAGGCAACGAGAGAGTCGTCCCTTCGCGCGTGCAGCTTGTATGTGCTGGTACGGCTGTTAGAGCAAAGACGTATGGTCTCCGCGAAAACGGTCCAGAATACCTTCCGCGCGCCCTGATCCTCGACCTGCAGGATCGACCGCCGAATGCGGGATAGTTCCTGCGACGTCGCTGGGGTGAACCACTTGGCAAGGCCGGCAAAGCCCACGTCCACCGATGAGCCGACGTCGGAGGAAAGCGCGCTGAGGAGCACAGTGGCGGCCAAGTCAAGGTTGGCACCAGCATCGATTACTATCTTGGCTTCGCAGACGAGGACTGCCAACGGATTGATGTCGCAGCCCGTGAAGTCCAGCCCACGAAGCAATGATTCGGTCAGGATCGTCCCCGATCCAACGAATGTGTCCACTATTCTGCAGGGTGTAGCTACATGATCCACGAGAAGTTCGATAATGTCGCCCTGCATGGATGGCACCATCATCGCCGGATAACGCAGAATCGAATGGAGGTTCGGCCGGGAGTGACTTCCCGTTACCGCCCAGTTATCGGCACGCTGCTGCTGGAGGTCTCCCAGTCGTTGCGCCAGTGTCATCTGATCAATCATCGGCTCCGCAATGTTGTGCATATATCATCGCCCGGTTGCATAAGACCAGGCGATTTTTGAAAGCTGTGTAAATAAGTCTCCGCCATCGGCAGGCCCGCTATCGGATATGACTCGTGGCCGCGTGGCCAGCTCCCTGCCAGGATTTTGAATGCCGGCCCTGGCCGATTACCTTGCGTTCAGCTCCACCATGTAAGTCTTCGAAATCCCGGGGGCGCACGTGAATGCTGGACAACTACGAGATCGACCGGTTTGGCGTGATCCACCAGATCGACGCCACGCCGATCAAATACGACAAGCAATATATCTCCTACTACGAGGATCTGAGCGACCGGACCATCAAGCTCGGCTATCAGCGGCTTGGTTGGGTGCTGGGGATCACCGGCGAGATACCGCGGTCGGTGCTGGAGATCGGCTATGGCACCGGCACCTTCGTCGAGGCCGCCAAGATTACCGGGGTTGCCGACTGCGCTGGCTGCGACATCACCCGGTTTCCGCTGCCCGCGGGTGTGCGCTTTGTCGATTGGGAGGAGGCGCTTGCCGGCTCGTGGGATCTCGTCGCCATGTTCGACGTGCTCGAGCACATCCCGGATCTCGGTTTCCTCGCCCGCCTTCAGGCCCGCCATTTGGCCATCGCCGTTCCCTATTGCCGTTGGCGTGAGCTCGGCGCCGATGGCGATGCGTGGTTCCGGACGTGGCGGATGCGTCTGCCCAACGAGCACCTGCACCATTTCGACCGTGACTCGCTGGTGGCGCTCCTCGCGCACCACCGTTTTGAGTGCGTGACGCTGAACAGCTTCGAGGACGGAATCCGGCTGCGGCCGCGCGAAGCGGGGCCGAACATTCTGTCCGGCTTTTTCAGAAAACTATAGGCCGGTTTCCTGTGCGGCTGCGCTCAGGCCGTGGCCGGGCAGGCCGCCGGCCGGGTGCCGGGCAGGGCGCCTTTGCCGCCATGCTGGCGCGCCCTACTAGGCGCGCCTGGACGCGGTCGGGATCACGGCGTGGTTGTGAACCCGCACTGCTTCTGTTCCATCTCGATCTGCTTGGTGATGCGGATGGCGTTCTGGGCGTAGGCCTCCGTTACGGTGCCGCTGTTCACGGTCTTGTCCTTCAGCGGACTGACGGCCGCGCAGAGGTGGAACACATGCTCGGTGTCGGACTTCGCGGCTCCGTTTTCCGGCGCGATCCAGTACACGACATCCTGACCGGCGGGGTGTGCCGGGTCCTTCGTCGCCGCAGCCACCGCGGCGGAGTCGGTGGCAATCGCCTGCGCCTGGGCGGCGACCTCGGGCGAACAGGCTGTGGTCGGCTGCCCCGCCTTGATCTGCTCCGCGCACGTGTTCATGTCCTGCGTGTACTGCTCGACCGATGGGGGTTGGTAGCTGACCCCGATCAGCGTCGCCAGCACGGCCAGCACAGCGCCGACGCCGCCGGCAACCTTCTTGCTCTTCGGGTCCATGTTCTTGTCGTTGAGGATCAGGAGAACCAGCGGCAGGAAGGCAATCAGCGTGATGATCGCGCCGAGCTGGTTCTGGACGAAGAACCTGAATGTCTCGGATTCGCGGGCCGGATCCTTCCTGTTGGCCGCCTTCCAGAGCAAGCTGCCGGCGATAGCGAAAATCGCGATCCCGACCAGAATGCCGATCAGCAGCGGCAGGTTTCCCTGGTCGAACTTGTGCCGGTAGAGCAAAACAACCCCGGCGATCTCGCCGCCAATGGCAACGACCCACGAGAGCGCAGCGAACAGGCGCAGCCGCGTGGCGCCGGACTTCTGGCCCTGCGTTGCTTGCCAATCCTTGGTAACGTCAGTGGTCGGCTTGTTGTCGGTCATGACCAGGTCCCCCGGTATCGACACTTTTGCAGGGCGGCGTCAAATCGAAAGGTCAACCCGCCCGGCGCAGCGTCATTGAACAAACGTTTTCGTCGCCTGCCTTGGCGACGAAAGCGCCACAGCAGACCATATCCCCATCCTTATTGCGCATGATTGGATTCGTCCATAGCCACGGGGGCAGACGCCGATGGCGATGCGTGGTTCCGGACGTGGCGCATGCGTCTTTTGGAAAACTATAGGCCGGGTTCCTCCGCGGTCAGGTCATGCGGAAGAGGGGGTCACCCTTTGCCCTTCGTCAACCTTTCCAGCGCATCCACAATCAGATCGCAGAACTTCGGATGGTCGAGCTTCATCGCCACGGTGTGGCGGAAGTCGACCTGCTCGCTCGCCGTGCCGCCGAAATGGCGCATGCCGGCCATCTTCTCGAAATTGCAGACCGTCATGCCCTTGGTCCAGCGGCCGGCAAGCTCGACGCGGATATCGGCCTTCTCGGTGGTGAAGACGGTCCGGTCGATCATGGCCGCGACGCAGCATGCGTCATGGACGGCGGGATACTCGATCTGCAGCAGGCCGCCATGCGTAGTCGCGATGAACGCCCAGATATCGAGGATGAACCTGGCGATCGGGCCGCCGACGGCGCGCACCCTGTCCTGCAGGTCCGGGGTGGCCTGCGCCTGGTGGGTGAGGTCGAGCCCCACCATGGTGACGTCCCATTTGGCGCGGAACACCACGTCGGCGGCCTCCGGGTCGGCGTAGATGTTGAACTCCGCCGCGGGCGTGATGTTGCCTCGCGAAAAACTTCCGCCCATGGCGACGACCCGCTTCACCCGCTCGACGATGCGCGGGTCCTTGCGGATGGCTAAAGCGATGTTGGTGTAGGGACCGACCGGCACCAGCGTGATCGTCTTCGGCTCGTGCGCCATGACCGTGTCGATGATGAAGTCGACGGCATGCCGCTTGTCGACCTCGAACGAGGCGGGCGGCAGCACGGGGCCGTCGAGCCCGGTATCGCCGTGGATCTCGACGGCCAGCACCTGATCGACAATCAGCGGACCGGGAGAGCCCTTCGCCACCGGCACCTTGATGCCATAGGCGGTGCAGACGGAAAGCGCATTGCGCGTGGTGTTCTCGACATTGTGGTTGCCCGAAACCGTGGTGATGCCGAGAAGATCGATGTTGGGGTTGCCGGCCGCGAGCAGAATGGCAATCGCGTCATCATGCCCAGGGTCGCAATCCAGGATGATCTTTTCCATGGTGGCACCTCTTTTGCCGGCCGAGCCTGTCGGGACAAGAGACTGGCATGCCTGCGCCGTCAAGGTTCTGGTGCTCAGCCGACGTAGTGCCACGCCGCTCCGCCGACGCACTGTCACCCCGCCTCATCGCACCCGCCCCTTGACGTCCCCTCCATCCCGCATGTCCAATACGCCCCATCAGGGAGGATCCCGGTGGAGATCGCCACGGCCGATCAGGTCTTTCACTTCGGCGGCTACACGCTCGACCTCGGCAAGGGCACGCTGCGCCATGCCGACGGGCCGGCGTTCCTGCGGCCGAAGGCCTATGCGGTGCTGACGCTGCTGGCCCGGCACATGGGTCGCGTCGTGCCCAAATCGGAGATCATGGATGCGGTGTGGCCGGGCGTCTTCGTCACCGAGGATTCGCTGACGCAGTCGGTCCGCGAGATCCGCAAGGTGCTGGGCGACGACCTCGTGCGCACCGTGTCGAAGCGCGGCTACATGCTGGCGGCCGAGGTCGAGCCGGCGCCCGAGATCGGTTCGCAGCCGATCGTGGCGGTGCTGCGCTTTCGCAACGAGAGCGGCAACCCGGCCGACGATCCGATCGTCGACGGCTTTGCCGAGGATATCATCAACGGCCTGGCGCGCTTCGGCACGGTCACGGTTCTGGCCCGCAATTCCAGCTTCTCCTTCGCCTCCTATGCGCGCTCAGAGTGGCCGCAGATCCGCTCGCGCATCGGCGCCGACTATCTGGTCGAAGGCTCGGTGCGCCGGCAGGGAGACCAGATCCTGGCCGCCGTCAACCTTGTCGACGCGGCCAATGCCAGCCAGCTCTGGGGCGACCGCTACCAGGCCGCCGACAGCGGCTTCTCCGCCATCCAGCAGGATATCGTCGAGGAGATCGTCGGGCGGCTGGCAAGGCGGGTCACCAATGCCGGCCTGCAGCAGGCGTCGCGCAAACCGGTCACCAGCCTTGCCGCCTATGAGCTGGTGCTGCGCGGCGTGGCCCTGGTGCGCGACCCCGCCCAGACCGACATCGAGGGCGCGAGAGCCTTCTTCGAGGCGGCGGTCGCCAAGGATCCGGCCTATGGGCTCGCCCATATCTATGTCGGCCTGACCTGCGCGCTGAAGGGTGAATTCGAAGAGTCCAGCCATGCCGACCTGGTGCAGGCGCGCGAGCACGTCGCCAGGGGCCTGGCGCTGTCGCCGGACCAGGCGACCGGCCATCGCATCCAGTCGCTGGTGCGCCTCTACATGCGCGAGCACGACGCCGCCGAGCATCATTTGCGGACCGCGCTCGAACTCAATCCCTGCGATGCCGACTGCATCGAGCAGATGGGCCTCGTGCTGACCATGCGCGGGCGCCCGTTCGAGGCGCTGGGCTGGCTGGCGCGCTCCATCCGCATCGATCCGATGATCCCGCACTGGTATCAGTTCGACCGCTCGATGGCGCTTTACATGATGGGCGACTACAAGCCGGCGGCCGAGGCGCTGGAGCTTGCGACACGGCCGACGCCGTGGATCAGGACGCGGCTAGCCGCCTGCTACGCCCAGCTCGGCGCGATGGACGAAGCGCGCCGGCAAGCCGCCCTCATCAACGAGAGCGACCCCGATTTTTCGCCGATCGATTATGCGACCAAGGCCATGCCGTTTGAGAGCCCGGCCGACGCCGCGCATCTGGCCGACGGCATCCGGCGGGCGCTTGGCGAGCAGGCGGGTCAATCGACGACCACGACGATATAGCGCCCCTGATAGGCCCGGTAGTAGGTGCCGCCGCAACGCCAGACGGCAAAGCCGTTGACCTTGGTGCGGACGCAGCCGGTGGGCAGCGTGGCGACCCAGGCCGTGGTGTGCCTCAGCACGCGCCATGTGGTGTTGCGCCGCGCGACGCCGGCAGCACTTCGCGGCGTCCAGGGCTGGCCGACTCGGGCCTCGGCCGCGCCGACCAGCGACAGGGCCGGCACCGTGCTACCGATGATCTCGACGGCCGCGAGGCCGATTGCGGCCGCGGTGGCGATCGAACGGAATTTCTTGATGGATTTCATAGGCATGTTCTCTCTCCTGTTGGTTTCGACGTCTAGCGGGATGACGCGGCAAGCCGGGCAGCGCCCGCCAATGCCGCAAGGTGGGCGACCACGAAGAGAAAATGTGCCGCGGTCGTCGCGTAGCCGACGGCAAGCACGTCGGCGGCGATGAAGAACTGCCAGAACAACAGGTTCGCGGTTCCGAGCAGCATATGGACGGCTGCCAGCACGGCATGCCAGTTGCGCGAATAGGCGATCCGCCACATCGTCACCCCGATGATCAGGGCCAGGCCGTGCGCCTCGATGAAGCCGATGCCGGTGCCTGGCGCATTGGCGAGCAGCGTGGCCTCCGCGCCGACCCCGAAGAACGAGCCGGCGATGTCGGTGGCCAGGCCGCCCGCCGATGCGAGGATCAGGAAGCCGGCATTGATGCGGATGAGAAGATTTCCATAAGCAGGGGACATTTTTCAAATTCCTTCCAGTTAAGTTGCAGGCCGGGATGCCGACCGCCTCAGGCAGCCAGCTGTTGCGGTTCGGCGATGGCCTCGCCCGGTTCGGCCGCGGCGACGGTTTGCGCCGGCGCCTTGATGCGGAACCAGGTGACGTAGAGCGTCGGCAGGAAGACCAGCGTCAGCGCCGTCGCCACCACCAGCCCGCCCATCACCGCATAGGCCATCGGGCCCCAGAACACGGTCGGCGCGATCGGGATCATGCCGAGGATGGCGGCGGCCGCCGTGAGCAGGATCGGCCGCAGCCGGTGCTCGGTGGCGCTGATCACCGCCGCCCACGGCTCCTCGCCGCCGGCGATATGCTCGTCGATCTGCGAGATCAGGATGACCGAGTTGCGGATCACCATGCCGATCAGCGACATCACGCCGAGGATGGCGACGAAGCCCATCGGTGCGCCCGAGATCAGCAGGGCGCCGGCCACGCCGATCAGCGCCAGCGGTGCCGTCAGCAGCACTAGGAAGAGGCGCTGGATGCTCATCAGCTGCACCATCAGCACCGTCATCATGATGAACAGCATCAGCGGAAACACCACGAAGATCGAGGCCTGCGCCTTGGCGCTGTCCTCCATGACGCCGCCAAGGGCGACATCATAGCCGGCCGGCAGGCTGGCCTCGAAGGCGGCGATCGGTCCCTCGAGCTGCGTCACAATCGCCGTGGCATCCGCGCCGGGCACCACGTCGGCCTGGACGGTGACCGTCGGCAGGCGGCCGCGGCGCCAGATCAGCGGCGGCTCGGTCTGGTAGGTGAGCGTCGCCACCTGTTCGAGCGGCACCCGCTGTCCGCCGGCGGCGCTGACCGTCAGCGTGCGCAGCGTGTCGATGCTGGCCCGTTCCTCGGGAATCGCCCGCGCCACGACATCGACAAGCCAGGTCCGATCGCGCATCTGCGCGATCCTGGAGCCGGACAGCACCGAGTTGATGGTGTCGGACAGTTGCTGCGAGGAGATGCCAAGCGCACGCGCCCGGTCCTGGTCGACCTCGACCTTGATGACCTTGGCCGGCTCGTTCCAGTCGTAGTTGATGTTGCGCACGCTCGCATTGGCGCCGATCACCTGCGCAAAGCGCTGCGCGATGTCGCGGGTCTGTTCGGCGTCGGGTCCGCTGACGCGGAATTTCAGCGGCCAGCCGACCGGCGGTCCGAGCTCGAGCGGCGTGACGCGGCTCATGACGTCGTCGAAGCCGGTCGACAGCGCCTTCTCCAGCCGCTCGATGACCGCCTGCCTGACGGCATGGCCCTTGGTGACGACCACCGCCTGGGCGAAGAAGTCGTTGGCGAGCTGCGCGTCGAGCGGCAGGTAGAAGCGCACCGCGCCCTGACCGACATAGAAGCTCCAATGGTCGATGTCCGGATCGGCCTTGAGCAGCGTCTCGACGCGCTCGACGGTCGCCTGCGTCGCCTGCAGCGAAGCGGTGCGCGGCAGCGTCAGGTCGACCATCACTTCCGGCCGGTCCGACTTCGGGAAGAACTCCTGCGGCACCAGGCCCATGGCAAGCACCGACAGCGCGAACAGTCCCGCCGTGCCGCCCAGCACCACCCACTTCATGCGCATCGAAAGGTCGAGCACGGCACGGAAGCCGCGCGAGAAGCGCGAACTGCCATGGCCACCATGGCCCTTGAGGCGCTCGGGCAGGATCGCCACGCCGGTGAGCGGCGTGAACAACACCGCGACCACCCACGACACGACCAGCGCGATGCCGACCACCGCAAACAGCGAGAAGCAATATTCGCCGGCGCCGCTCTGGGCAAAGCCGACCGGCACGAAGCCGGCGATGGTGACCAGCGTTCCGGTCAGCATCGGGAAGGCTGTCGACGTGTAGGCATAGGTGGCGGCGGTGATCTTGTCGTGCCCTTCCTCCATCTTCGAGATCATCATCTCGACGGCGATCATGGCATCGTCGACCAAAAGCCCGAGCGCGATGATCAGCGCGCCGAGCGAGATGCGCTGCAGCGAAATGCCGAAATACTGCATCGCGACGAAGGTGATGGCGAGCACCAGCGGGATGGCGACGGCCACCACGATGCCGGGCCGCCAGCCGAGCGCCAGGAAGGAAACGGCGAGCACGATGGCGATCGCTTCGCCGAGGCTCTTGGTGAATTCGCCGACGGATTCCTCGACCACATGCGACTGATCCGCGACCAGCCGCAGATCGACGCCGGCCGGCAATTCACGCTGCGTCTCGGCGACCTTGTCCTTGACGTGCTCGCCAAGCGCCAGCGCGTCACCGCCCGACGTCATCGCGATCGCGATGCCGATCGCCGGCTCGCCGTTGAAGCGGAATTGCGGCTGCGCTGGGTCGGAATAGCTGCGCTTGACCTCGGCGACATCGCCCAGGCGGAAGTAATGGCCATTGGCGTAGAAATTGATCGCCTTCAGGCTCTCTTCGGAGGTGAACTCGCCGGTGACGCGGATTGCGATGCGTTCGGGGCCGGCATCGACCGTGCCGCTCGGCGTCAGCGCGTTCTGCGCCTGCAGCGCCTGCGACAGCGAGCCGACATCGAGGCCAAGCGCTGCGACCTTCTGCGTCGAGAATTCCAGATAGATCTTCTCGTCCTGCTGGCCGACCAGGTCGACCTTGGCGACATCGGGCACGCGCAGGAAATCGGCGCGCAGGCCGCTCGCCAGATCCTTCAACTGGCGGTGGCTCAAGCCGTCCGAACTCAGCGCGTAGATCAGCGAATAGGTGTCGCCGAACTCGTCATTGTAGAACGGGCCCTGGACGCCGGACGGCATGGTCGACTTGATGTCGTCCATCTTCTTGCGGACCTGGTACCAGAGCGGCTGCACCTCTGCGGCGCCGACCGTGTCCTTCAGATTGACGAAGACCACGGATTCGCCGGGCTTGGTGTAGCTCTTGACGTAGTCGAGGTTAGGAAGCTCCTCGAGCTTCTTCTCGATGCGGTCGGTGACCTGCTCGACCGTGTCGTTGGTGTCGGCGCCGGGCCACATCGTCTTGATCACCATGGTCTTGATGGTGAAGGGCGGATCCTCCTCCCGCCCCAGCGCGGAGTAGGCCCAAAGCCCGGCAAGCGCTGCCACCGCCATCAGATAAAGCACGAAGCTGCGGTGCCGGATGGCCCAGTCGGAGAGGTTGAAAGAGGTCATGGCTCTGCTCCCTCAGCCGCAGCGCCTCCGCGCCGCCGGCTGTTCAAAAACGATGGGTTGACGAGATGCCGGCCTCAGGCGGCCGACAGCATTCTCAGGTTTCTCAACCGGCTGGCACCCTGTCGCCGCGGCTTGATTGCCAGAGCGGCGATGTAGCGCTCGAACGCCTGCGGGTCCTGCGTGCCGGCGGCCAGCGCGACGTGGCCGTCGGGTCTGACGAGATAGGCGCCGTCGCACTGGAGACCCGCGGCTTTCGCCCTGTCCGACCAGGCAAAGACGTGGAGGGGAATACCGGTCGCGGTGAGCATCTCCAGGAACGCGGCATTCGCCTCGCCATAGACATGGATCTGCCAGTCGAGCGATCGTAGCGGCTCGAAATTGTCGCTGCTGCCGGACGCGACATAGGGCAGGCGGTCGCCGCCCTGGATCGCGCCGGCCTTGCCGCTGCTGATCGCGCTGGCACGATACTGGATCCGGGTCTGCGAGATCATGCCGAAAAAAGCACGCGATCCGGCAGCCGTCCCAAGAACCACGCGCAGGATCTTCGGCATTAGATAGCGGCGGAACAGGCCGACCAGCCGCGAGCGGCTGGTGGCGACGCGGAAGACCCTGTCGGTGCTGTCGATCAGCAGCCTGGCAAAGGCGATGCGCTCCGGCTCGTAGCTGTCCAGCAGACGCTTGTCGGCGCGGCCTTGCAGCACCGCCGCCAGCTTCCAGGCGAGGTTGACCGCATCGCCCATGCCGGTGTTCATGCCCTGGCCGCCGGCCGGGCTGTGGATGTGGCCGGCGTCGCCGGCAAGGAACACGCGGCCGATGCGGAAGCGCTCGGCGACCCGGTGATGCACGCGGTAGGTCGAGAACCAGTTCACCTTGTCCACCGCAATGCCGGTGTCGCGCTCGACATCGGCGCGGATCGCCTCGAAGGTGATCGTCTCGTCCGCCTCGTGCGCCTTCGGCACCACGCCGATCAGCCGCAGCGAACCGGATTGCCTGACCGGCATGACGATGGCGAAGCCATAGGCGCTGACCGTGGTGTCCATGCCGTTAGGGGTCACCGCGCCGCTGCCATCGACGTCGGCGACGTAGAAGGACTGCTCATAGGTGCCGCCGGGAAAGCCGATGGCGAGCCCATGGCGCACGGCGCTGCGGGCGCCATCGCAGCCGACGAGATAGGCGGCATTGACGGTCTCGGTCGCGCCTTGCTTGTTCAAGGTGGCGACAACCGTGCCCCCCGTGTCCTCGAAGGCGACCAGTTCGGTGTTGCGCTCGACCCTGACGCCGGCACGCTCGAGATGCGTGATCAGGATGCGTTCGTGAATGTCTTGCGGCAGCGCGAAAGCGAATGAATACGGGCTGATACCGCGGCCGAAGTCGCTGAGCGGAAGCCTGGCGGCGATGCCAGCCGGTGTACGCACCGTCAGTCGCTCGACCCTGACGCCGGCGGCGAGCACGTCGTCGACGATGCCGATCTGGCGGTGGAACTCCAGCGTGCGGGCCTGGACAGCCAACGCGCGCGAGGTTTCGCCCGGGCCTGCATCCTTGTCGAAAATACGCACCTGGACGCCGAGGCGGGTGAGCCACAGCGCAAGCGTCAGTCCGGTTGGTCCGGCGCCGGCAATCAGTACTTGAGTCTGCGAGGCACTCATCTGGCTATTCCTTCGGTGAGGCGAACCTTTTCGTGTTCACGCAGCCGGTTGACGCCGGCGGTGACGACAATGTCGCCCTCGGCAAGGCCATCGCTGACGACGACGCGGTCAGTCTCGTAGCGGGCAATGGCGACCGGCTTGAGTTCCACGGTCGAGGACGCGGCCACCACCCAGACGGCCGGCTTGCCATCCTTGTCGAACAGCGCGCTTCCCGGCAGCACCACGACAGGGGCGCTCATCGTGTTGACGCGGCCGGCGACGCTGCTGCCGAAGCGCATTTCGTCGGGGGTGTCGCGCAGCGCGACCTTGACCTGGAAGGTGCGGGTCGCGGCGTCAGCCATCGGCGAGATTTCACGAATGATGCCGATTGTCGCGATCGCCGGATTGCTCAGCAGCGAGACCTTGATTTCAAGGGGACGCCTCGCATCCCCGCCGGTCGAGAAGGCTGCTTCGGCGATCGAGAAGACCGCGTCGCGGGCGGCAGGGTCGGCGACGCGCGCCACCATCTGGCCGGCATTGACGACCTGGCCCGCTTCGGCGCCGGTCGCGGTCACCACCCCATCGAAATCGGCATGCAGCTCGGTATAGGCAAGCTGGTCCCTGGCCATCTCGAAGCCGATCCTTGCCGATTCAAGCTTTGCCTCGGCCGAACGCAGGCCCTTCAGCGTTGCGTCGTAAGTGGCCCGTGTCGCAAAGCCCTTGGCAAGAAGCGCTCCGATGCGGGCCTCGGCGGCACTGGCTTCGACCAGCACGGCCTCGGCGGCCGCGACGTCGGCCCTGGCGCTGGCGAGGCGGTTGCGATAGTCTTGGTCTTCGATGCGGGCGAGCACGTCGCCCTTCTTCACCATCTGGCCGACCTCAGCCGTGCGCTGCACGAGCTTGCCGGACAGCCGGAAGCCGAGATCGCTTTCGCGCTGCGGCCGGATCTCGCCGATGGCGATGCGCTCATCGGCCTGCGGGGCAGGCTTCACCGCCATGGCCCTGACGAGCTTGGCTTCGGGCACGTTCGGTTCGACCGCCGCGGCCTCGCCCTTTGCACCGTACCAGACCATCGCGGCGGCGCAGGCAAGTGCTGCCAAGGATGCGGCGACGAGACGATGCTTTCCGCGCCTGTTGTGCAAGAGTGTCATGTTGTCTCCTTACCCGATGTGCGGCCTGCGCCGGGCAAGGGCGCGTTAGCCGAAGATCCCATTGGCTGGAGAAGAACCGGGCGCTTGATGCGCGATTGCAAGGAGCGATCTCAAGAACCAGCGCCCGTCTTGACCAGCACGAGCTTATTCGCCTTTTCGGCCCGTGAAATCCCGATCGGGTTCTGAAAATTTTCCGATGTTTTGGCGCCATCCCCCTAAGACGCCGGCCTGTCGATATGCCTGGGCATCGAGGGAAAGAGGGAACGTCGGCCGCCGGTGTTGACAGCACAGGGCAGTGCTTGATACGTAATGTTATTACATATGTTGTCCACCTAAGGCGACCGATGCCCGCAATCAAAAAACATTGCCGCGCGATCTTCGGAAACCTACGGTGGAAAAATGATGGTCCCCGAGTCGAAAGGCGAGGGGTGAAAAGGGAACACGGTGAGACCGTTTTTGGGTCGAGGCCGTGGCTGCCCCCGCAACTGTAAGCGGCGAGCAACATCCGCAAATGCCACTGGCCGGCAAGGCTGGGAAGGCAGGATGAAGCCGAGACCCGCGAGCCAGGAGACCTGCCATCAGCATGAGTTGACCGGACGGGGTGTGCCGGGAGGAGACGTAGCCATCGGTCTGTCGTCCGATCGGCCCAGCTTCCTTCCGTCGCCAATTTTGGAAAGTGACGGAACTTTGGAAGCCTCCATCCATCGCATCATCGTGTGCACGCTGTGCCGCGACTCCACCGGACTGGCTCGCATCCCCGCTTCGAGGCCGGGGCTGAGCCGATGATGCTGCTCGAAGCCCGCGACGTGAGCGCGAGGGCGAATGGCCGCCGCCTGGTCGATGGCGTAAGCCTGTCGGTCGCAGCAGGCGATCGCCTGGCCATCATCGGTCCCAACGGCGCCGGCAAGACCACGCTTTTGCGCATGCTGTGCGGCGCGCTGCAGCCAAGCACCGGCGAGATGCTCCTGTCGGGGCGCCGTCTCGACCGGATCACGCCGGCCGAGCGGGCGCTCAACATGGCGGTCGTCGGCCAGACCGACCAGCCGGATCCGCGGCTCGCCTTGATCGACTATGTCGAGCTTGGCCGCGTCCCGCATGCCGGCATGAGGCGCCTGCGCGAAGATCGCGACATCGTCGTCGACGCACTGCGCAGGACCGGCCTGCTGCCGCTGCTCGGCCGCAGCATCGGCTCGCTCTCCGGCGGCGAGCGCCAGCGCGCGCAACTGGCTAGAGCCATCGCCCAGGAGCCAAAGATACTGTTCCTCGACGAGCCGACCAACCACCTCGATCCGCGCGCCCGTGGCGAGCTGCTCGAACTGGTCGCCGGCTTCGGCATGAGCGTGGTTGCGGTGCTGCACGATCTCGCGCTGGTGGCGCCCTTCGCCACCCGGGTCGCGGTGATGAACGACGCCCGGCTACATGCGCTGGCGCCGCCGCGCGAGGCGCTGACGCAAAAGCTGATCCGCGACGTGTTCGGCATCGACGTCTTCCGCCTGCGCCACCCGACCGAGGATCGCGAGCTCACCGTCTTCGACGTTCCCAACCGCGCCTCCTCGCCATCCTGAACCGACTTTCCATGCACCCAAGGAGCCATGCCTCGTGAAACGCCTCGCCCTCTCTTTTGCCCTGTCGCTGTTTACCTCGGCGACGTTCGCCTTTCCGGTCACCGTCGACAGCTGCGGCAAGAAGCTGACCTTCGACGCGCCGCCGAAGCGCGCCGTCATCCATGATCTCAACATGGCCGAGATGGCCTTCGCGCTGAAGCTGCAGCCGTCGATCGTCGGCCTGACCGGCATCACCGGCTGGTACAAGGTCGGCCCCGAATTCAAGGCCGATCAAGGCTCGATCCCCGAACTGGCGCCAAAGTATCCGACGCTGGAAAACCTGGTCGCCGCCCAGCCCGATTTCTTCTTCGCCGGCTGGTACTACGGCATGAAACCGGGCGGCGAGGTGACGCCCGACACGCTCGCCCCGCACGGCATCAAGACGCTGGTGCTGACGGAGAGCTGCGTCCATCTCGACAAGAGCCATCCCGCAGCCTCGATGGACCTGCTCTATGGCGACGTCGAAAAGTTGGGCAAGATCTTTGGTAAGGAAGCCGAGGCCGACAAGCTTGTTTCGGGCTGGAAGGCGCAACTGGCTGCGATCACCGCCAAGGTCGGCAGCGCCAAGGGCACACGCGTGTTCCTCTATGATTCCGGCGAGGACAAGCCGTTCACCGCCGGCAAATTCGCCATACCGAACGCCATGATCACGGCTGCCGGCGGCGACAACGTCATGGCGGACATGGAGACGAGCTGGGGCACGACGGATTGGGAGACGGTGGCGGCGCGCAACCCGCAATTCCTCATCCTGCTCGATTACCAGGATGGCGGCGGCTACAGGAAGCTGCTCGAATTCCTGAAGGCGCATCCGGCGATGAAGGAGACCGACGCGGTCAAGAACGAGCGCTTTGTAGCACTGCGCTATGCCGAGCTGACGCCCGGACCCGCCAACATCGAGGCAATCGGCAAGATCGCCAAAGCGATGCATCCGGAAGCCTTTTGAGCTTGCGGCCGAAGTCCTTTCCTTTCGTGATGATAGCGGGCGCGGCACTGGTTGCCGCGCTCGCTTTGCTGTCGATCGCCTATGGCTCGACGGTGATCGCGCTGCCCGATGTCATCGGCGCCCTGGCGCGTGCGGTCGGTCTCGACGCGCACGCCGTGTCCGGCCCGGTCGGCAAGATCGTCGTCGACCTCCGGCTACCGCGCACGCTGCTGGCGATCGCGGTCGGCGCCGGGCTGGGTGTCGTCGGCGTATTGCTGCAGACGGTGACCCGCAACGATCTCGCCGATCCGTTCCTGTTCGGCCTCTCGTCGGGCGCGGCCGCCGGCGCCGTCTCCGTCATCACCGTCTTCGGCGACAGTTTCGGCATCTGGACCTTGCCGGTCGCCGCTTTCACCGGCGGCATGCTGGCCGCGGCCGTGGTGCTGTTGCTTGTCTCGCGCGTGAAGGGGCAGGGGCCCGAGCGGCTGATCCTTGCCGGGCTTGCCGTCTCCTTCATGTTCACCGCGCTCACCAATTATCTGGTCTTCGCCGGCGACCAGCGCGCCGCCCATTCGGTGCTGTTCTGGACCATGGGCGGGCTCGGCCTGGCGCGCTGGGATAATATTGGTTTGGCTGCGCTGGGCGCGGGCATCATCCTTGCCTATGGGCTGTGGAACCACCGCCGGTTCGATGCCTTCCTCGCCGGCGAGAACGCCGCCGAAAGCCTCGGCGTGCCAGTGGCGCGCATGCGCCGCACGACCTTTCTCGTCGCTGCCCTGTCGACCGCGATCCTCGTGTCGGTCGCCGGCGTCATCGGCTTCGTCGGCCTGATGATCCCCCATCTCTGCCGGCCATTGGCCGGTCCGTTGCATCTGCGCCTCATCGCAAGCTCGGCGCTGTTCGGCGCGGTGCTGCTTTTAGCCAGCGATCTTCTGGCCCGCACGCTGCTGGCGCCGCAGGAACTGCCGATCGGCATCATCACCAGCTCGCTCGGCGCCTTCTTCGTCGTCACCATGTTGATCCGCAACCGCCTGTGATGGGACAACAGAGCCACAAGCGATGGTCTCCGCTCCCGATCACGGCGTCGTGACCGTATTTGCATGGCTGCCCACGTTGAATAGTAAGCACGCTTATTATATATGCCGCTCATGGTTTCCGACGGCATCGACAGATTGGGATTTTTGATCCACGACGTGCAGCGCCTGATGCGCAAGCGCTTCGAGGCGCGCGCCAGCGGCTTCGGCCTGTCCTCGGCGCAATGGCGGCTTCTGGTCCGCGTCGCCAAGGAAGAGGGCGTCGCGCAGGCACGGCTCGCCGAGCTTCTCGAAATCGAGCCGATCAGCGTATCGCGCCTGGTCGATCGCATGGAGGAGGGCGGCTGGATCGAGCGCCGTTCCGACGCGACCGACCGCCGCGTGCGCATGATCTTCCCGACCACCAAGGCAAGCGAGGCCTATAACCACGTCAAGAGCCTGGCCGGCGAGGTCTACGAGGAATCGCTGGTCGGCGTTTCGCCGGAAGATCGCCGTGTTCTGATCAGGGCGCTGGACACCATCGTGCAGAATCTTGCGGACGGCGAGGCGTCGTCCCTGGAAAAAGTCAGGAATACGGAAGGCGCAGCAGCATGAACGCGGTAGCCAAAATAGACGAAAAGATCACCAAGCTGGAAATGGAAGCGACGGCGCCCGTGGCGGTCGCGCCTCCGCAGCAGCCGGCGCCGGTCGCGCCGAAGAAGAAGCGGCGCCTCGGCCGCTCCCTGTTGATGATCGCGCTGCCCGCGGCGCTGATCGTTGGCGGCAGCTATGTCTGGGTGACCGGCGGCCGCTACCAGGAGACCGAGAACGCCAATCTGGAGCAGGCCAAGGTGTCGATCGCCTCCGACACGGCGGGCCGTATCGTGACGGTCGACATAGCCGACAACCAGCTCGTCAGGCAGGGCGATGTGCTGTTTGCCATCGATCCCGAGCCCTATCGGATCGCGCTCGCCCAGGCTGACGCGGCGGTGGCCGGCGCGCGCCTCAATGTCGAGCAGTTGCGTGCCGCCTATAGCCAGTCGATGGCGCAGGAGAAGTCCGACAGCAGCGAGGTCGATTTCGCGCAGTCGCAATATGACCGCGCCGCCGACCTCGCCCAGAAGGGCATCAACGCCAAGTCGTCGCTCGATCAGGCCAAGAACGATCTCGACAAGGCCAAGCAGCAGCTGGCGGTCGCCGAACAGGGCATCATAAGCGCCAAGGCGGCCCTTGGCGGCAATCCCGAGATCGAGACCGACAAGCACCCGTCCGTGATGGCGGCGCTCGCCGCGCGCGACAAGGCCGCCTACGATCTGGCGCAGACCACGGTCAAGGCACCAGCCGATGGCGTCATCAGCCAGGCCTCCTCGTTCAAGGTCGGCCAGTATGTCGGCTCCGGCACGCCGCTGTTCTCGCTGGTCGAGACCGGCGACACCTGGATCGACGCCAATTTCAAGGAAACCCAGCTTACCAACATGAAGCCGGGACAGAAGGCCGAGATCATGGTCGACACCTATCCGGGCAAGACCTTCGCGGCGACCGTCAAGGCGATCGGCGCCGGCACCGGCGCGGAGTTCTCGCTGCTGCCCGCCCAGAACGCCACCGGCAACTGGGTCAAGGTCACCCAGCGCATCCCGGTGCGCCTGGAACTGACTGACCCCGACGCCAAGATGGCGCTGCGCACCGGCATGAGCGTGACCGCCACCGTCGACACCGGTGTGGCGCGCGGGCTGCCGAAGATCTTCGGCCACGCCACGGCTGGCGAGGCGCAGTAAACGGATTTCGTGCGAGGCGGCGGAAGCTGCGTCTGACAAACCAAGGACAGGAGACAGGCCGGCGGGGCGAAGGGCGAGGATTGCGACGGCACTGCCGCCCAGCCTCGACATTCGACTTCGGACCCGACGTTCCACAGGGTTCCGGGCGGCTGGCGCCCGCGAAATTCGAGACGCTCTGGTCGATGTAACCCCCACATCGATGGTCGCGTCCCACCGCGATGAGGGTCTCTCCACACGGGACGGCCTCGCCGCCCGGAAACCCTTGTCTACACGTTTTTGTTACCGACTGGAAGTTCCGCATCATGAGCACCCCAGAACCCTTCAAGGAAGTGCCGCGCCGCGGCCTGATCACGGTTGCGCTCATGCTGGCGACGGTCATGCAGGCGCTCGACACCACGATTGCCAACGTTGCGCTGCCGACCATGACCGGCGATCTCGGCGCCTCGCCGGACAACATCAACTGGGTGCTGACGTCCTACATCGTGGCCGCCGCGATCATGACGCCGGTCACCGGCTGGCTGGCCGACCGGCTCGGCCGCAAGGAACTGTTCCTGACGGCGGTGGTCGGCTTCACCATCTTCTCCATGCTGTGCGGTCTGGCGTGGAGCCTGGAGACGATGGTGTTCTTCCGGCTGATGCAAGGCGTGTTCGGCGCCGCGATCGTGCCGCTGTCGCAGACCTTCCTGCTCGACATCAACCCGAAGGAACGCCACGGCCAGGCGATGGCCATCTGGGGCGCCGGCATCATGCTGGGGCCGATCCTCGGCCCGACGCTCGGCGGCTGGCTGACCGAGAATTTCAACTGGCGCTGGGTCTTCTTCATCAACCTGCCGGTCGGCATCGCCGCCTTCCTCGGCATGGCTGCCTATTTGCCTGCCGTTGCCCGGCGGATACGCAGCTTCGATTTCTTCGGTTTCGCCATGATCTCGCTCGGCGTCGGCGCGCTGCAGCTAATGCTCGATCGCGGCGGCGAGGTCGACTGGTTTTCCTCGGTCGAGATCTGGATCGAGCTCGGCCTTTCGCTGACCGGCTTCTGGGTGTTCATCATTCACACGGTGACGGCGGAGCACCCGTTCATCGACCCCAAGATCTTCCTCGACCGCAATTTCGTGACCGGGCTGGCGTTCATCTTCGTCATGGGCGTGCTCATCCTGGCGAGCATGTCGCTGCTGCCGCCAATGCTGTCGACCATCTTCGGCTATCCGACCATGACCATCGGTGTCGTCATAGGTCCCCGCGGTATCGGCACGATGATTTCGATGCTTTTGGTCGGCCGCATCATGCACAGGGTCGATGCCCGCATCCTCGTTGTCATCGGCTTCCTTTTGACCGCGCAGTCGCTCCACACCATGGCGAGTTTCACGCCGCAGATGGACAACTGGCTGATCCTCAGCTCCGGCATCATCCAGGGCCTGGGAATGGGAATGGTGTTCGTGCCGCTGTCGACCGTGGCTTTCGCGACGCTCGACCCACGCTACCGCACCGATGCCACGGCGCTGTTCAGCCTGGTGCGCAATCTCGGCTCGTCGATCGGCGTGTCGGTCGTGACGGTTCTCCTGGTGCGCAACATCCAGGTCAACCACAGCGAGCTCTCGGCCTTCATCAACCCGTTCAATCCCAATCTGTGGGCGGTCTCGCCTGCCGCGGCGGGCGGCGACCCAACGGCACTTTCGGAAGTCGACGGGCTGGTCAATATCCAGGCGATGATGATCTCCTACATCAACGACTTCAAACTGCTGATGATGATGACGCTGCTTGCCGTCCCGTTCGTCTTCCTGCTGCGCAAGCCAAAGGATGGTCCGGCCGCAGGCGGCGCACCCGCCGCGCATATGGACTGACCCCTCATGTGGCAGCAGTGCAGAGCGCCTTCGCCCGAAGGTCGTTACTTGCCCAGCACCAGGCTCCAGTAGCGCAGGCTGGAGTCGCGGCCGTCGCGCACATAGGCAAGGCCGAAGCGGGTGAAGCGCGGGTCGAGCATGTTGCGGCGATGGCCGGGCGAATGCACCCAGATGTCGAACAGTTTCGCCTGGTCGAAGCGGCCTTCGGCGATGTTTTCGGCGGCCGCACCGGCAATGCCGTTGCCCCTGACGCGCGAGGAAAAGGTTTTGCCCCAGCCGGTTGTATGGCTCATGCGGCGCGCCCCGGCCATATAGCCTGCCTGCTGCAGCGCCGCCTGTTCGAGCTGTCCATCGGGAACCAGCGGACCGAGCCCGGCCGAAGCCCGAATGCCGGCCAGCGTGCCGGTGGCGGATGAGGAGACGCCGGCGCCTTCGCCGGTCGGCTGCGAAACGGTGCTGCAGGCCGCGAGGCCGACCAACGCGGCCAGGCTGGCTCCCTTTAGCAGCAGGCGCCTGCTCAGTTTCGATTGGGCTTGGTGATTGTCGATGTTCGCAATGGTCATGTCCGCCTGAGATAAGCGCGATCATGGCTTTTGCCGGGCAGGGCGGCGAAAATCTCGGTTCTAGAGCAATTCCAGGAAAAGTGTGAAACGGTTTTCCGTCCGGAATTGCGTCAAAACAAAGAGATAGAGCGGTTCTGCGTTTCCGTGAAACGGTGAACCGCTCTAGGCAGCTGTATCGAGATTTGTTTCCGAGATTGGAGAACGGCCGGTCCGGTCGTCTTCCGTATACACCCACCACGAGCCGAGCGCATCGATCAGCGGCACGAGCCTGCGGCCAGGCTCCGTAAGGTCGTAGTCGACGCGCAGCGGATAGCCCGGATGCGCTGTCCGCCGCACGATGCCGGCGTCCTCCAGCTTGCGCAGCTCCAGCGCCAGCATGCGGTGCGACACGGTCGGATTGTCGCGCCTCAAGTCGCTGAAGCGTTTGGTCCCGTCCTTCAGATAGTAGAGCAGCAAGGTCGGCCAGCGACCGCTGAGCACGCGCATGGTCTCTTCGATCGGGCAGCGCGAGACGACGTCTTTCATGGGGGGCCTGTGGCGGCTGGTTACAGAATAGTGCGTAATTTACATGGGGCGGCCAGCGTTTAGGGTCAAGTTTCGCTGCGCAGCGAAATCCCCTAAATGATGGAAGAAGCAACAATGGAACCTATCCTCCTTTACGGCTTCCCGGCGGGAAGTTCGATGGGGCTCGTCGCTGCGTTTGAACGCGTCGGGCAACCCTACCGGCTGTGTCGCGTCGACATGCTGGCCGAGATGAAAAACGATGCCTATGCCGGCATCAACGGCCGGCAGGAAACGCCGGTCCTGATCACCGACGAAGGCAACGTGCTCACCGAGACAATGGCCATTGCCGCATGGCTTGAAGCCCGCGACAGTGAGCGCCGCATCAGCTTCGAGCCGCGCACGCCGGAAGCCGACCGCATGCACCAGCTCACGGCTTTCGTGAACACCGGCTTCACCGCCGCATTCAGCCCGCTCTGGGTGGCGCTGGAAATGGCGTCGCCCGATCCGGTGCTGCAGGCGACCTTGCGCGATTTCGGCCGCAAGGCGGTGGCCGAGCGCCACGACCGGCTAGAGGCCATGATCACCGATACCGACTTTCTGGTCGGCGACCGGTTGACGCTGGCCGACACCACGCTGATCGGCGTGGCGCGCTGGGCCGAGTACCATGAGGCGATCGACGGTGCCGCCTATCCAAAGCTCGCCGCTTTGCGCCGCCGCATCGAGGCCGATCCGGCCGTGCGATACGCGCTAGGTGTCGAGGATGGCGAAAGGCCTGTCGGCTCGGGCGCCTGCCTCGGGCACGTTCCCCTGGCCGAGGTCATCGAGCGCTTCGCCGCCTAGAACCGTAGGCGGGGTGGCGCCAGCACCTGGCGCCGCCCCTCCGACAACCGCCTGTATGTAAGGTCGCGTCCGGGCAGCGCGTTGAAAATCGCTACCCGCGCGGCGCTAAATACTCGCTCATTTCGCGAGCGTGATGAGGCGGCCGGCATACATCTCGCGATTTCCGAGCAGGGCCGCGCAGTCCGTTCTGACGGAGGAGTTTCCCGTCATCTGCACGGTCTTGCCGACAAGCCTCAGACAGTCGCCCTGGCCGCTCATGTCGGAGTTTCCGGCATAGGAAATGGGCGCGTCGGGCGCATAGACGAATCCGCTGATTATGGAATTTGCGGTGCCATTCAGCGTCAGGGCGGAGGTGTTCCCGTGGTCCTGAAAAATGGTGATGCCGGCATAGGGGCCGCTGGTCGGCGGGGAAAGGTTCACCTTCTCATTGGCGTTTATGTAGATCTGCGCGTCCTCCATGAGGAACAGGGTCACGCCCTGGCCGGTCAGGCTGCCGTTGCCCCCCGGCTTTATGGTGGTGCCGCGCAGGATGTAGGCGCCCGGGTCCAGCGTGATGTTTCCCGACAATGTCTTGTCGCAATAGGTGCCGGGCGACAGCGTGTAGGTTTTGCCGTTCGGGACGGGCAGGCACAATGTGTAGGGGGGAGGGACGACGTCGGCCAGAGGATCGATGGACGCATATTGATCTTCGAGCGGCGTTTCGCAGGTGAGACTGGCGTTGGGCAGCGAAAGCCCGGAAGTGCCGCCGACGGTCGAGACGCAGCCCGCAGAAACCAGCGCGGAACCGCCTCTGTTGACGGAATCGGACGCATCCGAGTTTGACGCGATCACGCAGCTGCTCATCGAGACATTGGTCGAGCCCTGCAGGTTCACGGCGGCGGATGCATGCGGATCGAGCGCCAGCACGCAGGCCTGCGCGCCGGGCTCTATCTTGACCGAGGCCGAGCGGTGCGCCTGCCAGGAGTCCGAGCCGCTGATGAAGCCTGGGCGGCTGATGCTGGACGAAAGCGAGATGTAATAAGCGCCCGAGCCCCCGCTGGCGGTTGCTGAAAAGGCCGAGACGCTGCCCGAATATTTCTCCTGGTCGACGTCGCGCAGGTTGGCCGCGAAGAATGTCAGGCCTAGCTCCTGGACTTCGCCAGCCGTCATGTCGGGAGAGTACTTCGTGCCGACGGCAAGCCCAGCCGCGTCCAGCGAGTTCTGCAACTGCGCGGCGTCGTCGCTCGTGCCCACGAGATCGATGGCGCCGGCCACGCCAATCATGACCGGCAGCATCGCTATCGCGGTCGCTATGGCAAAGTTGCCGCGCTCCGATAACCAGAAGCCTCTGAACGTGAACATTGCCCCCTGCCCAAGCTTGCCTGCCTTATGTGGTACGCTAGGGGAATCTACGGGCCATTTAAGAAAACACTAAAATGCTGAATGCTAAAATGCCGCTCAATGGTTGACCAAAAAAGGCCTTGCCAGCACGGTCAAGCGACAAGACCCGAACAGCGCGCTGCCGCTCTTTGAGCAGCGGAACCATCCGATCGTCGCTTGGCGGTTTCCGATCTCAGCGTTGTGCGTCTGTCGCCATCCTGAGCGCCAGCGCCGTCAGCACCGTGCCCATCATCCAGCGTTGGACGACCAGCCATAGCGGCCGTCCGGCGAGGAAGGTGGCGATAGAGCCGGCCGTCACCGCGATGATGGCGTTGACGGTGAGGCTGATCGAAATCTGCGTGACGCCGAGCACCAGCAACTGCGACAGCACATGGCCCTTGCCGGGATTGATGAACTGCGGCAGCAACGACAGGTAAAGCACCGCCACTTTCGGGTTGAGGAGATTGGTCATCAGCCCCATGGCGAACAGCTTGCGCGGCCTGTCCTTCGGCAGTTCGCGCACCTGGAACGGCGAGCGCCCGCCGGGCCTCACCGCCTGCCAGGCAAGCCACAGCAGATAGAGCGCGCCGGCAAGGCGCAGCGCGTCATAGGCGAAGGGCACGGCAAGCAACAGCGCGGTGATGCCGAAGGCGGCGGGCAGCACATAGAACAGGAAGCCGAGAGCCACGCCGCCAAGCGAGATCAGCCCGGCCTTCGGTCCTTGCGAGAGCGAGCGCGAGATCAGGTAGATCATATTCGGCCCGGGCGTCAGCACCATGCCGAGGCAGACCAGCGCAAAGGCAAGATGGTTGGCGGCGTCGGGCATCAGGGAGTCTCCGGGTGGTGGCGGGAACACTCACCATGTGCCTTCAACAACCGCAAGGGCATGATGAGAGGGAGTGGTTGCGCCAGCGCTGACAATTGGCGAAAGCGGCGGAGCCGCCTCTAACTGACCACGCGCAGGTTCGACAGCTCGTTGGCGATTTCCTTGAAATTGTCCGACAGCGTGGCGCCGGTCGCATTCCAGAACAGCTTGGCCGGCTTGCTGGCGTCTGTCGGGTCCTTGCGGAAGCGCGAGTCGGACGAGCACGTCTTCAGCGCTTCCATCGCCTTGACGTCGCCGGCGTCCGTCGACGACATGTCGAGCGCGACAGTCATCACCATGATGTTGGCCGCCTTGGCGTTGTTGCACAGCGTCGCCATCTGCTCGTTGAGCGCTTTGGTGTAATTGCTCGAAGTGTAGTTGAACTGGCCAACGTCGCTCGACGTGCCGCCGAACAGCCGGGTCACCGCCGTGCCGTAATAGGCGAGGCCGGTATAGCCATAGGCGGCATAGGTCGACTTGTTGCCGGCCGGGTCGCTGCTTACCGTCGAATAGGTGTTCTCACCGTCGGTGAGCACGATGACGACCTTGTCGTTGCCGCGCTCCGTCTCCGGCCGCCCTTCGGTGAAGGGTTCGGTGCTCGACACGGTGCGCCAACCCCAGGCCATGCCCTCCGGCACGTTGGTGTTGCCGTTGGGCGCCATCAGGTCGATCGCCGCCTTGATCGCGGTCAGCCCTTCCGGCTTGGTGACGTCGGTCAGCGGCGTGATCGGCGTCGTGGTGCAACTGTAGTTGGGACCGGCGCCCTTCGACAGTACCGGCGCATCGATCGGCCGCGGCTGGAAATACTTGGCCATGTTGGATTGCCGCGTCTTGCCGGTGGTGCTTGTCGGGTCGTCGTTCCACCAGCTGTTGGCCGCGCCATAGGTAACAGGCTTCGCCTCATCCGGATCCTGCGTCAGGTACCAATGGTTACCCGGCTCGTCCGGAGCGAACATCGGCACGAACATGGTGGCCGGATCGCCGACGCCGGTGCCGGTGTTGTTGGGGCCGCCGGAGGCCGGCTCGTCGTTGACATTGTGAGGGTAGGGCCTGACTTCGACGCAGCCCTGCCAGCTGGCGAACGGGCCATAAGTGTCGTTGTAGTCGTATTCATCGTGGCTGCGCTTGCAGGTATGGTTGGACCGGTACTCGTCACAGACGACGCGCTTGCTGCCGACGATGCGCTCGTGGCTGGTCACAACCTTCATGTCGCGATAGAGCGAGAACCGGGTCAGCATCTGACCTTCTTCCTCGCCCCAATTGGCGCCCTTCTTGTACCAGATACCGCTGATCTTCTGGGCATATTTGTCCGCGGCATTGAGCGTCGACCAGTCGAAATTCTCGTTGTGGACCGGCGACAGCCCATAGGCGTCGATCCACGAGGCATTGTCGTTGTCCGGCCCGACATTGACCGAGGCGGCGAAGGGCACGAGACTGAACTGGACCGGCTTGTCGATCTGCTTGATCGCCGCCGCCTGCAAGGCCAGCGTGTCGACGAGCTGCTTGGCGGCCTGCTTGAGCAGGTCGATGCGCTTTTGCCCCGAACCGGTGCCGGCCGTGCTCATCGAGCCGGAATTGTCGAGCACCATGGCGACTTCCAGCGTATTCTTTAGCCGGACCTCCGAGCAGACGGAGTAGTCGACATCGGTAGAGGTCTTGCCGATCAGCATCGCCGCCGCCGGCAGGAAATAGGGTTTGTACACCAGCGCCGCGCAGAGCTTCACCAGGCCGCCGCCGGTCGTGCTGCTGGGCAGCCCGACGTCGAGCGTCGTGTTGGCTGGATCGACACTGCCGAGATTGGCCCTGAAGAAGTCCAGCGCATAGGCCCTCAACTGATCGTCGGTGGCGCCTTCGGCCAGGCGGCGGGCGGTGGCGAAATTGGCGGCGTCGAGCGCGTTCACCACCCTCTGCTTCTCGTTGGCCATTCCCGCGAAGTCGACAGCCAACGCCACGCCGCCCATCAGAGGCACCATGGCGAGCACGGTCATGAGGGCATAGTTGCCGCGCCGGTCGCGGCAGAAGTCACGCCAGAGTTCACGCCAGAATTCACGCATTTTATGTAAGGGGCCCTTGCTTTGATGGCCAGCCGATCAGCTGACGATGCGCAGGTTCGACAGTTCGTCGGCGATTTCCTTGAAGCTCTGAGACAAGGTGGCTCCTGTCGCATTCCAATACAGCTTGGCCGGCTTGGTGGTATCGGTCGGGTCTTTGCGGAACCGCGAGTCTGATGCACAGGCCTTGAGCGCCGTAATCGCCTTTTTTTCGCTCGCCTTTGATTCGACGAGGTCGAGCGAGACGGTCATGACGAGAATGTTCGAGGCCTTCGCATTGGCGCAAAGCGTCTGCATCTGCTCGTCCAGGGCTGCCGTATAGTTGGCATCCGTATACGTGGTCTTCCCAACGTCGGTGCTGGTGTTCATGAACAAGCGCGTCACGCTTCCCGATCCGGGATATGTTAGCCCGGTGAAGCCGTAAGCGGCATAGGTCGACTCGTTGTTGGCATAAAGACTGTCGCTGATGGCGCTGTATGTGTTGGCGCCGTCAGTCAGCACGATCACCACCTTGTCATTACCTTTTTCGGTGTTTGGCCGGCCTTCCGTAAAGGGCTCGTTGCTCGAAACGGTTCGCCAGCCCCAGGCAAGGCCTTCCGGGACGTTGGTATTGCCGGTCGGCGCCATGGCGTCGATAGCGTCATCAAGTTGCTTTTTCTCGGCGGCTACGGTGACGTCCTTCAGCGGCGTGATCGGATTGGTCGTGCAAGCCGCGTTCGGACCGTCGCCCGACGAAGCAGAGGCAGAACCATAAGGCTTGATCAGGAAATATTTTCGCATGTCCGACTGCCGCTGCCTGGCCGTCGGGTTGGCTGGGTCGTAAGGCCAGTCGGCCCACCAATTGTTGCTGTAGCCGTAAGACACGCTGCTGACATCGTTGGTGCCGTCGCGATTGAAATCGCGCCAGAGAGTCCCGGCCTCGTCCGGCGCGAACATCGGCACGAACAAAGTTGCCGGATTGCCGGTGTCCGGCGTCGTATCGTCATCATTGTAAGGATACGGCCTCGCTTCCACGCAGCCTTGCCAACTGGCATAGCGGCTGGTCGTGTAGATGTACTGCGGATCGGTCCAATGGCCCTCGGTACATTTGTTTTTCTTGTTGTAAACATCGCATATGTACTGCTGGGAGTTGGGCACCTCCTCGCGGCCAGACTCGACGGTCATGTCGGCGTAGAGGCTGAAACGGGTCAGAGGCTCGTCCTTGCCGTCCCCCCAGCCATCCCCGCGCTTGTACCAGACGCCATTGCTTTTTTCGGCATACTTGTTCGAATCGTTGCTGGAGGTCATCTTCGTCCAGTCGAAATCTTCGTGCTGGATCGGCGAGATGCCTTCCTGGTCCATCCAGTTATCCCCATCATGCGTCGGGCCGACATTGACCGAGGCTGAAAATGGCACCACAGAGAACTGCACCGGTTTCGTGACCTGCTTCATCTGCTGGGCCTGCAGTGCAAGCGAATCGATCAGTTGCTTGGAGGCCGCCTTTAGCAGATCTATGCGTTTCTGCCCGGTGCCGGACCCAAGCGTGCTCATCGAGCCGGAATTGTCGAGCACCAACGCAACCTCTAGCGTGTTTTTGAGTCGAACTTCCGACCTTGCGGTAATGTTGACCTTGGTGTTGCTCGAAGCTTTGCCGATCAGCAT
This sequence comes from Mesorhizobium amorphae, assembly GCF_014843845.1. Classification (GTDB taxonomy): domain Bacteria; phylum Pseudomonadota; class Alphaproteobacteria; order Rhizobiales; family Rhizobiaceae; genus Mesorhizobium; species Mesorhizobium amorphae_A. The sequence continues at coordinate 78,185 of NZ_JHQS01000019.1, read as the reverse complement.
CGCGGCCGCAGGCAGGAAGTATGGATGATACTTCAGGGCAGCCTGAAGGACGAGCGTGCCGCCGCCGGTGTTGGTGCTGGGCAGCGTGACGGTCAGCGTCGTATTGGCGGGCTTGACGTGGTTCAGATTGGCTTCGAAGAAGTCCTTGGCGTAGGCCTTGACGGCATCATCGGTCGCGCCGGAGACGATCTGCCGGGCCGTGGCAATACCGGCCGCGTCAAGCGCGTTCATCGTCTCCTGCCGCTGCCGCACCAGTTCCGCATAGTCGACGGCGAGCGCCACCCCGCCCATCAGCGGGACCATGGTGATAACGGTCATCAAGGCATAATTGCCGCGCCTGTCGCGCACAAACTTGCGGAACATTGTCTTTAGCCCCCGCTAATATGCGACCATAGTCGCAGTCAATCTACGACCATGGTCACAGATCGTTAAATTTCACGTTGCTCGAAAGCATCAAGGTCGCGCCGCCTTTTTGACTGCGCGTTAACCCTGTGGTGCCGGATCCTTCGAGGCGGTGATGCCGCGCCCCTGACCGCCAGCCCCACCGCCGATGGCGAAAGCTGATGACAGGACGGAGCGCTTCGGCTAATGCGGGAACGGCTGCGGCGGACCGTCGGCGGCGGCCTTCGCAAAGAACGACTGGGAAAACGGCATGGCGGATTCGCCCGACATCATCGGTTCGCTCGCGGATTTGTCGGCGGCCTATGCGGCCATCCTCTGCGACGTCTGGGGCGTGGTGCACAATGGCGAATGGCATTTCCCGGCTGCGGCCGCGGCGCTGGCCGCGGCGCGCGCGGCGAAGCTGCCGGTCGTGCTGATCACCAATTCGCCGCGCCGCAGCGCCGACGTGGTGGCGCAGATGAACGCGATAGGTGTCCCGCAGACCGCCTACGATCGCGTCGTCACCTCCGGCGACGTCACCCGCGACCTGATCGCCGAAGGTCCCAGAAAGATCTTCCATATCGGCGCCGACCGCGATTTCACCCTCTATGAGGGCCTCGACGTCGATCTTGTCGAGGAGTTCGAGGCCTCCGGCGTGGTCTGCACCGGCCTGTTCGACGACGAGGTGGAGAAGCCCGAGGACTACGCCGAGCTGCTGCGACGGCTGCGGGCCAGGAACCTGCCTTTCATCTGCGCCAATCCCGACATCATGGTCGAGCGCGGCGAGCGCATGATCTGGTGTGCCGGCGCGCTGGCCCGCGACTATGCCCAGCTCGGCGGACGCACGCTGATCGCCGGCAAACCCTACGCGCCGGTCTATGACGTCGCGATGCGCGAGGTCGCCCACCTGCTCGGCCATCCCGTCGAGCGCTCCCAGGTGCTGGCCATTGGCGACGGCATGATGACCGACATAAAGGGCGCGGCCGACAACGGTTTCGACGTGCTCTATGTCTCCGGCGGCATCCATGCGCGCGACTATGGCGATCCGCTGCAGCCAGATCCCGCCAGGCTCGCGGCCTTTCTCGAAAAGCATGGCTATCGGCCGGTCGCGGTCATTCCGAGACTGCAGTAGGGGAGTAGGGTCGCCCCGATGACGGAAGCCTCAAGATGACCGAAGCCTTCGAACGCGTTTCCGCAACATCGCCGCTGCCGGCTCATTTGCGTGGCGGCGTGGTGGCGATCGGCAATTTCGACGGCGTCCATCGCGGCCATCAGGCGGTGCTTGACCGCGCGCTTGCCGAAGCGCGGCGGCGCGGCGCACCGCCTCTGGTGCTGAGCTTCGAGCCGCATCCGCGAAAGGTGTTCAGGCCCGATATCCCGCTGTTCGTGCTGACGCCGCCGCCGATGAAGGCGCGGCTCCTGTCGCATCTGGGCTTCGCCGCACTGGTCGAACAGCCGTTCACGCGCGAGTTTGCTTCGCTGTCGGCCGAGGCCTTCGTAACCGGCGTTCTGGCAGAAAATCTCGGCATAACCCATGCCGTCACCGGCTTTGACTTCCACTTCGGCAAGGACCGCCAGGGCGGCCCCGCCTTCCTGATGGCTGCCGGCGAACGCCATGGCTTCGGCGTTACGCTGGTCGATGCGTTTCGCGACGAGGGCGCAGTGGTGGTGTCGTCGAGCCGCATCCGCGCTCTTTTGTGCGAGGGCGCTGTCGCCGAGGCAGCAGGCCTGCTCGGCTATCGCTTCACCGTCGAGAGTGAAGTGATCCGTGGCCAGCGGCTTGGCCGGACGCTGGGCTTCCCGACAGCCAATATGAGGCTTTCGCCGGAAGCCACTCTGAAAGAAGGCATTTATGCCGTCCGCTTCCGCCGCGCCGACGGCACGCTGCATGACGGCGTCGCCAGCTTCGGGCGCCGGCCGACCGTCGACGACAATGGTGCGCCGCTGCTGGAAACCTTCGTCTTCGATTTCTCCGGCGATCTCTATGGCGAGACCTGCGAGGTGTCGTTCTTCGGCTTCCTGCGCACCGAGGTGAAGTTCGACGGGCTCGACGCGCTGGTCGCGCAGATGAAGCGCGACGAGGCCGAGGCGAGGGCGCTGCTTGCCGGCGTCAGGCCGCTTTCGGAGCTGGACCGCTCAATCGCTTTTTGACGGCTTTCAAGACCAGCGGTCGAAAATCGCCGAGAGATGCAACCGATTGTGAAGTGGTTCATTGAAGGCCGCCGCCAACACGCCCAATGCTCCAGGATGAAAATCGACACCGCCGTGTGGAGTGTGGTGCTGCTGTGCTCGGGGATGTTCATCCTGTGCGATGGGCTGAGCGCGCATTGGGGCAAGACCGGCAACGGACGCAGTCTGGCATACGTCATGCTGCTGGCGCCGTTGTCCTATTCGACCTTTGCTTTCATCAACACGCGGCTGAACCTGGCGGTGACGGGTGCGCTGGTCAACACCATCGTGGTGGTCGGCGCCGCACTTGTTGGTACCTTCGTCTTCAAGGAGCAATTGTCTTCGATGCAATATCTGGGGATCGTGTTGGCCGTCATTTCGATGACGCTGCTGCATCTGGACTGACTATCTCTTCAACGCCAGTCCGATCGCAATAAAGCCCCAGCCCTGGAAGATCAGGTCGATAGCCAGGAACAGCCCGAGCACCCACAGGCTGTTGACCGGCCAGCCCATGGCGATGACCAGACCCGCCAGCGCGCTAATGACGCCGGCCGCGACCAGCCAGCCCCAGCCTTTCTCCGGCCGGTGGTTGTAGCCGATCCAGGCCCTGAGCACGCCGGAGGCCACCAGCGCTATAGCCAGCAGCAAGGTCAGCACCGCCGAGGCCAGCAACGGATTGTAGAAGGCGAAGAAGCCGGCAACGGCATAGAGCAGGCCGCTGAGCAGCCAGTAGAAGAAACGGCCCCAGGTCTTGACGCCGAAGGCATGGATGATCTCGATCGCGCCGCCCAACAGCATCAGCCATCCTACGACATAGACCGAGGCGACAGTGGCGATCATCAGATTGCCGAAGGCGATGCCGCCGAAGATCAGCAAAAGCACGCCGAGCGCCACGAACCACCCCCATTTGTCACGCGTCCGGCCGATCGCGTCTTTCAGGGCATCGCCTTGCAAGGTCATGGCTGCATCTCCTCAGGGGACTCGCCGCGCATCAAGCTGCTTGGAGGTTAACGCCGATGACCTTGCCCGTCCAGCGAGCAGGCTGCCGGCGGCCACACCCAACCATGTTGCATGGGGTCGTTTGTCGAGGGGCCGACCGCTCGTAGCTCAATCGGTGGGTTTACATCGCCAGCCAGGCCCCCTAGTTTTAGAGTTTCGCGCCGTGCACCTTAGTGTGTGGATGATCGAAAACGGGACCGCGAACTCTGGGTGGTCCCTCAAAAACTTCCAAAAGGATGACTGCCATGACACAGGCCAAGAATGGCGACACCGTGCGCATCAATTATACTGGACGTCTGGCCGACGGCACTCAATTCGATGCTTCCGGCGGTGAACCGCTGCAATTCACGCTGGGCGAGGGGCAAGTGATCCCCGGCCTTGAAACCCATGTCGAGGGCATGGAGGTCGGCGCGAAAAGCACCGTCACCGTTCCCGCCGAAGCCGCCTATGGCCCCCACCGCCCCGAAGCGGTCATGACCATCGACCGGGCTAACGTGCCGGACAACATCAACGTCGATATCGGAACTCGATTGCAGGCCAGAACCCGCGCGGGCCGCTCCATGCCGGTGACGGTCGTCGGCGTGAACGACGCCAGCGTCAAGCTCGACGGCAATCATCCGTTGGCCGGAAAGGATCTGGTGTTCGACGTTGAACTGGTCGAGATCGTTCAGGCGGCGTAGGGCATCCATGCGGCCAAGGCCGTGGTGGCTACGATTTCGGGTGACGGCCCACCGCCGTCCCATGACGAGTAACCGACTATTTGACTTTCAGCGCGTCCAGCCACTGGGTGACGCGCTCGATGGTCTGGCGCTCTTGGGGCGCCTGCATGGAGAACCCTTCCATCAGGCGCGCCTGAGGGGCGTGGCTGGCCAGAACGGCCCGGCTGTTGCCGAGGCCGAAGCCGCCATGCGTGACAAACGGAATGATGGTCTTACCCGCAAGGTCGTGGACCGTGAGGAAAGTGCGTATTACGGGCGGCGCGGTTTCACCCCAGATGGGGAACCCCAGAAACACCGTCGCATAGGATGCAGTGCTCGGAAGCTGGGCTTTGAGCGGCGGCCGGTCGCCGCGATCGCGTTCCTGCCGCGCCCGTTCGACGGTTTCGAAGTAGTCGGCCGGGTAAGATGTCGCCGGCGCTATCTCGAAGAGATCGGCCGGCAGCACCCGGCTGAGTTGCCCGGCGATGACGCGGGTGTTGCCGCTCCGCGAAAAGATCGCCACCAGCGACTTGCCATCCGAGCGGGGTGCGGCTTCGGCCTGCGTGACCGATGCGCTTCCGGCCGCGAGCGGCAGCAACAGGGATGACATGAGGATTTTCCGCCTCGTCGGCTTTTGAGCATCGGTCACGGTGCAGATCCCGATCAGAGCCCGGTCATCTTGAGCGCGGCTTCGGGCAGGCGTTCGCCTTGGACCTCGATCTTCGCCTGGGCGTCGGCGAGTTCCTGCAGATCCTGCACGGTCAGCGTCACGTCGACCGCGCCAAGGTTCTCCTCAAGACGGTGACGTTTGGTGGTACCCGGAATCGGCACGATCCAGGGCTTCTGCGCGAGCAGCCAGGCGAGCGCGACCTGGGCGGGCGTCGCGCCTTTGCGCTCGGCCACGCTCCCCACGACATCGACCAGGGCCATGTTGGCCTTGCGCGCCTCCGGTGAGAAGCGAGGCACGTTGTTGCGGAAGTCGGTCGGGTCGAACTTGGTATTCTCGTCGATCTTGCCGGTCAGGAATCCTGCGCCCAATGGGCTGAACGGCACGAAACCGATGCCAAGCTCGTCACAGACCGGCAACAATTCCGCTTCGACGCCCCGGTAGAATAGCGAGTACTCGTTCTGCACCGCTGTGACCGGCTGGACTGCGTGCGCGCGGCGGATGGTCTGGACGCCCGCTTCAGAAAGCCCCCAATGGTTGACCTTGCCCTGGGCGATCAGGTCCCTGATAGCGCCGGCGACGTCCTCGATCGGAACATTCGGATCGACCCTGTGCTGGTAGAACAGGTCGATACGGTCGGTTTTCAAGCGCTTGAGGCTAGCGTCCGCGACACGCTTGATGTGCTCGGGCCGGCTGTTGGTACCGCCGGTGCGGGCACCGGTCTCAAGATCGATATCAAAACCGAATTTGGTGGCAATGACGATCTGGTCGCGGATCGGCGAGAGCGCCTCGCCGAGGAGCTCCTCATTGGCGAAAGGTCCATAGGCCTCGGCCGTGTCGAACAGCGTCACACCCCGCTCGTGCGCGAGACGCACGAGCCTGATCATCTCCGCCTTGTTGGCTGGCGGCCCGTAAGCGGAGGTCATGCTCATGCAACCCAGGCCGACGGCGGAGACCTGCAGGTCTCCAAGTGTTCTAGTTTTCATGACGAACTTCCATGCGATCGTTGTCGGCTCAGCTCTTTTCCGGCGCTTCGACGCCTGAATAGACCAGCACGGCGTCGGGAAGGCGCGCGCCCTGAACCTGGATTGCGCCGGCCGCGGCGTTGAGTTCTGCAAGCTCCTCCGGCGTGAACTGGACCGAAGCCGCGCCGATATTTTCGAGCAGGTGCGGCATCTGGGTCGTCCCGGGTATGGGAACGATCCACGGCTTCTGCGCCATCAGCCAGGCGAGCGCGATCTGCGCGGCAGTAGCTTGCTTGCGCTTGGCCCAGCTCTTGACCAGCTCGACGAGCGCCAGATTGTGCGGCAGGTTCTCCGCCGAGAACCGGCCCTCGATCTTGCGGATATCGCCCTCCGCGAACCGCGTCCTGGCGTCGATGGCACCGGTCAGGAAGCCTACGCCAAGTGGGCTCCATGGGACGAAGCCGATGCCCAGTTCTTCGCAGAGCGGAAGCACTTCGCTTTCCGGCCCGCGCCATAGCATTGAGTATTCACTCTGGACGGCGGTGACCGGCAGTGCGGCGTGGGCGCGGCGGAGGGTGTTCAGCCCCATCTCGGACAGCCCCCAGTGAGTGACCTTGCCCTGGTCCATGAGATCCTTGACCGCGCCGGCGACGTCTTCGATCGGCACGTCCGGGTCGACCCGATGCTGGTAGAGCAGGTCAACTCGATCGGTGCGCAGGCGCTTGAGCATGCCCTCGACCGCCAGCTTTATGCGGTCCGGTCGGCTGTTCAGCCCCGGGCGCCGCTCGCCCGTTTCCAGGTCGATGTTCCAACCAAACTTCGAGGTGATCACGACGCGGTCGCGAAAAGGCGCTACTCCCTCGCCAAGGATCCGCTCGACCTCATGCGGGCCGTAGGCCTCGGCGGCGTCGAAGAAGGTGACACCTCGATCGAACGCGGTTCGGATAATATTGATCATCTCGGGTCGGGTCGGGATTGTCGTCTGATAGGTCCGGCTCATGTTCTGGACACCGATGCCGAGACTGGAGACTTCCAGCGAGCCCAGCTTTTGCCGCCCGCTCAGTGCCGCGGTGCTGTTGACGCCTGTCGCTTGAGCGCTCTCCTGGGCTGGCGCCTGAGAACCGCTGGCCAAGAGAAGCGGCGTCGCCGCGAAACTTCCCGCCGCGCTCAGAAAGCCACGGCGCCCCATCCTTAAAATGCCTTCGTTTGCCATGTCTGGTCTCCTTCTCCGTTGCTATTGCGAAGAAGATAGGGGATGCGGCATCATGCGATAACCTGCTATAATCCGCATGAGCCTGTTAGCTGGACTAACAAATACATCATGCAGAATTTCAACGATCTCGCCGCATTTGCGACCGTCGCCCGGGAACGGAGCTTCACGCGTGCGGCAGCCAGATTGGGGGTGTCGCCCTCGGCACTCAGTCAGACCATCCGCAACCTTGAGGAGCGGGTCGGGCTCAGGCTTCTGACCCGGACCACGCGCAGCGTGGCACCGACCGAAGCCGGTGATCGCCTTTTGCGCACCGTGGGCCCGAGGTTCGAGGAGATCGAGGCAGAACTGGCCACCTTGAACGCGCTGCGCGAGAAACCGGCCGGAACGGTCCGCATCACCACCGGTGAGCACCCGGCGATTTCCGTACTGCAGCCCGCCCTCAAGCGCTTCCTGCCGGACTATCCCGACGTCCAGGTTGAAATCATCGTCGACTACGGCCTGACGGATATCGTCGCCGAAGGCTATGATGCCGGCGTCCGCATGGGCGAGCAGGTGGCGAAGGACATGGTGGCAGTCCGTATCGGGCCGGACATTCGCATGGCCGTGGTCGGTTCGCGAGAATACTTCGAACGCTTCCCGGTTCCGCAAACCCCGCAGGACCTCACCGCGCACAAATGCATCAACATGCGGCTGCCGACTTACGGCGGGCTGTTCCCGTGGGGTCTCGAGAAAGACGGCCGCGAGGTGAAGGTGCGGGGCGACGGCCAGCTGGTCTTCAACAATCTTGGCATGCGCCTGAGTTCGGCGCTGGACGGGTTGGGGGTCGCCTATATGCCTGAGGACCAGGTGCTTCCGTACGTTGCGCAGGGGCGGCTTATCCGGGTGCTGGAGGAATGGTGCCCGTACTTCCCCGGCTATCACCTGTACTATCCAAGCCGGCGTCACACGTCGCCGGCTCTATCCCTATTGATAGACGTCCTGCGTCACCGGGGCAGCTGATCAAGTGCTGCGTTGTCCGGCTGCAGCCAATCCGTGCCGCGATCACGGCGCCTCGTTCAATTGGCTACAATGTCAAAACAGTACTGCCGCGATGTTACGGATCTTAAGTCAAATTTTACCAACCGGCGCCATGGCTTGAGCGCTGCCGGGTGTTCTCTCCAGTGTGTTTCGCTTAAAGGGTGATAATGCGTATTGTCAGGACGATTCCGCTGCTTCTCGCCTCCGGGCTGCTCACCGTGTCCGCCGCGAATGCCGGCGAGGGGAGCTGGCTCTCCGGCGACTGGTACCTGACGCTCGGCGCCACGGGCCTGGTCGCGCCGGATTTCGAGGGCGGCAAAAAATACATGCTCAGCGCCCAGCCGATCATCTCGCTCGGCAAGGTCGGTCCCCAGGCGCGCTTCACCTCGCGCAACGACAATATCTCGCTGGCGCTGATCGACGACGGCAGCGTGCGGGCCGGCCTGACCGGAAAAATCCTGTTTTCCCGCGACAGCGACGATGAGCTGAAAGGCCTCGACCCCGTGCGCTGGGGTGGCGAGGCCGGCGGCTTCTTCGAATTCTATCCGCTGGACTGGGTACGCGCCCGGGCCGAGCTCAGGCACGGTATCCGCGCGCACAACGGCTTTGTCGCCGACATCGCCGCCGACGCTTTCTACGACGTGACGCCCACGGTCCGGATTTCGGGCGGGCCACGCATTTCCTTCGCCTCGGCGGACTATTTCGACGCTTACTACGGCGTCAACGCCACGGAGGCGGCGGCGTCGGGCTTGAGCGAATACTATCCAGGCGGCGGTCTGAAGTCGACCGGTCTGGGCGGCGCGGTGACCTGGAAGGTGACCGAGCCGATGACGGCCAGCCTGTTCGGCGAATATTCGCGCCTGATGGGCCCGGCGGCCGATTCCAGCCTGGTCAAGGAGCGCGGCGACCGCAACCAGTTCACGGTCGGCGTGTCGACCACCTATCGCTTCGACTTTTCGATGTAGCGATTTGAACTGCGTGCTTTATTCCTGACGCCTAATCCGCTAAAAGCCCGGCCATGACGAGCTTTTCGCGCCTTTTTGCGATCGCGATACGAATTACGAGCCCGGTGTTCCGGGTGGCCTGAGAGCCGCCGGAGCCGCCGGGAATGTTGCGCGCGGCCTCTCGCGCTTTTCCAGATCATCAACGCATGTCGCCCAAAAGTGGGTCCGGTTTTGGGAAAACGATATGCGTCAAAGCGAAGACTTCAACGCCCGAGCCCTTTGCCGCCGGGCAGTGCACATGGCAGACCGATGACCGACACCCCAATGACCGATACCGCTGAAACGATCGACTATTCCAAGACGCTCTATCTGCCGCAGACGGATTTCCCGATGCGCGCCGGCTTGCCCGAAAAAGAGCCGCTGCTGGTCAAGCGCTGGCAGGACATAAACCTCTACCGCAAGCTCCGGCAGGACGCCGCCGGCCGCACCAAATACGTGCTGCATGACGGCCCGCCCTACGCCAACGGCAACATCCATATCGGCCATGCGCTGAACAAGATCCTCAAGGACGTCATCACCCGCTCGTTCCAGATGCGCGGCTACGACTCGAACTACGTGCCCGGCTGGGACTGTCACGGCCTGCCGATCGAATGGAAGATCGAGGAGCAGTACCGCGCCAAGGGCAAGAACAAGGACGAGGTGCCGGTCAACGAATTCCGCAAGGAATGCCGGGAATTCGCCGCGCACTGGATCTCGGTGCAGGGCGGTGAGTTCCAGCGGCTCGGCGTCGTCGGCGATTTCAAGAACCCCTATACGACGATGGCTTTCCATGCCGAGGCGCGCATCGCCGGCGAATTGCTGAAGTTCGCCATGTCGGGCCAGCTCTACCGCGGCTCCAAGCCGGTGATGTGGAGCGTGGTCGAGCGCACCGCGCTGGCCGAGGCCGAGGTCGAATACCAGGACTACGAGAGCGACATGATCTGGGTGAAATTCCCGGTCGCAAGCCTTGCCCGCCCGGTCTCCGGCGCCGAAGGTGAACAGCCGGCGGCATTGTCCGAATCCTCGCTGGACCTGCTCGAAGCCCATGTCGTGATCTGGACGACGACGCCCTGGACCATCCCCGGTAACCGCGCCGTCAGCTATTCGCCGCGCGTCGCCTACGGGCTCTATGAGGTAACGGCGGCAGAGAACGCATTCGGCCCGCAGCCCGGCGAGAAGCTGATCTTTGCCGACGCACTCGGCGAAGACTCGGCGGCCAAGGCCAAGATCGTCTTGAATCGCCTTCACAACGTCTCGGCCGAACAGCTTGAAAGCCTTACGCTTTCGCACCCCTTCAGGGGGCTTGGCGGCGGCTATGAATACCCCGTGCCGATGATCGCCGGCGAACATGTCACCGACGATGCCGGCACCGGCTTCGTACACACCGCGCCCAGCCACGGCCGCGAGGACTTCGACGCCTGGACGGACGCGGTGGCCGAGCTGCTCAAGCGCGGCATCGACACGGCGATCCCGTTCCCCGTCGACGATGCCGGCTTCTTCACCAAGGATGCGCCGGGCTTCGGCCCGGACCGCGAGGGCGGCGCCGCGCGCGTCATCGACGACAACGGCAAGAAGGGCAACGCCAACCAGGCCGTCATCGACGAATTGATCAAGCGCAACGAGCTGTTCGCGCGCGGCCGGCTGAAGCACAGCTACCCGCATTCGTGGCGGTCGAAGAAGCCGATCATCTTCCGCAACACGCCGCAATGGTTCGTCTATATGGACAAGGAGCTCGGTGACGGAACCACGCTGCGCAGCCGCGCGCTGAAGGCGATCGACGACACGCGCTTCGTGCCGGCTGCCGGCCAGAACCGCATCCGCGCCATGATCGAGGAGCGCCCGGACTGGGTGCTGTCGCGCCAGCGCGCCTGGGGCGTGCCGATCGCCGTCTTCGCCGACGTGGACGGCAATGTGCTGAAGGACGAGGCGGTCAACCAGCGCATCATGGACGCCTTCGAGACGGAAGGCGCCGACGCCTGGTTCGCGGCCGGCGCCAAGGAACGCTTCCTCGGCAATCACGATGCCGCGAAATGGCATCAGGTGATGGACATCCTCGACGTCTGGTTCGACTCGGGTTCGACCCATGTCTTCACACTCGAGGATCGCCCGGACCTGAAATGGCCGGCCGACGTCTATCTCGAAGGCTCCGACCAGCATCGCGGCTGGTTCCACTCCTCGCTGCTCGAAAGCTGCGGCACCAGGGGCAGGGCGCCCTACGACACTGTCGTCACCCATGGCTTCACCATGGATGAGGAGGGACGAAAGATGTCGAAATCGCTCGGCAACACCGTCGTGCCGCAGGACGTCATCAAGCAGTCCGGCGCCGACATCTTGCGGCTCTGGGTGGTGACCACCGATTACTGGGAAGACCAGCGGCTCGGCAAGAACGTGCTGCAGACCAACATCGACGCCTACCGCAAGCTCAGGAACACCATCCGCTGGATGCTAGGTACGCTCGCCCATGACGATGGCGAGGAGGTGCCGCTGGAGAAGATGCCGGAGCTGGAACGGCTGATGCTGCACCGGCTGGCCGAACTGGAAGAAGTGGTGCGCCAGGGCTACGACGCCTTCGAGTTCAAGCGCATCACCCGCACGCTGCTCGACTTCATGGTGGTCGAACTGTCGGCCTTCTATTTCGACATCCGCAAGGACGCGCTTTACTGCGACGCGCCGTCCAGCGTGAAGCGGAAGGCCTCGGTACAGGTCGTGCGCCATTTGTTCGACTGCCTGGTCAAGTGGTTGGCACCGATGCTGCCCTTCACCATGGAGGAGGCCTGGCTCGACCGGCATCCCGACACCGTTTCGGTGCATCTCGACCAGTTCCCGCAGATCCCGGAAAGCTGGCGGAACGAGCCGCTGGCGGAAAAGTGGCGCAAGGTGCGGCAGGGTCGCCGCGTCGTCACCGGCGCGCTCGAGATCGCGCGTGCCCAGAAGGTCATCGGTTCCTCGCTCGAGGCGGTGCCGGTCGTTACAATCGATGATGCGGCGCTCGAAGCGGCGATATCGGACGTCGACATGGCCGAGATGGCGATCACCAGCGACCTTGTCATTACCCATGGCAAGGCTGCGGACGGCGCTTTCACGCTGGACGACGTCAAGGGCGTGGCCGTGGTGGTGGAGAAGGCCGAGGACCGTGGCCTGGTGAAATGCGCGCGTTCCTGGCGCTACACCGCCGATGTCGGGCAGGACCAGGCATTCCCAGATGTCTCGGCGCGCGATGCGGCTGTGCTGCATGAGCTGAAGGCGCTCGGGCGTTTATGATGCTTGTCGCCCAAAAGTGTGTAGCGGTTTTGGGAAAACGACATGCACCATCAAATATAAGCCGGTGCACAAATGCCACGCCGGGCGGTCCTTTGCCGCCCGTGCGTTGCCCTTAACGAGCGGTTGAGATAAACACGCGAAACTCCGGACGACAAATTGTCGCCGGATTTCCGTCGCAAGTGCTTGAGTGATGGGGACCGGACCTTTGGCCGGCGGCGATCGAGAGGCTGTCTAAGTGGGACTTTTTGGCATGACCAAGAGAACTTACGCGCGCGTTGCGCTGCTGGCGCCGCTTGTCGTATCAGGCCTCGCTCTGTCCGGCTGCATGGGCTCGCCCACCTACGGAACCGACAAGACCGCGGGCGAGCAGCTTGCCGGCGACCTGTCCAGCGCCTTTTCGATCTCGCCGAAGCGGGGTGAAAAGATCGACTACAAGCCGCGTCCCGAGCTGGTGAAGCCGGCACCGGGACAGAAGGAAAACCTGCCGCCGCCGCAGGAGAGCATCGAGACGGCGAGTGCCGACTGGCCCGAATCGCCCGAGGCGCGCCGCGCCCGCCTGCGTGCCGACGCCACCGCTCACCAGGATGATCCGGCCTACCAGTCGCAGATCGTCGACGACGTGCAGACCGATCCGGCGGCGGTGAAGAAGGCCTTGGCGGATTCGGCTTCGAGCCACCCGCCGCGCTGGTCGCCGGCGGATTCGGACAAGGGCCGCGCCGCCGAGATCCAGCGCCGTCTGGCCGAAGGCAAGCAGGGTGATCCCAACACCCGCAAATATCTGAGCGAGCCGCCTCTGGACTATCGCGTCGCCGCCTCCACCGCGCCGCAGGGCGATATCGGCGAAGACGAATACAAGAAGGAACGCCGCCTCAAGAAGGAGGCGGCCGCCAAGAGCAAGTCCGGCGGCATGTTTGACTGGCTGCCGTGGTGAGAGCCTAGAGCCTAGCCAAAAGCCCAGAGCCTCTAGGTTTCGCGTCGCCCCCGGAAAAAATTCTTCAGCAGCAGGGTCGCATCGTTTTCGGCCATGCCTGGATAGATGTCGGGCGTGTGGTGGCAAGTGGGCGACGCAAAGAAGCGCACGCCGTTGACCACGGCGCCGCCCTTCTCGTCGGCAGCGCCGAAATAAAGCCGCCGCAGCCTGGCGAAGGAGATGGCGCCGGCACACATGGCGCAAGGTTCCAGCGTCACATAGAGATCGTGACCGGTCAGCCGCTCGATGGAGAGCTTGCGGCAAGCCTCGCGGATCGCCAGCATCTCGGCATGCGCCGTCGGGTCGGCAAGCTCGCGGGTGCGGTTGCCGGCTTTTGCCACGACCGTGTCGCCGCTGGCGATGACCGCGCCGACCGGCACTTCGCCGCGCGAGGCGGCTGCTTCGGCCTCCCTTAACGCCAGCGCCATGAAATCCGGCCGCTTCACACGGTTTCCATTCCGATTATCTCCTCGCCACCTGACGGTGATCCTGTTATCTAGCGCCAAACCCCGAAAATCGGACTCAGGTTTTCGGAAACGATCATGCGCCAAATCAAGTGCTACAGCGTCCTTTGCGCGTCCGAAAGGATGCGCCACGCTGTAGCAGCGCAAACGGGCAAAGGCCACATGGACGACAACGACAAGAAATTCCGGCCCAAAAAAGGTCCGGGCAAAAGCGGTCCGAGAGCCGCGGCGCCGCGCGGCCGCGATGGCGCCGCCGGCAAGGGCGGCAAGCCGTCCTTCGGTGCCAAGAAACCTTACGCGCCGCGTGGCGATCGGCCGATCGCCGCCGAAGGCGAACGTCCGAAGCGCGACTTCAAAAGCGGCGACCGGCCGTTCAGCAAGGGGCCGCGCCCCGAAGGCAAGCCGTATGAGAAGCGCGAAGGTCCGCGCAAGCCCTACGCACCGCGCGGCGACCGGCCGATGGCCGCCGAAGGCGAACGTCCGAAGCGCGATTTCAAAAGTGGCGACCGGCCGTTCAGCAAGGGGCCGCGCCCCGAAGGCAAGCCGTATGAGAAGCGCGAAGGTCCGCGCAAGCCTTACGCACCGCGTGGCGAGCGTCCGATGGCCGCCGAAGGCGAAAGGCCGAAGCGCGATTTCAAGAGCGGCGACCGGCCGTTCAGCAAGGGGCCACGCCCCGAAGGCAAGCCGTATGAAAAGCGCGAAGGTCCGCGCAAGCCCTTCGCACCGCGTGGCGACCGGCCGATGGCAGCGGAGGCCGAGGGCGGCGAGCGGCGCTTCGAGCGCCCGAGTTTCGGCGATCGTCCAAAGCGCGACTTCAGCGATCGCCCCAAGCGCGATTTCGCTGATCGGCCCAAACGCGATTTCGGCGGCGATCGGCCGCGCGGGTCGGGCGCTGGCACGTCGGGTGGCGGCTTCAAGCCGCGCCCGCGTCCCGCCGAGGCGCCGGAGGAGGCTGGCGAGCGCATCGCCAAGCGGCTGGCCCGTGCCGGCCTTGCCTCTCGCCGTGACGCCGAAGAGCTGATCGCGGCAGGGCGCGTCAAGGTCAATGGCCGGGCTCTGACCTCGCCGGCCTTCAACGTCATGCCCGGCGACATCATCCATCTCGACGGCATGGAGATCCCGCCGATCGAGCGCACGAGGCTGTTCCTGTTCCACAAGCCGGCCGGCGTCGTCACCACCAACCGCGACCCCGAGGGGCGCAAGACCGTGTTCGACGTGCTGCCGGCCGACCTGCCCAGGCTGATGACCATAGGCCGGCTCGACATCAACACCGAAGGCCTGCTGCTGCTGACCAATGATGGCGGCCTGTCGCGCGTGCTCGAATTGCCGGCCACCGGCTGGCTGCGGCGCTACCGCGTGCGCGTCCACGGCAAGGTCGAGGAAAGCGCGCTCGCCGGCTTGCGTGAAGGCATCGCCGTCGACGGCGTCTTCTACGGCGCCATCGAGGCGAGCCTCGACCGAGAGCAGGGCTCGAACGCCTGGCTGACCATCGGCTTGCGCGAAGGCAAGAACCGCGAGGTCAAGAACATCCTCGGTTCGCTCGGCCTCGACGTGACGCGGCTGATCCGCATCTCCTACGGGCCGTTCCAGCTTGAGGACCTGCCGGAGGGCCATGTGCTGGAGATCAAGGGCCGCGTGCTGCGCGACCAGCTCGGCGAGCGCCTGGTCGAAGAGTCGGGTGCCAATTTCGACGCCGAGATCACAAAACCATTTTCCAACAAGCCGGTGCGGCGGACCGATCCGCGCCCGGAGGAGGTCGAGCGGCCGAAATTTGCGCGCGACGGCGTCGATCGCCGGCCGATCGGCGAGGGCGGTCTGATCAAGAACCGCAAGCGCCGCGAAGGCAGCCGCGACGAGGCGCTGGGCAAGCTGTCGACAAGTCCCGACAGAGGCTCCGGGCCGGAAAAGAGCTTTGGCGAGCGCGGCCCCAGGCGCGAGCGTGGCTTTGGCGACAAACCGCGTGGCGGTTTTGGCGACAAGCCTCGCGGTGGCTTCGGTGGGAAAAAGTCCGAGCGCGAGCAGCGGCCGATCGAGCCGCCGGGCCAGCGCAAGGCCAATGTCTGGATGGCGCCGGGTTCGCGTCCGATCGGTAAGGGCAGGGCGGAAGCCGATGCCGCCAAGGCGGCAGAGGCCAAGGCGCGCAAGGCCTCGTTCAAGCCGTCTTATGGCAAGCCGGCTGGCGCGAAGCCGTTCGGCAAGCCACGTGGCGAGCGTCCGGACGGCGGCAAGGGCGGTGACCGGCCGCGCGGCGGTCCCAAAGGTCCCAGAACCAGATGAGAATCGTCGGTGGTGAGTTTCGCGGGCGTCCGCTGGCGACGCCGCGCGATCATGCCATCCGCCCGACCACCGACCGCACCCGCGAGGCGGTGTTCAACGTGCTGGCGCACCGCTTTGCCGACAAGCTCGACGGTGCGCGCGTGCTCGACCTGTTCGCCGGCACCGGCGCGCTCGGCCTCGAGGCGCTGTCGCGCGGCGCGTCCTACGGCGTCTTCATCGAGGAGTCGGCTGAAGGGCGCGGCCTGATCCGTACCAATGTCGAGACTTTCGGCCTGACCGGCCGCACCA
This sequence comes from Mesorhizobium amorphae, assembly GCF_014843845.1. Classification (GTDB taxonomy): domain Bacteria; phylum Pseudomonadota; class Alphaproteobacteria; order Rhizobiales; family Rhizobiaceae; genus Mesorhizobium; species Mesorhizobium amorphae_A. The sequence continues at coordinate 61,833 of NZ_JHQS01000019.1, read as the reverse complement.
AGATTTTTCGACGCGATGCCACGGCTCTGGGTGAAGCTGGCACGCTTTCGGCTTTTGGCCTGGTCTTTGCCGATCCGCCCTACGGCAAGGGCCTTGGCGAACGCGCGCTGCGCTCGGCCAAGGCGGGCGGCTGGCTTTTGCCTGGCGCGCTCTGCGTGGTCGAGGAGGTGGCCTCGGCGCCCTTCGAGCCAGGACCGGGATTTTCGGTGGTCGACGAGCGCGGTTATGGCGAGACGGTGATCCGGTTCATCGAGGCTGGGTGATTGAAGGTCCCTTCTCCCACAAGGGGAGAAGGGGGAGGCGCCGCCTCGAAAATGACGAACAATTCACTTTGCCTCGTCCATGAACCCCGCCTATCGTCCCGCCATGACAACCGGAGCCATCGATGACACCTCATACTGAATGGCTGCGGAGCGCGGTGCTCACCACCGCGCTGGCCCTGGCCGGTCCCGCGCTCGCCGCCGACGATGGCAAGGTCACCAACTTCCTGCTCAACAACGGCATGGAGGTGGTCGTCATTCCGGATCACCGCGCCCCGATCGTCACCCATATGGTGTGGTACAAGATCGGCAGCGCCGATGAGCCGCCCGGCAAATCGGGCATCGCGCATTTCTTCGAGCATTTGATGTTCAAGGCGACGACCAACCACGCCGCCGGCGAGTTCGACCGCGCCATCTCGGCGATCGGCGGCTCCAACAACGCCTTCACCTCTTACGACTACACCGCCTTCCACGAGACGGTCGCGCCGTCGGCGCTTGGCGAGATGATGAGCTTCGAAGCCGACCGCATGCGCAACCTCATCCTCACCGACGACGTCATCAAGACCGAGCGCGATGTGATCCTGGAAGAGCGCCGCTCGCGCATCGACAGCAGCCCGCAGGCGGTGCTCGACGAGGAGGTCGACGCCACGCTGTGGCAGAACCAGCCCTACCGCATTCCGGTGATCGGCTGGATGCAGGAGATGGAACAGCTGAACCGCACCGACGCCATCGCCTTCTATGACAAATACTACAGGCCAAACAACGCCGTGCTGATCGTTGCCGGCGATGTCGAGCCGGACACGGTGAAGGCGCTGGCCGAAAAGACCTATGGCAAAATCGAGCGAGGCCCGGATTTACCCCCGCGCATCCGCCCGGTCGAGCCGGAGCAGAACACCAAGCGCACGGTGACGCTGACCGATGCGCGCGTTTCCGTGCCGAGCTTTTCGACGCAATGGGTGGTGCCGTCCTATCGCACCGCCCAGCCCGGCGAGGCCGAGGCGCTCGACCTGCTGGCCGAGATCCTCGGCGGCGGCAACCGCAGCCGGCTCTACCAGCAGCTTGTGGTGAAGCAGGGCATCGCCGGGGAAGCCGGCGCCTGGTTCCAGGGCACCATGCTCGACGCCACCAACTTCACCGTCTACGGCTCGCCGCGCGGCGACGCCAAGCTCAGCGATGTAGAAGGGGCGGTCGATGCCGAGGTCGCCCGCATCGCCAGGGACGGCGTCACGCCGGACGAGTTGGAGAAGGCCAAGGACCGCTATGTCCGCTCGGTGATCTTCGCCCGCGACAAGCAGGACGACATGGCCAACATGTATGGCTCGACGCTCGCCACCGGCGGCAATGTCAAGGATATCGAGGAATGGCCGGACCGCATCCGCAAGGTCACGGCCGACGAGGTCAAGGCGGTGGCAGTGCGCTATCTGGTGCTGGACCATTCGACGACAGGGTATCTCTTGCCGCAGCAACAGGCGGGGAATTGATTTGATGACGAGCATGAGCACCAGGTGGATGCGCGCCTTTCCTTCTCCCACAAGGGGAGAAGGAAGAGCGCTGAACGCCCTCTCCACTCTGCTCCTCTCCATCCTTTTCCTCATCTTGCCGGCTCTGGCCGCGCGGGCGATGGACATCCAGGAAGTCAAATCGCCCAAGGGCATCACGGCCTGGCTGGTCGAGGACCATTCGGTGCCGATCGTCACCATCCGCTTCGTCTTCGACGGCGGGTCCACACAGGATCCGGCCGGCAAGGAAGGGCTCGCCAATCTGATGACCGGCCTGTTCGACGAGGGCGCCGGTGACTTCGACAGCGATGCCTTCCAGGTGAAACTCGACGATGCCGGCGCCGAAATGGGCTTCGATGCGCAGCGCGACGGCACCTATGGTTCGATGCGCATGCTTTCCGAACAGAAGGACGCCGCCTTCGACCTTTTGACGCTCGCGGTCAACAGGCCGCGCTTCGACCAGGCGCCGATCGACCGCATCCGCGCCCAGATCCTGTCCGGCATCATCGCCAATGAGCGCGACCCCAACGCCATCGCCCAGCGCAAATGGCTGCGCGCGATCTATGGCGAGCATCCCTATGCCCGGCCCGACGAGGGCACCACGCAGAGCATCGCCACAATCACGCCCGACGATATAAGGGCTTTCTACAAGGCCAGTTTCGCCCGCGACGGCCTGCATGTCGCCGTGGTCGGCGACATCGATGCCGCGACTTTGAAAGGCAAGCTCGACCAGGTCTTCGGCGACCTGCCGCAAAAGCAGGCGCTTGCCCCGGTCGCCGACACCGCCCTGAAACTCGGCCAGCAGGTGGAGGTGAATTACGACCTGCCGCAGACCTCGCTGCAGCTCGCTTTTCCCGGCGTGCAGCGCAACGCGCCGGATTTCTTCGCCGCGGTGCTGATGAACGAGATCCTCGGCGGCGGCACCTTCACTTCGCGCCTCTACGATGAGGTGCGCGAGAAGCGGGGGCTGGCCTATGGCGTCGATTCCAACCTCGTCGACCACCAGCATTCCAACGCGCTGATCGTCACCACGGCGACGCGTTCGGACCGCGCCGCCGAAACGCTCGGCATTGTGCGTGACGTGTTGAAGAAGATGGTAGAGGAGGGGCCGACCGAGGCCGAACTGGAGGCGACCAAGAAATACATGATCGGCGCCTATGCCATCAACAATCTGGATTCCTCCAGCGCCATCGCCGCGACGCTTGTGGAGCTCCAGCTGGACAAGCTCGGCATCGACTACATGCAGCGCCGCGCGGCGCTGATCGATGCGGTGACGCTCGATCAGGTCAAGGCGGCGGCGAAGAAGCTGCTGTCGGCCGAGCCGGCAATCATGATTGTCGGGCCGGCTTTGGGAGGCAAGGGATGAACCCCACCTTCGGTGTTGCCTTTGGCGGTGGCGGCGCGCGCGGGCTGGCGCATATCCATGCCATTGAGGCGCTGGACGAGCTCGGTATCAAGCCGGTCGCCATCGCCGGCTCCTCGATCGGCGCCATCATGGGCGCCGGCATGGCCTCGGGCATGGCCGGCAAGGACATCCACGATTATGCCCGCTCGATCCTTAGCCGCCGCGCCGAGGTGGCGACGCGCATGTGGCGGGCGCGCCCGGGCACCCTCGCCGAGGCGATGCAGGGCGGCATCCGCGTCAGCCAGTTCAACATCGAGCGCATCCTGAAAGCCTTCCTGCCCGACGCCATCCCCGAAACCTTCGCCGAGCTGAAGATCCCGCTGCTCGTAACGGCGACCGACTATTTCGGCCACAAACTCGCCGTGTTCGACGATGGCGACCTGCATTCGGCATTGGCAGCCTCGGCCGCCATCCCTGCCGTGTTCCGCCCGGTGACGCGTGACGGAAGGGTGCTGATCGACGGCGGCATCTACAATCCGGTGCCATTCGATCTCATCGAAAAGGCTGCCGACATCATCATCGCTATCGACGTCGTCGGCGCGCCGAGCGAGATCGAGCGCAAGCATCCGACCACGGTCGACCTGATGTTCGGCGCCACGCAATTGATGATGCAGTCGATCATCGCCAACAAGCTGAAGCAGTGCCCGCCCGACATTCTGGTCCGCCCGGCGGTGTCGAAATACCGCGTGCTCGACTTCATGAAGATCGACGCTCTGATGAGCGAAACCGTCGATATCAAGGACGAGCTGAAGCGCGAGATCGAGAAGGTGGTGGAGGGGCGGTCGCGCGACGACAGGCCGAAGCCCAACAGGCGCGCTGCCCGAACGTGATGCCGGCGGATTACGGCTCGATCGAACGGTTCAGGACCAGCGCCCGGGCGTTGCTCTCGCACGCCGCTGCCTGTGGCATTTGCCGCACGCCCGGACAGATCGCCGCCAGGCCTTCCATCGTCAGCACGTCCGGGATCCTCGTGCGGCTGACGCACAGCGCGCCGTCCACCCCCCACGCCGCTTCGAACGCCATACCCGGCGCGGCCTCGTCCTGCTGTATGCCGTTCCTGTCATAGATGACGATCGGCGTGCCGTTGCGCGTATGGCCGATACCGTCGCCGCAATAATCGGCGCGGATCATGCGGGTGCATGCCTGATGATGATCCCAGAGCGGCGTTCCATCGGGCAATTTTTCCCAGGGCCGATAGCCGAAACGCGCGCATTTGGCCTGGGCGCCGCCGGTGCAGGTAATGCTGAAGGCCGTATCGGACGGCAGATGGCGGCCATCCTGGGTCCAGGTGCCGGCGAGCGGGAAACCCATGCGCCGGCCTTCGATGTCCGGCTCGCAGATGTTGCGCCACTCGCCTGTCGCCGCGTCGCGGGTCGACATGGTGTAGAGCCATGATCGCGCCATCCGGGTTCCTCGGATCGGCCTCGACCGCATCGATGCGCAGCGGCACGCTGTCTCGTCCGTCGCCGAGCGTCAGAATGGCGCCGACGAGATCGTCTTGAGCGACTATGTGGCCGTCTCCGGTCGTCACCTCGAACCGCATGCCGACGATGGAGATCGAGCGGATCGCCTGTTCGGCCTCGGCTGAGGGGACGGCGACCATGCAGGAAACGGATGCGGCAATGGCGACCGATGCGTGGCGGCCAATCTGGGCGAGGCGGTGGTGTGACATTGTTGACTCCTGACAGCAGGTCTTGCGGGAGTGGTGAGCGCGGCCAAAGGTCAGCGCTTTCGGCAGCTATCGTTTGACAGAGAACGGACGGCGCGAGGCCATCCGTTCCACTGACTGCGTCTTTTGCGCGTCCAATTGGACGCGGCGCTTCTAACGCCTCGGCGAGGGGGTCGGCCGGTCATGGTTGGCCCCATCGCCGCCGCCAAAACCGTGCTGAGCAGACGGAAGGCCGTTGCTTCGCTTGCCGGCGGTCGACGATTGGGCATTGCTTTTCTGGACAGCCGGCAAATTGCCCATGTTCGGGTTGAGGAAGGAGCCGGCGCCGTGCTGAACAGCCGGCAAGCTGCGGTCGTTCGGGTCGATGATGGAGCCGCCGGCCGGAGCGAGGCTTTTCGCGAGAACGATGCCGTCGACATGCACGCCGTTGAGCGCATAGACGCCGAGGCCGTTCGGGAAAATCGCATTGCTGGTCAGCGAATTGCTTGTCAGTGAGTTTTGCTCCAGGCCGTTCAGCGATTTGCCGTTGGTGCCTTCCGGGCCTGCGGCGATGGCCGGGGCGACGAGGCAGGCCATTGCCGAGGCCGCGGCCAGGTAAGTCTTGAGGCGATTCATCGTGATTTCCTTTGTCGTTTTCAGCGGAGCCTTCCCGCCGGGTGCGCTCCATGGCGCGGCTTCTCGCTGCCGGCTGTTTCAGGCGAATGCCGAATTCGTCCGAATTGTTTCGATTGTTGCGATCCGTCGGGGTGAAACGTCCGCGCGTTGTCGTCCGCAAACGATGACAATGGAGGCGCGCGAGCCGCGCAACGACACAAACGAAACCTTCGACCGGCAGGTCGGCAAATCAGCGCAACATCGCTGCGTCATCGGTGACGCCAGAACGCGGAGGTTCTGGCGATGCAAGCTTTGCAGAAAACCAATGGCGGACCGGATGGCGAGGCGGCGGCTGTCCGCACGGCACGTCTGGCCGTCCTGGCGGGCACGCCCGGCCTGCTGCTGACGGCCTACGCGACAGCCACGTCCACCTCGCTGACCATCCGCGCCGATCTCGCACTGACGATGATGGACATGCTGGTGCTGGTCGTTGTCGCGGTCGTGGCCGGTGGCAGGAAATCGGGCATGGGCAAGCGCCGGGCAGCCCTGGCGGAAACACTCGCCAATGCGCTTGCTGCCTCCGGCATGTGCCTTTCCATGGCTGTCGTCGCCGGCATCGCGGTCCAGCGCATCACGGCCGGCGGCGTCGAACCGCACGGCTCCGGCGTGGTCCTCGCCATGAATCTCAATCTCGCCTATGCGGTGGTCAATTTCTGGATCCTGCGGCGCTGGAAGGCCCGCAACGCCCTTGCCGCGTCCGCGCTGGCGCGCGCGCAGATCTGCCTGTTCTCTGACAAGCTCTCGTCGAACCTCTTGATCGCCGCGTCGCTGGCAACGGCCATGGTCTGGGAAGGTACGGTGATTGCCCGTTTCGTCGATCCGGTGGCCGGGTTGTTGATCGCGACCGCAACCGCGCGCTGGACCATTCCCGTCGTGCGCGACACCGCACGCAGCCTGCGCCGGGAAGTTCGCAAGCGGGTGGGACGGCGTGAGGCAGTGCAACAGACGTCTGCACCAGGTCGCAAGTCGTAGCTCTAACGCCGTCCGGCCTCATCGCGGGCCGGCTCGAAGACATAGCCTTCGCCGCGCACCGTCACCAGGACGGCCGGCGCCTCGGGTTCGGCCTCGACCTTCTTGCGCAATCGCGTGATGCGGATGTCGATGCTGCGGTCGCCGGGCTCGAGGTCGCGGTTGTGCGCCAGCCTGCAAAGCTGGTCGCGGGACAGGATCTGCCTTGGATGGCGCGCGAACACGCAGAGCAGGTCGAATTCCATCGGCGTGAGTTCGACGTCGGCGCCGTCCGAATCGACCATCGTGCGGCCATCCATGTCGAGCACGCAGCGGCCGAAGCGGATGCGGTTTGCCGGCGCCTGCTCTTCCTCGCCCAGGCGCCTTATGACGCTTCTGATCCGCGCCAGAAGCTCACGCGGTTCGAAGGGCTTGGCCATATAGTCGTCGGCGCCGGCGGCAAGGCCTTCGAGCCGGTGCGGCAGGTCGCCGACGGCGGTCAGCATCAGGATCCCAATGCGGCTCCGTCCGGTGATTTCGCGAGCGAGATCGTAACCGCTTTCGCCGATGAGATTGACGTCAAGAATGACCAGATCGGGGCAGAAGCGGTCGAGTTCGGCGCGCATGCCCGCTCCATCCGCGACGGCGCGGACGTCGAAGCCATGCACCGGCAGGTAGTCGCACAGCATCTCGCGCAGGGGCGCTTCGTCGTCGACGATGAGCAATTTCTGCCTGGTCATGGCTTGGCCTCTTCCATTACGCTGAGGCGTTCCGTCACCAGCCTGCGAAAGCTTTGCGGATCGAGCGGCTTTTCGACCACGGGCGCGCCCGTCTCGCCGATGAAGCGATCGATCTCGGGGGCCAGCGTATCGCCGGTCACGAACAGCAGCCGGCCGGCGAGCCCCGGGCGCACCTCCTCCAATGCGCGATAGAGGCCAGGCCCGTCGAGGCCGGGCATGCGTATGTCGCTGATCAAGAGGTCGACCCTTTCGTGGCGCACGGCTCTCAGGGCGGCATGCGCATCGTCGGCGATGGTCACGTCGTGGCCGTCGCGCCTGAGCATTTCGGCGATCATTGCGGCAATGTCGGTATCGTCGTCGACCACCAGAATGCGCGCGGCCGATGGCGCGGGCGGCGCCTTGCCGGCCGTCGCCGGCGTCGAAACCGCCTCGGCCTTGCCGCTCGGCAACCGGATCGTGAAGCGTGCCCCGCCGCCCTCGGTCGAATCCAGCTCTATGCTGCCGCCATGCGCCGTCACGATGCCGTGGCAGACCGACAGACCGACGCCGGTGCCTTCGCCGGCCGATTTGGTCGTGTAGAAGGGCTCGAAGGCGCGCGCCCGCACAGTCTCCGGCATGCCCGGACCATTGTCGGCCACCACGATCTCGACGGCGCCGTCGTCCCCGGTGGTTATGATCGTCAGCCGCCGCGGATGCGGCACCTGCAGCAAGGCCTGCTGTGCATTCACCGCCAGATTGGTGATGACCTGATGAAGCTGATCCCGGTCGCCCCAGATGGCGGCGAGCCCATCCTCCAGTTCGGTACGGATCTCGATCCCGGCCGAGCGCAGGCTGTAGGCGGCAAGTTCGAGCGAGGCGATGACGACTTCGTTGATGTCGACGGCGCCTCTTGTCGGCGGCTTCTTGCGCGCCATGGCCAGGAATGTGCGCACGATCCGCGAGCATCGCTCGGCCGCCGCGTGGATCTTGTCGGCGCGGCCCACTGTCGCGCTGTCGGTCGAAAACTCCTTCAGCATCGAGCTGTAGCCGATGACGACCGACAGCGGATTGTTGAGCTCATGCGCTACGCCCGCCAGCAGCGAACCAAGCGCGGAGAGCTTCTCGGACTGATAGAGCGTCTCGCGCTGGCGGGCGATTTCGGCTTCGGCTTCGCGCTGACGCGTGATGTCTGTGACGGCGGCAAGCATGGCCGGCCGGCCGCCGCGCGTGATCAGACGCGCCGAAACCAGCGTGTCGATCCTCGTCCCTTGCATGGTGGTCATGCCGGCCTCGAATGCGTCGACGAGGCCGTCGCGCAGCAGAAGCCGCATAAGATCGTCGCGCCGGGCGCGGCTTTCCCAGGTCGATATCGCCTCCGCGCCGACCTGGCCGATCTCGACGCCAAGTATCTTGCGCGCCGGCTCGTTGACGAACAGGATCTCGGGCCCGTCGATTGCCGAGATGGTGATCGGCAACGGCACGCCCTCGGCGATGGCGCGGAACTGCGCATCCCGTTCTCTCGACAATTTCTCTGCTTCAAGTCGCGCCTGTTCGGCGAAGACGCGGTCGGAGATGTCGCGGCCGACGGACTGCACCTCGATCAGGCGGCCTTCGCCATCGAAGATGCCGTGATCGTTCCAGGCCAGCCATCGGCTTACGCCATCGGGCATTGCGTTGAGAAGTTCTATGCTGGCATCCGGCGCCTGCGGGGTGAGGCGGCCGAGATGCGCGACGAACCGGCGCCGTTCGTCCGGGGGAAGCACGTCGAGTTCGCACCAGGATGGGCTGAGAAGCTGTTCCCGTGTCATCCGGCATGCCCGGCAATAGGCATCGTTGACGAAGGTCAGGTAGCCGTCCGGCGACATGCGGACGACGAACTCGGTCTGCAGTTCGACCACGCTGCGGTAGCGTTGCTCGCTGGCCTCCAGCGCCTCTAGGGCGCGTTTCTCCTCGGTGACGTCCCGCCCGACGGACTGGATTTCGGTGAGCTTGCCGTTTTCGTCGAAAATGCCGCGATCGGTCCAGGCTGCCCAGGTCGAGCCTCGCATTGGCCGTTCCACCTTCAACTCGATGGTTGCTGTCGAGTTCTCCGGCGTAAGTTTCGCCACATGGGCAAGAAATCGGGCGCGCTCGCTGTCCGTGAGCTGGTCCAGGTCGCACCAGGACGGGTCAAGCAGCCGTTCTCGAGGCATATCGCAGTAGCGGCAATACGCTTCGTTGACGAAGGTCAGATGGCCGTTGGGCAGCATGCGCATGACGAACTCTGTCTGCGTTTCGACGACACTGCGGTAACGCTGTTCGCTGGCCTCCAGGGCCTCGCGGGCCCGTCTTTGCTCCGCACCTTCGGCGATGCCCGAAACCGTGCCGGCCGGCTGAGCGCCATCGCCTGGCGCGTGTTCATGGCTGAGACCTGGACGGCCAAATTCGCGCAGAAACATCCGGTGCACAGCGAACAGGAAGACCAGCAGGCCGGCCAGAATGATTGCGTAGGGAACAAGCGAGGCTTGCCGGCTGTGGAACTGATGCAGGCCGAGGCCGGCGACAAGCAAAACCAGAGGCAGGGCGGCCATGGCGAACGCGAAGTGCCGGGACAGGGGCGGATTCGAGGAGGTCGGCAAGGCGGGATCTCCACTGACGGATGCGCCGGTCGCGATGCTGCTGCTCCCGCGTGGCCAGTGGACTGAACGGCTCCCGACCTGTCAAGTCGGCCATCTCAAGCGGTGCCAAGGCATTGCTCCTCATTTATGGTGCGGTCCGACAGGCTGGCGCTGCAACGTTTCACGACGATGCCGGGAACCGGCCTTCTCGACGGCCCTTGTTTCAGTTGTGTCGATCGAGGGCAGGGCACGTGCGGTTGACCCTGGACGAATGCCCTGTACGCTCCGGTGGTCGCTCACGGCATCGGGGGAAGGCATGGCCGACATCATTGTCGTGGACGACGAGACCGACGTGGCGTTCATGATCGCCGACTATCTGCAGGCAAAAGGCTATGGCGTCCGCACCGCATCCGGCGGCGCCGAACTGCGCGCGGCGATCACGGCGGCAAAGGCCGACCTTGTCGTTCTCGACCTCAACATGCCCGGCGAGAACGGCTTCAGCCTCGCCCGCTGGCTGCGCGAGCAACATGATGCGGGCATCGTCATGCTGACCAGCGCCGATTCGGTTTTCGACAAGGTGGCGGGCCTCGAAGTCGGCGCCGACGACTACCTGGTAAAACCCTTCGCGCCGACCGAACTGGAGGCGCGGATCGCCGCGGTGCTGCGCCGGCGCAGGCCGAAGGCGGCTGATGGCGCCGATCCCTTGCCGGCCGGGCATTTCGCCTTCGGCGCCTATGTCTTCGATGCAAACGCGCGGACGCTGAGCGACGCCGAGGGCAGGGCCATGTCGCTGACTCCGATGGAGCTCGACCTGGTTGCGGCCTTCGCCACGCGGCCCGGCCAGGTCATTGGCCGTGACGAGCTGCTCGACCTTGCGCCGCCGAGGGGCGATGAGCCCTTCGACCGCAGCATCGACAGCCGCATTACCAGGCTACGCCGCCGGACCGAGAAGGATCCGACGAAACCGGAGCTGATCAAGACGATCCGCGGCGTGGGGTATTTGTACCCGCGGCGGTGACTGGCCCGCGGCAGCATTTCTATGTGGGAAACAAAAAAGGCCCGCCGGTATTGCCGGCGGGCTCTAGCTGTTTGCCTGGAGGGCCTTAGTGAAAGGCTTTTAGTTGAACTTGTACTTGGCGTCGATCCGCACGGTGTGGAAGGAGGGCGTCGAGGTGAGGCTGCCGTCCGGCGCGCCGAGATCCGCCGAAAAATCCTTCTCGGCGAATTGCGAGTAGCGATATTCGAGACCGACCGTCATGTTGCTCGATACGGCCGTTTCCACACCGCCACCCACCGAGAAGCCGCTGGAGCCCCAGTCGAGGATGTCGCCGCCGAGGCGTTCAGGTCGAAATGCTGCCAGCTGTAGCCGGCGAGCGCATAGGCGAGGGTTGATTCGTTGACCTTCATGCCGAGGCGGCCGAGCACGTCGAAGCCGTAGTCGGTGTCGAGGTTGATCTGCCCTCCGGGGACTTCCACCTTCGACGTCATGCCGGAATAGCGTGCGTCGACCATGACGCCTGCCACCCAGCTGCCGAAATCCTGGTCGTAGCCGATGCTCGCCTCGCCGAACACGCCTTCGCCGCCGATCCCGTTCAACGTCACACCGGCCGGCGGAACGTCGAGCTGGTGCACGGACGCACCCGCGCCGAGCCCGCCACCGACATAAAAGCCGGTCCAGTTGTAGGCGGGAGCCTCGAAGGCGGCGCCGCCGCCGTTCTGGGCGCCAAAGCGATAGTTGGCGGCTACCTGGAACGTATGCCGCGAAGTGTCGAGGTTGAGAAAGCCATCCGGTGCGCCGAACTCGGACAGCAGATCGTCATTGGTGGCGAAGCGCGTGTAGCGATACTCGCCCTTGATCGTCCAGTTGCCGGCGACGGCGGTCTCGACACCGGCGCCGACGAAGTAGCCGCCCTGGTCCCAATCGAGGTCAAAGCCCGCGTTGGTGTCCAGCTTGTACTTCTGCCAGGAATAGCCGCCCAGCACATAGCCCAGCGTGTTCGGCGTGAAGAGATAGCCGGCGCGCAGGCCTGCATCGAAGCCGTAGGTTTCCTGGATCGAGGCGCTGAGCCCGAATGCATCAAGCGAGGTCTCGATATTGCCGAAATGGGCGTCGATCAGCCCGCCCAGCAGGAAGCGCTGCGAAACCATATAGTCGTAGCCGACGGTCGCTTCGCCGTAGACGCCTTCGCCGCCAATGCCGTTCAGCGACAGGCCCGGGATGAAGTCGCTGCTGATCTCATGAACGTTGGCGCCGGCGCCAACGCCGAATCCGACATAGAGCCCGCTCCAGTTGAACCCGGACGCCTCGACCGGCTGGGCGACATCGGCCGCATGCGCGGCAGACATCAAAGCCACCGTCGAAACGGCGCACAAAAGAATAGATTTCGCAGAAAAGCGCGTGAACATCGCCCGTACCCCCAATGAATAAGCCCAGCGTGTCTTAGCAGGGGGTGATTAAATTGGTGGTTGTATAAATGCCACAGTGATTGGCAAGCTGCCCAAGTCATGGGCAGTTTGCGGAACTGCACCCAGTAAAAGTCATTCACCAGCAATTCGCTGAGTTTGGATCAGCGCCGTTCGACGCCGCACCGGGCCACTTCATCCACTGACATGCCGCCGGCACCCGCGAGATCGCTAAAGGCGATCCACGCATCGCAGCGCATTGCGACTGGCGGTTCAGCCGTCACGAAGCCAGACCGGGCGGCACCGTTTCTGCGTGGTTTCGACATGCGCCGTTGCCGCAGAGCGTCGGCTCTTTTAGACCTCGGATAGGTTTTGCCGGTATCTATCGGAAAAAAGGAGCCGGAACGTCATGATCGAGATCTGGCACTCACTCCTCGCCAATCTTGCCCTGGTCTCCATCCTCGTGGTCGCCTGGGACCTTGTGGCGGATTTCACTGGGCGTCTCTCGCGGCGGATGCAGTCGCTGCTTCTCGGCGTGGTCATGTGCGTGGGCGCGATCATTTCCATGGCGACGGCCCTGTCCGTCTCCGGCTTCGTCGTCGATCTGCGTGCCGCCTTCATTGCTGCGGCCGCGTTCTTCGGCGGATGGCCGGCAATGCTCATCGCGACGGTCGGCTCCATTGCCTATCGCATCCATCTCGGCGGACAGGGAGCGAGCGTCGGGGTCATGGGCATCCTCATCACCGCCGTCGTCGGCATTGCGTGGCACCACATCGTTGCGGCCCGGTCGCGCACCATGTACGACATATTCGGTCTCGGCGTATCGGTCGCCCTTGCCGGGCTGATCACGCTCCTGGTGATCCCTACGCAAATTGCCGGCCTGGCGCAACAGAGCACGTTCCCGTCCCTCGTGTTCCGTTTTCTCAGCACAATCATCATCGGCGTGCTGCTCGACCGCCAGCAGCGGCGGCGCGATCTCCTGATGTCCAACATGATCTACCGGGCCATGGTTCGCGAGCTGCCGGACTGCCTGAGCATAAAGGACGTGGATGGCCGCTTCATCGCCGCCAATCCCGCCACCGCCGAAATGATTGGCGCCGCTTCGGTGGAGCAGCTCATCGGCAAGACGGATTTCGATTTCTATCCGAAGGAGGTGGCAGAGCGCTTCCGGCAGAATGAGATGGGTGCGCTGGAGGCCGGGCAGACGCTGCGGATCGATCAGCCGGCGCTTTTGCCGGATGGCAGGCAGGGCTGGCTCTACACGCTCAAGGCCCCGTTCCGCGACGAGTCCGGCAAGATCACCGGTGTCGTCACCTACAATCGCGACATCACCGAGCAAAAGCACACCGCCCAGCTCAAGAACGACTTCATTTCCACGGTCAGCCACGAATTGCGCACCCCGTTGACCTCCATCCGCGGCTCGCTGGGCCTGATCGCGGCCGGCGTGGCCGGCGAACTGCCGCCCAAGGCCGCCAACCTCGTCAACATCGCCCACAAAAACAGCGAGAGGCTGGTCCTCCTCATCAACGACATCCTCGACATGGAGAAGATCGAATCGGGCGTGATCGCCTTCAAGATCAAGCAGATGCCTGTCCGCCCCGTCCTGGAGCAGGCCATTGCCGCCAGTTCCAACTACATGGCCGATAGCCGGATACGCATCGTCCTGGTCGACGATGCCCCGCGTGCCGAAGCCAACATCGATCCGGACCGCCTGCATCAGGTGATGGCGAACCTGCTGTCGAATGCGATCAAGTTCTCTGACGCCGACGGAACCGTGACGGTGAAACTCGAGCGTCGCGATCGCGACATGCTGCGCATCTCGGTGATCGATCAGGGCGCCGGCATCCCCGAGGCCTTCCGCAGCCGCATATTCGGCAAGTTCGAGCAGGCGGACGCGTCCAGCACCCGCAGGATAGGCGGCACCGGCCTGGGCTTGAGCATCGTCAAGGCCATTGCGGAAAAGCTGGGCGGCGCCGTTTCCTTCGAAACCGAGCAAGGCAAGGGAACCTCGTTTCACGTCGACCTTGCCGAAGCGCACAGGCAGGCCGAGAAGCCGGTTTTGGTCGAGCGCCGGGCGCGGCCGCGCGATGGCCGCCTGCGTGTTCTCATCTGCGAGGACGAGGCCGACGTCGCGGCGGTGATCGCAGCACTTCTTGATGCGGAAGGCTTTTCCAGCGACGTCGCCCCCGACATCGACACCGCCAAGGCGCTGCTGCGCTCCCGCGATTACGTGGCGCTGACGCTCGACATCAGGCTGGCGGGGGAATCCGGCATCAAGCTCTTCCACGACATCAGGGCGTCACCGATGAATTCCGATATTTCGGTCATCGTCATCTCCGCCGTCGCCGATGAGGCCAAGCGCTCGCTGAACGGCACTGCCGTCGGCATCGTCGACTGGCTGGAGAAGCCGGTGGATTCGAGGCGGCTTCACGCGGCTCTTGCCAAGATCGTTGACGGCAAGATCGACCGGAGGCCGAGGATCCTCCATGTCGAGGACGACGAGGGTGTGCTTGCCGTGATGTCGGCGGGGCTGGGTCCGAGCGTCTCGTTCACCTCGGCGAAAACGCTGCAGGAGGCACGCCGCGCGGTCGCGAAGCATCGCTTCGACCTGGTCATCCTGGACATCGCGCTTCCCGACGGATCGGGGCTGGATCTGCTCATCGATCTGCCGCTCGAGACCGGGGTCATCGTGTTCTCGGCGGCGGAGCTGGACGAGAGACTCGGCGACCGGGTGCAGGCGATGATGACCAAGACCAGGGCGTCGGAGATCGATGTCGCCAAGGCCGACGGCTTGGAAGTGCTTGCCCGCATCAAGGGCGATCCGGCTTTGTCCGAAACCCCGGTCGTCATGCTGACCGCCCGCAAGGGCGAAAAAGACATCGTCTCGGCCCTTGAGAAGGGAGCGGACGACTACCTTGTGAAACCCTTCATTCCCGAGGAATTGCTGGCCCGGCTTGCGCGTCTGCTCGCGCGGAAGAGCGGGAGACGCTGATGCGGCGCGGCCGGCGCGCCATCATTTCCGCATGCATGTTCCTGGCGGTTGCCGCGGCGCCTGCCGCGGCGCTGGCCCAGACGGTCGACGAACTGTACGCTTCCGGCGTCAAGGCCAGGCAAGCCCAGAATTTCGACGAGGCGGCGGATCTGCTTCGGCGCGCGCTGGCGCTCAAGCCCGACAATGCCGACGCCCTGGTGCAACTCGGCTTCGCCGAGCTTGGCCGCAACGATCTGCCGGCGGCGCGCGAGGCCTTTTCCAAGGCCCTTTCACTGGCGCCGGCCTATCTGGACGCCAGCTTCGGCATGGCCCAGATCGAATTCCGCTCCGGCAATCTCGACGCCGCGCTGCCGCTCGCCGAAAAGGTCTCGCGTGCCGAACCCGGCAATACCGACGCGGCCGCGCTTGTCGCCAACATCCGCAGGGCCCAGCAGGCCACGAGGAAGGCGAAGCCTGCAGCCGCGACGGCGAGGAACAAGCCGCGCCCTCCGCGGCCGAATCCCATTGCCGGCCTGATGGAAGAAGGTCGGCGATTGCGGGCGGCGGGACAATTGCCCGAGGCGGAGAAGGCCTATCGCCGCGCGCTCCGGCTGGCGCCGAAAAACACCGACATCCTCGTCGCCCTTGGTCTTGTCGCGGGCTCCCAGCAGAAATTCGACGAGGCCGGGCATTTCTTCGACCAGGCGCTGGCCATAGAGCCGGGCCTTCTCGACGCTCGCCTCGGTAAGGTCCGCCTGGCGATCTGGCAGGGCGACGTGCCGGGCGCCCGCGCGATGATCGACGACGTGCTCGGCACCGCGCCGGAAAATGTCGAGGCGCTCGGCCTCGACGCGCGGATTTCTCTGCTCGAGCAGGATTACGCGCGGGCCGAGCAGTCGTTTCAGCGCGTGCTGGCGATCGATCCGCGCAATGCCGAGGCGCTGGTGGGGATCGGCGATTTGCGCCGCGCCCGTGGCGACGACGCAGCCGCGCGCGACGCCTACCGGCAGGCGCTTGCCCTCGAACCCGGCTCGCGCGACATCGACCAGAGGCTGGCCGCGCCGCCGCCGCGCAAATGGCGGCTCGATCTCGGCAGCGAAGTGAGCGATCTCACCGGCGGGCTTGGCGACTGGACCGACAGTTCGGCCGGCCTTGCCTATCGGCTCACCCCACGAACGACCATTTCCGGCCGCACCCGAGTGGCGACCCGCTTCGGCCACACCGACTTTCAGATCGAAGGCCGCATCGACCAGGCTTTCTCGCCCACAGTTTCCGCCTATGCGCTGGCGGCGGCGACGCCGGATGCCGACTTTTTGGCGCGCTACTCGATCGGTGCCGGCGCTTCGTGGCAGATCATGGCGCCGGCGAAGGCGTTCGGCCCGTTCTCGCTCAACATCGACACCCGCTACGACGATTTCGCCAACGCCGAGATCACCACGATCTCGCCCTGGGTGCAGGCCTATGTCCTGGATGGCCGGCTGGGGCTTTCGGCCCGATGGGTGCACGCGGCCGACGATATCGGCACGCAAGCGGATGGCTATGTGCTGCGGGCCGATCTGGCGGTGACACAGCGCTTCAATGTGTTCGGCGGCTATGCCGACGCCCCCGAAATCTCCGACGGCACGCTGGTGCCGACGCGCACCGTCTTTGGCGGCATCTCCTGGGACGTCACCGACCCGCTGACGCTGCGCGCCAACCTGGCGCATGAGCAGCGCCCGACATTCGACCGAACCATATTCGGGCTCGGCCTGACCACGCGGTTCTGATCATGTGGCTCGTCTGGGACATGTCCATCCTGCTCAGCGCCCTTTCCCTGGTGATCATGCTGCTGTTGATCGCGCGACGGGTGCTGCACGAGCGCCGCGGCACGGCGGCGGCCGACCAGCGGCGCTTTCTTCTGACGGCGCTGATCGCCTTCACCGAAAACCGGGATCGCGAGGCACTGAAGGCGGTGCTGCTCTCGGTGCCGGCGAGCGTGGCGATCGATGCCGGCTTCGAGTTCATTTCCCTGTTGCGCGGCGAGGAGCATGACGATGTCGTTGCCGCCTTCAACGAATGCGGCCTGCCGGCCCTGATCGGCAAGCAGTTGGAGCGCGGCAACGGCGCCGAACGCATCCACGCCGCCGAGATGCTGGCGGCGCTGCGTTCGGAAAACGCCGTGGCAAGCCTGCTTTCGGCCCTCGACCGCGACCGCTCGCGCGAGGTCAGGATCGCCGCCGCCATCGCGCTCTGCGATGTCGGCGCCTTGCCGCCGCTCGTCATAACGCTGCGCAAGATCGGCATTGCGGGGCAGCGCTCGCGGCGCCTGATCGAGCTCTTCAGGCGCTTTCCGCCACGGCGGTTCGAAGAGCTTGAGGATCACGCCGGCCGTCAGGACGCGGTGCCTTTCACAAGGGCGGCCGCGATCGACGCGCTGGCTCGCAGCGGCGGGTTCCGGTTTGCCGATTTCTTCGCCCGCGCGGTCGGCGATCCCTCGGCCGAAGTTGCCGCCGCCGCACTTCGGGCGCTCGGCCTGACGGGGCATACCGACGCACCGACCATCCTGGTCAAGGCGATGGCAAATGACGACTGGGACGTGCGTGCCGACGCCGCCAACGCCGCCGGCCGCCTCGGCCTGTCCGAACTCGCCGCGCCGCTCGCGCAACTGATGGACGACGAGGCATGGACCGTGCGCTATGCCGCCGCCAACGCGCTGCGTTCGTTCGGCCAGCCGGGGGAACGCGTCCTGCAGGAGATCGCCGCGAGCGAGGTTTCGCGCAGCCAGCGCACCGCTTCGCTCATTCTTGCCGAGGGGCCCGCCATATGATGGTCGCAGACTGGAGCCACGGGATCGTGCTGGCCGCTTCCATCCTGTCCTGGTTCATCATCGGGGCAGGGTTGGCGCAGACGGCGGTTTACCTGCTGCAGCTCATCGTCGCCGCCTACGCGCTTTCCAGGCGCCCGCCGGTCGCCCGTTCGGCGTTGTTGTGGCACCGCTATGGCGACGTCGCGCCGCCGATCGCGCTGCTGGTGCCCGCCTACAATGAGGAAGTGAACGTGGTCGAGAGCGTCCATTCGATGCTGGCGCTCGAATATCCGAATTTCGAGGTGATCGTCATCAACGACGGCTCGAAGGACCAGACGCTGCAACGCCTTATCGAAGGATTCAAGCTGGTGAAATTCCACCGGCCCTATGAGGAGGCCGTGACGCACAAGCCGATCCGCGGCCTCTATTCCTCGCCGATGACCGAGCGGCTGTTCGTGATCGACAAGGAGAATGGCGGCAAGGCCGATGCCCAGAATGCCGGCATCAATGTCTGCCGCGCGCCGCTCTTCTGCGTCATCGACGGCGACTCCATCCTCGAGCCCGATGCGTTGATGCGCGCCGCCCAGCCCTTCATCGACGATCCCGAGCGCACCATCGCGGTCGGCGGCACGATCCGCATCGCCAACGGATCGAGGATCGAAGCGGGCAGGGTGCGCGAGATCCACCTGCCCACCCGGTTGGTGGCGCTGTTCCAGGTGGTCGAATATCTGCGCGCCTTCCTGATGGCGCGGCTGGCCTGGAGCCGCATCAACACGCTGATGCTGGTGTCCGGCGCCTTCGGCCTGTTCCGCCGCGCCGAAGTCGTGGCGGTTGGCGGCTTCACCCGAGGCTCGATGGGCGAGGACATGGACCTGGTGATCAAGCTGCACCGCTACATGCGCGATACGAAGCGCAAATATAGCATCCAGTTCGTCCCGGAGCCGGTTTGCTGGACCGAGGCGCCGGAGACGCTCAGCGTGCTGGGCAGGCAGCGCACGCGCTGGCAGCGCGGCGCGCTCGAATGCTTCTTCCGCTACCGCTCCATGCTGTTCAACCCGCGCTATGGCCGCGTCGGCTTCCTGGGTTTCGGCCACATACTGGTTGTCGATGTGCTGGGGCCGGTGGCGGAGGTGCTGGGCTATGTGCTGATCCCGGCCTTCTGGCTGCTCGGCATCCTGTCGGCCGAGTACTTGCTGGCGTTCACCTCGCTCGTCTTCACCTATGGCGTCTGTGTCAGCGTGTGCTCGCTGGTCCTCGAAGAGGCCGAGCTGCAGCGTTTTCCGCGCGCGCGGGATCTCGCCGTGCTCACCGCCGTCGCCGTGATCGAGAATTTCGGCTACCGCCAGCTCAACAATTTCTGGCGCGTGAAGGGCTGGTGGCAATTTCTGCGCGGCGACCAGGGCTGGGGCGAGATGACCAGGACCGGTCTCGGCGGCGCGAAGAAATGAACAGGGGCGGCCGGCGCACGGCCGCCTCCGTCATTGCAGCGTGCGCTCGATCTCCGCGATCAGCGCATCGAGCGCGGCGCCAATCGCCCCGTCATCGCACCTAGTCTGCTCCGTCCTTTCTCGCCCGCTCGATGAATTTCGCCGCGACCGCTTTGCCGAGCGCGGCACCGGCCTCGTTGTCCATCTGGTAGTGGATGCCGGCCCAGACGCGCGAATCGCCGGCCTCTTTGCCAACCTTGCGGATGAATTCCGCATGGCCGGGAAACAGGTACGCCAGGACCTCGCATCGGGCAGTCGAAAGAGTGGAGTGGTTGGACGGATAACTGGGATGAGCCGGCACTGCAAACAGCGGCGTGATGCCCTTATCGAGCATGTGCGGACGCAGGTACCAATAGGTGTACTTCCCGTCGTTGCTTGCAATGAGGGCGTCGTAGAACACCGTTGCGAGCATCGCGTAGGCCCGCGCGGCACGCGGCGGGTTCGAGTCCGTCTTGTCCTCGAACATCCACTTGCTGGCATAGTCATACCAGTCGGTGAACAGGCCGGATGGGCTCTGCCAATAGAACGCCTTGTAGCTGTTGGGGAATTTTCGCTCGAACTGCCGGACTGCATCCGTCTCGGCCTTCACGGCCGGGGACTGGCAGTCGGGTGGGGCCGGCGGCCTGAATTCGTCGGCTGCTGCGAGCACGATCGGCTTCCAGTTCGGCACGGTTGCGTTGACGGGCTTGTCTCCGACCCACTTGCATGGCCCGGTCGGCACCGTGCCGGTCCAGACTGCGTCGGAGCCATCGGCCTTTGCCCGCGCAATCACCTGTTCGGCCACCCGCCGCCCCAATTCGAGGCCGGCGGAAGAATCGCTCGGGAATTGCAGACCGGCATGGACACGGGACTGTGCCGCTTCTTCGGCCATTGCCTTGAACGACGACGCCTCGTCCGGAAAGAAATAGGACAGCACGGTCGCGGCGGCGCCGGCGGCTGCGGCATGCTCCGATGGGTAGGAGGGACTCCGCGGCGTGGGCAGCACAACCGGCAGTGACGCATCCGCCTCGCTCGGGCGCGGGCGATTGTAGAAATACTTCGACTCCCACGCGGCAATGGTGGCGTCGTGGATCGCCATCGTCAAATAGGCATAGACGCGGTGTGCGTTGGGAATCTGCTGGCCTTCGAGAAGGCGCTCGTTGACCAGGTCGATCCATCGATAGCCGGGCGAGCCGGCATCCCAGAACCTGATCTTCGCGGCGACCTGCGCATCGTTCTTTGCGATGATATCGCGGAGCTGCGCAAGCTCGGCTGTGGAACTATCCGGCGGGGGCGGGACCCGCAAGTCCTTGCCCGACGTGATCACCCACGTCTTCCAGGTTCCAGCCTTTGGCTCTATCAGATCCGATTGGGCGAAAGCGCAGTTCATGGACAAAAGGATCACTGCGCAAGCCTTGCATAAGGCGCTGAGCATGTTTGGCCTCCCATGGTGGCCCCCCGCCCAAAGACGTCACCGTTCTGGTTTTACAGCTGCTCCGTCTAATTTTAGCGATCGCTTATTATAGCGCCGAACACCGCCGGGCAAAAGGATCAATCAGGCGAATAGGGCAGTGTTGTTGGTGACCGCTTTCTGACTTGAAGGCCCGATTGCCGCCGTGAGAGTGACAATCCCGCGCAAAGTCGATGTTTCGACGACCGGCTTTCTGCCGCGGGTAGCGTCAGCTTCCCGGCATGAGCTTGAGTAAAGCGACAGTCGAAGAATTGAGGTTCGCCGGGTCGCGGGGTGCACGCACCGCCCTCCGCATCATTTTCAGCCTTTCCATGTCGGCTGGCGCGGATGGACGTCGTCCTTGAAGGCGTCGAAGCCCTTCCACGCAGGTTCGATCAGATCGCAGCCCGGCATGGGCGTGTAGGGCGATGGCTCGCTGAGCTGCATCGTCGGGATGTAGCGCGGACAGTTAGGGAAGATGACGCGCGCCTCCACGCGCACCATCATCTGTGCGCCGACGGTGCTGCCTGTTAGCGGATCGTCTCGGTCGATCCGGGCGGCGCCGTTAATGCGCAGGCGGCGCGGCGTGCCGTGCATGGCGATGAACAACAGCGCGACGTTCGGATTGACGTCGAGGTTGCCGAGGCTCCTGAACATGCCGTTGCCGTCATAATCCGGGAACGCCAGCTCCGACGGCCCAATGACACGCACGAAGCCGGGCGGGCCGCCCTTGAATGAGCAGTCCGGCCGTCCCTCGGCGTCGACCGTGGCAAGAAAGAAGTAAATCGAATTCTCGATGAACGCCTTATCCTCGTCGGTGAAGGCCGTCCGCGCCATCTTTGCCAGGCGGTCAGCGATGCGCCGGCTCTCGAAGCGGTCCTGCAGGGAGCGATTGCCTTCGTGATAAAAAGCGTCGCCGGTCATGGACGTTCCTCCTTAACAACTCGGGTCATGGTCCGATCCTGAGTGACGCGGCAAGTCGTACGTCGGGGCGCGAGGCTCTCGCCGCCGTCAGCATGGGCGGCCTTCGATGCAATCGCGAGAGAAAGCCAGGCACGAGCACCAGATCGCCCGAGCCCATGCCCATCGCCCGGTACGCGATCCTCGCCATCACGTCTCGCATGTCGGATCTTGGCCGGGCGCATCGTCTCATTCCGGAAGCACTGAGAACCTCTATCAGTTTACGCGATATCGAGGGCCGATCATATCGGAGTGTCGAACTGGCGAGAACAATGGTCTCGTGCCTGGCGCGTGCCCTGGTGGGCGCTCGGTGCAGTCGCCGCTTGCAGGGCCCCAAAGCTGCACGACATCGGCTTCGACCTCTAAGCTGACGCAAGGTCAGAAAGTCAATGACTCGAGTGCACTGCTCCAATAGTCTGGTCCCTTGATGGTCAGCGGGGAGTTAGCCACCAACCCTAAGAGTCCACCCCAGCGCGGTGCGAAGCAGGAATGATACTCAGGGAGGGCATCAGTGAGCTCATATGATTCCGACAAGGTTGCCAAACTTCATCGGGAATTGCACAGCCATCTTCCACCTGAACCGGCGCTTCGCCTGAAGGCACTGGAGACGGTTCTGGTCGAGAAGGGCTTTCTGGCGGCCGACGCCGTGGACAAGTGGCTCGACGACTACTCGGAAAACGTAGGTCCGATGAATGGAGCCAAGGTCATCGCGCGGGCATGGACTGATCCCGATTTCGCCGAACGCCTCGCAAAACATGCGGCCGAGGCGTTTTCGGAAATCGTCCCGAGCGTCGACAAGGATTACCCCCTTGTCGCAGTGTTCAACACGCCTGATATCCACAACGTTGTCGTTTGTACCTTATGTTCCTGCTATCCACTCGGAATCTTGGGAATGTCTCCATCTTGGTACAAGTCTACCGAGTACCGGGCGCGAGTGGTCCGCGATCCGCGTGGCGTTCTCACCGAATTCGGAACCGACCTACCGGAAAAGGTTGAGGTCAGGGTGTGGGACTCGACTTCAGACCGCCGCTACATGGTGGTTCCGGAGCGTCCAGAGGGGACGGACGGCTGGACCGAAGAGGATCTCGCCGGCCTCGTGACGCGCAATGCAATGATTGGGACGACGAGGGACCTGTCGCCAAAGCAGGAGGCGGGGTGATGGATACGGTACACGACCTCGGCGGCAGACAAGGGTTCCGACCGATCCCGAACGTCGCAGAAGATGACTCGGCTCTGTTTTCCGATGAATGGAAGGCGCGCACATGGGCGATCGCCATGATGTCGATGAAAAAGCTGACGACGGATCGCACGGGCTGGACGCTCGATTGGTATCGCCACGTCCTGGAAAGGCTCCCCCCGGACGCCTACCTCGGTCTCGACTATTTCGAGAAATGGATTCTGGCCATGATGGTCACGTCTGTGGATGAAGGCGTCGCGGGCGTTCAGGAGTTCTTCGATGGCAGGGCCTCAAGTCGAACCTTCGAATATGAGTCGCCCAGGCCTACGGTGGAGGCACCGCCCACAGGGGCAAGGTTCAAAGCTGGCGACAAGGTTGTGGCACGGCGCGACATCGCCACAATGCACACGCGGCTGACGGGCTATGTCCGCGGCAGGCCCGGGGTTGTCGACAGTGTGATCGGACCACAGGCTTTGCCCGACAAGAAAGCTGTCGGCACGATACGGCGCGAGCAGACCTACGTCGTGCGGTTTCGCATGGCGGATCTTTGGCCTGAAGCCGGCGACAGCGCAGACAGCCTGCAGATCGATATGTGGGACAGCTATCTTGAGCCGGCCTGAGATTGCCCGTCGCGCCCGGCGCCATCGAGATGGCGAACCGGTCTTCTCCGAGCTATGGCACGCTCAGGTCATTGCGTTGGTCGAGCTGCTCATCGCCGACGGAAAGATCGAAGCAGAGGATTGGTCGCAGACCCTAGGCGCCGAGCTTGATCGGCGGGTGGCCGATGCCGCTATGGACACCGACGCGATCTATTACAGCGCCTTTCTCAGCGCTTTGGAGCTGATACTGGACAGGAGCCAGTTCGCGCTACAGGCCGAGGTGGACAGACGCGAACAGGACTGGCGACACGCCTACCTGAATACACCGCATGGCAAGCCAGTAGCCCTGGCAGATTAGTCAGCGGACCTACAACCCGCGTCACCCTGCGCCGGGCAAAAGGATCAATCAGGCGAATAGGGCAGTGTGACCGCTTTCTGACTTGAAGGCCCGATTGCCGCCGTGACAGTGACAATCCCGCGCAAAGTCGATGGTTTGATCCGGCTTCAGCCGCAGGGCACCTCAGCTTCCCGGCATGAGCTTGCGTAAAGCGACACCGTTTCAGTCGAAGAATTGAGGTTCGCCGGGTCGCGGGTGCGCGCACCGCCCACTGCATCATTTCAGGGTGCGCTCGATCTCCGCGATCAGCGCATCGAGCGCGGCCGCTGCGGCGCCGGCCTCCGCCTGCTCGACCAGTAGCGTCTCCAGCGCCGACGCCCGCGCGCTGATCTCCGGAAAGCCGAACGTCCCCGCCGCGCCCGCCAGAGAGTGGGCGAGCTTGACCAGGGGATCGTCGGAGCCGGGCAGGGAACCGCCTTCACGCGCGGCCTTCAGTTCGGCGAGCTGATCGGCACACCGGGCCATGAAACGCTGCCGCAAGGGAGCAAAGGGATCGGTGGATATGGGGTAGGCTCCGTGGCTGGATGTTGGGGGTATTCAAGCAGAAAGCGGGGCGGGGTGGAATGGCAATACGCTCGCTCGATACTAGGGGAAAAGCAGCGCTGGACTAGACTAAACTCTCGATATCGGGCTGTATCGACTCTGACGCACGTATTTCCGAGGATCGCAGTGTAGAAAACATGGGTTTCGGGGTCTTCATTCACCGCTCAGATTCGATCTACAAGGACCGCCCGGAAGAGCAATATCAATTTCCTAGCATGTATCTGCGCCGTGTCGAAGCATGCGTCGGTGGCTCGATAATCTACTACGAACCCAGCAAGGTTAAGGATGCCCGTGGGTATTACGCGATGGCCAAGGTTCAACAGGTCATTCCCGACCCCGTCACACCGGACATGTACCTTGCTCTTATTGAGCCTCGAAGCTACGTGCCTTTCGTCAATCCTGTTCCATTCAGTGGACCCGATGGTCTCGTTGAACGAGGCTTGCTCAACGACAAGGGAAGGATATCTGGCCGTGCTCAATCGGCAGTCCGCCTACTTAGTCCAAGCGACTTCAACCGCATATACGATCTGGGCTTCGACGCGGATGAGTTGGTGCTGCCCCGCGTTGATGAGATGGGCACCGGCTTCCAGGAAGACCAGGCGCCATTTGAATTCGAGCAGAGCCGTGACCGTGTGAGCTATGTCGGATCGCGAATTGTACGGGATCGCATTTTCCGTCGCGTCGTTTTACGCGCCTATGACGAGCGCTGCGCGATCACTGGACTGAAGTTGATCAATGGCGGCGGCCGAGCAGAGGTTTCCGCAGCGCATATTCGACCGGTCGAACAGAATGGTCCGGATATCATCAACAATGGGATCGCGCTGTCTGGTACGGCGCACTGGATGTTCGACCGCGGATTGATCAGCCTGTCTGACGATCTGGAAATTCTAGTCTCGCGGCAGGTCACGATCTCGACAGTGTGCAGGGGTTCATAAACAAGACCGGTCGAGCGCTTCCGCCGGTCCGGCAGTCTGAACGCCCGCATCCTCGTTTCTTGCAATGGCACCGTGAGAATTGCTTCAAGCAATGAGGTGGCGAAAGCAGCTTTCGTTGGCGACGACGGCCGGTTCGATACGACGGCTGCGATTTACACAGTTACGAGCCCTAAGTCCTCTTCCTCGGTGCCATTGGTCTCGTCACTTTGCCGGTTAGGCCTGAATAGACGACCCATGCTTCGGCGCGCCGGCTGGAGGGAGTCGTAGAAATCATCCGCCGCAAGACTCAAACTTTCTGGTGCCAAGGCATGCTTGACTGCGTCGGCATCCCATTCTTTGTTCAACTGCTTTGCGAGGGCAAAGACAACAGCCCTGCCGACACGGAGGATCATGCTCTTCTCCGCTTGCTGCAGCGCTGCCTCCCGCATGCCATCGACGTCGGCGACAGTGGCGTATGACGCCTCCAGCGTCTCGCGCATCTCAGTGATCGAAGGATACAGCATGTTGAGAAATAGCTGCCCATTCTCGTAGTAGCGTCCAGCCCGGCTACGAAGCTGCTTATCGTCAATTTCCTCCGCTGATCGCAATAGCACAAGGTCGGGGGCTCGCTCGCGGTCCTTCCAAAGGTCCGCCGCTTTTGCACCTTGCGGGGCTAGATTGAGGTCGACGTGCTTGGTCTTCGGCCTCGACATGCCCGCCGAGCCTTCGCCTTCTCGCGCCGCCTGCATGCCAGCACCAGAGGAAGAGTCTACGAGCTTGACCCCGGTTGGCATTGCGCGTGGCAGAACACGACGTACGCGCAACTCATCGAGTAGTTTCTGAAGTTCGTCGCGAATTTCGTCGTTTGAGGTACTTTCAGGTGCAAGAGAGCGAATGAGATCGATGAGCCACTGCGGCCGGTGCTGGGCGACCAGATCACCGAAATGCGCGGCTTGGACGGTCTCCTGCTGACCCGATCGGTAACGCAAAAACTGTCGGTAGCCCTCCGGCAGAACCGAAGCATTATCCGGGAGTTCGATATGGACGGAAATGTGCTTCGATCCGAACGGGATACCAAAGAGGGGGGCATTGATTGCCCAGGCTCTTCCAGTTTTCACGTCGTAAAGTTCGTCCTTGTAGACTACGGCGACGAGACTGAGCGCGGATTGAATTGCCCCGCTGATCGACCGATTGTGGCTCGGCGATTTTTCGTATGGCGGGTCATAGTAGTAGTGGATTTTGATTCCGCCTGGCGCTTCGACGGTCTCGGTCTTTTCGAATGCACCTGCCGCTGCTCGTCGCGGCAAGGGTTCGAATACGCGCGTTCCTTCGCCTAGCTTGTGCGTGCCGCTTTGGAGCACCACTCGAACACCCTCGGGTAGTCGGTAGAATCGGTGATACAGGTACGTCGCCAACCACTGGGCATCTGACGTTGGATCGCCGTTAAAAGGATCGTGCGCCGTGTCTTGTTCGGGTTCGTTGCCCAGGAGTCTCACTTCCGTCCAGTCTTCTCCGAGATTGTATCCTTCCTCGCGCGCCAGCTGCGAAACGCTCACGACTTCTGCAAGCTCACCGCCATCGAGTAGACGACGCAGCCGACCATAGCGGCCATCGCGTTGACAGAGCAGGACTTCGTTCACTTCGCCGGACTTGCATGATCGATAGATCATTCCAAGCTTGTTGGAGGGAAGTGAGGCTACCTTCGCTCCCATGCCGAAGTTCGCGTCCAGACCTTTTTCTTTCCGGATAGAGGCGGCTAGGTCGCACATCCGGTAGAGTTCGCTGGCATCCATTCCGGGTCCGGTGTTCCAGATGGCGAGTTTTGGTGTACCGCCGAAATCGACTACTCGGAAAATTACCTGCCTCTGCCCTTCAGCAGCTTGGGATGCGGCCTCAAGAGCATTCTTCGTCAGTTCGCGGATCATCATCGTCCGCGGGCAACGCTCGATCGTTGTAGCGACCAAGAAATCGGTGTCGTCAATCTGGATTGGAGTAATGCTTGAAGTGTCCATTGCAAACCTACAATTTGAAGCCTGATTGCCGGACGCGGGGTGTTTCGAAGCGAGCTTCCACCGCAGCTACGGCGTCCCGCAATGCCCGTGTTATTTTTCTCACCTCGGCCTCTTCATATTCGTACACCTGGCGGTTCGAAAGGTTGCCTATACGAGCTATTGCCTCGAGTGCTTTTGTGGTCCGGCTTTCTGCTAATTGGCGAAATTTGTCACGTTTCTGGGACATGATCGGTAGTTCATTCCATGTAAATTGCACAATTTTCGCAGAATAAATTGCATGAAATGCACATATTTGCAATCGGTGAGATGTCTAAGGAGATTCTGACCGCCAGGCGGTAGAGAAAAAGACAGTGGTGCTGACACTGTCACCGCTGACGCCTTCATTCCCCCTTGCCATCCCCAAATCCTTCCCCTAATCTCCCTCTGAGAAAACCTTTTCCCAAATCGCCCTTCATCCGCTGACCTCACCAATCAGCGCCTCGCAGGGCGACAAGAGAAAACCTTTTCTCAGCTAAGGGACCTCGCCGCGCACCATGTCCTCCGACGCCTCGCCAGCGCCCGCCAAGACACCGGTCACCCTGCGCGAGGTGGCCGCGTCGGCCGGCGTCAGTGTCGCCACCGCATCGAAGGCGCTGAACGGGCAGGGGCGGATGACGGCGGAGACGCGTGAGCGTATTCGCGAGACGGCGCAGCGTCTGGGGTTCCGGCCGAACAGCCTGGCGCAGAGCCTGTTGCGCCGGCGCTCCTTCACCGTCGGGCTGCTTACCAACGATACCTATGGCCGCTTCTCGCTGCCGCTGATGTCCGGCGTTTCCGATGCGCTGGTCGATGCCGGCGTCTCGGTGTTCCTGTGCAATGTCGAGGACGACATGCGGCTCGCGCAGCTGCATGTAGAGGCCATGCTCGACAAGCGCGTCGACGGCATCATCGCCACCGGCAAGCGCATCGACCGCCATCTGCCGGTCGATCTCGCCAATCTGCGCATTCCGGTGATCTATGCCTTCACCCAACCCGATCCCGACGCCGTCGGTTTTGTATCCGACGATGCCGGCGGCGCACGGCTGGCGGTCGAGCATTTTTGCCGGCTGGGGCGCAGGCGCATTGCGCATGTCAGCGGTCCGGCGAGCTTCGCCGTGGTGCATGAGCGCGCCCGGGCCTATCGCGAGGTGCTTGCCGAGCACGGCCTGCCGGTTGCCGAGCCGCTGCTCGGCGCCTGGTCGGAAGCCTGGGGACATGAGGCGGTCGGCAAACTGTTCGACGGCGAGGCGGGCAGGGCGCCTGATGCCGTCTTCTGCGGCAACGACCAGATCGCGCGCGGCGTCATCGATGCGCTGCGCGAGCGCGGCATCCGCGTGCCCGACGATGTCGGCGTCATCGGCTTCGACAATTGGGAGATCGTGGCCGAGGCGACGCGCCCGCCGCTGACCTCGGTCGACATGAACCTTTCAGCGCTTGGCCGCGAGGCCGGGCTTGCCCTGCTTTCGCTCGTCGGCGGCCAGGCGGCCGCGCCGGGCATCAGGAAACTGCCGTGCCGGCTGGTGGTGCGTCAGTCATGCGGCCGTCCGCCAGGCGGCTGAGATCAATGCATGTCGCCCAAAAGTGCGCAGCGGTTTTGGGGCAACGAGATGCATCAAAGGAAACGGCCGCTGCTTGCCCCGTGAACGGGTAAGCGCGGCCGAACAGGGAGGAGAACCAATGAGGAGGAAAACCATGAAGACCATGATCGCCGGGCTCGCTCTTGCCGCGAGCATCTTTGCTCTGCCTGCTTTTGCCGCCGACACCGCCAACATCTGGGTGCGCGCCGACGGCTCGAACTTCATGCCGCGCATCGTCGATGCCTTCAACAAGGCGCATGAGAACCAGATCAAGCTCGACATCATCCCCAATGCCGAGATCATCCCGAAATATGGCGCGGCGGCCGCCGGCGGCACCGCGCCCGACGCGCTGTCGCTCGACCTGATCTACACGCCGGCCTTTTCCGCCGCCGGCCAGCTCGAGGACATCACCGACTGGGCGAAGTCGCTGCCCTATTTCGCCAGCCTGTCGCCGGCCCACGTCAAGACCGGCACCTACAAGGGCCGCATCTACGGCCTGCCGTTCTCGGCCGACAGTTCGGTGCTGATCTGGAACAAAAAACTGTTCAAGCAGGCCGGTCTCGATCCCGAAAAGGGCCCGGCCAACTGGGCCGAGATCGAAGCCGACGCCGAAAAGGTCAACGCGCTGGGCGGCGACATCAAGGGCTTCTATTTTTCCGGCAATTGCGGTGGCTGCAACATTTTCACCTTCACGCCGCTGATCTGGGCCTCGGGCGGCGATATCCTGTCAGAGGACGGCTCGAAGGCGACGCTGGACAGCCCGCAGCTGCGCGGCGCCATCGACCTCTACCGCTCGATGGTCAAGAAGGATCTGGTGCCGGCCGGCGCGCAGACCGACACCGGCTCCAACTTCTTTGCCGCCTTTGCCGCCGGCAATATCGGCATCACGCCGTCCGGCGCCTTCGCCATCGGCGCTCTGAACACGCAGTACCCGAATGTCGACTACGGCGTCACCTTCCTGCCGGGCAAGGACGGTGGCTGGTCGTCCTTCGCCGGCGGCGACAATTTCGTCGTCACCAAGGGCACCAAGAAGCTCGCCGTGGTGAAGGAGTTCCTCGACTTCGCCTATTCGCTCGAGGGCCAGACCATTTTGGCGAAATACGGCAGCCTGCCGGTGCGCGGCGACATCGCCAAGGAGGCGCTGAAGGATCTCGATCCGCGCTACCAGATCGCCGCCGAAGCGATGGCCAAGGGCCGCACGCCCTATACGGTGGTGTTCAACGATTTGATCAACTCCGCCAACGGCCCGTGGACGCAGATGGTCAACGAGGTCTTCTTCGGCGACGATGTCGACGGCGCGGTTTCGAACGCGCAGGAGACCATGCAGTCGATCATCGACCAGGCGCCGCAGAAATAAGGACTGGCTGGGCGGCAGGAGCGGCGCAACGCCCTGCCGTCCAAGGTCCTGACCCGGCCGCCCGCCCCGTCTCCCTGGCCGGGCGGCCGGAGCGTTCCTTACCCTCCTCCTCGTGGGGAGGGTCGCTGCGAAGCAGCGGGGTGGGGGCGGCGCAGTCCCCCACCCGGACCTGCGGTCCGACCTCCCCACAAGGGGGAGGTAGGGCCGCCTCGCTGGATCCAACGGAAGAGCACGCATGACCACCATCACCGCAGAAACCTCCGCACCCGCCCGCCCCAGGAAGCTGGTCGGCGCCGGGCGTCGGCAGTGGGTCGGCCTGCTCTATGTCGCGCCGGCGGTGGCGCTGGTCACAGTCTTCTTCATCATCCCGCTCGGCATGACGGCGTGGATGTCGCTGCACAACTGGCCGCTGATGGGCGAGCACTCCTTCATTGGCCTCGCCAACTACTGGGCGATCCTGCGCGACACCAGGTTCTGGAATGCGCTGCGCTTCACCGGCTGGTACACGCTGGTGGTGACGGTCGCGATCTTCGCCGTTGCCTTTCCGCTGGCGCTGTTCATCGAACGCCCGAGGCGGCTCACCGGCTTCTACCGCACGTCCTTCTTCATGCCGGCCGTCATCGGCTTCGCTTCGGCGAGCCTGCTCTGGTCGTGGCTTTTGAATGTCGATTCCGGCCTGTTCAGCCCGGCCGCCTTCGACCTCGGCCTGACCGAGAAGAAGGTCAACCTCCTGGCCACCTTCCAGCCGGCCTTCTGGTCGATCATCGCCATGGTCGTGTGGAAGGTCGCCGGCTTCACCATGATCATCCTGATGACCGGCCTTCAGTCGATCCCGTCCGAATTGCAGGAAGCGGCGATGATCGACGGGGCAGGGCCGTTCGCCCGCTTCCGCGCCATCACCCTGCCGCTGATGCGCCGCACGCTGGCGCTGGCGCTGATCCTGTCGGTCGCCGGCTCGATCCTCGCCTTCGACCAGTTCTACATCATCCTGCGCGGCGGCCCGCGCAACCAGACGCTGACCGCCGTCTACTGGATCTTCAACCAGTCCTTCGTCTCGTTCAAGCTGGGCTATGGCGCGGCCCTGTCGATGATCCTGCTCGCCATCCTGGTCGCGCTCAGCACGATCCAGCTCTGGCTGCTGCGCAAACCCGAGGGGGTCGACTGATGGCGCAGGCACGCAGCCGCAGCAGCCGCCTGCGCCTCGGCATCGCCGAGCACGCCACCGGCATGATCGCCTCGGTGCTGTTCCTGGCGCCGATCGTCTGGACGGTGCTGTCGGCCTTCAAGCCCTCGCAGGAGGCGCGCCTGCCGCCGCTGCCGCCCTGGCCGACGACAGGCTTCTCGGTCGAAAATTACGGCACGCTCAACACCTTTGGCGACGGGCTCTGGCTGCCGGCGCAAAACAGCATCTATGTCTCGGTGATGACGGTGGTGTTTTCCGTCATCGTCAGCGTGCTCGCCGGCTACGGTTTCTCGCGCTTCCGCTTCCCGTTCAAGGACCTGCTCTTCGTCGTCATCCTGTCGACGATCATGATCCCGTTCCAGTCGATCCTGACGCCGATCTTCCTGGTGCTGACCAAGATCGGCCTGCACAACACGCTGACCGGGCTGGTCTGCGTCTACGTCACGCTGCAACTGCCGTTCTCGATCTTCATGATGCGCAACGCCTTCGACGCGGTGCCGCGCGAGATCGAGGAGGCCGCCCGCATGGACGGCGCCAACAACGTCACCATGCTGATCAGGGTGATGCTGCCGCTGGTCTGGCCGGGCATCGTCACCATCGCGCTGTTCGCCTTCCTCGGCGCCTGGAACGAATTCCTGGCGGCCCTGGTGCTGATGACCGACCAGTCGAAGTTCACGCTGCCGATCATGATGACGGCACTCCAGTCCGGCCGCTTCGGCGCCATCGACTGGGGCGCGGTGCAGGCGGGCGTCACCGTGATGATGGTGCCGTGCCTGATCCTCTTCCTCTTGCTGCAGCGCTTCTACATCCGCGGCCTGATGGCAGGGGCCGTGAAATGACCAATCGCATTCGAACGGAGTTGAATTGATGACCGCAACGCAATCCGCCAAACAACCCGCCGGCAAGACCGTCACCTCGGGCAAGCCGATGCTCGCCTTCCGCCCGCTGCCGGTGCCGCAGGTCGATGTGCGCGGCTTCTGGGGCGACCGCGTCGATGCGGTGGCCTCGCGCACCGCCGACATCCTCTACGAGCGCTGCGTCGCGGCCCGCATGCTGGAGCAGATCGACCCCGACCGGCCATCGCCGGGTGTCGTCATCCCGTTCCACTCGCCGTCGCCCGACGAAGTTTCTTTCACCGGCAACGAATTCACCGGCTCGACGGTGACCACCCAGATGTTCTGGGATTCCGATTGGGGCAAGACGATCGAGACCGCCGCCTACTCGCTCTACCGCCGGCGCAACGATGCGCTGGAGGCCAGGATCGACGCTGTCATCGACATGTACGGCAAGCTGCAGCAGCCCGACGGCTATCTGTCGAGCTGGTACCAGCGCATCCAGCCGGGCTTGCGCTGGACCAATCTGCGCGACTGCCACGAGCTTTATTGCGCCGGCCACCTGATCGAGGGCGCCGTCGCCTATTACCAGGCCACCGGCAAGCGCAAGCTGCTCGACATCATGTGCCGCTATGTCGACCATATCGCCGACACTTTCGGCCCCGAGCCCGGCAAGAAGAAGGGCTATTGCGGCCATGAGGAGATCGAGCTGGCGCTGGTCAAGCTGGCGCGTGTCACCGGCCAGCAGAAGTACATGGATCTGGCCAAATACTTCATCGACCAGCGCGGGCAGGAGCCGCATTATTTCGACGAGGAGGCACGCGCCCGCGGCGCCGACCCGAAGGCCTATCATTTCAAGACCTACGAATACAACCAGTCGCACAGACCGGTGCGCGAGCAGGACAAGGTCGTCGGCCATGCGGTGCGGGCGATGTACCTGTTTTCCGGCATGGCCGACATCGCCACCGAATATGGCGACGACACGCTCAGGGTGGCGCTCGACCGTCTGTGGGACGATCTGACCACCAAGAACCTCTACATCACGGGCGGCATCGGGCCGTCGGCGCATAATGAGGGCTTTACCGCCGACTACGACCTGCCCAACGAAACCGCCTATGCCGAGACCTGCGCCTCGGTCGGGCTGGTGTTCTGGGCGAGCCGGATGCTCGGCATGGGCCCTAACGCGCGCTATGCCGACATGATGGAGCGGGCGCTCTACAACGGCTCGATCTCCGGCCTGTCGCTCGACGGCTCGCTGTTCTTCTACGAGAACCCGCTGGAAAGTCGCGGCAGGCACAACCGTTGGAAATGGCACCGCTGCCCATGCTGTCCGCCCAATATCGGCCGCATGGTCGCGTCCATCGGCAGCTATTTCTACGGCCTGTCGGACGACGCTTTGGCCGTCCATCTCTACGGCGACTCGACCGCCCGCTTCGAGATCAAGGGACTGCAGGTCGAGCTCGTCCAGACCAGCAACTATCCCTGGGATGGCGCCGTCTCGATCCGCGTCGAGCCGCAGGCGCCGGTCGAGTTCACCTTGCACCTGCGGGTGCCGTCCTGGTGCCGCAAGGCGGCGCTCAGGGTCAACGGCGCCGCTGTCGATCTGCAGAGCGTGACCAGCGACGGTTATGCCGCGATCCAGCGCGAATGGCAGCGCGGCGACCGCGTCGAACTCGAGCTCGACATGTCGATCGCCCGGCTCTTCGCCAACCCCGAAGTGCGCCAGGATATCGGCCGCGTCGCACTGGCGCGCGGTCCGCTGATCTACTGTGTCGAGGCGACCGACAATGCCGGCCAGCTGCACCGCATCACCTTGCCGCGCACCGCAGGGATCGAGGCACATGCCGAGCCGAACCTTCTCGGCGGTGTCGTCACGCTTTCGGCCGTCGGCACGAAAGAGGCGGCGGAGAACTGGGACAGCGGCCTCTACCGTACCGATCCGCCGGCCGTGGAGGAGACCAAGCTTACGGCGGTTCCCTATTTTGCCTGGGACAACCGCGAGCCGGGCGAGATGCTGGTCTGGCTGCGCGACGGGTGAGCTACAGGTGCACGAAAGCCGTAAGCGGCAGATGATCGGAGGCGACCCGCGACAGCGGCGTGTCATGGGCTTCCACTGACGAGATCATCCCGTGCCGGTTGGCCATGATCCGGTCGAGCGCGAGCAGCGGCAGGCTCGACGGAAAGGTGGGAACTGCCGGCGGCGACGGCCCGAAAGTCGTATGCAGCGTGTTCAGCGCGGACCGGTTGCCGAGCCGCCATTCGTTGAGGTCGCCGAGCAGCAGCGTCGGCTTTTCGTCCGGGCTGTTCATGATATCGAGCACGACGCGCGCCTGTTCGGAGCGTGAGCGGCGCAGCAAGCCGAGATGCGCGGCGATGACGCGCAGCGTCCGGTTCTCGTCCATGTCGATTTCGGCAACCAGCGCCCCGCGCGGCTCTAGGCCCGGCAGCTTGATCTGATGGACATCGCGAACGGTGCCGCGCTTGAACAAAAGAACATTGCCGTGCCAGCCGTGCCCCTTGCCGTTTCCGGACACCGGCACGGGCACCAGGCCGGTCTCCATTTCGAGACGCCCAAGATCGAGAAGCCCGGCGCGGTCGCCGAAACGGTTGTCGGCCTCCTGCAGCGCCATGACGTCAGGGCAGATTTCCCGGATGACGCGAACAATTCGTTCGGGGTCGAATTTCCTGTCGACGCCAACGCATTTGTGGACGTTGTAGGATGCGACCAGCGCACTGGCGCCGTCCACAGGCTCGCGCGGCTCGGTCCTGGTCGTCCGGGATTTTCGGCGGCGAATGGACAGGAGCATGTTCTCGGGAAGGCTGCGTCCGGTTCTCTTCATCGTGTCTGCTGCTCGTCTTCCCCAGAAATAGTTCCGGCTAGAGATAAGGCGATCCCAACCACAGCACCCGGTCGAACAGGCGAACGATGAATGGCCGGGCCTTCAAGGCGTCGAGCGTCACTTGTGTCGCGGATTGAATTGCCGATCCGATACGCGCTTCGATCTCGGCGGCAAAGCCTGCATCCAGAACCTCCATGTCGATCTCGAAGTTCAGCCTGAGCGACCGGGCGTCGAGGTTGGAGGAACCTATATAGGCCCACACCCCATCGACCGACAGCAACTTCGAATGATCGAACGCCCCCGCGTGGCGCCACACGCGGCAATAGTGCTTCAGCACCTGGTCGAACTGCGCCGTCATGGCGCGGTCGACGAGGAAGAGGTTGTTCACCGCCGGCACGACGATGTCGATCTCGACGCCGCGCCGGGCTGCCGTGGTCAGCGCGCTGATCAGCTCCCGGTCCGGCAGGAAATACGGCGACATGATACGGATCGATTTGCGAGCGACGGAAAATGCCCCCATCAGCAATTTGTGGTTCGTCTCGATACTGGCATCCGGCCCCGACGCCACCGCCCGCACCAGCATAGGCTGATCGGGAGGTGGCAAGGGCTTGTCCACATGCCATGTCTCGCCCTTCAGCGCCTCGTTGCCGGCAAAACGCCAATCCTCGGCGGCAACCGAAAAGAGGTCGGCCACGACCGGTCCGGTGACCTGGAAATGCGTATCCCCAGCGCTGGTGGAACCCGCGAATTCGGCTGAGAATCCCTTTCGGATGTTCATGCCTCCCGTGAATGCCACCATGCCGTCGACAACCAGGATTTTCCTGTGCGTTCTCAGATTGGCATAGGGAAGTCGCAGGCCCATGACGATGTTGCCATTGAAGAGATCGACAGTGACGTTTGCCTCTCGCAGCAGCTTCAGGATGCTGGGGACCGAGTAGCGCACGCCAACGGCATCGATCAGCACGCGAACGCTGACGCCCTTGCGGACCGCTCCGGCCAGCGAGTCGGCGAAAAGCCGCCCGACATCGTCATTGTCGAAGATGTAGGTCTCGAGAAGGATGCTGCGTTGCGCAGCGTCGATCGCCCGGCACATCACGGCATAGGCTTCGTCACCGGTCTTCAAGATCGTGATTTTGTTTCCCGACGTCAGGGCGCGCCGCGCCACCCTGTCGCCCAATGTCTTCAGTCCGGCGAAACGCTGGCCGTAGCGCTCGAAGATCAGCTCTTCGCTGGCGATGTCGCGCTCGCGCTCTGCAGTTGCCGTCTCACCGGCGGCCGGCCGCTGCGCGCTGATCGTTGCACGACGGATCCGGTTTATGCCGGCTACGGTGTAGATGATCGCGCCGAGGAATGGCGACAGCAGCATCACGCCCACCCAGCCGGTGGCCGCGCGCACGTCTTCCTTTGTCATGATGGCATGAGCGATGCCGACGGCCGCCATCGCCACCGAAATGATCAAGATAAGCTGAGGCCAGTGACTCACTATGGTCTGCAACATCGGCAGGACTATTGAGCGAGCCGCCTCAGAAGGCAATGCAGCGGATCAAATCCGGCTGCTGGGGCCGATGAGGGAATAGACCTAGTCTTGCAGGCGAACAGGCGGCCCCGCCAAATACATTAGTCTTTCGCCCGCTCCACATACGACCCATCCGCCGTCATCACCACAACGCGTGTACCGGCGCTGATGTGCGGCGGCACCGCCGTGCGCACGCCGTTGGAGAGCATGGCGGGCTTGTAGGACGAGGAGGCCGTCTGGCCCTTGGTCACTGGTTCGGTCTCGACCACCTCGAAGGTGGCGCGCTGCGGCAGCACCAGCGAGATCGCGATGCCGTTGAACTGCGAGACCTGCACCGGCATGCCGTCCTGCAGATAGGGTGCGGCGTCACCGACCACGCCCTCCGACACCGCCACCTGATCGTAGGTTTCCGGGTTCATGAAATGATAGCCTTCGCCGTCGGCGTAAAGGAAGGTGTGCTCGCGCTCCTCGACATAGGCGCGCTCGACCTGCTCGGTGGTGCGGTAGCGCTCCGAAACCTTCACCCCGTCACCGATGCGGCGCATGTCGAGCTGGGTCACGGGCGTACCCTTGCCAGGGTGGATGTTTTCGGCAAAGAGGATCACATAGAGCTTGCCGTCCTTATCGACGACGTTGCCTTTGCGTAGGGAACTGGCGATGACCTTCACCACGGGGAACAATCCTAAAGTTTGTTGGCCTGAAAGAGCCGATTGGCACAAATCGGCTGCGAGAGCCGTCCGCTGCGGCCTAGCGCATCTTGGCTCGAACCGCCAGCCCCCAGTGCACGTCCATTGCCGATGAGCCTGGCCCGATGATCACCGCTTCGCCCTGGTGGACGCCCGACGTCCACGCCGACCGCCGGCCGCGGCTGATCCAGCGCAACGCGATCGCAGCCTCCATGCGCGACTGGTTCGCGCAGCGCGACTTCATCGAAGTCACCACCGCGGCGCTGCAGGTCTCGCCCGGCAACGAGGCGCATCTGTCGGCCTTCGCCACCGAGGCGATCGGGCCGGACGCCGTACGCTCGCCGCTCTACCTCCACACCTCGCCGGAATTCGCCTGCAAGAAGCTGCTTGCCGCCGGCGAGCAGCGCATCTTCAGCCTGGGCTCAGTCTGGCGCAACCGCGAGCGCGGCCCCTTGCATCATCCCGAATTCACCATGCTCGAATGGTACCGGGTCGGCGAGACCTATGAGAGCCTGATGGCCGACTGTGCCGCGCTGCTGGCGCTGGCGGCCGAGCGTGCCGGTGCAAAAACCTTCCGCTTTCGCGGCCGTGAGGCCGACCCGTTCGCCGAGCCGGAGCGCCTGAGCGTCGCCGACGCTTTTTCGCGTTATGCCGGCATCGACCTGCTCACTACCGTGGCCGCGGACGGCAGCACCGACCGCGAAATGCTGCAGGCGGCGCTGGTCCAGGCCGGGCTACGCACGGCCGAAGATGACAACTGGGCCGACCTGTTCAGCCGGGTGATGGTGGAAAAGGTCGAGCCGGCGCTGGGGCAGGGGCGGGCCACCATCCTTTACGGCTATCCGATCTCGGAGGCAGCACTCGCCCGGCCGAGCGCCGCCGACCCGCGCGTTGCCGAACGCTTCGAGCTCTATTGCTGCGGCGTCGAACTCGCCAACGCCTTCGGCGAACTCACTGATCCGGCCGAGCAACGTCGCCGCTTTGCCGCCGAAATGGACGAGAAGGAGCGCGTTTATGGCGAGCGCTATCCGCTGGACGAGGATTTTCTCTCGGCTCTCGCCATCATGCCGCAGGCGAGCGGTTCGGCCCTGGGCTTCGACCGGCTGGTCATGCTCGCCACCGGCGCGCTTAGGATCGACGACGTGATCTGGACACCTGTCGCCTGAAATGGGCTATGCGCGCGTGCCTGGCCGCTTCTGGCCGCGCCACGTCAGAATATTGGCCACGACCAGCAGCACGATCGACAGGCCCATCATCAGCGTCGCGGCGGCGGTGATCGCGGGCGAGAGTTTTTCGCGCAGGCCGATGAACATTTCGAGCGGCATGGTGCGCTGGTTGGCGCTGGCCAGGAACTGTACCACGACCACCTCGTCGAACGAGGTGACGAAGGCGAAGGCAGCGCCTGAGAGCACGCCGGGCAGGATCAGCGGCAGCATCACCTTGAAAAACGACCGCACCGGCTTTGCTCCCGAGATGGCGGCGGCGCGCATCAGATTGCGGTCGAAGCCGGTCAGGCTCGCCGCCACGGTGACGACGACGAAGGGGCTGGCAAGTGCCGTATGCGCCAGGATGATACCGGCATAGGTGCTGGCCAGCCCGACGCGGGCGTAGAACAGATACGAGCCGACGGCGGTGATCACCACAGGCACGATTAGCGGCGACAAAAGCAGCGGCATGACGATGCGGCGTCCCGGGAACCTTTCGTCGGCCAGAGCGATCGCCGTCATCGTGCCCAGCGTCGTGGCGATCAGC
This sequence comes from Mesorhizobium amorphae, assembly GCF_014843845.1. Lineage (GTDB taxonomy): Bacteria > Pseudomonadota > Alphaproteobacteria > Rhizobiales > Rhizobiaceae > Mesorhizobium > Mesorhizobium amorphae_A. Next base: position 22,643 of record NZ_JHQS01000019.1, on the reverse strand, counting down.
GTCGTGCCGAAGGCGACCAGCAGGCTGTTGCCGATCGCCGACTGCCAGCGCTGCGTGCCGAGCACGACCTCGTACCAGCGCGTCGAAATCCCTTCGAGCGGGAAGATGAAGAAGGAGCCGCTGTTGAACGACAGCGGCACCGGGATCAGGATCGGCACCAGCAGGAACAGGATCACCAGCCCGCACCACAGCCACAACAGCCCGATGCGGATGCGCTCGCCGGTGGTCGGATAGGGAGACAGCATCATGGCGAGAAGCTCCTATACGAGTTTCAGCCGGTCGAGGCCGAGGATGCGGGCGAAGATACCGAACAGCGCCAGCGTGAACACCAGCAGGATGAAGCTGAGCGCCGCCGCCATCTCCCAGTTCAGCTCGACATTGACGTAGTTGCCGATGAAGTTGCTGATCAGCTGGTCGCTGGCGCCGCCGATCAGCGCCGGCGTGATGTAGTAGCCGAGGCACAGGATAAAGGTGAGCAGGCAGCCGGCCATGACGCCCGGAAAGACCTGCGGAAGATAGATGCGGCGAAACGCTGTGAACGGCCGCCCGCCCAGCGAATAGGCGGCCTTCATTTGCGACGGCGGGATGGTGCGCATGACGCTGTAGATCGGCAGCAGCGTGAACGGCAGCTGGATATGCGTCATGGCGATGATCAGGCCGATGCGGCTGTACATCAGGTCGAGCCGGTCGTCGACGACGCCGAGCCACAAGAGCATGTCGTTGACCAGGCCGAATTTCTGCAGCAGCACCGTCCAGGCCGCGGTGCGCACCAGGATCGATGTCCAGAACGGCAGCAGCACCGCAACGATCAGGATGGCGGCCAGCCCCTTCGGCGCGCTGGCGATGAGATAGGCCAGCGGAAAGCCCAGCAAGAGCGTCGCCAGCGTCACCGCCGCCGCGACGAAGAAGGTGCGCATGAACACCTGCAGGAAGATCGCCTGTTCGGGCGGCACGCGTTCGATCGAGCCATCGGCATTCCAGCGCAGGTCGAGGGCGCTGAGCAGATAGAACGAGGTCACGGCGTGGGTGCCGTTGGCGATCGCCGGCCATGTGCCCGGCTGCGACCAGAACGGCACGGATTTCACCACCTCCAGCGGCGGCTTGTCGCCGGCGCCTTCGAGCTGGCGCACCGTCTTCAGCACCTGGCTGCGCGCGCCGGGCAAGCGGGCGTTCAGGCTCTTGGCGAGTTCATAGGCGGTGCCCTTGGCCTGATTGTCCTTGAGGTCGGCGGCTAGAGCCAGGAAGGCAGCATCGTCGGGCAGGCCGCTGCCGCTCCAGCCGCTGAGCGCCTGTGACGTCTGCGGCAAGGCATTGGCGATTGTCGGATCGTAGACGGCGCGCGACAGCAACAGCACGATCGGGATGCCGAAGCTCAGCGCCAGCAGCACCAGCAGTGGTGCGGCCAGCGCCAGCGAGCGCAGCCGGTCGCCGAACTCGGCGCGGCGGATCGCCGCCGACACCGACCTGAGGTCGGTATCGGCGGCTGACCGGCCGCGGGCCAGCGCGGGCCGGTCGAGTTCGCTGGGCGGGATCGCCGTCATCGGCTTCTACTGCGCGAGCCAGGCGTTGAAGCGCTTGACCAGGTCCTCGCCATAGTCGCCCCAGAATTCGGTGTCGGCGACGAGATAGGCACCCTTCAGATGCTCGGGAGCGTTCGGCAGCTTAGGCAAGGCGTCGGCGGCGACGAAGGACGCCGCATCGATGCGCACCGGTCCGTAGGTGATGTAGCTAGCGAGCTTGGCGTTGTTCTCGGGCTGGCTGATATAGGCAAGGTATTTGTAGGCGAGATCCGGGTTTTTGGCGCCCTTCGGAATCGCGATCATGTCGTATTCCAGGATCTGGTTGTTCCAGACGATCTTGAACGGCGCGCCGTCTTTGTCGATGGCGTTCTGGATGCGGCCGTTCCAGGCGGTGGTCATTACCACTTCCTTGGAAGCCAGGAGCTGCGGCGGCTGCGCGCCGGCATCCCACCAGACGATGTCCTTCTTGATCGTGTCGAGCTTCTTGAAGGCGCGGTCGACGCCTTCGGGCGTGCCCAGCACCTTGTAGACGTCGGCGGGCGCGACGCCATCGGCCATCAGCGCCCATTCGAGGTTCTGCGCCGGGAACTTGCGCATGGCGCGCTTGCCCGGGAATTTGGTGGTGTCGAAGAGGTCGAGCACCGAGGTCGGCGCTTCCTTCAGCACGGTCGGGTCATAGGCCAGCACGTCGCCATAGGCGTCGAGGCCGACGCCGCAATCGAGGGCGGAGCCTTCGAGGAATTTGTCACGCGGCGCGATCTTGGAATAGTCGAGCCGCTCGAGGATGCCTGCGTCGCAGCCCTGCAGCACGGTCGCGGTTTCCACCGTTACCAGGTCGATCGGCACGTTGCCGGTGTCGACCATGGCTTTGACCTTGCCGAGATCGCCAAGATATTCCTGCTCGACGATCTTGGTGCCGGTCTCCTTGGTGAACGGTTCGAACCACGCCTTGCGCTGCGCGTCCTGCCAGGCGCCGCCGCTGGCCATGATCGACAGCTCGTCGGCGACGGCGGCATGGCCGATCGCCATCCAGGCGGTTGCCGCCGCAAGCGCGAGCAGCCGGGTCTTGGTGATTTTCATGTGATCTTACTCCCCTGTTGTTTTTGATATCGATCCGGCCGTTCCGGCATCGGCCGGGAAGGCGCGGCAATCACCGGGCGCGCAGGAAACCAACACCGGCTCCCCATTCGCCATGGTCGCTTCAGGGCCGACCTTGACGGTCAGCACCTGTCCGTTTTCGAGCCTGGCCAGCAGGCGCTGGTGATCGCCGAGATAGATGCGGCCGTCGACCGTGGCAGTCAGCCTGTTGCCGGCCTGCGCTGCGGCCGCCAGGCCGAGCCGCTCGGGGCGGATGGCGACATGGCAGGCGCCACCCTCGGCGACGCCGATGGCCAAAGCGGTGATCGCGCCGCCGCCGTCCAGAGCGACGCGGCATTCCTTGCCGACCACGTGTTCGACCTTGCCGGCCAGCGTGTTGTTCTCACCGATGAAGCTCGCCACGAACGAGCTTTGCGGCGTGTTGTAGAGATCGTCGGGTGAGCCGAGCTGGGCGATGCCGCCATTGTTGAACACGGCGACGCGGTCCGACATCGTCAGCGCCTCGCTCTGGTCGTGCGTGACATAGACGATGGTAACGCCGAGCATCGTGTGCAGCTGTTTGATTTCGAGCTGCATGTGCTCACGCAACTTCTTGTCGAGCGCGCCGAGCGGCTCGTCCATCAGCACCAGGCTCGGCTCGAACACCAGTGCGCGCGCCAGCGCCACGCGCTGCTGCTGGCCGCCGGAAAGCTGCGTCGGCCGCCGGTCGCCAAACTGCTTGAGCCGCACCATGTCCAGCGCGCGGCCGACACGGGTGGTGATGTCGGCCTTGTCGATCTTGCGCACCGAGAGCGGGAAGGCGACGTTCTCCTCCACCGTCATGTGCGGAAACAGCGCGTAGTTCTGGAACACCATGCCGATGTTGCGCTCATAGGGAGGCAGCCGATCGACCGAACGGCCCTCCAGCGTGATGACGCCCCTGGTCGGACGTTCGAACCCGGCAAGCATGTTGAGCGTCGTCGTTTTGCCCGAGCCGGAGGGGCCGAGCAGCGTGAGGAATTCGCCGCGGGCGACGCTGAGGTTCAGCCGCGTCACCGCGAAGGTGCGACCGTCATAGGATTTCTCGACATCGGTGAATTCGACAAACCCCTTGAGGTCGGCTGCTGGTGCCGAGGCGGCGTTGCCGGCTGGCCAGGCCGTCGCGACGGCGCTCACCGGTGGAAATCCGTCGTGCGGCCGCCAAGGCCGTTGGTCGAAACGAAAAGGGGCTTGCGTTGCATGTCTCGGTCTCGCGGGGCGTTGACCGCACAAGGGCGGCAAACCAAACTTGTATGCTCACACAATCGATGGTTAAAGAACCATAGATGCAGACAAGTTTCCCCGTCAAGCGACTTTTTTGCCGATTGTGTGGGATTTTCGCGATCGGATATTGAATTTATGAACCAGACAAGTGCTATTGTCCGGAACATTGTCTTATGCTAGATGCCAATCGTCTCAACAGTCCGAAATCCGCCAATCCGCATGCTTCAAGACCTGCAACTCGCCTCGGATGAAGGTCCGGTCTATCGCCGCCTTGCCGACGCAATTGCCGAACGGATCGCTGCCGGCACGCTTGCCGTGGGCGACCGGCTGCCGCCGCAGCGCGAGATTGCGCGGGCGCTTGGCATCAACGTCACTACGGTGACGCGGGCGCTGTCGACGCTGCAGGCGCGCGGCCTGCTCGAGGCACGGCCGGGGCGCGGAACCACGGTCGCCGCCCGCGATGCCGGCGAAAGGCCGGGTTTCGTCTCGGCTCCGAGCGACGATAGCGGGGTCGTCGATCTGTCGGTCAACCGGCCGGCGACCTCAGCCTATCTCGATGCGCTGGCATTGCTCTTGCCGCGCATGGCCAAGCACCGGCACTACGCCACGCTGCAGGACTACCATCCGCCGGAAGGACCGTTGTGGGCGAGATCGGCGATCGCCGAATGGATGCGGCCGGTGGCCGGCGACGGCGATCCCGGTCGCGTCGTGCTGGCGGCTGGCGCCCAGCACGGGCTGGATTGCGTGCTTGGCGCCGTGACCAAGCAGGGCGAGGTCATTCTCGCTGACGAGGTCACCTATCAGGGCATCAATGCGCTCTGCAGGGTGCATGGGCTCGATCTCAGGGGCGTCGCCATGGATCGCGGCGGTATGCGGCCGGACGCATTTGATGCCGCCTGCGGGCAACTTCGACCCCGCGCGGTCTTCCTGGTGCCGACACTGCACAACCCGACGACGATTACACTCAGCGCCGAACGCCGCAACGAACTGGTCGCAGTCGCCCGCCGCCACAATGTGCTGATCATCGAGGACGACGTCTATCGTCCGCTGGCCGACAATCCGCCGCCGTCGCTGGCCAGCCTCGAGCCGGAGCTGACGGTCCATATTAGCGGCCTGTCGAAATGCATCGCGCCGGGGCTGAGGCTCGGTTTCGTCATCGCGCCGCGCGCCATCGCCGGCCAGGTGGCGGCCGCACTTCGCATCAATTGCTGGAGCATCAGCCCGATGGCGGCGCTGATCGGTACGCAATTGCTGGAGGAGGGGACGGCAACGCGCATCATCGAGGCACAGAAGCAGGAACTGCGCCAGCGTCAGGCGGTGCTGAGCGACATCCTTGGCGGCTTCGATGTCCAGACCCATTCGACGTCGACCCATGCCTGGCTGCGGCTCCCCGAACCTTGGCGCGGCGCCGGCTTTGCCCGCACCTGCCTGCAACGCGGCGTTGCCGTGCTGCCCGGCGATGCCTTCGCTGTCGGCCGCGAGCCGGTACAGCATGGGGTGCGCATCAATGTCGGCGCCGCCCGTTCGCTCGACGATTTGCGGATGGCGCTGAGTACGATGGCCGAGCTGCTTGCGGCCGGCCATCTGCAACTGCCTGGCTTCGTCTGAGGGGTCAGTCGTGGCCGCATCCGAAACAGTCGAGATCGCCATCGTCGGCGCCGGTGTTGTCGGGTTGGCGACGGCGCTGCGGCTTGCCGGCGAGGGGCGTGAGGTCCTGCTCATCGATCCCAACGAACCGGGCTCCGGCGCTTCCTTCGGCAATGCCGGGACGATCGCCGAATATGCCTGCATGCCGGTCGGCAATCCGGGCGTTCTGCGCGCTTTGCCGAAATTGCTGCTCGATCGCGACAGTCCGTTTGCGCTGCGCTGGACCGCGCTTTTCCAGCTGGCGCCATGGCTCGCCCGTTTCGTCAGGCAGTCGCTGCCCGGGGCCACCCGCGCCAATGCCTTGGCGCTTGCCGGGCTGCTGTCGGAAGCCTTGCCGGCCTGGGGAGAGATGGTGCAGGAGGCCGGCCTGCAGGACCTTATGCGCCGCAATGGCTGCCTCTATCTCTACCGCCGCGAGAGCGACTTTGCCGCTGCCGCCGGCGGCCGGGCGTTGCGTGCCGAATTTGGCGTCCACCAGGAGGTGCTGACGCCGCTACAGGTCGCCGGGCTGGAGCCCGGCCTGCAGGCGATCGCGGCCCGTGGCCTATACTTTCCGGACTCGCTGAACGTCACCGATCCGAGCATGGTGATGCGCCGCCTGCTCGAGGCGGCCGTCGCACGCGGCGCGTCGCTGGCCAGGGCCGAAGTGACCGGCCTGAGGGCCGGCGCAGACGGCGTCGAGCTCAGCGGTCCCGGTTTCCGGATCAAAGCGAAGACGGTGGTCATCGCCGCCGGCGCACGCTCGCGCGCACTCGCCGCACAAGCCGGCGACAGCGTTCCGCTCGAGACCGAGCGCGGCTATCACCTCGAATTTTCAACCGATGCGCCGCTGCTCAACCGGCCGGTCTGTCCCGTCGATCTCGGCTTCTACATGACGCCGATGGCCGGCCGGCTGCGTGTTGCCGGCACTGTCGAGCTTGGCGGGCTTGCCGCACCGCCCAATCCGCGCCGACTGGCGCTGCTCGACCGCGGCGTGAGGCAGATCTTTCCCCAGCTCGGCAAGCCGTCATCGGAATGGCTCGGCTTCCGGCCATCGCTGCCCGATTCGCGTCCGGTCATCGGGCTCTCGCGCCGCAGTCCCGGCGTCGTCCACGCGTTCGGCCATGGCCATCTCGGGCTGACATTGGCGCCGATCACGGCGCGGCTGGTCGCCGATCTTATCGCCGGACACGGCGATGCGGCGCGCGTCGCTCCTTTTGCCGCAGATCGCTTCTGACAGTCCTTTCCTCCTTAGGACGCCAAGCCTTCTCGGCGAGACCGGAAAGGCGAGATGGGCGTGGCTGGGGCTCTGAACAGGCTGCCTTGCCTTTTGATTGCCGCGTTTCCCATTGTACAAGCCACGGCGGACCAATAGATGGGTGCCAGTGGCTTCCTCCCAAGGCCGGCAGAAAAAGCAGGATTGATACGCATGACCAATACGCTCGACGCAGCGAAATTGACCGACCGCGTCGCGGCCCTGGTCGAGGCCGCCAAACGTGCCGGCGCCGATGCCGCGGATGCGGTCGCGGTGCGCGGTCGCTCGGCTGGCGTGTCGGTGCGGCTGGGCAAGGTCGAGGCTACCGAATCGTCCGAGAGCGAAGATGTCTCGCTGCGTGTGTTCGTCGGCCAGCGCGTTGCGAGCGTGTCGGCGACCGCCGCCTCCGACCCGAAGGCGCTGGCCGAGCGCGCGGTCGCCATGGCCAAGGTGTCGCCGGAGGATCCCTATCAGGGCCTCGCCGATCCCGCGCTGCTGGCGAAAACGCCGCGCGACCTCGATCTGTTCGACCCGACCGAGGTTTCGGCCGATGAACTGAAGGAAGCGGCGCTTGCGGCGGAAGCGGCAGCCCTTGCCGTCAAGGGCGTCACCAATTCGTCCGGCAGCAGCGCCGGCGCCGGGCTCGGCGGCCTGGTGCTCGCCACCTCGCACGGCTTCGTCGGTCAGTATGTCGCCTCGCGCTTTTCGCGCTCGGCCAGCGTCATTGCCGGCGAGGGCACCGGCATGGAGCGCGACTACGAGTACTCCTCGCACCAGCATTTTTCCGATCTCGACGCACCCGAAGATATCGGCCGCAAGGCCGGCGAGCGGGCCGTGCGCCGCCTCGGCGCCCGCAAGGCGGCGACCGGGCCGGTCGATGTCGTGTTCGATCCGCGCGTTGCGCGCGGCATTGCCGGTCATCTCGCCGGCGCCATCAATGGCGCCGCCGTGGCGCGCAAGACCAGCTTCCTGCGCGACATGATGGGCAAGCAGGTGGCCTCGGCCGCGATCACCGTCACCGACGAACCACTCAGGCGCCGCGGCCAGGCCTCGCGTCCCTTCGACGGCGAAGGTGTCGAGGGAAAGATGCTGCTGATGGTCGAAAAGGGCGTTCTCAACCACTGGTTCCTGTCGACCTCGGCCGCGCGTGAGCTTGGCCTCGTCACCAACGGACGCGGCTCGCGCAGTGGCTCCTCCGTCTCGCCATCCTCGACCAACCTCGCCATTGAGCCGGGCGAACGCACGCCGGAAGATTTGATCAAGTCGCTGAAGAGCGGCTTCTATGTCACCGAAGTGTTCGGCCAGGGCGTCGATATGATCACCGGCGAATACAGCCGTGGCGCGTCCGGCTTCTGGATCGAGAATGGCGAGCTTGCTTATCCGGTGGCGGAGGTGACCATCGCCTCCAATTTGAAGACGATGTTCCTCAACATGATTCCGGCCAGCGATCTCGATCGCGATTTCGGCACCGCGGCCCCGACGCTGATGATCGAAGGGATGACCCTTGCCGGCGCCTGATACGGTGATATCGGCCGGAGCCCGTGAGGACCTGGCCCTGCTGCGCGACGCCGCCCGCGAGGCCGGCATCATCGCCATGCGCTATTTCGGCAACAACCCGCAGGTCTGGATGAAGGGCGGCACGTCGCCGGTCAGTGAAGCCGACCACGCAGCGGATGCCTATCTGCGCGAGACCTTGCTTTCCGCGCGGCCTGACTATGGCTGGCTGTCGGAGGAAACCGCCGACAATCCCGTCAGGCTTTCGGCGCGCCGCACCTTCGTCGTCGATCCCATCGATGGCACGCGCGGCTTCCTTGAAGGCCTGCGCTCCTGGTGTGTCAGCGTCGCCGTGGTCGAAGACGGCCGCACGCTGGTCGGCGTGCTCGAATGCCCGGCCATGAAAGAGACCTATTGGGCGCTGCCCGGCGAGGGCGCGTTCCTGAATGGTCGTCGCATTGCCGTGCGCCAGCCCTTGGCAAAGATCGAGATTGGCGGACCGAAGCCGCTGGTCGACCTGATGCCGGCTGAGTGGCAGGGCCGGCTGAACCGCGTCATCCACATTCCGTCTCTCGCCTACCGGCTGGCGATGGTGGCCAATGGCCGCCTCGATGCAACCTTCGTCAAGCCGAGCGCGCATGACTGGGACATCGCCGCCGCCGATCTCATCCTGCACGAAGCGGGCGGCGCCTTGCTCGACCGGCATGGCGAGCGGCCGCGCTATGCCGGCGAGGTGATTCGCCACGGCGCGCTCGCCGCCGGCAGTGGCGCGCTGCTTGCCGTGCTTGCCGGTGTCATTGCCGGGCTGGACAGTTAACCATCATCAAAGGTTCCAAAGTCGGCGGCTTTGGTCTAGACCTCTGCAAAACTCACGATATGTGAAGGACAGACATGGCCGCGGAAGACGGAAAGAAACAGCTTTTGCACCTGGTTTTCGGTGGCGAGCTGAAAAAGCTGGGCGGAACCGAATTCCGCGACCTCGATGGGCTCGACATCGTCGGCATCTACCCCGACTATCAATCCGCGCACACGGCCTGGAAGGCCAAGGCGCAAGCCAGTGTCGATAACGCCCATATGCGCTATTTCGTCGTTCACCTGCATCGGCTGCTCGACCCAGACAGCAAGGCCGTCGGTTGACTTCTATGCACCATGATGCGGCGAAAGCGCCGGCCGGCGAGGCCGCGCCCGCGGGCCGTGGCGGCAGCCGAGCCACCAAGGCCTTCTGGCGCAGGGTCCGCGAACCGCTGGCGCAGTCGCGAATCGTCAAGAACGTCATCGTCGGCCTGCTGGCGCAGTTCGTGCGTCTGGTGCGCCTGACCAATCGCACGGTCGAGGGATCGGCGAAGGTTGCGGGCGGCGCCTATGCGCATCTGGAACCCGGCATCATCGCGCTCTGGCACGGCCAGCATCTTCTGACGCCGGCCTACTATCCCAAGGGGCGGCCGCTGGTCGCCATGGTCTCGCGCAGCGCCGATGCCGAGCTCAACGCTCTGATGCTCGAGAGATTCGGCATCGAGGCCGTGCGCGGCTCCGGCGGACGTGACAGCACCAGGCATCTCGACAAGGGTGGCGCCAAGGCGTTGATTGCCCTGAAAAAGTCGCTCACGGCCGGCAAGAACGTCGCCATGATCGCAGACATACCCCACGGCACGCCGCGCGACGCGGGGCTCGGCATCGTCCTTCTGGCGCGGCTCTCGGGCCGCCCGATCATGCCCGCGGCCATCGCCACCAGCCGCCGCAAAGTGCTGGAGAAGAGCTGGGACAAGACCACCATCAACCTGCCGTTCGGCCGTTGCGCGATCGTGCTCGGCACGCCGGTACAGGTGCCGGCCAATGCCGACGACGCCGAGATGGAGCGCAAGCGCCAGGAACTGACCGCCTCGCTCAACGCCGCCACCGCCGAGGCCTACCGCCTCGTGGACGGCCCTAAGTGAGCGAGCGCTGGGCGCGCGCCATGCTGTCGGCCTACCGCTACGCGGGCGCCGCCGCCTATCCGCTGATCGGGCCCTACGTCGCCTGGCGCACCTCCCGTGGCAAGGAAGATCGAGTGCGCCGGCGCGAGCGCTACGGCGTCGCCGGCCGGCCACGCCCGGAAGGGCCGATGATCTGGATCCACGCAGCGAGTGTCGGCGAGACCCTCGCCGTCATTCCCCTGGTCGAGAGCATCCTCGACTACGGCGTCAACATCGTGCTGACCACCGGCACCGTCACTTCCGCGCAAGTCGCCGACGAGCGGCTTGGCGCCCGCATCATCCACCAATATGTGCCGCTCGACCTGAAGCCGGCGGTCAGCCGCTTCCTCGACCATTGGCGGCCGGACCTGGCGATCATCGCCGAATCGGAAATCTGGCCGATGACCATGCTGGAACTCGGCGCCCGGCGCGTGCCGCAGGTGCTGGTCAACGGCAGGCTGTCCGACCGCTCCTTCACCTCCTGGAAGAAGCGCGCCAACATCGCCGAGGCATTGTTCGAGAACCTTGCCCATGTCGTCGCCCAGTCGGATGTCGACGGTGAGCGCTTCCGCTCGTTGGGCGCTCGGCCGGTCACCGTGTCGGGCAATCTCAAGGTCGACACCGCGCCGCCGCCGTTCGACGAAAAGGCGCTGTCCTCGCTGAAGCGCCAGATCGGCGAGCGGCCGACCTGGGCGGCGATCTCGACCCATGACGGCGAGGAGGTGGTGGCGGCCGAAGTCCACGCCATGCTGCACAGGCGCCATCACGGCCTGCTGACGATCATCGTTCCGCGCCATCCGGACCGCGCCGAGGCGCTGGCCGCGCAGATTTCCGGCATGGGCCTGAAGCTCGCCCGGCGCAGCAAGGGGGACAGGATCACCGCCGACACTGATATCCTGCTTGGCGACACGATCGGCGAGATGGGGCTTTATCTCAGGCTGACGGAGATCGCCTTCGTCGGCCGGTCGCTGACCTCCGAGGGCGGCCAGAACCCGCTTGAGCCGGCGATGCTGGAGACGGCGGTGCTCGCCGGCCGCAATGTTCAGAATTTCCGCGAGGCCTATCAGCGGCTGCTCGACAGTGGCGGGGCGAGACTCGTGCGCGACCGCGACATGCTGGCCGGCGCGGTCAATTTCCTTCTGACCAACGAGGCGGCGCGCTATGAGATGATGGCGGCCGGTGTGGCGACCGTCGACGAGATGCGCGGCGCGCTGGCGCGCACGCTGAAGTCGCTGGAGCCGTATATCCAGCCGCTGGTCGTCAAGTCGCGCCTGAAGGGCGCCAACGGGAGGTAGCGTGACCTCCGAGGCGCCGCCCTTCTGGTGGGAAAAGCCGGACTGGCGCGTGCTGGCGCTGTCGCCGCTGTCGGCCGCCTATGCAATTGTCGCCGGCCGCCGCATGCGCCGCGCGCCGCGCGAAAAGGTCGAGGCACCGGTGCTGTGCGTCGGCAATTTCACCGTCGGCGGCACCGGCAAGACACCGGTGGCCATCGCGCTGGCCAGGCAGGCCAAACGCATGCAGCTCAATCCCGGCTTCCTGTCGCGCGGCCATGGCGGCTCGTTCGCGCAGCCGCATCTCGTTGATCCGCACCATGACGCCGCCAAGCATGTCGGCGACGAGCCGCTGCTTCTGGCCGAACATGCGCCGGTCGCGGTGTCGCCGAACCGTGCGGCGGGCGCCAGGCTGCTCATCGAGAAGCACGGCTGCGACTTCCTCATCATGGACGACGGCTTCCAGAGCGCGCGCATCCATATCGACTTTGCGCTGGTCGTCGTCGACACGCGCTACGGCATCGGCAATGGCCGCGTCATTCCCGGCGGGCCGCTCAGGGCAAACATCGTCGACCAGTTGGTCTTCACCAGTGCGCTGCTCAAGATGGGCGAGGGTACCGCCGCCGATGCGGTGGTCCGCCAGGCGGCGCGCGCCGGCCGGCCGATCTTCGAGGCGCATACCTTACCTCGGGGTAAGGAGCGCTTTGCCGGCAGAAGGTTCCTGGCCTTCGCCGGCATCGGCCATCCCGAAAAATTTTTCGACACGCTTCGCGCCGCCGGCGGCGAGGTGGTGCTCTCGAGGGCCTTTCCGGATCATCATTTCTATGGCGAGGACGAGCTTGCCGAACTCGCCGGCACGGCGCGCCGCGAAGGGCTAGGCCTCGTCACCACCGCCAAGGACGCCGCCAGGCTGCGCCACGGCACGGCGCCCGCCGGGTTCCTGGATCAGCTCGACGTGCTGGAAATCGACACCGTGTTCGAACTCGACCAAGTGCCGGAGCGGATCATCGACGAAACGCTGGATGCGTGGCGGCAGCGGAAGTTACGGGGGTGACTAGCGCCGGCTGCGCAGATCCGGATTCGCTTCCATCTCACGCCGCAGCGAGGCCGTGGCGTTCGCATAAGGCTCTTGCCTGGCGACGCTCCAATATTTGAGCTCGTCGAGCGGGATGCTCTCGCCGGTCACCGCGCAGCGCACGAACGTGCCGGGGCTGGTGACCTGGAAATCGCCATCGAGATAGCGAATCCGGGCTTCCTTGCCGCCCGGGCCTTCGAAGCGGTTCATCATGAGGTGGCGCCAAGGTTCATGAGGATGTCATCGCCATAAATTGCCGGCGAGGTCAAGCTTGACGCAATGCTGATGGCCTATTGTCCGAAGAGCAATTCCTGGAAAAGTGTGAAACGGTTTTCCGTCCGGGATTGCGTCAAGACAAAGAGATAGAGTGGTTCGGCGTTTCGGTGAAACGATGAACCGCTCTTGCGGGGACCGGCATGGACATTTCCTCTGCCCGCCTGACATCGCTGTTGCGGGAAGCATTCACGCCGGAGGCTTTGCCGTCGGCGAAGACCGATCCAGCGAGGACGGCACTCATCAAGGCATTGGTTGCGCCGCCGGCACCGGCGGTAGGGCCGTCGCAGCCGGTGGCGGCTGTGCTGCCGACCCTGCTGCCGGCCGGCGGTTCCGGAATGCCGCAGCAATTGTCCTCGTCCGAGATCGAGCATGCCTACCGGCTCCTGGTCGACCCGGGCGCGGACGCGGCAAGCGATGCCACGCCGGTCACAACCGCCACGAGGAGACAGGCGCCGGAAGCCGACACCGCGCAACGTGGCTTGGCGCTGGCCCAGGTGACCACAGATGAGGGCGGCAAGCCAATTGTCATGGCTTGGTTGGCGCTTCTCACAGCAGAGGTCTCGCCGCTTCGCCGTGCTCCCACCATCGGCTCGGAAGCGAGACAAGGGCAGCGCGGCTCTCGGCCGGGCGACATGGCGGAGCCCGAACCCAGGCAGATGAGCATCGGACTGATGTCGTTTGGCGCCGGGATGCTTGCCTGCGCGATCGTCGGCTTTGTGCTGATGATGCTTCGCTAATTCTCGGCCTCGATGAACGCCTCGATCCTTTCCGGCGCCAGCCCGGCCTGCGCCGCGATGCGGCGGGCAAGGTCGGCGGCGGCGGCACGCGGGCGGCCGGCAGGCCGGTCGAGCCAGTAGGAGATCGGATTGAGAGCGACGCGGTCGTCGACCGCGACGATGCGGCCCGACTTCAGCTGATCCTGCGTCAGCGGCGGCCGCGCCAGTGCGATGCCCAGCCCATGCGCCGCGGCATCGAGCACCAGATTGTAATCCTCGAAGCGGCGGTCGTGCGGGCGCGGGCGGTAATCCATGCCCTGCGCCGCGAACCAGGCGCGCCAGGTGGACGCATCGGAATCGTTGATCAGCGGGAATTTGAGCAGCCGGGCAGGATCGCCACGGCCGATCTCGTTCGCCAGTTCCGGCGAGGCTACGGGGAAGACATGTTCCTCGAACAGCTGCACCGAAACGCGGCCGGGAATGCGGCCGCGCCCGCAGCGCACCGAAAGATCGATGCCTTCATCGGCGAGATCGGCCTGGCGGTTGTCGACGTCGAGCACGATGCGCAATTTGGTCGGGTTGCTTTCAAGCGCTGCCATGCGTGGCATCAGCCACAGTCCTCCCACCGAGGGAATCGAGGCGAGCCGCACCACGGCGGTGCCGCGCGGCTCCACCCAGCGGTCGGAATTGCTCGCGATCAGCGCGAAGGCTTCGGTGGTCCTGAGATGCAGACGATTACCCTCGATGGTCAGCGACACGCCGCGCGCGCCGCGATCGAACACTTTCAGCCCCAGCCAGTCTTCCAGCTTTGCGATCTGCCGGCTGACGGCGCCATGGGTGAGGTTGAGCTTTTCGGCGGCGGCTGAAAAACTCCCGGTGCGCGCCGCCGCGTCGAAGGCGCGCAAGGTCTCGAGCGGCAGCATCGGTTCTGAGCTGTGATCCATGCTCACAGGTGACCCTCGATTTGCTCGTTTGTCAACCGGCGGCAATGGCATTTCTATACATCATGCAATTGAATCGCGAGGACGGTCAGATGAGCGCTTACACCGGCACGTTGAATTCGACACAGCGCATGGACACCACGGCGGTCATCGCGGTGGCCCTCACCGTGGTCGGCTGGGCCTCGGCCTTTCCGGCCATCCGCGCCGGCCTCGCTGCCTTCGATCCGCTGGAACTCGGTGCGCTGCGCTTCGCCATCGCCGCCGTGCCGGCCGCGATCTTCCTCGCCGTCAAGCGCCCGGCGCTGCCCAGGATCGACGAATTGTGGCGCTTCGCCTTCGGTGGCGCCATCTTCGTCGCGCTCTACACGGCGATGCTCAATTTCGGCGAGCTGACGGTTTCGGCCGGTGCCGCCGGCTTCATCATCAACGTCAGCCCGATCTTCACCGCCATCATGGCCATGGCGCTGCTTGGCGAACGCTTCTCCGGTCTGGCCTGGCTCGGCACGGCGATCTCTTTTGCCGGCATCGGCGTCATCGCCATGGGCGAGGGGCAGGGCCTGCATTTCAACACCGGCGCACTGCTGGTCTTGGGCTCCGCCCTGTGCTCAGCCGTCAACACCATCGTCCAGAAGCCGCTCTTTGCCCGCCACCATCCGCTGACCATCGCCGCCTCCAACATGGTGCTCGGCGCACTCTGCCTGGCACCCTTCCTGCCCAACGCGCTCTCGCAGGCCGCGGTCGCCGACGCCGCCGGGCTCGGTGCCGTCATCTTTCTCGGCATCGTGCCGAGCCTGATCGCCTACGCCGCCTGGGCAACCGCGCTGTCGCGCCTGCCGGCCGCGCGCGCCTCGAACTTCCTCTATCTGGTGTCGCCGGTGGCCACCCTCATCGGCTTCTTCTGGCTCGGCGAAGTGCCGACCCTGCTCGGCATGATCGGCGGCGCACTGGCGCTTGGCGGCGTCGTCGTGGTGAATTTGAAGAGGTGAATCAGAGTGTTGTAGCAGTTGGCTGCATTAGGGCTGGCGAGCAAGCGAGCTTACGAAGTCGGATATCTGACGGCTGCCACGCAAGTTGATCACCGGCACCAGTGCTCCCCTCGCCAGCCGCTCCTGCTCGATGAGCGGTCGACTGTCACGGTCGAAATTCCAGATGTAGCGCAGAAACTCCAAAAACTCTTTGTCCAGTCTCTCCCGGCATCCGGTCGCAAGATCAAGCCGAGGCCGGTTCAATGCGCCACGCAATATGACCCGGCTCAGGCAGGTTACGCGAGGGGTGTCGAGCCAGACAACGAGATTGGCGCGGGGCAGCCTTAGGTCGAAAGTCTGCCGATAGTAGTTTCCCTCGCACACCCAGCCGTTACCAGAGATGGCTTGGTTGACGCTTGCACGAAAGACCTCATTTTGAGGTTTGGTCCAACCCGGCCCCAGAACAGTCTGTCCAAATGCACGACCGGCAATTTCAGCCGTTCACCCACTTCCCTCGCCAGGGTTGATTTGCCGCTTCCAGCATTTCCGAGAATTACGATCCGTTGCACGAGGCGACCTCGAAAAGCGGCGAAGAGGGTCCAGAGACAGTCTTCACCGCCGCCCGAACAGCCTTTCTATGTCGGCGAGCTTGAGCTCGATATAGGTCGGGCGACCGTGGTTGCAGGTGCCGGAGCCCGGCGTCGCCTCCATCTGGCGCAACAGCGCGTTCATCTCCTCGGCCTTCAGCAGACGGCCGGAGCGCACCGAGCCATGGCAGGCCATGGTCGCGGCGATCCTGTCCAGTCGGCCTTTCAGCGTCTCGACCGTATCGTTGTCGGCGATCTCGTCGGCGAGGTCGCGCACCAGCTGCTGCACATTGGTCTCGCCCAGCATCGACGGTGTCTCGCGCACTGCCACCGCACCCGGACCGAAGCGCTCGATGCCGAGGCCGAAGCGGGCCAAGGTCTCGGAATGCATGGCAAGCCGCTCGGCATCCTCCTCAGGCAGGTCGACGATCTCCGGCAGAAGCAGCATCTGCGAGGGCACCGCACGGGCATGCAGCGCATTCTTCAAGGCTTCGTAGACCAGCCGCTCATGCGCCGCGTGCTGGTCGACGATGACGAGCGAATCCCTGGTTTGGGCGACGATGTAGTTCTCATGCACCTGCGCCCGCGCCGCACCCAGCACTGTGCCGAGCAGCGTCTCGGCCGCCTCGTCCTGGCCGGCTCGCGCATCGGCGCTGGCCAGCGGCCCGGCATCGAAGGCGGCCTGATCGTTCTCGCGGAAGCCGCCATTGCCGAGCCCACCGCCTTCCATGTCGAGCGGCCGCTGCGCTGAGCGGTCGAACCCGGAAAAGCCCGAGGCGCGATAGGCCGCATCGTAGCTGCGGTGGCCATTGGCCGGTCCGGGATGCGCGTAGCTGGCAGCACCCGGCCGGAACGCCGCCATCATGCCGGCCGCACCTGTAGTCGCGGCGCGGATGCCGGCATTGGCCAGCGCCTCGCGGATGGCGCCGACGATCAGCCCGCGCACCAGTCCGGGATCGCGGAAGCGCACATCGGCCTTGGCCGGGTGGACATTGACGTCGACGGTTCCCGGATCGAGCGTCAGGAACAGCACGGTCACCGCGTGGCGGTCGCGTGGCAGCACGTCGGCGAAAGCGCCGCGAATGGCGCCGGCGATCAGCTTGTCGCGCACCGGCCGGCCATTGACATAGGCATATTGCTGCAGCGCGTTGGCGCGGCTGAACGACGGGATCGAGACATGGCCGGAAAGCCGCACGCTCTCCCGCTCGGCATCGATGGCGATCGCATTGTCCGGAAAGTCGGCGCCCATCACTTGTGCGACACGGGCAAGGCGGCCCTCAGAGCTGTCTTCGGTCGCCGGCAATTCCAGTGTCGAGCGGTCGGAACCGGCCAGCGTGAAGCGCACGGCAGGGAAGGCAATGGCAATGCGCTTGACCACGTCGCTGGTAGCCGAGCTTTCGGCGCGTTCGCCCTTCATGAACTTGAGCCGGGCGGGCGTGGCGAAGAATAGGTCGCGCACCTCGACCGTTGTGCCGCGATTGGCCGCCGCCGGCTTGACCGCGGACATACGGCCGCCCTCGATGCCGATCTCGGCCGCACTGTCGCCCGATGCAGTGCGCGAGCGGATCGACAGCCTGGCCACCGAACCGATCGACGGCAGCGCCTCGCCGCGAAAGCCGAGCGAGCGGATGTCGTGGATGTTATCGCCAAGCTTGGACGTGCAGTGGCGCGCAATCGCCAGCACCAGCTCCTGCTCGGGGATGCCTGAACCGTCGTCGGTGACGCGGATCAGGTTCAGTCCGCCACCGGCGGTAACGATCTCGACGCGGGAAGCACCGGCATCGAGCGCGTTCTCGACCAGTTCCTTGACCACGCTCGCCGGACGCTCGATGACTTCGCCGGCGGCGATCTGATTGATCATCGTTTCGGAAAGCTGGCGGATGGGCATGGGAGCACTATAGGCGGATTCGTAACGGATGCGGAAGTTTTCGATGCGGCGGAATAGCGGACATGACGGCGGGGCAGCACCCCCTCGCTGCGATCCCAGCTATGCGGCTTGCCTCCTCACGCCTGCGCGGCCAACCAGTCCCGCACCTTGCGGGCATTGTCGCTCAGCTCGCGGTTCTTCGGCCAGATGACGTAGAATCCGACGCCGGTCCTCAGCACATGATCCGTCACCGGCACCAACAGTCCAGATGCCACGAGGCGCGCGACCAGATGCCGCCAGCCGAGCGAGATGCCTTGTCCCTCCATGACCGCCTGAATCACCAAGGCATAGTCATTGATGCGCAAGCCGCGCTCGGCATTACGGAGGCTGGTTCCTGCGGACGCGAACCATTCGTCCCAGTTCGGGGCCTCGCGGTAGGGCTCCTCGAGATGGATGAGTCGATGCGTTGCCAGTTCCTCGACGGTCTTCGGCAGCCCAAACTTCGCCAGATAGTTGGGGCCTGCGACCGGGAAGATCTCCTCGTCAGAGAGCGACAGCGAATGATAGTCCGGCCAATCGCGCGGCACGCCGCCGCGCACGCCGAGCGGGATGCCCTCGGCGATGATGTCGAGGTCGCGGTCGGCGGTCTGGATGCGTAGATCAACGCCCGGCAATTCGTCGCGGAACTGCTGCAGGCGCGGCATCATCCAGAACGAGCCGAAGGCGGTCGACGCGGCAAGCGTCACATGGCCGCCTGTCACCTGCAGGCGCAGGTCTTCCGCCGATTTTCGGATGTGGGACAGGCCGAGCGAGACATCGGCATGGAAGCGCTCGCCGGCCTCGGTCAGGCTGACCTGGCGGTGGCGGCGTTGGAATAGCTTGGCGCCGAGCTGTTCCTCCAACCCGCGCACAGCATAGGAGACGGCGGCCTGCGTCATGCCGAGCTCGCGCCCGGCGGCGGTGAAGCTCGACAGCCGCCCGGCCGCCTCGAAGACGATCAGGCTGCCGGCGGAGGGCAGGAGGTGGCGCAAGCTTCGCATAAGCAGAGCTTATACAAGAGATCAGGTTTTTCCAGCGTCACAGTCATATTTCGTCCCGCTAAGTTGACGGGCTCAGGGAGGATTGACTTGCCATGAACGCACCGGCCGTTGAAGTGACCGAAACTGCCCATCGCCGCAGCGGCGGCCGCCTGGGGCGCAAGGCGATGCGGGGCGTTCCCATAGCGTCGTTTCCAACCCTGGTCCGCCAGATCCCCGCCTATCAGATGGTCCCGGACGAGGCGGTGGAGCTGATCCACCAGGAGTCGCTCTCGATCCTTGAAGAGGTGGGCTGCGAGTTCCGCGACGACGAGGCGATCGCCCTATGGAAGGCCGCCGGAGCCGATGTCTCCGAGACGCGCGTCCGTATCGACCGTGCGCTCTTGATGGAGCTGGTCTCCA
Source organism: Mesorhizobium amorphae (assembly GCF_014843845.1). Classification (GTDB taxonomy): domain Bacteria; phylum Pseudomonadota; class Alphaproteobacteria; order Rhizobiales; family Rhizobiaceae; genus Mesorhizobium; species Mesorhizobium amorphae_A. The sequence continues at coordinate 3,319 of NZ_JHQS01000019.1, read as the reverse complement.
AGGTCCCGCCGGAATTCACCCTCAATGCGCGCAACCCCGAGCGTACCGTTCGCGTCGGCGGCAAGAATTCCATCTTCGTTCCGATGTATGGCGCGCCTTACGTGCGCGACCTCGACAACAACAGGCGGTACGGCTCGCTCGCCGACCTCAACAATTTCCATAAGCTCGCCTACATGGCGCCGGCGCTGCACTCGTCGAGCTCGGTCATCTGCGAGCCGATGGAAATTGCGGTGCCCAAGCGCCATCTGCACATCATCCACTCAGCGCTGAAGCACTCCGACAAGCCGTTCATGGGCATCGTGACGTCGAAGGAGCGGGCGGAAGACACGATGGCGATGGCCGGCATCGTGTTCGGCGAGGATTTTGTCCGCGACAATTCGGTGCTTGTGGCGATCACCAACTGCAACTCGCCGCTGGTGTGGGACGCCACCATGCTGGACGCCATGAAGGTCTATGCGCGCAGCAACCAGCCGCTGATTCTCGCGCCCTTCGCGCTATGCGGCGCCTCGACCTCGGCCTCCGCCGTCGGCGCGGTCGCGCAGGTCAATGCGGAAGCGCTGGCCGGCGTCGCGTTCACACAGCTGCTGCGTCCGGGTTCGCCGCAGATCTACGGACAGTTCATGGTCACGGTCGACATGAAGACCGGCGCGCCCATGGGTGGCACGCCGGAAGCCGCCCAGATGATGTATCTGATGGGCGCGCTGGCCAGGAAATACCGGCTGCCGTGGCGCACGTCGGGCTTCCATGTCGGCTCGAAGCTGAACGACGCCCAGGCCGGCTACGAGGCTAACATGCTGATGCATGCCGCCATCCTTGCCGGCGCCAACTACATCTGGCACTCCGCTGGATGGCTCGAGGCCGGCCTGACCTGCGGCTACTCGAAATTCGCGACCGACTGCGAGCAGCTTGTCGGCTGGTACAAATATGCCGGCGGGCTGCCGTTCGACGATTTCAAGGAAGCGATGGCGGCGATCCGCGAGGTGGGGCCGCAGGGTCATTTCCTGGGCACCCAGCACACGCTCGAACATTTCGAGTCCGCTTTCTTCATGCCCAGCATCATGGACTTCAATTCGTTCGAACAGTGGAAGGCTGAAGGGGCGAAGGACCACGATACGCGCGGTCGCGAGAAAGCGCGCAACATGCTCGCGGATTACGAGGAGCCGAAGCTCGATGAGGGCATCGCCGATGGTCTCAAGGATTTCATCGCGCTGCGCGAGGAGAAGCTGCCGGACAGCGTTAGTTGATAGAACAACAGCACTAGTTGATGTGACAGGCGAAGACCTGACGGAACCACTAAGGGAGGAAAAAATGACGCTCTTCAGAAGCGATGGCGACCGCGTGCCGGGCGCTATCGAGGCAATGGCGAAAGAGACGCGTGCGGGCCGCATGGACCGGCGTGAATTCCTGGCGCTGGCCAGCGCCTTTGGCGCATCGACGGCTTTCGCCTATGGCATGATCGGCCTTGCGGCGCCGACAAAAGCCCTGGCCGATGAACCGAAAAAGGGCGGAACGCTGCATGTCGCCATGTCGGTCAAGGCGCAGAAGGATCCGCGCACCTATGACTGGACCGAGATGGCAAACGTCACCCGTTGTTGGCTGGAACCGCTCGTCCGCTATACGCACCAGTTCACTTTCGAGCCGGTCCTGCTCGAAAGCTGGGACGTCAATGATGACGCCACCGAATACACACTGCATCTGCGCAAGGGCGTCACCTGGAACAATGGCGATGCCTTCAACGCCGATGACGTGGTCTTCAATCTGAACCGCTGGTGCGAGAAGGGTGCTTCCGGCAATTCCATGGCGGCACGCGTCGGCGCGCTGATCGACACAAAGACCGGTAAGGCGAAGGATGGCGCGATCACCAAGGTCGACGACCTCACGGTCAAGCTGAAGCTCAACGAACCGGACATCGCGATCATACCGGGCCTCACCGACTATCCGGCGCTGGTCATGCATCGCGACTTCGACAAGGATGGCGCCGACCCGATCAAGAAGCCAATCGGTACCGGAGCTTTCGAGCTGGTCTCTTACGACGTCGGCCAGAAGGCGGTCGTCAAGCGTCGCGAGAACGGCAAGTGGTGGGGTGGCGAAGCGCCGCTCGACGGTGTCGAGTTCATCGACTACGGCACCGACTTCAACGCCACGCTGAATGCCTTCGAGTCCGGCGAGATCGACCTCGATTTCGAAACGCCGGCCGACTTCATCGACGCCCTCGACAAGATGGATCTGGTGAAATCGGAGGTCGCGACGGCGACCACGCTGGTTGCCCGCACCAACATCACGCACAAGCCCTATGATGACCAAAAGGTCCGCAACGCGCTGCAGATGGCCGTCGACAACGATGCCGTCATGCAGCTCGGCTACGCCGGGCGCGGCACGGTCGGCGAGAACCACCACGTCGCCCCGATCCATCCCGAATATTATCCGCTACCCAAGAAGACACGCGATGCAGCCGCCGCCAAGAAGCTGATGGCGGATGCCGGGCAGGCCGACTTCGAGCATGAGCTGATCACCGTCGAGGACGAATGGCAAAAGAACACCGGCGATGCGATCGCCGGCCAGCTACGCGATGCCGGCATCAAGGTGAAGCGCACGGTGCTGCCGGGCTCGACCTTCTGGAACGACTGGACGAAATATCCATACTCAATGACCATCTGGTACATGCGGCCGCTGGGCGTCCAGGTGCTGGCCCTCGGCTATCGCTCGGGCGAGGCCTGGAACGAAACGGCCTATGCCAACCCGGATTTCGACGCCAAGCTGAAGCAGGCGCTCTCGCTCGCCGATCCTGCCAAGCGCAAGGAGGTGATGAAGGACGTCGAGCAGATTCTGCAGGATTCCGGCGTCATCATCCAGCCGTTCTGGCAGAAGCTCTACTGCCACATGAGCAAGAAGGTGAAGAACTACGGAATGCACCAGACCTACGAAATGGACTTCCAGAACGTCTGGCTGGACGCCTGATATAACTCCCGAGGCTGCAAGCAACCGCCGCCGGCACCTATGACAAAGGTGCCGGCGGCCCCTAGATCACTGACAAGCAATTGGCGCAGGCAACAAATGGCCGACGACGAGATCATCCTTTCCGAGCTTTCCGACGACGAGCTTGTGCAGCAGATGCACGACGACCTTTATGACGGGTTGAAGGAAGAGATCGAGGAAGGCACACAGATCCTGCTCGAGCGCGGCTGGGCACCCTACAAGGTGCTGACCGAGGCGCTTGTCGAAGGCATGCGCATCGTCGGCGAGGATTTTCGCGACGGCATCCTGTTCGTGCCGGAAGTGCTTTTGTCCGCCAACGCGATGAAGGCCGGCATGTTCATCC
>NZ_JHQS01000002.1 GCF_014843845.1 Mesorhizobium amorphae | reverse complement strand
TTGCTCGCAAAGGTTCCCACCTGTTCGACCCGGTAGGCTTTCATATGATGCTAGCCCGGTTCTTCCCTGAAATCCTGCAGCGACGCATGGCGTAGGACTTCCTCGCCGCGTAGGTGCTTCACACGCCCGATCAGCCTGGCCTGACCCCACTTGCGTCGCCGGCCGATCATGCCCTTCGGTGCCGTGCCTGCGTGCTGTTGGACGCGCTCCCAGAGGCGTTCCCACATCTCACGGTTCAAGGTGATGAACGCAGAGCCGACATAGCGGCCAGTGCCACTCGGCCATCAGGGCGAAGGCAGGCTTACCTGGCTCGCGCTCGACGCCAAGCAACTCGTATTCGTCGATCGCGTAGGCTTTCGTCTTCAGCCAGGCCGTCGAATTGCCGCTTCGATATTTGCTGTCCTTCCGCTTCGATACCATGCCCTCCAGCCCGGCCTGATCGACATGGAACCGTGTTGAAGGAAACTGGAAGCAGGTCAAGGAACAGCGGGGCAACGATCTGGACCGCATCGCCGGCAAGCGCGACCAACTCGAAGGCAGGATCCACGAACGTTAGGGGATCGAGAAGGATCGCGTGCGTCGGGATATTGACGACTGGTATACCCGCCAAGGCTGGTGAAATTGCATTATGTGCGGGTCATCGAGAACGGCGCGGTAAGCATCAAGGGCTTCCGTTCCCAGGCAGATGCCAAAGCCTTCGCCCAAGGCGAACGAGCGCGGCTCGGTGCCGCGCTCAGCCGCCAGGGCAAAGGCAGGCTTTGCCGGCCTCGCGCTCGACGCCAAGCAGTTCGTATTCATCGATGCTGAAGGCTTTTGTCTTTTGCCAGGCTGCCGAATTGCCGCCCCGTTGGCCGCGGGGTACGAAGCCCAATCACACAAATGGTGAGAGGCACGACCACAGGCTCTTGGGCGGCCACGTCATCAGAGCGCTCAGCGATGGTATGAAGGTCGATCTCCAACGGCTAACCGCCGGGGGCGGGATTTCTCCCTCCTGGCAACTTCGCGATCAGGTGTCAGCCGTCTCCGGCGTGCAGACGTCAAGTCCGGCATAGGTCGGATCCGTCGGAGCCGGCTTGCCGTCCTTCATGTCCTTCAGCGCCTGCATGGCAGATGGAGCTTACCGGAGAAGTCACGCACTTCGACGACGAGACGGGACGATTCGCTCTGGGTCCGCTGGTGATGGTCAATATCGGCGTGGTCAGGCTGGTCGAGACGTACCGGGCGCCTACGCACAGGACGCCGCTAAGGGACAAAGTGGACTAGCTCCGCTGACGGCAGTGCTCAAGCGCGAAACGGCCCGCTGCCTGGCTAGCAGCGAGCCGTACAGGGTGAGCCGGAACAAGGGGGGGCATTAGAGTTTCCGGCCAAGGCATCAAACGACAAGCTGGAAATTTAGTTCCGTGTGGCGCTCGATTTTTCGTACACAATGTGAAGGTGTCACCGCCCGTCTGGCCTTTAGCCGGGCGTCGGGCGCGGAGATCAGCCCGACGCGCTTGCCGCCGCACGGCCGCAATCTGGATACTCCACCACCCGCCCTGCTTCTTCTGAGATCACGACGCCCTCCTCCTTGGCCAAACGCCTCGGCCAGCCTGCGACCCGGCCTGGCTACGCTTGACTCCTCCGTTCTCGACCACCTCGCAACTCGCCCAGCCGGAGGCCTCGGCGATCGAGACCCGGATGGCGGCCGGCGGCCATGGCGCGCGGCGTTGCGGATGAGTTCGGCGGCGATTAGCCCGACGCGCCAGAATCGGCCGGAACCCCGGCCAAATCTCCTCGGCGAGCCGCACACCGAAGCGATACGGTGAGAAGGCGCATTTGTCCCATGCGACGACTTACGACGCCGACGAAAAGGGCTCTAGCGAGGGACGCGCGAACGACCGGCACCACTTCGGTTTATTGTCTGCCCGCAGCATGCCATGGAGATGCCCGAGCACGTGGGATATGCATCATCGAACGGTCAAAGGCGATCTCGCCAAGAGCAACAGACTCTAACGCGGCGCGATTGAGGATCGTCAGCGAGCCGTGGTCGTATTGTGTCAGATGCCGCCGTTCCCATTCTCTCAGGCAACGATTCACCTTCGCTCGAGAAGCCGGGACCATTGCCGCGAGGTCGGTCTGCGAAATGTGGATGCTCCGAGTTCCATCCACGGTAGCCATGCTGTGCGGCCTCTCTGTCAATCGCAAGAGCGTGCTCGCCAATCGAGTGGAGAGGGCACTGGCCGCACTGTGGATCACTCGCTCTTCCGCGTCGTGCGTTGCTTCGCACAAATACGGGATCACCTTTAATGCGAGATCGGGGTGTTTGTCGAAGACCCTAGCCATGAAAGCTACTTCGATTTGCATCAAGTCGCTATCCACAACTGACGCAGCATTCATGTTACTGCGTCGCGTGACGAACAATCTAGTCAGGTCGAAAGTATCGCCCGGACCGAGATCGGAAAAGATGAATTCTCGACCGTCTGAAAGTGGAGCACTAAGCCGAATTTTCCCTTGAATTATGTAGTAAATATGACTTGGTATGTCACCGAGGTGAGTTACAATTTTATTCTTAGGAATCCTTCGTAGGACGGCCCCTTTCGCCAGTTCATTAAGAATATCTTGCCCAAATAGCCGAAATAAGCGTATTTTATCGAGCTGTTTGACCCGAACCTCAGCGCTACTCAATGCCATGGCTCCCGCCCCCTTGATAAGGGTAAAGCGCCCCGGTCCCTAAAGCATTGCCTTCACTACCCAAGAACGGATCCGACTCCGAGCCGTTCTCGCGCAAACGCGCTAGCCAGAAATATTAGCACATTAGCATATTAGGATACCACCAAAATAGTGACCTCTCTGTGCCCGGGGTAACAGCGACACGTTTCTGAGAGAGATTAAATCAAATTTGACCGACTGGAAGCCGTTGAGATAACCCCTTTTTCTGGGACGGCGTGTGCTGCCATGACCCAAGAAGGGACGCAACAGGATTCGGGGGCTTGTCTCTATGCGGCATGCACCAACCCAGATGCGGCATGCATCAACCCAGGCGTCGCTTGCGTTCTTGAAGCGGAGCAGCGAACCACTACGGCTTCCTATGGGAGCAGTTTGCGTGTTTCTTGCAACTGCTGATTTCCTCCTGGCAGAGACGATACTTCTTGCGTCAAATGAGGTCTATCATAGGCACCTCGGCGTGAGTCCGTCAGATATTTGGGAGACGATTTATCTAAGCGTTACTGCCGGCCTAGTGCTTGTCGCATTCATGGCTGCCAGAGGCGCCTATACAGTTAGTGGCATCTTGGACGATCACCGTGTGATCAAAACACTCGTCACCGGGTGGTTGTTCGCTTTCTTTGCAATTCTCTGGATCGCCTTTCTCACGAAGACCACGTCGACGTTCTCGCGCGGCTCTTTGACTCTGGCGTTTGCGGCCGGATTTCCAATCCTGCTGCCTGGCCACTTGGCTCTAGCGCGTGTGCTCAAACGGCTTCTGGCCGCTGAGAAGCTCGTCTTGCGCACAGCGTATCTGTTTTACGCTGGCGTTCCTGGAATGGAACAGGGGATAATTGGCAAGCTCGGGCAACAGGGCATCGCGGTTTGCGGTGTTTCGAAAATCGAGAACCGTAATGGCATGATCGCAGCACAATCGGTGCGCGCCGGCGTCGCAGCTGCACAGGCTGCTTTCCGCTTTGATCCATATGGGGCAGTTTATCTGTTTTGCTCGTGGGATCAGCGGAAGTTGATCAAACGCACCCTGGAGGAATTGTCCCGCCTGCCGCTGCCGATCTATCTTTTCGCTGACGCCCACACAGATAAGATTCTGGCCGGATGTCCCCTGCACACCGGCTGGCAGCGAGCCTTCGAAGTCCAGCGCGCGCCTTTGAGACCTGCCGAACGCTTGCTGAAGCGGTTGTTCGACATTGTCCTTGCATCACTGCTACTGCTGTTCCTGTCTCCGTTGATGGCCGTAGTCGCATGTGCCATAGCGCTCGAGAACGGTCGCCCAGTGCTGTTCCAGCAGACGCGGCGAGGTTTTTGTGGCAACCCATTCAATATTTACAAGTTCCGATCGATGACCGTGCAGGAGAACGGTACGAAAATTCGCCAAGCTCAGCGTAATGATGGGCGAGTTACCCGACTTGGCCGTATATTGCGCCGGTCAAACATCGACGAGTTGCCGCAATTGTTCAACGTGCTTCGGGGAGAAATGTCCCTGGTAGGCCCGCGACCCCACGCCGTCGCTCATGACGACACCTATAGCAAGATTATTGAGAGCTATGCTTATCGCCATCGTGTGAAACCCGGTTTGACAGGCTGGGCTCAGATCAACGGCTTCCGAGGGGAGACGAAGGAGCTGTGGCGGATGGAAAAACGCGTTGAGCATGATCTCTGGTACATAAAGTCCTGGAGCGTGCGGCTCGATCTTAAGATAATTTGGACGACCGCTTGGCTGTTGCTTTCGGATCGTGATGTCTATTGATGTATAGCACCTTCTCAGGGCTCTCCATGGTTCGATGCGATTGGCCGCCGCTCGCCTGGCTTATGTGCGCCCACACCAGAGCCAGCCCATTGCGAGCCGTCCGCATGGCCCTCTCTTTCGTGTAAGTTTTATAGTTTTGTGCGGCAACGGAGAGCTGATGGTGTCCGACGTCGAGCATATAGCCGGGGTTCAGAATCCTGCTGCGCAGGCGCCGACTTTATGGAAACGAGTCCGCAGACGTCTCTATCGCTTCACGTTCACCAAGAGGAAATTGTCGACCAAGAATCTGGACCGACTGTGTCGCGAATTTGCGACCGCTGAGCGGACGCTGGTGATCCATTCCGAAGACGTCGACTACAAGCCCCATTTCCCCAACGCATTCACCGTCACGAAGCGACCCGACAAACCGGCGGACATGCATGTCGATTTGTACTACCGGGATTTGAGCAAGATCGCTTCGGAAAGCTATCCCGTCATCGTCTGCACGGGCCTTCTCGAGCACATACCCGATCCCGAACGCATCGTCGCGGATATGAGGCGCATTCTTGAGCCTGGCGGTCGTCTTGTCATTTCCGCGAGCGCGGTGTTTTCATTCCATGAATGCCCGGACAACTTTTTCCATTTCACCCCCTATGGCTTCAAGCTGCTGTTCAAGGATTGGACGCGGTTCGATATGCTCCGCGGCTCGAGCCAACCCTTTGAAACGATCGGAATTCTGATCCAGCGCATTCACTTGCAATGTGACATTTTCCCGCTCGCCCGGCCTTTTATCGAGCTCTTGTTTCATACCATCAGGGTCTTGGACGTCTTTGTGGTGAGACAGTACGAGACGCGTCAATTCCTGGATGAGCGAAGCCGAATCGACTCCATGTTGCCGTCAAACCTGCAGGCGGTGGTGGTGAAGTGACTTCCTTGCGTGCGCACTATGTCCAATCTCTTGCGCGGATTTGCAATCCAGTGGTATTGGCGCTGCCACCATACCCAGGGCGATTAGGATCTTCTCCGCACGCTGTTTCCAAGTATAGCCCGATAGCAGGAGCTCGCGCGCGGAGCGCCCCAAGCGTCGTCGTTCTGCGGGATCCTGAGCAAGGTGCTCGAGCGCTGCCGCCCAGGATCTGACATCATCAGGATCGCAGAGCAGTGCGGTAACGCCGTCGGTCAGGATTTCGCGCAAGACAGGCAAATCCGAAGCGATGATGGCTTTCTCCGAGGCCATGTACTCGAATATTTTCAGCGGAGACATCCATGACGCCACATCCATGCGGCCGCTAGACACAATTACGGAACGCTTGTACGGCGCCAGGACGACATCGAAATGAGCAAGCTTGGCAGGAACAGCAGCATGAGGCAGGGGTCCATGCAAAGTCAGATTGGGGAGTGTCGCTGTCCGCTCCTTCCAATACTGAACATCTTCCCGGCGCCCACCCACAATGTCGAAATGGGCCCACGGACATAGAGGTGCCAAATCGGCGATAATCTCCATGCCCTTGCCGGGGTAAAGGTGTCCGACATATCCGACCAAGAGCTTTGAACGCGACGGCGCCTCGATCGGTTGGGGAGGAGATATCGTTGCGTCGGCGCCGTCAGCAGCCACGATGATCTTGGATGCGAGAGAGGGAAAATCCTTGAGTACCGCGTCGGCAATTGCTTGAGAAATGGCGACCAAACCCCTTAGGCGCGGATATTGCGTCAGCGCCGCAAATGCGGCCTTGGACTTTGGCCCAAATGAAAGATGGTCGTGATGCAATTCCAGCGCGGTGGGAAATCCGGCACGCGCAAGCCACAGCGCGAAGCGTGGCTCTCTCGTATACACGAGGTCAATGCGAAGGATACGCGCCAGCAGAACTCCAAACATGATAACCCAACGGGAGTTGGGCTGCCGAAGCCCTATGGTCCACACCCTGAAGCCGTGCTCCAGCCCGTAGTGTTCTGCCAATTTGCCTTGCAGTCGCCGACGGAGTCGACCTGAGATAATGAGGGTCACATCCGCACCTGAAGCGGAGAACGCGCTGCACATCTTAGCGATATTGACGGTATGCGCCTGCGGTCCCGGCATAGGCGTCGCGGTTAAGTACATTATCCGCACGGATCTCACTCTCAGTCCAGCACACGGCTCAAATGATCGCTCAATCGAAGGGATAGAGCGGCGATCGTCAGGAACGGATTGGCATTCCCGTATCGCGGAAAGACGGAAGGTCCGGCAACAAACAAATTGTGCAACCGGTGGACACGGCAGTTCTGGTCGACGACTCCTTGGCGGGGATCGTTGCTCATTCTCGTAGTACCCAGGAAATGCGAGTGAACAGCTGTGAGGGGCCAGGAATCCGAATCGCGAAGGGAAGAGTAATCGAGGTGGCCAACATCATGTGCACGAAGGAAGCGATTCAACATGTCGAGAAAGGTCATAGCCGACCTGCGATCCGCTAGATCATATCGCCATCTCAGGTTGAGCAGCTGGCGCCCTTCCCGATCGCAGTCCTCGGAAAGGGTCAGCCTGTTCTCGGCGTTCGAATGCTGATCCAAGTTCAATCGGACCACGAAGGCATGTGTTTTGGCCTGCAATCGTGCAGCCTGTCCTAGGCGGTCAAACGCCATTTTGCCCGAGGCGATCAGAAGACGTCGTAACCTGGCGCTTCGATTCACGATCGGCGCGCCTCGGAATGCGGCGCTCTTAATAGACTCGAAGACCTTTTCGGCCTTGTATTCGGCAATGGGGTAGAGACGCGCGCAATGGTTCAATGTGCCGATGGAGATTTGCGTAGCCGTGGAGAGCCCGATACCCGCTCGTACCTGCACCCCGTTGCTCGTAGCTTCTCGAAACAACGGATGCTCCGCACTGACCGGTTGTTTAGCCCGTAGGACGGCCAAGTCCGCCTTGGGATGCGTCGAGAAATATCGACCGATTGCCCCCTCTTCATCCCTCCAGTGACGGCGCGCATAGCCCAGCAAGAGCCGAGTGGTTTCGATCCCACCGGCGGCGAGAACAAACACCTGAGCTTTGATTCTTTTGTGGTTTTGCCGACGACCGACGGTGACGCTTTCGATAGTCCGCCGATCTCCATTAGGTGTGACGTCGAACACGGGAGCGTCAGTCAGAACCCGTAGATTGGCGAGATTTCCGTCGGATTTTGTCACGAGCTCGGCGACTTTGAAGGCCGGTCGCGACCACATGAGATATTTTATGTCAACCCGATCGCTCGCCGCGAACGTCTTCCAGCTACGAGGCATGCGTGGCAATTCGTTGTAGTGTTCGGAACTAGGCATACACAAGATGTCCAACGCACGCTCGTAGTATGGAGAAAGTTCGGACAGCGGAAATGGCCAAGCCGGTGCACCAATGTCCGGCCTTTCCACGAAATCTGCCTCGTCCATTCTCGCCACGCGACCGGCCCAAAGATTTGAAGATCCGCCGAGCTGCAAAGCTTGGGCGTAAGACAGATCAACCGCACCATCGACGTCGAGTTGCGCCAGGGGCGCAGATGAAAGTGGTGTCGGATCCAGGTTTCCCGCCTCCACCAGGATCACATCCATCCCCCGTTCGGCGAGGGGGAGGGCAACGAGCGCTCCGGCGGGTCCGGAACCAATGACGCAGGCTTGGCACGTCAACTCGGTTGTCGTCACATCCAGAAGCGAATTCATATGCGAGGCACATCCCGTTGCCTTGACTGCCTCTTCGAACGAGTCCGGTCCGACTTCACACAAGCGCGGCAAAGGAGAAAAGTATCGCGCATAACTATACGACGAATAGGCTCCCGGCTGTGCCCGCGGTAACAGCGACACGTCTGTGCGACGTCTAAAACATGAATCAAATCTGACCAACTGAAAGCCGTTTGGAACCTGTCCTTATGGATAGGAGAGGTGCGACCCCAAGAGAGACGGGGTGGGCCAGGAGTCAGGGTTTGTCTCCATACGGCATGCACTTACCGAGGACGTGACATGCCACTCCAACGCACTATCACCGCTATCGGGAGGTCAGCAAACCAAAAGGGCGCCCGGGGGGGCAGCGCCACCATCGGATGGATTGAGCCCGGTAGCGGCGATTTGAAATCACGGAATGCGGAAGGCAAAATTGACGCGGCGCATCGACTGCGTATCGCTCATGTCATTACTCGTCTCATCAATGGCGGCGCTGATGAGAATACCGTCTATTCCTGCAATTGGGCCGCGCAACGAGGACACGATGTTTTCCTGCTGCACGGCGAGGCGGTTCACCCAGAAATTTTAGCTAAAGTAGACCCGCGGGTGGAGCTCATTGGCATCCCCGACTTGACCCGGTCCATTTCGCCTGCCTCCGACGTGAGGGCATTGTTGGCGCTTACCCGGAGATTCCGCGCCTTGAATGCCGACATCGTACATACGCATACTAGCAAGGCAGGTATTCTCGGCCGTTTCGCAGCATGGGCGGCGAGGGTTCCAGTGATCATTCATGGCGTGCATATCGTGCCTTTTGTCAATGTCGGCGTCGCCGAGCGGCTCACCTATCTCGCCTTGGAAAAACTGGCGGCGCCAGTTACCAGTGCATTCATCAGTGTGAGCGAGGGCATCCGTGACTTATGCATGAGCGCGGGAGTGGGACGTGCTGACGAGCATTATGTCGTCTATTCCGGATTCGATCTCGATCGCTTTCGCAACGCCAGTCCGCCTGCCGATTGGCGTGAGTTGTTGCGCTTGACACCGGACGCGCCGCGCCCGCCTGTGCTCTTGATGATTGCGGCATTCGAGCAACGCAAGCGACACGCGGAATTTCTAGAGGTTTTCAAGAAAATCGCCGCCCGCTTACCCGACACGGTACTTGTGCTTGCAGGCGATGGGCCGCTTCGTTCGATCGCCGAATTGCAAGTCAACCGGCTGGGGCTCCAACGCCGAGTGGTCTTTGCCGGTTATCGCGACGACCCCGAGCGGCTGATCGCACTCGCGGATCTCTGCCTGCTCTGTTCCATACGGGAGGGATTGCCCCGCGTGCTCATGCAATATCTCGCCGGCGGCAAGCCTTGCGTCGCTTGCGATCTGCCAGGTCTTCGCGAAGTGCTCCGTCCTGGGACCAATAGCGTGATCACACCCTCGGACGACTTGGACGCCATGGCCGACGCCACGGCCGCCCTCCTGAAGGATCGCGAAAGACTGGCTTGCCTCGCCCGAGGTGCCGCAGCGACGGATCTTTCGAACTGGGACGCCAATCGCATTGGCAAGCGGATCGACTCCATTTACCGCCAGGCTCTCAACCAGCATCTGGCGAGCAAGGGAGCGTCGACTAGGCCTCCTGTTCGAAATCTGGCGCTTCCGCGATGAAGTGCCCTACAGAAATCGGGCAGATTGCCGGATTTGTTGGCGGTAAATTCGGTGGATTGATATGAATGTAACAGAAGTTGCCTCTGCTCACCCGATGATTACCCCGCGAGCCGAAGCCCTTCACAGCATACGCATTTTGCTCGTGCTCTCCACCTATTTTCCGGAGTCATATGGCGGCGCCGAGCAACAGACGCGACGATTTGCTCGGGTGCTGATCGAAAGGGGCGTCTCCGTAACCATTTTGGCACCCAGATTGTCACACTCGACGCCGAAACGGTCCGCCATCGACGGAGTGCCCATCGAGCGCCTTCGCTTGCATGCCGCGCCGAATTTGGGCGGGCGGCATATGCTGTCGTTCCTGTCGTGGTGTGTCCAGCTTGTGATCTGGATGCTGCGCCGTCGCGACGAATTCGATGTTGTGCATATCATCCATGCCCGACTTCACGCCCTTCCGGCGGCATTGGCAGGGGCCCTCCTGCGCAAGCCCGTTCTCGCAAAAATGGGCCGCGGCGGACGATGTTTCGATCTCGATGTTGTGCGCGAAAAGAAAATTGTCGGTCGCTGGGCGTCGTCCGTGATCAAACGGCACGTCACGGCCTTCATCGCCAATAGCCGCCAAATCGCAGGTGACCTGAAGCGACATGGCATCGAGGCGGATCGCATTCACATGATTCCAAATGGGATTGATCTGCCCCACAAGCCGCGCCGCCAGCCGAGCACAGATGGCACCCGACGCTTCATTTGCCTTGGCCGCATCGAGCCGGAAAAATGCCTCGAGCACATGATCGACGCGTTCGCGGCCCTTCCCGCCGAGGCGCAGGCGCAACTCACCGTCCTAGGCGATGGCCAGTGTCGCGCCGCGCTCGAGGAACAGACGGTGCGGTTGGGCCTTTCCGGCAGGGTCAAATTCGCCGGCGCGGTCGAAGATGTCTTTCCATTCCTGTGGAAGGCTGACTTCTATCTTTCCACCTCGGTGTCGGAAGGCATGTCAAACGCCCTGCTCGAGGCCATGAGTTGCGGTGTGGTCCCGATCATCACCGATGTCAGCGGTGCGTCCGATATTGTGGAGCATGAGCGCAGCGGCTTTTTGGCTCGCTCGCATGTGGAGTATGGCGGGCTCCTGCTTCGCGCGCTTGGCCTATCGGAAGCCGAGCGCAATGCGATGGCGCGCCGCGCCATACGAACTGTCGCTGCGCAATTCAGCATGGAAAGCGTCGCAACACGGCAAATCAGTCTCATCGCTACGCTTATGCAGAAAGATCGCCATGCGCCAGCTCACCTGCCGGCAAAAGTAACATGAGGCTCATCCTCCATATCGGCACGCATAAGACAGGGAGCACGGCGCTGCAGCAATTCCTTTACGCAAACGGAAAAGGATTGGGCGAGCATGGCATGTACTACGCGTCACCAGCACACGAGTTCCATTGCAATAGTCTTGTGAACGCACCTTTGGTAGATGGGCAAGAGAGACTCCGGAATTTCATTCTTGAGATTTTGAGAAAGGCAGAGCAAGACGGAGGCGATACAATCATCGCAAGCTCCGAAAATCTTTATGCTATGGTGCGGTATCTGGAATGCTTCCACACCCAGAAAACGAGCGCGGAGGTCCTTGCGAAAGAGCGCAGTCTCATTGAGCGTCTGCACGCCGCTATTCCTGCCCACGTGGAATGCCATATAATTTGCTACGTACGAAGGCCAGATTGTTATCTTGAGTCCCTTTACAATCAAAATGTAAAGAAGGGCGCTCTGTTTAGCGGCGATGTTGGCGACTTTCTCAGCATAGTTTATGACATGCTTGACTATCATCGTTACCTATCGATCTGGCGCGATGTCTTTGGGAGCACCGCTTGCTCGGTGCGCCCTTACGAAGCGGCTCTGCCGAATCTGATCAATGATTTCGTGCGGCATGTTCTCGGAATTGAGGATATCTCCTCTTTCACAAAACCGAATCTTCGTGCCAATGAGCGGCTAAGCCGAGATCTCCTGGAATATAAGCGGTGTAGAAATGAACATATTCGATATTCCGAGCGCAAATTGGAACGTAGGATCTTTGCAGCAGTAGACCAGAGAATAGCAAGCCCCAACAACAATCACGAATATCTCTCACCCGATAAAAGGGCCGAGCTCCTTTCGATGCTGGAACCGTCGATGGAGCGTCTGCGAACCGAATTTACTCTGCCGCCCTTTCCACAGTTCAACCTCGAAGCGGCCAGGGCGTCCTGGCAACCCTATCCAGGACTTTCGCTCAAAAACAAGCGAGAGATCGAATTCCACTACCAGGCCGTTCAGCGCCAGGTCTCCTTCCGCCTGGAACGCGTTCTCATACGGGCGGCGTCGTTGGTGCGCGGGCGGCTGCCATTTCTCTCATGGCCTCTCGATTTTGCACGCGCCAGCGGAATACGCCGACTGCTGCTGCAGGCGGCAAACCGGTTTCAATGACGGTGCTTGATGAAGTGACCGCGGAAACGGTGATTGGGCGCCAAAGGAATGAGTAATTTGAAGCTTGTCTATGCGCATCCCGTGCCTATTCCGAGCCAGGCGGCAAACGCCGTACAGGTCGTGAAGGCATGCAGCGCGTTCCAAGCAATCGGCTGCAGAACCGTCCTTGCAATTCCCCTTGATCGACCCGGCACCAACAAGTGGGGCGAAATCAGGAAGGCCTACGATCCAGAGCGTCGTTTTGGTTTGTGGCACATACCATTCGATCATATTCCAGCCCGAAAGCTCGCCTTTGGCGGTGCCGTGTCGTTGCTTGCATGGCTGACGGCGCGCGATGCCGTGATCACACGGTCGATCTCCGTTGCCAGGGCTACGGTTGCGGCCGGCGTTCCGACAGTGCTGGAACTGCATAGCTCGATTGATACCGAGCACCAGGCCGTCATCAGGCGCTTCGACAACTTGGCGAAGTCGAAAAACCTTCTTTCGCTCGTTGTCATCAGCGAAGCGTTGAGGAAACACATTGAAAGCCGGTGGCCCGAGCTATCAGGTCGCATCCTGTCCATGCCGCTCGGTGGCAATCTCGTTTCAACGCCGGAGGAAGACGCGATCCCGCTCTGCGGGAATTTCAATGTCGGATATGCAGGGCAACTCTATCCCGGAAAAGGAATGGAGGTCATACTTCCTCTTGCGCAAGCCTGCCCTTGGGCCACCTTTCATATCGTCGGTGGGGCGCAGCGTGACATCGACCAATGGCGGGCTCGGGCAAAATCCGAGAGAAATATTGTCTTTCACGGATATGTGCCACATGCCCGGATCTCGTCGTTCCTGGCGGCATTCGACGTGGTGCTCGCGCCCTATCAGCGGGTTGTGCGAGGTGTCGACAACAATACGACGAACCTCGCGGACTGGATGTCGCCCTTGAAGGCATTCGAATACATGGCGCATGGAAAAGCCATTCTGTGCAGCGATCTGCCGGTTTTGCGAGAGATATTTACGGCCGACGAAACCGCCCTCCTTTGCTCCCCGGACGACCTTATGGACTGGACCCGCGCGCTGACTCAATTGCGCGACAATAAAGAGTTGCGGAGGCGGCTTGGGGAGAACGCGAGACGGCGAATGCAATGTGAATTCACCCGCGAAGCGTGGGCGAGAAAAATAGCTGACGATATTGCAGCTCGCTTGCATGCACTGAAGCGTCGCCGACCAATTGGACAGTCTGGGTCATGTCAACTTGGACCAAATAGCTGAACATAGGAAGCTGACACGAAGGGCAGCCATGGGCCTCTCGTGGGCAGGTACCGCATTGCTTGCTCGAACCTTGTTGAATGTCCTGGTCACGGCCGTTCTCGCGCGCCTGCTTTCCCCCCTAGAGTACGGTATTGTTGGCGCTGCGCTGATCATCGTGGCCATCGGCAGTAACATTGCCAACCTTGGCATGTCGCAGGTCTTGGTACAGCGAGCGGACATCGAAGAGCGCCATATCGGAACCATAGTTTCCTTATCGCTGACAATCGCTCTTATCCTCGGCTTGCTTCAATGGGTGTTTGCAGAGCAGATTGCCGATTTTCTTCATGTGCCGGAATTGGTTCTCGTTTCGCGCATCCTTGCGGTGATGATGATTGCGAACGCGTTCAATCTGACCGCCGAGGCCATTTTGTCACGGCATCTGAAATTCAAAATATCCTCCATAGCGAGGCTGGTCGCCTGGATTGCTTCCAATGTCGGCCTAGCCATTCCGCTTGCCTATTTTGGCCTCAGCTATTGGGCCTTGGTGGTCGCGTACATGGCCGAGGCATTCATCCTGGCCGGCATCTATTTCTTCATTGCCAGGGACTATCTCGTGGGTCCTCGTTTCGACATGCAGTCCTACCGCGATATCCGCAGCCAGAGCCTGGGCTATTCGCTGGCAGGTATATCGAGCTTCGCCGCCAAATATATCGACAATGTTATTGTCGCGCGCTTGATCGGCACCTCGGAACTGGGCATCTATTCGCGAGCATTTTATCTGATCGCGATGCCGGCAAATCTGTTCGGCGATCTGAACAAGAGTGTGGTCTTCCCCCTGCTGTCAAAGGTTCATCACGACAAGGTGAGGCTCCGCACAGCTCAGCTTAAGGGTTATGCTTTGACGGCGGCGCTTGCCCTGCCGACCAGCGCGTTTCTATGCTGTTTTGCGAAAGAGCTTGTCCTGACGGTCCTCGGCCAGAACTGGATCGGCGCCGTTGCTCCTATGGTCGCATTCTCTGCCGTAATCTATTTCCGCGTCGGTTACAAAGTATGCGGAGCCGTGACGCTAGCCACAGGTCGAAGTTACCGAACGGCCTTGATGCAATTCATTTACATGGCCCTTATCACTGCATCCGCATTCTTCTCGGCGCCCCACGGCGTGAACGCGGTCGCCTTTGCAGTGTCCGGCGCCATTGCGACGAGTTTCTTCCTTTATGCGGCGGTCAGTTGTCGGATGACGGGATTGTCAGTTCTGGATTTCGCGCTCGTCCATGTACCACCTCTCGCATTTGCCGCCGTGGTCTTCGCCACTGGCTTGGCGGTCAAAATGCTGCTTGCCGGATTGCCCGACTATCTAGTGCTCGCGACCGGTCTTCTCATTATAGGCACATTGTCTGGCGTTACTCTTTATCTGAGAGCGTCGCTCCTCTTCGGGAAGTATGGTGCGGAAGTCCTGCAAACGCTGACGTCCAAGAACGCGAAATGGGTCAGATTTGCATAGTTCAATGTAGCTGCATTCTCGCCGCATCACCGGCCGCCCATCCGAGGATGAATCATGAATGTACCGAGTCTGAAGAAGCGCAATGGTTGGCAGCGGGTGTCCGCGGCAGAATCCCGTGCCGGCACCACGACGATGACCAGCCGCATTTCCCGCCGGGATCTGGCGCGCGGCGCATGCGCCGCCCTTCTGCTGACGGCTTCCGGTCGCCCAGGACGCGATGCTCTCGCCGCCGGTCCGGACCAGGGCTCGCAACTTTGGCATCCAGATCTGTTCCCGGAGATGATCGTGAAATCCTGGTATCAGGAGGATCTGGCCGAAGGCGAGGTCTCCTCGTGGCAATCCGGCGGCGTGAAGCCCGTGGCTGCGGTGCAGGCCGAGCCCTCTCTGTGCCCGACAAGGCTTCCGAATAGTCGTGGCGTCGTCTTCGAGAAGGGCACGAAACAGGCATTGACTTGGCCCGCCGATAACGACGCCCCATACCTTCACCGCTGGTGGCTCGTGATCGCCCGGTGCGATTCCGCAGCCAACGCCGATGCGAACAACGTTTCTGTTTTGTGCGTCAATGGCGCCGAGGGTGGTTCGGTGCACCGCCAGCCGCGGGTCTGCTTCAGGCCATCATCAGGCACGTTCGCTTCACAGGTCGATGATGGCAAGATCAAGAGCGAGGAAGGGAAATGCTCGACGGACTTTGGCGGCTGGAATGTGATGGTCGGGTACCGCCGCGGATTCGTGATGCAGGCCGTGGTGAATGGGGTCAAGACGGCCGGTCAGACGATTTATGCATTGGCACCCAACCGGATGAAATCGGAGAGCTTCATGGGCGATGTGATCAATCCGATGAGGGCCGATGTGGCGATCGACTGCGTCATCATCGGGCAAAGCGAACTAGATGACTCGCTGATCGACATGCTGATGGGATGGGGCATGTGGCGCGTCGGCCGGCAATCCGCCCTGCCCAGCGATCATCCCTATCGCCAGCGCCCTCCTTCATCCGTGGATGCGAACAACAAACCGGCACGTTACGCATTCGACTCAGTCTCGTGGGAGTCCTGGGCAGGCATCGGCAATGAGCGATATGCTCATCGTGGAGAGGCGGCGCCACCGATCCGCGGTTACACAACGGTTTTTTTTGATGATTTCGATTCCAACACGGTTGTCGATGATTCCAAAGGTGCCCAAGCCAGCATCTGGTATGCGCCGACCTCTTTGGCGAATGTCGGCGTTGACGCCAATGCCCAGCGGATCTCGGGGTCGCCTTCCTCATATGTGCACGACGCCGCCAGCCACACGCTGGCGCTCCGGCTCTTACATAAGGGCCGCTGGAGAACAGGTGCGTTCTCTTCAGTGAACAACAATGGCCAAGGGCGGTGTTGGGGAAAGGGAATCTTTGAGATCCGCGCCAGACTTCCAAAGATCGCAGCGCCCCGCCCCGGATTTTTTCCTGCTTTTTGGGCGTATGGCAAAGAGCATCTGTTCTGGAGGACGCGCAATCGGCTTGAGACTGACTTTTGGGAATATGATGGTCTCAATGGGGCCTACATCAACATAAGCCAGCACGTGCACAAACCCAAACTCGGTTATGCAGATCCACAAATCGCGACAGGTGGCGTGCATCGGAAGATAGCCGGCTATCAAGTCGATCCATCAAATGGCTTTCCAGCGACAATCGACATATACGATGGCGAATTTCATACTTGGTACGCCCAGATCGAGGATGATTATAGCTATTTCGTGATCGATGGCTTGGAAGTGGCGCGTGTTCCGACGAGCCCGGAACTCGCAGCGAAAAAATACATCATGGTGGATTTCGCTTACGATCAAAACAAGGGGCGTGCTCAACCGGACCCGTCGCAGACGTATGACATGGTCATTGACTATATAAGGGTCCGGCAGACGGAAACGGATCTGGCTAGGGTCCCGCCGGGTTTCAGCGCATTGCCGACCTTGTCGGGCCGGGCTTCACCCAGCCAAGCGTTGACCGTCGTACCTAACGTGGTTGCGTCGCAAATAGAATGTCTCTGGTATCGTGACGGCGTTCCGATCGTGGGCGAAACCGGCAAAGGGTATGAGCTCGGCTCGCAGGATATGGGGCATAAGATTCGCTGCCATGTTCGCGCAGTCTCTGTGCTCGACCAGCCAGAAGCCTGGACCCCGGAAAGCGAGACCGTCGGCTAGGCCGCATCGACTGCGCACCGTAACGATGCGCCATCACTCTCCGTCGACTACCTGATGAGTTCTACCCTACGCTCGAAGGCACCGTTGGACATTGGAAGACGCAGACCTTCATCGCTGGCTGCGCTGTCATGGGCTCACCGCCCCTTTCGTCGTCGACACACCAATGAAACGGCGCAAAATCTTCTCCGCCCGCCGGCATACCAACAAGATTCTGTCTCCGGGAGAGAGAACATGTTAAAAGGATATCGCGCCGCGTGGGGCTATGATGCGTTATCTCCTCACATTCGCGATACTAAGCCTTTTCCTGCCAATCAGGCTCGAGACGGGTCTTGTATTGCTGCGTCCGTTCGAGCTGATCACATTGCTGTCGCTCATCATTGGCCTGACGACGGGGCGTTGGCGAGGTTTGGCTTTTCCAGCCGGTTTTCTACTCCTCCTGCCCTTCTTGTGCTGGCACATGGTCTCGGCCTTAAGCGTGGACATAGAGAACGGCTTGCGCGAGCTGTTGCAGATGTCCGCCGTGGGCGCCTTTGCGTTCGTCCTCGCTCAGGAGGCCAGACGGCTCGATACACACCAGACAGTGAATATCTTGCTTTTCGGCATGGTGCTGATCCTCGCCTATACGATCGCCTGGCATGTGGATCATGGCTACTCGGTCGGTTGGAAACATCTGTTCGATCCAAGGCTCGTGTTCACCTTCCTTCCAATTGCGCTTGCGGGGCTACTGCTCTTCGCCAGCCGGGCCAAGCGGCGCAACCTTTGGTTTGCATGGGCAGGGCTACTCCCCCTGCTCGTGCTGTCTGGGGAGCGAAAGGCTTTTTTGATTTATCTCTTTCTGACCGCTGCGCTTCTGACACGCGGCAGGCTGGCTGCGATGGTACCGACGATCGCCGCCGGCTTCGTGGGTCTTTTTGTGCTATCGACCACCATCGACAACGCCTATATCGAGAAGCAATTGCAGACCATGCTCGATCCGCTGAGCATGGGCCAGTACGAATACCTGGCCGCAAAAGGGAAATATGCCCCTGGAGATACGCCGAGCAACGTCCAGCGCTCGTTTGCCTTCACTTTGTCCAGACAGCTCATCTCCGAACATCCACTAATGGGCGTGGGCACGAACCAATTCAAAAATATTATCGATACTGAGTTCCGCCATCTTCCTGACGAGTTGCGGCTGGGAATCCATGGCGAGTTTCAACGCATACTCACCGAGAACGGCATCATTGGGCTCAGCCTCTATATTCTGATATGGGTCGCCGCATGGCTTCGGTTAAGCCGTGTTTTAAGCTGGGCACTTTTCCACGAATTGATCGGAGCAGCCCAGGCACGGCTTCTGCCCCTCGTGATCCTTGTTCCCTGTGCTTTCTATGTTGGAACAGAAGCCTCCGGCACACGTGCTTTCGTCACGCTTATCCTTGTCTCGCTCCTGCCGGAATTGACGCGGCACGGGCTTTGCCTGGCATTGCACAGGGCTCGGAGGAGCCACCCGACGAGCACTAGTCATCCTCGATTTCCTGGCCGCGCCTTGCCAGAAAGCACAAGATGAGTGTTTCGGTCATCTTGACATGCCACAATGAGGAACGCTTCATTGTGCAGGCAGTGGAAAGCGTGATCAATCAGACCGCTTCGGCCGGCATCAGAGAGATCATCATTGTCAATGATGGCTCGACGGACGGCTCGACCGAAGTGATTGCGTCGTTGGTCGATCGGGAGCCGCGCATCTATGTCCTGACTACGGCGGGCATTGGGCCTTCATCGGCGAGGAATCTTGCCATCAGACATGCTACCGGTGATTTTATTGCATTTCTCGACGGCGATGATTTCTGGGCTGAGGACAAGCTTGAGCGTCAATTGACCGCCTTCGACAATGGCTGCAAGGCAGCTCTCGTCTATGGTGATTTAGTCGACTTTTCCGCTCCAGATCTTTCCGATGCTGTGCCCGTCGCCGTTGGCCGCTATCGCGCGGATCAACCCGATACGCTGGCGACATATTTTCTGCTTGATGGGCCGATTGTTCCTTCCAGTATCGTTATGCGGCGGGAGATTGTTGAAGATATCGGGTTGTTCAACGAGACAATAAGGGTTGGCGAGGATACAGAGTTTTGCATGCGCGTAGCCGAGCGCTGGACATTTCAACATGTGGCCGGAGCACTCGTCTACAAACGGCGTCATGGCTCAAACACAACCCGCAGACTCGACGCGCTTCTGCCGGTAGCTGAACACCTCACGCGAGAATGGGTCATCCGACGGCCGGAGCTTGCGCACCTCGCGCGGCGGCGCAACGCGCGTTTATACGCAAAAGCCGGCAATGATTGCGTGGCTCAAGGCGAAAAGAAACGCGGAGCGCGCCTACTCATTCGCGCGATACTGCACGATCCATTGTCCTGGCGGGTATACGTTTACATTTTTCTCTGCGCCCTGCCTGCAGGCATGGAGCCGCAGGTGCGCCGCGCAGCCAAGCTATTGTTTTACCGCGTCATGCGCAAAAAACTTTGCTGACCTTGAAGATGCTAGCGGATTGGGAAGAGTTCGAACATCTCATGCGGCAGCCCGGCGATCCACCACCGCCAAATCCGCCGAAAGCGTCCTGGCAAAACGGCAGGCGCGTTTATTCGCATTTCCTAATATTTTACCGCTCTGACCCGTTCCGATATGTTATGATGGTTAACGCGCTGAGAAGTCGATAGCCAAGGAGCGCGTCACGCGAGCGGCTGCGAGTGGGACGGCGATGTCCTTTTTGCTATTTTTGCGCGGCCTTATCATAGTCCTGTTGGCATTCGCCATCAGTACATACTTGGTTACCGGCTCGCTCTGGACCACGTTTGTCCAAACGGTAATTTGCGGGATCTTGATCCAGATTGGGTACTTTGTTGCTGTCATGCTGCTTGTGTGGCGCTCGGTCTCCAAAGAATCCGAGATTCCGAAATCACACATCGCGCGCGATGAGTCCGAAAGGGAGCAACGGCCTAGCCACTTGGTGAATAAGGCGGACCACTTTCCGCCTAGAGGAGGACGATCAGCACGATGACACCCCACACCACGATACAAAATGTGACTGCACCCTGTCTTATTCGGGCACTGGAGAGGCGTTCCGCGAGGCGCCAAATGCGCGCAGACCTCTTGCTATGATCGTTATCGCGCGCCTGTGATCGACGAGTCATTCGAATCGACATCCCTGTTTCCCGCAGGACAGGCTCAACCTAGGCCCGAAATCTCTTGCTCAGATGTTGCCATTTGGCAATACGACCCAGTTTCTTCTTTTAATTGGATCGCTCGACCTGGAGGGGAGCATGGGCCGCGTGAGTTTTGTTTTGTTGCAATCAGAGGTTAGGAATTCGCGCCTTTGCCGAGAAGTGGGCGGATGCCTGCCCCGAGCGGTGTGCCCCTGTGCCCCGCCGGCGCCGATACTGAATTTGCGGACATTTAGTCAGGTAGTGTGGTAGGGTGTTTGTCTCATGCGCTGCCAGTCTCATCCCACGGGTTTGAAGGCTTATGCTCCGCGAAGTTGAAAATCGGCACCCGGATGCTGCCTTCATATTCGGCGATCCTCTGTCGGGAACGATTGATCTCGAAACACTCCTGGCGGCAGCGCGACGGCAGTTGAGGTTCGTCCTTACATGCGCGCTCGCGGGCCTTGTGCTGGGGCTGGCGTACCTTGCGGCCGAGGTGCCCCTGTACGAGTCGACGGCCAGGATCCTGATCGACAAGAACCAGCCATCCGTCGTGACGAAGTTGACAGAGAGCGGAAGCTCCACACAGCTTGACCCGATGATGCTGAGCCAGGTCGAATTGTTGCGTTCCGACCGGATCGGGCTAAAGGTCGTTGACAGCCTCGGTCTCGCTACCGATCGCGCTTTCTTGTCAGCGCCGTATTCGTTGCTCAACAGTTTCACAGGATTGGTCGCTTGGGTGCGGTCATCCATTGGCAGTTCCGAAGAGAGAGGAGCGCCAGTGAAACCGAGCGCTGCGCGAGGGCCTGATCGATGGCAGGCATTTGGCACTCTGGCTGAAAATTTAACGGTAGCTCGCGTAGGCGATTCTTACATTCTGCAAATCCAATTTCAGTCGCCTAGCGCTGAAATTGCGCAAAAAATAACCAATAAATATGCTGAAATTTATATCTCTGACCAAGTTGGAGCCAAAGATGAGTCGATCATCCGGGCTCGCAGTGCCCTGGCGGAAGAAGTCGAGACGGTGCGCAAGCGATCGGTCGACGCCGAGCTCGCGGTCCACAGGTTCCGAACAAACACTGTGCTGACCAAGGAAACGCTGGTTACCTTGCGCCAGCTCGAACTTGAAGCGTCTTCCCTCAAGTCGCAATATGAACAGGTCCTGCAGCAGTACCAAGCGAGCCTGCAGAACCTTTCGATGGCGTTGACTGAGGCGCGGATTATCTCGGAAGCGTCATACCCCGGCGGACCGAGTTCTCCGAACAGCATTGTTACGTTGGCGATCTGCGCCGTGCTCGGCGGCATGATTGGCGCCGGTGTGGGCGGAATTCGGGAGTACCGGGAGCGCTTTTTCCGCACGAGGGGTCAAGTGCGCGATGAGCTCGGACTTGACACGCTCGGAATGATCCCGTTGCTGGACGGGAAGCCAATTCGCCGGAACAAGCGTGATCCTGAGGCCGGAGAGCGGTCATTCATTGAGGTGGGGAACACCGCTTTTAACTGGGTAGAGCAGCATCCGCGTTCGGAATTCGCTGAAGCGATGCGAACGGTGAAAGTCGCTGTTGATGTCGAGATACCAAGGAAGAGCACCAAGGCGATCGGCATCGTTTCCTGCCTCCCGGGAGAAGGGAAGTCGCTGGTCGCGGCCAATTTTGCGATGGTTCTTGCCATGCAGCGCTGTAGGACGCTGCTGATCGATGCCGACATCCACAATCCGGGCTTGTCCCCTATGTTAGCCAACGGCTGGGAACGGGGCCTGGCCAACTTGTTGGCTGGAGACTTCAACGCGAGAGATATGCTGGCCCATCAATCATTGCCATTGAGGTTCCTGCCCGGCGTGAACCAGAGCCAACAAAAGCTCGCAAAGACCGTCCAGCCTATCGAGAAAATGGGCGACTTTCTGATCAAGGCGGGTTCCACGTTCAATTACGTCGTCGTTGATCTGCCCCCGTTGGCTCCAGTCGCGGACGTGAGGTCCTTCGTCCAGCACCTCGACGGCCTTGTTCTGGTTGTTGAATGGGGCGTGACCGCTCGTACATTCGTGCGCGAATGCCTCAACAACAATCCGATCCTTGCGGATAAATGTATCGGCGTTCTGCTCAACAAGGTCGATATCAAAAGAATCAAGCTGTATCAAAAGTTCGGCAGTGCCGAATTTTACAGTGAACGTTATGGTCAGTATTACCAGTCTTAGTTGTGGAGTAAGCATTGTTTTAAGCCGAGAATGACGAATTGTCTGTCAGGGCCTATCCGCGCGAGACGCAGGAAATGGTGTTCGACGCGTATGACCGTTCGCCTTCTAGGCGGAGTCTGCGCGCATCATCTACGACAACAAGAACACGGCGGTGGAGACGGTGTTCGTCGGCCTGTGCGCTGGCATCGGGCTGGGAGAAGGGCCAGGTCGAGATGCGGAGCCGTCAGAATTCACGATCGGCCCGGTTATCTTGGTCGCCAATCCTTTGCCGGTCCTTACATCCGTCGCCCAACACCGCCTCAGCGCGGACGCGCAAAGCGGCCTGAGAATAGGCCTGCAGCATATTCTGTCGTGCCTGTATTCCGATCTTCTTGCGGAGCGTTTCATCGCCCGCGAACACCAGGGCTTGCGTCACCGCCATCTCCGCTGAGGGAACAGTAAGCTTCAGCATATTCTCTCCATCCTTGCCGTAATCGCGGACACCGCCGACGTCGGTCGCGATCACCGGAAGGCCGGCAAGCATCGCCTCGGCGACGACGATGCAGAACCCTTCCGTATCGGACAGGTTGACGAACATGTCACGATCACAGGCTAGCTCGAACCAGCGCGCGACATAGCCATGGAAATGCACGCGATCTCCGATGCCGAGCTCGTCCGCCTTGCGCGTAAGCGCCTGCCGTTCAGGCCCGTCGCCGTAAAGATCCAGGCTTGCAGAAACGCTGCGGTCTTGGAGCATTCGGATGGCCTCGATCAGGCGGTCAAAGTTCTTCAGCGGGATAAGCCGTCCGGCAGCAGCAAGGCGCAAGGGTGTGTGAAGGGCGTAATCGCGCTTGTAGCTGGAAGCCTCATCGGAGCAAAACAGAGGCACGATATGCGACCGGCGCCTGCGCGGCAGGAAGTATGCTTGCGTCTCCTGCAGCGTACTTTCGCAATCAGCCCAGATTTCGTCGACGCGCCAGGACAGCGCCTTGAGCACAGGGCCATAAACGCCTGCAGCGCGCCGGGAGCGGTAGCGGTAGCGGGCGGTGTGTTCGAATGAAACGCAGTGCAGCCGAGGAGCGAACATCGCAGCAAGCCGTCCCAGGAGATTGGCCTGTTTGAGCGACAACGCAACCATGTCCGGCCGCCACTCCCAGATGAGGCGTAATACTACAAAGAACGAGCCCACGAAGTTGCGCAACGAAGTCTCTTCACTCTGCGAAGTCAGGATAAAATTGTGCTCTCCGATCTGTGCGGCAATTTCATCGGCAAGAGCCCCCCCGCGACCACGGCAACAGGCGAGAATCTTCAGCTGGTGGCCGCTGAAAAATCCTGCTCGCAACAAGGTGAGCAGCCCGTGCTCGGCGCCACCGGGATCGAATCCGTAGATGAAGTAAAGAATTCGCATGTGATAGTGAAGCGCTCCGATAATATTGCACCTCGTATCTACTATCGCAAATAACTGGCCGATCTTGTGCGGACTTCTCCGCCGCTTGCGGTGAGGGGCCGGTGGTGCGGCCTGGGAGGTCTCTCGGTTCCTGCCGCCTTAAGAGATCTCGCAACCGCCTGAAAGACCGGTAGACCACAAGATGGCCGGTTTCTGACCTTTCAGGCGCGATCGTATGGCTTTGTTTATCTCCACTGCCTGCCAATGAGCATCGGATGCGCGACGCAGGCCGAAAACAATCAACTCGAAGGGCTGCGTTGCCGTCCAGCTCCATGTTTCTGCCTGACCGGGGATAGGTGTCCTTCTCTCCTGCCGCTACACGCCACTACTTCAACGATAGACCTGCGGGAACGACGCTAGCTCTTCTGTCCGTCACGCCGATCCCGTCCAACTCTTCCGCCTGGGCGACTTTTGTACCGAGCTTTACCTGGGATAAGTGAGGCATATCGGACAGACACGCTGTGACCGAGGGCACAGTGAACTCGATATTTTCATGACAGGTTGGAGCAGCTGATATCCTCCTCGATGCGTAACTGCTCAATCCATTGAATGGGTTGCGACAAGGGGCTGAATTGGGTGAGCGCAAATGTCGAATAGATCGGCGCGGTGGCAGGCAGGCAGCTGCGCCGCGCCCGCGTGCATATTTCTGTGGTTCGCATGCGCGAATCTGTCGAATGGCCCTGCCCTAGCTGAGGAGCACAATGTCGACAAGTACCGTCTGCAGACTGGCGACGTGATCGGCTTCGCTGTCATAGGCTATCCCGAGATGCAAAAGCGAGCTGTTATCGATCAGAGCGGTATAATTGTGTTGCCGGTCTTGGGCCCCCTAAACGTTCTCCAGAAGACAATAGAGGATGTACGCAAGGAGGTAATCGAGGTTCTAAAACCGAAGTCCCTTCCGCAACGATCCGCCGACGGCACTGAGAATTGGACTAATTTCTACCCAGATCAGATTATAATTGATATTGAGGAATACCGACCCGTCTTTATTGACGGGGACATTGCTTCTCCTGGGACTCAGGCCTTCAGACCAGGAATGACTGTCCGACAAGCTGTGGCGGCTGGCGGCGGCTATAAGCTCGGTCGTGGTGAGCTTGAAAACCCTGACCTGACAGTGGCGGACCTTGGCGGCCGCCTCGACGTTCTGCGCATCAAGTATCAGGAAAGCGAAATCAAAGCTGCTCGCATAAAAGCACAGCTGAGCGGCGCCAGGGCGATTGAGGTTCCGGACGCAGAACGTGACCCGAGCCTAAAACCTCGTCGCGACGAAGCTTTGCAGCAGGAGCAGAAGCATCTTGAAGCTCTCTATGGCGATCAGGAGAAGGAGCGCGCTTCGATCAAGTTGGCCACAACCAAGGCGGCGGAACGGATGGGCTACCTGAAGGAGCAGCAGAAGACAGACCAGGCGGGTGCGGCAGCGGATGCGGCGGAACTTGTTCGCCTCAAGAAGCTCTTCGAAAAAGGTCTGATCCAGATCACCAGGGTCAACGATGCTCAACGCGCAGTGCTATTGTCCGCGACCCGCGCTTTGCAAACCAACGCTGAGATCTCTCGACTTGAACGCGACCAAGGCGATTTGCAGCGAAGCCTTGAGAAGCTTGCCGACCAAAGTCGAATTGACCTGCTGGCTAACTTGCAGACGGAAAGCGCGGCGATGACGCAAATGCGCGCTGAGATGGCTTCGTTGGCCAAACAAATCGCCTATGTGAGGCAGCTGCGCAGTGACCTTGTGGCCGAAGGGAGCCGGCGGGTTACGATAGGTGTAACCCGTTCCAATGAAGGGCAGGCAGAGACGACCGGGGCGACTGAAGATACCCTGCTCGCTCCGGGTGACACCATCACAATTACGCTGCAGGCCCCGCCAGGAGCGGCGGTCGCGAACTAGCTAGCTAAATATTGTATTAGAGGCGGCGCGCAGCGGTGTTCTATCGAGATGTGATCCGGGCCAAAAGAGTGGCCGCTCAGGGTGGGGGCAAAGACGTGATTGCCGCATGCCTGGTACGCCGCGTTAGATCGTCAGCAGGCAGCGCCAGGGTTCTATACCGAACCCCTCGCCGGTCTCGAATTGACGCGCAACGGGCGACCACGGGTTCGCGAGGCGCGCTACGGCGTTCGGACGAAGCCTGCAAGCTGCTGCCCTCGTGTCTTGGCGCCGGGCCTAAGGAGACGAGTCCGGCTTCCTTCCAGACGCGGCCGGCGCCAGAGCCCTTGAAGTGGACGACGGCCCAGGACTTGGTTCCGCCTTTCTTACGCGGAGATAGAACGCACCGCGTCGCTCTATCGCCCGGTTTCAACTCCTTGGCACGAATAGTAGTTTCAGCTAATATGTGCAGTAAACGACCCATCCCAGCAACTCTGTGCCTAGCGTTGCGGCGGATAGCAGCAGACGAAGAACGCTGAAAAACAAAGACATTCAGCGGTTTTTTGCGGACGCCTGCACACCAGCGGAGAAGGGTTTAGATGACACTCTGTCCGTCAAGTCATTTCTGGCCAATCTGGGGACGATCGCAGTGCTCTTCGTTCTGGCGTGACTAGGGATGGCGGAGTTGCCGAGCAATTCACAACACTCTGCCCACGCGCTCGTGGCGGTTATCATCCCTGCCTACAACGCGGAAGCATTCATCGAGCGTACCTTGGCGTCCGTGCTTGCCCAAACGCATAGGAATATCGAAGTAATAGTCGTTGACGATGGTTCGACCGATGGAACAGCATCGATCGTTCGACGACTGGCTGATGGCGACGGGCGCATCAAGTTGCTCCAACAGAAGAATGGTGGCGTCGCGTCGGCGCGCAATGCGGGGATGCGGGCTAGCAAAGGCACCTTTATAGCGCCCGTA
Organism: Mesorhizobium amorphae; assembly: GCF_014843845.1. GTDB lineage: Bacteria > Pseudomonadota > Alphaproteobacteria > Rhizobiales > Rhizobiaceae > Mesorhizobium > Mesorhizobium amorphae_A. The sequence goes on along the minus strand of NZ_JHQS01000002.1, from coordinate 19,321 downwards.
GACGCCGATGACCTCTGGCACCCGACCAAGCTCGAAAAGCAACTGCGTGTTTTCGCTGCGGCTGGCAATGACCTAGGGCTTGTCTATACACTTTACCGGACGATTGATGCCGATGATATCGTGATCATGACGCCGAAGCGGACGCACCCGAATGGATGGGTGTTCATGCAGCATCTCGGACAAAATTTCATCGGCAACGGCAGTTCGGCGATGTTTCGGCGCGATGTTCTCTTCGAAATGGGTGGCTACTCCTCGCGACTGCGCGAGAGCGGTGCAGAGGGTTGCGAGGACTTCTTCATCCAACAAAGCATTGCCTCGAAATACCGCTTCGGCGCCGTTGAGGAGCATCTTGTCGGATATCGCCGAACGCCAGGGAATATGTCGGCAGATTTCGTTCGAATGCTCATCTCGCGTCGGTTGGTGCTCGAAAGCGTACTTGCCCGCTGTACAGAGGCGGTGAAGCCGGACTTGCTGGATGCGATGTTCCGTACCGATGTCGAGATTGCCAAGCTTGGGTTAATGACGCGCCGATTTGCTGCGGTCGCCAGGCACTGCACCAAGATGCTCTGGCGGTCACCTGTGCAGTTCGCGAAACTCGTTGCAGCATTCGCGGCCATTTTCCTGCGCAGGGTGAAGCGAGCGCTTCCGCAACCGGAAAGCCAGGACCGCAGCTCGGAGATCGGACGAAATTTTTGGAACTACTCTATTCATGAGTTTGCGGATTCCGACGAGCATGCCAACCACCGCGTGGGGCTCAGCAATCTTGCTGTAATGGACGAGAAACTTGGACCAAGCGGAGCCTATTTGACGCGGCCTCCTGAACAAGGGACGCTTGCAATGCCCAACGAGCACACGAATTCCGACAGCCTACTACGTCCCCTCGAGACATGAGATGAAGAAGCTGTTGCTGGCTGGAGGAGCAGGATTCATCGGGTCGCACCTGGTCGACCGGCTGCTCAAAAGAAACGATTTGGACATGCTGGTTGTGGTCGACAGCCTATGGACCGGCAGGGCAGAAAACGTCGATCATATCCGAGATCAACGCCTGGTGCTGGTCCGCTGCGAGGTGGAGCATTTCAAATCCGATTTCCAATTCGACGAGATCTTTCATCTTGCGTCGCCCGCGTCGCCGCCAGTCTATATGCGGGAGCCCGAGCGTACCGTTTCAGCAAATCTGATTGGCGCTATGCGGCTCTTGAAGCTGCTCAAAAAGGGTGGGCGAATCTGCTTTGCGTCGTCCTCGGAGGTTTATGGAAATCCGTTGGTCAACCCGCTGCCCGAGACGTATCGGGGGTCAGTGGACTGTACGGGCCCGCGCTCTTCCTACGACGAAGGCAAGCGCTGCACCGAGGCGCTCCTCTTCGAGAGCAACCGTGTCCGTGGCGTCGATGTGCGGGTTGCCAGGATCTTTAACGTCTACGGTCCGCGCACTCGAGCCGATGATGGGCGTGCTGTTTCCAACTTTATCGCCAATGCGTTGTCCGGCAAGCCGATCGTCGTTCATGGTGATGGTCTCCAAACCCGCAGCTGGGGTTATGTCGACGATATTGTCGATGGGCTCGAACGGCTGTTCTGGCTGGAGAACTTCAATCATGTGGGAGCAGTCAACGTAGGAAACGACCGCGAAATTTCGGTGCTTGAGATCGCGCAGTATGTTGCTGGCCTCATTCCCGGAACGACAATTGTTCATGATGAGCCGGCGCCGCAGGATCCGACCAACCGGCGTCCTGACCTGACCCTGTGCCGAAGAATCCTGCCGGGGTGGTCGTGCAAAGTGCCCTATGAAGAGGGTCTCGTGCGCACCTTGCGCTGGTTTGAGGGCAATGGTGGAATTGCAGACATGAGGGCAACCCATGCGGTCCAGAGCCGGCAATGATCGGCATGATCTGAAATAGGCGGTCGGCACGTACTGCGGAGCGGAAGGTGAATGAATCAACGGTTCGCGTGACCGTCCTTATTGTCACTTACAATCACGCACGCTACGTGGCGGCCGCAATCGACAGCGCTCTCATGCAAGAGGCCGATTTCGGTGTCGAGATATTGATCAGTGAAGACTTTTCGACCGACGGTACCCGGGAGATTGTCGAGCGATATGTTTCCAACCATCCTGAAAGGCTGTCGGCGATCTATTCCGGCAGCAATGTGAGATCGAACGAAGTCGTCGCGAGGGGACTCCGGGTGGCGCGTGGGCGCTACGTCTCGATCCTCGATGGCGACGACCTGTGGACATCCAGGACCAAGCTGAAAGATCAGGCGGCCCATCTCGACGCGCACCCGGAACTCTCCGCAATATTCTATAATGCAGTCGTGGCGGATGGCGATGAGGTCACATCGACGCGGTGGACGCCGGCGGACCAGAAACCCATCGTGATGCAAAGGGATATCTGGGAAGGCAATCCTTTCGCAACTTGCGCCGGCATGATGCGAACCGCGTGCGTTCGAAACGTGCCGTCGTGGTATGCTGATTTCTTTCCGATTACTGACTGGCCGCTGTATGTGCTTTGCGCGAAGACAGCAGATCTCGCTTTCGTCGACGAGGTAGCAGGTGTCTACCGTCTGCATCCGGGCGGACTCGTATCGGCACTGCCAAACCGGCGCAAGCTGGATGCGATCGAAGGATTCTACCGGCGCATGGCGCAGGTCATGGACACTCAGGGGGCAAATTCTGCGCGTGGCGGCTGCTCCCGCTACTTCTATGAATGGTCAATGCGGTATCTGGTAGAAGGCGATTTGCCATCGGCCAGATCGTGTTTCCTGCGGAGCCTTCGCTGTGGTGGTATCGCGCGTGACGTGCCCAAACGCGACATTGCCAGGTTGGGGCTGCACCTTGTGAAGTCCTCGGTGCTGAGATGACGGCGGTCCGCGACTTCCAGTATCGCGATCCGATCTCGCCGTTGCCACGGGAGGCTGCTCGCCCGAAATGGTCGGTGATGATCCCCGCCTATAACTGCGCCCGCTTTCTTGCCGCAACGCTGGAAAGCGTGCTGGCGCAGGACCCCGGCCCGGCTCAGATGCAAATCGAGGTGGTTGACGACTGTTCGTCCGATGATCCGCAAAAAGTCTTGAATAAAATCGGTGGGAACCGCGTTGGCTTTTTCCATCAGCCGCAGAATCTAGGGCATATCGGCAACTTCCATACCTGCCTGGATCGTGCCCAGGGCGAACTCGTACATCTCCTGCACGGCGACGACGCTGTCCGCCCCGGCTTCTACGAATCGCTCGGACGAGGCTTCGATGCGGACCCGAGTACGGGCGCGGCATTCTGTCGGGCGATCTTCATGGATGCCCACGGACAGGAGCTGTCGACCCCGCCTGCAATGCAGTCAAGCCCCGGACGACTCGAGAATGCGGCGGTTCGACTGGCGCTGGAACAGCAAATCATGACGCCATCAATCGTGGTGCGGCGCGCGGTCTACGAAGAACTCGGCGCGTTCGACCGGCGGCTGAAATGCAGTGAAGACTGGGAGATGTGGGTCCGTATCGCTTCTCAGTTTCCTGTCTGGTACGAACCGCAGGCCCTTGCACTTTATCGGATGCACACCCAGTCGAACACAGGGCGCCATATCCGAAGTGCCGAGGACATGGCCTACACGCGAATGGCGATCGATATTTTCAAGAGCTATCTTCCAACCGAGCTTGCGGACGATGTCGCCGCGTCGGCCCGGCGGACCTATGCACTAAGCGCTCTCGAAACTGCGCGGCGACAGCTCGGCGCCGGTGATTGGGCTGGATGCCTGGCGCAGATGAGCGAAGCGTTCCGCTTCGATCCCTCACTCACGACAATTGGGCGTATGCTGCAGCTCGTTGCAAGACAGGGAGGCAGGATTGTCCATCCTGGCTGAAACCGAGCAGCAGCCTGCAGGTCACCGGGAAGATGAACCGGTCCGGCTCGTTCTGGCCGGATGTGGCGCCGTCACAAAGCTCTACTATGCGGAAGCGCTTTCACGCCTGCAAAGCAGAGGCCAAGTTGCAGTCGCGGGGATATTCGACCCAGAAGCGAAGCAGGCCGCACTCGTTCAGGCACTGCTGCCCTCAGCCAAGGTTGCGGCCAGTTTCGAGAGCCTTTTGGCTATGGACGCCGGTATCGCGATCATTGCTTCGCCACCTCGATATCACGCTGATCAGTCCATACAGGCGTTGGAAGCCGGCATGCATGTTCTGTGCGAAAAGCCGATGGCCACGAACTGCTCCGAGGCAGATCGTACCCTGGCGGCAGCGGCAGCCAACAATCTTCTTGTGGCAACAGGGCTCGTCAGAAGGCAGTTCCCTGCGACGCGTTCGATAAAGGCCATGCTGGAGGGCGGATTGATCGGACGGCTGCGAAGCGTCAGTTGTTTTGAGGGCGGCTTCTTCCAGTGGCCGGTGGCTTCAATGAGCTATTTTAGCTTCTCGGAGTCCGGGGGTGGCGTGCTTCAGGATATCGGCACGCATTGCCTTGACCTCTTGACCTGGTGGTTTGGAGAACCCGACGAAATCCACTACGCCGATGACGCAATGGGCGGCGTCGAGGCGAACTGCCTTGTCCGGCTGCGTTTTGGCGGCTTCGACGCGACGGTCAGGTTGAGCCGGGATTGGGCTCGCCCGAATCTGTACCGCCTTGAGGGCGAACGCGGCTCGATTTCCTGGACAGTCAATGAGACCGAGACTGTGGAGGTCGCCTTGAATGGAAGTCGCACGACAGGCTTCGCTTCATTCACCAATGCCGACGGCCGGTCGCGCGATTTTGTCGATGCATTTTGCGATCAGATTTCGGGCTTGGTGGATGCGGTCCGGAATGGGGCCCCCCTTTCCGTGCCGGCCAGCGCTGGGCGCAATGTGCTCGATCTGGTCGAAGGATGCTATGCCAGACGGAAACTGATGGACATGCCCTGGCTCGGTCCGGAAGAATTGCTCCATATCACCGCTTGCGCCGGGATCAGACAATGACCGGCACAGTTGCAGTGCTTGGCGCCAACGGCTTCATAGGTTGCCGCACAGTGGAGTTGCTGCAACTTTCCGGCTGGGCGAATGTCAGGCCGATCGTTCGCAGGCCGGATACTTTGGCCAGTCTGTCTCGCTTTGCGATTGACGCAATGGTGGCGGATGCGCGTGATCTTCAGGCTCTTACCGCGGCCTTTGCAGGCTGTCAGTACGTCGTACATGCAGTTGCCGGTGATGCCCGCACGATCGTCGATGCTATCGAGCCCGTCTATCGTGCAGCCGCCGCTGCCGGCGTGCTTCGTCTGATCTATCTCAGCAGCGCTTCCGTTCATGGCCAATCGCCCCCGCCCGGGACGGACGAAACGAGCGCGCTGCATGACGATCAAACGATCGAGTACAACAATGCGAAGGTTCATGCCGAACGCCGACTTGGGCAGCTGTCACGCGATGGCGCGGTGCAGGTAGTGGTGCTGCGGCCTGGAATTGTCTTTGGCCCACGCTCCCGTTGGACGGGTGGTTTTGCCGACGAGCTCATTGACGGTTCAGCCTACTTGGTGGATGGCGGTCGTGGTATCTGCAACAGCGCCTATGTCGACAACGTCATTCACGCGATCAAGCTTGCCATCGAAGTGCCCGAGGCGTCTGGGCGAACCTATCTGATCGGAGACCTGGAAGAGATCAGTTGGGCAGATCTTTGCCGACCGATCGCCGAGGCACTGGGGTTCGACCTGGCCACGATTTCGATTTCAGCGCCCTTGTCATTTGCTCCGAGCTGGAAACAAAGGCTGAAGGAAAGCGAAGGATATCGGTGGCTTGCCCGAAGCCTGCCAAGGCCTGTTCGCAGCGGACTGAAGGCAGGCCATGCCGAGTGGCGCAAGGCAGGACGCAATGCGACCGGTGCGACTATGGCCCCAACGGTCATGGTATCGGAAGAGCGCGCACTTTTGCACCAGTGTCAGACGAAACTTCCATGGCGCAAGGCCGAGCATGAACTGGGATACCAACCGGCTGTCAGCTTCGAGGAAGCATGTCGGCGATCGGTAGGCTGGTTGACTTTTGCGGGCTACCCGACCTGCGGAAACGGAGCGGGTGAGAGATGACCACCCGCCCCGCTGCATCCAGCGTTTCAGTTGTCATCACGACCTACAATCACGCGCGGTTCCTTGCCGAAGCGATCGACAGTGTCCGCAACCAGACCGTAAAGCCGGATGAGATCATCATTGTGGACGATGGGTCGTCGGACAATCCCGAAAGTGTTGTTCGTCGATATGACGACGTCCACTACATCCGCCAAATAAACCAAGGTTTGGCCGCTGCGCGCAACACCGGGATGACGGTAGCGCGCGGCGAATTCATTGCCTTCCTGGATGCCGACGACAGGCTGCGCCCGGTGGCGCTCGCCACCAATCTTGCCTTGTTTCACGACAATCCCGATTGCGCGTTGGTCTACGGCGCCTACCGCGACATCGACGAGGTCGGTGCAGTCAGGAATACTGTGCCACTGAGGTCGGCGGGCGAGGACCCGTATGCGGGGTTCCTGACAGGCAACCTGATTGGAATGCATGCGACAGTGCTTTATCGCCGCAGGACATTGGAAGCCGCCGGCGGATTTGACCGGTCACTGCGGGCTTGCGAGGACTACGACGTCTACCTTCGCCTATCACGGGCGAACAAGGTAGCCTGCACTCCGGAATGCCTCGCAGATTACCGTCGGCACGCAAGCAATATGTCGAAGTGCAATCCGATGATGTTGCGCGCGGCGCTGAAGGTCCTTCGCCGGCAGCGGAACGTCGCGCAGACCAATCCTGATTGGGCGGCCGCCTACCGTCAGGGTGTCGAAAAATGGAAGCTTTATTATACGGACATGCAACTGGCACAGCTTGGTACAGCGCTGCGATCCCGTTCTTCGCTCGCCGGTCAATTCAGCAGCACGATCGCCGTTGCGCTTGCAGCGCCGTTGCAGACCGCCGTGATGCTCCGGCATCGCATCAGGCGCCGTTCAAGTCGGCACCGATCGAGCGCCCGGTTCGGCGACCTCGAGCGTACCGTACCCTTCAGCACGGAGTTCGGGTTTGATCGCGGCAAGCCAGTGGACCGCCGCTATGTCGAGACTTTCCTCGCGTCCTGTTCGCTGAACATATCCGGAAGGGTCCTGGAGGTTGGCGACAACGCCTATACGATGCGTTTCGGAGGCAGTCGGGTTACCACAAGCGATGTTCTGAACCGCTATGACGGCCACCCGTTGACAACCTACGTGGGTGACCTGGCGAACAGCGAGGATCTGCCCTCCGAGACCTTCGATTGTATCGTGCTCACCCAGACCCTGCACCTCGTTTTCGATCTACCCGCTGCGGTCGCCACCCTGTGGCGGATCCTGAAGCCGGGAGGCGTGCTTCTGATTACAGTGCCTTGGGTGAGCCCGATTGACAGGGGAGAATGGGGTGGGAGCTGGTACTGGTCGCTTACTCCGGCTGCCCTGAGGCGACTTCTGTCGGACAGGTTCGGGGCGAAGAACGTCGAAGTCAGTCACTATGGAAGCGCGTATTCTGCTACCGGATTCCTCTACGGCCTGGCAGAACATGAGCTGAATTCGGCATTACTTGATGTGAATGACCCCAACTGTCCGGTAATAGTCGCGGCGCGGGCTTTCAGGCGATGAGCGGCGCCGTGACTGCGCGTCAAACTGTCAGCAAACTGCTGCAGCGGGGGCGCCTGCTTGCCGGCTTCAATCGACCTATCGTGCTGATGTATCACCGCGTCGGAGCACCGCTCGTCGATCCTTGGGAACTCGCGGTTTCGCCGCAAAATTTCGTACGCCAGATAGAAGTCTTGACGAAAGCGCGTGACATTGTTCCCCTGCAATGGCTGGCGCAACGGCTTCGCGAGGGACGACCACCGAGAAATGCGGTGGCAATCACGTTTGACGACGGCTACGCGGATGTCCTCCAAAACGGCGTGCCGATCCTGCGGCGTATGAACTGTCCTGCGACTGTCTTCGTCACCACCCATGCGAGCACCGATCCGTCAGTGTTCTGGTGGGATATTCTATCCCGCATCATTTTGGAAATGCCAGCTCTCCCGAATGCTCTGGAGATCGAGATCGCTGGCCGAAGCTATGACTGGCGCGTGAGGGAGGACGCAATGCAGGCGGACTCCAATAACGCGATCAACCGCACGAAGCTCCATTTCGACTTGCACGCACTGCTGAAGCCGTTGAGAGCACACGAACGCGAGAAGGCGCTGGAGCGGCTGGCAAGATGGGCAGGAACCGACGCTAGTCCCCGAGGGCGCGATCGCGCCATGACGCATTCGGAGCTGCGGCAGCTCGCCGACTTCGATGGCGTTGCGATCGGCGCCCACACCTGTACGCACCCATCCTTGCCGCTACTGAAACGGGACGATCTTAAGCGCGAGATTTCGGGCAGCCGCCAAAAATGCGAGGAGATTACAGGACGGCGGGTGGTGGGATTCGCATACCCGTTTGGAGATTTCGATGGCAGCACCGCCAACGCCGTAAGGTCTGCCGGCATGGACTATGCAGTAACCACCCTGCCGCGTGAAGCTGGGCCTCGCGTCGACCCATTCCGATTGCCGCGCGTTACGGTCGCCAATTGGGATGAGGCTGACTTTCGGCGCATGGTGCTATGCCATGGCTGACAATTCAGGCGGACAGCCGCGTGTCACGGCAATTATAGTCGTGTTCAACGGTGAGAGGTATCTCCGGGAAGCAGTTGATAGCATTGTAGGTCAGAGCTTCGTCGACTGGGAACTCCTCGTTGTCGACGATGGCTCGACTGACCAGTCGTCCGCCATCATACGCGGCTATGAGCAGCGCCTGCCGGGCAAGGTTCGGCTATTGTCTCATCACGACAACCGCAATCATGGTATCAGTGCCTCGCGCAACCGTGGGCTGGCGGAGGCGCGCGGCGACTATGTCGCATTTCTCGACGCAGACGATACATGGCTGCCCGAAAAGCTTTCCGAACAAGTCTCCATCATGGAAGGCGATCCGGCGCTGGGCATGATCTATGGCCGGACTCTGATCTGGTATAGCTGGGACGAGGCTGCTGATCGTGCGGACTTCCACTACCCGCTCGGCGTCGAACCAGACGCCCGTTATGAGCCACCCGTGCTGCTGGACCTGCTGCTGCAGAATGAGGTCCAGACACCGACAACTTGCAATGCCCTGATGCGTTCAAGCTTGTTTGCAACGCTTGGGGGATTCGAGAACAGCTTTCGCCTGATGTTCGAGGATCAGACATTCTTTGCCAGGGCGCTCGCATTCGCGCCCGTCTACGTATCCGGCCGCATCTGGGCAAAATACCGCCAGCACGCTGAAAGCTGCTCTGTTGCCTCCGCCAGGGCCGGCGCTGACGAGGCCGCGCGTATCGCGTTTCTCAAGTGGCTGAATGGCGTGATGGCGGATCAGGGCGCCTCTTTCCGCATTCGTTCCGCAATCTGGAAAGTGCTCGCGCGCGAAACCTGGAAAGCGAACAAGCGAAGTATCAAGAGACGGCTTCAACGATGACTTCCCTGCCGCGGGTGACGATCATAACCCCCTTCCTCAATGCGGAGGCAACTCTGGGCGAAGCGATCGCCAGCGTCCGAGCCCAGACGGTTACGGATTGGGAGCTCTTGCTGGTCGACGATGGCTCGACGGATGACAGTGTCAAGATCGCCAATGATGTTGCGGCAACCGATCCCCGAGTTAAGGTGCTGCGCAGGTCTCCCGGATCCAAGCGTGGCGCCGCGGCAGCGAGAAACGCCGGAATAGAGGCCAGCAGCGGCGATTTGCTTGCCTTCCTGGATGCAGACGATCTGTACGAACCGCATATGCTCGAGACGGTTCTGGCGGCAGCCGATGCCAACCCGGAAGCAGCAATGATCTTCGGGCCGACGAGATGGTGGTATCCAGACGGTGAGAGCCCCGACTGGATCGAGCCGACGGACGGGCTTGCCGGCCGTTTGCATCAACCTCCGCGGCTTCTAAGTCGGCTTCTGCTGATGCAGGATGGTCACGTTCCATGCACCTGTTCCGTGCTGGTGCGCCGGAGTGCCATCGAACTTGTCGTCGGCTTCGAGGAACGCTTCCGGCTCTACGAGGACCAGGCGCTGTGGGTTAAGCTGTTTTTGCGCTACCCGGCCTATGTCACACCAATCTGTCTTTCGCGTTATCGGCAGCACTCCGGCTCGGTGTCGGCGGATGCGGCCAAGCGTGGCCTTTATGATCGCATGGGCTCGCATCCGGCCCGCGCACCCTTTCTCGACTGGCTCACCGAATACGTTGTCAAAAGCGGGATAAAGGATCCGAAGCTCGATCGCGCAATTCGCCTCGCGCGATCGCCTTACACCAGCGAGCCGACCGTTCGAAACAAGGCCGATCGGCTGTCATTGAAAGCCGCAATGCAGCTCGCACGGCTTCGTCATCGCTTTGCGCGAAGACTTGCTCGCCTTTACAGGTTGATGACCGGGAGAGTCAGCGGATCGTGACCACCAATTGGCGAGTGCGTCAGCGATACGCCCCGGCTCGTTCATCCTCGACGAAGCATGGTGAAAGCTCCCCGGACAACCTTGCGTCTCCACGACTTGGCCGCAGGCGGCGTCTCCACATCGTTCCGTTCGGCTGTCAAATCGCCGACGGGCTGAAGGCCCGCCCTGAACGCTTCCATTCGCTCGGGCAATTGACGGGCGCGGAACGAGGCCTCGACCTCGTCACCGGTCAAGCTGTCCAACAGCCGTTCGCGGGTTTGAAGCAGGAGTTTCTCGGCGTCCGACGCGCACTCTCCTGCCAACCGCCTTGCCTCGGGACTCAAGGCGAAATCCAGCGCCTGCGCTAGTTGCCGCTCGTCGATCTGGTCCAGCGTGAGCACGTTCGGCCAGCCAACCCGGGTGCATTGCTTGGCGATCTTGCCGCTGCCCGGCACCGTATCGATTGCAAGCGCCGGCACGCCGTTCTTCAGGGCAAGGACGAGGCCGTGCAGGCGCGTCGTAATGAGGACGTCGACTCGCGCGATCAGCGCTTCGACTTCTCCGGGGGTGCGCAGACCTCCCTCATTGACGTCGAGCCGCGTGTCGATGCCAACGACGGCGAGCTCGCGGGCTTCGATCAGTTTCGCGATCGCCGCGTTGGTGCGCGCGACTTCCGCGCCCGGATGCACCTCGACGAGGCAGACGCCGACGACCGGAGGAAGATCCTGCCGCGCCGCGAAGACCATATCCGGATTGGATACGGCTGAACTGTCACGCTCGATCAGCAGATCGAACGGGTTCCATTCGTCCAACGGGATGTCCATCGACAAGTTCAGCCCGATGAGCCGGCATCGCGCGAAATGCCCGAGGAATTCCGCTTCAAATTCGCCGCGGCCAAACGGACCGCAAACGAAGATCACGTGGGAATAGTCGCCAGGATGGAGCAGTCGCCAGTTTAAGCCGCCGGCAAAGGGCGGATCGGTCGCCAGATCGTAGGCAATGGATCTTTCGTCGAGCCATCGGCAAAGAACGTCGCGTGACAACAGGTCGCCGGCCGTGGCGTGCCCGCGCGCGAAACTGAACCAGCCGGCCACCAGTATCTTCATCGATATCCTAGCCTACGTTCCCCTGGTCCAGCGGTGAGGCATCGTCATGCTGCCGTACCCTGGCTCTGCATTGACCAGCCGTCCGCCCAGGACGCCCGGCTGCACATCGAAGGTCGCCGCACCCTCGACGTGATCCTCGAGCGCACCCTCCCGCGATGTCAGCGCGGCATTGATGCGATAGCGGCCGGGACGCAGCAGCAAGGGCTGGAACTCGCAAACAAAACTGTCGCCGACGAGCTCGCTGTCAGAATGCTCGGCAGAGTCGAATGAGGTCACGGCATCACCGAACTCATCGTAGATTGTGAAAGAACAATCGACCAGCGACTGGTCGCCAGCGGCACGAAAACGAAAACGAGTGCGCTGGCCGGAGGTCGGGACGCTCGTATCGCCTTCGATCTCGATCGCCATCAAGCGAACCCGCCCGCGACCGGAGCGGACCGCGCGAGTGGCGAGATCCTCCGCGGCCTGGTCCGTGATCGTCCGAAGGTAAGTTTCGATCACTTTTGCAGTGGGGCCGTCTGCCTTGATCGTGCCGTCGCCGATAAGGATCGCCCGGTTGCAGAGTTTCTGGACCACGGGCAACTGGTGGCTGACAAAGATGACCGTGCGGCCAGTCTGCGCGATCTGCCCCACCTTGCCGATGCACTTCTTCTGGAATGCCGCATCGCCGACCGCCAACACCTCGTCTACGACAAGGATGTCGGGCTCGACATGCGCCGCCACGGCAAAGGCGAGCCGCAAGTACATACCGCTTGAGTAACGCTTGACGGGCGTGTCGAGAAACGGCTCGACGCCGGAGAAATCGACGATCTCATCGAGCTTGGATCTGATCTCGGCGCGCCGCATGCCGAGTATCGCTCCGTTGAGATAGATGTTCTCGCGGCCGGTGAGCTCCGCATGGAACCCCGTGCCGACCTCCAGCAAAGCTCCCAGCCGTCCGCGTATCCTCGCGCGACCGGAAGTCGGCTCCACAATCTGCGCCAGTATCTTGAGAATGGTGCTCTTTCCCGCGCCGTTGGGTCCGATCACGGCAAGGACTTCGCCTGTGCGCACCTCGAAGGAGACGTCCCTCAGGGCCCAGAATTGATCGTCTCCACTGTTGCGCCGACCCAAATCTGGCTCCCCGTGAATTATTCGCCTTGCGCCGCTGGCCAGCGCGTCCCGCAAGGTAGGGAAGCTGTTGTTCGCCACCCCCAGTCTGTAGGCCTTGGAGAGATTGGTGGCTTGAATGGCTGTGTCGGTCATTGCTCAGATCAGGTCCGGAAACGCGCGTTCGGACTTTGAGAAAATAGCCAGTCCGGCAACGAGAAGGGCCAGTGAGGAGAGGGTCGATATCGAGATCATAACCCAATCGGCGGGCGTGCCCAGTACGCTCCAGCGCACGGCTTCGACTACCCCGACCATAGGGTTCAGGCTGTAGAGCGGCCGCCAGAAGGGGGGCACGAGATTGCCCGGATAGACAACCGGGGTCATGAACAGAACTATCTGGAGGCTGAACGGCACGAGATATCCCACATCGCGAAAGCGGACATTGATCGCAGATAGCGCCACTCCCAGCCCAGTCGCCGACGCTGCCATGACGAGCACGAACAGTGGCAGGAAGAGCACCTGCGGTGCCGGCCAGCTTCCGAATGCCAGCAGCGCGGCGAATAAAAGAGCGAAGCCGACGATCATATCGGTCAGGCACGCGGCTATAGCGGACACGGGAATGATCAGACGCGGAAAATAGACGCGCTTCACCAGTTCCTGGTTGCTGACAAGACTGCCCGTCATGCTGCCAACCGCTCGCGAAAAAAAATTCCATGGCACGAGCCCACACAGGACAAACAGCGGGTATGGCGCGCCGTTTGATGAGATGCCTACGAGTCGGCCAAAGAAGACGCTGAAGACCGACATGGCAACGAGCGGCTGCAACATTGCCCAAAGCACGCCTAGATAAGTCTGGCGGTATTTGACCTTGAAATCGCGCCAGGCCAAGAAGAATACAACTTCCCGATATCGCCAAAGCTCGGGAAGGTCGATCAGCCGCCGCTTGCGGGACGGATCGATCACCGTCTCAACAGTTGCAGGTAGCGTGTCTGTCCGAACCGACACTATGATGGCGTCGCCCCTTCCTTGACGGCCCATTGAGGCCTACTTTTCCGCGCAGTGCAATCAGGACTTTCTCCGTAGTCTATCCTCCGGAACGCTCGAACGCCTGGACTATTGGTTTCAGCCTCCGTCAGCGGTAGCCGTCGAACTTCACCTCATGAATCCAGTCGCCACCCTGTGGTGGTTTTCCACCAGGGTCGGCATCAACGGCTCAATGAACTCCAGCCGGCTGGTGCCGGCGCCTGCCCGCCTGCGCATGGATCCGAGTGTAGGCCGCTGGCTTATATTAGCCAGAGCGAACATAGCAATTTTCTGCAAATTTTAAGGAGCAGCCGACATGGCAGACGACAAAAGCAAACGCGACTTCCGGGACCGCAAGCAGATCTCTGCGGATGACGAGTATGAGGTGAAATTTTTCGCGCTGCAAAACAACATCACACCAGAACAGGTGCGCGAGCTGATCCGCCAGCACGGCAACAATAGGGCGACCCTAACCAAGGCCGCGCAGGCTTTGCCGGGAACATGACCAACTCTCGGATCTTGGGCCGCCGATCGGCGGCACGCGTCATGGTGAGCCCTTGAAGCATGAGAGCGACATTTCCACTGCTGCCCGGTTCGTGGCCAGGCCGTCGGCTGGCGCGACCTGCGGAGGCGAGCAGCCGGGACACACGCCGCCGCTGGAAATCGACGCATCACAACCAAACGCAAATCGAAACGAGGCATTGGCATTGGCGACGACATGTCGATAATCGCCGCCGTGTTGCAGCGCATGGATGACGACCGCGTCAGCGTGGCGGTCCCTTCATATGACTTCCCGCACTTGGTAGCAGACCGCATGGCCAAGAAGGGTCAGAACATTGAGCTGATAGGAAGTCACGCGCATCGATGATGCCGCTGGCAAAGTGACCTTGAACCTTGGGCCGACTTGTGACGGTCGATCTGGCTAAGGTGCGCTTGGCAACTGGATTTGAATGGCCGCACCGCTGAGCGGCACTTGGTGATATGCCGGACTGAATCCGACGGGCTTACCCGCCCAGGCTCAAGCGTTCGACGGTCAACTCCGCATCACGTCTATACGCGACGGCGGCTCGTCTGTTAGCTTGCTCAGGCGGCGGACCTGATTGCCCGCCTGGCCGGCGCCCTTTACCCCAAAGCCCCCCGCCCAACGGGGCGCCGGCCATCTTCTACGAGCGAACAGCGCTTCGGTTTCGGCGTGGAACAGATGGGCGTATCGCTACTTTGCAGGCGGCGCATCTGGCCTCGCGCAATCGGACAATGACCATTGTTCACAGGGTGACGGCTGATCCTAGCGCCGCCATAACGCTCGACGAGTTTTGCGAATCCGTAGGCGAAGGCGAAAAAGATGCGCCAGGACAACCACTATTCGGACGGCCATGGGGGAATGTAGCAGGATCCCGTTTAGGATGCTGCAATCCCCACTACCTACTGCTGAAATCGTCAACGTGCCTGTGCGGCGGCAATGCTTGCGTTTTCTTGAGAGCACCACGGCGCTTGCGGATGGATGAAATGAGATCGTCGACACGATCTGCCGGATCGTCTGAGGGCTTGCTCTTGCTGCCACGCGATCCAGCCTCCTGCGGGAGAAAGCCGAACCGGGCTTGTCGGCGGTTCCCAGCTGGCACAACGGTCCCCGCAGCGGCCCGACAGTCTGTTGGGGTAGAACTGCGTGAACGCCGGGCCTAACCGGCTAGGGTGGCAAAGCCGGCTAAGCGTCAATACTAATATTAGCAACTCCTTAAGAAAGCCGCGGCGCAGTTTTCCCCCTGTTTTAGGGCTATGTCGCTCTCCCCTTGCCTCGCAGTTGTTCGTCAGCACTGCCAACGTCGTAACCAACCATGGTGCCAGAAAGCGACCGACGAAGGTGGCAGAGGCGGCACAGGTGTTCAGTTTTCCTCTTCAATGCGGGGAAGGAGGCGACCATTCTCTATGGCGGCAATCCTGAAGCACCTCCTGGCCTCCTGCGGAGTCGCGTTGCCGGTCAGGGCGGCGGTGCAAACGCGTGCCGCTCGGTTCCAGTGCGGGCCACGCTCGGTCCATGTCAGGAGTTCCTTGGACGCAGCCTGGACGTTGCTGATCAGAAGTCGGTGACCGGCATTGGTCTTCACAGGGACCTTGGGGCTGAACGAGAGGGTAGACATTAGTAAAGTCTAATGGAGCAGCGGAATGTTGGGTAGAAATTTCTGAGCGGAGCTAGCGTAGTCTGCTCGCTGACAGGCCGTCGCTTCTCGCCACAGCGGCCGCATTATCTATCCTTTTGGCGTCGCCGCGCCCCGCAGCAACACCGCCGTCGAGGAATTTGCGTAGGATCGGTATTGCGGTTTCGACGGTCGTGACCCGCCTCCATCATTTCAACGAAGCAGGCTGGCGTGGCGGGCACGCTCGCGGATCTCTTCGCGAGAAATGCCAGCATCCGCCAATGTGCTGTCCGGGACCTGCCTCAAGCTCGCAATCGTCTGGCGATAGGCAAGCCAGCGGGCAAGACGGTGTCGAAGTTCATACAACATGATCGTCTCCTTTGGCGCGCGGAACGCCCGCGCGCCTGGGTTGGTCGAAAGCGCAAAGCATCTGCGCGAAGCACATGCCGATCGAAAGTATAGCGCTGGCTTCTTGGCCAGCTTTGGCGCTTCTCCGTGAGCGACCTTGCCGCTCTGACGGCCGGCCAGCCACTGCTCAGTCGGGCGCTCGCTGCGGATGCCGATGTCGGCGGCACGGCGGCCGATGTCGACCCGGTCGGTGGTGGTGACGAATTCCACCCTTATGTGCCGTCATCGACCGTCCAGATCTCGCCGATATAGGCTGAAACGAAGGCCGAGGTCCATGGACCGGCCGAGACGCGGACAATGCGGTCGGGCAGGCTTCCTTTCACCGTGAAGGCGAAGCCGCAACGGCGGCACGCTTTGCGTAGTCCGACCCCTTACGGGTTGATGGCATCAGGCCCTCGGGTGGACCAAGGAATTGCGCTCATGAACGCGGTGTCGGATCACACGTTCGGTTCCAGGAGTCGCTGAGATATGAAGCACGAGCTCGCCTGCTCTCATGCATCGCAGTCGCATCACGAAATGCCATGGCCGATATCTGCGTCTCGGACGGATGCAATTGTCGACGAGCATGCTGGCGTCTGGCCACGGCGCCTCTATGCGACACCGAACTTCATGACCGGGATCCCCAGCCTGCGGGCCTTGTCCGCAAGGTTGTCCCGAATGCCGGTGTCAGGGAAATGGATGACGCCGATTGGCAGCGTGTCGAGCATGGCGTCATTGCGTTTGGAGGGAGCTGCCTTGGCGTGCCTGGTCCAGTCAGGCTTGAACGCGATTTGCGGGACCTTGCGATTGTGAGCCCATTTGGCCACGATCAACTCCGCACCCCTGGGCGATCCGCCGTGAAGCAGAAGAAGTCGATGGTACCGTTGGCTGGGATTGCTTGCGGCCCTACGTAATTGTTTCTATTCGCTTTTTCCTGGCTGTAGCCACCGATTTGTATCACATTAGGTATCACAATACGTAGCACATTCACTGCTGCTTCGTGGGCACAACCAGAGGTACGCGGTCGAAGCCGCCGCTATATAGTGACATCCTCATACAATGTCGACTCTACGCACCATCCTGCTTCTTTCCGCCCAAAATGAAATTGGTAGGCCCGGAGGACATATTCAAATCTTTGATTTAATTGTGTTTTTCGTGGGCAAAAATCAGAAGTCTTCCCGCATGGTTCCGTATGGCCCCGCGCACCGAAAACTGTCAAAACGACCCAGCTAGATGTTTGATCCCAGCTTTGATGGGGCGTTCTTTTCGAGACGGGCGTGGCGTTCCGCCTCTGTGTGGAACACCAGAGTAGGCTTTTCACGAAGAGAGTTCATTACACAGCCCCACATAACGCCGTCGCCTATAGAACGCTACCACTCTGAATTGCGTTCCCTTTTGATGGAAGCGGGCTTTCTCAGCGACGAATGACTACAGCCTCCGACGGGCTAAAGGCCGGCAGAACTTCTCGGTATCGATACCGATGAAAATGCTCAAGGCGTGGATTGCCACCGGCCATTTCACTATTGAAACCCGGCCGGACAGCAAACGAATGCTCAAAAAGTACATCGCCGCCGTTCTGCCGCACCCTGAAAACTAGTGGTGCGGCAAGTGCGGCAAACTACCCACGCATATTCTGCCGCACTACCACCCCGCCCCTTTAGGGGTGAGGTGGTGCGGCAAGGTAGCAGGGAAGAAAAATGGTGGTGCGGCAAATCAGGTGCGGCTAGCGACCAAGGCTCCGCCCAAGAAAAAGCTAGGCGACTTTGAGTTCCTTGATCGCCTTATCGAAGGCGGACTTGATCGGCTTGGATACGTCCTCGACGGCTTTGGTCGTGACGGCCTGGAGTTCCTTGGCCTGCTCGACGGCCGATTCCACCTGCTTGCGGACGAAGGCGGTCTGCAGTTCAACGAATTCGGAAGGCGACTTAACGGCAACTAGGGCTTCAAAGTGCGAGAAGGCGGCTTCAGTATTGGCGCGCAGAACGGCAATTGTCTTCAGCGACAGATCACTGCCAACGGCTTTGGCGGTTTCGAAGCTCGACTCGAGAGCCTTCTGGGCGTCTTCAGAACCCGCCTTGAATTTGGCAAGAACTTCTTTTGACTGTTCTACGCCCTTTTCAGCGGCAGCGCGGAACTCGGCCGTAGCCTTGGACGGATCGAAGGCCGGTAAGGCGGTGCCTTCAATGGTATCAGGGGTTTTTTCCGTGGTGGACATAGTTTCCATCCTTCAGTGGACACCCCCAAAAACGCCTCGTTCATTTATGAAACTGGCACAACCCAATAGCAACATTTTTGTGCGTTGCACCATGAATTTCTTCCCCTACGGTAACAAGCGCTGAAGGCAGGGCGGCGCCTACAATCGCTGGCGGAAACGGAACCTGGCGCACCCGCATGCCAACGGTGATAAACCGCTCGTAGCCTGTCTTAGAATAAATCAAATCCATGCCTGTTTCGGTGAAATAAAGGCACTCGTACAGGCCCATGGTAGAGGACCGCGATTGAAGTAGCGAACATCGCGCCAACGGCCACCGCCGCGCCTAAAACTGTCAGCACAACCAGACCACCGAGTGCTTTTTCCATCAGTTCCCAAGCCAGATCGGCTACGGCGTTATGACTCGCAACTTGGCTGCCTCATGGTCGAACGAAACGCGGTTCCGCCCACGTTGTTTCGCTGCAAATACGCACCGCCCCGCAGCACGGAGGACATCCTGAGGATCTGCATTATGAGGGATTTCCGCACCGCCGATGCTGACAGTCACCCTCACGCCATTTTGTTGCCCTTTGACCCAAGGCCCCCCTTCGACAAGCCGACGGATGTTCTCCGCTATGGTAATCGCCTGCTCTTTGCGCACGTCGCGTAGCAAGACCCCAAACTCTTCCCCACCAAGGCGGCCAATTGAGTCGCCTGGGCGGGTCGTATAGACGAGCGCCTTCGCGATCCGAACCAGAGCCTCGTCACCCTTGGAATGTCCGTGCTCGTCATTGATCGAGGAGAAGTGATCTGGATCGATCAGGAGAAGCGTGTCGCATTCTCCTTCATCGCGGCTTCTGTCCATCCTTGCGATGAATTCACCGCGGCTAAGGAGCCCCGTCATCTGATCGTGGCTGGTTACGAAGTTGATCCGGTCGTGCGCCTCTTTCAGGGCAGCATGCGACTTCTCCAACTTGTCACATGTTTCCTGGATCGTTTCG
>NZ_JHQS01000051.1 GCF_014843845.1 Mesorhizobium amorphae | reverse complement strand
GAGCGCGCCGCCCGCCGGGCAGCCGCTCCGCCGCTGGCGCCGCGCCCGCGCCGCGCGTTTGACGCTTCCTGGTCGACTGCCGCGTGTTCGCTCATGGTGGTTCTTCCCTGAATCTGTTCTTGTCTGAAAATCCGCTGCGGCCGCATCGTGCCGCTCCTGCTCGGATCGTAGCCATGCACCCTATTCGAAACGGCCAGCCAGCGCCAACGCCTGTCGCAAAATCGACAAGAATTCCAATAGATTTGCGGTCGCTTTCCTTTTGCGGGAAGTCGCAAATCAGCTATGGATACCCGCCCCTAGCGGGTTAGGTATGGACGCAAATATGTTGTGCCTTGCGACGCAGTCGCGATGCCGTGAGGAGCTGGATCAAAATGGCCGACGACGAGATCATCCTTTCCGAGCTTTCCGACGACGAGCTTGTGCAGCAGATGCACGACGACCTTTATGACGGGTTGAAGGAAGAGATCGAGGAAGGCACACAGATCCTGCTCGAGCGCGGCTGGGCACCCTACAAGGTGCTGACCGAGGCGCTGGTCGAAGGCATGCGCATCGTCGGCGAGGATTTTCGTGACGGCATCCTGTTCGTGCCGGAAGTGCTTTTGTCCGCCAACGCGATGAAGGCCGGCATGTTCATCCTGCGCCCGCTGCTCGCCGCCACCGGCGCGCCGAAGCAGGGCAAGATGGTGATCGGCACCGTCAAGGGCGACATCCACGACATCGGCAAGAACCTCGTCGGCATGATGATGGAGGGCGCCGGTTTCGACGTCATCGATCTCGGCATCAACAACGCGGTCGAAAAATACCTCGACGCCATCGAGCAGCACCAGCCCGACATCATCGGCATGTCGGCGCTTTTGACCACGACCATGCCCTACATGAAGGTCGTCATCGACACGATGAAGGAAAAGGGCATCCGCGACGACTATGTCGTGCTGGTCGGCGGCGCGCCGCTCAACGAGGAATTCGGCAAGGCCGTCGGCGCCGATGCCTATTGCCGCGACGCGGCGGTGGCGGTCGAGACCGCCAAGGACTTCATGAAGCGCAAGCACAATGTGCGCGCTTCGGCCTGATCTAGCCCAATCCGGCACGGACAATGGAGAAAGCCGCGCCTTGCAGCGCGGCTTTTTTGTTCCCAGATGATGGTGAGGCGTGGATCAGGGATTCTCGACCGTGTCCTCGACGGCATTGGCTGTCGATTTGACATCCTTGCCGACGCCACGGACTGTGTTTGCGCATGCCGTAAGGGCTAGCGCACTGGCAAGGACGGCAATCGGCGCGATACGTAGCAGTTTCATGGACGGTGTCTCCCTCAACAGATAAATTAACCCTAGAGCAACGAAGGCCGGTTCGACTGGTTCCATGGCCAAGATACAAAAAACGAACCCGAATCAAACGGACAGGCTGCTCGTCATCGCCTGCGGGATGATTGCGCGCGAAGTTTTGGCCGTCAAGGAACAGCTCAAACTGGATCATCTCGAATTGACCTGCCTGCCGGCGGAGTTTCATTTCTATCCGGACCGCATCCCGCCGGCGATGGACAAGGCCATCGAGAAGGCCAAGGCAGACGGTTACGAACACATCTTCGTCGGCTATGCCGATTGCGGCACCGGCGGCCTGCTCGATCGCGTCTGCGAGAAGCACGGCGTCGAGCGCATGGCCGGCCCGCACTGCTTCGCCTTCTACCAGGGCATGGACGCCTATGCGAAGATCGCCGACGACGACATGATGTCGTTCTACATGACCGACTTCCTGTGCCGGCAGTTCGACGCCTTCTTCATGAAGCCGCTCGGCCTCGACAAGCACCCGGAGCTGATCAAGGACTATTTCGGCAACTACGAGAAGCTGGTCTATATCGCCCAGACCGACGATCCGGAGCTCGACAAGGTTGCCGAGAAGGCGGCGAAAATGCTCGGCCTCGCCTATGAGCGCCGCTCGACTGGCTATGGCGACCTGACGAAAGAGCTGGCAGAGGCCTCAGCGGTCGCTTGAGCCACTGACCAAGAGGGGGAAGATTTCCATGTCTGTTCGGCCGTTGCTGCTATCTCTGTGCCTGAGCGTCTGCGCTGTCCTGCCTGCCCTTGCCGACGGCGACGTGCAGAAGCTGATCACCGCGGCCGACAAGGCGCGGCTCGACAAATATGGCGAGACGCGCAAGGCAGCCCTCGATGAGGCCAAGGCCGGCGACCCCGCCGAGGTCAAGCAGCTCGACGCACTGCTGGCGAAGCCGCTTGTGGCATTTTCCGACAAGGACCTGACCGGCAGCTGGAAGTGCCGCACCATCAAGGCCGGCGGGCTGAGTCCCCTCGTCATCTATGGCTGGTTCAAGTGCAAGGTGAGCGACGACGGCTCCGGTTGGCGGCTGGAAAAGGTGAGCGGCTCGCAGCGCACCAAGGGCCGCTTCTTCGACGACGGCGAAAAGCGCGCCATCTATCTCGGCTCCTTCACCGTCAACGAGGATCCGGCGAAGCCTTACGGCAGCGGTCCGCAGAGCGATCAGGTCGGCTTTGCCTTCCGCAACAGCGCCAGCGAATGGCGCATCGAATTCCCGGCGCCCTATTACGAATCCAAGCTCGACATCATGGAATTCAAGCGTTGATCGGCGGCGCGACGCCGTGGCGGGTGGCAATCACCAAGGATTAACCCGGACAGCCTAGCATCCGGCCTGCCGATAGCAGGTCATCCCCAGGCACGTCGAAAACCATGGAACCGTCGAAAGCAAACCCACGGCCAATCGTCGTCGTCACCGAAGGCGGACCGCATATCTGGGCCATCATAAACGCCATAGCCGACCGGCTTGGCCCTGTCAGCGTCGTCCTCGAAACACCTGAACCCAAAAAGCAATTGCTGCTTGGACGCGCCCGCCGCCAGGGCTGGATCTCGGCCGTGGGTCAACTCGGCACGATGGTGCTGACCCGGCTCGGCAAGCGTTTTTTCGCCAGCCATGCGGCGCGATTGATTGCCGACCAGAAGCTTCAGACCGAGCCGAAGCCGGGCCAGAAGATCATCAACGTTCCGTCGGCAAACGCACCGGAATGCCTGCAGGCGATCACGGACCTCCGGCCGGGTGTGGTGCTGCTTGCCGGCTGCCGCCTGTTGTCCAGGCAGACGCTGGCGAAGATGCCTTGCCCGGTGCTCAACTATCATGCCGGCATCGCCCCGAAATATCGCGGCATGAATGGCGGCTACTGGGCCCTTGCCTCAGGCGATGCGCAGAACTTCGGCACGACCGTGCATCTGGTCGACGCCGGCGTCGACACCGGCGGAGTGCTGAAACAGGCGCGCGGCAGGCCCGAGCCGGGCGACACCATTTCGAGCTATGCGCTGCGTCAGGCGGCGTTCTCGCGCGACATCTCCGTCGAGGCGGTCAGCGACGCGCTGGCGGGGAAACTTGCCACGTCAGATCCGGATCTGCCTTCGAAACAATGGTACCATCCGACGATCTGGTTCTATCTTTGGACCGGCGTGACCAAGCGGGTCTGGTAGCCACATCACTCCCAAGAATTTCGCCTTTCCACTGCAGCATTCAATAGCGTCGCTTTTGAATGCGCGCGCGTCGTCCCATAACAAGCAGCCCCCATGCGCATGCGGCAATGCTCGATGCTTAGAGGAGTGAGAATTTCATGGCCGATCTGATCGTCGTGTACTGGCGCGACATCCCCGCCCAGGTCATCGTCAAGAAGGGCCGGCAGAACGCCAAGCGCGAGCTGCCGCCGCGTTTCACCGAGGCGATCGACATGTGCGCCATGCGCACCGGCGCCGGCGGCACCGATGATTATCTCGCCGAATGGCGCAAGGCCGATCCGGTTCCGGTCGGCGACGATCTCGAAGCCGAGGTCGAAAAGGCTTTTCAGGAGCTCGATGCGAAATATGACCGCGAGCGGCTGGTCGCTCTGGTCAAGGCGGGCGGGAAAGAACATGTCTGAGCCTCAACCGGCGGTTACCCAGGCCACTTTGGTCAAGAAGGCAGCGCCGAAGTCCGACTACAAGCCGGCCGACGTATCGCCGCAGCGGCGCGTGCAGCGCTCGTTCGCGGTGCGGCTGTGGTCGATCCGCCATTCACGCCTGCTCGAATGGTTCTATTCCCGCTTCGCCGACATGTTCCTGCTGCTGCATCCGCTGTGGAAGGGCATCGGCTACGGCCGCGTCGAAGCCCCCATCAAGTTCGTCGAAAAGCGCGTCAAGGGTTTCATGTTCGACTGCCGCATGTGCGGGCAGTGCGTATTGTCCTCGACCGGCATGTCGTGCCCGATGAACTGCCCCAAGCAGTTGCGCAACGGCCCTTGCGGCGGCGTGCGCGCCAACGGCAATTGCGAGGTCGAGCCCGATATGCCCTGCGTCTGGGTCAAGGCCTGGGAAGGCTCGCAGAACATGGTGCATGGCGACAAGATCCTCGACGTGCAAAAGCCCGTCGACCAGTCGCTGCGCGAAACCTCCGCCTGGCTGCGGGTGACCGCACAGGCAGCCGCCGCGCGTGAAGCCGCCCAGGCACCTAAGACCGGAGCCTCGGCATGATCGCCCGCCAGCTCGACGAGAACCCCGCCGGCATCCACCTGCCGCTCGATCCCCTGCCCGGCCACTCTTCGCGCGGTCGGCTGGAGCGCGTGCTGCGGCGCGGCGAATTCGCGGTGACGACCGAGCTCAACCCGCCCGACAGCGCCGATCCGGAAGACGTCTACAACCGCGCGAAAATCTTCGACGGCTGGGTCGACGCCATCAATGCCGTCGATGCCTCCGGCGCCAATTGCCACATGTCCTCGGTCGGCATCTGCGCGCTGTTGACCCGCATGGGCTATGCCCCGATCATGCAGATCGCCTGTCGCGACAAGAACCGCATCGCCATCCAGGGCGACGTACTGGGTGGTGCTGCGATGGGCGTCGCCAACATGTTGTGCCTGACCGGCGACGGCGTGCAAGCGGGCGACCAACCGGGCGCCAAGCCGGTGTTCGACCTCGATTCCATGTCGCTGCTCGAGACCTGTCGCATCATGCGCGACAACGGCAAGTTCCTGTCTGGCCGTAAGCTGACGACGCCGCCGCAGATCTTCCTCGGCGCCGCCGTCAATCCGTTCGCGCCGCCCTTCGACTTCCGCCCGATCCATCTCGGCAAGAAGATCGCCGCCGGGGCGCAGTTCGTGCAGACGCAATATTGCTTCGACGTGCCGATGTTCAAAACCTTCATGCAGAAGGCGCGCGATCTCGGCCACACCGAAAAGGTGTTCATCCTGTGCGGCGTCGGCCCGCTGGCCTCGGCCAAGACGGCCAAATGGATCCGCAATAACGTACCGGGCATCCATATCCCCGACGCGATCATCAAGCGGCTGGAAGGGGCCCAGGACCAGAAAAAGGAAGGCAAGCAGCTCTGCATCGACATCATCAACGAGGTGAAGGAAATCCCCGGCATATCCGGCGTCCATGTGATGGCCTACCGCCAGGAAGAATATGTCGCCGAGATCGTCGATGAATCGGGCGTGCTCAAGGGCCGCCAGCCATGGAAGCGCGAAATCCGTCGCGACGACCAGATGGTCGCCGACCGGCTCGGCCACATACTGCACGACGAAATTACCGAAACCCAGGTGGATATGGTGAAGACCGCGCATTGACGGCGCCAACGGTCACCATTCGCTTGAACGAAATCAGATAACGATATAAAGAACTCTTTATATCACGACGGAGAGATTTCATGACCCGCACCATCGTCGCCTCGGCGACCCGAGAAATCATCATCGGCTTCGACCAGCCCTTCTGCGTGATCGGCGAGCGCATCAACCCGACCGGCCGCAAGAAGCTGGCCGCCGAGATGGTGGCCGGCAATTTCGAAACCGTCATCAAGGACGCGCTGGAACAGGCTGCCTGCGGCGCCACCATGCTCGACGTCAATGCCGGCGTCACCGCCGTCGACCCCAATGCCACGGAGCCGGCGCTTCTGGTGCAGACGCTGGAGATCGTGCAAGGCCTGGTCGACCTGCCGCTGTCGATCGACTCTTCGGTCACCGCCGCCATCGAAGCGGCGCTCAAGGTCGCCAAGGGTCGGCCGCTGGTCAATTCCGTCACCGGCGAGGAAGAGAAGCTCGAAGCGATCCTGCCGCTGGTCAAGAAGTACAACGTCCCGGTCGTCGCCATCTCCAATGACGAGACCGGCATCTCGATGGACCCCGACGTGCGCTTCGCCGTCGCCAAGAAGATCGTGCAGCGCTGTGCCGATTTCGGCATTCCGGCGCATGACGTCGTCGTCGATCCGCTGGTGATGCCGATCGGCGCGCTGGGCGATGCCGGCCGCCAGGTGTTCGCGCTGCTGCGTCGGCTCCGCGAAGAGCTCAAGGTCAACACCACCTGCGGCCTCTCCAACATCTCCTTCGGCCTGCCGCACCGCCACGGCATCAATGCCGCCTTCATCCCGATGGTGATCGGCGCCGGCATGACCTCGGCGATCATGAACCCGGTGCGCCCGCAGGAAATGGAAGCCGTGCGCGGCGCCAATGTGCTCAACGGCACCGACGAGAACTGCACCAACTGGATCAGGACCTACAAGGACTACAAGCCGGCCGAAGGCGGCCAGGCGGTCGCAGCGCCCACCGCGGTCAACGCTCCGGGCGAAGGCGGCGGCAATGGCGGCCGCCGGCGCGGCGGACGTGAAGCCCGCATGGCCAGGGGATAAGCGCGCAATCGTGAACTCGCCTGCCAACATCACCGATCCGCTCGTGCTGTTCATGCCGTCGGGCAAGCGCGGGCGGTTTCCGGTCGGCACGCCGGTGCTCGATGCCGCGCGCCAGCTCGGCGTCTATGTCGAGAGCGTGTGCGGCGGTCGCGCCACGTGCGGTCGCTGCCAGATCGAGGTGCAGGAAGGCAATTTCGCCAAGCACAAGATAACCTCCTCCAACGACCACATCTCGCCCAAGGGCGCCAAGGAAGAGCGCTATGAGCGCGTCCGCGGCCTGCCCGAACGGCGCCGCCTGTCCTGCTCGGCGCAGATCCTCGGCGACCTCGTCATCGACGTGCCGCAGGACACGGTCATCAACGCGCAGACCATCCGCAAGGACGCCGACACCAGGGTCATCGCCCGCGATTCGGCGATCCGCATGTGCTATGTCGAGATCGAAGAGCCCGACATGCACAAGCCGCTCGGCGATCTCGACCGCCTCAAGATCGCTTTGATGAAGGACTGGAACCTCAAGAGCCTGGACTTCGATTTCTATCTGTTGCCGCAGGTGCAGGGCATTTTGCGCAAGGGCAACTGGACTGCGACGGCCGCCATCCACAAGGATGCCGACTCGGAGACCGCGCGTGTCATCGCGCTATGGCCCGGCCTCAAGAACGAGGCCTACGGGCTCGCCTGCGATATCGGCTCGACCACGATTGCCATGCATCTGGTGTCGCTGCTGTCGGGCCGCGTCGCCGCCTCGTCGGGCACCTCCAATCCGCAGATCCGCTTCGGCGAGGATCTGATGAGCCGCGTCTCCTATGTGATGATGAACCCGGACGGCCGCGAGGGCATGACGGTCGCCGTGCGCGAGGCGGTGTCCGGCCTTGTCGACAAGGTCTGCGCCGAAGGCAATGTACAGCGTGGCGACATTCTGGACTCTGTCTTCGTCGGCAATCCGATCATGCACCATCTTTTCCTCGGCATCGATCCGACCGAACTCGGCGGCGCGCCCTTTGCGCTCGCCGTCTCCGGCGCGGTGCGCATCAAGGCCTCGGATATCGGCCTGAAGCTCAACCAGGGCGCGCGTCTCTACATGCTGCCCTGCATCGCCGGCCATGTCGGTGCCGACGCCGCGGCGGTGACGCTGTCGGAAGGCCCGCACCGCCAGGACGAAATGATGCTGATCGTCGACGTCGGCACCAATGCCGAAATCGTGCTCGGCAACAGGACACGCGTGGTGGCGGCCTCCTCGCCCACCGGCCCGGCCTTCGAGGGCGCGGAAATCTCCGGCGGCCAGCGCGCCGCGCCCGGCGCCATCGAGCGCGTGCGCATCGATCCCGACACGCTGGAGCCGAAATACCGCGTCATCGGCTCGGAACTGTGGTCCGACGAGCCGGGCTTCCTCGACAGCGTGCAGGCGACCGGCGTGACCGGCATCTGCGGCTCCGGCATCATCGAAGTGGTCGCCGAGATGTATCTCGCCGGCATTATCTCCGAGGACGGCGTCCTCGACGGGTCGCTAAGTGCGCGCTCGCCGCGTGTCGTTGCCAATGGCCGCACCTTCTCCTACGTGCTGAAGGAAGGCGAACCCAAGATCACCATCACCCAGACCGACGTGCGCGCTATCCAGCTCGCCAAGGCCGCGCTCTATGCTGGCACCAAGCTGTTGATGGAAAAGCAGAACGCCGACCATGTCGACCGCATCCATTTCGCCGGCGCCTTCGGCTCCTTCATCGATCCGAAATACGCCATGGTGCTGGGCCTGATTCCCGATTGCGACCTCGACAAGGTCTCGGCCGTCGGCAACGCCGCCGGCGCCGGTGCGCGCATGGCATTGCTCAATCGCGGCTATCGCCGCGAGATCGAGGAAACGGTGAGCCGCATCGAGAAGATCGAGACCGCGCTGGAGCCGAAATTCCAGGAGCATTTCGTCTACGCCATGGCGCTGCCGAACAAGGTCGACCCGTTCCCGAAACTGTCGGCGGCGGTCAAACTGCCGCCCAGGAAAACCGTCAGCGAGGACGGCATTGCCGGCGACGCCACGCCGCGCCGGCGTTCGCGCGAAGGCCACGCTGCACGGCGCGGGCGGGAATAGGCCCTCTGCCTCAAGCCGGCAGGTTCGTTCAATTTCATTTGCATGCGAATGTTTCCAGATCAGCTCGATCTGAAACAAACCGCCATTTTCGTGAAATCCACCAGATACACGCACGGGGCATACAACCGGCATCGAACGGCAGGCAGGAAATGTCTTTCAGCCGCCGCAACCGAGGGAGATGAAGATGTCGATGTTCGAAAGCCTCGGCCGCTATGGCGCGGCCATCAAGCATGCACACAGCAGGAGCAGGTCGATCCGGGCTCTGAACAGCCTGCCGCCCGAACTCCAGAAGGACATCGGCTGGCCGGTCTCGCCGCGCAATGACGCGCAGGCCACCCTTTCGGCCCTGCTCCTGGGTTCGGCGCGCTGATGAGCTTCGCTGACAAATGCAGATTGCTCGGCACCCGCCGGGGTCGTCCTTCGGCCTCGGCGGCCAGCAACAACAAGCTGCGCGCCGCGCTGCTGCCGCGGCGCTGAGCACTGCCGCGGATCGCCGGCAGGATCACACCAGCGTGTTGTTCCCGGCGCAAATCTTGACATTTTTCGCGCAGATACGATCTTCGGTTGAGTTGGGGGATTTCTCTTAGTCGGCTCCGGCCGAAGTCCGTGTATCCGCATGCCCAGTTTTAAGAGCCACGTCGTTTCCTTTGTCCTCAGGCATAGCCGCAAAAAGGCTTTTTCCAGCCCGGAAAACCTGCAGCGCTGGATCGCCTATGCGCGCAAGACCGAGGACTATCATCCGCCCGCATCGCTGCGCCACCGCCTCGACATAGCCGAGCGCAGCGTCAATGGCTTCCCCGTCTATGACATCGCGCCCAAGGCCGGCGAGCACAAGCGGATCCTCTATCTGCATGGCGGCGCCTATGTCTTCCAGATCACCTCCTATCATTGGGGGCTGATCGCCGAGATGGCCGAGCGGCTGGGCTATGGCATCACCGTGCCGATCTACCCCATCGCGCCCGAACATGATTTCCATGCCATGTTCGGCATGGTGAGCGAAGTCTACCGCCAGATGCTCGACGAGACGAAAGAAGACATCGTCTTCATGGGCGATTCCGCCGGCGGCAACATGGCCGTGGTGTTGACCATGATGGCCGCGGAAAATGGCCTTGCTCTCCCGTCACGCCATGTGCTGATCTCACCCGGGCTCGACATGTCGCTCTCCAACCCCGAAGTGTTCGAGGCCGAGCGCAATGATCCCTGGCTCGGCATTTCGGGCGGGATGGAGGCAGTCCGGCTCTACAGCGCCGGCTTTGATCGCAGCGACTGGCATATCAGCCCGCTTTACGGCGACCTCTCGGTCTTGCCGAAAACGCTGCTCCTGACCGGCTCGCACGACCTGCTCAGCCCCGACAATTTGATCTTCGCCGAGAAGGCGCGTGCCGCCGGCGTCGAGGTCGAGGTCGTCTACGAGGAAGGCATGTTCCACGTCTGGCCGCTGATCGAGATGCCCGAAGCGCGGCGCGCCAGGGACAGTATCGTGAAGTTTTTGGCCGGCGAGGCCAGGACACGGCGGGCGAAAGCCGGGCAATGGTCGCTGCAAGGTCAGGCTGCGACCTGACCCATCACGGGCCAACTTCGCCGTCCAGGTTACCACTTTGACAAAAGCCCGCCCCGATCGAGCCGAGGCGGGCTATTTCGTAGCAGCGCAAAAATTCAGAACTTGCCGGTTTCCCTGAACACTTCGAAAGTCGCACGGATGTGGTCGGCGACGGCCTTCACCGGCGCGCTGGCATCCGGTGCCACCACCATGGCGAGATTGTAGGTGCCGATATCCGGCATGCCATCCTTCGGGCAAAGCTCCACCATGTCGTTGCCGAGGAAGGATTTCGGCAGCGGCGCCACCGCCAGGTCGGACATGATGGCGGCGCGCTGGCCGGCCGTGTGCGCGCTCATGTAGGCGATGCGATAGTTGCGGCCCTCGCGGCCGAGCGCCTCGAGCGCCCCTGCGCGCCAGGCGCAGCCCTCCTCCCACAGCGAAACCGGCAGCGGCTCGCGCAGATGCGCACAGCCGCCCTTGGCACCGGCCCAGACGATCGGTTCGGTGAGCAGGACCTCGGCGCCGAGCGCACTGGTCTTGTAGGAGTTGGTGAGCAGCGTGATGTCGAGCGCGCGGTCGTCCATGCGCCGGCGCAAATTGACGCTCTGGTCGATGGTGACGTCGACAGCAATCGAGGGGTGCGACTGCGCGAAACGCTTCAGCACATGTGGCAGCACGCGCTCGCCATAATCGTCCGGCGAGCCCAGCCGCACCACGCCGACAATGTCTGGGATGATGAACTTCGACACTATCTCGCGGTTGATCGACAGCAGCCGGCGCGCGTAGCCGAGCAGCATCTCGCCATCCGTGGTCAGCGTCACCGAACGCGCGTCGCGCGCGAATACGGAGCGGCCGAGGATGTCCTCGAGCTTCTTGATCTGCATGGAGACGGCCGACGGCGTGCGGAACACCGCATTGGCGGCCGTGGTGAAGCTGCCCGTCTCGGCAATGGCCACGAACGTGCGCAGGACATCGAGATCGAGCAGCGGCAGTGGATGATTGAGTGGGGCGTTCATCGGGATCGACCTTCAATTTTTCTGATGTGAACGATCATTCCATTTCGTTTGATTGAACATCACTTTGGGAGGATAGTCAACTCCATCGAAGCAGCAGGCATCGAAAGCGGTCACGAAACGACCACCACGCAGACCTGCAATCGACATGAAATGAAGTTGAAACATGCCGGCCCGTCCCGGCCCCCAACATGAAGGAGAATGAAATGTCCATCCTGTCATCCATTGGTCGCTTCGCGACCGAATTCAGCGCAGCCCGCGCACGCTACCAGACCGAACGCGCCATCCACGCGCTGCCGATCGAACTGCAGAAGGACATCGGCTGGCCCGAAGCCGCCGACATCAGAACCGGTTCGCGCCTCGGTGTCGGATCCTGGGCTGGAGCAAAGTAAATCGTGTGTATCAAAGTCTGAAGGCCTGCCGCGCAGATCCGGCAGGCCTTTTTATTTGCATTCAAACGATTTCTGCAGCCATGTCGCCGTTGCATGACGCATATGAGCCGCTTGCATGACAGCCCATTTTTCGAATTAAAGCATTGTAAGTAATCGTAAATTCTGGGCAGTTTGCCCAACAATGTCGCAATCCGTGTCGCTTTTCATATCAAGTGCTTCGCATTTGCGATTTAGTTTTTGCTCACACAAGCCTATATCAGCGCCAGCAAACGAGCTGCCCCACTCCATCAAGCGAAGGCGACCCGTCTGAGCAACCGAATGGAGATGAACATGAAGCTTTTTGCCCGCCTCTTCGCCCGCCGCGAGATGAACCTGACGACCGCTCTCGAGCGCCAGCGTCTTGCCAAGACCATGCCTGGCCAGACCGGCGCCATGAACGCAGCGCGCCTCGGCTTCGTCGCCTGAGATACCGGCTTCAAGTGCAGCGCTCCCTGCCGCTGCTTCGAGGTTGACGCCGCTTCGGTTCTGCCGAGGCGGCGTTCTATTTTGCCCAGCCGGTTCGGCAATTGCCCGATCCGCTGGCACGGCCTGCCCGTCGCGCAAGACAATTGCCCATTTGCGACCCATGTCGCAAATTTAGTTGCCACAAAGCCCTCTACCCGATTGACAGGAATGGTTTTTCCTGATGACGCTATGCTGTTCGCGACATCCTGTTCGCGTCATGGCCGCGTGAGGTTTCCCGTGAATGCCGTAAAGCATCCGATCAGAAGATCGTTTGTATTCTTCCTTGTTCCCGATTTCACCATGATCGCCTTTGCGACGGCGCTCGACCCGCTGCGGTCGGCCAACCGGATGCTCGGCTACGAGGCCTATCGCTGGCGCCTGGCCAGCATCGATGGCAAGCCGGTGCGCGCCTCGAACGGCGTCGAATGCGCCGTCAACACCTCGCTTGAGGAAGAGCGCAAGAAGATGG
This sequence comes from Mesorhizobium amorphae, assembly GCF_014843845.1. Classification (GTDB taxonomy): domain Bacteria; phylum Pseudomonadota; class Alphaproteobacteria; order Rhizobiales; family Rhizobiaceae; genus Mesorhizobium; species Mesorhizobium amorphae_A. The sequence goes on along the minus strand of NZ_JHQS01000051.1, from coordinate 429,776 downwards.
CCGGACCGGACCGGCCCAACATGGCCATCGTCTGCAGCGGCACCAATGTCGAGCGCTATCAGAACAAGTCGGCCTTTGCCTGGCTGCGCGAAGAGTACAATCGCGGCGTCGCCGTCGGTGGGCTCTGCACCGGCGCGCACATCCTGGCCGCCGCCGGGCTGCTGTCGAACAAGCGCTGCGCCATCCATTGGGAGAACCTGCCCGGCTTTTCGGAGGCCTTCCCCAAGGCCAACGTCTTTGCCGACCTTTTCGAGATCGACCAGAACATCTACACCTGCGCCGGCGGCACCGCCGCCCTCGACATGATGCTGAAGCTGATCGGCGACGACTTCGACGAAAGTCTCGTCAACCGGGTGTGCGAGCAGGTGCTGACCGACCGCGTGCGCAGCCCGACCGACCGCCAACGCCTGCCGCTGCGCGCCCGCCTCGGCGTGCAGAACTCCAAGGTGCTGACCATCATCGAACTGATGGAAGCAAACCTGTCCGAGCCGCTGTCGCTGATCGAGATCGCCGACCATGTCGACCTGTCGCGCCGGCAGATCGAGCGCCTGTTCCGCACCGAAATGGGCCGTTCGCCGGCCCGCTATTATCTGGAGATCCGGCTCGACCGTGCCCGCCACCTGTTGATCCAGTCGTCGCTGCCGGTGGTTGAAGTCGCGGTCGCCTGCGGCTTCGTCTCGGCGTCGCACTTCTCCAAATGCTACCGCGAACTCTACGCCCGCTCGCCGCAGCAGGAGCGCGTCGACCGCAAGCAATTACTGGCGGCCTAGAGCACTGCTCTAGCCCTGTCAGACCTTGGTCAATTCAGGTACAGCGGCCTGGCTCAATACCGGTCGTCGCAATAACACTCGGCGGACGAGATGCGGTCGTTCCAGCCGCTGCCACCGAAATCGCGGACCCGGCGATTGAGCTCGATCGACTCGCCTCGCATCCTCGAATGTTCATAGGCGACGAACGTGCAGCCGCGGCGCACGATCACCGACGATGCGCGGTCGTTCCAAAACTGGCCACCGCGAAAACTCACCGAGTCGTTGGACCCCATCTCAATCGCGCGGCCGCGAAAATTTGCATGCTCGAACATGACGCAGCCGGTCTCACCCTCATATTGGGCGCTGGCGGTGCCGGCACAAAGCACCGAGGCAATAGCCGTCAGGATGACAAGTTTCTTCATAAGCATTCTTCTCCTCAACCGCATTTGCCGCAAGCGGCCTGATCTCGCCCGGCGCATGCGAGTTTGCCATTGCGCAGGCCAAACAGGCAACCCACCGCATCAGCCAAGAACGGAAACATGCGCAGATTGAGCGTGTCCGCTCTGCGCGCTCTATCTCTTTGTTTTTGACGCAATTCCGGACGGAAAACCGTTTCACTGCGCTATCGGGCGTCGAACATCCAGCTGCGGTCGCGCCACATCTTCTCACCCACCTGGCAATCGGCGACTTGTATGTCCTGCGCCAGGACAACAGGCAGATGATCAGCCTCTTCCGCCGCCCATTGCGGCGAGGCCGGGCCGGCAAGTTCCAGCACCAGCTTGCGGCGGATCGCTTCGGGAAACTGCGTCCAGTCATTGACCGGGATCATGAAAGCGCCAGGGCCGCCGATGACACAATCGCTGTAATAGCGATCGAGATTGTTGACGTCATAGGCACCGCTGAAGCCGCCTCGCGTCATCAGCGGCAGGCCGTTGATGGTGATGCCTTGCCTGATCACCTGGTCGCGGATGAGATTGACCGGCGCGCCCTGATTGTTGGGACCGTCACCGGAAATGTCGATGACGCGCTTGACGCCCTGGAAGCCGCTTTCGGCGAAAAGGTCGCTGCCGAACTGCAGCGCGCCGGAAATCGATGTACGCCGGGCGCTGCCCGGCGGATGAGCGGAAAGCTGCGCGGCCACCCGCTCGGCGTCAGCACGACTGGCGATCACCGTCCATGGCACGACGACCTGCTGCCAGGTGGCGCCGGCCCATTCGACATAGGTGACGGCGATCTTGCCATAGGCGCCGTCGGCAATGGCCTTCAGAACACTGTCATGCGTCAACGCCGCCGAATAGCCGTGGCGCTGGATTTCGAGTTCGTCCGGCGACATCGACAGCGAAACATCGACGGCCAGCACAAGCTCGATGTCGACGGGTTCCGCTGCGAGGGTTCGCGAGGTCAGGCCGAGCAACAGCGCCAATGCGGCGGCGCTCGGGAGAAAATACCCTGCATGACCAGAAGCGGACATGACGCAACGGTAAGCGAGAATCGTTGCGCTACAAAGCGAAAACGCCCGACCGAGGCTCGGTCTTGCCCCGGCAACTGCCCCGATGAGAACCCGCTGGAAGCCTCTACTTTGCGACGTTCTTCTGTCCGGCCGCGCGCGCAACCTTGAACGTAGTGACGGGAACGGAATCCGGCTGCGGCGCGGCATCCTGCGGGACAGCCGCTTTCGCAGTCGCGACCCCGTTGGGAGTAACGATTTCGGCGATCCGGCGGCTCACATCGCGGGATGCGGTCAGCGACGACACCGCTTGCGCCCAGAACGGCGCTCCCAATCCAACCAGAAGCCCGCCGACCAGCAGCCAGAAGGCGTTCGCGATCGAAGGCAGGGTCCAGTTGGTGCCGAAGGCGCCAAATGAACAATCCACGGTGACGGCACCCAAAGCGCAGGACTTCAATGCGGGATTGACTTCCCAACCCACCGGCACGCCGAGGGTCCTGAGTTCCTTGGTCTGGTTTTCAGCTTCCGTCAGTTTTTCCTGCAGCGCGGCAATCGCGCCTTTCAGGTCTTCCGTGCTTCCGGCGCCGGTCTCCGGCTTGGCCGCGGCAGCGGTGTTCAACTTCTCCATCAGCACGGCGTATTGGGCGTGAACGTCCGCGGCCTTTTCGGCAACGGCCCCGGCGATTTCAGGATTCTTGAGAAAAGCGACGGCAAGCTTGTAAGGGTGAACGTAGAACGCCCAGGCCACGAAGAACGCGACGCAGACCGAAAACAGGCGCGCCCGGTTTTCGAAATACAGGCTGACTTCCTTGCCGAATGCCTCGTATTTCTGCGAAATATCCATGACCACTTCGTCGGTCAGAACGTCGGCTGCGCCTACGAGCCTGCTGGAGGCGAGTTTTTGCGTAAACACCTCCACAGGAATGTCGGTCACCACGGCCCAATCGACAAACCAGCGCAGAAATCCGCTGATCCATCCGGTTGATGGATCGCCCTTCTCGGTGGTCGCCCGGTTTTCCATGATCAGCGCGGCGAATTGCTGCGGTGTCAGCAACTCCTTCCCATCCCCCTCCGACTTAGTAAGCTTTGGCAAGATGACGCGCGAATAGAGATTTCCGAGCATGAGCTGCATGCCCTTGGCTCGCAGCCCAAAGATGCGATGGATCATTTCCACCAGTGTCGCCACGACGATCGCAAACATAAGCATCGTCGTCGCGAACGCCAGCAACGCGGTTAGCCACTGCATGATTGTACCCCCCCGGGCAAAATATCCGCAGCTCCAGAAGAGCGGGGCAATGTAAAATAATACTCTTTATTTTAGAGAAAACAACGGGCCGCAAGTCGAACAGCAAATTCGAAATGGGTCTTCCGGCGGGAGCATCGCGCAAAAAAGCAAAAGATGGCGCCTGGCCGGGCTCCTGCATTGTCATTCCTTGCTCGTCTGGGTCTGCCTTGGAAAGGTCGAGACCATCAGCTGCGCGGCTTGAGGTTCTCCGGGTCGTAGAGCGGCTTGTAGCCGACGGAAACGACCTCGACCGGATAGGTCTCGCCGAAATACTCGACCTTGAGCTTGCGGCCTTCCTGGCAATACGCCCACGGCAAATAGGCGAGCGCGATGTTTTTGCCGATCGTCGGGCCATAGGCGATCGACGTGGTGAAGGACCGGCGGCCCAACTCGTCAACGAGCGTTTCGCTCGTGTCCGGGTCCATCACCGGCAAGGTCCCCACGGGATAGCGGGCCACGCCCCTGGAATCGGTATTGCTCGTCATCACCAGCGTGCACAGCATGGCCGGCTGGTGCTCGCGAGCGCGATACTCCACGTGCTTGGCCTTGCCGCAGAAATCATTCTCCTTGACCTTCGGGCGCGCGAGGTCGGCTTCCAGCAGATTGTACTCGGTCAGCAGATCGGCGTTCTGCAACCGTAGGCTCTTTTCCATGCGGCGCGTGTTGGCATAGGTCTCGACGCCGAAAGGCATCACGCCGGTCGAGCGCAGCGCGTCCCAGACGGCAAGCCCGTCCTCGTAGCGCATATGCAGCTCCCAGCCCTGCTCGCCGACATAGGAGATGCGGAAGGCGGTGACATCCTTGCCGCCGATCCTGACCGGCTTGATCGCCGCGAAGGGGAAGTTTTCGAGCGAGAGCCCGTCCGGATTCTCGACCACCTTCTGCAGGGTCGTGCGCGCATTCGGGCCCCAGATGCCGATGGTGACGAATTTTTCCGTCACGTCGGTGATGGTGACATCAAAGCCCTTATCCTGCGCGGTGCGGCGCATATACTGGAAGTCGCGCGGCCCGGCATCGGCGCCGTCGATCACCCGGCAGCGATCGGCCATGCGGATCACCGTGAAGTCGGCGCGCACCATGCCTTCCTCGTCGAGGAAGTGGGTGTAGATGCCTTTGCCGATGTTGTTATCGCCGCCGACCTTGGCCGCGCACAACCACTCAAGCAGCGCGACATGGTCTGGACCTTCGACGTCGTACATGGAGAAATGCGACAGGTTGACGATGCCGCAATCCTCGCTCATGGCGAGATGCTCGGCATTGGAGACGCGCCAGAAATGGCGGTTGTCCCACTCGTCCTGGCGCACCGGAACGCGGTTGCCGTATTTCTCCAGGAGGTGCTCGTTGGCGGCATAGCCATGGGCACGCTCCCACCCGCCGAGCTCCATGAAATAACCGCCGAGTTCCTGCTCGCGCTCCCAGAACGGCGAACGGCGGATGTTGCGGCCCTTGGAGAAGGGTTCGCGCGGATGCACCGCCGGATTGTAGACCTTCATCGCCGTCTCGGTGCAGCGATCCCATATGAACTGCTCTGTCGTCTGGTGCGGGTAGAAGCGCGAATAGTCGATGGCGTGATGGTCGATCGCGGTGCGGCCGTCGGTCATCCAGTCGGCGATCAGCTTGCCCATGCCGGGGCCGTCCTTGACCCAGATGGCGACGGCATACCAGAGGCCCCTCACCTTCTGGCTCTCGCCCATCGACGGGCCGCCATCAGTCGTCACCTGCAACAGGCCGTTGAAGGAATGGCTCTCATTGTAGCCGAGTTCGCCGAGGATCGGCGTCAGCTCCATGGCGCGTTCGAGCGGCGCCAGGATCTGCTCCATGTCGAGGTCGCGCTGCGAGGGCGACAGCCGCGCCTGGTCCTTCTCCAGCAGGTCGCGCGGATGGCAAAGGCGCGGATTGGTCTCTTCGTAATAACCCCATTCAATCTGTCCGCCTTCGGCGGTCTTGGGGTCGCCGGTGTCGCGCATATAGGCCGAGTTGCCCTGGTCGCGCAGCAGTGGCCAACCGATCTCCTTGCCGGTACCGGCAAATTCCGTGTACGGGCCAAAGAAGGTCAGCGGATGGTCAATCGGCATGACCGGCAGGTCTTCGCCCACCATTTCGGCGGTCAGCCGGCCCCATATGCCGGTGCAGACCACGACGTAGTCGGCCATGATCGTACCGCGGTCGGTCACCACGCCCTTGATGCGGCCGTTGTCGACGATGAGCGACCTGGCCGAGGTGTTGGCGAACGCCTTGAGCTTGCCGGACGCTTCCGCCTGGTCGACCAGCTTGCCGGCCACCGTCTGCGAGCGCGGGATGACCAGACCGGCATCGGGGTCCCACAGGCCGCCCTGCACCATCTCTTCCTCGATCAGCGGGAACTTCTGCTTGATCTCGGCCGGCTCGATCAGCCGGGCGCGGGTGCCGAAGGCCTTGGCCGAGGCAATCTTGCGCTTGATCTCTGCCATGCGGCCATCGTCACCGACGCGGGCGACCTCGAGACCGCCGATGCGGGCGTAATGGCCCATCTTCTCGTAGAAATCGATCGAGTAGAGCGTCGTCCAGCAGGACAGGAAATCATGGCTGGTCGTGTAGCAGAAGTCGGAGGCGTGCGCCGTCGAACCGATGTCGGTCGGGATGCCGGATTTGTCGATGCCGACAATATCGCTCCAGCCGCGCTCGATCAGGTGATGGGCGACCGACGCGCCCACGATCCCACCCAGCCCGACGATGACGACCTTCGCCTTTTCCGGAAACCCTGCCATTGCCCGCGACTCCAAGATGACATGCGGGCGCGCCGGCGCCCGTTCGATTGGCGCACAATATGCAGAGGACGGCGGTTGAGCTACCGCCTGTTTGCGACACGCCGCAGGTACGGCGCGACCCTGCCCACAAGCTCGCTGTCAGAGGACAGTCTGGAACGGTCTGCCGCCTCAGAAGCGCGCCTTCAGCGCCGCCTTGGCCAGGAATTTCGTGCCGTGCAGCGAGGGTCAGCGATCGAGAAGCCCAGCGGGCCTCGAACGTATGGCTTGTCTCCGGGGATTGCGTGGAGGATTCGCCGATGCCCACAATGCCATCAGCGGGCCGGCAAGCAGCAGATAGGGTGGCAGCAGATTGGGAAAATAGATACGCGTGTCGTGGATCGGGAACACCGCGAACTTCGCCAGCACGCCGAGCACCAGTGCCGCGAGCAGGATGCCGGCGCGACGGTCGAGCCGGAAACCGGCGCTGCCCAACCCATACCATCCGGCCAGGGCCAGCACCGAGACACCGACCCAGCTGTTCATGTCGACGGCGCGAAGCAGTGAAACGGCGAACGCCCTGAGATAGGCGGCAAGCGAAAATTGCGGCTCGAACCCGTCCATATTGTAGTGCTGCTCGATGCTGGAGAACCACAAATGCGGCCACCAGCCGGGATGATGAGCCCAGTGCGAGATGGCGAAGTAGGCGACGAAGGACGCGGCAAAGCCGGCCAACGCGCCCCACGCCCTCTGCCGGAACGCGATCAGCAGCACGGCGAAGATGGCAAGGAAAACAATATTGTCCGGCCGCGCCATGAAGGCGAGGAAGAGCAGGATCGCGGTTGCCGCCTCGCGTCCCCGCACATAGGCAAGCAGCCCGCCGAGGAACAGCGCCGAGCACAGCAGGTCCGGCGTCGATGCCCGCGCCGCGTCGCCGAATTCGGCCATGATCAGCACCGCACCGACCACCGGCGCCAGCGCCAGCGCGCCCTCAGCGCGCAACCAGAGCAGCACAATAGTGCCAAACAACAGCGCCGAGAATACCTGTAGCGCCCGCATAGCCTCGACCGGCGACATGACCGAGCTCATGGTCGATAGTATTTCGGCATAGAGGAACTTGATCCGGTACATGCCGAGCAGCGAATGGAAATCGGCGGCGTTCTCCGCCATGTGGCTGCGGTAACCGCCGCCATCATCGATCAGCATCTTGTAGTCGGCCGCCGAGACACCGGCCTTGACCGTGCTGTAGGCATAGTCGTGCAAGGCCTGCGGGTCGGGATAGTTGCCTTCCTCTGCGATCGCCAGATAGGGCAGCATGTCCCAGTTGGCGTCGGGCATGATCCACGCCATCATCGCCGTCAGCAGGATGTAAAGCGAAAAGGCAACGGCCCCGATCGGTGCTGCGAACCGTGCATAGGTCCCCTCGCCCCACGCCAGGCCGGCGTCAGTGAGCCGGTCGAGCGGGTTGTTCGGAACGGGCGACTTGGTCAGCATTGTCAAACTCAGCGAACCTGGCTTTTGACGAAATCCTTCACGATCGACACGATACCGCGCGACAGCAGGCTGTCGAAAGCATCGACGAATCGATCGACATGCTCGCGCTGGCAGATCAGCGGCGGCTCGAGACGGATGACATTGCGGTTGTATTCGGTGAAGGCGACGAGCACGTCGTAGTCGCGCAGCAGCAGCGCACCGACGAAGCCGGACAGCGAGCCCTTCAGCTTGTCGTCGAGCACGCTGACGATAGGCCGCAGCACCATCGGCAAGGTCTGCGAGAAGTCGTGGAACTCCAGCCCGACCATGAGGCCGTTGCCGCGCACGTCCTTGATGATCTTCGGATATTTCTCCTTCAGCGCCTGCAGCCGCTGCAGCAGGTAGTCGCCGGTGGCGGCGGCATTGTCGATCAGCCCCTCGTCATAGAGCACATTGAGCGCCTCGATCGAGGTGACGCAGGCCTCACCCATGCCGCCGAAGGTGGCCATGGCATGGATCATCGCCGTCTTCGGCGTGCCATAGGCCTTCATGTAGATTTCGCGCCGGGCAATCATGGCGCCGACCGCCGCCTTGCCGCCGCCGAGCGACTTGGCCAGCGCCGTCACGTCAGGAACGACGCCATAATGCTCGAAGGCATAGAAGCGCCCAGAGCGGCCATAACCGCACTGCACTTCGTCGGCGACCCACAGCACGCCGTACTGGTCGCACAGCGCGCGCAGCTTCTGCCAGTATTCGGCCGGCGCCTGGATGATGCCGCCGCCGCCCTGGATGGTTTCGAGCACGATGACACCGATCTCGGGATCGTTGCGGAACGCACGCTCGACCGCCTCGATGTCGGCAAAGGGGATGCGGACCGTATTGTCCGCCATCTTGAACTCGGCGCGGTAGAGCTGGCCGTCGGTGATGCCCAGCACGCCCTTGGTCTTGCCGTGAAAGGAGTTCTCGGCATAGACGACCTTCGGCCGCTTCGGGCCGGCGGCGCGCTCGGCGAGCTTCACCGCCGCTTCCATCGCTTCCGAGCCGGACGAGCCGAGGAACACCATGTCGAGGTCGCCGGGCGAGCATTTGGCGATGTTGTGCGCAAGTGCGGCCGCATATTGCGACATGAAGGCGATGGCGATCTCCTGGCGCTTTTCCTCCTGGAATTTGCGGCGCGCTTCGAGGATACGCGGATGATTGTGGCCGAAAGCCAGCGAACCGAAGCCGCCGAAGAAATCGAGGATCTTGCGGCCGTTCTGGTCGATGTAGAACATGCCTTCGGCACGCTCGATCTTGATCTTGTGGAAGCCGAGCAGCTTCATGAAATGCAGCTGGCCCGGATTGAGATGCGCCTTGAACAGGTCGGTCATCCGCGCCACGTCCATCGTCTTTGCCTGCTCGACGCTGATCAGGTCGGGCTTGGCGATGGTGGCGGGTGACAGCGACGGCGCGTCGACCATGGTGCGCGCGTTCGTGTGCTCGGGTTTGGCCATGACGGTCATCTCAAAAATCCTCTGTTCGGCGGGGCCTGTTATTCGGCAGGCACATGTTTGGTGGCGACGGCGTGGCCGTCCTTCTTGGTGCGATATTCTCTGTAGGCGGCGATCAGCATGTCCTCGTCGCGATATTGCGGCACCCAGCCGAGCTGGCGCCCGGCCTTGGACACGTCGAGCACGCACTCCTCGTCGGCGATCAGGTACTGTTCAGGATCCATGATCGGCAGGTTCATGAGGTCGAGCAGGTCGAGCGTGCGCTTGACGGCCCAGCCTGGTGTCGGGATCAGCAGCGATTTCGACCCAGCGTGCTTGATCAGGTCGCCGAGCAGCTTCTTGACCGGAGGCGGGTTGAGCGAGCCCAGATTGTAGGCCTCGTTCGGCACGCCGGCCTTCCAGGCGGCGCGCGCCGCTTCGGCGCAATCGAACACCGATATGAACTGATAGGGGTTCCTGCCCGAGCCGATCATCGGCACCGGAAAATTCCAGTCGATCAGCTTGAACAGTTTCTCCAGGATGCCGAGGCGGCCGGGGCCGATGATCAGGCGCGGCCTGAACAGCGAGATCGACATGCCGCGCTTGCGCCATTCGGCCGCCAGTTCCTCGGTCTTCTGCTTCGACCAGCCATATTCACCGAGCGGCGCGACCGGGTGCTCCTCGGTCATCGGCATCGTCACCGTATGGCCGTAGATCATGTCGGTCGTGTAGTGGACCAGCTTCGAGGCGCCGGCCTTGTCCATGGCCTGCATGATGTGTTCGGTGCCGTGGAAATTCACCGGGAAGAAGAAATCGTGCCGCTTGGCGCGCACCTGAATCGGCGAGAGCATTTTCGCCGAGAGGTTGTAGACCATGTCGTCGCCCTTGAGCCCAACCGCGGCGACCGAGGCCGGATCGGTCACGTCGCATTTGACGAAGCGGACCGGGCGGTAGTGCGGCAGGTCGCTCTTGACGATGTCGGCGACGATCACCTCCTCGCCGTCGGCCACGAGCTTGGGAGCAAGATGACGGCCGACGAAACCGTCGCCGCCGAAAATCACATGTCTCATCGAACGATCTCGCTGTGAATCTTGTCGGACGAAAGGGAAGCCGTTTCCTCCTCATGCCCTCGACCACTCTGCGCGATCAGCACCGTGCCGACGCAGATGCAGGCAATGCCGGCGATGCGCCAACTGTTGAGGTCTTCGCGGAAGACGAAATAGGCGAAGATCGCGACCGCGACATAGGCAAGGCTGAGGAACGGGTAGGCGAAGCTGAGCTCGACCTTGGACAGTACATACAGGTGCGAGGCCATCGAGATGACGAAGGTGCACAGCCCAAAGAACACCCAAGGGCTGAAGACGATCTGCAGCAGCTTCAAAAGCGGATTGGTGCCTTCGAACGAAATCGGCCCGAGCGACATCATGCCTTGCTTCAGCATCAGCTGCGCCGCGGCATTGGTCATGACTGTAAAGAGAATGAAGACGATGTATTTCATGGTTGCCACCCGCCCTGCAGCGGTCCTACTACAAACCTGCAAAGATTTCGTGAAGTCACAAGAAAGTTTTGAGTAAATCTTGATATTTACGTTTCAGTTACCAAGATTTATTCAAGTTCCATCTATTCCGCAGCCTCGACCGTTCCTCGCCGCACATCCAGTTTCTTCGCCGTCCGCGCCCAGAAGTCAGACATGAAGGCAGGGTCGCGGAGCGCTTCCAGCCGCTGCCATTCCGGAAAAGATGCCGCGAACGTTTCGGCGCTCATGCGGGCGTCCTTGTAAGGATTGACCGCGCCACCCGCATCGACGGTGATACGGTCGAGTTCCCTGAGCAACGCCAGCGTCTTTTCACCCCGGTTGGGGAAATCCAGCGTCAGCGTACAGCCCGGTCGAGGGAACGACAGCAGCGCCGGCGAGCGGACAGTGCCGAAGCGCTTGAGCACGGTGAGGAACGACCCCTGCCCGGCCCGTCTCGCCGCCTCCAGCAGCGCCGGCACGGCACGGCGGGCAGCGTCTTCCGGGACCGCGCTCTGGTGCTGGAACAGCCCCTTCGGACCATAAAGCCGGTTCCAGTCTCCGACGCCGTCGAGCGGAAAGAAAAACCCCTGGTAGCCGACCCGGCGCGGCGCCGGCGAGCGGCCCTTCTTCCAGCGATAGGCGGCGTTGAAGGCGGTCAGGAACGGCCGGCTGAGAACATTGAATGGCGGCTGCAACGGCACCGAAAGGCGCCCGCCGGCGCGAGAGGCTTTGTGGGAGCCATGCTCGGCATGGTTGCCGGTGAACAAAAGGCCGCGCCCGCGGCCATGGCCGGCGGCAAGCTGGTCGATCCAGGCAACGGCATATTCATTGGCCTGGTCGGCTGCTTCCGCCAGGTCGAAGAACTCGCCGAGATCGCGAAACGGCGTCGCCTTCTCGACGATGTCGAGCGAAGGCACCCGCATCAGCCGGATCGAGGCCGACAGGATCAGGCCGGTCAGCCCCATGCCGCCGATCGTCGCCCGGAATAGCCTTGCATTGCTTGCATCCGAGCAGCGGTAGCTGCGCCCGTCCGACCGCAGCAGCGTGAAGGAAACGACATGGCAGCCGAACGTGCCGCGCCGATGGTGGTTCTTGCCATGAACGTCATTGGCAATCGCCCCGCCGAGCGTCACGAACTGCGTGCCGGGAACCACTGCTGGAAAGAAGCCATAGGGCGCGGCATGGGCGATGATGTCGGACAAAAGCACGCCGGCATCCGCATCGAGCACACCGGTCTCGACATTGAAGGCGCGGATGCGGTTCAGCGGCCGCATGTCGACGACCGAGCCCGCCTCGTTCTGGCAGGAATCGCCATAGGAACGGCCATTGCCATAGCCGAGCAGCGAGCAGTTCTTCGCCGCGCGACCCTTGAGCAGCGCGATGGCGTCATTAGCCGCAATCACGCGCGGCGCCGGCGGCGTAGCGCGGCCGAAACTTCCGAAGTGCTCCGCCGTCATCCCTACCAGCCTCCGGCGACCAGCAGCGCGGCGCCGATCAACACGACGATCTGGCTGCGCCAGTCGCGGATGATGAAGACGACAGGATCGTCGTGCATTTCGTTGCGGCGAGCGAGGATCCAGACGCGCATGGTGAGATACAGCACGATCGGCGCCAGCGGCCAGACCAGCCAGGGATGCGGATAGAGTTCGCGCACCGAGACACTGTCCATATAGAGAGCCAGCACCAGGGCGGAGGAAAAGGCCGAGGCCATGCCGGCTTGGGCGACGATCTCCTGGTCTTCGGTGCGATAGCCACGACCGGCAATGCGCTCGCCGGCCGGAATGGCGGTGGTGCGCAATTCGACATATCGCTTCACCAGCGCCAGCGACAGGAAGAAGAAGATCGAGAAGGCGAGCAGCCAGAACGAGACGTCGACACCGGTCGCCGCCGCACCCGCCAGAACGCGGATCGAATAGAGGCCGGCCAGCGTCAGCACGTCCACCAGAAGCATGCGTTTGAACGACAGCGAGTAGGCCGTCGTGACGACTATGTAGCCGCCGAGCACGCCAAGGAACTCAAGCGACAGGAACAGGCCGGCGGCGATGCCGATCGACAGGAGCACCAGGATCGCGCCCATGCCGAACGGGATCGACAGCGCGCCGCTGGCGAAAGGTCGGTTGCGCTTCGTCGGATGCCTGCGGTCCAGCGCGAGGTCGAAGAAATCGTTGAGGATGTAGATGGCGGACGCCACCGCGCAGAACGAAACGAACGCCACCGCGCATTCCCAGATCATATCGATGTTGAAGTATTCGTGCGACAGCACCATCGGCACCGCGATCAGCACGTTCTTCAGCCATTGATGCACACGCAGCATCTTGACGAAGGTCTTGAGCGTCGGTTTCGGCGTCGGCACCGTCTCGGCGCCATGGGCGGCTTGCCAGCGCGCGGCGTGACGGTCAGGCGCCACGACGATCGCGCTGCGCGCCGCGTCGAACACCCTGACATCGTGCCGGCTGTTGCCGGCATAGTCGAAGCCGCCATCGCCATAGGCGGCAACGAGCGAGGCACGCTTCCTGCCCGACGTCATGTTGTGCGGACCGTCGGTCGCCAGCACGCGATCAAAAATGCCGAGATGGGCTGCGATCGCCTCCGCGAATTTGCGTGGCGTACCGGTCGCCAGCACGATCTTGCGGCCTTCGCCATGCTCCTTGCGCAGCCGCTCGAGCAGGACCTCGCGGTAGGGCAGCGAGGCTGGATCGATGTCGATGCGGTCGGCGATCGCCTGCTTCAGCCGTGCCGGGCCGCCGGCCAGCCAGAACGGCACCAGGAAAACATAGAGCGGATTCTTCTTGAGAAGGATGAACAGACCTTCCCACAGAAGGTCCGTTGCAATCAGCGTGCCGTCGAGATCGACCGCAAGCGGGATCGCGTTCCTGTCCGACCTCGCGTCCATTTTTTCCTGCCCTGCCTGAAGCGCATGACACCGAATGCCGGTTCGGATGGAGTCATGTGCAGATACACCCGCGCCATGTTTCGGCGTCTTCGTATCGGATATAGCGGGAGATGACGTAACGATCGTTAAAACGCCCGGTTGTGGCCGAGCGGCGCGCTGGTATTTCCCGCGTCATTGTTAAACAAGTCCTACCGGAAACAATAAAAGGCCGGGCATTGCCCGGCCTTTGCAAGAGATGCTGCCCGAAGTTTACTTGATGCGGGCGACGCCGCCCGAGATCTCGACCGTTTCGGAGCCGGTCAGGGCTTCGAGGTCACCATTCGGCAAGGTGACGAAACAGCCGTTCGGGCAGAATTCCACGGTCTCGCCGGCGGCCAGCGCCAGCTCCGTCTTGCCGCCGCCCTCGGTCACGATCAGCGTCCGGGTCTCGGCGTCCTTGTTGATCGCGCTGGCGGCGAAAGCCGAACCGTCCAAGGCAAGAAAAGCGATGGCGGCGACGACAGACTTCCACATTTTGCAATATCGGTGTTTCAACACCGCCTCTGGTTGCATTTTGCAAGGCATTCTCGCCCTTTTGCATGCGAGCTTATATGACTTGCAAGCTGAACCGCAACTGAATGCCGCATTCATGCCGCAATTGGTTTGGTGGCACGAGAAGGCGGGCTCGCGGGACGGGATCAAAGGACCTAATCCGGGTCGGGCTTGCGGCTCTTGCGCTTCGACTTCGCCAGGCGTTCCCTCTCGATCGCGGCTGCGGCTTCCGCCTCCTCGCGCTCGGCGAACTCGGCCTCGATCTTGTCGTCGTCGATCGGCCATGCCTCGTGCTTCTTGACCTCGGCGCGCGGCGTCGAGGGGATCTCGATATGCTCGCTGTCGAAAACATCGAGAACCGTGAAGCGGATGTCGTTCTGCACGATGGCGCCGTTGAGCACATCGGCGAGAAACACGCGGATCTCGAACTCAAGTGCCGCCGCGCCGAAATTGGTAAACTGCACGAACGGCTCCGGATTCTTCAGCACTAGCGGATGGCCGCGTGCGATCTCGAGCAGGAGGGCGTGCACTCGTTTGACGTCGCTGCCATAGGCGACGCCGACCTTGATGTCGATGCGGCCGAGCTTGTTGCGGTGCGTCCAATTGCCGACCGCGTTGTTGATCAGGTTCGAATTGGGCAGGATCACCGACTGTCGCTGGAACGTCTCGATCTCGGTGGCGCGCACGCTGATCTTCTTGACGGTGCCGCTGATTTCGCCGGCAACGATCCAGTCGCCGACCTTGAACGGTCGCTCGGCGAGCAGGATCAGGCCCGAAACGAAGTTCGACACGACATTCTGCAGGCCGAAGCCGATACCGAGGGAAAGCGCACCGGCAACCAGCGCCAGATTGGACAGATCGATGCCCGCCGCCGAGACGCCGACGAGTGCTGCCAGTGCGACGCCGGCATAGCCGACCGCCAGCCGGATCGAGTTGCGCACGCCGGTGTCGACCCGGCCGCGCGCCATCACCGAGCCGTCGAGCCAGCCCTGGAACCAGCGCGTCAGGAAGTAGCCGATGACGAAAACGACGATGCCGCTGAGGATGCCAAGGACCGAGATGGTCACCGAACCGATGGCGATGCCGGTCGCCAGCTTGTAGGCCCAGGCCTGGATGTCGCCGGGCTGGAACCCCCACATCAAAAGAATCAGCGGCAGGAACACCAGCACGATCATCACGTTGATGGCGATGCTGACGACCAGGCCTAGCTGGTCGAGTGCGGTTTCCTCATAGCTGGAATTGGTCGAAAGCCAGCGCCCGACCGAGGTGTCGGCGAACCCGCCTTCCTCACCGATCGCCCGCGCCGACAGGAAGCCGATATAGGCGGTGATCAATATGGTGCCGGTGACCACGACCTGCAGCGAGACGAAAAGCGCCAGGCCGATATAACCGAGCAGCGCCGCCGCAATGGTGAAAAGACCGAGCGCAATGGCAGTGTAGCGCAGCCATGCAGGCCAGGGACGCCAGCTTTCGTCGCGCGCCTTGAACGGTTTCAGCAACGCCATCAGGATCAGGATGACGCCGAAGATGATCGTGGCGACAAAACTTCTGACGATGGTAACCGACAGCGGCGAGCCCATCTTGTCGTTGACCACCGACAGGAAATTGTTGACGCCGATGACAATCGCCATGGCCGTCGTCAGCCGCACCAGCCAGCGCGCCGGACCGGTCTCGACCGGTATCAGGCGCCAGTTCGGCAGCCGCGGCTCCAGCGCCGCGTTGGTCAGCCGGTTGACACAGAACACCACCGCGATGACGGCAGCCAGCGCATTGAGGAAAACGCCGATATCGCCGCGCAGGACGTTGTAATAATTGAACAGGAAAACCGTCGAAGCGAGGAAGGCGCCAACGGCCAGTGTCGGCAGCAATGTCGACCAGAACGCCACCGACAACCGGCTGAGATAGGATGGATCCTCGATCGACGCATCGGCTTCGAAGATACGCCCAAACAGGCGGCGGCCGCCGACCAGCAGCACCACTGCGAGCGCCAGCGCCATGAAGTTCGCCGCCAGCATCGCCTTGAACTTGAACTTGAAGGCAAAGCTCAGCCAGGACGATACGGCCTTGTAAAAGTTGGCGTATTCGTCCTGGGCGTCGGAAACGACCTGCGGGCTCAGCGCATCGGACAATTGGTAGCGCTTGGTGAGCAGATTGCGGAACAGCTCGCTGCGCATATTGCCGATCTTGTCGATCAGGCCGTTGATGCGGATCGACAGGTTCTGCGCGGAAGCGATGACGGCATTGATCTCGGCCTTTTCGGACGCCAGCGCCTGGCGTTCGCCGGTGACGATGTCGGGCTCTTGCGGCTGCCCCGCGGCCGGCGGCGGGCCGAGCGTCTCGATCCGGTTGTTGATGTCGGTGAGACGCGAACGGAAGGCGAGCGCGCTGGTCAGCGCTGCCCGAGACATTTCCTCCAGCTGCAGCCGGATTTCCACCAGCGAGGCATCGTCCTCGCTGTCCTGCTCTATTTTCTTCTCGAGACCGTCGGTTTTGGCGGTCAGATCCTGGATCGCCTTCTGCTGGTCGGTGATGAGGCCTGCCGCGCCCTGGCCGATCGCCTGCGCCAGCGCTTCGAACGACGGCGTCGCCGCGACGACAAGCGCAAGGATCAGGATCAGGCGGAGCAATCGAAAAAACATCTGTGGTCTGGCGACTCGCGGCAAAGGCCGGTTCTGAAAACCCATCCTTGATAAAGACGCTGATATGATGGGGCAAGCCATCCCGGGCGGCGCGCTTTCGGAGTCGGCCAGTCGAAAAGCGATGGCGTAATCTTGGCTTTGCGGCAGCGGCCTGCTCTATAGTCTGCCGCATCGCACAAACGGATGACTGCAGCGCGGCCCATCCGAAGCTCATGACAGGCTCCAAAAGAATGGCCGAATACTCCGCCTTTTCGCTCCTCAAGAACGCTTTCACCGGAAACAAGGACTGGAAGCCCGCCTGGCGCAAGCCGGACCCGAAGGCGTCCTACGATGTCATTGTCATCGGCGGTGGCGGTCACGGGTTGTCGACGGCCTACTACCTCGCCAAGGAGCACGGCATCACCAATGTCGCGGTGCTGGAAAAGGGCTGGCTCGGCTCCGGCAATGTCGGCCGCAACACCACGGCGGTGCGCTCCAACTACCTCCTGCCGTCCAACACGCGCTTCTACGAACACTCGATGAAGATGTGGGAGAACCTGTCGCACGACCTCAACTACAACGTCATGTTCTCGCAGCGCGGCTGCCTGAACCTCGCGCATACGCCGGCCCAGTTCGATGACTACGCCCGGCGCGGCAACGCCATGCGCCATCTTGGCGTCGATGCCGAACTGATGACGGTAGCCGAGATCAAACGGCTGGTCCCGGCGCTGGACGTTTCCGGTTCGGCGCGCTTCCCGATCTTGGGCGGGCTGATGCAGCCGCGTGCCGGCAGCGCCCGCCACGACGCCGTCGCCTGGGGCTATGCGCGCGGCGCCGACCGTCGCGGCGTCGACATCATCGAGAATTGCGAGGTCACCGGCTTCCTGCGCGACGGCGACCGCATCACCGGCGTGTCGACGACGCGCGGCGAAATCCGCGCCAAGAAGGTGGCGCTTGCGGTCGCCGGAAGCACCGGTCGGGTCATGCAGCTTGCCGGCATCGACAAAATGCCGATCGAGAGCCACGTGCTGCAGGCCTTCGTGACGGAATCGCTGAAACCCATCATCGACACGATCCTGACCTTCGGCATGGGTCACTTCTACATCTCGCAGTCGGACAAGGGCGGCCTCGTCTATGGCGGCGACCTCGACGGCTACAACAGCTACGCCCAGCGCGGCAGTCTGCCGATCGTCGATGAGGTGATGAGCGAGATGCTGGCACTGTTCCCGGGCCTCGCCCGCGTGCGCATGCTGCGCTCATGGGGCGGCGTCTGCGACATGACGATGGACGGTTCGCCAATCATCACCACCGGGCCGCTGCCGGGCATGTATCTCAACTGCGGCTGGTGCTACGGCGGCTTCAAGGCAACGCCGGCCTCCGGCTGGTGCTTTGCCTGGACCATCGCCAAGGACGAGCCGCACGACTTCAACGCGCCCTTCACGCTCGACCGCTTCTATCGTGGCCTTGTCATCGACGACAAAGGCCAGGGCGCGACGCCCCGGCTGCATTAGGTAGAAGAAAAAATGCTGATCACCTGTCCCTATTGCGGCCCGCGCGACGTTATCGAATTCACCTATCAGGGTGACGGCAACCGCCAGCGTCCGCAACCTTCTTCGCAGGACCTCGACGCCTGGAATGCCTATGTCTACGACCGTCTGAACCCGGCCGGCGACCACAACGAGATCTGGCAGCACTCCGGCGGCTGCCGCGCCCATCTCAGGGTCGTGCGCAACACACTGACGCATGAGATTTCGAGCAGCGGCTTCGCGCGCGGCGACCACAAAGCCGCCGCGCGGCACAAGTCGGAGGCCAAGTCGTGAGCCCGCGCCGCACCGAAACCGGCGGTCGCATCGACCGGCTGCGAACCATCCGCTTCACCTTCGACGGCACGCCCTACACCGGCTATGCCGGCGACACGCTGGCCTCGGCACTGCTCGCCAACGGCGTCACGCTGTTCGGGCGCTCGTTCAAGTACCATCGCCCGCGCGGCGTGCTGACCGCCGGCGTCGAGGAGCCGAACGCGCTGGTGACGGTGCTGCGCGGCGAGGTTCGCGAACCGAACATCGCCGCCACCATGGTCGAGATCTATGACGGGCTGGTGGCCGTCAGCCAGAACCGCTTCCCGTCGCTCGCCTGGGACGTCAACGCCATCAATCAGCTCGGCGGCAAGATCTTGTCGGCCGGCTTCTACTACAAGACCTTCATGGGTCCGGTGATCGGCCCGCTGAAAGGCACCCGCTTCTGGATGTTCTGCGAGCACTTCATCCGCCGCGCCGCCGGCCTCGGCAGAGCCGGCACCGCCGCCGACCCGGAACGCTACGAGCGCATGAACGCCTTCTGCGACGTGCTGGTGGTCGGCTCCGGCCCGGCCGGATTGATGGCCGCCAGGGCCGCCGCCGATCAGGGCCAGCGCGTCATCCTCTGCGAGCTGGAGCCGCATTTCGGCGGCTCGGCCAACTGGTCCGGCGAGACCATCGACGGCACGCCGGTGGCGGACTGGGCGGCGCGCGCCGTTGGCCAGCTCGAAGGCCATGACAATGTCCGTCTGCTGCCGCGCACCACGGTCTGGGGTTACTATGACGGCAACACGCTGGCTGCACTCGAACGAGTCACCGACCACAAGGAAGCCCCCGCCAAGGGCGAGCCACGTCATCGCTACTGGGCGATCCGCGCCAAATCGGTGGTGCTGGCCACCGGCTCCTTCGAGCGGCCGCTGGTGTTCCCTGGCAACGACCGGCCTTGTGTCATGCTGGCGCATGCCGCCGAGCGCTACGCCAACGAGTTTGGCGTGCTGCCCGGCGACAGGATCGCGCTGTTCACCAACAATGACAGCGCCTATCGCTCGGCGCTGGCGTTGAAGTCGGCGGGCGCTGCGATCGTCGCCATCATCGATGTTCGCCAGGACCTGTCGAGCGAGATGCGCAAGCTGGCCACCGATGCCGAGGCCGAGATCCTGTCCGGTCATGCCGTGGTCTCCACCGAAGGCGGCAAGGCGCTTTCCGGCCTCAAGGTGCAGCGTTTCGACATGGTGAGCGGCGCGCTGACCGGCGATGCGCGCAGCATCCATGCCGACTGTCTGTTGATGTCGGGCGGCTGGTCGCCGACCATCCACCTCGCCAGCCAGGCCGGCGCCAGGGCGGAGTGGGACGCCGCGCGCCAGGCCTTCCTGCCGCCGAAACCGACGCAGAAATGGGTCGGCGCCGGCGCCTTCATCGGCAGCTTCTCCACCGCCGAGGCCATCGCCGAAGGCCGCGCCGCCGGTCTTTCCGCCGCCGGAGCGACAGGCGCGCCGACGGCCTTGCCGGTCGTGGACGCCGCTCCCGGCGATCCCGACCCGGCGCCGGTCTTCGAGATCAAGGCGAAGGGAAAAAGCTTCGTCGATTTCCAGCACGACGTCACCGCCGAAGATGTGCGCCTTGCCCATCGCGAAGGCTTCGTCTCGGTCGAGCACCTGAAGCGCTACACCACGCTCGGCATGGCGACCGACCAGGGCAAGAGCTCCAACGTGCCGGGCCTCGCCATCATGGCCGAGGCGCTCGGCAAGCCGATCCCCGAAGTCGGCACGACGCGCTTCCGTCCGCCCTACTCTGCGGTGTCGATCGGCTCGCTGGCGGCTGAGCGCTTCGGCGATCTCAAGCCGGAGCGGCTGACGCCGATGCATGACTGGCACATCGCCAATGGCGCGACGATGTATTCGGCCGGCCTCTGGTATCGCCCGATGATCTACGGCCTTGCCGGCGAGACGATCGAGCAGGCCTATGTGCGCGAAGCCAAGGCGACCCGCGACAGTGCCGGCATCGTCGACGTCTCGACGCTGGGCAAGATCGCCGTGCAAGGGCCGGATGCGGCCGAATTGCTCGACCGCGTCTACACCAACATGTTCTCGACGCTCGCCGTCGGCAAGGCCCGCTACGGGCTGATGCTGCGCGAGGACGGGCTGGCCTTCGACGACGGCACCACCTGGCGGCTCGGCGAGCAGAATTTCCTGATGACCACCACCACGGCCAATGCCAGCAAGGTGATGCAGCATCTGGAATATTTCCTCGACGTCATCTGGCCGGAGCTGAAGGTCACGGTCACTTCGGTCACCGACGAATGGGCGGGCGCCGCCATCGGCGGCCCGAAGGCGCGGGCAATCCTCGCCGCTTGCGTCAAGGGTACGGCCGTCGACAACGTCACCTTGCCGTTCATGGGCATCGTGCACGGCAAGATCGCGGACGTGCCCGTCATGATCTGCCGGCTGTCCTTCTCCGGCGAAATGGCCTTCGAAGTCTATTCCGGCGCCGGCTATGGCACCCATGTCTGGGAAGCCTTGATCGAGGCCGGAAAGCCGTTCGGACTGGTCACCTACGGACTCGAGGCGCTGGGCACGATGCGCATCGAGAAGGGCCACGTCACCGGCGCCGAGATCGACGGCCGCACCACGGCGCGCGACCTGCATCTCGACTGGATGCTGTCCAAGAAAAAACCTTTCATCGGCTCGGCGATGATGGACCGCGAAGGTCTGATCGCCCCTGACCGGCTGCAACTCGTCGGCCTGGTTTCGCTCGACAACCGGCCGCTCAACGGCGGCGCGCATATCGTCGAGGAGCTCGACGAAGCCAACCCGCACGGTTCCATCGGCCACATCACCGCCTGCTGCTACTCGCCGGCGCTCGGCAAGCACATCGCGCTGGCGCTGGTCAGCGGCGGCAAGGCGCGGCACGGCACGCGCGCCTTCGTCTCCGATCCGCTGCGCAACCGGTTCGGGCCGATCGAAATCGTCTCCAACCACTTCTACGATCCGGACGGGAGCCGCATGCATGGTTGAACGTCAATCGCCGCTTGAGCCGGAGTACTATCCGGGCTCGCATGGCAATTTCGAACATGGCGTCGACGTAATCCTGTCCGAAACGCGGCCGGGCTCGATCCTGCAGCTCGCCGCATGGCCGGGCGAAGAGAAGCGGCTGATGTCGGCAATATACAAGGCCACGGGTCTTGCCCTGCCGGACGGCGCGGGCGGCGGCGTAACCGACGGCGCCAGATCGGCATTCGGCTTCGCACCCGGCAAGTTCACCGTGGTCGACGAAGCCGAGGGCCTGGCTGCGGCGTTCTCTGGCGTCGTCACCCCGGCCATCGGCACCGTCACCGACCTGTCGCATGGCCGCACCGCGATGCGTATCGCCGGGCCCAAGGCGGAATGGGTGCTGGCAAAGTTCTTCGCCATCGACTTTGCGCTGCCGGCCTTCCCGATCGGCGCCGGCCGTTCGACCACCCATCACGATGTCTTCGCGCAGATCCAGCGCACCGGCGCCGACCAGTTCGACATCTATGTGTTCCGCTCCTTCGCCCGCTCGTTCTGGAAGGCGCTCTGCCATGCCAGCGAGGAAGTCGGCTACGAGGTGCAATGAAGGCTGTCCGCTTGGCATTATGGACCGGCACAACTGCTGCTTGAGCCTTGGGCCAGCAGGGAGGATAGATAGGAATCACGGGCCCTTGCCGGGGCAAGCGCTCGTCCAGGCAACCGGTTCGACAATATCCTTCCATGACCGCAGAGACTTCGGCGACGGCCACAACCCGCTTTGCCCCGGCAGGCGAGGCGTCGATGCTTTTGCCGACGACGGTCGCCTGCGGCGTCTTCATGACCAGCCTCGACCAGAATGTCGTGGTCACCGCATTGCCCGGTATCGGCGAAAGCCTTTCCCGGCCACCGAGCCAACTTGGGCTTCTGATCACCGTCTATGTCGCCAGCCTGATCATCTCGATGCCGCTTGGCGGCTGGGCTGCCGACCGCTTCGGCCTGCGCAACGTCTACTGCTTTGCCTTGCTGGTGTTCGCCGCTTCATCGGCGCTCTGCGGGCTGTCCAACGACATCTGGACGCTGGTCGGCGCCCGCGCGCTGCAAGGTTTCGGCGGCGCATTGATGGGTACGCTCGGCCAGGTCGTTATCCTGTCGACCTTCCCGCGCAGCCGCACGCTGAAGATCAACATGTATATCTCGCTGGCCGGGCAGTCCGGACCGTTGGTCGGCCCGCTCGTCGGCGGTGCGCTGACCACCTACATTTCGTGGCGCTGGATCTTCTTCATCAACGTGCCATTCGCGCTGGCGGCGGCCGTCCTTGCCGCCTCGCTGTTTCCGACGGTCACCAAACCGGTGCGCGCGCCGTTCGATTTTGCGGGCTTCCTGCTGGTCGGCAGCGGCATGGTCTTGCTGGTCTTCGGCATGGACTCGCTTGCGGCGAAGGATGCAGCCGGCAGCATGATCGCGGCCGAGCTGGCACTGGCGATCGTCATCCTGACGCTTGCCTCCTTCTACTGCCTGCGTGCCCGCAACCCCCTGCTTGACCTGAAGCTCCTGCGTATCCGCACCTTCCGCATCTCCTTTCTTACGGGAGGCGGGTTGGATACGATCGGTCTTAGCTCGGTCGTCTTCCTGCTGCCGCTGATGTTCCAGCTCGGCTTCGGCATGAGCGCGGTGCAGGCGGGATCGCTGACCTTCGTTGCTGCGATCGGATCGCTGATCATGCGTGTCTTCATGCCGCGCCTGCTCAACCGCTTCGGCTTCCGCCGTGTGCTGGTCACCAACACGCCGATCGTTGCCGCGATGGTTGCGGGCTTCGCCTTGATCCAGGCGACCACACCCGTATGGATCGTGCTTGCCTATATCTTCGCCTTCGGTGTTTTGCGCTCGGCGCAGTGGGCTTCGACCGGCAACCTCGCCTATTCCGACATCGCGCCGGAACAGCTTGCCCGCTTCAGCGCCCTCTACTACATCCTTTGGCAGCTGGCGGTGGCGATCAGCGTCGGACTGGCGGCCGCGTTGCTGTCCTTCCTGGCCGGCGGCGGCCCGGCCGTGACCAACGACTTCCGCATCCTGTTCGTGATCGAAGGCGTCATCACGCTGTGCGCGCTGTTCGCCTATCTCAGGCTGACGCCGCAGGACGGCGCCCATGTCAGCGGCCATGGCGCGCAAATGAGCGTGGAGTAAAGCAATTCCAGGAAAAGTGTGAGGCGGTTTTCCGTCCGGCCAAGGCACACCTCACTCGCTGAACGTCACCCATTCTTCCAGCGGCACGCGGTCGGTGCGGAACTCGTTTTCGGGCTTCGACGTGTCCTCATGGCCGAGCGCCATGCCGCAGACGACGATCTCCTCGTCGGGAATGTTGAGAACCGGCCTGATCTGCCGGTGATAGGGCGCGAAGGCGGCCTGCGGGCAGGTGTGCAGGCCCCTGCCCCGCGCCGCTACCATGATGTTCTGCAGGAACATGCCGTAGTCGATCCACGAGCCCTGGTTCAGCCGCCGGTCGATGGTGAAGATCATGCCGACCGGCGCGTCGAAGAAGACGAAGTTGCGGTCGTGCTGCGCACGCATCCTGTCGACCTCGCGCCGACCGATGCCGAGCGCGCCGTAGAGGCCGAAGCCGTTGGCGCGGCGACGGGTGAGATAGGGCTCAAAGAACTGGGTGGGATAGTAGCGGTACTCGTCCCATTCGGCCTTCTCGGCGCGGATGCCGGAATTCAGGATGGCGTCGGTGATCCGCTGCTTGACGTCGCCCTTGGTCACATAGACCCGCCAGGGCTGCATGTTGGTACCCGAAGGCGCCCGCGCCGCAACGGCGAGAACGTCCCGGATCGTCTCGTCGTCGACCATATCGGGCAGGAAGGCGCGCACCGAGCGGCGTGATGTGATCGCCTCGTCTATGATCGCCGCATCCTTGGCAATCCGGGCGTTGTTTTCCAGCATGGGCCGTCCCTTGACGCATGGCCTTGGGAAACCGGGACCGGCTTCCGGATAGGACCCACGCGCGAATTCCAAATACCTGGTCCTCGACCGGACGTCCCCACCCGCCGTTCGTGGGTCGAGCCTTTGCATGAACCGTCAAAATGGCGCAAGCAAATCTTGTGGTCTTGTGAAAATCCTCTTGATTTTTTCATAGTGCTGGTCTCTCATGAAATTTGACCGGATTTTTTCATCGAGAGAATGGCTTGGCCTCAACCGCCGTCAGATCGGAGCAAGAGAGCAGCGAACGGCTGCTGGCTGGCGACATCCGCGCGCTGCGCAAGGCGCGCGGGCTGACGCTGGCCGAGATCGGCCTCAGGCTCGGCCGCTCCGTTGGCTGGGTCAGCCAGGTCGAGCGCGGCCTGTCGATCCCTTCGCTCGGTGACCTCAGGGCCTTCGCCGACCTGTTCGGCGTGCCGGTCAGCCTGTTCTTCAGCCACGACGTGCCGATCGAAAGAGAGCGCGGCGTTGTCGTGCGCGCCGGCAGCCGGCGCAGGCTTGGCACAAGCGATTCCGGGCTGGTGGAGGAGCTTCTGTCACCCGATCTCGGCGGTAGCTTCGAGATGCTGCGTTCGGTCTTCGCGCCGGGCGCTGAGTTGAAGACCGAGGCGCGTCGGCCGACGGAGGAAGCCGGCTATGTCGCGTCCGGCACCTTCGACATAGAGATATCGGGCGTCTGGCACCGGCTTGCCGAGGGCGACTCCTTTCGCTTCGAGGGCAAGCCGTTCCGCTGGCGCAATCCCGGCGCCGAGCCGGCGGTGGTCATCTGGGTGGTTTCGCCGCCTGTATATTGATTGAAGTTGGAGGAGAACATGGCCGGTTTGCCGACCACGGCACGCGTGGTGATCATCGGAGGCGGTGTCGTCGGCACCTCTTCGCTATACCACCTTGCCAAGGCGGGGTGGACCGACTGCGTGCTGCTGGAAAAGAACGAGCTGACCTCCGGCTCGACCTGGCACGCCGCCGGCAACGTGCCGACCTTCTCCTCGTCATGGTCGCTGATGAACATGCAGCGCTATTCGACCGAGCTCTATCGCGGGCTGGCCGACGCGGTCGACTACCCTATGAACTACCACGTCACCGGCTCGCTCAGGCTCGCCCACTCCAAAGAACGCATGCAGGAGTTCCAGCGCGCCAAGGGCATGGGCCGCTACCAGGGCATGGACATCGACGTTGTCGGCCTCGATGAGATCAAGCGCCGCTACCCGTTCATCGAAACGCATGAGCTGAAGGGCGCGCTCTACGACCCGAGCGACGGCGACATCGATCCGGCGCAGTTGACGCAGGCGCTGGCCAAGGGCGCACGCGACATGGGGGCCAAGATCATCCGCTTCTGCCCGGTCACCGGCGTGCGCCGCGAGAACGACGAATGGGTGGTCGAGACCGCCCAGGGCGAGATCCGCTGCGAGATCGTCGTCAACGCCGCCGGCTACCGTGCCGCCGAGGTCGGCAAAATGTTCGGCCGCGAAGTGCCGATGATGGTGATGAGTCATCAGTACATATTGTTTGAGGAGATCCCCGAGCTCGCCGCCTGGAGCAAGGAACAGGGGAAAAAACTGCCGCTGCTGCGCGACGTCGACACCTCCTACTATTTGCGTCAGGAAAAGACCGGCATGAATCTCGGCCCCTATGAGCGCAATTGCCGTGCGCACTGGGCGACCCACAATGACCCGATGCCGGAGGATTTTTCCTTCCAGCTGTTCCCCGACGATCTCGACCGTCTCGAGCACTACCTCGCCGACGCCGTCGCCCGCGTGCCGATCCTCGGCACGGCCGGCCTGTCCAAGGTCATCAACGGCCCGATCCCCTATGCGCCGGACGGCAACCCGCTGATCGGACCGATGCCCGGCGTACCGAACGCCTTCGAGGCCTGCGTCTTCACCTTCGGCATCGCGCAGGGCGGCGGCGCCGGCAAGGTGCTGGCCGAATGGGTCACGCAAGGCCAGACGGAATGGGACATGTGGTCCTGCGACCCGCGCCGCTTCACGTCGCACGCCGCCGCATCCGACTATTGCGTCGCCAAGGGCATGGAGATCTACGGCAACGAATACGCCATCCAGTTCCCGCGCCATGCCTGGCCCGCGGCACGCGACCGCAAGCTGTCGCCGCTGCATGATCGCATCAAGGCGCTCGGCGGCCGCTTCGACGCCTACAATGGCTGGGAGCGCGCCACGTGGTATGCACAGCCGGGCGACGATGTCTCGGAGGAATCGACGCTGACCTTCCGCCGCGACGGGCCGTGGCAACACCGCGTGCGTGAAGAGTGCCTGGCGGTGCGCGATGCTGCCGGCATTCTGGACCTGCCGGGCTTCTCGCGCTTCAACCTCGAAGGTCCCGGCGCCGCCGATTGGCTGAGCCTCCAGGTCACTGGCCTGGTCCCGAAGCCGGGCCGCATCGGGCTCGTCTATTTCTCGGACGACAGGGGCCGCATCGTCACCGAAATGTCGGTCGTGCGCCACGGCGAGGACCAGATGACGCTGATCACCGCGGCAGTGGCGCAATGGCATGATTTCGAATGGCTGAAGTCACGCATGCTTGGGGATGCGCCATTCACGCTGATCGACCGGACCGAGGAATATTCGACGCAGATCCTCGCCGGTCCCAACTCGCGCAAGATCCTCGCCGAGGTTTGTGCCGCTGACCTTTCGCTCCCCTGGCTCACCCATCAGGAAACCAGCATCGCCGGACACTGGGCCAAGCTGGTGCGCGTGTCCTTCGCCGGCGAGCTCGGCTGGGAAATTCACACCAAAGTTGGCGACACCGCCACGGTCTTCGAGGCCGTCTGGACCGCCGGCCAGAAGCACGGCCTGAAACCGTTCGGTATGTATGCGCTGGATTCGCTCCGGCTGGAAAAAGGCTACCGCGCCTGGAAGGGTGACCTGTCGACCGACTATTCGATCCTGCAGGGTGGGCTGGAGCGCTTCGTCAAATGGGACAAGCCCGCCTTCCGCGGCAAGGCAGCACTGCTCAACGAGAAGCAGCAAGGCGTGAAGAAGCGCTTCGTCACGCTGGTGGTCGAGAACCCCGGCGATTGCGATGCGCCCTATATGTCGACGCTTTGGCATGACGGCCAGATCGTCGGCGAGACGACGTCCGGTGGCTGGGGTCATCGCATCGACAAGTCGATTGCGCTCGGCATGCTGCGCGCCGACCTGACAGAGCCCGGAACCGCTGTCGAGGTCGAGATCTTCGGCGACCGTTTTCAGGCAGTCGTGCAGAAGGACGAGCCGCTGTGGGACCCGAAGAACGAAAGGCTGCGCGCATGAAGACGGTCATCCTCACCGATGGCGGAATGGGCCAGGAATTGGTTCGCCGCAGCAAGTCCGAACCGACGCCGCTGTGGTCGGCCAGGGTGCTGATCGACGAGCCGGATCTGGTGCGCGACCTGCATGCGGAATTCATCCGTGCCGGCGCCCGCGTCATCACCATCAACACCTATTCGGCGACACCGGAGCGGCTCGCGCGGGAAGGAGCAGAAGACCTGTTCAAGCCGCTGCAGAAGCGCGGCATCGAGCTGGCAAGGCAGGCCGCCGAGCAAGCCGGAGAGGCAACCATCGCCGGCTGCCTGTCGCCGTTGTTCGGCAGCTATGCACCGGCGCTGACCATCTCCTACCAGGAGACGCTCGACACCTATCGCCGCATCGTCTCCGAGCAGGCGGATGGTGTCGACCTGTTCCTGTGCGAAACCATGGCCTCGACCGACGAGGCCCGCGCCGCCGTCACCGCTGCATCGGAAAGCGGCAAGCCGGTCTGGGTGTCGTGGACGCTCGCCGACCATGGCGCACCACGCCTGCGCAGCGGCGAAGCGATCGCGACGGCGTCCGGCGCGCTCGACGGCCTGCCGCTCGCCGCACGGCTGATCAATTGCTGTCGGCCCGAAGCCGTCAGCGCCGCACTGCCCGAGCTGATCGCGCTGGGCGGCCCGGTCGGCGCCTATGCCAACGGCTTCACCTCGGTCGAGGCTCTCAAACATGGCGGCACCGTCGAGGTGCTGCATGCGCGCCACGATCTCGATCCGGCGGCCTATGCCGACCAGGCGATCGGCTGGGTCGAGGCCGGCGCTAGCATCGTTGGCGGCTGCTGCGAAGTCAGCCCCACCCATATCGCCGCCTTGCGCGACCGGCTCGAACAGGCCGGCTACCAGATTTCGGGAGTTCAATAATGCCCAGACCCTCGTCCCGCATCACCGGCATCGTGCCGTCCGGCAAGGACGGATGGGAGGTTCATTTCGCCGCCTGGACCCGCAAGCAGGCCGGCGAGGACATCATCATGCTGTCGGTCGGCGACCATGATTTCGACACGCCGGAGCAGACCATCGAAGCCTGCGTGACCGCGGTTCGCGGCAGCAATCACCACTACACGCCGCTGCCCGGCCTGCCGCGCCTGCGCAAGGCGATGGCGGCGGCCTCAACCGCCTGCACCGGCATCCCGACAAATCCCGACCAGGTCATCGCCACGCCGGGCGGGCAGGCAGCGCTCTATGCCGCCGTGCAGGCCGTTCTCGACAAGGGCGACCATGCCATCGTGGTTGCCCCCTACTACGCGACCTATCCCAACACCTTCAGCGCGGCGGGCGCCGACTTTACCGTCGTCGAGACCCCCGCCGAGGATGGTTTCCAGCCGCACGCCGATATGATTCGTGCGGCAATCCGGCCGAACACGCGCGCCATCCTCATCAACACGCCGAACAACCCGACGGGCGCTGTCTATTCGCGCCAGCACCTCGAAGAGCTGGCGCAGATATGCCGGGAACATGACCTCTGGCTGCTGTCCGACGAGGTCTATTGGACGCTAGGCGGCGGTGAGCATTTGTCGCCGCGCGCCCTGCCCGGCATGGCCGAGCGCACGCTGGTCATCAATTCGATGTCCAAGAGCCATGGCATGACCGGCTGGCGCATGGGCTGGCTGACCGGCCCGGAGACGATGATCTCGCTGCTGGTCAACCTCAATCTGGTGACCACCTACGGCCTGCCGGCCTTCATCAGCATCGCTTGTGCCGAGGCGCTCGAGAACGGCTATGGCGTCAGGGAGATCGCCGAACGCTATGCGGCGCGGCGCACCGTATTGCTCGACGCCATGCGCGGCATGAACAACGTCACCGTGCGCGGATCCGAGGGCGGCATGTATGTCATGCTCGATATCAGTGCCATCGAGCCCGACGACGAGAAATTCGCCTTTGCCTTCCTCAATGAGGAAAAGGTCGGCGTGATGCCGGGTTCCAGCTTCGGTGAGGCCGCCGCCGGCCACATCCGCGTCAGCCTCTGCCAGCCCGAGCCTGTGCTGTTGGAAGCAGCACGGCGCCTGCGCCGTTTCGTGTCCAGCTACCGCCGCGAGGCCGCATGAGCGCCAAGACCATCCCCACCAAAGCCCGCGCGCTCATCATCGGCGGCGGCGTCTCCGGCTGTTCGGTCGCCTACCATCTCGCCAAGCTCGGCTGGACCGACATCGTGCTGCTCGAACGCAAGCAGCTGACATCGGGCACGACCTGGCATGCCGCCGGCCTGATCGGCCAGTTGCGCGGTTCGCAGAACATGACGCGGCTGGCGAAATATTCGGCCGACCTCTACGTCAAGCTGGAGGCCGAGACCGAGGTCGGCACCGGCATGCGCCAGGTCGGCTCGATCACCGTGGCTCTGACCGAAGAGCGCAAGCACGAGATCTACCGGCAGGCATCGCTGGCCCGTGCCTTCGATGTCGACGTGCGCGAGATTTCGCCGAATGAAGTCAAGCAGATGTACCCACATCTGAACATTTCGGATGTCGTCGGCGCGGTGCACCTGCCGCTCGACGGCCAGTGCGACCCGGCCAACATTGCCATGGCTCTGGCCAAGGGCGCGCGTCAGCGCGGCGCGACCATCATCGAGAACGTGAAGGTCACCAAGGTTCACACCAAGAATGGCCGCGTCACCGGCGTGTCCTGGGCGCAAGGCGAAGAGCAAGGCACCATCGAGGCCGACATCGTCGTCAACTGCGCCGGTATGTGGGCACGCGAGCTCGGGGCGCAGAATGGCGTCACCATCCCGCTGCACGCCTGCGAGCATTTTTATCTGGTCACCGAACCAATTCCGGGTCTCTCCCGGCTGCCGGTACTGCGCGTGCCCGACGAATGCGCTTACTACAAGGAGGACGCCGGCAAGATGATGCTTGGCGCTTTCGAGCCGGTGGCCAAGCCCTGGGGCATGGACGGCATCCGCGAGGATTTCTGCTTCGACCAGCTGCCGGAGGACATGGAGCATTTCGAGCCGATCCTCGAAATGGGCGTCAACCGCATGCCGATGCTGGCGACCGCCGGCATCCACACTTTCTTCAACGGTCCCGAGAGTTTTACCCCTGACGACCGCTACTATCTCGGCGAGGCGCCGGAGCTGTCTGGCTACTGGATGGCGACCGGCTACAATTCGATCGGCATCGTTTCCTCCGGCGGCGCCGGCATGGCGCTGGCGCAGTGGATCAACGACGGCGAAGCGCCGTTCGACCTCTGGGAAGTCGACATCCGCCGCGCTCAGCCGTTCCAGAAGAACCGCCGCTATCTCAAGGAGCGCGTCTCCGAAACGCTCGGCCTGCTCTATGCCGACCATTTCCCTTTTCGCCAGATGGCGACCTCTCGCAATATCAGGCGCTCGCCGCTGCATGAACAGCTGAAGGCGCGCGGCGCCGTGTTCGGCGAGGTTGCCGGCTGGGAGCGCGCCAACTGGTTCGCCCGAGAAGGCCAGGAGCGCGAATACCGCTATTCCTGGAAACGGCAGAACTGGTTCGACAACCAGCGCGAGGAACATCTCGCTGTCCGCAACGGCGTCGGGCTGTTCGACATGACCTCGTTCGGCAAGATCCGCGTCGAGGGTCGGGACGCCTGCGCCTTCCTGCAAAGGCTTTGCGCCAACGATATGGACGTCGCGCCGGGCAAGATCGTCTACACCCAGATGCTCAACCAGCGCGGCGGCATCGAAAGCGACCTCACCGTCTCGCGTCTGTCGGAAACGGCCTATTTCCTCGTCGTGCCGGGCGCGACGCTGCAACGCGACCTGGCATGGCTGCGCAAGCATCTTGCCGACGAGTTCGTCGTCATCACCGACGTCACCGCCGCCGAGACCGTGCTCTGCCTGATGGGCCCGGACGCGCGGAAACTGATTCAGAAGGTAAGCCCGAACGATTTCTCCAACGAAACCAACCCATTCGGGACGTTTCAGGAGATGGAAATCGGCATGGGCCTCGCCCGCGCCCATCGCGTCACCTATGTCGGCGAACTCGGCTGGGAGCTTTATGTCTCGACCGACCAGGCAGCCCATGTCTTCGAGGCCATCTCGGACGCCGGCGCCGATGTCGGCCTGAAACTCTGCGGCCTGCATACGCTGGACTCTTGCCGCATCGAAAAGGCCTTCCGCCATTTCGGCCACGACATCACCGACGAGGACAATGTGCTGGAAGCCGGCCTCGGCTTTGCCGTGAAGACGGCCAAGGGCGATTTCCTCGGCCGCGATGCCGTGCTGCGGAAGAAGGATGCCGGTCTGTCACGCCGGCTCGTCCAGTTCCAACTGAAGGACCCGCAACCCTTGCTCTTCCACAACGAGGCGATCCTGCGCGATGGCAAGATCGTCGGCCCGATCACCTCGGGCAATTACGGCCATCATCTCGGTGGCGCCGTGGGGCTCGGCTATGTGCCCTGCAAGGGCGAGAGCGAGGCGGACGTGCTGGCCTCGTCCTACGAGATCGAGATCGCCGGCGAGCGCTTTGCCGCCGAGGTATCGCTGAGGCCGATGTATGATCCGAAGGCGGAACGGGTGCGCATGTAGCATCGCCCAGCTGGCTGCGCCCTTTTCACACCGATCGAAATTTTCCTTACCGTGATCTTTGCCGAGGACACTGCTACGCTGCTGTCCTGGCCCAACCGGCATCGCATAACGCCGGACGGCCACAGGGGCCGCATTTTGCATGCGGCAACACAAAGGAGGGGAAAATGAACACAACAAGCAAGCCGCGCGTCCTTGTCCTTGGGGCGGGTTTTGGCGGCCTCGAACTCACCACCCTGTTGTCCGAGACTTTCGGTGCGGACATCGACGTGACCTTGATCGACAAGAGCGACGCTTTCGTCTTCGGTTTTTCAAAGCTCGACGTCATGTTCGGCCACAAGACGGCGGATGCTGTGCGCATGCCGTACCGCAACTTCGTGAAACCGGGCGTGCGCCTGCTCAGGCAGACGGTCACCGCCATCGATGCCGAAAACCGGCGGGTCACCACCGATGGCGGCGTGCATGAGGCCGACTTCCTGATCGTGGCGCTTGGTGCCGACTATGATTTCGACGCCACGCCGGGGCTGGCGGGCGCCAACGAATTCTATACGGTCGCCGGCGCCGAGCGCCTGCGCGACGTGCTGCCCACCTTCACCAAAGGAAAGGCATTGGTCGGGGTCTGCGGCGCGCCCTACAAATGCCCGCCGGCGCCCAGCGAATGCGCCCTTATGCTGCACGACTATCTGGTCAATCGCGGTGTGCGCGGTGCCTGCGAGATCAGCTTCGTGCTGCCGCTGCCGAGCCCGGTGCCACCATCGCCCGAAACCTCCCGTGCGCTGGTGGCCGCCTTCGTCGAGCGCAATATCGGCTTCATCCCCGGCCGCCGCATCGCCTCGATCGACAATGCCCGGAAGGTCGCCATTCTCGACGACGGGGTCGAGATGCAATTCGACCTGTTCCTCGGCGTCCCCAGGCATCGCGTGCCCGACGTGGTGATCGACAGCGGCATGGCCGAGAACGGCTGGATCCCGGTCAATCCGCGGACATTGGAAACCCGCTATCCCGGCGTCTACGCGGTAGGCGACGGCGCCAACACCGGCACGCCGAAAGCCGGTGTGTTCGCCGAAGGGGCCGCGCGCGCCGTGGCCAGCGACCTGATCGCCAGGCTGCGCAAGACCGGCAACGGAACGCAGTATGATGGGTTCGGCACCTGCTATATCGAGTTCGG
Organism: Mesorhizobium amorphae; assembly: GCF_014843845.1. Taxonomy (GTDB): domain Bacteria; phylum Pseudomonadota; class Alphaproteobacteria; order Rhizobiales; family Rhizobiaceae; genus Mesorhizobium; species Mesorhizobium amorphae_A. Next base: position 396,358 of record NZ_JHQS01000051.1, on the reverse strand, counting down.
CGGCGGACGCATCGGCAAGGTCGAGGTGGATTTCTTCTCCGGCCCAAAGCCGACCGGAACCTACCACGAGCCGTCGGTCGCCTTGCGCGCGGACAAGGAGGTTTTTAAATCGAGCCGCCGTGCCCGCTGGTTCGGACTGTAACGTTCGAAGTCCGCAGCCGATAAGGCAAGCAGCCTAGAATCGCTCCAGCTTGCGCCGCACCTTGCCCAGAAACGCCGCCCTGGTCGCCGGCGTCGAGGAATCCATGCGGTAGTGCGCCAGGAAGAAGGTCCGACAGCGCGTGGCGCACAGCGCCCGCATGCCGCGCAGGATGGTCTTGCGGCCCGGCTGGCCGACGACGACGCTCCACCAGGTCGGCGCGCCGCAGGTGGTGATCACGCCGACCCTGGTCACATGCGTCATCAGCGACTTGATCCGCCCCTTGCCCGGCGGCAGCTTGAAGGCGACGTCGGTCGCCCACACCCGGTCGAGCCAGCCCTTGAGCATTGCAGGCAGTCCATACCACCAGGTCGGATAGACGAAGAGGATCGCCTGCGCCCACCCGAGATGATCGAAATGCGGCTTGAGCGCCGGATCCTGCGGTGCGCGCTCATTGTAGAAGCGCCGCTCGTCGCAGCCCATCACCGGATTGAAATTCTCGGCATAGAGGTCGAGCAGCCGCACCTCCCAGCCCCTCGCCTTCAGCACCTCGACGGCACAGTCGCGGATCGAGGCGCAGAAGCTTTCGGGCACCGGATGGCAATAGACCACCAGCACGCGCATCAGAACGCGTCCATGCTGGCGCCGACCTTCGCCATGAATGCCTTGCGCGTTTCGTCGGTCGACAGGTTCATCGAATAATGCGCGAGATAGGAGACGGAAGCGCCGGGCTTGATCGTCGCGCGCAGCATGCGGTTGACCAGCTTGCGCGGCGGATCGCCCATCAGCATGGCGCGGAAACGGCTGCCGCCATAGGTGGTGACGGCGGCCAGCTTGCCTATGTTGTGCAGCGACGGCTGCACCTTGCCGTCGACCAGCCTGAACGACACGCCGGGCAGGAAAACGCGGTCGAAAAAGCCTTTCAGCATCGCCGGAAAGCCGAAGTTCCAGACCGGATAGGACAACACCAGCGCCTCGGCCCGCACCAGGCGCTCGACATAGAAGGCGGCCGCATCGCCCTCGCCGCGTTGGTCGTGATAGCCGAGCCGCTCGGCCCGTGTCAGCCGCGGGTCGAAATCCTCGGCATAGAGATCGCAGTCGTCTACGGCATGGCCGGCCGCCGTCAGCCGCTCCACGATCGTCCGGTGCAGGCCGGCATTGAAGCTGGTCTCGACCGGATGCGCGTAGAGGACCAGGACTTTCATGGGAAAGCATTGCCCAGGTCAGCGCGAGGCACCCCCCTCTGCCCTGCCGGGCATCTCCCCCACAAGGGGGGAGATTGGCAGCGTTTTCGCCGCGCCTGTCCTTCCAACATTGGAGATCGGCGAAAGCGGCGGAGCGAATAATCTCCCCCCTTGAGGGGGAGATGGCCGGCAGGCCAGAGGGGGGTGGACGGGCGCAAACCTCTCATCACCCCGCCCTTTGCAGCCCCTTGAACAGGAACGACTTGCCCGAACGGTAGTCGTAATCAGGGTTTTCCCAGGCGATCATCTTGCCGGGGTTGAGCAGCCCTTGCGGGTCGGTCTCGCGCTTGAAGGCAAGCTGCACCTCGTCGGTCTGCTTCATGCCGCCCTCTTCCAGCGTGTAGCGGTGCGGGTTGAAGATCCAGCAGCCATTGTCCTCATGGATGCGGATGATCTCGTCCAGCCGCTCCGCCGTGGTGAAGCGAACCAGCGGCAGGCCGGCCGCGCCAATAGCGCCGTCGAAGCGGATGAACTCGAGATGCGCCGGCACCTCGTCGCCGAAGCGGTCGACCATCGCCTTGACGTGGGCGAGATGGTCCGGCGACGGATAGCGTGCCTGTAGATAGGTGATCGTTGGGTCGACCCGGATGGCGCGCAGCGTCGTGTGGTTCCAGGTCAGCTCATAGGCCGGCGGCAGTCCCTTGAGGTCGACCCCCTGGTCGGCGCGGAAGACGATCTCGCCCTTGCTGCTCCTGACGAAGGCGTCAAAGGCGTCCATTGCATGCGGCGCGATCATGCACACCACGATGCTCTGCTCGCGCCGGAAGAATTTCTGGTGCCGCTTGAAATAGTCGTAAGGGATGGGCGCTGCGATCGGCGTGATCAGTTTCGCCAATATGCCGTCCTGGATGGCGAGGTCGTTGCCGAAACCGGCGGCGTCCATGAAATCGTCGAAACCGACGATGACATCGATCCAGTCATAGCTCGCCGTCAGCGGCATCTCGACCTCGGTGATGATACCGTTGGTGCCGTAGGCGTGCATGACCTTCAGCACGTCCTCGCCGGTGAGTTCCATGACGCGCGGTTCGGCCTCCATCGTCACCGTCCTGAGCCGGATGACATTGCCGAGATCGCGCAACCCGCCCCATCGGATCGAGCCGACGCCGCCCGAACCGCCGGCGACGAAACCGCCGATCGAGGCGGTGTTGTAGGTCGACGGCGACATGCGCAGCTCCTGGCCGGAATGCGCCCGCGTCGCCTTGTCGATGTCGGCCAGCACCGCTCCCGGTCCGGTGACGACGCGACCCGGCGCGATCGCCTTGACCGCATTCATCTCGGAGAGATTGAGCACCACGCCACCCGACAGCGGCATCGCCTGTCCGTAATTGCCGGTGCCACTGCCGCGCGGCGTCACCGGGACGCCATGCCGGTGGCAGGCGGCGAGCACACGGATGACCTCTTCCTCGCTCTTCGGCGTCACGATCAGGTCGCCGGTGACATGGTCGAGCTGTTGTTTCAGCACCGGGCTGTACCAGTAGAAGTCACGGCTCTTCTGCTGGACGATTGCCGGATGGTCGTCGACCTTCAGACCGTCGAGGTCGCGCTTCAGCGCCGCAATGTCCATCATCCCACCATCAGTTCGTCGAGTTCGGCATAGTCGGGCAGCTTGCGTTCGATCGTCTTGCCGTCGCGCACCACGATGCGATCCGATTCCGGCCGCGACAGCAATTCCGTCCAGCTCCGGCCCTTGAAGACGACAAAGTCCGCCGCACCACCGGCGGCAAGCGTGCCAAAATCGTCGAGCCGCATCACCTTGGCCGGCGTCGACGCCACGGTTTGCGGCCAGTCGCCGACTGGGTGATCGAAATGCAGGGTGCGGGTCGCCATGCGGTAGACTTCCAGCATGTCGAGATCGCCATAGGCATAGAACGGATCGCGCGTATTGTCCGATGCGACCGCCACCGGAATGCCCCTCGCCTTCATCTCGTGCAGCAGCGTCACGCCGCGCCAGCGCGGCGTGGTGTTGTCGCCGCGCCGATCCTGCAGATAGAGGTTGCACATCGGCAGCGACACCACGGCGAGCCCCGCCTTCGCCACCTTGTCCAGCGTGTCAAGCACGTCGAGATCCGGCTGGCGCGCCAGCGAGCAGCAATGGCCGACCAGGATGTTGCCCTCGAAACCGTTCCAGAGCGCCGCTTCGGCGATCTTCTTCAGCGAGATCGCCGCGATATCGTCGGTCTCGTCGGCATGGAAATCGAGGTCGAGCCCATGCTTGATCGCCTCAGAAAACACCTTATCGAGAAGCTCCTCGAGGTCCGGCACCATATAGGTGACGACGCCGAGCACGCCCTTGGCGGCGGCGACACGTTTCGCCAGTTTCTCGAACCATTTTGTCTCGCGCACGCCTTCGATGCCGAGCAGGCAGGCAGCTTGCAGCTCAATGCGCCCACGCCATTTGTCCCGCATCGTCTCGAACACCGGCCAGGAGATCTCCTCCTGCGGCGCGACGCTGTCGAGATGCGTGCGTAAGGCCTTGGTGCCGTGCGCGTAGGCCGAGCGCAGCGAGAAATCCATGCGCCGCGCGACGTCCTCGGCGCTCCAGCGCGCGGCGCGGTCGGCCCCTGTAGCGTTGAGCGCGCCCATGAAGGTGCCGTCGGGATTGGGTCTGCGCGGCCAGATATGGCCCTTGTCGATATGGGTATGGCAGTCGACGAAACACGGCAGCACGATACGGCCGCCAAGGTCGGTGGCGTCCGCCGGCACCTTCGACCGGCCATGCGCGACAATGCTGGATATCCTGCCGTCAGCGACGGTGATGTCGGCAAGCGCGAAGCCGTCGCTGTCAAAAGCAGCAGCAAGGCCCGGCGTCAGTGACTGATGAACGCGAGCGTTGGCGAGACGATATGAACCAGAGTCGGGTATCAAGTCTTGCCCCCCTCTGTCCTGCCGGACATCTCCCCCTCAAGGGGGGAGATTGGCAACTTCACCCGTGGCGCACTTCTTGCAACTTCTGTAGTTGGCGAAATCCGAAATGACATCCAATCTCCCCCCTTGAGGGGGAGATGTCCGGCAGGACAAAGGGGGGTGTTTCGCGCCGACATTTCACCCACCCTATCGCTCCTGCTTCAGCGCGCTCTCATGCCAGCGCCGCAAAATGAGATGCGACACCAGCGACAGCACCAGGAAGATCAGTATGCCGGCGAGCGAGATCAGGATCAGCGCCGCGAACAGGCGCGGCGCGTTGAGCCGGTAGCCGGCCTCGATGATGCGCGAGGCCAGCCCGGACGACTGTCCCTGCGCGCCGGCGACGAACTCGGCCACCACGGCGCCGATCAGCGACAGGCCACCGGCGATCTTCAGCCCGCCGAGAAAATAGGGCATCGCCGCCGGCAGCCTGAGGTAGCGCAGCTGCTGCCAGCGGGTCGCGCCGTTGAGCTTGAACAGGTCGCGCAGATTGCGGTCGACTGAATTGAGGCCGAGCGTGGTGTTGGACAGGATCGGGAAGAAGGCGACGATCCAGGCGCAGAGCAAAAGCTTCACCGTCTGATTGTCGACATAGATGTTGATCAGCGGAAAGATCGCCACGATCGGCGTCACCTGCAGCACGATGGCGAAAGGGAAGAACGACATCTCCACCCATTTCGATTGCGCGAACAGCACCGCCAGCCCGACTCCGCCGATCACGGCGAGAAGCAGGCTGAGGAAGGTGATCCTGAGCGTCACCAGCAGCGAGGAGAACAGCAGCCCGGCATCGTCATAGAGCGTCTGAAGCACCACGCCCGGGCGCGGCAGGATGTATTTCGGGATCTCGTTCCAGACGCAGACGCGGTCCCACAGCCAGATCGCCAGGATCATGATCGCCAGCGGCAGCACCCAGCGGCCGATCCGCTCGAGCCGCTCCTGGCGCACGCGGCGCGCCTCCTCGGGGTCGAGCTTGAGCACAGTCTCTTCACTGGCCGTCATGATGCGGTCCGGCGGTTGAGTTGATGGCGCCGACCAGCACGTCGGACGCCTCACGGCAGAGTGCTGCATAGTCGGGCGAGGTGCGAAACGCCTCGTCGCGCGGATAGGGCGCATCGATGGCAAGTTCGGCATGAACGCGGCCCGGCCGCGCTGCCATGACGACCACCCGGTTCGACAGGAACACGCTTTCGAAGACGCTGTGCGTGACGAAGACGACCGTGAAGCGCTCGTCCTGCCAGAGTTCCAGAAGATCGTTGTTGAGCTTGAAGCGGGTGATCTCGTCCAAGGCCGCAAAAGGCTCGTCCATCAACAGAATACGCGGCTTGGTCACCATGGCGCGGGCAATCGAGACGCGCATCTTCATGCCGCCGGACAACTCGCGCGGCACGGCGTTCTCGAAGCCGGTCAGATGCACGCGTTCCAGCATCTCCATCACCGCCGGCGCCGCCTTGGCCCGCGACACGCCCTTCAGCCTGAGCGGCAGCCAGACATTGTCGAACACGTCAGCCCAGGGCAGCAGCGTCGGCTCCTGGAAGACGAAGCCGATATTCGAGCGGTCGATCGAACCGCGCCAGTCGAGCACGCCGGAGGTCGGCGTCGACAGGCCGGCGATCAGCCTCAGCGCCGTCGACTTGCCACAGCCCGACGGACCGAGAAGGCTGAGGAAATCGCCTTCCCGGATGGTGAGATCGACGTCGCTCAGCGCCGTCACGCCGTTGGAAAAGACCTTGCCGACATTGCGCAGCGCCAAAAGCATCGGGCCTTCACCCGATGCCATTGCAGGCGCCTGCGCCACTGTCTCCAGCTTCACGATTACTTCTTCAGGTCCAGCCCGACACCTTTGTTGATGAAGGCGAGCGTATAGGCCTTCTTGATGTCGATGCCGGGCTGCGCCACCTTGGCCTTGACCATCTTGTCGTAGAAACTCTGGATGCGCGCTTCGGTCATCGCCCCGATGCCGAGCTTTTCCGTGTCGCCGGAATCGACCACGCCGAATTTCTTCAGCTGCTCGATCGAGAAGGCGATCTGCTCATCCGTCATGTCCGGATTGTCCTTCTTGATCATGTCGTTGGCGGCCTTGTTGTCGCCGTAGAGATAGTTGTACCAGCCCTTGGCCGAGCCATCGACGAAGCACTGGACAACCTCCGGCCGCTTGTCGATCGTCTCCTGCATGACCTCGACCGTGGTGGCGTAAGTGTCCCAGCCATAGTCGGCAAGCAGGAACTGGTTCGGCACGAAGCCGCCCTGCTTCTGCACGGCGAATGGTTCAGACGTGACATAGCCCTGCTGGATCGACTTCTTGTTGGCGATGAACGGCGCCGGATTGAACGTGTAGGGCACGCGCTTGGCGGCATCGAAGCCGAGCTCGGTGACCATCCACTGGAAGAAGGTCTGCGCGCCCTCGTCGCCGAGGATGTACTGCTCGGCGTTCTTCAGGTCCTCCCACTTGTCCAGCCCCTGCCCAGGCTGGGACATGATGACCTGCGGGTCCTTCTGGAAGTCGGCGGCCACGACGCGCATCGGAATGCCCTGCTGCACGGCATCGAAAGCCGACAGCAGATTGCCGCCCATATAGAAATCGAGCTTGCCGGCGAGCAGCAACGGCCGTCCGCTAACCTGCGGACCGCCCTGCGAAATGGTGACGTCGAGGCCGCAGGCGGCGTAGGTGCCGTCCGCCACCGCCTGGTAGTAGCCACCATGCTCGGGCTCGGCGAGCCAATTGGTGCCGAAGGTGACTTTCTCGTTCGCCGCAGCCCCAAGCGTGCTTGCGGCAAGCAGGACGATTGCGCCCGCCGTGATCTTCTCTTTTCCGTACATCGACACCACCCTCTGTTTGCTCCGGCGCGCCGCGCGCCGGGCTCGACACCATTGATTCAAGAAGCAAGACACATGCCACCGCCGGGGGCCGTCCGCTTGCGCAGCAGGCGTGCGCCAAGCCATGACGGGTCATGCCGTATGGGAGGCATCGTGCCTATTTTTTGAACGGCTGTCCACAATCGCCCCGATCACATGCACCGCATCTTGAAGCGGCGTGCGATCCGGCCTTAGGCTGCCGAAAACCGGAGATTGCCATGTTCAAATTTCTCACGCCGAAGTCGATCAAGCCGCCCTTCGCCCGCTACAGCCATGGCGTCGAAGTGCCTGCAGGCAAACGCCTGGTGCTGTGTTCCGGCCAGGTCGCGATCACCGCCGACGACCAGATCCCGGAGGATGCCGGTGCCCAGGCCGAACTCTGCTTCCAGAACATAGCGGCGATTCTGGGCGAAGCCGGGCTCGGACTCGGGGATATCATGCGCATCAACGCCTACGTCACCGACCGCGCATTTCTCAGACCCTACATGGACGTCCGCGATCGGCTGTTTTCCAGCCCGGCGCCGGCCTCGACGCTGATGATCGTCTCTGGTTTTGCCCGTCCTGAATTCAAGGTCGAGATCGAGGTCATCGCGGCGGCATGATCGACAGGCGCTGTCTGGCGCGCTAGGTCTCGGTCACATGAAAGAGGCAAACATGACCGTTGCAAACAGACGCGTGTGGTGGGGTGACTACCGGACCACCGAATACGCCACGATCGACCCGGAAGCGACGATCGCCGTTCTGCCGGTGGCGGCGATCGAGCAGCACGGTCCGCATCTGCCGGTTTCGACCGACACCTCTATCATGAACGGCATGCTGGAAACGGTGATTGCCCGCCTGCCCGACGATCTCGACATCCGCATCCTGCCGGTGCAAGCGGTGGGCAAGTCGAACGAGCATTTGCATGCGCCCGGCACACTCACTTTGCCGGCGACGACCCTGGTCGATGCCTGGACCGAGCTTGGCCTGTCGGTCTCCCGCGCCGGCGTGCGAAAACTGATCGTCGTCAACTCGCATGGCGGCAATGAGGAGATCATGGGCATCATCACGCGCGAACTGCGCGTGCGCGACAGGATGCTGGCGGTGAAGACCAGCTGGCAGCGCTTTGGCCGCCCGTCCGGCATGTACACCGAACTGGAGGACCGCCACGGCATTCATGGCGGCGATGTCGAGACCTCGCTGATGCTGCACTTCCGCCCGGAGCTCGTCGACATGGGCAAGGCCGCCAACTTCGCTTCCAATGTCGGCCGGGCGGAAAAGGAATTCGGGCTACTGCGCCACACCGGCACGCACGCCTTCGCCTGGATCGCCAGCGATCTCAACCCGAACGGCGTGGTCGGCGACGCCAGCATCGCCACGGCCGAGAAAGGCCGGCTGACCGCCGAGCATCAGGCCGACGGTTTCATCACGCTGTTGAAGGATGTCCGCAGGGCGAAGCTCGCCGACTGGCTGGCCTGATCGGAACTAGTCGATCCTGAACTCGAAGGGCGTGCCCTCAAAAGCGTCGGCGCCACGCCCGATCGCCTCTATCGCCTGGATCATGCGGCCATTGCGATCAAGCAAGGCATCGGCGACGGCGATCAGCCGCGGGTTGGGCGTCGCCGAGGGCGACAGCGCCCGCAGCGTCTGCGCCAATTCCGCCTCATCGCGCTTCGGTGCCAGTGCTGCGGCGATGATGTAGGCCGAGGCGGTTGAGCGGCTAATGCCGGCATAGCAATGAACGACCATAGGCTTCACGCGATCCCATCGGCGCGCGAACTGGAGCAAATTGCGCACGTGCTCTTCGCCCGGCATGGTCATGCCTTCCTGGGCGACGGCAATGTCGTGCATCACCAGATGCAGATGGTTCTCGCTGGCGATCGAGGCCGGGCGTGTCACTTCGGTGCCGGCGGCAAGCAGCGAGAGCAGCCGCTCGGCGCCGGTTCTCGCCACGGTCTCCTCGACTTTCGCCAGCGAACAGACATGGATCATCGCGCGATCTCCTTGGCGCTATCGTCGCGCCGCGCGGCCCAGTCGGCAAGCGCCGATTCGAGCCGCTGCCATTCCTCATCGGAACCCGGCAGCCCGCAGCGCAATACCTGTGGCCGGTCGGCAAAATGACGAAGCAGCACGCCACGCTCGCCAAGCGCCGAAAACAACCCGGCCGCATCGGTAAGGCGAAGATAACGGAACAGCGTCGTTCCGCCGGCGACAGGCACATCGAAGCGGCCGAACAGCGCGTCGAGCCGCGCCGCATCCTGCGCCAGGCGCAGCCGCATGGTGGTCTGCCAATCCGTGTCGGCCAGCGCGCGGATGCCGTAGTCGAGCGCAGGGCCGGCGACCGCCCACGGCCCCAATTGCGCCTCCAGCCTCTCGACGGTCAGCGTGTCGGCCAGGGCAAAGCCGAGCCGCAGGCCGGCAAGGCCAAAGAACTTGCCGAAGGAGCGCAGCACCACGATATTGCCCGACCCGACATCGCCGGCCAGGCTTTCGGCGCGTGGGCCGACATCCATGAACGCCTCGTCGACGACCAGCAGGCCGCCTCTGCCGCGCAGTTTTCCGGCAAGATCGAGCAGCCTGCCGCGCTCGACGACACGCCCGTCGGGATTGTTGGGATTGACGACGATGGCGAGATCGGCCCCGGCAAGCGCCTCGAAATCATCGACCTCGGCCGCCGCATGGCCGGCGATCGCGGCGGCCCTTTTGTGCTCGGCATAGGTCGGCCCGAACACGAGAGCCTTGCCGGAGCTCACCAGCGAGGCGACGCGCGGCAACAGGATCTGCGTACCGGGCGCCGCCGCCACATGCGCCGCCGACGGCGCGCCATAGGCGCGCGCCGCGACCTCGGCCAGTTCACGGGCTCGCGCGGTTTCAGGCAATCGCGACAGGGTGGTGGCGGGCACTTCGAAAAGCGGATAGGAGTGCGGATTGATACCCGTCGAGAGATCGACGAAAGGCTGTGGCGCGTGAGGGAAGAGCGCGCTCGCCCGGCCAAGGCTTCCGCCATGATCCAATGCAGCCATCGCTCCATCAGAAAGCTTCATGTCGATCCTGATTGCCTTCCTGTCGCTAGCCATCGAACGTATCCTGGGTTACCCGGACTGGCTGTTTGGCGCCATCGGCCATCCCGTCACCTGGTTTGGCAGGCTGATATCCTTTCTCGACCGCAGGCTCAACCACGCCACTGATTCCGACGCGCTGCGTCGCCGCCGGGGCGTCAGGGCATTGCTGGTTATCGTTCTGGTGCCGGCGGCCATCGCTTTCGCCATACAAATCCTCCTCTGGCAGATCTTTCCCGCCGGCCTGCTCGTCACGGCAATCCTGGCATCGTCGCTTCTGTCGCAGAAGAGCCTGGCCGAGCATGTCGAGGCAGTGGCCGATGCGCTCGATACAGGCGGGCTGACGCTCGGCCGCATCGCCGTCTCGCGCATCGTCGGCCGCGATCCGGAAAAGCTCGACAAGCCGGGCGTTGCCCGCGCCGCGATCGAGAGCCTGGCCGAAAATTTTTCCGACGGCATCGTCGCGCCCGCATTCTGGACCGGTGTTTGCGGGCTGGCCGGCGGCGTCGCCTACAAGGCCGCCAACACCGCCGATTCGATGATCGGCCATCGCACCCCGCGCCATGAGGCTTTTGGACGGGCGGCCGCGCGTTTCGACGATTTCATCAACCTGCCGGCCTCCAGGCTGACGGCGCTGCTGATCGTGCTTGCCGCTTTCATCGTCAAAGGCGCCGACCCGCGCAACGCCTGGCAGTCCGTGCGGCGCGACGCGAGAAAGCACCGCTCGCCCAATGCCGGCTGGCCGGAAGCAGCAATGGCCGGCGCGCTTGGCTTGGCGCTGGCCGGACCGCGCAGCTATGGCGGCGTTGTCGTCGAGGATGCGTTCATGGGCGAAGGCGGCCGGCGCGAGGCCGATAGCACCGATATCAGGCGGGCACTGAAGCTCTACCGGATCGCCGACTATCTGCTGATCGCGCTGGCCGGCATCCTGTCGGCGCTCGTTATCTACCTGACATTCTGAGATATCAGAACTCGATCCCTTGCTGCGCCCTCACGCCCGCCGCGAAATGGTGCTTGGTCAGCCCCATCTCGGTGACGAGATCAGCCACCTCGACCAGCGCCGGCTTGGCGTTGCGTCCGGTGACGACCACGTGCAGGCCTTCACGCCGGCCTTTCAGCGCTGCGACCACCTTGTCGAGATCGAGATAGTCATAGCGCAGCGCAATGTTGAGTTCGTCGAGCACCACGAGGCTGATCGACGGATCGGCCATCAGCTCGAGCGCCCTGGCCCAGGCGGCCTCGGCGGCGGCGATATCGCGCTTCAGGTCCTGCGTTTCCCAAGTGAAACCCTCGCCCATCGCATGCCAGACGACGCGGTCGCCGAAGGCGGCAAAGGCCGCCTTTTCACCGGTATGCCATTTGCCCTTGATGAACTGGACGACGCCGACGCGCTTGCCGTAGCCGACCATCCGCAGCGCCAACCCGAAAGCGGCCGTGGTCTTGCCCTTGCCCGGACCTGTGTTGACGATCAGCAGGCCTTTCTCGATCGTCTTGCCCGCCACCTCGGCGTCCTGCACCGCCTTGCGCTTGGCCATCTTGGCGCGATGGCGTTCCTCGTCCTTGGGGTCGATATCGCTCATCTCACTTCACCTTCAGCGGCAGCCCCGCCACCATCAGCAGTACCGTGTCGGCAATTGCCGCAACCTGCTGGTTGAGGCGGCCCGCAGCATCTCGAAACCGACGGGCAAGCGCATTGTCCGGCACGATACCCTGGCCGACTTCGTTGGAAACCACGAACCACGGCCCGCGCGGCCGCGACAGCACATCCGCCAGCCGCAGGCATTCGGCCTCGACGTCGTTCTCGGCCAGCATGTGGTTGGTCAGCCACAGCGTCAGGCAGTCGACGAGCACCGGCTGCCCGTCGGGCAAAGCCGTGAGCGCGCCGGCAAGATCGAGCGGCGCGTCCACGGTCGCCCAGCCTTCACCACGCCGCGAGCGGTGCAGCGCGATGCGCTCGCGCATCTCCTGGTCATAGGCTTCCGCGGTGGCGATATAGGTCCAGGGCGCCGGCCCTGCCGTCACCAAAGTTTCGGCATGCGCGCTCTTGCCGGAGCGCGCCCCGCCGATGATGAAGGTCAATCCTTTGCGATCAGGCAAAGCTGTCGCGCAGGCTGGTCGCCGTGCCGGTGAATCGTCCGCGCACCACGCCGACGACGGCGCCGAGCACCAGCCAGAACACCAGGTTGGTCACCGTGACCGCCACAACGAACTGGTGGTGCAGGCCTTCGGGGATCGGCGTCTCGAAGCTGTCCGGCTGCGGCGCGCCGACGATATGCGGCGCCACGATCAGGACCACGGCCAGGATCGCCAGCGGCAGCGACTTGCGGAAGGCGATCAGGCCGAGACCGGCCGCGGTCGCCGCCACCGTTGCCCACCACCAGATCTGGCGTTCGGTGAGGTCGGCTGCCGGCATGGCCGGCAGTTCCGGCGGCAGGCCGAGGCCCGGCGCCAGCGTGAACGCGGCAAAACCGGCCAGCCCCCAGAACACGCCCTGGCGCCAGTTGCCGATGCCGCCGGCAAACTCCGAAACCGCGACCAGGACCAGTGCGAAGCCGATGCCGGTGACGATGTTGGCCAGCACGCTGAAGGCGAAGCGCTCGAATCCATCGGCCGGCGCCCAGCCTTCGTCTTCCGCCGGAGCCGCCGCCTCAGCCGGCGCCGGTGCGGCGCTGCTCATGGCATTGGTATCCGTAGCGTTGGCGGCCGGCGCTGCGGCATACTCATGCTGGTGGCCGCCTCCGGCCTGTTCGTAGACCTCGGCCTTCAGGATGAGCGGCACGGTGGCGAAGGCCTGCATGCAGGCGAGAACGACGCCGGCCACGAGCCCTGCGATCGCCGCGATGAACACGACGTTGCGAAACAGATTCATGTCAGATCCTCGTCAGTGGCAGGGAAACGCCATCGAATGGCGATAGTCGTGCGCGGCATTGTGGACCGCTTCGATATGCGAGAAGCCGACAACGCCGATGACGAAAATGCCCAGAAACGCGCTCAGCACGAGCTGCGTGAAGCGCGACTGCGAGGAGACGGAAGCGCCGAGAGAGACCGAAGCGGTATTCATGTCTTGTCCTTTCGCCCTCCACCCGAGGGCACAGAAGTCAGTTCCCTGTCGCCGGCAGGTCTCCTGGCTCGCGGATCAGCGCCCTTCCCCACCTTCCCGAAGAAAAATCTTCAGTGGCTTATGGAGAGGACTACCGCACACAGTTGCGGGGGCAGCCACGGCATTGGGCTTTTTTGCCCGCACCGCATTCCCTCTTGGCTCCAAACGGAACCGACGACAATTTGTGACTATACGGAGAATCGCCGCGCCCGGCAAACCAAATTCCGCCACCGGCCATCGCGAAAGCGGCGCATGGCCCTACCCCCGCAATGCAGCGATCCGCTCAGCCACAAGATGCTGCAACCGCCATAGATGGCGGTCGTGAATGCCGCGCTGCTCGAGGTTCTTCACCGTGTTGTAGAGATAGTCGGCGCCGGAGCCCCAGTGCCCGCAAGACGTCGCCAGCCTTTCGACCACCTCGTCTTCGTCGAGCGGCCCGGCATAGGTAGTGCCCTTGCGGTTGATGACGAAAGCCAGGCCCTTGAGCGGCCCGCTGTCGCTCGCCAGCGTGAGCAGGCGCGGATGGTAGCTGGTCGGCTTCAGCGTCACTTCGCGCCGCAAAAGCTTGTCGAGTTGCTGGCGCCGATCGCCATCGCCCAGCCGGAAGGCGACGCCCTTGCATTGCCCGCCGCGGTCCAGCGCCATCATCAGGCCGGGCTGATCCTTGGTGCCGCGCCAGCGGGTCATCTTCATGCAGAAGGAGCGGTGCCAGCCGCGCGCCAGCGCCACCCGCTCCTCGACATGATCGATTTCGGGCTTCCAGATCAGCGACCCGTAGCCGAACAGCCACAGTGGCTCGGTGGCGGGCAGTTCCGCCTCGAGCGCGTCCACCATCGCCTCATAGTCGCTGTCGCCCAGATGCGCGGCGTCCGGGTCTGGTCCGGTGTCCTCGACCTGCCGATGGCAGCGGGCGACCAGCTCTTGCGTGAGCGACATCGTTCTTGCGGACATGACTTGCGACCTGGGCGACCTGCGGAATGCCGGAGAGGATGAATCGACCATAAAGTTCGCGATCGCGAGCCACAATGGCGGCGGCGAGCGCCAATTGACAAAGGTCCCGGCCGGGTGTCGGCTGCTCCATCCAGGGAGCCAGCCATGCAACCCGATCAGACGGAACGCGACCTCTATAATGGCCTGACGCGTCTCGAGCCGACGCTGCCGTCATCGGCCTATTGGGACACCGATGCCTACCAGCGCGATCTCGACGCCATCTGGTACAAAAGCTGGCTGCTGGTCTGCCGTGAGGCCGACCTTGGCCAGCCGCTGGCGTTCAGGACCTTTCGCGTCGGCACCCAGGAGATCGTCGTGCTGCGCGACGACACCGGCGAATTGCGCGCCTTCCACAACACCTGCCGTCACCGTGGTTCGCAGCTTTGCCAGGAGAGCGAGGGCCGGCTGAAGGCGCGGCTGATCACTTGCCCCTACCACGCCTGGTCCTATTCGCTGCGCGGCGATCTGGTGCGCGTGCCGTCGAAGTCGCTGCCCGACGGCTTCGACAAGGCCGATCATCCGCTCTACCTCGTGGCGCTGTCGGTATGGCGCGGTTTCGTCTTCGTCAATCTGCAGCAAGATGCCGGCGGCTCGGCGGAAACCTCCTTCGATCCCGCGTCCGGCAACCTCGCCAACTGGCCGTTGGAAACGCTGGTATCAGGTCATGTGCTGCGCAAAATGATGAACTGCAACTGGAAAATCTTCTGGGAAAACTTCAACGAATGCCTGCACTGCCCCGGCGTCCACAAGGACCTGTCGCGGCTGGTGCCGATCTATGGCCGCGGCCTGATGGGCAGGCACGATGACCCCGAATGGGCCCGTCACGCCGACAATGATGCGCCGGAATTTTCCGGCGGCCTGCGCGCCGGCGCCGAAACCTGGTCGCGCGACGGGCAAGCACATGGCCCGGTCTTTGCCGGCCTGACGCCGGCCGAACGCGCCGCCGGGCAGACCTACGCCACCAGCCTGCCGTCGATGTTCATCGTCGGCCATGTCGACTATGTCCGCACCGTGCGGCTGGTGCCGCTTGGCCCGGAGGAGACCGAACTCACCGCCGAGTGGCTGTTTCCGGCCGAGGCGCTGGCGGCGCCCCAGGCCGACATCGACAACATCGTCGCCTTCGGCCGGCAGGTGCTGGAGGAAGACGCAGCGATCTGCGAGGTCAACCAGAAGGGCCTGCGCTCGCTGCGCCACGAGGCCGGCGTGCTGATGCCCGAGGAGTATGACCTGCACCGCTTTCACAACTGGGTGCGCGAGCGGCATGCGGCGCGTGTGCCGCAATCAAAGTGACTTGGGCAAATAGCGCCAGGTGACGAAACCGCAGGCCGCCGCCAGCAGGCCGAGCGTGGCAAAGACCGAACCCAGCCCGAAAAACGCCAGCACCACCGAATAGACCAGCGGCGGCGTCAGCTCGGAGAAGTCGAGATAGGTGCGGTAGACCGCCGCCATCTGCGCCCTCTCGTAGAACCTGACCGAACGCATGAAGGCGGTCGAGCCGAGTGCGTCGAGCGCAATGGCGAAGAAGGCCCCGCACAGCAGGAAGGCGCCGGTAAGCAGCGGCACGGTTTCGCCCACCGCACCCGCCGCCAGAAGCGTGGCCGACATGGCGAAATAGGCAAATGTCATCGTCCGCCGGCCGCCATAGCGCTTTCCGGCCCTGCCCCAGAAGATCGCCGTGAACAGAAGCGCATTGCCTGCCGACACTAGCAGACCACCGGCGAGTTCACCCTCGCCGGTGATGACCATGAACAGCGGCCCGTAGACGAAGAACGTCGTCCAGAAGCAGGAGCGGCCGAAAGCGATGAGCCAGGCAAGCCTCAGCCTGGGTTGAGCGACGAAGCGGCCAATATTGGCGAGTGGATTGGCCGGCCGGCTCTTGCCGGGGCGGATCGACGGATTGTCGCCCAGCCGGTAGGTCCAGAACAGCGCGAGCAGAGCCAGGGCAAAGATCGCGACCGCGCCATGCGCGGCATAGATGCCGAAGCTGGTGTAGAGGAAGATTCCCAGCGTCGGTCCACCGGTCCAGGCGAACATCGACCACGCCATGCGCAGCGATTCCGCTTGCATGAAGTCGGTCTTGCGGATGTGGTCCATGATGTAGAGGTTGAGCGTGATCGACAGCGCGCTGGCGCCCATGACGCGGCAGAGCATGCCGATGAGCTGCCCGGTCAGCGTATGCGTGACGAAGAACAGCGAGCCTATGGCGAGCAGGCAGGCGCCGGCTGTGTAGACCCAGCGCCGGGCAAAGCGGCGGATCAGCATCGGCATGAACAAGGTCACCGAGAGCCCGAGCAGTGCCACGATGGTGTAGAGGATCGAGACGATCTGCTCGTTGTGCAGGATCTCGTAGGCCTGGATCGGGATGACGCTGGAAACGGTGGCACGGGCGAAGGATTCGACCGCATAGAGCGAGGCGAAGGTGCGCGCATCCGCCGGCCTGAGAGCCGGAAGCCAGATCGGGTGGCGCACATGGGTGGACATTGACCCTCCGGCCGTGGAATCGCCGGCCAAATCTGGCCGGACCAGTGGCTAGCCGGTAGCAGGAAATCGACCCGCTCAAGCCGAAAAGCGAAACCGGTCAAAGGCTTTCCGCCACTGGCCTAAAGCGAATTCCGATGCGGCTTCGAACCGGAAGGAAGAAGTCAAACGGGAGATTGACGCGGAAGCGGCGGCGGCCCGCCTTCTTTTGCCCTGTGCAACCGTGATAGTCGTTTGGCACCAGTGAATCGGAATGCGAGACGATGAGCCTTCAAACGCCGGCAGAACCCGTTCAGGACCCGTCGAAGTCGAGGCGCATCACAACCATCGACATCGTGCGCGGCATCGCCCTGCTGGCCATGGCGAGCTACCATTTCACCTGGGATCTCGAGAATTTCGGCTATACCGATCCCGGCCTCACCGCCTTCGGCTGGTGGAAGATCTATGCGCGCTGCATCGCTTCGACCTTCCTGTTCCTGGTCGGCGTCAGCCTGTTCCTCGCCCATGGCAGGCAAATTCGCTGGCCGGGTTTCTGGAAACGGTTCGCCATGGTCGCCGCGGCGGCGCTCGCCATATCGGCGGTCACCCACTTCGTTACGCCGGGCGGCGTCATCTTCTTCGGCATCCTGCATGAGATCGCGCTGGCCAGCCTGCTCGGCCTTGCCTTTCTGCGGCTGCCGGCGCTGCTGACGATCGTCGTTGCGGCGCTCGTCATTGCAGCGCCATTCTATCTGCGGTCCGAATTCTTCGACCATCCGGCGTTGTGGTGGGTCGGCCTGTCGGCCACCAATCCACGCTCCAACGACTATGTGCCGCTGTTCCCCTGGTTCGGCGCCGTGCTTTTGGGCATAGCCGCGGCGAAGCTCGCTTCGACATCCGGCTTGCTTGCCCGGCTGGCCGACCTTGCACCCGGCCGCTGGTCGAACCCGCTGGTCTTCATCGGCCGGCACAGCCTCGCCTTCTATCTGATCCACCAGCCCTTGCTGTTCGGCGCCGTCTGGCTGCTTTCGCAGATCGCGCCGGCGCCGGTCGAAACGCGCGAAGTCACCTTCCTGAAATCCTGTCAGATATCCTGCGAGCAGCAGCGCGACACGCAGTTCTGCTCCAGCTATTGTGTGTGCATGCTCGATACGCTGCAGAGCGAAGCGACATTCGACCGGCTCTACAACGGCGACCAGACCCCGGAATTCAAAGCACATCTGGGCGATCTCGCCGGTGTCTGCACCGCCAAGACCGACAGCACATTGATGGAGGGAGGCCAACAATGACCGACGTCACCCCGAAACCCGGGCTCATCCCATGGCCGCCGCTGATCTATGTCGCGGCAATCATCATCAGCGTCATGCTCGGCCTGCTCTATCCGTTGCCATGGATCGGCGATCTGCTGGGCGAGATCCTCTTCGCCGCCGGCTGGGTGGCTTTGTTCGGCGTCGCCGCGCTGTGGTTCACCGCCATCCGCGTCATGCTCCGGGCAAAGACCACATTCAATCCGAACGCCGTGCCGGACCATCTGGTCACCTCCGGCCCCTTCTCTGTCAGCCGCAACCCGATGTATCTCGCCAACACGCTGCTTTTGATCGGCGTCGCCTTTATCACTGGGATCGTCTGGTTCCTGCTGTTCGCCTTCATCGCCGCCTTTGCGACGCAGAAGCTGGCGATCGAAAAGGAGGAAAAGATACTGGCGGCAAAATTCGGCAAGAAATACCGCGACTACGCCAAACGCGTGCGGCGCTGGATTTGAGTTCAGGGCTCGCCAAGGCCGCTGGAGTAGAATTATCAAAACGGCCGTTCAGGTGTTGACGCCGAGCTCTACCAGCCGCTCGACGCAGGACTCTTCAGCCTGGTCGAGTTCGGCGAGCGTCTCCTCGAGGTCGCGGCGCTTCTGCCTGAGATCCTCGCGCTTTTCCTCGATGCGCTTGATCATCAGCTTGAGCTGACCGACCTCGCCGGGCGGCTCCTTGTACATCTGGATGATTTCGCGGATCTCGTTGATCGAGAAGCCGAGCCGTTTGCCGCGCATGATCTGTCGGATCAGATGCCGGTCCGACGGACGAAACAGCCGGGTGCGGCCGCGCCGCACCGGCTGGACCAGGCCCTCGTCCTCGTAAAAGCGCAGGGTCCGCGTCGACACGTCGAATTCGCGGGTCAGTTCGGTGATCGAATAATATTCCCGCATTCTCGCTCCAATGCCGGATGGCCAGGACGCCCGCCATGCGCAGCCGCCTCCCACTCCGATCAAAACCCGTTCAATGCCGGAATCGGCATAAAACCCCGCGCGAGCCTCGCACGGCATTTACGTAAAAGTCAATTGGAGCGTCGTGTCAGGGTCCCGCACCCGTGCCCAGATGCAACCACCATGTCGCAAGGCTGAGGAAGGCGAGGAACCCGATGACGTCGGTAATCATCGTCGTGAAGATCGATGACGAAATCGCTGGATCGGCGCCAAGCTTGTCGAGGAACAGCGGAATCAGGATGCCGCCGAGTGCCGCGGCCAACATGTTGAGGATCATTGCCGCCGCGATAACGAAACCGAGATCGGAATTGTGGAACCATAGGCCGGCGACCAGCCCGAGGATCGTCGCAATGACCCCGCCGTTGAGCAGGCCGACCATGACCTCGCGGCGAATGACGCGGCCGGCATTGTAGATATCGAGGTCGCGTGTGGCGAGCGCGCGCACGGTCACGGTCATCGTCTGCGTGCCGGCATTGCCGCCCAGCGAGGCGACGATCGGCATTAGCGCGGCAAGTGCCACCATTTCCTCGATCGTCGCACCGAACATGCTGATCACCGAGGCCGAGATGAAAGCGGTGCCAAGATTGACCAGCAGCCAGGGCACGCGCGAGCGCGATGTCGCAGCGACGGTATCCGACAATTCCTCGTCGCCGACGCCGCCCATGCGCAAGAGGTCCTCCTCGGCCTCCTGCTGGATGACGTCGACCACGTCGTCGATGGTGAGAACGCCGACGAGCCGCTCGTTCTCGTCAACGACGGCGGCGGAGAGAAGGTCGTATTGCTCGAATTCCCGCGCCGCCTCTTCCTGGTCCATGGTGGCCGGGATGGCATGCCTTGTCTCATGCATGACCTCCTCGACCTTCACCGCCCGCTTGGTGCGCAGGATCTGGTCGAGGTCGATGGCGCCGAGCAGCTTGAAGCTCGGATCGATGACGAAAATCTGGCTGAAGCGATCGGGAAGGTTCTTGTCCTCGCGCATGTAGTCGATGGTCTGGCCGATCGTCCAGAACGGCGGCACCGCGACGAACTCCGTCTGCATGCGGCGGCCGGCCGTCTCTTCCGGATAGTCCAGCGAGCGCCGCAGCCTGATCCGCTCGGTGAATGGCAGCTGCGACAGGATCTCGTCCTGGTCCTCCTGGTCGAGGTCTTCCAGAATGTAGACGGCGTCGTCGGAATCGAGCTCCTGCACCGCCTGCGCAATCTGTGCGTTGGGCAGATTGTCGACGATGTCGAGGCGGATCGCTTCATCGACCTCGGTCAGCGCGGAAAAGTCGAAGTCGGCGCCCAACAGCTCGACCAGCGCGCGACGCTGCTCGGGATGAAGCGCTTCGAGCAGATCGCCGAGCTCCGACTGGTGCAGGTCGCCGACTTCGCGCTTCAGCGTCAGCGTATCGCGATCGGCGATCGCCGCGCCGACATGCGCCAGAAACGACGACTGAACGGCGCCGTCCTCGCCATAGATATCGGCGCCCTCGGCGGACCGGATTTCCTGTTCGTTCTGGCCTTCCACCAGCGCCTCCCGCCATCACGATTCCGGAAAGGGTGCCTGTCAGGTCTAGAGCATTGGACCCGAAGGGGAAACCGGTTTTGGGAAAATCCGATGCTCGGACTCAAGATAGGGCGGCAGCACGATTCGGCTTGAGAAGCTTTTGCTCTAACGCATGGGAATATCAAGCGAAACGCGCCCTGCCCCGCGTCGCCAGCGTTTCGAAGCCGGCAATGCCGCGCTCACTATTCGCGCACGAGGCGCCCGGTCGCCCACCAGATCACCCACACCACGGCGATGGCGACGTAGCCGTCAACAGCGTAGTGCCATCCGGTATACACCGACCCGTACAGGATCAGACCCGCGAAGATCCAGCCGGCAGCGCCAGCCCAACGGTTCAGGGACGACAGGAAAAAGGCATTCAGCACAACAAGCGCCACATGCAGGCTGGGCATGGCCGAAATGCCGCCCCCCAGGCCTGTATGCCCGGTCGTATAGAGCATCAAGAGATAGTCGGCATATTCGCGCACGACGACGCTGGACTCCAGACCGGCCAGGGCGACCTTCAAACCGGCGAAGCGATCGCCGCCGATAAAGTGGTCGTAGTAGATGGGACCAGCCGACGACAGCAGGAGCGCGAGCAAGGTGCCGACGATCGAGATGGTCAAGGCCACCGACCAAAGATAGCGGATGCGTGCGATCGGGTTCGACCACATGCCCACCAGCAGGATCGTGCCGAACCACTGCGCGAACCACACCACCTCATAGATATTGAAGATGAAAGACGCCCAAAGCCCATTGTCGAGGCGATGCGCCAATTCCCACGGCGCCGCCCGGTGTATCCACTCGTCCAGGTCGGCAAGCCAGGTGTCGGCGTAAAACGGAAGGACAGTCGGAATCAGGATCTTGAAGTTGGAGAACGCTGTCACGCCGGCGAGAAAGAACAGGAGCACCGGCAGGCAGTTCCACCACCGTGTCCGAACCCAGTTGATTGCATATTTCGTCGGCGCGTCCCGGCCATAAAGCAGCCCCGCGACGGCGGCGCTACCAACCAGCAATATCGGGACCGCACGAGCGAACTTGTCGACGTAGATCAGGCCGAGAGTGAGAAAAGTCGCCGGACTCAAGAAAAATGAGATCAGCACATATGTGCCGATGAAGAAGGCCAGCCTCACCGACCATTTGCCGGCCGGACTGTAGTCCGAGACTTCAGAAGATAAGGACATGCTGATCCGCCGAAATTGAACATGCGTGACCAAGTGAGCAATAGCGTGTCGACCTTACATTTGAGTTACTGAGGGGTCAGGGAAGCCCCGACGAAATCCGACCATTTTCCGCGGTGCCAGGCCGTGGTTATAGCCTGCCCGAGATACGAAACCGGGTTCAAGCAGCGCGACAATGCATGTCGCTAGGGAAAGAGCACCCATTTGCCGTTGGGGCAGAATTGCCGTCGCGTGGATCCAAAGTCGTAACGGAACCCGCCACGCCGCAAATTGGTCCAGAGCAACCGGAAGCCCTTGAAGATCCAGTCGCAGAGAATGAGTGAGGCAACCGGCGAGCGGCGCGTCCGCGTGATCGTCGCCGAACGCAATCCGCTCGTCGTATCGGCGCTGCGCGAAATGCTGGAATGCGACGGGCGTTTCGAGTTTTTCGGCTCCGTGCAAAGCGGCAAGCAGTTCCTCGACCTGGCGGCAGAGCCGCAATTCGACGTCGCCGTCATTGGCTGGAAGCTCGCCGACATGGACGGCGCCGATGTTCTGGCCGAGATCCAGAGCCGCAGGCTCGACGTGCGGATCACGGTGTTTTCCAACGACCATGATATCGGCATCCTCAAGCAATGCGTGCGGCTCGGCGCGCATGGCTATTGCTTCCAGTTCGACGACCCGCCGATCATCTTCGAGACGATCCTGGCGGTTGCGCATGGCCGCATCTGCATCCCCTATATCGACATCAACAAGGTCAACGACACGCCGCTGTCGCAACTCACGGTTCGCGAGCGCGAACTGCTGGCGGTGCTTTCCGACGGCTGGACCAACCTGCAGATCGCAACGCGGACGGGGATTTCCGAGAACACGGTGAAGTACCACCTCAAGAATCTCTACGACAAGCTCGATGTCCGCAACCGGGCGATGGCTGTCGCGCTCTATTCGAGCGAGAAGCGCCGCAGTCAGGGCAGCCATTCGGGTAGGACGACCGGGTAGGCTTTCCCCACCCGCGCGCGGCGAGTTCTTACCCGGCAAGGTGTTGTTGCCGGCCGCCGTAAAAACGAGACTCCCCCCATCAGTTTTGCTGGATCAGAGGAGAGTTCGCAGCATGGCCGGCTTCACCCATCTTTTCATTCCGGGGCCAACCAACATCCCCGAACAGGTCCGGCAAGCGATGAACCTTCCGATGGAGGACATGCGCGCCGCCTCGTTCCCCGATCTGACCCTGCCGCTGTTCGAGGACATCAAGAAAGTTTTCAAGAACGAAACCGGCCGCGTCTTCATCTACCCCTCGTCCGGCACCGGTGCCTGGGAAGCGGCGATGACCAATGTGCTCAGCCCCGGCGACCGCGTGCTGATGTCGCGCTTCGGCCAATTCTCGCATCTGTGGGTCGACATGGCCGAACGCCTCGGCTTCGAGGTCGACGTGATCGACTGCGAATGGGGAACCGGCGTGCCGCTCGAGCTCTACGCGGAGCGGCTGAAGGCCGACAAGGCGCACCGCATCAAGGCGATCTTCTGCACGCAGAACGAGACCGCCACCGGCGTCACAAGCGACGTCGCCGGCTGCCGCGCCGCGCTCGACGCGACAAACCATCCGGCGCTGCTCTTCGTCGACGGCGTGTCGTCGATCGGCTCGATCGATTTCCGCCAGGAGGAATGGGGCGTCGACTGCGCCGTCAGCGGCTCGCAGAAAGGCTTCATGCTGCCCGCCGGTCTCGGCTTCCTGTCGGTCAGCAAGAAGGCGCTCGTCGCCTCGAGGACGGCTACCCACCGGCGCTGCTTCTTCTCGTTCGAGGACATGATCCGCGCCAATGACGCCGGTTATTTCCCCTATACGCCGGCGACGCAGCTGCTGCGCGGCCTGCGCGCCTCGCTCGACCTGATCGCCGAGGAAGGGCTGGATAATATCTTCGCCCGCCACCATCGCCTGGCCGAAGGCGTGCGCAAGGCAGTCGACGCCTGGGGCCTGAAGCTCTGCGCCAAGGCGCCGAAATGGCATTCCGACACGGTCAGCGCCATCCTCGTGCCGGAGGGCATCGACAGCGGCGACGTCGTCAAGCAGGCCTACCAGAAGTACCAGACCTCGCTCGGCGGCGGTCTCAACAAGGTGTTCGGCAAGGTGTTCCGCATCGGCCATCTCGGCTGGCTGAACGAGGTGATGGTGCTGGCTTCGCTTTCCGCCGCCGAACTGGCGCTGCTCGACTGCGGCGTCAAGCTGGCGCCTGGCTCCGGCGTCGGTGCCGCGATCGCGCATTTCCGCCGCTCGCCGCAGTCCGCCATCGCCGAAGCCGCCTGATCCCGGAGCGCACCATGAGCCACACGATCAACCACCTGAAAAAACTGAGGCTGCAGCGCAGCGAACTGGCGGTTCCCGGTTCCAGCCCGGAAATGATCGACAAGGCGGCCAACAGCGCCGCCGACTTCGTCTTCCTCGACATCGAGGATGCCGTCGCGCCGCCGGACAAGGAACGCGCCCGCAAGAACATCATTCAGGCGCTCAACGACATCGACTGGCGCGCCAAGGGCAAGACCGTCTCGGTGCGCATCAACGGCCTCGATACGCATTACATGTATCGCGACGTCGTCGACGTGATGGAACAGGCCGGCGACAGGCTGGATACGATTCTGGTGCCGAAGGTCGGCGTTCCGGCCGACCTCTACATGGTCGAGGCCATGGTCAACCAGATCGAGATGGCCAAGGGTTTCAAAACCCGCGTCGGCCTCGAAGCGCTGATCGAAACCGCGCTCGGCATGGCCAATGTCGAAGCGATCGCTGCCACGCCAGGCCGGCTGGAAGCGATGCATTTCGGTGTCGCCGACTATGCGGCCAGCTGCAAGGCACGCACCGTCAACATCGGCGGCCTCAACCCCGATTATCCCGGCGACCAGTGGCATTTCGCTTTGTCGCGCATGACCGTTGCCTGCCGTGCCTACGGCCTGCGCGCCATCGACGGACCGTTCGGCGATTTCTCCGATCCGGAGGGCTATGTCGCCGGCGCAAGGCGCGCCGCCGCACTCGGCATAGAGGGCAAATGGGCGATCCACCCCTCGCAGATCGCGCTCGCCAACGACGTCTTCTCGCCTCCGGAAAAGGAGGTCACGCGCGCCAGGCGCATCCTCGAAGTGCTGAAGGAGGCCGAGGCGGCAGGCAAGGGAGCGGCAGCGCTGGACGGCAAGATGATCGACGCGGCGTCGGAACGCATGGCCAGGAACGTGTTGGTGGTCAACGAAGCGATCGAACGTGCCAGCCAGTCACGCGTCGCCACGCATTGACGGTTCAGGGAGGACAAAATGGACATTCACGAATATCAGGCCAAGGAACTGCTCGCCCGGCATGGGGTCCATGTCCCTCGCGGCGGCCTCGCTTACAGCCCCGAGCAGGCGACCTACCGTGCCAGGGAGATCGGCGGTTCGAAATGGGTGCTGAAGGCCCAGGTTCATTCCGGCGCCCGCGGCAAGGCCGGCGGCATCAAGCTGTGCGCCAATGACGACGAGATCTCCAACGCGGCAGAAGCCATGCTCGGCCGCAAGCTGGTGACCCAGCAGACCGGTCCGCGCGGCAAGCTGATTTCGCGGCTCTACCTCGAGGAAGCCGTCGACATCGCGCAGGAACTCTATCTCGGCTTCGTGCTCGACCGTAAGGAAGAGCGCGTCATGATCGTGGCGTCGGCCGCCGGCGGCATGGAGATCGAGGATATCTCCGAAAAGAAGCCGGATTCGATCATCCGCGCCACGGTCGATCCCGGTGTCGGCATGCAGGGATTCCAGGCACGCGAGATCGCCTTCGGCCTCGGGCTTGAGAGCAATCTGATCGGCAAGGCGACCGAGACCATCCTCGGCTGCTACCAGGTGTTCCGCGACTACGACGCCTCGATGCTGGAGATCAATCCACTGGTGGTGACCCGCGACGGCAGCCTCGTCGCGCTCGACGCGAAAATGTCATTCGACGAGAATGCGCTGTTCCGCCGACCCGAGATCTCAGAGCTGCGCGACAAGAGCCAGGAAGACCCACGCGAGACCTTCGCCAGCGACCGCGGCCTTTCCTATGTCGGCCTCGACGGCAATATCGGCTGCATCATCAATGGCGCCGGCCTCGCCATGGCAACGATGGACATGATCAAGATCGCCGGCGGCGAGCCGGCCAACTTCCTCGACATCGGCGGCGGCGCCTCGCCCGAGCGGGTGGCAAAATCCTTCCGCGCCGTGCTCGGCGACAAGAATGTCGAGACCATCCTGGTCAACATCTTCGCCGGCATCAACCGCTGCGACTGGGTCGCCGAAGGCGTGATCAAGGCGATCCGCGAGGTCGGTGTCGACGTGCCGCTGGTGGTGCGGCTCTCCGGCACCAAAGTCGAGGAAGGACGCAAAATCCTGGCCGATTCCGGCGAGGCGGTGATTGTCGCCGACACGCTAGCCGAAGCCGCCGAAAAGGCCGTCGCCGCCTGGCGCGCGGCCGCCAAGAAGAAAAAAGCAGCCTGAGGGAGGTCGAAAAAATGGCAATCCTGCTCAATCGCAGCACACGCGTCATCGTCCAGGGCTTCACCGGCAAGATCGGCAGCTTCCATGCCGAGGACATGAAGCGCTACGGCACCAAGGTGGTCGGCGGCGTCACGCCCGGCAAGGGCGGCCAGACCCATCTCGGCCTGCCCATCTTCAACACCGTCAAGGGCGCCGTGCGCGAAACCCGCGCCGAGGCCAGCATCGTCTTCGTGCCGCCACCCTTTGCCGCCGATTCCATCATGGAAGCCGCGGACGCCGGGATAAAGCTCTGCGTCTGCATCACCGACGGCATCCCTTCGCAGGACATGATGCAGGTCAAGCGCTACATGCGCCGCTATCGCTTCGAGGACCGCATGCGCCTGATCGGACCGAACTGCGCCGGCGTCATCACGCCCGGGCAGGCGCTGATGGGCATCATGCCCGGCAGCATCTATCTCCCCGGTCGCGTCGGCATCGTCGGCCGCTCGGGCACGCTGGGCTACGAGGCGGCCTCGCAGATGAAAGCGCTCGGCATTGGCGTCTCGACCAGCGTCGGCATCGGCGGCGATCCGATCAACGGCTCGTCCTTCAAGGACATCCTGCAGCTTTTCGAGCGAGACGAGGACACCGACGCCGTGGTCATGATCGGCGAGATCGGCGGCCCGCAGGAAGCCGAAGCCGCGATCTGGGCGCGCGACAACATGCGCAAGCCGCTGATCGCCTACATTGCAGGGCTTTCGGCGCCGAAGGGCCGCCGCATGGGCCACGCCGGCGCGATCATCTCCGCCTTCGGCGAGTCGGCGCAGGAAAAGGTCGAAATCCTGAAGGAAGCCGGCGTCGTCATCGTGCCGACCCCCGCCTCCTTCGGCGAGGTCGTGGCCGACACGCTGGCGCGGACCAAGAAGGCGGCGTGACGGCCGACCGGCGAAAGCCGCATTGCGCAAAATGTGCCTGACAGCCGGCGCTCTCGATTGAGGGTCGGCTACAGCGGCAATCGATGCGGAGGAGGAAGCGGCTTTGGAACAGAGCAGACGCATCAAATTTCGTGAGGACGAGCGAAGCCTTTTGTTGCGCTTGCTGCTTCAGGTCGCAAGCGCGCGCGAGCCCGAGATCGCCGCCGTTCTGAGCGGACGCAGGTCGCTTGTCTCCCTCGCCGCGGAGCAGCGCATCCCGGCGCTTCAGGCGAGCGGCGTATGGTTCCAGTTGCTGACGATTGCCGACGAATTGCTTGCCATGCGGGCGCGTCGCGAACTCGAACAAGGCGCCGGTGTCGACGAAGTGCCCGGATCCTTCGCCAGCGTGATCGCGCAGATGGCAGCGAACGGCCACTCGGCGGAGAAAGTCCAGGCGGCGCTCGACGAGCTTTGCGTCGGCCCGACCATGACCGCGCACCCGACGGAGGCCAAACGCGTCACGGTGCTGGAGATCCACCGCCGTATCTATCGCAAGCTGACCGAGCTCGACCAGCCGCGCTGGGCGCCGCGCGAACGCGACCTGTTGGTCGCCGATCTGGAGAGCGAGATCGAGCTTCTGTGGATGACGGGCGAGCTGCGACTGGAGCGCCCGACGGTCGAACGCGAGATCGCCTGGGGCCTGCATTTCTTTCGCGAAGTCATCTTCGAGGCGACGCCGCAGCTCTATGGCAAGCTTCAAGGCGCCTTCGAGCGTCACTATCCGGGAGAGCCGGTCAGAATTCCCGCCTTCATGCGCTACGCGTCGTGGATCGGCGGCGACCGCGATGGCAATCCAAATGTGACGGCCGCAGTCACCGCCCATGCCATGGCCGAATACCGCAATACCGCCATAGGCTGGTATCTGACGCAGATGCAGAGGCTGGTGACGGTGCTCAGCGCCAGCTCGAACGTCATTGACCTGCCGGCCAGCTTCAGGCCGGTGCTGCAAACGGCGCTTAATAAAAGCGGACAGGCGGACGTGATCGCCGCCCGCAACCCCGACGAACCGCTTCGCCAGTTCGCTTCGGCCTTGCTTGCCCGGCTGGAGGCCACGCGAGACGGTGGTGCGGCGGCGTACCTCTCGGCAGAGGCGTTCCGTGCTGATCTGAACGGGCTGACTTGCGTTCTCGAAGCGATCGGAGGGCGCGCGGTAGCCCGGCGTTTCGTCCAGCCTCTGCTTTGGCAGGTCGGAAGCTTCGGCTTCCGTACGGTCTCGCTCGACATCCGGCAGAACTCCACGGTCGTCAACAGGGTGCTGGCCGAACTCTTTGCGCTGACAAATCCTGCCGATCCGGTCGCAGTCGGCACACCGCAATGGTCGGCGCGCATTCGCTCAAGCCTCAGCCAGGGCGAGCGGCTGGAGATCGACGCAGACCGGCTCTCGCCTGAAGCAGGTGAACTGCTGTCGACATTCTCCGTCATCCGCGAGCACATCTCGAGCTCGGATGCCGACGCTGTCGGCTCTTTCGTTCTCAGCATGACCCGCTCGGCCGACGATCTGCTCGCGGTCTATCTGCTGGCGCAATATTGCGGACTTTCAACCGCGCCCGGTGCCGGCGGCACAATCAGGCTGCGGATCGTGCCATTGTTCGAGACCATCGCCGATCTACAGGCCGCCCCTGGCATCCTGAATGGATTGCTCGGCGTTTCGCTCGTGAGGCGGACGGTGCGGGATTTCGGCGCGCGCCAGGAAATCATGCTTGGCTATTCGGATTCCAACAAGGACGGCGGTTTCCTGGCTTCCAATTGGGAACTGGCAAAAGCGCAAAAGCGCCTCGCCGCCGTCGGCCGCAAGCACACCGTCCAGATCAGTTTCTTTCACGGTCGCGGCGGCTCCGTCAGCCGTGGCGGCGCGCCGACCGGCCGGGCGATCGCGGCACAGCCGCAAGGCACTGTCGCCAGAGCGATGCGGGTGACCGAGCAAGGCGAGGTCGTATCCTCGAAATTCGCCAATCGCGGCACCGGCCTCCACCAGCTCGAGGTTCTCGCCGCCGGCGTGCTGGCCCACAGTGTCGGATCGCCCGGTGATGTGGAGCCGAAGGAAACGCCGGAGTTCGACGAAGCGCTGGAAGCGCTGGCAGGCATGTCGCAGGCGTCCTATGCCAGGCTGATGGCCGAGCCCGGCTTCCTCGATTATTTCAACCAGGCGAGCCCGGTCGCGGAACTGGCGCTCCTGAAAATGGGCTCGAGGCCGGATCGCCGTTTCGGCGCCGCCGGCATTGCCGACCTGCGCGCCATTCCATGGGTGTTCGCCTGGAGCCAGAACCGTCATCTGTTGACCGGCTGGTATGGTATCGGCAGCGCACTCAGCTCATTCGTCGCGGTGCGCGGCGAGGCCGGGCGCGAACTTCTGGCCCGCATGTTCGAGCACTCGCGCTTCTTCCGCCTGATCGTCGACGAGGCCGAGAAGACACTCTACCAGTCCGACATGGAGATCGCGCGGCTCTACGCCGGCCTGGTGGCCGACAGCGATGCGGCCCGACGAATCTACGCCCGCATCGCCGCCGAATACGAGTTGACGCGACGCCTGATCGGCGACCTCACGGGAGGCGATCTTTCCGCGCGCTTCCCGATGTTCAAGCGACGTTTCGACAATCTGCGGCGACAGATGGACGACATTCACCGGCTGCAGGTCGAGCTGCTGCGTGAAGTTCGGGCAAATACCGGCACGGCGGATCAAAAACGGGCGACCGACGCCCTGCTCGTATCGATCAATTGCATCTCGGCTGGCCTTGGGTGGACGGGATAGGCCCGGTTTTCGTCGAGCTGCCAACGCCACCTCGCGTCATCGTTCGAGGCTCATCGTCCACCGCGCGGACACGCTGGCGCGGACGAAGAAGGCTGCGCGATCCCCAAGGACACATTGTCCTGCGGGCACCTGCAAAAGCGAAAACGGTAACGCGCCCATGTGGCGCGCCGCTTTCGTTTCGGTCCTCGGAAAAGCCAGGCGGCGGCGGCATGGCGCCCTGGCATGCCAATTGTGAGCTTGGCTGCTCCGATCCCGCAAGCTTGCCAGAAGCGAATTGTCAGGGATGTTCTGGTGCGGTCGAGAAGACTCGAACTTCCACGGGTTGCCCCACAGCGACCTCAACGCTGCGCGTCTACCAATTCCGCCACGACCGCACGTGGTAGGAGCCGGAACGAACCGGCTCGGGGCCTGTAGCAAATCGTTTCCGGCGAAACAAGTGCGCGGCGCGGAATAATCGCCGCGGATCGGGGCAATGCTCCACAGCCCCGGAAAATGCGGGGAACTGGACGTTTCGGCCGATTGCAGCCATATGAGGGGCTGATGCATATCGCCCCTGAGCGCCGAGCGGTTTTGGGGGCACGACAGGCACAGGAAACTTCTGGAGCGCAGCTTCAACCAGGCACGCTTCAGACGAGATAGACCATGACAGAACGCAGCCAAATCGCCACGTCGTTCCTGCCTTTGCCCGGTTCCGCGCCGGTCGAATGGCGCGTCGAACCTGGCCTTACCGCCTATCCCGACGCGCTCGCCTTCATGGAGGCGCGCGCCGAGGCGATCCGCAGCGGTGCCGCCGGCGAGATGGTCTGGCTGGTCGAGCATCCGCCGCTCTACACGGCCGGCACCAGCGCCCGCATCGAGGACCTGATCGAGCCCGGCCGCTTTCCGGTCTTTGCCGCCGGGCGCGGCGGCGAATACACCTATCACGGCCCCGGCCAGCGGGTCGCTTATGTGATGCTCGACCTGAAGCGCCGGCGCGAGGATGTCCGCGCCTTCGTCGCGGCGCTTGAGCAATGGATCATCGGCACGCTCGCCGCCTTCAACGTGCGCGGTGAGCGGCGCGAGGACCGCGTCGGCGTCTGGGTGGTGCGGCCGGATCGCCCGCCGCTTGCCGACGGGTCGCCGGCCGAGGACAAGATCGCCGCCATCGGCATCAGGCTGCGGCGCTGGGTAAGCTTTCACGGCATCGCCATCAATGTCGAGCCGGAGCTCGGCCATTTCAGCGGCATCGTGCCCTGCGGCGTTTCGGATCACGGCGTTACCAGCCTGGTCGACCTCGGCCTTCCCACCACGATTGCCGACCTCGACCTGGCGCTGAAGTCCGCCTTCGAGGAGGTGTTCGGCCCGGCCACGATCTTGGGCGTCGAAGCGGCCCGCAAGGCCGGCTGAAGTCTTCCCTGGAGCAGTTCCAGGAAAAGTGCGTAGCGGTTTTCCGTCCGGAATTGCGTAAAAACAAAAGGTTAGAGCGGTTCAACGAACCGCTCTGGAGCAGCGGCTCAGGCCAGCAGCGCGGACGCCCACAGGACGCCGTAGCCGTGGATGGCGAACACCGCCAGCAGCGCGCCGGCCATGGCGAAACGGTCGAAGGCGCGGATCGGCTTCAGCTCATGGCGCGGTTTCACCGCACTGCCCATGGTAAGCAGGCTGAGCACAGAAAAGACGGCGCCGGCGGCAAGCAGGAAACCGGATGAAAAGCCGGCGCGCCAGCCGAGCGCCAGCAAGGCCGAGAGCAGGAAGAACGATGCCAGCGCCAGCACCAGCGGACCAGGGCAGATCTGGCGCAGCACCTGACCGCCGTCGAATTTCCACACCGGCACCAGATTGGCGATGTTGAAGAGTGCCGAGCAGCCGGCAAGCGTGGCCAGCAGCGCCGCGGCGAGATAATGCCCCTCGCCCCTGGCAAAGCCGCTGGCGGCGATCAGCACCGGCACCAGGAAGGCGGAAAACCCGGCGCCCATCAGCGCCACGAAGGCGACTTCGAACCGGCTGTCATAAGGCCTGCCGCCAATGGCGATGCCGCCGAGCAGCGGGATGAAGATCATCCGCGCCTTGCGATGCCCCATCAGCCGGAATGCCGCCATATGGCCGAGCTCATGCAGGGCCACCACGGAGGTCAGGATCGCGGCCAGCGCCAGGCCGCCGAGGTTGAGCCCGAAGAACGGCCACAGGATGAAAGCCGAAAGGATGGCGAAGCCGACCTGGCTGAGCGGATGCTCGAACCAGCCGCCTTTGCGATACTGTCCGGTCCTGGCCCATTTCTGCAGCTTGCCGAGTTCACGCCGCATGGCGAAATAGCGGAAGACCAGAAAGGCGACGCCGCGATAGCGATCGGTCTGACTAAGGACAACCCGCGTTCCGCTCCCCTCGGAAACGAGTTCCGTGGTTTCGCGATAGTCGGCCCAGAAGGACGCGTCGAGCGATGCGTCATCGAGGACCCGCATGGAAAAGCGACTTCCTTCCGCGACATCCTCGAGCATGACCTTGCGCTCGATCGGCTGCCCGTCGCGCCCTTCCCAGGACAGCCTGATCCGGGCCGTGCCCTGCCCGTCGAGCGCCTCGGCGGAGATGATCTCGCCCGACCAGCCGGCATCCTTGCCAAGCGGCCACAGCGCCTGCCAGAGGCGGTGGCGGTCCGCCGCCACCAGCCGGCTGAGCCTGACCGTGCGCAGCCCGAGCGGCACGGTCATCAGCAGAAAGATCAGTCCGAGATTGCTGGCCACCAGGATGGCCATGACGATGGGCGACACGTGACGCTACTCCCTACCTTTGAGGAAACCTAGCGCCGGGGCGGCAAGAAAGGCTTAACGTGCCGACGGCTCCTGGCCGCCGAAAGAGGGAGCGCGGCATGCCCCCTCCTCACATGGCTCCGATCCAGATCGCCATGGAAATCAGAAACGTGCTCATGCACACGAGCGACACAACATCCTGAACAAGATCCGTCATAACTCTCTCCAGTTGTTAGTATGTTCGTATTTTGTTCTATTTTTGTTCGAATGTCAACGGCCGAAATCCGGGCCAGCGACGGAATCTCCGGCGATCAGATCGGCACGGTTAAGGAAAGGTTGACGGGGTGCCAGTTCCTGCCCGGACTGCGGACCACCCGCCTTGGCGATGAGCCAGGGTGCGTTGAGATTCAGGTCAGGCTGAGCCGAGGATGGTGGGTTCCGAGAACCGGAACCGAGCGTACTTGAAGTACACCGGAGCCGCAGAAGCCCGCCTTTCGCAGGCCGGCCTCACCTGAATATCAATGCACCCTAAAGCGGGACGACCTTGCCCTCGGCCAGCGTCACCCGCCGGTCCATGCGCGATGCCAGCTGGTGGTTGTGGGTGGCGATCAGCGCCGCCAGGCCCGATTGCCGGACCAGCGCTTCCAGCGCCTCGAACACATAGGAAGCGGTGACCGGGTCGAGGTTGCCGGTCGGCTCGTCGGCCAGAAGCACCAGCGGCGCATTGGCGACGGCGCGCGCGATGGCGACGCGCTGCTGTTCGCCGCCGGAGAGCTCCGACGGGCGGTGATGCGCGCGCTTGCCGATCTGCATGTAGTCGAGCAGCTGCGCCGCCCGCTCGGCGGCCTCCTTGCGCGACAGCCCCTTGATCAGCTGCGGCATCATGATGTTCTCCAGGGCGGAAAACTCCGGCAGCAAATGATGGAACTGATAGACGAAGCCGACATCGTTGCGACGGATGGCCGTGCGCTCCTCGTCGGAAAGCCGGCCGCAGGCGCGCCCGGCAAGGATCACGTCGCCGGCGTCGGGCCGCTCCAGCAGCCCCGCCGTGTGCAGCAATGTCGACTTGCCGGTGCCTGAAGGCGCAACCAGCGCCACCATCTCGCCGCGCTTCAGCGAAAAATCGGCGCCATTGAGGATGGTGAGCTTGCGCGGTCCCTGGACATAGTGCCGCTCGACGCTCTTCAGCTCGATAAGGGTCTCGGCCTTCATTCGTACCTCAAGGCTTCGACCGGATCGAGCCGTGCTGCCCGCCATGCCGGAAACACCGTTGCCAGGAAGGAGAGCACGAGCGCCATGATGACAACATAGGTCGTCTCGCGCAGATCCATCTTCGCCGGCAGCTGGCTGAGGAAATAGAGTTCGGGATTGAACAGGATCCTGCCGGTCATCCAGGAGAAGAACTGGCGGATCGATTCGATGTTGGTGCAGATGACGATGCCGAGCAGCACGCCGGCAATGGTGCCGGTGACACCGATCGCCGCCCCCGTCATCAGGAAGATGCGCAATATGGCGCCGCGCGAGGCCCCCATGGTGCGCAGGATGGCGATGTCGTGACCCTTGTCCTTCACCAGCATGATCAGGCCCGAAATGATATTGAGCGCCGCCACCAGCACGATCAGCGTCAGGATCATGAACATGACGTTGCGCTCGACCTGGAGCGCCGAGAAGAAGGTCTCGTTGCGCTGCCGCCAGTCGACGATGTCGATCGGCCGCTGCGCCGCCTGCTCGACCAGCGGCTTCAGTGCATCGACATCATCGGGATTGTCGACATAGATCTCGATCGTCTGCGCCCGTCCGTCCAAGTTGAAATAGAGCTGCGCTTCGGAAAACGGCATGTAGACAATGGAGCTGTCATATTCCGACATGCCGACTTCGAAGATCGCCGCGATCTTGTAGCCCTTCATGCGCGGTGTCGTGCCGAGCGGCGTCACATCGCCGTCGGGCGAGATCAGCGTGATGGTGTCGCCGAGCACAAGGCCGAGGTTCTCGGCCATGCGCTTGCCGATGGCCACGCCCTCGCCGCCGTCGAAGCCGTCAAGCGTGCCCTGCTTGATGTTGCCTGCCACGATCGAGATCTTGCCCAGATCGTCACCGCGTATGCCGCGCACCAGCGCCCCGGTGCCGCCGCCGACATTGCCTTGCGCCAGAACCTGCCCGTCGATCAGCGGAATGGCGTATTTGATGCCGGGCACGCCGTTGATGCGGCCGGCGACTTGCGCATAGTCCTCAAGCGGTGAGTCCAGCGGCTGCACGATCAGATGGCCGTTGACGCCAAGGATGCGCGTCAACAGTTCGGCCCTGAACCCGTTCATCACGGCCATGACGACGATCAGCGTCGCGACGCCCAGCATAATGCCGAGGAAAGAGATAGAGGCGATGACCGAGATCACCGTCTCCTTGCGCCGTGAGCGCAGATAGCGCCACGCCACCATGCGCTCGAACACCGAAAAGGCGCCGGCGGCCGGGGCCTTGGCTGCAGCCGTTTCGCTCATGCGGCAATACCCAAGCGCTTTCTCGCCTCGGCGATTGGCAGCGTCTCGCGCTCGCCGGTCCTGCGGTTCTTGATCTCGACCTCGCCGGCGGCCACGCCGCGCGGTCCGACGATCACCTGCCACGGCAGGCCGATCAGGTCGGCGGTGGCGAACTTGCCGCCCGGCCGCTGGTCGGTGTCGTCGTAGAGCACGTCCTTGCCGGCAGCGGTGAGCGCTGCATAGAGTTCGCCGCTGAGGCGGTCGCAATCGGCGTCACCAACCTTCATGTTGATGAGGCCGATATCGAACGGCGCCACCGCTTCCGGCCAGATGATGCCGTTGTCGTCATGGCTGGCTTCGATGATCGCCGCGACCAGGCGCGAGGGCCCGATGCCATAGGAGCCGCCGGAAGCGAAATGATCCTTGCCGTCGGGCCCGGTCACCTTGGCGCCCATCGGCTTCGAATATTTGTCGCCGAAATGGAAGATATGGCCGACCTCGATGCCGCGCGCCGAGAGCCTGTCGCCGTCGCCGACCTTCTCCCAGGCCGCCTCGTCATGCATCTCGTCGGTGGCGGCGTAGGGCGTCGTCCACGTCTTGACGATGTCGGCGATCTCGACGTCGTTCGAAAAGTCGGTGTTCGCGCCCGGCACATCCAGCGAAAGATAGTCGCGATGGCAGTAGACCTGGCTCTCGCCGGTATCGGCCAGGATGATGAATTCATGGCTGAGATCGCCGCCGATCGGGCCGGTGTCGGCGCGCATCGGGATGGCCTGCAGGCCCATGCGCGTGAAGGTCCGGAGATAGGACACGAACATACGGTTATAGGCCGCCTTGGCGCCCTCATAGTTGAGGTCGAAGGAATAGGCGTCCTTCATCAGGAACTCGCGCGACCGCATGACGCCGAAGCGCGGCCGCACCTCGTCGCGGAACTTCCACTGGATGTGGTAGAGGTTGAGCGGCAGGTCCTTGTAGGACTTGACATAGGCGCGAAAGATCTCGGTGACCATCTCCTCATTGGTCGGGCCGTAGAGCATGTCGCGCTCCTGCCGGTCCTTGATGCGCAGCATCTCCTTGCCGTAGTCGTCGTAGCGGCCGCTTTCGCGCCACAGCTCCGCCGACTGGATGGTCGGCATCAGGATTTCCAGCGCCCCTGCCCGGTCCTGTTCCTCGCGGATGATCCGGCAAACCTTGTCCAGCACCCGCTTGCCGAGCGGCAGCCATGAAAAGCTGCCTTGCCCCTGCTGGCGGATCATGCCGGCGCGCAGCATCAGCCGGTGCGAGACGATCTCGGCCTCGCGCGGATTTTCTTTGAGAATAGGCAGGAAATAGCGCGACAAACGCATGGACTGGTCCGTGAGAGAGGATGGCCGCGCCGGAATCGGCGCAACGCAGGCTGCTTGCCCCGGCTTCATAGCTATTTCATGACGGAATGGAAACCCGACCTGCCGCCTCGGCCCGCAATCGGGAATCGATTTTTTTACCGCTCTGGCCTTGCGGTTCGGAACCGCGATGCGGAGATGGAAAGCGTTGGAGCGCCCTTGGCGCGGCTAAAGATGCGCGGCGCTCCAGGCCGCGGCAATGTTGCGCCGGCTGCGTTGATCGATTTACAAGCAAGGCCTGCCGCACTATTGTGCAGTGCAGCACGATATTGCCTGTTTCCGGGCAAAATTCTTCGTGACATTTTCATCTGGCTTAGGCTAGTGTGCCCCGATAACCGAGAGGGCAGAGAAAAATCTGCTCTCCTACGCGGTCAAAGTCTTGGGAGGATGCGATCTAGGCGCGGTTACTCGCTGCCGCCGGACACCGGAAACAGATCGGACGCGTTTAAATTGCAAGGCCTCGTGCCTTGCATTTTTTTTGTGCAAACATCTGCTTAGCGCAAACAGCTCTCAAATCGCATGACGTAGCGTCAGTGCGCCGGCTCACAATCCCGGGCGG
This sequence comes from Mesorhizobium amorphae, assembly GCF_014843845.1. GTDB lineage: Bacteria > Pseudomonadota > Alphaproteobacteria > Rhizobiales > Rhizobiaceae > Mesorhizobium > Mesorhizobium amorphae_A. Next base: position 359,366 of record NZ_JHQS01000051.1, on the reverse strand, counting down.
TTGCCTTTGGCCGGGCTCGATGCCCGACCCGCCTGTCATGAAACTGTCGCCCAAGGCCTATTGTGACGGCGTCTGCGCAGCTTCCGGGATGATGTGCGGAACTTCGTCGAGGCTGAGCCCCAACCCTCTCGTCAGGCCGTAGAAAATACCCATCAGCACCGCGGTGGCGATCGTCGTTCTGATCACGGCGCGCAGCATATGCGGCCCGCGCGGCGCGCTCGAAACCGTACCTAGCGTCACATCATGGTCGTCGTCCTGCGTCTTCACGCTGAACGGCAGCACGGCGAACAGAACCACCCACCAGGTGGCGAAGAACAGGGCAGTGAATGAAACCCAGCTCATGATTGCTCCAATTCGACCAGCGTGCCGAAAAAGTCCTTGGGATGCAGGAACAGCACCGGCTTGCCATGCGCGCCGGTTTTTGGGTTGCCGTCGCCAAGCACGCGCGCGCCGCTGGCCTGCAAACTGTCGCGCGCCGCCAGGATGTCGTCCACCTCATAGCACACATGATGCATGCCGCCCGACGGGTTCTTCTCCAGGAACGCCGCGATTGGCGAGCCCGCGCCCAGCGGCTCCAGCAATTCGATCTTGGTGTTGCCGACATCGACGAACACCACCGTCACGCCATGCTCCGGCAGCGCCTGCGGCGCGCTCACCTGAGCGCCGAGCGTATCGCGATAGGCCGCCGTCGCCGCGGCCAGATCCGGCACGGCAAGCGCGACATGGTTCAGGCGTCCAAGCATGCAAGGCTCCAAGGCAGTAGGCAGTAGTCAGTAGTCAGTAGTGAATGGTGAATGGTGAATGGCACGGCTGGCGCCAGGCAGTGAATGACGCAACCCACTATTCACTATTCACTATTCACTATTCACTATTCACTATTCACTACTCACTCATCTCGTCACAAACACCGTCACCAACGGCTTCTTGCCCCAGGCTTCGTTGGCGGCACCGCGCACGGCACGGCGCACCGCCTCCTGCACGAGGTCGAGGTCCTTTCGGCGCTGGTGGGGGATGGAGTCCACCGCGCCGACTGCCGCGTCGAGCATCAGGTCTTCCAGCGTTTCGCCGCTGGCGTCGGCTTCGGCGACGCCGATGGCAACCAGATCGGGATCGCCTGCCAGCTCATACTTGTCGTCGAGCACGACATTGACCGCGACATGGCCGGCAAAGGAGAGCTTGCGCCGGTCGCGAATGCCCATCGCCTGGTCGGAGCCGATCAGGCGGCCGTCCTTGTAGATGCGGCCGAACGGCACCTGGTCGACGATCGTGGCGGCACCGGGATAGAGCCTCAGCATATCGCCGTCGCGCACCTGCGCCACCTGGCCGATGCCGGACATCGACATCAGCGATCCCTGCGCCACCAGATGCGCCGCTTCGCCATGCACCGGCACGCCGATCTGCGGCCGCACCCATTCATACATCTTGCGCAATTCGCTGCGGCGCGGGTGGCCCGAGACATGCACCAGCGCGTCGCCGTCCTCGATGATCTTCATCCCGAGGTCGATGAGGCGGTTCTTGATCTCGAGGATCGCCTTCTCGTTGCCGGGAATGGTGCGCGAGGAAAACACCACCGTGTCGCCCGCCGTCAGCGACACCGATTTCATCTCGTCGCGCGACAGCTTGGCCAGTGCGGCCAGCGGCTCGCCCTGGCTGCCGGTGCAGATGATGACCAGGTTCTCGCGCGGGATGAAACCGTAATCTTCCTCGGCGATGAATTCCGGCAGCCCGTCCATGTAGCCGAGTTCGCCTGCGACATCGATGACGCGCTTCAGCGAGCGGCCGAGAACCAGGCACTGGCGGCCGGCATCGCGCGCCGCTTTGGCGATGGAGACGATGCGCCCGACATTGGAGGAAAAGGTGGTGACCGCGACGCGGCCCTTGGCGCCCTGGATGACGCCCTTGAGGCCTTCGCCGACAGCCACTTCCGAGGGCGATTCGCCTTCCCGCAGCGCATTGGTGGAATCGCAGATCAGCGCCAGCACGCCCTTGTCGCCATAGGCGCGAAAGCGTGCCTCGTCGGTCTTCGGCCCGATGGTCGGCTCCGGATCGATCTTCCAGTCGCCGGTGTGGATGACGGTGCCGGCCGGCGTGGTGATCGCCAGCGACATCGGTTCGGGGATGGAGTGAGCGACCGGAATGGCCTCGATCTCGAACGGACCTACGGTGAATGTCTCGCCCGCCCGGTAGATCGTCAGCGGAATCTTCGGCGCGCCCTGCTCGCCTTGCCGCTTGGCTTCCAGCAGGCCGGCGCTGAACGGCGTCATCCACACCGGAGCCTTCAGCTTCGGCCACAGGTCGAGCAGCGCGCCGTAATGGTCTTCATGCGCATGGGTGATGACGATGCCGCGCAGGCTGTCGAGGTTCTCCTCGATGAAGCGCGTATCGGGCAGGATCAGGTCGACGCCCGGATGCGCGGCATCGGGGAAAGTGACGCCGACATCGACGACGATCCACTCGCGCGCATTGGCCGGCCCGTAGCCGTAGAGGGCGAAGTTCATGCCGATCTCGCCGACGCCGCCAAGCGGCACGAAGACGAGTTCGGCGTTTTCCGCTTTCGCCATGATATTCCCTTCCTGGCCGGTCAAACCGCTGCCGACGCAACGGCACCGAAATGCACGTCGCCGGCGGCGATCGTCACAACTGTCCCCTCATCGTCGCGGATCACGAAACGACAGTCCTCGTCAATGGTCTCGAACGTCCCGCGCACCACACTACCGTCAATTCTGACAGCAACCTGGCTGCCCAAGCCCGCCGCGCGCGCCAGCCAGCGCTGCCGGATCGCCGACAGTCCGCGCCCTTCGCTCCACAGCCGGGCGTTCTCGCTCCAGGCATCCGACAGCGCCAGGAACAAGGTCTCGGCATCGCAGGACGCCCCCAATGTTCTGAGCGATGTCGCGGGATAAGGCAAATCCTCGGGGTATGCCACCACATTGACGCCGATGCCGACCGCCACCGCGAAGCGGCCGCCTTCGAGGATCGCCGATTCCAGCAGGATGCCGGCAAGCTTGGCGCCGGAAGCGAGCACGTCGTTCGGCCATTTCAGCTCGAAGCGGTTCTTCCCCTGGCTCCCGCCATCGAGCCCGATGGCGATCCTGCCTTGCGGCACGACGGCGTCGAGCGCGTCGGCCAGCGCCAGTCCGGCGACGAAGCCGAGCGTCGCGGCAAGCCGAAGCTCGCCGCCGGTGACGACGAGCAGCGTCGCCGCCAGATTGCCTTCGGGCGTTGCCCAGACGCGGCCGCGCCGACCCCGCCCGCTTTCCTGTTTCCTGGAGACGACCCAGAGCTTTCCCGGATCGCCCGCTCGCGCATGGGCAAGCGCCAGCGCATTGGTCGAGCCGACCGCCTCATGGGCCTCGAGCCGGAAGCCTTCCGACGCTGCGGTTGGAGCCAGCCGAAATGCCATCCCGTCAGAAGAATGTCTTGGCGGCGGCTTCGGCATAGGTGCCGATCGGCCCGCCGATCAGCACATAGAACAGCACGAAGGCGCCGGAGACGCCGAGCACGAGGCGCAGTTCGCTCGCCATCGGCACGAAGCCGCCGACCGGCTCGTCGAACCACATGATCTTGATGATGCGCAGGTAATAGTAGGCACCCACCACCGAGGCCAGCACGCCGATGATCGCCAGCGCATAGAGGTTGGCGTTGATGGCGGCGAGGAAGACGTACCACTTCCCCCAGAAGCCGGCGAGCGGCGGAATGCCGGCCAGCGAGAACATCAGGATGGTGAGGATCGTCGCCATGACCGGGTTGGTCGACGACAGGCCGGCGAGGTCGCCGATCTGTTCGACATTGCCTTCCTTGCGCCGCATGGCGAGGATGAAGGCGAAGGTGCCGAGCGTCATCACCAGGTAGATCAGCATGTAGATGGCGACGCCGCGCACCCCGGCCTGGCTGTTGGCGGCAAGGCCGACCAGCGCGTAGCCCATATGGCCGATCGAGGAGTAGGCCATCAGCCGCTTGATGTTGGTCTGGCCGATCGCCGCGAAGGCACCGAGCGCCATCGAGGCGATCGAGATGAAGACGATGATCTGCTGCCAGTCGGAAGCGATCGGCTTGAAGGCGCCCATGGTGACGCGCACGATCAGCGCCATCGCCGCCATCTTCGGCGCCGCCGCCAGGAAGGCCGTCACCGGGGTCGGCGCGCCCTCATAGACGTCGGGCGTCCACATATGGAACGGCACCGCCGAGATCTTGAAGGCAAGGCCGGCCAGCACGAAGACCAGACCGAAGACGAGGCCAAGCTGGCGCTCGCCGCTGCCGAGCGCGGTGGCGATCTCCTGGAAGCCGGTATTGCCGGTGTAGCCGTAGACGAGGCTGATACCGTAAAGCAGCATGCCCGACGACAGCGCGCCGAGGACGAAATACTTCAGGCCGGCCTCGGTCGAGCGCAGATTGTCGCGATTGATCGCCGCCAGCACGTAGATCGCCAGCGATTGCAATTCGAGGCCGAGATAGAGCCCGATCATGCCGTTGGCCGAGATCATCAGCATCATGCCGAGCGTGCAGAGCAGGATCAGCACCGGATATTCGAATTTGTCGAAATGCTCTTGCTTGGCGAAGCGCATCGACATGACCAGCGTCACCGCCGAACCGATCAGCGACAGCATCTTCATGAAGCGCGCGAACGGATCCTGGACGAAGGCGCTGCCATAGGCGGTACCCTGCCCGCTGGACGTGACGAGCCATAGTCCGGCAATTACCAGGATGGCAACGGCAAGGCCAGTCACCGTTTTGGTGCTGTCGGAGCGCGAATAGGCGCCCACCATCAAGAGCGCCAGCGCGCCGACGGCGAGGATCAGCTCCGGCGTCGAGAGCGAAAGGCTGGAGAGAAGGTCCGGCGTCATGGTTCGCAAAACCCTTGGGTTAATTCGCCGCCGCGGTCTGCGCGGAGCCGATGGATGCAGTGACATTGGTGACGAGCGCCTTGACCGATTCGGCCGTCGCGTCGAAGACCGGTGCGGGATAGACGCCGAAGAAGATGACCAGCACGACCAGCGGGTAGATGATCGCCTTCTCCCGTGGCGACAGGTCCAGCAGGCCCTTCAGGCTTTCCTTGGTCAGCGCACCGAAGATCACCCGGCGATAGAGCCAGAGCGCGTAGGCGGCCGACAGGACGACGCCGGTGGCGGCGAAGAACGCCACCCATGTGTTGACCCGGAACACGCCAAGCATGGTCAGGAACTCGCCGACGAAGCCGCTGGTGCCGGGCAGGCCGACATTGGCCATGGTGAAGACCATGAACACGGTGGCATATTTCGGCATGTTGTTGACCAAGCCGCCATAGGCGTCGATGTCGCGCGTGTGCATGCGGTCGTAGATGACGCCGACGCACAGGAACAGCGCTCCGGAGACGAGGCCGTGCGACAGCATCTGGAAGATCGCGCCCTGCACGCCTTCCTGGTTCATGGCAAAGATGCCCATGGTGACGAAGCCCATATGGGCGACCGAGGAATAGGCAATCAGCTTCTTCATGTCCTCCTGCATCAGCGCCACCAGCGAGGTGTAGATGATGGCGACGACCGACAGCGTGAACACCAGCGGCGCGAACATTTCGGACGCCAGCGGGAACATCGGCAGGGAGAAGCGCAGGAAGCCGTACCCGCCCATCTTCAGGAGGATGGCGGCCAGGATGACCGAGCCCGCCGTCGGCGCCTCGACATGCGCGTCGGGCAGCCAGGTGTGCACCGGCCACATCGGCATCTTCACCGCGAAGGAGGCGAAGAAGGCGAGCCATAGCCAGGTCTGCATGCTGGCCGGGAAATTATGCGTCAAGAGCGTCGGGATGTCGGTGGTGCCCGACTGGAAGAACATCGCCATGATGGCGAGCAGCATCAGCACCGAGCCGGCCAGCGTATAGAGGAAGAACTTGAACGAGGCATAGACGCGCCGCTTGCCGCCCCACACGCCGATGATGATGAACATCGGGATCAGGCCGGCCTCGAAGAAGACGTAGAACAGCACGATGTCGAGCGCACAGAACACGCCGATCATCAGCGTTTCCAAGAGCAGGAAGGCGATCATATAGGCCTTGACGCGCTTCTCGATCGATTCCCACGACGCCAGGATGCAGAGCGGCATCAGGAAGGTGGTCAGGATGACGAACAGCATCGAGATGCCGTCGACGCCCAGATGGTAGGAGATGCCGGAATCCAGCCAGGCGAATTTCTCGACGAACTGGAAGCCGGCTTGCGAATTGTCGAAGCCGGTCCAGATGAACAGCGAGACGATGAAGGTGATGCTCGTCGTCCACAGCGCGATGGCGCGGATGTTGCGGCGTGCATTTTCGCTGTCATCGTTGATGAACAGGATGAGCAGCACACCCACCAGCGGCAGGAAGGTGACCAGCGAGAGGATTGGCACGGCGGTCATCAGAGCATCATCCAGGTGACGAGTGCGGCAACGCCGATCAGCATGGCGAAGGCATAGTGATAGAGGTAGCCGGTCTGCAGCTTGACGACGCGGTTGGTGACGTCGACGACGCGCGCCGAAACACCGTCAGGCCCGAGACCGTCGATGATCGTGCCGTCGCCGGTCTTCCAAAGGAATCTGCCGAGAGCCTTTGCCGGCCGCACGAACAGCACGTCGTAGAGCTCATCGAAATACCACTTGTTGAGCAGGAAGGCGTAGAGCAGGCGATGGTTGGCGGCGACGCTCCGGGGCAATTCCGGCGAGCGGATATAGAACTTCCAGGCAACGCCAAAGCCGATCAGCATGGCGAAGAACGGCGCCAGTTCGACCCACAGCGGCAGTTCGTGGATATCGTGCAGGATGTGGTTGTCAGGCAGCGTGAACAGCGACGCCTTCCAGAACTCTGCATAGCCCTCGCCGATGAAGGCGCCATGGAAGATGATACCGGCAAACAGCGCGCCCGCCGCCAGAATGAACAGCGGCACCAGCATCACCGGCGGCGATTCATGGACATGGTGCATCACCTCATGGCTGGCGCGCGGCTCGCCATGGAAGGTCATGAAGATCAGCCGCCAGGAATAGAAGGAGGTGAAGCAGGCGGCGATGACCAGCAGGACGAAAGCGGTGGGGGCAAACATGTTGTGGCCGGCAAAGGCGCTTTCGATGATGGCGTCCTTGGAGAAGAAGCCGGCGGTGCCGATGACGGTCACCGGAATGCCGACGCCGGTCAGCGCCAGCGTGCCGATCACCATCATCCAGTAGGTCTTCGGAATGAGCGTCCTCAAGCCGCCCATCTTGCGCATGTCCTGTTCGTCGGAGACGGCATGGATGACCGAGCCCGAGCCGAGGAACAGCAGCGCCTTGAAGAAGGCATGCGTGAACAGGTGGAAGATCGCCGCGCCATAGGCGCCGACGCCGAGCGCCACGAACATGTAGCCGAGCTGCGAGCAGGTCGAATAGGCGATGACGCGCTTGATGTCGTTCTGGACGAGGCCGACCGTCGCCGCGAAGAAGGCGGTGAAGGCGCCGATGAAGGTCACCACCGTCAGCGCCGTGTGCGACAGCTCGAACAGCGGCGACAGCCTCGCCAGCATGAACACGCCGGCGGTCACCATCGTCGCGGCATGGATGAGTGCTGAGACCGGTGTCGGGCCTTCCATGGCGTCCGGCAGCCAGGTGTGCAGCGGCACCTGCGCCGACTTGCCCATGGCGCCCATGAACAGGAGCAGGCAGACCACGGTCATCGCCGAGTGCTTGTCGAGCGCATAGCCGAGGAAGGTGAGCACGGCCGCACCGTGCTCGGCGCCCTCGGCCGGAATGAATGTCGCCGCATTGGCGAAGATGGTTCCGAGGTTGACCGAGCCGAACAGCACGAAGACGCCGAAGATGCCGAGCGCAAAGCCGAAATCGCCGACGCGGTTGACGACGAAGGCCTTGATCGCCGCGGCGTTGGCCGACGGCTTTTTGTACCAGAAGCCGATCAGCAGATAGGACGCGAGACCCACGCCTTCCCAGCCGAAGAACATCTGCACCAGATTGTCGGCCGTCACCAGCATCAGCATGGCGAAGGTGAACAGCGACAGATAGGCGAAGAAGCGCGGCCGGTTCGGGTCGTGGTGCATGTAGCCGATCGAGTAGATGTGGACCAGCGCCGACACCGTGTTGACGACGACCAGCATCACCACCGTCAGCGTGTCGATCCTCAGCGCCCATGCGGCGTCGAGCCCGCCCGACTGGATCCAGCGCAGCACCGGCACGGTGAACACCTCGCCCTCGCCGAAGCCGACCGAGAAGAAGGCAACCCACGACAGCACCGCCGAGATCACCAGGAAGCCGGAGGTGATGTATTCGGAGGCCTTGGCGCCGAGCGAATTGCCGAACAGGCCGACAATCAGGAAGCCGAGCAGCGGAAGGAAGACGATGGCCTGGTACATGGTGGTTTCCGTCAACCCTTCATCGTGTTCACGTCTTCGACCGCGATCGAGCCGCGGTTGCGGAAGAAGACGACAAGAATGGCAAGACCGATGGCCGCTTCGGCGGCAGCGACCGTCAGCACGAACAGCGCGAACACCTGGCCCACGAGATCGCCGAGCGCCGCCGAGAAGGCGACGAAATTGATGTTGACCGCAAGCAGGATCAGCTCGATCGACATCAGGATGACGATGATGTTGCGGCGGTTGAGGAAGATGCCGAACACGCCGAGCGTGAACAGGATCGCCGATACGGTGAGGAAATGTGCGATGCCGACGACCATCTCAGATGCCCTCGCCCGATTTGACCTTGCGGATTTCCATTCCGGTCGCCGGCGTGCGGCCGACCTGGGCGGCGATCGACTGCCGCTTGACGCCCGGCTTGTGGCGCAGCGTCAAGACGATGGCGCCGATCATGGCGACCAGCAGCACGAGGCCGGCAATCTGGAAGTAGTAGAGGTAGTCCGTGTAGAGGATGTCGCCGAGTGCCGCCGTGTTCGAGCGCGTGGCGAGGTCGGGAATGGGCTTTGACACCGTCGCCGCCAGTTGCGGCGCGAACGTGTAGCCGCCGAGCACGACGATCAGTTCCGCCGCCAGGATCAGCCCGACCAGCGCACCGATCGGCGCATATTGCAGCGCGCCTTCCTTCATCTCGGCAAAGTCGACATCGAGCATCATGACGACGAACAGGAACAGCACCATGACGGCGCCGACATAGACGACGAGCAGGATCATCGCCAGGAACTCGGCCCCGGTCAGCATGAACAGGCCGGCGGCATTGAAGAAGGTCAGGATCAGGAACAGCACCGAATGCACGGGGTTGCGCGATGAAATGACCATGAACGCCGATGCCACGGCGACAAAGGCGAAGAGGTAGAAAAAGGCCGCCTCTAGTCCACTCAGCATGGGTACCCCCGGGTTCCTGTCCGAAACAGGACGTTCGTCCTGTTCGAGTTTTGCCACCGCCTCCGGTCGGCAAGTTGCGTTGTCCTTAGACGAGGCCCCTCGCCTCGTCCATGCGTCAAATGTCAGCGGTAGGGCGAGTCCAGCGCGATGTTGCGCGCCAGCTCGCGCTCCCAGCGATCGCCATTCGCCAGCAGCCTGTCCTTGTCGTAATAGAGCTCCTCGCGCGTTTCCGTCGCGAACTCGAAATTCGGCCCCTCGACGATGGCGTCGACCGGGCAGGCTTCCTGGCAGAAGCCGCAATAGATGCACTTCACCATGTCGATGTCGTAGCGCACGGTGCGGCGCGTGCCGTCATTGCGGCGCGGCCCGGCCTCGATGGTGATCGCCTGCGCCGGGCAGATCGCCTCGCACAGCTTGCAGGCGATGCAGCGTTCCTCGCCGTTCGGATAGCGGCGCAGCGCGTGCTCGCCGCGGAAGCGCGGGCTGATCGGCCCCTTCTCGTGCGGATAGTTGATCGTCTCCTTCGGTGCGAAGAACTGGCGCATCGACAGGAAGAAAGCGCTGACGAAGTCCTGCAGCAGCAGCGATTTTGCAGCCTGGGAAAAAGCGGACATCACGCAAACCCCGTGATCTTGAGGAAGGCAGCGACAATCACCACCATCGCCAGCGAGATCGGCAAGAAGACCTTCCAGCCCAGCCGCATCAACTGGTCGTAGCGGTAGCGCGGCACGAAGGCCTTCACCATGGAGAACATGAAGAACATCAGGCAGACCTTGAGCACGAACCAGATCAGCCCCGGCACCCAGGTGAAGGGCGCGAAGTCAAAGGGCGGCAGCCAGCCGCCGAGGAACAGGATGGTGGCCAAGGCGCACATCAGCACGACGGCGACATACTCGCCGAGGAAGAACAGCAGGAACGGCGTCGAGGAATATTCGACCATGTGGCCGGCGACCAGTTCCGATTCGGCCTCGACGAGGTCGAAGGGCGGGCGGTTCGTCTCGGCCAGCGCCGAGATGAAGAAGACGACGAACATCGGAAACAGCGACAGCCAGTGCCAGTCGAGGAAAGTGTTGGGCAGGCCAACCCGCGTGCCCAGCCCGTCCTGCTGCGACAGCACGATGTCCGACAGATTGAGCGAGCCGACGCAGAGCAGCACGGTGACGATGACGAAGCCGATCGAGACTTCGTAGGACACCATCTGCGCCGCCGAGCGCAGCGCGCCGAGGAACGGATATTTCGAATTCGACGCCCAGCCGCCCATGATCACGCCATAGACCTCGAGCGAGGAGATGGCGAAGACATAGAGGATGCCGACATTGACGTTGGCGATCGCCCAGCCCTCATTGACCGGGATGACGGCCCAGGCCGAGATCGCCAGCACCGCCGACACCAGCGGCGCCAAAAGGAACACGCCCTTGTTGGCGCCAGACGGGATCACCGGTTCCTTGAACACGAATTTCAGCAGGTCGGCGAAGGCCTGCAGCGTGCCCCAGGGGCCGACGACGTTCGGGCCGCGCCGCAGCTGCACCGCAGCCCAGATCTTGCGGTCGGCATAAAGCAGATAAGCGACCGCGATCAGCAGCACGACGATCAGCACGACCGATTTCAGCAGGATGATCAGCGCCGGCAGTACATAGATGGAGAAGAACGTGTCCATGCTTATTCCGCCGCCTGCTTGAAGCCGCTCTTGGCCAGCGCCGAGCATTCCGCCATCACGGCTGAGGCCCGCGCGATCGGGTTGGTCAGGTAGAAATCCGTCACCGGCGAAGTGAAGCTGCCCTTGTTCAGCCGCCCGCCGAGCTTCGCCACCTTGGCGATGTCGTCGGCATTGCCGGCCTCGACCTGGTCGATGCGGGCAAGATGCGGGTATTCGCCGTAGAGCTTGGCGCGCAGTTGCGGCAGGGAATCGAAGGGCAGTTTCTTGCCCAGAACATCGGACAGCGCCCGCAGGATCGCCCAGTCTTCGCGCGCATCGCCCGGCGCGAAGCCGGCGCGGTTGGTCTGCTGCACCCGGCCTTCGGTGTTGACGTAAGTGCCCGACTTTTCGGTGTAGGCGGCAGCCGGCAGGATGACATTGGCGCGATGTGCGCCATGGTCGCCATGGGTGCCGATATAGACGACGAAGGCGCCACCGGTCTTGCCCATGTCGATCTCGTCGGCGCCAAGCAGGAACAGGAGATCCGTCCCGCCAAGCATACCGGCGACGTTCTTGCCGCCCTCGCCCGGCACGAAGCCGAGATCGAGGCCGCCGACGCGGCCAGCCGCGTTATGCAGCACGGCAAAGCCGTTCCAGTCGGCCCTGGCCGCATTGACCGACGCTGCCAGCTTCGCCGCCTGGCCGAGAACGGCCGCACCATCGGCGCGCGCCAGAGCGCCCTGCCCGACAATGATCAGCGGATGCGTCGCCTTCTTCAGCACCTCGGAGAACTTGCCATTGCCGTCGGCCAGGTCCTTCAGGGAATCCGGTCCGGCACCCAGTTGCTCATACTCATAGCGCGTGTCGCCGACCTCGCCGATGACGCCGACCGGCAGATTGCCGATCCGCCAGCGCTTGCGGATGCGAGCATTGAGCACCGAGGCCTCGAAGCGCGGGTTGGCGCCGATGATCAGCACCGCGTCGGCCTGCTCGATGCCCTCAATGGTCGGGTTGAAGATGTAGCTGGCACGTCCGAGCGACGGATCGAGGGCTGCACCATCCTGGCGGCAGTCGGTATTCTTCGAGCCGAGCGCGGCCATCAAAAGCTTGAGCGCGTAGATCTCCTCGACGGCGGCGAGATCGCCGGCAATGGCGCCGATCTTCTCCGGCGCCGTCTTCGACACCTGCTCCTTGATCGCGGCGAAGGCTTCCGCCCAGCTTGCCGGCGCCAGCTTGCCGTTCTTGCGCACATAGGGGCGGTCGAGGCGCTGCGTGCGCAGGCCGTCCCAGATGAAGCGGGTCTTGTCGGAAATCCATTCCTCGTTCACCGCCTCGTTGACGCGCGGCAGGATGCGCATCACTTCGCGGCCGCGGCTGTCGACGCGGATCGCCGAACCGACGGCATCCATGACGTCGATGGATTCGGTCTTGGTCAGTTCCCACGGCCGCGCCTGGAAGGCAAAGGGCTTCGAGGTCAGCGCGCCGACCGGGCAAAGATCGATGACATTGCCTTGCAATTCCGAGGTCATCGCGCTTTCGAGATAGGTGGTGATCTCGGCATCCTCGCCGCGGCCGATCAGCCCAAGCTCGGAAATGCCGGCGACCTCGGTGGTGAAGCGGACGCAGCGCGTGCAATGGATGCAGCGGTTCATCACCGTCTTGACCAGCGGTCCGATATACTTGTCTTCGACGGCGCGCTTGTTCTCGTGATAGCGCGAGGAATCGACGCCGAAGGCCATCGCCTGGTCCTGCAGGTCGCACTCGCCGCCCTGGTCGCAGATCGGGCAGTCGAGCGGATGGTTGATCAGCAGGAACTCCATCACGCCTTCGCGGGCCTTCTTGACCATCGGCGTGTTGGTGAAGATTTCCGGCGCCTCGCCGTTCGGGCCCGGGCGCAGGTCGCGCACGCCCATGGCGCAGGACGCCTGCGGCTTGGGCGGCCCGCCCTTCACCTCGATCAGGCACATGCGGCAATTGCCGGCGATCGACAGCCGCTCATGGAAGCAGAAGCGCGGCACTTCCGCGCCCGCATCCTCGGCCGCCTGCAGCAGCGTGTAGTGGTCGGGTACAGTGATCTCTTTCCCGTCGACCTTGAGCTTTGCCATCAATTGCCCCCGGCGGTCTTCGCCGTCTCATATGCCTGGATGAGGTCGCCAAGGCTGATGCCATTGATCATCATGCCGGCGACTTCTGCGTTTTCTATCTTCACGTTGCTCATGTTCACATTGGTGAAAAACGTATTCGCGAGATTTGCGTCTTCCACCTTGGCGTTGGTCAGGTTGGTGCGCTGGATCCTGGCCGCCGACAAATTGACGTTGTGGAACTGCGTGTTCGACATGTTCACGTCATCGAAGCTCGAATTGGCGACGATGGCATTGCGAACATCGAGAACGTCACGCTTGTCGTGGACCTCCATGCCCTACCCCTGCCTCTTGGCCTTGGCGGCCAGCACAAGTGCCGCCGCCTGGCGGGTCCAGTCGTCACGGCCGATGCGGCCCGCCAACGACAGATAATCCTCGACCCAGGCGATCTCTTCCGGCGTCCAGGCCGCGACTTGTGCATGGGTCCAGATGCCGAGGCCGTTGAGAACCTTCTCCAGCTTCGGCCCGATGCCCGATATCGCCTTGAGATCGGACGGTTTCGCCGGCCGCTCCATGGGCTTGGGTTGCCTGAAGTCCTCAGGCATCAGCCCGGTCGCCGCATTGCCCGATTCCGTATCGGCGCCGGCAGTGTCCTGCGCCTTCTCGACGGTGTTGGCGGCAATGTCGGTCACATCCCTGGCGAAGGTCTGCGCCTCGGCAATCAGCGTCTTCGTCGCCTTGCGTGCCTTGGATGCGCTTTCGGCGGCGTCCGCAAACTGTTCGCTTCTTGCCTCGAAATCATCGACGATCGGGTGGAACAGCCGCTGCGAAGCCTCGGCCGCGCCGGAGAGCGCGCCCATCCAGACGCCGAAAGCGTGGTTGGCAAGGCCGAAGCCGAGCGCCGACATCGCGGCGGCACTTGCGACCGGATGAGCGAATAGGTTGACGGCACTTGCCATCTCCTTCGGCATCATCCTGGTCAAGTCCTGGTTCATCTTCTCGAACTGGTCCATGTCGGGCATCATTGGGTAGGGTATCGAATACGGCGCCATCGGTCGTCTCCTGGTCGATTCTTCGTATGCCCCGCCCGGTATCCTCGTCTCGGGCTTTCGCCCGTATTTCAATTTCTATTCCGCGGCCACCATCACCGGCTCCGCCCGGTGTGCGTTGCGCGAAAACTCGTCGATGCGCCGCTCCACCTCGCCGCGGAAATGCCGCATCAGGCCCTGGATCGGCCATGCCGCCGCATCGCCCAGCGCGCAGATCGTGTGGCCCTCGACCTGCTTGGTGACGTCGAGCAGCATGTCGATCTCGCGCTTCTGCGCCTCGCCGCGCACCAGCCGTTCCATCACCCGCCACATCCAGCCGGTGCCTTCGCGGCACGGCGTGCACTGGCCGCAGCTCTCGTGTTTGTAGAAGTAGGAGAGCCTGGCGATCGCCTTCACGATATCGGTCGATTTGTCCATGACGATGACAGCCGCGGTGCCGAGGCCCGATTTCAGGTCGCGTAGCGCATCGAAATCCATCGGCGTGTCGATGATCTGCTCGGCCGGCACCAGCGGCACCGAAGCGCCACCCGGAATGACCGCAAGCAGATTGTCCCAGCCGCCGCGGATGCCGCCGCAATGCGTCTCGATCAGCTCGCGGAACGGGATCGACATCGCCTCTTCGACGGTGCACGGATTGTTGACGTGGCCGGAGATGCAGAACAGCTTGGTGCCGACATTGTTGGGCCGGCCGAAGGACGAGAACCAGGCCGCACCGCGGCGCAAAATGGTCGGCGCAACCGCGATGGACTCGACATTGTTGACCGTCGTCGGGCAGCCATAGAGGCCGACATTGGCCGGGAATGGCGGCTTCAACCGGGGCTGGCCCTTCTTGCCCTCGAGGCTTTCGAGCAGCGCCGTCTCCTCGCCGCAGATATAGGCGCCGGCGCCGTGATGCATGTAGATGTCGAAATCGTAGCCGGAAATGTTGTTCTTGCCGATCAGCTTGGCCTCATAGGCCTCGTCGATGGCGCGCTGCAGCGCCTCGCGCTCGCGGATGAACTCGCCGCGCACATAGATGTAGGCGGCGATCGCGCCCATGGCAAAGCCGGCGATCAGGCAGCCCTCGACCAGCGTGTGCGGGTCGTGGCGCAGAATGTCGCGGTCCTTGCAGGTGCCGGGTTCGGATTCGTCGGCATTGACGACGAGGTAGCTCGGCCGGCCGTCGCTCTGCTTGGGCATGAACGACCATTTCAGGCCGGTCGGGAAGCCGGCGCCGCCGCGTCCGCGCAGGCCCGACGCCTTCATCTCGTTGACGATCCAATCGCGCCCCTTGGCGATGATGCCGGGCGTGTTGTCCCAGGCGCCGCGCGAAATCGCGCCGGCCAGCGACTTGTCGAAGCGGCCGTAGATGTTGTTGAAGATGCGGTCCTTGTCCTGAAGCATTGTTCGTCCCTCAGACCGGCTTCTTGCCGAAGACGCGGATGTATTCGTCGACCCCGCCCTTGGCGAGCGCCTTGGCCTGCTTGACCCAGTCGTCGCGCTCGATGCGGCCGTGGAAACTCAGATAGCCGTCCACCCAATCGCGCTCGGCCTTCTTCCAGGACGCGACCTGCGCGAAGGTGAAGATGCCCAACTCGTGCAGGGTGCCCTCGATCTTCGGCCCGACACCGGAAATCAGCTTGAGATCGTCGACCAGCGCAGGCTTGGCGATGCCGGCCGGACGGTTCTTGTCGTCGAGCGAAGGCTTAGCGGGCTTCGCCGCCGGCACTTTGGCTTCCGGCGCCTTGAAGGCGGAAAGAGGCTCGGCCTTGGTCTTCGGACCGCTGCGCTGTTTCGAAACCTTTTCGACTTCAGGTGCAGCCTTGTTGGCGTTGGCGGCCGAATGCGGCGGGGCGGAGACGCTCGCTGCCTTTTCCGCCGCGGGTGCGACCTTCTTGGCCGACGGCGACTTGAGCGCCGGGCTGGTTTCGGGTGCGTCGGTCTTCGGCTTGGCGGCATTCGATGGCGCGACGGGGGCAGCCGGCGCCGGCACGGGCGCCGCGACGATCGCATCCGGCGCCGCCTGGGCGGCCTTTGTCGCCGCCTTGGCTTCCTTGTCGCGCGTCGACTTGAGGATCGCCTTTTCGCTGGTCAGCGTGGTCAGGCCGGTGATCGGCTCCGAGGTGGTGCGGCCGTTCTGCGGCCCTGGCGTCACCGAGGCGCCCTTGCCGGCGCCGTAAAGATCGATGATCTCGGCCAGCCGCTCAGGCGTCAAATCCTCGAACGTATCCTTGAAGATCATCACCATCGGCGCATTGACGCAGGCGCCGAGGCATTCGACCTCCTCCCACGACAAAGTGCCCTTGTCGTTGGTGTGGAACTGGTCGTGATGGATTTTCGAGCGGCAGACATCCATCAGCGCTTCCGAGCCGCGCAGCATGCAGGGCGTCGTGCCGCAGACCTGGATATGCGCGCGCGTGCCGACCGGATTGAGCTGGTACTGCGTGTAGAAGGTCGCGACTTCAAGGCCACGGATATAGGGCATGCCCAGCATGTCGGAGATCGTCTCGATCGCCGCCTTCGTCACCCAGCCATCCTGCTCCTGCGCCAGCATCAGCAGTGGGATGATCGCCGACTGCTCGCGGCCCTTCGGATATTTCTTGATCCATTGCTTGGCCGCAGCCGCATTCGCCCGGTTGAAGGCGAAGGACGCTGGCTGGACGCTGGCTTCTGCGAGACGGCGGACTGACATTTAGCGATCGACCTCACCAAACACGATGTCGAGGGAGCCGAGAACGGCGGTGACGTCGGCCAGCATGTGGCCACGGCACAGGAAGTCCATGGCTTGCAGATGCGCGAAGCCTGGCGCGCGCAGCTTGCAGCGGTAGGGCTTGTTGGTGCCGTCAGAGACCAAATAGACGCCGAACTCGCCCTTCGGCGCTTCGACAGCGGCGTAAACCTCGCCGGCCGGCACGCGGTAGCCCTCGGTGTAGAGCTTGAAGTGATGGATCAGCGCTTCCATCGAGCGCTTCATCGCCTGGCGCTTCGGCGGCACCACCTTGCCGTCGAGATTCGACACCGGACCGGTGCCTTCCTTGCCGAGCAGCAGATCGACGCACTGGCGCATGATCTTCGCCGACTGGCGCATCTCTTCCATGCGCACGAGGTAGCGGTCGAAACAGTCGCCGTTCTTGCCGATCGGGATGTCGAAATCCATCTCCGGATAGCATTCATAGGGCTGCGATTTGCGCAGGTCCCAGGCCGCACCCGAGCCGCGCACCATGACGCCGGAAAAACCCCAGGCCCAGGCATCGGCCAGCGACACCGTGCCGATATCGACATTGCGCTGCTTGAAGATGCGGTTGCCGGTGAGCAGCGCATCGAGATCGTCGAGCGACTTCAGGAACGGGTCGATCCACTTGCCGATGTCCTCGACCAGCTTCTGCGGCAGGTCCTGATGCACGCCGCCGGGGCGGAAATAGGCCGCATGCATGCGCGAGCCGGAGGCGCGCTCATAGAACACCATCAGCTTTTCGCGCTCGACGAAGCCCCACAGCGGCGGCGTCAGCGCACCGACGTCCAGCGCCTGTGTCGTCACATTGAGGATGTGCGACATGATGCGGCCGATTTCGGAATAGAGCACCCGGATCAGCTGGCCGCGCTTCGGCACCTCGATACCGAGCAGGCGCTCAGCGGCAAGCGCGAAGGCATGCTCCTGGTTCATCGGCGCGCAATAATCGAGCCGGTCGAGGTAAGGCACCGCCTGCAGATAGGTCTTGTGCTCGATCAGCTTTTCCGTGCCGCGATGCAACAGCCCGATATGCGGATCGACGCGATCGACGACTTCGCCGTCCAACTCAAGCACCAACCTCAAAACACCATGCGCTGCAGGGTGTTGAGGGCCAAAGTTGATGTTAAAATTGCGGACGGAGGTTTCAGCCATTCTGGCGCCTCAATTCGTCTTGGCTTTTTCGTCGCCCGGCAGGACGTAATCCGTCCCTTCCCACGGCGAGAGAAAATCGAAGTTTCTGAATTCCTGTTTCAATTCCACCGGCTCGTAGATGACCCGCTTGGCCTCGTCGTCGTAGCGCACTTCGACGAAGCCGGTCAGCGGGAAATCCTTGCGCAGCGGGTGACCTTCGAAACCATAGTCGGTCAGGATGCGGCGCAGGTCGGGATGGCCCGAGAACAAAACGCCATAGAGATCGTAGGTCTCGCGTTCGAACCAGTCGGCGCCGGGAAACACGCCGGTGATCGAAGGCACCATGGTTTCCTCGTCTGCCTGAACTTTCAACCGAATGCGCACATTCTGCTTCGGCGACAGCAGATGATAGACGACGTCAAAGCGCTTCGGCCGCGACGGATAGTCGGCGCCGCAGACGTCGATGATCGAGATGAACTGGCAGCGCTGATCGTCGCGCAGGAAGGTCGCCACCTCGATCAGGTCGCTTGGCTCGACCGAGACGGTCAGCTCGCCATAGGCCAGCACCGCGTTGTTGACCCTGCCGATCAGCTTCTCGCCCAGATAGGTCGAGAGTTCGTTCAACGACTGGCTCATGGGTTCACCGTTCGATCGTGCCGGTGCGGCGGATCTTCTTCTGCAACAGAAGAATGCCGTAAAGCAGGGCTTCGGCGCTCGGCGGGCAGCCGGGCACGTAGATGTCGACCGGCACGATGCGGTCGCAACCGCGCACCACCGAATAGGAATAGTGGTAGTAGCCGCCGCCATTGGCGCAGGAGCCCATCGAGATGACGTAGCGCGGCTCCGGCATCTGGTCGTAGACCTTGCGCAACGCCGGCGCCATCTTATTGGTCAGCGTGCCGGCGACGATCATGATGTCGGACTGGCGCGGCGACGCGCGCGGCGCGACACCGAACCGCTCCGAGTCATAGCGCGGCATCGAGGTATGGATCATCTCGACGGCGCAGCAGGCCAGACCGAAGGTCATGAACATCAGCGAGCCGCTGCGCGCCCAGGTGATCAGCGCCTCGGTCGAGGTGACGAGAAAACCCTTGTCGGCCAACTCGTTGTTGATTTCGAGGAAGAACGGGTCGTCGGAACCGACCGGTCGACCGGTATTGGGGTCGATGATGCCCTTGGGCTTCGGTGCGACGAGCGTGCCGGAACTGTCGTTCAATCCCATTCCAGCGCTCCTTTTTTCCATTCATAGGCAAAGCCGATGGTCAGCACCGCCAGAAACACCATCATCGACCAGAAACCGAGCATGCCGATCTTCGAGAAGGACACCGCCCAGGGAAACAGGAAGGCCACTTCCAGATCGAAGATGATGAACAGGATCGACACCAGGTAGAAGCGGATGTCGAACTTCATGCGGGCGTCGTCGAAGGAGTTGAAGCCGCATTCATAGGCGGAGAGCTTTTCCGGATCGGGGTTGCGGTAGGCCACCAGGAACGGCGCAATGATCAGCGCCAGGCCGACGACCAGCGCCACGCCGATGAAGAGGACTATGGGCAGGTACGAACTCAAAAGTGCGTTCATGCTGCGGCTTTCCGTTGGCGGTCAATCCACTTTGATTACAGCAACCAACCTCAATGCGGAAGCGTGACAGATTAACCGCTGAACCGTTTTAGGTGGCCTATGCTGCAACGCGGCGAGGGTTAGCGCAGCGCTTTCGGCGAAGCAAGTCAAACCTTGTTCAAAACGCGGTGCTGGACGGCATATCCCGGAAAACTGGTCCGATCCGCTCCTGTTTGATTTCCTTCACTTTTTACTCCACTTTTCTCTCCTGACATATATGCCGCCAAAACCCTGTTAGCATGACGCGGAATCATCGGTTTTTGCTTGGCTTGAACAGCATCAGGGCGACGTCTGCATGAAGGAAAAAATCTCGCTCGGCATGGCCCGGCGCATCGCTCTCGCCGCGCAGGGGTTTACCGACCCGAGACCGGGCGGCACACCGGACCGGCGCCACCTGGCCCGGGTGCTTAGCCGTACCGGCCTGCTGCAGATCGATTCCGTCAGCGCGGTGGTGCGCGCCCACTATATGCCGCTCTATTCACGCCTTGGTTCCTACCCGCTCGCCTTGCTCGACAATGCCGCCGTGACGCGCAAGCGCACGGTGTTCGAATATTGGGCGCACGAGGCGTCTTTCCTGCCGGTCGAGACATACCCGCTGATGCGCTGGCGCATGCAGCGCGCCGAGCGCGGCGACGAGATGTATCTGGGGCTCGCCAAATGGGGCCGCGAACACGCTACGTATATCGAGAAGATCTACCGCGAGGTCGTCGATCGCGGCCCGATCGCCGCTTCCGCGCTCGAAGGCCAAAAGGGCTCGGGCGGCTGGTGGGGCTGGAGCCACGCCAAACACGCCTTCGAATGGCTGTTCTGGGCCGGGCGCATCACCACGGCGTCGCGTCGCGGCTTCGAGCGGTTCTGCGATCTGCCCGAACGCGTCCTGCCGCAGGCGATCCTCGACCTGCCGGTGCCGGAAGCAGCGGACGCACACCGCGAATTGCTGCGCATCTCCGCCCGCGCCCATGGCGTCGCCACATCAGGCGACCTGCGCGACTATTTCCGCCTGTCACCAGCCGACATGAAGGGCCGCCTTGAGGAATTGGTCGAAATGGGCGAGCTGCTGCCGGTGCGTGTCGCGGGTTGGGACAGGCCGGCTTACCTCCACAAGGACGCCCGTTTGCCGCGCCGGATCGAGGCGCGCGCCTTGCTGGCTCCCTTCGACCCGGTCGTCTTCGAGCGGGCGCGGGCGGAGAGGCTGTTCGATTTCCGCTACCGAATCGAGATCTACACGCCCGCCCAAAAGCGCCAGTACGGCTATTACGTGCTGCCGTTCCTGCTCGGTGACCGGATCGTCGCGCGCGTCGACCTCAAGGCCGACCGGCCGGCGAGTGTCCTGCGCGTCCACGCCGCCTACGCCGAAGCCTGCGCACCACCCGAAACCGCCGCTCAGCTCTTCGAAGAGTTGAAGCAGATGCAGGGCTGGCTCGGCCTGGAGCGCATCGAGGTGACGCCCGCGGGCGACCTGGGTCCGGCGCTGGCCGACATCGCCGTGTCGTAGACGCGCGTTGACACGACTGTCCCTACAAGCCTAAATCCGGCCCAGACGGTCTCCTCTCGGCAAAGGGAGGAGCCAAGAGGGAATGCGGTGCGGGATCTGAAGATCTCAAATCCGCGGCTGTCCCCGCAACTGTAAGCGACGAGCCTCAGCCGAAAACCACTGGGATGTTCCCGGGAAGGCGGCATCCGAGGCGATGACCCGCGAGCCAGGAGACCTGCCGTCTGAACATGAAGAATCCGAACGCCTGGCGGGTTTTCCGGGCAGGAGCCTGATTTGGAACGCGACAGCAGTTTTTCGGCTGAAACAGCGGACATATCGTCCGGCGGGGACGATTCCCTGGCCGACGTCACAATCATCGTCTGTGCCTCCTGTCGCGACGAAACCGGCTCCGACGCCCATCCCCGCGCCGGCGAACTGCTGGCGCAGGACGCGCGCCGCGCCGCTTCGGACGAAAACCTCCGCATCCGCACCGTCGAGTGCCTCGGTAATTGCAAGCGACGCCTCAGCGCCGCGATCCTGCGCGACGGCTGCTGGAGCTACGTCTTCGGCGACCTGACCGCGACCAGCGGCGCCGACCTCGTCGCCGGCGCAAAGCTCTTCGCCACCTCGACCGACGGTCTCATCCCCTGGCGCGGCCGCCCGGATTCCTTGAAGCGCGGCCTCGTCGCCCGCATCCCTCCCCTCGATATCCTGAAGGACTGACCATGAACGCTCCAGATTCGTCCGCCAACCTCTCCCGCGTCCCCTGCACCGTCGTCACCGGCTTCCTCGGCGCCGGCAAGACGACGCTGGTCCGCCATCTGCTGGAAAACGCCGGCGGCAAGCGGCTGGCCATCATCGTCAATGAGTTCGGCGATATCGGCATCGACGGCGAGATTTTGAAAGGCTGCGGCATCGACACCTGCCCGGAGGAAAACATCGTCGAGCTGGCCAATGGCTGTATCTGCTGCACCGTCGCCGACGATTTTGTCCCTGCACTGGACCAGATCCTGTCGCTGACGCCGAAGGTCGACCACATCCTGATCGAGACCTCCGGCCTTGCTCTCCCCAAGCCGCTGGTCCAGGCCTTCCAGTGGCCGACAGTAAAAAGTCGCGTCACGGTCGATGGCGTGATCGCGGTGGTCGACGGACCGGCACTGGCCGAAGGCCGCGTCGCCAACGACATGGACGCCCTGCAGGCGCAACGCGCTCAGGATCAGACGCTCGATCACGACGACCCGGTCGAAGAAGTGTTCGAGGACCAGATCGCCTGCGCCGACCTGATCATCCTGTCGAAGAGCGATTTGATGGACGCCGCCGGCTCGGCCCGCGCCAACGCGATCATCAACGAACACTCCGCCCGCGCCGTGAAGATCGTGCCGACGTCGCAAGGCAAGGTCGATCCCTCCGTACTGCTCGGCCTCGGCCTCGCCGTCGAGGACGACATCGAGAACCGCAAATCCCATCATGACGGCGCATTCGACCACGAGCATGACGACTTCGACACCTTCATTGTCGACATACCCTCGATCGCCAATCCCGATGAGCTGGCGAAACGCGTCGCCACCGCCGCCGAGGAAGAAAACGTGTTGCGCGTCAAAGGCTTCGTCGAGGTCGGCGGCAAGCCGATGCGGCTGTTGCTGCAGGCCGTCGGCCCGCGCGTCAACCACTACTACGATCGTGCCTGGACGGCCGACGACGACCGCCGCTCGCGCCTCGTCGTCATCGGCCTGAAGGGGCTCAACCGGCCGGCCATCGAGCGTATCCTCGCCGGCTGAGGCAAAAACCGAACCGCGATGCACATCCTCACCACCACATCCGCCTCGCTCGACGACCTCGCCGAGCCTGTCGATCTCCGGCAGACGCCGGCGGATATCGTGGCGCTGTCGTTTACCGACAGCGATCTCTCCGGACTGGCGGCGGCGTGGAAGGCGGACGCGGAGCGCCTGCCGTCGATGCGGCTCGCCGCACTTCGCGATTTGCGCCATCCGATGTCCGTCGATCTCTGGATCGACAGCGTGGCACGACATGCCAGGGTGATCCTGGTGCGTATCCTCGGCGGCTATGACTGGTGGCGCTATGGCTGCGACCAGCTTGCCGCGATTGCGCGGGAACGCGGCATCAAACTGGCGCTGTTGCCGGGCGAGAGCCACGACGAGGATCTGCGGCTGATCGAAGGCTCGACGCTGCCGCGCGAGGAGTTGGATGCCTTGCTCGGCTATTTCCGCGAGGGCGGGCCGGCGAATATGAGCGCGCTGGTGCAGAGGCTGGCGCGGCTGGCTGGGTCAGATGCGGCGGTCGCCGACCCGGTTGCCGTGCCCAAGGCCGGGTTTTATGCACCGGGGCGTGGCGTTGTAGAGAGGCCGGACCTCTCAACTGTCGGCATTCCTTCACACCCCCCTCTGTCCTACCGGACATCTCCCCAGCAAGGGGGGAGATCGGTTGTCATCAAGACCGGCTCCTTTTCTGCTCTGTCAGAGAGCGACGTATCTGGGCCATCCGCGATCGGCGAAATCGTCGATGACGGATCAATCTCCCCCCTTGCGGGGGAGATGTCCGGCAGGACAGAGGGGGGTGTGACGGAACTCGACGTCGACAATACTTATGTCGACACTCCTGTCATCCCCATCCTGTTCTACCGCTCGATGCTGCTGGCCGCCGATGTCGCGCCGATCGATGCGCTTTTCGAAGCACTCAGTGCGCGCGGCATGGCCCCTGCCCCCATCTTCGTCTCCAGCCTGAAAGACCCGACGTCGCTGGCGTTCGTCGAAAATGCGCTGGTCGCCCTCAAGCCGTCGGCCATCGTCACCGCCACAGCCTTCGCCTCCGGTGCCGAGCCCGGCGTCGAAACCCTGTTCGACCGCGCCGGCGTGCCGGTCTTCCAGGTCATCGTCGCCACGACCCGCCGCGACGTCTGGGAGAAAAACCAGCGCGGCCTCGCGCCGGCCGACCTTGCCATGCATGTCGTGCTGCCCGAACTCGACGGCCGCATCCTCGCCGGCGCCATCTCCTTCAAGGGCGAAAGCGAGACCGATCCGGCACTGGCCTTCCGCGCCTTCGCCAACCGGTCCGAGCCGGACCGTGTCGCGCAGGTGGCGAGCCGCGTCGAAGCCTTCCTCCGTCTACAGCGCGCGCCGCGCGAAGAGCGCAAGCTCGCCATCCTGATCCCGGACTATCCGAGCGCTCCCGGCCGCACCGGCTATGCCGTCGGCCTCGACGTACCGTCCAGCGTGCTCGCCATGCTGCACGACCTGAGAGAACAGGGCTATGCAGTTGAAGGGATTCCGCAATCGCCGCGCGCGTTGCTGGAGGTGCTGGAGCGCAGTGGCCACAAGTTGGGGTCGGAGGAATATCTCGATTTCTCCAAGGGTTTGCCTGCTGAGGCAATGGCTGCCGTCGAATCCGCTTGGGGAAAGGTCGAAGAGATAAGTTCGCGCGAGGCGCCCCCCTCTGTCCTGCCGGACATCTCCCCCTCAAGGGGGGAGATTGCGCCCTCGCCACGGCTTTCGCCTATCGCCAGCGCTGCAGGAATGGCGCCATCGACGGAACTGCCAATCTCCCCCCTTGAGGGGGAGATGTCCGGCAGGACAGAGGGGGGTGTTCAAGCGCCGACCTCGCCAAGCTTCCCCTTCCGCGCCGCCACCTTCGGCAACGTCACCGTGGCCCTCGCCCCCGATCGCGGCCGGTCAGCCGACCGCCGCGCCGACTACCACGACCCAACCCTACCTCCGCGCCATGCGCTGATCGCCTTTGGCCTGTGGCTGCGCAAATCGCTGGGCATCCATGCCCTCATCCATGTCGGCGCCCACGGCACGCTGGAATGGCTGCCCGGCAAGACCGTCGCGCTCAGCGATACCTGCTTTCCCGAGATCGTCACCGGCGCGCTGCCCGTCATCTATCCCTTCATTGTCTCCAACCCCGGCGAAGCGGCGCAAGCCAAGCGGCGCATTGCCGCCATCACGCTTGGCCATCTGCCGCCGCCGCTGACCGGCGCCGGGCTGGACGAAAACCAGCACAAGCTTGAACGCCTGGTCGACGAATACGCCCAGGCCGACGGGCTCGACCGCCGCCGCCGCGACCGGCTGGCCAAGCTGATCGTCGACACCGCTCAGAAGACCGGGCTTGCCGCCGAAGCCGGCGTCGCCAGGACCGACGCGCCCGACGAAGCGCTGCGCCGCATCGACGCCTGGCTCTGCGACCTCAAGGATTTCGCCATCAAGGACGGCCTGCATATCTATGGCCGCTCGCCTGACGGCGAGGCCGATCCGTTACGCCTGCAAAGCGCGGCGGCCGAAAAGTCGGCGTTTCTCGCGGCGCTCGACGGCCGCCACATCGAGGCCGGCCCGGCCGGCGCGCCGGCGCGCGGCCGTTCCGACGTGCTTCCGACCGGCCGCAACCTGTTCACCTCGGATCCGCGCACCATGCCCACGCCGACCGCTTTTGATCTGGGCAAAGCTGCGGCGGAGGAAGTGGTGCGCAGCTACATGCAGTCGCATGGCGACTGGCCGCGCTCTTTGGTCATCGACCTCTGGGGCTCTGCCTCGCTGCGCACCGGCGGCGAGGAGATCGCGCAAGGCCTGGCGCTGATGGGCTGCCGGCCGCAATGGGACGCCGCGACCGGCCGCGTCACCGGCATCGAAGTGCTGCCGCCGGCCTCGCTCGGCCGCCCGCGCGTCGATGTCACCTGGCGCATATCGGGCCTGTTCCGCGACATGTTCCCGACCCAGATCGCGCTCATCGACGCTGCCGCCAATGCCGTCGCCACCCGCGACGAGGACGCTTCGGAAAACCCGCTGGCGGCCAGGACCCGGACCGAAGGCAAGATCAGCCCGCGCATCTTCGGCACCTCGCCCGGCACCTACGGCGCCGGCGTCGAGGATCTATTGGCGAGCGGCAACTGGACCGCACGGGAAGAAATCGGCCGCGCCTATCTCGACGCCACCTCGCATGCCTATGGCGGCGCCGACGGCGAAGCGGTCTCCGCGCCCGGCGCTTTCGAGACCCGCATCGCCGAGGCCGACCTTCTCGTCCACACTGGCGACGACCCCGGCCGCGACATTTTGGAAGGCTCCGCCGATGTCGCCTTCATCGGCGGCTTTTCGGCAGCGCTTGCGGCCCTCGGCAGGAACGCCGACGTCATCGTGCTCGACACCACGGACCCGCAGAAACCGAAGCCACGCTCGGTTGGAGAAGCCGTATCCCGCGTCGTGCGCGCCCGCGCCGTCAATCCGCGCTTTATCGCCGGCCAGATGCGACACGGCCCGCGCGGCGCCTCGGAATTCGCCGAGACCGTCGACCGCCTCGTCGGCTTTGCCGAAACCACCCAGGCCATTTCAGGCACGCTGATCGAAGCCGTGCATGACGCCTATCTCGGCGATCCAGATGTCCGCGCCTTCATCCTGCGCGAAAACCCGGCGGCGGCCAAAGTCATCGCCGAACGCTTCCAGTCGGCGCGGCGGCGCGGACTTTGGCATCCACTGCGCAATTCGATCGACGACGATCTCGCCGCTTTGATCGCCGAAGCCCATGGGGTGGCGGCATGAACGCCTTCTCGCGCCGTGGCGCCTGCCCTGCCCTCAGCAAGCCGATGCAGACCGGCGACGGACTGCTGGTGCGGCTCAACCCTGTCGCTGGAGGACTATCGCCGAAGTCGCTGATCGGACTCGGCGAATCCGCCTTGCGGCACGGTAACGGCATCATGGAAGTCACCGCGCGCGGCAGTCTACAGATCCGAGGATTGACGCCGGAGAGCGCGCGGCGGCTGGCCGGAGAGGTCGACGCGCTGGGCATTGCCGTGCGCACCGGCGTGCCGGTCGAGATCGGGCCGCTGGCGGGGATCGACCCGCAGGAAGTCGCCGACCCACGTCCGCTGGCGGAGAGCGTGCGTGCAGCGGTTGATCAAGCCGGGCTGGCGCAGCGGCTGGGGCCGAAGGTTTCGGTCATCGTCGAAGGCGGCGGGCAATTGGCTATGGATGCGGTGACGGCCGATGTGCGGCTGAAGGCAGTGCGGGCCGAGAACGAAGTCCTTTGGAGGGTATCGGTTGCCGGTGATGACCGACGCGCGAAGCGCCTCGCCGCGGTCGACGGGGATGCTGCCCGCGACATCGCCGTCGCTGCGCTGAGAATGGTGGCCGAAAAAGGCCGCGCGGCGCATACGCGGGATTTGTCGGAGCGGCAGCTGAATTCTCTCGCAAGTTGGTACTCCGTCACACCCCCCTCTGTCCTGCCGGACATCTCCCCCGCAAGGGGGGAGATCGGCAGTTCCGCCGCTGGCGCTCCTCTTTCGACCGAAAATGACGCCACGTTTGTGATTGGCGAAACCACCGATGACAAGGCAATCTCCCCCCTTGCGGGGGAGATGTCCGGCAGGACAGAGGGGGGTGCGAAGGAACGCCCACCTATAAGAGATCCTATCGGCATGTTCGATCTGACAGCCGGCCACGCCCTCGGCATCGGCCTGCCCTACGGCAGCATGCCAGCACAAAAGCTCATAGAGCTCACCCAACGTGCCCTCGCCCTAGGCGCCACCGAAATCCGCCTGGCGCCCGGCCGCGCCATATTTTTCCTCGGCCTCTCGCCAGCCGCCTGCCCGCCCCTCCAGCACACAGCCACCACCCTCGGCTTCGTCACCAACCCCACCGATCCCCGCACGCGCATCGCCGCCTGCCCCGGCACCCCCGCCTGCGCCTCCGGCCAGATCGCCACCCGCGACATCGCCGAGACCATCGCCGTCGAAAACGCCGACATCCTCGATGCCTCCCTCACGCTGCACATTTCCGGTTGTGCCAAGGGCTGCGCTCATCCGGGCAAAGCATCGCTGACATTGGTCGGTGGCGAAAACGGAGCCGGACTTGTCGTGGACGCGACGGCAAAGGCTCTTCCTGCCGGATACAGGCCGGGCTATGACGCCGCGCGCGGTGTCAGTGGCGTTGCAGCGGCAATCCGCAAAGAACGACTTCGGGGCGAGACCGCCGCTGCCTGCCTGGCAAGGCTTGGCGCGGCCGGCATCGCAGAAGCTTACCGACAGGAATGAGCATGGCCGCCTACGACTATATCCATGACGGCACGGCGATCTACGAGCGCTCCTTTGCCATCATCCGCGCTGAAGCCGACCTGTCGCGCTTCTCGGAGGCAGAGGCCGATGTCGCCATCCGCATGATCCATGCCTGCGGCCAGGTCGAGGCCGCTCAGCATTTTGTCTTTTCCAGCGATTTCGTCGCCGCCGCGCGCGCCGCACTTTCGGCCGCCGCGCCGATCTTCTGCGATGCCGAGATGGTCTCGCATGGCGTCACCCGCGCCCGGCTGCCGGCCGGCAACGAGGTGATCTGCACTTTGCGCGACCCGCGCACCGCCGAAATCGCCAAGGCGATCGCCAACACCCGCTCGGCCGCCGCCATCGATCTCTGGGGCGAGCGCATGGCTGGATCCGTCGTCGCCATCGGCAATGCGCCGACTGCGCTCTTCTACCTGCTGGAAAAGCTGCGCGACGGCGCGCCGAAGCCGGCCGCCATCATCGGCATGCCGGTCGGCTTCGTCGGTGCTGCCGAATCGAAGGACGCGCTAGCCGAGAACTCCTATGGCGTGCCTTACGCCATCGTACGCGGCAGGCTCGGCGGCAGCGCCATGACCGCCGCCGCGCTCAACGCTTTGGCGAGGCCAGGCCTGTGAACGCAACTGCAAAAGGCCGTCTGGTCGGCGTCGGCACCGGTCCCGGCGACCCCGAATTGTTGACGCTGAAGGCAGCACGGGCATTGGCTGAAGCCGATGTCGTCGCCTACTTCGCCAAGCGCGGCAACAACAGCAATGCGCGCGCCATCGTCGAGGCGCAATTCCGGCCGGGAATGGTTGAACTGCCGCTGCTCTATCCCGTCACGACCGAGATCGACAAGGACCACGACGACTACCGCTCGCAGATCACCGAATTCTACGAGCAATCGGCCGAGGCGGTCGCCGCGCACCTCGATGCCGGCAGGATGGTGGCAGTGCTTTCCGAGGGCGATCCGCTCTTCTACGGCTCTTACATGCATCTGCATGTCCGGCTGGCGCATCGCTTCCCGACCGAGGTCATCCCCGGCATCACCGCCATGTCCGGCTGCTGGTCGGCGACAGGTCTGCCGATCGTCCAGGGCGACGACGTTCTGACCGTGCTGCCGGGCACGATGAGCGAGTTCGAGCTGACGCGACGCCTCGCCGACACCGATGCCGCCGTGATCATGAAGGTCGGCCGCAACCTGCCCAAAATCAGGCGGGCGCTGCAGGCAACGGGCAAGCTGACGAAAGCCGTCTATGTCGAGCGCGGCACCATGCCGGGCAGCGTCTCGATGCGGCTGGCCGACAAGCAGGACGACAAGGCGCCCTACTTCGCCATCGTGCTGGTGGCCGGTTGGTCGGCCCGGCCCGGCGCGGCGGGAGCCAAGCCATGAGCGGCCGCCTCACCGTCATCGGCCTTGGGCCAGGCAATGCCGACCAGGTCACGCCCGAAGCGAGCCGCGCCGTGGCGGAAGCCAAATTCTTCTACGGCTACAAGCCCTATCTCGACCGGCTCGAGCTGCGCCCGGACCAGACCCGCGTCGCCTCCGACAATCGCGAAGAGCTCGCCCGCTCCAGGGATGCTTTGAT
Source organism: Mesorhizobium amorphae (assembly GCF_014843845.1). Lineage (GTDB taxonomy): Bacteria > Pseudomonadota > Alphaproteobacteria > Rhizobiales > Rhizobiaceae > Mesorhizobium > Mesorhizobium amorphae_A. The sequence goes on along the minus strand of NZ_JHQS01000051.1, from coordinate 329,765 downwards.
CAAGGCCGCCGAAGGCCATGACGTCGCCGTCGTTTCCGGCGGCGATCCCGGCGTTTTCGCCATGGCGGCGGCTGTCTGCGAGGCGATCGAGGCCGGCCCTGCCGAATGGCGCGCTGTCGACGTCGCCGTCGTGCCCGGCATCACCGCCATGCTCGCGGTTGCCGCCCGTATCGGCGCGCCGCTCGGCCATGATTTCTGTGCCATCTCGCTGTCCGACAATCTGAAGCCATGGGAGCTGATCGAACTGCGTTTGCTGGCCGCTGCCGGCGCCGGCTTCGTCATCGCGCTCTACAACCCGATCAGCAAGGCGCGCCCATGGCAGCTCGGCCGCGCCTTCGAATGCCTCGCCGCCATCCTGCCCGGCACGACGCCGGTCATCTTCGGACGCGCCGCCGGCCGGCCCGACGAGCGCATCGAGATTTTTCTGCTGGCGGATGTCGACGCACAAAAGGCCGACATGGCGACCTGCATCATCATCGGCTCTCCGGAAACCAGGATCATCCGCCGCGGCGAGCGGCCATCGCTGGTCTACACGCCGCGCTCGGCGACGGGTTCGAGAAAATGATCGACCATGTCGGCGAGCGCTTCGACGGTTTCAGCCGAGGGAACGTCCGGCAGCGCCGGCCTGCGCACCATGATCACCTCGATGCCGAGCGCTCGTGCCGCGGCGATCTTGCCGTAGGTCGCCTCGCCGCCGCTGTTCTTGGACACGATAACGTCGATGCCGTGCTCGACAAGCAGCGCGCGTTCGTCGGCTTCCCGAAACGGCCCGCGCGCCAGCAGATAGGTTGCGTCGGGCACCGCCGGCCTCGGCTCGACCGGATCGACGCTGCGGATCAGGTAGCTATGTTGAAGTGCTGCCTCGAAGGCGCCGACCTCTTGCCGGCCAAGCGCCAGGAAGGTCCTGCGCGACGCGGCTCCCAGGGCCTGCACCGCGTCGGCGACCGTATCGACCAGCGTCCAACGGTCACCCTCGACAGGCTCCCAGCCGGGACGCCTGAGCGCCATTATCGGCACGCCGGCTCGCCGCGCCGCTTGCGCCGCATTGGCGGAGATGCGCGCCGCATAGGGATGCGTAGCGTCGATCAGCAGATCCGTGCCGGCTTCCTTGAGATACGCCGCCAGCCCTTGCACGCCGCCAAACCCTCCGGTGCGGACGGGCACGCCTTGCGCCACAGGGCTCTCGGTGCGGCCGGCCAGCGACAGCGTGACCGAGAGATCGGCGCGCGCTACGAGCTTTCCAGCCAGTTGCCGGGCTTCGGTGGTTCCGCCGAGGATCAGAATACGGTGGGTCATCATGCCTGCTGAGGGTCCGCGCGGCGCCAAGCTCAACTCAAGATGGCTCACAATCGTCGGCATCGGCGAGGACGGTTTAGCGGGTCTCGGCGATGAGGCCAAGCGGCGGATCGCAGGGGCCGAATTCGTCTTCGGCGGCAAGCGCCACCTTGCGCTGGTGACGCCGCTCGTCAAGGGCGAAGCTCGGCCTTGGCCAACGCCCTTCGACCCGGACATGCGCGACGTGCTGGCACTCGCCGGCAAAAAAATCTGCGTGCTGGCCTCCGGCGACCCGTTCTTCCACGGCGTCGGCGCCACCCTCGCCCGCAAGGTGAGGACGCAGGACATGCATGTCATTCCCGCGCCCTCATCCATCTCGCTGGCCGCATCCCGCCTTGGCTGGGCCTTGCAGGATATCGAGACCATTTCCCTGCATGGCCACTCGATCGACCTGATCCGGCCGCTGCTGCACCCTGGCACCCGCATCCTCGCGCTGACCTCCGACGCCGAGGCGCCGGCCGCCATCGCACGGCTGCTGACCGAACTCGATTTCGGCAAATCGAAGCTGACCGTTCTGGAGGCGCTGGGTGGCAGAAACGAGCAAGTCCGCGAGGCGCGCGCGAATACTTTCGAACTGCAAACCATCAACCCGCTCAACATGCTGGCGATCGAAGTTGACTCAACTCCGGATGCCCGAATCCTGCCGCTGACATCGGGCCTTGGCGACCATCTGTTCGACCATGACGGCCAGATCACCAAGCGCGAGATACGCGCCATCACCTTGTCGGCGCTGGCACCGAGGCGCGGCGAACTGCTGTGGGATATCGGCGCCGGTTCCGGCTCGATCGGCATCGAATGGATGTTGGCCCACCCCTCGATGCGCGCCATCGCGATCGAGGCCGATTCGGTCCGCGCCGCCCGCATTCATCGCAACGCTGCTGCCTGCGGCGTACCCGGTCTTGTCGTCGTCGAAGGTTCGGCTCCGAAGGCGTTAGCCAAGCTGGGCACACCCGATGCCATCTTCATAGGTGGCGGTGGCAGCGATACCGGCGTGCTCAGCGCAGCCATCAAGGCGCTTCGCGCCGGTGGCCGCCTGGTGGCCAATGCCGTGACGCTGGAGATGGAGGCCTTGCTCCTCGCCCAGCACACCAGGCACGGCGGCGATCTGACCCGCATCGCCATATCCCGGGCCTCCCCGGTCGGCGCGATGCAAGCCTGGCGGCCGGCCATGCCGGTCACCCAATGGAACTGGGTGAAGCCATGATGGTCGCGGGCATCGGCAGCCGCAAGGGCGTCAATGCAAGCGAGGTGCTTGCGGCGATAGAAACCGCGCTGGAAGCACATGGATTGGCGATGACGGCGCTGTCCGCCTTGGCGACCGCCTCTCTCAAGCGGGACGAACCGGCAATCTTCTCCGCTGGGCGCGAACTTGCCCTTCCGGTGATCGTTGTCGCGGACGATGCGCTCGATGCTGCATCCTCCCGCACGCTCAGCCGCTCCGAAGTCTCGCAGGCGCATGCCGGCACGCCGTCGGTTTCGGAAGCATCGGCCCTCGCCGCCGCCGGCAAGGGCGCAAAACTGCTCGGGCCGCGCACCGTTCTCGGTCCGGTCACCTGCGCCATCGCCATCAGCGGAGATGCGCCATGACCGTCCACTTCATCGGCGCCGGCCCCGGAGCTGCCGACCTCATCACCTTGCGCGGCGCAAGGCTGCTGGCCAGTTGCCCGGTCTGTCTCCATGCCGGATCGATCGTCGCCCCGGAATTGCTGCAGCACTGCGCGCCCGGGACAAAGATAATCGACACCGCGCCGATGTCGCTCGACGAGATCGAGGCCGAATATCTGGCCGCTCACAAAGCCGGCCACGATGTCGCCCGCCTGCATTCCGGCGACCTCTCGGTATGGAGCGCGGTGGCCGAACAGATCCGGCGGCTGGAGAAGCATGGCATCCCCTACACGCTGACGCCGGGCGTGCCCTCCTTCGCCGCCGCCGCGGCAGCGCTGCGGCGCGAACTCACCATTCCCGAAATCGCGCAAAGCCTGGTGCTGACCCGGGTCTCCGGCCGCGCCTCGAAAATGCCACCGGGTGAGACGCTGGCCGGCTTCGGCCGCACCGGTGCCACGCTCGCCATCCATCTCGCCATCCATGCCATCGACCGCGTCGTCGCCGAGCTGACGCCGCTCTATGGCGCCGACTGCCCGGTGGCGGTCGTCTTCCGCGCCTCCTGGCCGGACGAGCGCGTCATGACCGGCACGCTGGCGACCATCGAAATGCTGCTCGCCGCCGATCCGATGGAGCGCACGGCGATCATTTTTGTCGGCAGTTCACTGGCGGCACAGGATTTCGGCGAGAGTTCACTTTACGACGCCCACTACCAGCGGCGTTTTCGCGGACGGGACGGATTGTGAGCGGCAGCGCCAGGCATAAGAGCGGAAACGCAACGGTCGAGCAGGCGCTCGCGCGGCTGAATTTCAAGCCGCGTGAGCTGGAGCCCGGACACGTCTGGCTGGCCGGTGCCGGCCCCGGCGATCCCGGCTGCCTGACGCTGGAGGTGCTGGCCGCACTCGGACAATGCGACGCGCTTGTCTATGATGCGCTGGTCTCGCCCGATGTCGTTGCTGTCGCCGAGGGCGCTGAGCTGTTTTATGCCGGCAAGCGCGGTGGCCAGCCGTCGATGAAACAGGACGACATCACCGCCTTGCTGGTGCGGCTGGCGCGCGAGGGACGCCGCGTCGTCAGGCTGAAGGGCGGCGATCCCTATATTTTCGGTCGTGGCGGCGAGGAGGCGTTGGCGCTGGCGCGCGAAAACATCCCGTTCCGCGTCCTGACCGGCTTGACGTCGGGCCTTAGCGCACTCGCTGCGGCCGGCATCCCGGCCACCATGCGCGGCATCAACAAGGCGGTGATCCTGGCGACCGGCCACGCCGCCGGTACGGAAGACGACCTCGACTGGGCGGCAATCGCCCGCACCGGCCAGCCCGTGGTCGTTTATATGGGCATGGCCAATCTGCCCGTCATCGCCGCTTCGCTGCTCGATGGCGGCCTGGCACCGTCGACACCGGCGGCGGTGATCGTGTCCGCGACGACGCCGCAGGAGCGCATCGTCGTCGCCACGCTCTCCACCATCGCTGAAGAGGCGGCCGCAGCCGGTTTGACCGCGCCGGCGCTGATCGTCGTCGGCGGCATCGTCGCCATGCGCGCGGCACTGGCGGGCGAGCCATGACCCGCGCCATCATCATCGGCGCGCCGCGCTCGGGCTCCGGCAAGACCAGCGTCACCATCGGCATCCTGCGCGCGCTGGCCCGGCGCGGCGTCAAGGTGCGCGGCGCCAAATCCGGTCCCGACTATATCGACCCCGGTTTCCACACTGCCGCCACCGGCTTGTCCGGCGTCAATCTGGACAGCTGGGCGATGTCGCCCGCCTTGCTCAACGCGCTCGCCGGCAACGCAACCGAGGATGCCGACTTCATCTTCCTGGAAAGCGCCATGGGCCTGTTCGACGGCATTCCCGCGCCGGCCGGGCGCTCCGGCTCGGCAGCCGATCTCGCGCGACTCTACGGCCTGCCCGTGCTGCTGGTGCTCGACGTGTCCGGACAGTCGACGACGGCCGCTGCGGTGGCCAAAGGCTTTGCCACCTATGACCCCGATGTGCGCATGGCCGGCGTGGTGCTCAACCGTCTCGGCAGCGAACGCCACCGCCGCCTCTGCGGCGATGCGATCGAGGCGCTCGGCCTGCCCGTCGTCGGCGCCATCCTGCGCGATCCCACGCTCAACCTGCCCGAACGCCATCTCGGCCTCGTCCAGGCCGGCGAATACGAGAACCTGATGGCGCATCTCGACCTTTTGGCCGACATGGTCGAGCGCTCGCTCGATCTCGACGCCATCATGGCGCTGGCAACGCCCTTCCAGCCGGCGCCCGGCGGCTTCGGCGATGCCTTGCAACCGCCCGGCCAGCGCATCGCGTTGGCGGAGGATGCCGCCTTTACCTTCCTCTATCCGCATGTCGCCGCCTACTGGCGCAAGGCCGGCGCCGAGATCGCCCCCTTCTCGCCGCTCGCCGACGAGGCACCCGACGCCAGCTGCGATGTCTGCTGGTTGCCGGGCGGCTATCCCGAGCTACATGCCGGCCGCCTTGCCGATGCCCGGAATTTCCGAGCCGGCATGGCAAGCTTCGCTGCAACGAAGCCGGTGCACGGTGAGTGCGGCGGCTTCATGGTGCTGGGCGAAGCGCTGGAGGACGCGGCGGGCGAGACTCACAAAATGCTTGGCCTGCTCGGCCACTCCACCAGCTTCGCCAAGCGCAAGATGAACCTCGGCTATCGTGAGGCGCGGCTGCGCGCCGATTGTCCGCTGGGCAGCCAGGGCACGCTGGTCCGCGGGCATGAGTTCCACTATGCGCAGATGATCGCGACCGGCAATGACGAGCCACTCGCCGACCTCGCCGACGGCCAAGGCAATCCGCTCGGTGCCTCCGGCTACCGGCGTGGCCATGTCAGCGGCACCTTCTTCCATGCCATTGCGAGGAGCTAGGGCATGAAGCTCCGGAATTTGACCCTTTCGCCCCGGCAGATCCTCGACGACATCGCGCTTTGCCTGGTCTTCTTCACAAGACTGCCGCTGCCCGTCTTCGACTTTCGCGGCCGCAGCCTCGCCGCCGCGATCTGGGCCGCACCGGTCGCCGGCCTTGCCGTCGGCCTGATCGGCGCGGTCGTCTACGCCACGGCGGAACGGTTTGGCCTTGCCATGGGTCCGGCGGCGGCCCTTGCCCTTGCGGCGACCTTGCTCACCACCGGCTGCCTGCACGAGGATGGGTTGTCCGATGTCGCCGATGGCTTTGGCGGCGGCAAGACGCGCAGCCTGAAACTGGAGATCATGCGCGACAGCCGCATCGGCGCCTACGGCGCATCGGCGCTGGCTCTTTCGCTGCTGATCCGCTGGAGCGCGCTTTCGCAACTCGTCGACCCCACACAGGCGCTCTTCGCCCTCATTGCCGCGCACGCCGCCTCACGCGGCTTGCTGGGCGCCTTCATGCATCTCTTGCCCTCGGCGCGGTCCGACGGACTCTCGGCCGGCGCCGGCACCGTTTCGGTCGAAACAGCCATGGCCGGCGCCGTGCTCGGCGCGGTTCCGCTGCTCCTGCTCGGGCTCGGAGGCGCCATTGTCGCGGTCATCCTGTTTGGCCTGCTGTTTGCCGCGTTCCGCGCCCTTTGCCTCAACCAGATCGATGGCCAGACCGGCGATACGGTCGGCGCCCTGCAGCAGCTGGGCGAGATCACGATCCTGCTCGTCGCTTCCGTTTCCCTATCCTGACTCTTCCCCGGAGACTTTGCCCCCATGCCCTTCAAATCGCTTGATGAACTGCGCGCCGCTTGCCTCGACCTGCCTGCCGGCAGCGACACGGCGGCGACAGCCGTCGCCCGCCGCCAGGACACGCTGACCAAACCGCAAGGCAGCCTTGGCCGTCTCGAGACCATCGCCGCCTGGCTGGCCCGCTGGCAAGGCCGCGACATGCCGAAGCTCGATCGTGTCAAAGTTTTCGTCTTCGCCGGCAACCACGGCGTCACCGCGCAGGGTGTGTCGGCTTTCCCGTCCGAGGTCACCGTGCAGATGGTGGCGAACTTCGCCCGCGGCGGCGCCGCCATCAACCAGCTTGCCCGCATCGCCGGCGCCGAACTCGACGTCATTCCCCTCGATCTCGACCATCCGACTGGCGACTTCACGCAAGCCGCGGCGATGGACGAGACGGCATTCCTCGCCGCCGTCTCGGCCGGCTACGATGCGGTGACGAACGATATCGACCTCGTCTGCTTCGGCGAAATGGGCATCGGCAACACCACGCCGGCGGCAGCGATTTCGGCGGCACTTTTCGGTGGTGGCGCGGAGAAATGGACAGGACGCGGCACCGGCGTCGACGATGCCGGCCTGAAGCGTAAGGTCACGGCAATCGAAGCCGGCCTGAAGCGCCATGCCGATGCATTGTCGGACCCGCTGAAGATCGCTGCCGCCCTTGGCGGGCGCGAACTCGCCGCCATCTTCGGTGCCACGCTCGCCGCCCGCCGCAATAACGTGCCGGTGCTGCTCGACGGCTTTGTCTGCAGTGCCGCGGCAGCACCCTTGGCAAGGCTGCATCTCACCGGCCTCGCCCACACCATCGCCGCCCATGTCTCGGCCGAATCCGGCCACCGTCTTCTATTGGAGGCGCTCGGCCTGCCGCCGCTACTCGATCTCGGCATGCGGCTTGGCGAAGGCTCGGGCGCCTGCCTGGCGGTCAACATCGTCCGCTCGGCGCTCGAATGCCACGCCCGCATGGCAAGCTTTGCGGAAGCCGGCGTATCGGAAAAGTAAACCCGGTCTGCTGGTGCATCTGAAGACAGCGAGCGTGGCCGCTCTACTCGCGACCACGCTTTCGCAGAACGAACAGGTCCGGTGGACAGCGGATCACGAGCCAAGAACAGCGTTAACTGTTCGTTAGCTACGCTGTCCTAATTTGAGACATCCGACGGCAGATCATCGTCGGGTAGAGGTCGCGCTAGTTTTTCGGACCCAGCCAAGCCCCGCCAAGGCTAGCGCGGCCACTACTTTTAAAGCAAATTTTCCCGTATGCAACTCATACGTGCGATTAACCTTACTGCATAACCTTAAAGTTAGCGACCGCAGCTTGCGGCTATCAAGCTGCGTATTTGTACGCGGCAAACGCGGCCTTTGAACAAGAACGCTCAGCTTGACGCGAACCGCCTCGCGTCCCCATCGTTCCAGGGTCTTTTCCACCAAGTCTTTGAAAAATTTGGTGGGTGCGCACAGGATTGAACTGTGGACCCGCTGATTAAGAGTCAGCTGCTCTACCAACTGAGCTACGCACCCACTCGGCCGGAAAACCGGCGTCGGCGGGCATATAGCCGCCGATCTCGGGGATGTCCAGCCCCGCCGGAATCATTTCCCGACAAATCGACCAGGCCGCTTGCGATCAAACGAAAAGCTTGCCTTCCGCCACCCTGATGGCATGGCCGCCGATGCGGGCGGACGCCAGTTTTCCGCTTTCGACATTGAGTTCGAGGCGAATGCGCGACGGCCGGCCCATCTCCAGCCCCTGCTCGATCCAGAGCTGCGAAATGCCGTCCGTCGGGCCGTCGAAATGCATGATGGCGCCGGCGAAGGCGGCCGCGGCGGAACCGGTCGCGGGGTCTTCATAGGACGGGCTGCCGGGCACGATCATGCGGACATGGAAGGCGCTTTCGTGGTTCACCGTCTCGCGGCAGTAGACATAGGGGCTGGCGAACGCCCAGTCGCTCTTGCGCGGCGCCAGTTCCGACCACGCCTGGTTGTCCAGCTTTATCCGGGCGGCTGCCTCCAGATTGGCGACGGGGATGGTCACGTAAGGCACGCCCGCCGACCAGAACGAGACGCGATGATTCTCGAAGCCGATCTCGTGCGGCCCGAGGCCAAGTGCTGCCCCGATCGCCTCCGGTTCGGCCGACAGTTCCAGCCGCTCCGGCAGCTTGGCCAGGTCGAACTCGGCGAAGGTGGCGCCATCGTGCTTGCTGACGGCGCAGCGCACCGGACCGATGTTCTCCTCCAGCACGAAGATGCCGGCGGCCTCGCCATCGCCGGCCCGTTCGGCAAGCGCGATTGCCGAGCCGACGGTCGGGTGGCCGGCGAACGGCATTTCGTAGTCGGGCGTGAAGATGCGGATGCGGGCACGATGCTTGGGATTGTCGGCCGGCAGCACGAAAACCGTCTCCGACAGGTTGAATTCGCGCGCGATGGCCTGCATCGCGGCCGTGTCCAGTCCTTTGCCATCCAGCACGACAGCCAGCGGGTTGCCGGCCAGCCGCTCGGTCGTAAACACATCGTAAAGCAAGTAGTTCCGGGTTTGCATTCTTGCCTCAATCCAAACATGGGCGAAATTTAATTTGAAATTTGAACCACAAAGCCTGATCTGTGCACAGATAGGGACATTGCGCATTATAGGGGTCCGGCTTGGACCAGCTTGTCAATCCGCCAAAGGCGGAATCGGATTCCGCCATCGAGACGGCGCTTGGGCTTGATCGAGGCGGTCTGCGGAAGACACGTCGCCGCGGCTGGCTCTACGCACTGCTGGCACTGATCGCTGTTGCCGCCGGCGTCGGAGGCTACCAATGGTATGCCGGCGCACCCGCCAAGATCGACTATACGACCGTGCCGGCCGCCATTGCCGACCTCACCGTCGCGGTCTCGGCCACCGGCACGCTGCAGCCCCTCACCCAGGTCGATATTTCCAGCGAATTGTCCGGAGTCGTCCGTTCGGTCTCGGTCAACGAGAACCAGCAGGTGAAGAAGGGAGACGTGCTGGCGGCGCTCGACACCGCCAAGCTGGAGGTGCAGATCGAGCGTGCCCAGGCGTCCGCCAAGGCAGCGGCGGCGAGCCTCGAGGACGCCACGGTAACGTTGAAGGAGAACGAAAGCGCACTCACCCGCGCGGCAGCGCTGACCAAGCGCGGCATGGCGACGGACCAGTCGCTCGAAGCGGCCACCGCGACGCGTGACCGCTCCAAGGCGGCGCTCGACAGCGCCGAAGCCAATCTTGCCATCGCCAATGCCGACCTCAAGGCGCAGCAGACGGATCTGGCCAAGAGCACCATCTATGCCCCCATTGACGGCATCGTTCTGACGCGCTCGGTCGATCCCGGCCAGACCGTCGCCTCCTCGCTGCAAGCGCCGGTGCTGTTCATCATCGCGGCCGATCTTAGAAACATGGAGTTGAAGGCGGCTGTCGACGAGGCCGACATCGGCGCGGTCAAGACCGGCCAGCATGCGCGCTTCACCGTCGACGCCTTCCCTGAGCGGCCCTTCGACGCCGAGATCCGCGACATTTCCTATGCTTCCGTCACCACCGATGGCGTCGTCACCTATGACGCGCGCCTCGAGGTCGACAACAACGAGCTTCTGCTCAGGCCGGGCATGACCGCCACCGTTTCGGTCGTCACCAAACAGGCCAAGGGCGTGCTTACCGTGCCGTCCACCGCCTTCCGCTACCGGCCGGCGCAAGCCGCCGCCCGCAGCTGGAGCCTGAGGGATCTGTTCACCGGCCGCATGGGCCGCCCCGGCGGCAACCGCCAGCGCCAGGCCACGACGACCCCGACCGACGGCTCGCGCACGCTCTACGTGCTGGAAAACGGCCGGCCGCGTGCCGTCAATGTCAAGATCGGTTCCACCGACGGCGAACTGACCGAAATCATTTCGGGCCTGGATGAAGGCGCTGAGGTCATCACCGGCTCGCAGCTGCGGAGCTGACGCCGTGTCTGGCCCCGTCTTCATCAGCTTCGACAAGGTCTTGAAAACCTATGGCCAGGGCGAGGCGCGGGTGCATGCGCTGGCCGGCGTCGATCTCGCCATCCGCAAGGGCGAGTTCGTCGCCATCATGGGCCCGTCCGGTTCGGGCAAATCGACGGCGATGAACATCATCGGCTGCCTCGACACACCGACGGCGGGTACCTACAGTTTCGAAGGCATTGACGCCGGGCGGCTCGACCGCAACCGCCGCGCCCTGCTGCGCAACCTCTATGTCGGCTTCGTCTTCCAGGGCTACAACCTGTTGCCGCGCACCACGGCGGCGGAAAATGTCGAGCTGCCGCTGATCTATCGCGGCGTCGCCAGAAGCGAGCGCCGCGCGCTTGCCATGCAGGCGCTGGCGGAGGTCGGCCTTGTCGGCCGCGAGCATCATACGCCGGCCGAACTCTCCGGCGGCCAGCAGCAGCGCGTGGCGATCGCGCGCGCCATCGTCACGCGGCCGACGCTGCTCGTCGCCGACGAGCCGACCGGCAATCTCGACACCGCCCGCACGCATGAGATCATGGAATTGTTGACGCGGCTGAACGCCGAGCTTGGCCTGACCATCGCCATGGTCACGCACGAAGCCGACGTCGCAGCCTATGCCGAGCGCACCATTCGCTTCCTCGACGGCCACGTCGCGTCGGACTCGGCGAAGCTGGAAGTGGCCTGACCGATGATCTGGGAAACCGTCCGCCTTTCGCTGATCTCCATCCGCCGCAACGTGCTGCGCTCGTTCCTGACCTTGCTCGGCATCGTCATCGGCGTCGCCGCGGTCATCGCCATGCTGACCATCGGCTCCGGCACCACCGAGAAGGTCAAGGCCGACATCTCCAAGCTCGGCAGTAATTTGCTCGTCGTGCGCTCCGGCCGCCCGGCCGGTCCCGGCGGACCAGGCGGCCTCGACCAGGTGGTCCGTCCGCTGGCAGAAAAGGACCTCGCCGCACTGGTCGCGCATCTCAGCGGCGCCCGCGCCATCTCGCCCGCCTCGCAAAAACAGGTGCGCGTCATCTTCGGCACCGAGAGCCTGACCTCAGGCGTCACCGGCACCGACAGCGCCTATCTCGACGCCCGCGACTGGAAGCTGGTTTCCGGCCGTCCGTTCAGCGATTCCGAGACCCGCTCGGGCGCCGGCGTCTGCCTGATCGGGGAGACGGTGCGCCAGCAATTCTTCGGCGCCGGCGATCCCGAGGGCGAGATCATCCGCGTCAACCGAACGTCCTGCAAGATCATCGGCCTGCTCGAGCCCAAGGGCTATACCGGCTTCGGCCAGGACCAGGACAATGTCGTGCTGATGCCGCTTGCCGCCTATCAGCGCCGCATCGCCGGCAACCGGGATATCGATTCGATCTACATCGCCGCCGACGACCGGACGCCGACCACCGAGTTGCAGCCGCGCGTCGAGGACATCTTGCGCGACACGCGCCGCATCACGCCGGACCGCGATGACGATTTCTCGATCCGCGACATGACCCAGATCGCCGACGCCATGGCCAGCGCCACCACGACGATGACCGGCATGCTGGGCGCCGTCGCCGGCGTCAGCCTGCTGGTCGGCGGCATCGGCATCATGAACATCATGCTGGTCTCTGTCACCGAGCGCACGCGCGAGATCGGCATCCGGCTCGCCATCGGCGCGCATGAAAAGCACATCCTTATCCAGTTCCTGGTCGAGGCGACGGTGCTGTCGCTGCTCGGCGGCATCATCGGCATCCTCATCGGCCTGGCACTGGCCGGCATCGCCTCGGTGGCGCTGACCATCCCGTTTGCGCCGAGCCCGGCGGTCATCCTGCTCGCGGTCGGCTTTTCGGCGTTGATCGGCATGGTGTTCGGCTTCTTCCCGGCGCTGCGCGGCGCCAGACTCGATCCCATCGACGCGCTGCGGCACGAATAGAGCAGCCGCGCCGGAAACCTGTCCGCCGCCCCGATCCGACTATGCACAGGCTTTGACTTTTCCGCCCCGCGCCCCACTGTCGCCGCTCGGTTTGCGATGGTAGTGCAATTCACCCTTGGGTGGAGGAATGCACATGAGCAAGAAGGCGCGGCTGATCCTGGTGCTGGTGATCATCGAGGCGGCCCTTGCGGGCCTCTGGTGGTACCTCGCCCGCTACGGCATGGCCAATCCCGATCGCGTCACCGCCGAGTTCCAGCAGGTGGTCGGCCAGACCATGGGAACGGCAATGGGCGCGCTGCTCGGTCTCGGCGTCATCCTGTTCTTCGTCGCCGCCCACAACGACCGCAAGGCGGCGCAGGGCAAGGGGCAGGGCTGACCGTCAGCCAACATGGAAACAGGGACCAGCGGCCTGTCAAAACGGCAGTCGCGCGTTCTCTTTGACCTCCTTCATGACAAAGAAAGTCCGGGTCTGCCGAACGCCTGGCAGCGCGATCAGCTTCTGCCCGTGGAGCTTGTTGAAATCCGCCATATCGCGAACTCTTATCTTCAACAGATAGTCGAAGTCGCCGGCCACGAGATTGCAATCCAGGACTTCCTTGAGCTTGTGCACGGCCTCTTCGAAAGCAGCGAAGCTTTCAGGTGTCGAGCGATCGAGCACCACGCCGACCATCACCAGCGCGCCAAGCCCTACCGCAGCGGGCGCGATCTCCGCCCTGACCCCGGTGATGTAGCCCTCTTCAAACAGGCGTTGCGTGCGCCGATGGCAGGTGGCGGCGCTGACATTCACGCGGGCCGCCAGGTCGGCATTGGTCAGCCGTCCCTCGGCCTGAAGGGCGCGCAGGATCCTGACGTCGATGCGATCGAGAGTTTCAGTGGAAGATTCTTCCATTTCTTGGCGCTCAAGTGGACGATCAGGCCAATCATACTGCAATAGTGTGGGATGTGTGTAAATTTCATAAGCAAGTTCGAGAACACCTTTCGCAGGAGTCGGCCTATGATCAACCCATAGAAAATGACCACGGCGGAGACTGATATCGATGTCACTTCTCGCAAAGTTTGAACGTTATCCGCTGACCTTCGGCCCGACGCCTATCGAGCTTCTGCCGCGGCTGAGCGCGGCGTTAGGCGGGAAAGTACAGGTTTACGCAAAGCGTGATGATTGCAATTCCGGGCTCGCCATGGGCGGGAACAAGCTGCGAAAGCTCGAATACATCGTGCCGGACGCTCTTCGCACCGGCGCCGACACGCTGGTGTCGATTGGCGGCGTTCAGTCGAACCACACGCGGATGGTCGCCGCGACAGCAGCCAAGATCGGCATGAAGTGCGTGGTGATCCAGGAGAAATGGGTGCCCCACTATGATGCGGTCTACGACCGGGTCGGAAACATCCTGCTGACGCGCCTGATGGGCGCGGACAGCCGGCTCGTCGACGACGGCTTCGACATCGGCATCCGCAAGAGCTGGGAGGACGCGATCCAGTCGGTGAAGGACGCCGGCGGCAAGCCCTATCCGATCCCGGCCGGCGCCTCCGTGCACAAGTTCGGCGGGCTGGGCTATGTCGGCTTCGCCGAGGAGGTGGCCAGCCAGGAAGCCGAACTTGGCTTCACTTTCGACTATATCATCGTGTGCGTTGTCACCGGGTCGACGCAGGCCGGCATGATCGTTGGCTTCGCCGCGCAAGACCGCGCCGACCGGGTGATCGGTATCGACGCCTCGGGGACGCTCGACCAGACCCGCGCCCAGATCCGCCACATCGTCGACGACACCGCCGCGCTCGTCGGGCTCGGCCGCGCCATCCGCGACGACGAAATCGTCATCAACCCCGACTATGCCTATCCCGCCTATGGTGTTCCGTCGGACGCCACGAACGACGCGATCCGGCTGGCGGCCCGCACCGAGGCCATGATCACTGATCCGGTGTACGAGGGAAAGTCGATGCAGGGCCTGATCGATCTGACCAGGAAAGGCTTCTTCCCCGAGGGTGCAAGAATTCTCTACGCGCATCTCGGTGGCGCGCCGGCCATCAATGGCTACAGCTATTACTACAAGGACGATGGCGCAGGCCTTGCGAACCGTCCGAAACCGGCTGCTGTCCCTGTGGGCGAACCTCGCATTGGGGAAAGCACGAGACACGACGCCCTACCGCCGCTCTTTCCGTAATCCGGCTTCCGTTCAGGCGGTCAACGAAACGACGGGGCGCCGCTCGGGTCTTGGCCGCTGCCCGCGAAGTGCCACTCGATGAGCGGCTTCATGTACCCCATCAGTCCTTCCGGCAGGTCGGAAGCATGGCGGATGATCACCGGGCCTTCGATTTCCGGCTCCGTCTCGGTGGCAACGAAAACCGAGATGCGCCGTGCGATCTCGTCGCCTGGCTCGGCAACCCTATAATGGCGGAAGATCACCGTGCCGCTTGGTGTCGATAGCGCATAATAACGCTTGCCGCGTTGTGCGCCCGACAGATCGATCCCGGTCTCTTCGCTCACCTCGCGCATCATGTTGAAGTCGACGTCGACAAGCCCGTCACGGAAATCGATGGGTTCGAACGAACCGGCAGCGAAATAGACGCGGCCGGCATTGACCGTGTGCGGACCCATGCGGATCGCCACCAGCGCATTGTCGGCGGCGACCAGCATGGCATGGGCATAGGCATGCTCGGCACCCGAATTTTCGCGCCGCTTACGCCAGAGCATGAACGTGGAGTAGTTGACCGCATGGCAGCGGCCAACCAGGCGTCGGTCGCGATAGGCAAGTGCGGAGAGCAGCACCACCGTGCCATCGAAAAGCGCGGGATTGGCCTCTATCTCGCGCTGCCAGTTCTCGGCGATCGCCCGTTCGTTGTCGCGCGCAAAGGGATGCGGGCCGGGGTCGAGCCGAACGTCGACGGCGTCGACCGGCAGGATGACGTTGCGCGGCAGGTCGAAGCTCACGTTCAGGCCATGTCCAGCGTGATCGCCACCGGGCAGTGGTCGGACGCCTTCGGCCGGTCCCAGCCGGCGCGCGGGAAGCGGTCGACCTCCTGGCCGGCCGGAAAGATGGTGCGCCAGGGCTGGCCGTTGCGGATGATGTCGGGAACGGCCGTCGCGTTCTTCGCCGCCAGCCCCTTCGACAACAGGATGTAGTCGAGCTGGCACAGATGCCGCTCCTGTGGCCCGCGCGTGTGGTAGAAACTCCAGCGATCCATCTCCGGTCGCCGCTCGACCACGTTTTCGCAAAAGCCGCCGGCGGTCAAAACGTTGATGCAGGACTGGCTCTCGTCGATCACCTGGAAGCGGAAGCCATCGAAACTGTCGCCCTCGATCTTCACCCGCTGCCGGTAATCGTTCATGTCGCCGCAGATCGCCCAGCGCTTGTCGGCGGCATGAACCTTGCCGAAACGCTCCTCGATGATGCGGCGCACCGCTTGCGCCTCGGCGATGCGGATCGGCATCGTCGCCTCGCGTCCATCGAGCCCGTTGCGCGGCGAGCCCATCGACTTGAAATGCACGAGATAGAGCGTCAGCGGCACGCCGCCCACCGTTAGGTCGATCTCCAGGCAGTCGCGCCGGAAGATGCGCTCATTGGCATCGTTTCCGAGTGCCGCCAGTTCCGGCGTGTGCAGCCCGAACTGCTCGTAAGTGACATAGGCGTGGCTGGTCATGCGCACGAACTCGATCGGCTGGCCCTGCGCGGTCTCGTTGCGCATCATGACGGCGACATCGATGCCGCGTGAATCATTGCCGGCCGTGGTGTATTTCTGCCGGTAGCCTTCCCCGACCATCTTGAACAAATAGCCGTATTCGAAGGCCTTCAGCGCCTCGATATTGTCGACCTCCTGCATGCAGATGATGTCGGCGCGGGTGGCGGCGATCGCCAGCGCCGTCAGCTGGCGCGTGTCGTCGGACTGGGCGATGGCGCGGGCCTGCTCGAGCATCCTGTATTCGGCCTCGCTCTTGATATCGAAGAGCGCCAGCGTGCGATCCTCGTTGAGCTGGTTGCGATAGCCGGAGAAATCGAACCTGTTCATCAGGTTCTCGACATTGAAGGTAGCGAGGCGCAGCGACATGGCCGTGACCTTTGCCCGCAAGCGGGTACGAAGACAAGAGCCGGATCTCTGCCCGCCATGGTTGATCGCCATGGTTGACGGAACCTTTCCGTTCATCCTCCGTTCAGACGGAAAGGTCCATCAATAGGCTTCTTGCCGGGTAATCTGGGCGTGGGGCCTTGTTCTTCGGAGAGTGCCATGAAACCGCTCTTTTTGTCTTCTGTCAGATCCGGTCTGATGACCTTGGGTCTTGTCGCGGGCCTGACGGCTCCGTCGCTGGCCGGCCCGATCCTGCAACCCGATCTTTCGATCCCGGTCAGTTCCGCGGCGTCCGGGATCACACCCGTGCGCGACGAATGGGCTGGCGGCAACAACCGGCAGTTCAATCAGGAATGGCGTTGGCGCAACCGTGGCGGCAATTTCCGCGAGCGTCGTTTTTCCCGCAACTGGGACAACGGCGACAACTGGCGCTGGAGACGTCACCATCACCGCCGTCATTACCATGGCGGTGACGCCCTTCTGGGACTGGGCCTCGGCCTGGGTCTGGGCAGCCTGGCCTACGGCAACTATTACAATCCCTACTATTATAATTCCTATCCGCGCTATTACCAGCCGCGCCGCATATACCGCTCGTCCAATGCCCATGTCCAATGGTGCTACGATCGCTACCGCTCTTACCGGGCGTGGGACAATACGTTCCAGCCTTACAATGGTCCCCGCCAGCAGTGCTGGTCGCCCTATAGCTGAGCGGCAGATACAGGAATGCCCGGCGGCGTCGCACGATGCGGCGCCGCTTTGCTTTCGGCGACCGGTTCCGACAAAGCCGATCGACGCTAACGCTCTGTTTATCAGGCCGGTTTATCGACTGGTCTGATCCGAGCGCTCCCCGAGCGACGATCGCCCCTGGGATTCCGCACGATGGCCGAGGACGAAACCAGAGACAGGCACCGGCAGCGCGTGCTCAAGGGCGCGTCGATCCTGACCGGGATCACCAACTCCGAAGTCAAATGCACGCTGCGCAACATGCATGCGGGCGGCGCCGAACTCAAAGTCCCGATCGGCGCGCGCGTGCCGGACGAGTTCCTGCTTTATGTGCCGGCCGACGGCATCGGCTACAAGGCCGTGGTCCGCTGGCGCCGCGAGGACCGCATCGGCGTCGAGTTCACCGGCACCGAGCCGAAGCCGCATTGGCACTACGGCTGAACGCCGGCCCTCGGCAAACCAGCTCTCCACCGCTTGAGCGGAAAGAAAAAGCCGGCGGATCGCTCCGCCGGCTTTCGCAGCAACCATAAGTAGCGAATTAGTTCTTGGCCTTGTCGACCAGCTTGTTCTTGGAAATCCACGGCATCATC
Source organism: Mesorhizobium amorphae (assembly GCF_014843845.1). Lineage (GTDB taxonomy): Bacteria > Pseudomonadota > Alphaproteobacteria > Rhizobiales > Rhizobiaceae > Mesorhizobium > Mesorhizobium amorphae_A. The sequence continues at coordinate 311,918 of NZ_JHQS01000051.1, read as the reverse complement.
GCACGCAGCTTGGCGCCGACTTCCTCGATCTGGTGGCTGTCATTGTTGCGGCGGATGCCCTTGAAGCGCGACAGGCCGGCGCGGTATTCCTGCATCCATTCCGAGGTGAATTTTCCGGTCTGGATGTCCTTCAGCACGCGCTTCATCTCGGCCTTGGTCTCGGCGGTGATGATGCGCGGACCCGAAACATATTCGCCCCATTCGGCGGTGTTCGAGATCGAGTAGTTCATGTTGGCGATGCCGCCCTCATAGATCAGGTCGACGATCAGCTTGACCTCGTGCAGGCACTCGAAATAGGCCATTTCCGGCGCGTAGCCGGCTTCCACCAGCGTCTCGAAGCCGGCGCGGATCAGTTCGACTAGGCCGCCGCACAGCACCACCTGCTCGCCGAACAGATCGGTCTCGCATTCCTCGCGGAAATTGGTCTCGATGATGCCCGAACGGCCGCCACCAACGCCACAGGCGTAGGACAGCGCCAGATCGAGCGCGTTGCCCGAAGCGTCCTGGTTGACGGCGACCAGGCACGGCACGCCGCCGCCCTTCTGGTATTCGCCGCGCACCGTGTGGCCCGGGCCCTTCGGCGCGATCATGACGACGTCGACCGACGCCTTCGGCTCAATCAGGCCGAAATGCACGTTGAGGCCGTGCGCGAAGGCGATTGCGGCACCGTCGCGGATGTTCGGCGCGATCTCGTTCTTGTAGATGTCGGCCTGCAATTCGTCGGGCGTCGCCATCATCATCAGGTCGGCCCATTTGGCGGCTTCCGCCACGCTCATCACCTTGAGACCGTCGGCCTCGACCTTGCTGGCGGTCGCCGAGCCGGCCTTCAGGCCGATGGCGATGTCCTTGGCACCGGAATCCTTGAGATTGAGCGCGTGCGCCCTGCCCTGGCTGCCATAGCCGATGATGGCGACCTTCTTGCCCTTGATCAGGTTGAGATCGGCATCGCGATCGTAATAGACACGCATTTTCGTCTTCCTTCCCGTTTGGTATCAGAGGCCTTGTGGCCCGGTTTTTGCTCCGAAAAGAGCGAGAAACTGTTGCGTCGCCCGGGCGGCATCGCCGCCGATTGTCGCCTCAGTCAATTCCAGCCGGTCGCCGAGCAGCAGACGGATCTGCACGTCGCGGGCGACCAGCCCGAAAAAGCTCCGGAACGCCGTTTCGGCATCCGAAAAGTCGAGAAGCCCGGCCTGGCGGCCTGCTTCCAGCACCGGCTTCAGGCGCCGGGCCAAAGCGAAGCGGCCATTTTCCAGCACGACGGCGCCAAGATTGTCCTTGCCCGATCCGGCATGGCTGACCGCCACCCGGTTGAGCGCGATCGAGGTGTCGCTTGAGATCACGTTGAGCCAATCGGACGCGAAGCGCTCCAGGCTCGCGGTCAGCGAGGCGAGGCCGAGCCCCTTGCCGTCGACCGGCGCCACGCGCACTTTCGAGGCCTGCCACTGCACCGTCGCCGTCAGCAGCCCGTCGCGGTCGCCGAACCATTTGTAGAGCGTTTCCTTGGAGCAGCTTGCGCGGCGCGCCACCGCCGTCATGGTCAGATTATCGCCCTCCTCGACCAGCAGGCGAAGTGCTGCATCCAGCACGGCTTTCTGCCGCTCCGTCAGCGCTTCGCAGGTGTCGATATCGGCGCTTGCCTGCAACAAAACTTTCTTCCTGCCCCGATGATCGCCAATCGCTCAGATAGCGTACCGTACGTTACGGTTCGGCACTTCTATGACGCATTGCCGGGCCCGGTGCAAGCGCTATTTGTCCCAAAGGTCCAAATCCCGGGATGCATGATGTTCATCGGATTGCTTGCACTGGCCGTTGCCGCTGCTTTCACGGGCGCCGCCATCTATGTAAGCGTCGCCGAGCAGCCGGCCCGGCTTCGGCTGGAAGATCGGCCGCTGCTGCAGGAATGGCAGCCCTCCTACAAGCGCGGTGCCGCCATGCAGGCCTCGATCGCGGTTGTCGCCTTTGTTCTCGGTGTCCTTGCCTGGTGGCAGACCAGCAGTCTCGCCTATCTGGTCGGGGCGGTGCTGATCATCTTGCCGTGGCCATGGACGTTGATCGTGATGATGCCGACAAACAGAACGCTGGAAGCGATGGATGCGGCCGGCGTCAATCCGCAAGCCAGGGCATTGATCCTCAGATGGGGCAATCTGCATCTGGTTCGCGCGGCACTTGGCGTGCTGGCGACGTTGGCCTTTTTCTGGGGCAGCCACCCGGTCTGAAATCGCGGGATCTCGCCGGCCAGTTTTCCGGCGACAAGTCACTCCGGCGGATGACGCAGCCGCCCAAGCAGTCCCGCCAATGTGTCGAGTTCATCAGCGGAAAGCCTGGCGCCAACCAGATCCGCGATCGACCTGCCATAGACGGCCCACATGAGGCGACGCGTTTCGCGTCCCTTGCCGGTGATGCGGATGGTCTGGCCGCGGCCGTCATCCGAGACCGGCAGTTTCTCGACCAGCCCGTCGGCTTCGAGCCGCGCCAGCAGCCGCGAGATGTTGTATTGCGCAAACAGGGTCCGCTCGATCAGCTGGAACGGCCGCAACCCGCCCTCGCCCGCTTCGGCAAGCTCGTGCAGCACGTCGTACCAGGTCAGCGGCGGCAAGCCCCCCTCCTTCAGCGCATCCTCAGCCTTCTCGACGAGCCGGCGCGAAACGCGCATCAGGCGGGCCCAAGCCTTGATGGCCTCGGGCGAAGGGGCGGCTTTCTTGTTCATGCGAGCAGCATAGGCGATAGATGCAATTGCATCAAGCTTGACGATAGATGCTTCCGCATCTATATAGATGCATCTGCATTAACTTGGGAAACAGCCAATGAAACGCGAAATCTGCAAAATCACCGACATCCCGGATACGGGCGGCCTGATCGATAGGACGACCGACAAGCTCATCCTGGTCAGCCATCATCTCTGCCCCTATGTGCAGCGCGCGGCGATTTCCCTTGCCGAAAAGGGCGTGCCGTTCGAACGCATCACCATCGACCTCGCCAACAAACCTGCCTGGTTCGAGGCGATATCGCCGCTCGGCAAGGTGCCGCTGCTGCGCGTCCGGCAGAACGGCCAGGAGACGGTGATTTTCGAATCGGCCGTCATCCTCGAATTCCTGGACGAGACCGAGGCCAATCCGCTCCACCCTGCCGACCCTTATGCCCGCGCCCGACACCGCGCCTGGATCGAGTTCGGCTCGGCCATCCTCAACGCCATCGGCCGGTTCTATTCCGCTGCCAGCGAGGCAGCCTTCCGGGCCGAGAGCGAAGGCCTAGCGGCGATGTTCGATCGGATCGAGACAGAACTGGCCGATCGCACCTCCCTGGGACCGTGGTTCGCCGGCGAGCGCCTTTCCCTCGTCGATACCGTCTACGGGCCGATCTTCCGCTACTTCGATGTCTTCGACCGGATCGGCGATTTCGGCATTCTCAGCGGAAAGCCGCTTGTCCGGGTGTGGCGCAAGGCATTGAGCGAACGCCATTCGGTACGGGACGCGGTTGCCTCAGACTATCCGCAGCGGCTGCATGCCTTCCTGCAGGCGAAGGGCTCGCATCTTTCGGAACTCATCCTGAGGAGCGATCAGGCCACTTCGCTTCCTTTAGCCCGATCGGCCTGAACGGATCGATCACCGTTCCGGCCACCATCGAAGCGAGCAATTGCGGCGCCGGCGGGATCTTTGCGATCGTCGCTACCAGCCGGTCGCGGATGAACGGCAGCGCCACAGAGTCCGACTGATAGAACGGCGTGAACGCCAGCGACAGCGCCTGGAAGACCCGCACGTGCCAGCGCCGCGCCCTCACATAGGCTTCCAGTGCCTCGTCGACACCGTTCGTCCTTGCCAGCGCGTGGCTGAGCGCCGCCGCGTCGAGCAGCGCCATGTTCGCCCCTTGCCCAAGCTGCGGGCTGGTCGAATGCGCGGCGTCGCCGATGATCGCCAGCCGGCGGCCGGCCGGCAGCCTCATCGTATGATGGCCATAGCGCGCCAGCGAAAGCTGGTCGAAACTGTCGATCTGGCTGGTGAAGGCCTCGCATTGCGGCCACAGTGAGACCACCCTCGCCTTCCAGGCATCGATGCCCGCGGCCCGCACCCTTTCGGCGTCCGCCGGCTTCAGGCTCCAGAAGAACGCCGCCATTCGTTCGGCGCCGGGTTCCGGCCGGCCGATCGGCAGCACGCCGACCATGATTCTGGCCCTGTCGTAGCGCTGCAGCAGCGCGTTTTCGTCGAAGCCCTCGCCACGCCAGCCAAGCGAGGCCCAGAACGCGCCATAGGCGAGCGAGCGCACCTCGCCTGGGTCGCTCAGGCACTGGCGCAGCTTCGAGCGCGAACCGCTGGCGTCGACGACCAGATCGAAGGGTCCGATCCTTTTTCCGTTGGCGCTGGCGAGCATCACACGTTCGCCGCTCTCCAGCGCCTCGATCTCGACACTGGTTTCGATGGCGATCGCCTCGCGCTTGGCGGCACGGAACAGCACGCCGAACAGCGCCGCACGGTGCACCGCCAGCCCGAACCGGCGGCCGCGCTGCGCATCGTAGCGGACGGCGAGCACCGTGCGTCCGCTCCTGGCATCGGCGCCGTGCAGACGATCGATGCGGCTGCCCAGCGCCAGGATGTCGTCGAGCAGGCCAAGGTCTGCAAGCACGGTCAGCCCGGTCGGCTGCAGGATCAGCCCCGACCCGACGGCTTTCGGTTCGTCGAAGCGCTCGAAGATGGTGACGCGGTGCCTGGCGCGTTTCAAATAGAGCGCCGTGGCCAGCCCCGCCGGCCCGGCGCCTGCAATCGCGATGTCGAGAGATTCTTGCATTGCCCGCCCAAACCCAACCGGCGGGCACAATCCCTCAGGGGCATCGCCAAATCAACTCGGCGCTTTGACGCTTCGAAAGACGAGTTCTGGGCTAAGCAGCGTCGAAGGCGGCCCGCGCGTCGCGCACGGCCTCATGGTTGAGCTCGGCCCATTGGACCAGTTGATACAAGGGATGGAACATCGACCGTCCAAGATCGGTCAGGCTGTATTCGACGCTCGGCGGCTTGGTCGGGAACACCTCGCGATGCACATAGCCGTCGCGCTGCAGCTCAAGCAGCGTCTGCGTGAGCATGCGCTGCGAGATGTCAGGAACCAGCCGGCGCAGCTCACCGAAGCGATAGGGCTTTTCCGCCAGCGCCATCACCAGCAATGGGCTCCATTTGCCGTTGATGCCCCGCATGACGTCGCGAACCGGGCAATCGGCGAAATTGGCGCCGGCCGTCATGGCTTTGTAGATCTCGAGCTTCGATTTCAGATTGACGATCTTACCGTCCATCGCTGGTTCCCTGCGTGTGCCTACCTCCCGAAAAACTGCCTTCTTTACGACGACAGGTCAATTCCTATTTTAGTGCTGGTCTCTTTTTGAGACCTATGCAGCACCCACCGCTTCGGCGCAAAATCAGGATCTCCCGATGACCCAAACCCTTCTCGTCACCGGCGCCTCCGGCCAGCTTGGCCGCGGTGTCATCCACTATCTCCTGGACACGCACAAAGTTGCGCCTGGGCAGATCATCGCCACGACGCGCAATCCCGAAAGCCTGGCCGATTTGGCGGCGCGCGGCGTCGTTGTCAGAGCCGCCGACTTCAGCGACGCAGCCTCGCTGGAAAGCGCATTCAAGGGCGCCGACAGGGTCCTGATCATTTCGACCGGCGATCTCGATCTCAAAACAGGCAAACGCCTGAAGCAGCACGAGAATGCCGTCGCCGCGGCCACGAAGGCCGGCGTCTCGCATCTGCTCTACACCTCGATGCCCAACCCTGAACCGGTATCGCCGGTGTTGTTTGCCGGTGACCACTACGGCACCGAGCAGGCGATCAAGGCCAGCGGCATCCCCTATACGATCTTCCGCAACGGCTGGTATCAGGAGAACCTGTTCATGGCGCTGCCGCACGCAATCGCCTCGGGACAGTGGTACACGTCCGCCGGCGATGGCCGTATTGCCCACGCTGCGCGCGACGACATGGCGGCGGCGATTGCCGCCGGCCTCGCTTCCGGCTCGAGCGAAAGCAAGACCTACACGCTGACCGGCCCAAAGGCGCATACGACGGCCGAGATCGCCGCTTTGGTCAGCGAAGTCACCGGCAAACCGCTGGACGTCATCCAACTGCCCGACGAAGCCTTGACCGAGGGCGTGAAGGCGGCCGGCGTTCCCGAGGAATTCGCGCGCGTCATCGTCTCCTTCGACGCCAACACGCGCTCCGGCCGCATCGCCATGGTGACCGACGCGATCGAAACGCTTTCGGGCAGGAAGCCGCAAACGCTGAGAGAGTTCCTCGAGGCGAACAAGTCCGCCCTGGCCGGTTGAGGTCTGCGGTGCGGGAAGCCAGGTAGATCGGCTTCCCGCACCACTATTTCGATGTCTTGGTCAGCCCCAGCCGGATCAGGCTTTCCCCGGTCGCAACCAGCGCATCTTCGCGCGAACGCGGCGCCCAGCCCAGCAGGCGCATGGCCTTCGCACTCGTCGCGTTCCTGGCCTTGCCCAACTCCGTCACGATCTGGGCCGCTTGCCCGTCGAACAGGCCGACGAGCCTCACCAGCCAAATCCGGCAGCACTCTTGTCGGAACGCGCGACGCTGCATTGCCCAGCCGCGCTTTCAGCGTTTGTGCGATCTCCAGCATCGTCATGAAATCCCCGCTGATGGCCAGGAACCGTTCGCCCTTGGCGGCGGGGTTGGTCATGGCGCGCAGATGCAGGTCCGCCACGTCCCGCACGTCGACCACGCCGAACAGCATGCGTGGCAGACCGGGCATCGCACCGTCCAGCAGGCGTCCTATGAAATCTGTCGAGGTCGAATGGTCGGGGCCCAGAACCGGTCCGAAAATCCCGACCGGATTGACGACTGCCAGCTCCAATGCGCCGCCTTGATCGGCAATGAAATCCCACGCGGCCCGCTCCGCCAGTGTCTTCGATTTCACATAGGCGCTCACCTTGTCCGCCAGATTGGTCCAGTTCTCCTCCGTGAACGGGCGGCCGGCAATTGGCGTCTGGCCGTAGCCGACGGCAGCAAAGGAGGAGGTGATCACCACCCGTCTGACACCGGCGTCCCGCGCGGCCCTGAGCACGCGCAATGCGCCTCCACGGGCAGGAACGATCAGATCGTCCTCATGTTTCGGCACGCCGGGCGGAAATGGCGAGGCGACATGGAGGTACATAGTCGCAACCGGCAACGGCCTGCGGCCAGCCTGCGTCGGCCATGAGATCGGCATGGGCAAAGGAGAGCGCATCGCCGGGTTCGGCGCCGCTGGCCCTCAGCATCGCCAGAACATCGGCTTCACGCTTGCTGGACCGCACGGTCGTGCGAACGCGGTAGCCTGCATCCAGCAGAGCCAGGATGCAGTGAGCGCCGAGGAAGCCCGACCCGCCGGACACAAGCACCAATTCGCCGCTCATGCCCGCCTCCTCGATGATCTAGTTCGAGCCCATCAAATGGCCACCTGCGTGCCGATCTCGACAACGCGCCCGGTCGGAATCTGGAAATACTCGGTCGCATCCGCCGCCGTGCGCGCCAGGCCGATGAACAGCTTGTCCTGCCACACCGGCATGCCTGAATTGGGCGAGGCCTTGAGCGAACGCCGCGACAGGAAGAAGGACGTCGTCATGATGTCGAACTTCCAGCCCTGCTTGCGGCAGATCGCCAGCGCGCGCGGAATGTTCGGCTGTTCCATATAACCGAAGTTCAGCGTCACCCGCATGAACAGCTCGTTGACCGTCTCCATCTTGACGCGGTCGCTGTCGGGCACAACCGGCTGCGGCGCCGTCACCACAGACAGGATGACGTTCTGTTCGTGCAGCACCTTGTAATGCTTCAGGCTGTGCATCAGCGCGGTCGGCGCGCTCAGCGGATCGCTGGTCAGGAATACGGCCGTGCCCGACACCAGCTGCGGCTTCTTCTTCAGCAGATTGCCGGCGAGGAAATCGAGCGGAATCTCGTTGCGGCGGGTCTTGTCGAACAGATAGCGGCTGCCGCGCACCCAGGTCCACATGGCGAGCACGACGGTGAAGGCCACCGCCAGCGACGCCCAGCCGCCTTCGAAGACCTTGACGATGTTGGATGCAAAGAAGCCTATATCGATGAAGACGAACAACCCCGTCATCGCGGTCGCCACCCAGAGCCGCCATTTCCAGATACGGGTCATGACGACATAGAGCAGCACCGTCGTCACCAGCATGTTGCCGGTGACCGAAATGCCGTAGGCCGCGGCAAGCCTGCTCGATTCGCCGAAACCGACGACCAGCAGCATCACCGTCAGCGCCAGCAGCAGATTGACGCGCGGCATGTAGATCTGGCCGGACTGTTTTTCCGACGTGTGCAGGATCTCGAGCCGCGGCAGCATGTTGAGCTGCACCGCCTGCCTGGTCAGCGAAAAGGCGCCGGAAATCACCGCCTGGCTGGCGATCACGGTTGCCGCGGTCGCCAGTACCACCATCGGGATAAGCGTCCATCCCTGGTTCATCTCGAAGAACGGATGGCCGACGACGCCACCATGCGCCAGCACGAAGGCTCCCTGCCCGGCATAGTTGAGCAGCAGGCAAGGGAACACGATCGCCAGCCAGGCGAGCACGATCGGCTTGCGTCCGAAATGGCCGAGATCGGCATAGAGCGCCTCGGCGCCGGTGACGGCCAGGAAAATAGCGCCGATCGTGACGAAGGCGACGTCAGGCGAATTGATCAGGAAGGCGACGATATAGTGCGGGCTGACCGCCAGCAGGATTTCCGGGTCGTCGATGATGTGGTTGAGGCCGGAAAGCCCGATGGCCAGGAACCATATGGCCGTCACCGGACCGAACACCAGGCCCACGCCGCCTGTGCCGAACCGTTGCACCGCGAACACGATGGCGAGAATGAGCAATGTCAGCGGCACCACATAGGGCTGGAACGCTGGCGTGACGACATTCATGCCCTCGACCGCGGAAAGCACCGAGATTGCCGGCGTGATGACGGCGTCACCAAAGAACAGCGAGGCGCCGACAATGCCGACGCCGAGGATGACCGCCGAGCGCGTCGGGAGACTGCCGCGCGCCAGCGCCATCAGCGACAGCACGCCGCCCTCGCCGCGGTTGTCCGCGCGCAGCACGAACATGATGTATTTGATGGTGACGATGATCGTCAGCGACCAGATGATCAGCGACAGCACGCCGAGAATATCGCCGCGCTCGGCGACATCGCCGCCGGACGAAGCATGCAATGCCTCGCGAAACGCATAAATCGGACTGGTGCCGATATCGCCATAGACCACGCCGAGCGCCCCCAGCATCAGCACCTTGGTGCTATGCTGCTCGATTTCGGGATGGCTCGATTGGTCGACGGTTTCTGCCTCACTACCAGTGTTGGCAAGGGCCATAAACGACACTCCGATAAACGCGCGGTGCTCTACGCTTGCTGCGATGCAATATCAAGTGCCCCGACGTTATGGCTTCCATGCCGGCAACGCGAGGCTTGCCTCTCTACCATCCGCAAGCCCTGAGAAACCGCCCCACCGTGCCGGCCATGCCATACTCCAACGCATCGGCTGTCAACCCATGTCCGATCGACACTTCGGCCAATGCCGGAATGCGCTTGGCCAGTGCCGGCAAATTGTTCACCGTGAGATCGTGCCCGGCATTGACCTGAAGCCCGGCGGCGATCGCAGCGTCCGCGGTTTTTCCCAATCTTTCCAGTTCCTTGGCCGCCTTGGCGGAATCGGAATGGCAGCTGCCATACGGCCCCGTGTAAAGCTCGATCCGGTCGGCGCCGATATCGCGCGCGATCCTGGCGCCGTCCGGGTCCGAATCGGAAAACAGCGACACGCGCACACCTGCCTTTTTGAGGCGTTTGACGATCGGAGTGAGGAAGGTGGCGTCCGTGGCGAAGTTCCAGCCATGGTCCGACGTGGCCTGGGCCGGGTCGTCGGGCACCAGCGTCACCTGTTCCGGCTGGTGCTTTTCCACAAGCGCCAGGAAATCCTCGGACGGATAGCCCTCTATGTTGAACTCGGCCTTTGGAAACTCGTCGTCGATCAAGGCCCTGATCTCCGGCAAATCGGAGTGCCGCGTATGCCGCTCATCGGGTCGCGGATGCACCGTCAGCCCATGCGCGCCGGCGGAAAGAGCGAGGCGCCCGAGCCCGATGACGCTCGGCCATGGCAGGTCGCGCCGGTTGCGCAGCATGGCGATGGCATTGAGGTTGACGGAGAGCTTTGCGGGCATGGCATCGGGTCCAGTTTCACAAGACGGGGCGCATCTATAGCGCCTTTGTCGGGAACAGACAGAGGGTTTTGGGTGTTCCAAGGGGATGAACCGCGAAAGGAACAGCCCTTGAACTTTCTCGACGCCGTGCCGGCGGTGCGCCGCATCGACACCGACCGTGAAGACCTTTTCGCTGTCGATATCGTCGGCCATGTCGCGGCCGCCGACGCGGAAAACCTGTTCGGACTGCTGGAGGCGGCTTATGCGCTCCATCCGAAACTGGACGTGCTGGTGCGCCTGATCGACCACGATGGTGTCGACTGGCCCCACGTGTCCGACGAAACCGCCAGGCAGGGCACGGCCCATGCCCTGGAGCATATCCGCCGCTGCGCCGCGGTCGGCAAACCGGACTGGATCCCCTACGCCCAGGGCTTCTTCTCCGCGCCACCGCCTTTCGAGCTCAGGCACTTCGACTGGAAGGACGAAGCCGCCGCCTGGCGTTGGCTCGACGCCAGGCCGGCCAAGCCGCCATGATCATCTGACGATCGTCAACCGTTCGGCCGCGCGGGTGATCGCGGTGTAGAGCCAGCGCTGGCGGGTTTCCTTGAACGCCCAGCTTTCGTCGAACAGCACGATCTCGTTCCATTGCGAGCCCTGCGCCTTGTGCACGGTCAGCGCGTAGCCATAGTCGAAATCGTCGAAGCGCTTCTTCTGCTGCCACGGAATCTCCGCATCCGGATCCTCGAATGCCGCCTTGAGCAGCTTGATCTTGGCAACGCCGCGGTCCGGATCGTCCTCTTCCGGCGAGACCAGAAGGTTGATGCCCGGCTTCACTGTCTCGCGCGACGAGGTCATCACCTTCCACAGCGAACCGTTGAGCAGGCCCTTGGCCGGATCGTTGCGCAGGCAGACCAGCTTGTCGCCGGCCTGCGGATAATCGGCATTGAACCCCTTCAATTCGCGCAGCCGCTGGTTATAGCGCCGGCGCGTGCGGTTGGTGCCGACCAGCACCTGGTCCGCCTTCAGCACCAGTTCCTGGTTGACGTCTTCCTTGCCGATGACCTGCGCCGTGCCGTAGTCGCCGCGCATGAATTCGCGGCCCTCGCGCACGTCGAGCGCCAGCCGGATGATCGGGTTGTCACGGGCCTGGCGGTGGATTTCGGTGAGCAGCGCGTCCGGCTCGTGGTCGGTGAAGAAACCGCCGCCCGAGATCGGCGGCAGCTGGCCGGGATCACCGAGCACCAGGATCGGCGTGCCGAAGCTCATCAGGTCGCGGCCAAGCTGCTCGTCGACCATCGAGCATTCGTCGATGATGACCAGCTTGGCGCGCGAGATCGGGCTTTGCCGGTTGAGCGAGAAGGTCGGCGAGATCGAGGTCTTGCCGGTCACCTCGTCCGACACCGATTCCTCGCCCTTCGGCCTGTAGATCAGCGAATGGATGGTGCGGGCGTTGGTCGCCCCCTTGGAGCGCAGCACCTGCGCCGCCTTGCCGGTGAAGGCGGCGAACTGCACCTGACCGTCGACATGCTCGGCGAAATAGCGCGCCAGCGTCGTCTTGCCGGTACCGGCATAGCCGAACAGCCGGAAGAGCTGCGGCCGGCCCTCCTTGAGCCAGCGGGCAACCGCCTTCAGGGCATCATCCTGTTGGGGAGAGAATTCCATCAGCGCGAAAGACCGGATTCGCAAGGGAAAGACAAGATCGGTTGCCAACCACCCCTGCCAAAGGTGGCGGGTCTACCGACTTTCAATGTCGCAGGCTATCAGGCAGAATTCAGAACGTAAAGAGAACAAACAGTAAGGCCGCCGCCTATGCGCTCGCGTCGCCACGACCTCCGCTCGCCCCTGGATCATTCTCCAGCAGGATCGGCTTACCGTGCGGCGTCGCATGCGCGGCGCGTTCCCAGGCAGCGGCAAGCGCATCGACATCGCTCCTGCCGGCGACGCCCTTGGCCGACAGCAGGCCTTCCAGCGCCGCCAGCCAGTGTTCGTAATAGTCGTGGCCGTCGCTTGCAGCGCCGGGCCTCTTGACCTCGGCGGACAAGGCATCGGCCCATTCGCTCCAGGAAAACAGGCCCTTGTCGTGCAGCACCATCGTCATGGCGAAGGCTTCGGCCTGCCACGGCTCTGCGAACACCGGCTCGTTGAAACCCGCCGGCAATCCAGCGGCAGGCTCATGCCGGCTCAAGATAGCTCTCCCAGGCGTCGATCGACACGGTCAGCGTCGGGTCGGCGCCCTCGCCCCAGATCTCGGCGCCGTCGAAAACCACCGTATAGACCCATTGCGGGTTTTCGCCCTGGCCATGCGCGTTGCTGTCGGGAAAGACGAAGCCATCGCGCACCGCGTCTATCTTTCCCTGCTTGCCGCGTGCATAGCGCGGCAGCCGCGTGTGGCCGGTCGGATGGAGAGTCTTGGCCCGCACGAGATCGCCGGTCTTGAACCGCGCCGGTGTCGCAACAGGCCGGTCGCAGGGACCGCCCCTGGCCAGTGCCGCCGGCACATTTTCGGCCTTCAGCACTCTTTTGGGGGTTGCGGCTGGATCAACAGCCTTGCCCGCCTCGAGATCGCGCTCGCTGACAAAACCGTGGCGCTTCAAGAGCACCTCCAGCGCCTTGATCCAGATCTGGTAGTAGCTCGAGGCATAATAGTCGGCCGGGTGCAGCGATTCGCGCGCATGCCGGCTCTCGTCGATATTCCAGGCGCCCATGGCACCGGCGGTGAGCGTCACGCCAAGCGCGCGCTTCTCCCAATCCGCATGGAAATACGGCTCGTCCTTTTCGGGCGCGACCGGCCCGAAACCCATCTGTCCGCCGAGATCCTGCGGCCCGTTCATGCCGGCTCCTTGGCCAGGCCGGTGCCGATCATCGCATCGCGGCTCACCAGTTCGGCCAGCCGCTCCTCGCTCCAGCCTTGTGTCCCTTCCGGCCGCATCGGCACCACCAGATAGCGCAGCTCGGCAGTCGAATCCCAGACACGGATTTTTGTCGCGGCCGGCAAGGTCAGGCCGAATTCCTCCAGCACGCCACGCGGATCGATCACCGCGCGCGAGCGATAGGGCGGCGCCTTGTACCAGACCGGCGGCAGGCCGAGCACCGACCACGGGTAGCAGGAGCAGAGCGTGCAGACGACGAGGTTGTGCGTCGCCTCGCTGTTGAACACGGCCTGCATGTGCTCGCCCTGACGGCCGGTGTAGCTGAGCGAGGCGATCGCCGCCGTCGCATCGCGCTTCAGCCAGGCGGCGAACTCCGCGTCGACCCAGGCCCTCGCCACCACCCTGGCGCCGTTGCGCGGTCCGACTTTTGTCTCGTAGGTGTCGACGATGACGTCGATGGCGGCCGGATCGATCAGGCCCTTCTCGGTCAGGATCGTCTCCAGCGCGCGCACCCGCGCGGCAAACGGGTCGAGTTCGTTGTCGTGGTCATGATCGTGGGACATGATCTCAGACTAGCACCGTTTCACAGTGATTGTGACTCTTGGATTTGGGCTCGTTTGAGCTTGCGCGCGGCATACTTGCCGCCATTCAGGAGCGTATTCAACTCGTCGCGCTCGGCTTGTCTCAGCTCGACCCGGTAACGTATGTTCATCGGCGCCTCACCATGCCGCGGACCGCCACGCGCACCAGCGCCGAACGCTTGCCATCGTCCTGCTTGCCAGCAACGCGATGATCACCAATGTCGATTTCAGTCGAACGAAGCAGGAGATTATTTGATGTCGCTCGAACTCATCAACCCAGATGATCTGCCAATTCCAGAGATGTACACACAGGTTGTCGTTGCGACGGGTTCCAAGCTGGTATTCGTCTCAGGTCAGCAGCCCGAAGACATACACGGCAAGCTCGTTGGGCCTGGTGATTTTGCGGCGCAAGCGCGCCTGGCATTCGGCAATCTCGGCCGAGCGCTCCGTGCGGCAGGTGCACGGCCTGAGCAAGTTTGCAAGATCACAATCTACATTGTCGATTATAAGCGTGATGAACACGTCCCGATCATCGAAGAAGCGCAGATTTCGCTGTTTGGAGATCACAAACCAGCGAATGTGGTGGTCGGGGTAGCGATAATGTCCCCAGGCTACCTCATAGAGGTCGACGCGATCGCGGTCATTGACGAGGCCGTCAGGAACTAGCGTCGCCACGACGCGGCCCGCGTCTTTATCAGAAACGAGCCGTTCACATGCCTCGGGGAATTCGCGCGATGGCGCATCGGCCGATCAACCGGCGCCGAACTTCCAAACCGGGATGCCAAGCTTCTTTGCCTTGTCGGCGAGGTTGTCCTGAATCCCGGCACCCGGGACATGCAGCACACCGATCGAGAGTATTTCGGGCATCGCGTCGTTGACGCATCGAACTCCTCGTCCTCCCGCAGCGCCTGCCGATCTTGCAATGGCTGCAAATCAACCAGTCACCATCACTGTGAAAAGGGTTCCAGGACCGCCGGCATGCGGCCGCAGGTACGGCGGCTTGAGCCAGCAGGTTGCGGTCGAACTATTCGGCCGCAGCTTTCTGGAGTCGGACAACCCGTCCTTCCTCCGGATCAAACAGCGAGGGCTGCTCCGCAGCCTCATCCTGCTGGAGCGTCGGCTGGCTCTTCTTCGGCATGAGCCCGACCAGCCAGCCCGAGAAATTCTCCATGTAGACATAGATCACCGGAGTGACGAACAGCGTCAGCGCCTGCGAGGCGAGCAGGCCGCCGACGACCGCAACGCCCAGCGGCTGCCGCAGCTCGGCGCTGGCGCCGGTACCGAGCGCGATCGGGAACGTGCCCATCAGTGCCGCCAGCGTCGTCATCATGATCGGGCGGAAACGCATCAGGCACGCCTTGTGGATGGACTCGGTCGCCGACATGCCTTCTCGTCGCAGTTCCAGAGCGACGTCGACCATCATGATGCCGTTCTTCTTGACGATGCCGATCAGCATCAGGATGCCGATCACCGCGATGACAGACAGATCCATGCCGGCAAAGCGCAAGGCGACAACGGCGCCCAGCACCGCCGATGGCAGGCCGGTGAGGATGGTGAGCGGGTGGATGAAGCTCTCGTACAAAATGCCGAGCACGATATAGATGGTCAGGATCGCGCCGCCGACCAGCAGGCCCTGGTTGGCCAGCGAATCCTGGAAGGTCTTGGCCGTGCCGGCGAAGGTGGTCGAGATCGCCTTCGGCATGCCGATCTGCTCTTTGAGCGCGTTGATGCGGGTCACGCTGTCGCCGAGCGCCACGCCCTGCGGCAGATTGTAGGAGATGGTCACGGCCGGAAGCTGGCCGAGCTGGTTGACCGTCAGCGCGCCGGCCGTGCGATCGACCCGGGCGAAGGCGCCAAGCGGAACCAGGGAGCCGCTCGCCGTTCTCATCTGGATGGCGAGCATCCGCTCGGGCGACCATTCGATCTTGGGATCGAGCTCGGTGATGACTTCATAGCTGTCGGCCGAGCCGAAGATCGTCGAAACCTGGTCGGTGCCGAACCCGCCATAGAGGGCGGTGCGCAGCGTGTCGGTGTCGATGCCGAGCTGGGCGGCCTTGTCGCGATCCACCACCAGCGATGCCTGCAGGGCATTGTTCTGCAGGTCGCTGGTGACGTCGGTGAAGGTCGCATGGTCGGCCGCCATCGCGTCATTCAGTTTCTGCGCCCAGGTGTCGGTCAGGCCGGTATCGAGGCCCTGAACCACGAGCTGGTAGGCGCTTGCCGACGAGCGCGAACCCAGCCTCAGGTTCTGCACCGGCTGCATGTAGGCCTCGATACCCGCCACGCCAGCCAGTTGCTTGCGCAGATCCGAAAGCACCTTCTCGATATCGGGACGCTGGTCCTTGCCCTTGAGCTGGACGAAGAGCTGCCCCTGGTTGAGCGCATTGTTGCCGCTGCCCGCCGACCACGCCACATGGTCGACATAGGGCGAATGCGAGAAGACGCTGGCCACCTGCCCCTGCAGTTTGGCCATAGCGTCGAACGAGATGTCCTGCCGGGCGATGGTCGTCACCGATATCTGGCCGATATCCTCCTGCGGGAAGAAGCCCTTCGGCGAGACCTCGATCAGCCATACCGACGCCGCAGCGGTGCCGATGAAGACGAGGAACACCAGGAAGGTGTGGCGCAGGCAGAAGCTCAAGACCCGGTCATAGCTGCGTGTGACGAGGTCCTGCTTGTGGCCGGGGCCATGCTTGTCGCGATCAGCCTTCGTGACCGACAGCAGCCGCGAGCACAGCATCGGCGTCAGCGTCAGCGAGACGAACATCGACGCCAGGATGGCGACCGTCACCACGACGGCGAATTCATTGAAGATGCGGCCGATCACGCCGCCCATCAAAAGCACGGGGATGAACACCGCCACCAGCGAGATCGAGATCGAGATGATGGTGAAGCCGATTTCGCGCGCGCCCTTCAGCGATGCGTCGAAGGCCGACAACCCATCCTCCTCCATATGGCGGAAGATATTTTCGAGCATGACGATGGCATCGTCGACGACGAGGCCCACCGCAAGCGTCAGGCCCATCAGCGATATGTTATCGATGGAAAAGCCGAACAGGAACATCGCGCCAAGCGTGGCGATCAGCGAGATCGGCACCGCCACGGCCGGGATGATGGTCGCCGTCACCCGGCGCAGGAACACGAAGATCACCATGACCACCAGCGCGATGGTCAACAGCAGCGTGAACTGGACGTCGTCGACGGCCTGACGGATCGAGGTCGAACGGTCGTTTAGCAGCTTGATTGATGCGGCGGCCGGCATCTGGTCCTGGAAGGACGGCAGCATTGCCTTGACCTTGTCGACGACGTCGACGGTGTTGGCGTCGGGCTGGCGCTGCACGGCCATGATGATCGCGCGGGTACCGTCGTACCAGCTCGCCGTCGTCGTCGTCTCGACCGAATCGACGACGCGGGTGACCTCGCCCAGCCGCACCGGGTGACCGTTTTTGGTGGCGATGATGAGGTTGGAGAACCCAGCGGCGTTGTCGAGTTGGGTGTTGGCGGTGATGGTGAGCTGCTGCTTGTCGTTCTGCAGCACGCCGAGCGGCGTATTGCTGTTGGCAGACGCGATCGCCGCCTGCAGCTGATCGATCGAGATGCCGCGCGCGGCAAGCGCGGTCGGATCGATCTGGATGCGCACCGCATATTTCTGCTGGCCGAAGATCGAGACCTGCGCCACCCCATCGATGGTCGACAGCGACGGCGAGATGACATTCTCGGCGAAGGCGTCGAGATCGGTCAAAGGCACGGTGTCGCTGACCAACGACATCAAAAGGATCGGCGCATCGGCCGGATTGACCTTGCGGTAGCTCGGCGGCGCCGTCATCTGAGGCGGCAATGATTTCTGCGTGCGCGCGATCGCCGCCTGCACGTCGGCCGCGGCCGCGTCGATGTCGCGGTTGAGCACGAACTGGATGGCGATCGAGGTCTGGCCGAGCGAGTTGGTGGTCGAGATCGAATCGATGCCGGCAATGGTGGCGAACTGCTTGATCAGCGGCGTCGCCACCGAAGTCGCCATGGTTTCCGGCGAGGCGCCGGCCAGCTGGGCCGACACGTTGACCACCGGGAATTCGGCGCTCGGCAGCGCCGCCACCGGCAGGAACTTGTAAGCAAACAGCCCGCCCAGCACGAGGGCGAACGACATCAAAAGGGTGGCGACGGGCCTGCGAATGCAGAATTCGGAGATCATTGGGCCGCCTCGCCGGCGTTAGTCGCCTCGGCCACCTTGGGCGCGGCAGCACTCGCCGTGGCCTTGCCTTCATGCACGGCGGCGCCGTCCTTCAGCCTTGTCTGGCCCTCGGTGACAACCTTCTCACCGCCTTTCAGCCCCTGGCTGATGGCGCTGTTCTCGCCTTCGGTCAGCGCCACCTGCACCGGCCGCATCTCGACGGTGTTGTCCGGCTTGACGACATAGACGAACGGCCCCTTCTGGCTGGGCTGGACCGCGACGGTGGGAACGGAGGTCATCTGCGGCATGATGCCGGCGTCAAGGATGACATTCACATACTGGCCCGGCCACAGTGAAAGATCTGCGTTCGGTATGCTCGCCCGCGTGGCAATCGTGCCCGACGCGGTGTCGACACTGGAATCGACGAAATCGAGCGTGCCCTTGCCGATCGGCGTCGGGTCGCCGTCCTTGGTCAGCGTCACCGCCCCTTGCTGCGGGTTTGCAAGCGCCTTGTGCAGCAGAGCGAGGTTGCTCTCCGGCAGGGTGAAATTCACCTGCAGCGGGTCCATCTGGGTGATGGTGACGAGCGGCGTCGCGGTACTGCTGTTGCCGTTGCTGACGGTGACGAGATCGCCGACCGAGACATTGACGGCGCCCAGCCTGCCGGCGATCGGTGCCGAAATGGTTGCATAGCTGAGCTGAACGTTGTCGGCATCGATCGTCGCCTTGTCGGCATCGATGGTTGCGGCCGCGGCTTTCTGCGCAGCGATCGCCTGATCGTAGGTCTGCTGCGTGCCGGCCTGCTTGGCGACGAGGTCCTTGGCGCGCTGGAGATCCGCCGTGGCGCTGACGAGCATCGCCTGGTCCTTGACGAGCGTCGCCTGGTCCTTGGCCAGTTGCGCCTTCAGGGCGCGGTCGTCGAGCGAGAGCAGCAGGTCGCCGGCCTTCACCATCTGGCCGTCCTTGACCGCGATCGCTACGATCTGGCTGGATACCCGGGCGTTGATGCTGACCACCGCCGGCGAAGACACGAAGCCGATGGCATAGCGGCGGATCGGGAAATCCGCGGTTGATGCGGCTGCTGAAACGATCGAAGCCGAGCGGGCGCCACCCGCAGCAGGCTTGTCCGATGCCTTGGCGGTCTTGTCCGTGGCCGCCGCCTTCTGACCCGAAATCAGCTGCTGGACCTTGCCCATGGCCATGGGCGAAAGATAGAGACCGGCTCCGGCGAGGCAGGCCACCGCAATCACCGCAAAGAGGATTTTTCCGCGCATCGACAACAAGTCCTCTCATCCGACACGCCGAACCCGGTGGTCTTGTTCCAGCTCAAATCACGGCTCCGCGCCGCGAATTCGCCGAATAGATAGGACACGCCTTTGTCGGAAAAGGGCCAAAACGCGGCATTACGAAGATTTAATGTGCACTGCACAATAAGGCGGCAGGCTACCTCAGCATCGGCCACAGCGTTGCCGCCAGCAGCACGCCCATGGCGATGTTGAACCATTTCAGCCGCACCGGATCGGACAGGAAACCGCGCAGCGCGGTGCCGAACCCCGCCCATACCGAGACGCTCGGCAGGTTGACGACAGTGAAGGCGATCGAGATCAGCACCACCGACAGGAACGGGTGGTCGGGATTGGTGTAGACGGCCATGGCGGTGATCGCCATCACCCAGGCCTTGGGATTGACCCACTGGAACGCCGCCGCATCGATGAAACGCATCGGCCGCGCCTCTGCCTCACCCTTGCCGGTCAGCGAACGGGACATCGCGATCTTCCAGGCGAGGTAGAGCAGATACGCCCCGCCAGCGATCTTCAATCCCGTATGCAATGCCGGAAATGCCGTCAGCACCGCACCCAGGCCAAGGCCGACGGCTATCAGCAGCACCAGGAAGCCGATGCTGATGCCCAGCATGTGCGGAATTGTCCTGACGATGCCGAAATTCACGCCCGACGCCAGCAGCATGAGGTTGTTCGGCCCCGGCGTGATCGAGGTGACGAGGGCATAGACCAGCAGGGCAAGAAACGCGTTGAGCGACATGATACCCTCCCAGATAAGTCAGTATTATTGTCCCTTTACATCAAGTACACAAAGGCCACCGACAGCCTTTGGCCGGGCCAGATGCTCAGGATTGCAAGCTGAACGAAGACGGCTGGGAACTACATCCCTTGCGGGCCGCGGTTCATCGCCGCCACGCCGGTGCGGCAGATTTCGACCAGGCCGAGCGGCTTCATGATGGCGATGAACTGGTCGAGCTTGGAGCCCTTGCCGGTGATCTCGAAAATGAAATGCTCGGTGTTGGCGTCGATGACGCTGGCGCGGAAGGCGTCGGCGAGCCGGAGCGCCTCGACCCGGGAATCGCCGGTGCCGGCAACCTTGACCAGCGCCAGTTCGCGCTCCAGCGGCCGCTCCTGGCCCAGCTCGTGCGAGCGCACGGTGAGATCGACGACGCGGTGCACCGGCACGATGCGCTCGAGTTGGTGCTTGATCTGCTCCAGCACATGCGGCGTGCCACGCGTCACGATGGTGATGCGCGACAGATGCTTTTCGTGCTCGGTCTCGGAAACGGTGAGGCTCTCGATGTTGTAGCCGCGCCCGGAAAAAAGACCAATGACCCGGGCAAGCACGCCCGGCTCATTGTCGACCAGCACGGAAAGCGTGTGGTTTTCGGGCTTTTCCGTTTCCTTGGCGATGAAATAGGCGGAGCCGGTCGGCTGTAGCTGTGCGTTCATGGGGTGACTTTTCTATCCTCGATGTTTGGTTGTCCAACACGGACTGAGACACTTTTGCCGCGTTAGCTTAGCTGCGGCTTTCCATAGATTGTTCCAGGGCATTCTCCCAAAAGTATGCTGCTGTCAGCTTTTGAGGGCGACTGAGGAGGCAATCTGTTCGACCACATCCCGCAATTCTTGCATCTGCGCTTCGCTTCCCATCACAACCAAACGCAAAAAAAGGCCGTCTTTTCCAATGCTAAAGCGCTGGGAGAACTGCTTGACGCTTCCATCCAACGTGACTGTGCCCTCAAGCAAAATACCCTCCGCACCGGCAAACTTTATGGGCCTGGTTGAGCGGATCTGCGCAGCCCTGAAGCTTGACGTGATCCTGAGCTGGGTTTCAGCCATCTTCTCCAGGCTGTCGGGTGCCACTGGTCCTGCTTGATGAACAACCATCAAGATCGGCTGGAGGTTGCCAGAGTTCAAATCGTTTGGACCGACGGTTAGCAGCGCTCCCAGGCCTGCCGGTGTACCTATGAATCGAAAAGGTTCGACTACCTTGAGTTCAAATGGCAAGCGCGAAAGCTGCTCCTCTTGCGACGCCACGACTCCGGTCTTCACCGAGGCGAACACCGCCTTGACGACTAAAGGATCGAGAGAATTTGGCTCCAAGACTTGCAGGGTCACCAAGGATGTTTTGTTTCCGCCATACACAGCCATCCATTTGTCAAAATGACCGTCTAAAGTGGTCTGCGTCCCATGTATAAGAGGGATGGATTCCCCTGTATTTATTTTCAGCCATTCAAGAGTATTCGCCCTGATTCCTCCATTGGAGAATTTTGCGTTTACTTTGTCGACATCTGAAAAAAGTGTCGACATTTCGCCGAAAGCCTCCTTAGGCAATTCGGTAACTGCGATCGTTCCCTTAATGTCGTTGTTCACAAAACCGGCAAAATCTCCCGTGGGCTCGAAACCTTTCGGAGGAACCAACGATACGGTTGTTCCTCGCACGCTAAGGGTATCCTGGGCTATCGCGCTATCGTTGATGGCAAGGACCATTGCAAATGCGCACAGCATGCGAAACGTGTGGTGCAACATCAACGAAAGGGCCCTTGCTGACGTCGTCATGGTCTAACCCTGTGTTTATCAGCTCTGCCTACACCAGTTCCCTGCCCTTGGCGTCGATGGCGTTGGCCACCGCCTCGTCGGTCGCCTCGTCAGGCAGCAGCATCTCGTTGTGTGCCTTGCCCGACGGGATCATCGGGAAGCAGTTGGCGAGCGTCGCCACGCGGCAGTCGAACAGCACCGGCTTCTTCACCGAGATCATTTCCTTGATCGCGTCGTCCAGCTCGTCCGGCTTGTCGCAGCGAATGCCGTGGCCGCCATAGGCCTCGGCCAGCTTGACGAAGTCGGGCATCGCCTCGGTATAGGAATGCGACAGCCGGTTGCCGTGCAGCAGCTGCTGCCACTGCCGCACCATGCCCATATACTGGTTGTTGAGGATGAATATCTTGATCGGCGCATTGTACTGCACCGCCGTGCTCATCTCCTGCATCGTCATCTGCACCGAGGCGTCGCCGGCGATGTCGATGACCAGTGCGTTGGGATGCGCGATCTGCACGCCGAGCGCCGCCGGCAGGCCATAGCCCATCGTGCCCAGCCCGCCTGACGTCATCCAGCGGTTCGGCTTCTCGAAATGATAGTGCTGCGCGGCCCACATCTGGTGCTGGCCGACCTCGGTGGTGATGTAGGTGTCCATGTCCTTGGTCAGCGCATAGAGCCGCTGGATGGCGTATTGCGGCATGATCACGTCGTGGTTCATCTTGTAGGCGAGCGAGTCCCTTGCGCGCCATTTGGCGATCTGCTCCCACCAGGGGTGCAGCGCCTTCTTGTCGGCCTTGGCGCTGGCTCGCCACAGCCGCACCAGATCCTCCAGAACCCGGCCGACATCGCCGATGATCGGCACGTCGGTGTGGACGTTCTTGTTGATCGACGACGGATCGATGTCGATGTGGATCTTCTTTGAGTTCGGCGAGAACGCGTTGAGCCGGCCGGTGATGCGGTCGTCGAAGCGCGCGCCGATGCAGATCATCACGTCGCAATCATGCATGGCCATGTTGGCCTCGTAAGTGCCGTGCATGCCGAGCATGCCGACCCAGTTCTTGCCGGAAGCCGGATAGGCACCGAGCCCCATCAGCGTCGAGGTGATGGGAAAGCCGGTCAGGTCGACCAGTTCGCGCAGCAGATGGCTGGCCTCGGAGCCGGAATTGATGACGCCGCCACCCGAATAGATGATCGGCCTTTTGGCACCGGCCATCAGTTCGACCGCCGCCTTGACCTTGTCGAGGTCGCCCTGGACCTTCGGCTGGTAGCTGGTGCGCGGCGCCGTCTGCGGCGGCACGTACATGCCCTTGGCGAACTGCACGTCCTTCGGGATGTCGACCACGACCGGGCCTGGACGCCCGGTGGTCGCGACATGGAAGGCCTCGTGGATGGTCGCGGCCAGTTCGTTGACGTCCTTCACCAGCCAGTTGTGCTTGGTGCAGGGGCGCGTGATGCCGACCGTGTCGCACTCCTGGAAGGCGTCGGAGCCGATCAGCGACGTCGGCACCTGCCCGGTCAGGCAGACGAGCGGGATCGAATCCATCAGCGCGTCCTGCAGCGGCGTCACCGCATTGGTTGCGCCAGGGCCCGAGGTCACCAGCATGACGCCGGCCTTGCCGGTCGATCGCGCATAGCCTTCCGCCGCATGGCCAGCGCCCTGCTCGTGGCGGACCAGGATGTGCTCGACTTCGTCCTGCTGGAAGATTTCATCGTAGATCGGGAGAACGGCGCCGCCCGGATAGCCGAAGACATGCTTGACACCATTGTCCTTCAGCGCCTGCACCACCATTTCGGCGCCCGTCATTTCGCGCCGCTCACTCTGTCCATTGCTCATCGGTCTGGTCCCGTACTGTCCGCCATCTGGCGATTGCTGGTCGTTTAGTCGTGTTTCGGGCAATAAAAAAGGCCCCCGAGGGAGCCTGTGTGTGCGCATGGGAGGTTTTCGCCCGGCGGTTACACCGCCTTGCCCACGCGCTTTCCTACGAGAATGAGTGCCGTTTTCATGGTCGCGGACAATAGAATTGGTTTTGCGCCGCTGTCAACGGCGAATGTGAATGCATCAACCCGATGAAACGGGTTGGCCGTGCTGTTTGAGAACCGGCAGAGGCTATGATGGCCGAATACCCGCTAAACCGCTGAAAACGCGCCAAACTATTGGAGGGCGTGACGCGATGGCGGTTTTGGCGAAATACTTTCGCCGCGCCGGACAATGCCCCCGCCACCCGCTCACCCAAGAAGCGATCCCAAGACCCCGGAGGAAACTGATGCTGGAAAAGGCCCCGAACAAGAAGCTTGCCGACCTGCTCGACAAATTCGGCAAGGCTCTCTCCGCCGGCGATATCGACAAGGCCGTCGCCTGTTTTCAGGGCGACTGCTACTGGCGCGATCTCGTCACCTTCACCTGGAACATCAAGACCATGGAAGGCCGCGACCAGGTGCGCGACATGCTGGTCAGCCAGCTGGCGAAAACGAAACCTTCGAACTGGGCGATCGCCGAGGGCGAGGACGCCACCGAAAGCGACGGGTTGCTCGAAGGCTGGATCAGCTTCGAAACGGAAGTGGCGCGCGGCTTCGGCCATATCAGACTGAAGGACGGCAAGATCTGGACGCTGCTCACCACCATGGTCGAGTTGAAGGGCCACGAGGAGCCGGCGGGCTTCGCCCGGCCGATGGGCGCCAAGCATGGCCACGGCAAGAACCGCCCGACCTGGAAGGAAGAACGCGAGAAGGAAGCCGCCGAACTCGGCTTCAAGACGCAGCCGCACACGCTGATCATCGGCGGCGGCCAAGGCGGCATCGCGCTCGGCGCGCGGCTGCGGCAGCTCGGCGTGCCGACCATCATCGTCGAGAAGAACGAGCGCGCCGGCGACAGCTGGCGCAAGCGCTACAAGTCTCTCTGCCTGCACGACCCGGTCTGGTACGACCATCTGCCCTATATCGATTTTCCCAGGAACTGGCCGGTCTTCTCGCCCAAGGACAAGATCGGCGACTGGCTGGAAATGTACACCAAGGTCATGGAGCTGAACTACTGGTCCTCGACCGAGGCCAGGAGCGCTACCTATGACGACAAGAAGAAGGAATGGACCGTCATCGTGCACCGCGACGGCAAGGACATCACGCTGAAGCCGAAGCAACTGGTGCTGGCGACGGGACAATCCGGCAAGGCCAACATGCCAAACTTCAAGGGCATGGACAGCTTCAAGGGCGATCAGCACCATTCCTCGCAGCACCCCGGCCCGGATGCCTATGCCGGCAAGCGCGCCGTCGTCATCGGCTCGAACAATTCAGCCCACGACATCGCCGCGGCCCTTTGGGAGGCCGGCGCCGAAGTCACCATGGTGCAGCGCTCGACCACCCATATCTCCAGATCCGACACGCTGATGGAAATCGGTCTGGGGGCGCTTTACTCGGAAAAGGCCGTGCAAGGCGGCATGACCACGGCCAAGGCAGACCTCATCTTTGCCTCGCTGCCCTACAAGATCCTGCATGAATTCCAGATCCCGGCCTACGCCGACATGAAGAAGCGCGATGCCGAATTCTACAAGGGCCTGGAAAAGGCCGGCTTCATGCTCGACTGGGGCGATGACGAGTCCGGCCTGTTCATGAAGTACCTCAGGCGCGGCTCCGGCTACTATATCGACGTCGGCGCGTCCGACCTGATAATCGACGGTTCGATCAAGCTGAAAAGCGGCGCCGAGGTCAAGGAGATCAAGGAACATTCGGTCCTGCTCAGCGACGGATCGGAACTGCCGGCCGACCTCATCGTCTATGCCACCGGCTACGGCTCGATGAATGGTTGGGCGGCCGACCTCATTTCCCGAGAGGTCGCCGACAAGGTCGGCAAATGCTGGGGTCTCGGCTCCAGCACCACCAAGGACCCGGGGCCCTGGGAAGGCGAATTGCGCAACATGTGGAAGCCGACGCAGCAGGAAGCGCTCTGGTTCCACGGCGGCAATCTGCACCAGTCGCGCCACTATTCGCAGTTCCTGTCGCTGCAGCTCAAGGCGCGGCATGAAGGCATCCCGACGCCGGTCTACGGGCTGCAGCAGGTGCACCACAAAGGCTAGTCCGCTATCCCGCTTGTGCAACCAGGAAGGCATAACCCGCGCGGCGTTTTCCGCCGCGCGGGTCTTCCGTTTTTTCAGGCCCTGAGCACCACGCCCCTCGCCTTGGCCCAGCGCTCGACGACCTTGCACTCCTCCGCCGAAGCGACGCGATTGCCGAAACCGCGCACCTGCACCGCACGGTTTTGCGGATCGAGCTCGATCGTCAGCAGCCGCTCGATCCTGCCGAGCGCCGTGCGCCGCAGCACCCAGATCGAGGCGTAGCCGGCGATGCATTTGGCCGCGTACATCGAGACGCAGTGATGCATCGCCCGGCTCTCGGCAACCAGGTCCTCGGCCGTCTTCAGCTGGCGAACGAAGAAGCGCTCGCCATGCGCCTTCGCCTCCTTGGCCGACGGCTTCCACTCCCAGTCCTCGAGACGCGAGCCGTCCCAGGCGCGGCTCTCCGACTGCGGTCCGGCAGTACGTGGAGCCCGCCCGGCGGCGCGGCGGCGTATTGCCTCGATGCGTTCGATCGCGGCAATGTCGCGGTGCCATTCCAGCATCTGCCGGCGCAGCGAGGCGAGCGTGCGGCCCTTCAGGCTGTACGCCGCGTCGCGCTGGTGCATGGCGCCGATATAGTCGCAGAGATCGTCGATCTCCTCCTTCGAGGCAGGATGCCCGCAGAAGAACCGCGTCACCTCACGCCAGAAGGCCAACTCGCCGCGCGGCGTGCGCGCGATCTTCGTCCGCGCAAGGCGGGCGGCCAACCCGGGATCATCCGTGTAGGACCGCGCGATCGCCAACCAGAACGCCTCGTCGAAGGTGAAATCGCCGGCCACGTTCAGGAAGCAATGCACCTCCTTGCGCGACAGCCATGCATTGGCGCCCGCCTTGTACAGCGAGTCGCCACGCGCGACCGCGATGTACCAGGCCTTGCGGAGCGCCACCTCATTGGCATCCAGCCCCGAACCGTCCAGCCAGATGGCCTCGAGCGCGACTGAGACCGGGTAGCGCGCATAGAGATGGCGCGCCGCGGCCAGCCGCAAGCGCGCGCGGTCGCGCGTCTTCAGCTTCGGACGCCACAGCGCGCCGTCGCGGATCGCGACGCCGGCAAAGCCCCGGCGTGCCTCATCAAGCGCCCGCTCGAAATCCGGAGCGGGACGCGGGACGTGGGAAACCCGCCGCAGCGTTGCGGCATATGCTTCAATGCGTTCGCGCTCGGCGTCCTGCCTGCGCTGGATCATGGACTTTGCCATGGCCGTTCTTCCTGATTGGAACCCTGTCAGCCGCACGCAATTCCAGCGTCGGCACGGACTGTGTCGATCTGGATTGCCGGGACATTGACAGGTCTCCTTTCAGGAAGACGGGTTAGGAATGGGCAGCGTCTCTACGCCCACGACGAGCTCGACACAAGGCCTATTCTTCAATGATTACAATGGTCTGGCGAGGTGTTGCAAAGCCGCATCTCAGCCCTTCGGGCAGCCGTCAACGTCGGCAGGGAGCTCTCGGCTCCCACCGTTTTGAACGTCGATGCATCGCGAACCAGACGACAACCACGCGTCGCAGCGCGGCGGTCCTCAGATTGTCAGGAAGTGGGAACCCGCTGTGGGCGCGGATCAGCCCGACTCTCCGCCGCGGAGGCGCAAAATGCGTGAACAAGATCTCATCGTCGCCTCCATCAAAAGCGTGGTTGACACGGTGCGGCTAATGAAAAGGAAGGCCGCATGCCGGGCGCGGCTAATACATCGGAACAAGCGCAGCAGCAAGACCGCGAACGTGCCTGGCATCGGCGGGTTCGAACGAGCCGGCAGCGGCGCTGGGCTCGCCGCGGGAAGCGGTCGGCAGCGATACGGGAGCACTTGCGGCAGGCAGGCGCTCGCGGCAGTCATACGGCCGGGATGCAGTCACCACGCTTTCGCCGTCGAAGCAAAAACACATGGTCCGTCTCCTCCAGTGAGGGTTGCGTCAGGCGCGATCGCGAAACTCGCGAACGACGCGCTGCAGCAGCGGCACGTAGTCGCGAAAAGTCCGCGTCTTCATGTTGGCGATCTTGCCGCCCTCGTCCCAGATGCGGACGCGTACCGCTTCTTCGTGGAACGGGTTCTTGCGAAACTCCGCCACCTCTTCGGCGCTCATGGGGCCGCCTTGCAACGACAGCGTATGGACCGAGGCCTGCGAGAGCTTGCCGAAATAGGTCGGATCGGTGGCGCACAGATAGCGCTTGGCCGAGACGTGCAGCCTGACGCATTCGACGATCACCGGCGGAAAGAACGGCGCCAGTACTTCGCCGCCGGCCTCGTCATGGTGCTTGTCCTCGACATCGTCGGGCGAGTAGGTGCCGAACTCGCTGGTGTAGTGGCCGATATCGTGCAGCAGCGCGGCCGCCACCAGCACGTCGGGCGCGCCGTCCTGCTCGGCGAGCCAGGCGCCCTGCAGCATATGCTCGGACATCGTCACCGGCTCGCCGAGATAGGACTCGGCACCCCGGCGTTCGAAGATGTCGGCGATGAACTCGACGATGTTGTCCGCGTTCAGATCCTGGCCGCTCATTCCGCCGCCTCCCGGAAACCGTGCTCGATCGCCGCAAGCGTCGACAGCAGGCCGTCCTTGTCGGCGTAGCAGCCTTGCAGCCAGCGCTTGCCGGTTCCGGAAAACGCCTTGCGCGCATGCATGACGCGGGTGTTGTCGACGATGAAGGCCTGCCCGGCCTCGAGCTTGAACGTCACTTCGAAACGGGGATCCTCGATCAGTTCGGCGAACCGGCGATAGGCCGCATAGTATTTGCCCATCTCGGCGAATGGCACGTCGACGGCAGGCGCCAGCGAGCGGTTGTTGAAACGAATGCAGATGAGTTCGCCATCCGGCCCAAGCTCGATCATCGGCCGCTTGGCCTGCAGCCGCACGCCCGACGAGCCGGCATATTCGAAGCGCGCCGGATAGGAGCTCAGCAGACGGAACCCTTCCGGGTTCTCGGTCTGCAGCGCCTCGGCGACCGCGAACCCGTCGACGACACTGGACTCGCCGCCCTCCACCGTATTCTCGATGCAGGACAGGATCTGCAGCGTCGGCACCGGATCGCGATAGGGATTGTCGGTGTGCGCCTGCAGGCCGAGATTGGTGTAGGCGAGATTGCTCGGATTGACCTCGGCGCGCACCTCGAACCAGCGCCCGTAATTGGTCTCCCTGATATAGCCGAACAGGTCGGACACCTTGCAAAGCGCGCCGGATTCGGCCGGCAGGCCATCCATCACCGCAAAACCGAAGCGCCTCACAGCCGAGAGCCATTCGCGCAGCGTTTCGCGATCATGACTGGCGGCGGCGTAGCCGGCGCGCGGCACCGAATTCTGCATCGTCGCCCTGGTCCAGCGCTCGACCGCATCGCTCGTCCAGCCTCCTTTGCGCAACTCGACGCGGTCGTAGGCGTGCGCGCCAAGCCATTCCGCTGGAAAGCTGACCGTCTTTCCTTCCGGCATAAAGGTAAGCTCCAGGGCACCGGGCTTGATCAGGGCCGCGCCGATGCGCGTATCGGCGGGAACGTCGAGAATGGTGATCAGACGTTGGCCGTTGCCGGCGCTGCGCGTCTTGTCGTCGAGCGCATTGTCGCGCAGCCACATTGCGTGAAAGCGGGTGCGCGTCCCATTCTCCCAGCCAAGTTCGATCGTTCTTCCTTCGTCGCCGATGAGCGCGTGAGTCAGCATGGAGATCCGTTCCTGTTGCCTTGGTCCGCAGGGTTCGATTGCATGCTGGCCGCCTGACAGGCATAATTCAAATTATGATTTTTCGGCCAATGACCAAAGAGAGCTAATGGCTCGGATTCCGGCTTTGCCCCCTCTCGATTGGCTGCGCAGTTTCGAGGCGGCGGCGCGACTATCGAATTTCACGGCCGCGGCGACCGAGCTCGGCCTGACACAGGCGGCCGTCAGCCAGCACATCCGGTCTCTCGAGGAACGGTTGAAGGTCCGGCTGTTTTCACGGCTGGCGCGCGGCGTCGCGCTATCGCCGGAGGGCGCTGCTTACCTGCCTCACATCCAGTCGGCGTTCGCCACCATCGGCAACAGCACCACGGAATTGTTCGAGCCGCGCGCCATCCAGACCGTCACCATTCGAGTACCGATCTCCTTTGCGCTGCTGGTGTTGGTGCCTTCGCTACCCGATCTCGCGAAGGCTCTTCCGCAGATCCAGCTCGACATGGTGACGATCCATCGGCCGACGGATTACGATCAGCCTGGCCTGGCGCTCGACATTCGCTTCGGCAACGGAGCCTTTCCCGGCCGCGAAGCCGACAGGCTGACCATCGAGCGGCTTGTGCCGGTGGCCTCCCCGACCCTCGCCGGCAATCCCGACTGGACCTCGCTGCCTTTGCTTCTGGTCGCCGGAGCGCGTGAAATGTGGGCGGAATGGTTCGCCGCCGCCGGCGTGCCGGGACACCCGAGGCGCTCGCACCGCTTCGACAGTTTCGTTGCCGCCATGGAAGCGGCCAAGGCCGGCGCCGGCGTGCTGCTGGGTTCACGGCCGATGATCGACGCCGCGCTCGCCGGCAAACATCTGGTCAGGCTCTCCGACTTCGAACTCTCGAGCAGCTCCGGGCATTTCCTGACACGGGCGTCGGCCGCACCGCTGACGCGCGCCGAACAAGACTTCCGTCAGTGGCTTCTGTCGCGCCTCGCCGGCGCGGCGTCGACGTAAAGTCAGCGACGCCGACCGATGCGCTTCCAGTAGATGAGCGTGCCGGTCAGTCCGCCATGCGGCTTCAACGCAAAGTCCGGGATTTCGCCGGCGAGCGTGAACCCGAGTTTTTCGTAGAGGCCGCAAGCGCCCTCCTCTGTCGCCGTGTCCAACACCAGCAGGGTCCGGTCCATCTCGACGGCAAGATCCTCCGCGGCCCGCATCAGCCGGGTCGCCACGCCCTTGCCACGATGGGCGAGCCGGGTCATCAGCTTGGCGATCTCGGGCCCGGTGCGGCTGGTTGGGAGGAAAGTCGAGCAGCAAGGTGACGGTGCCGACCAGAGCCTCGCCATCCCAAGCACCCAGCACAACCCTCTCGCCGCGCGCCGCCGCCGCGAGGGACTGGCCCCAGAATGCCTCCGCCGCTTCTCGCGCCAGCGGATGCATGAAGCTGACCGATCCGCCGGCAGCAACCGTTTCGACCAGCAGGTCGGCCAGCATTTTCTCGGTTTCCGCATCGTGGCTCAAAACCTTGATTTCGATGGAACTCATGCTTTGCCGTGTGTCCTTTGAAGCAGTGACTATCGGTGGTGCGGTGGGAGCAGTTCGAGGTCGGCGTCATTCGAAGTGGTTGAAGCGCCTTCGCTTCCGCGCCCGGCGGATTTCGGCGATGCGTTCGGTGTCTTCCTCCTGCAGGTGCCGGCCGCGCTCGAGGATTTCGAGCGTGTACTCCTCATAGGTCAGGCCGAGCCGCTCGGCCTTGTCCAGCCGCATCAGCATGATTTCGCGGTTTGGCGCTTTCCAGGCTTTCGCATGGGCTGCCTGCCAGGCGAAGAAGATAAAGGCGTCGCCCTTTCCCCAGGGTGGGCCGTCATAGTCGTCGAGCGGCGGCCCGCCATTGTCGGAGCGCTTGGGACGTCTCGCAACGCGATCACCCTCTGACCAGCGCAACCACCTAGTCGGCTGCCTCCGGTCCCGGGGCGTGGAAAGTGCAGTCGGACGGTGCGCCGAGCGCCAGGCAGTCGCCGGGCCGCAGATAGTGCACGACGTCGCCTTCGGTGAAATCGAGCCGCCCGCCGATCAGCCAGATCTGCTGCTTGATGAAGGCATAGGACGCTGCCGGGAAGCTGACCCTGGCACCCGCCGGCAGCCGCACCTTGATCAGTTCGAGCGGCATGTCCGAGGCTGGCGAGAGGTGGCGCCGGACATAACCCGTAGCTGGGTCGCGCCACACCGGCTGCTCGCTTTCGCGCAACAGGCCGCCGCCTTGCAGTTCCGCCCGCGCAATGAGTGTGGAAAGCGTCATACCGAAGGCCGCGGCGATGCGCACCAGCAGTGCCGCGGTCGGGCTGGTCTTGCCGCGCTCTATCGTGCTGAGCATGGCCTTGAGACGTCCGACCGTTCCGCAAGTTCCGCCAGGGACCAGTCCCGCAGCGCCCTTTCGGAGCGTATCTTCTTGCCGATGCTGGAAGAAGATACGTTCGCTATGTCGTTCATTCGTTCAATATACCGAAATCAACGGCGAGGAGAAGAGGCCGATAGATTGTATTTTCGTGCCAACCTTAACGCCGCCTACACCATCCGACCTCACCCGGCTTTAACCCCATTTGTGTAGGGTGGACGTTGCTGGGAATGGGGATCAGACCGCTTATGTTTGTCGAACGCGAAGCCTCCGTCGGAGAACCGACCTCGCAGGAGCGCCGCCACGCGGAACAGAACGACAAGCGCATCCTGGGCAATGTCGTGCAATGCGACGGCGCGCGCGCCACCATCAGCGCCTATGCCGACGACATTGAAGGTGCGATCACCGGCCTGTGGACGGTCGGCAAGATGATCTCGATCAATCTCGGCTCCACGCGAACCGTCGGCCTTGTCTATGAGATCGGCAAGTCGGACCGCGCCTGGAGCAATGAAGGCCAGAACCCGATCGAGGTCAGCATCGAGCTCATCGGTGAAGTGCGCGATGCCACCGAGCCCGGCGCCAAGCCGGTCTTCGATCGCGGCATCACCACCTATCCGCATATCGGCGCCATCGCCCACCGCATCCGCAGCCGCGACCTGCAGGCGGTCTACGATCTCGCCGGGCGTCATTCGATCACCATCGGTACGCTGTCGCAGGACGAGGCAATCGACGCCAACATCGCCATCGACGACACGCTGGCGCGTCACTTCGCCATTGTCGGAACCACCGGCGTCGGCAAGTCGACTGCCGTCTCGCTACTCCTGCGCAAGTCGATCGCCGCGCGGCCCGATTTGCGCATCCTCATCCTCGACCCGCACAACGAGTTTGCCGCCTCGCTGCCCGAACATTGCGTCAGGGTCGATTCGAAGACGCTGGACCTGCCCTTCTGGATGTTCAGGCTCGAGGAATTCGCCGAGGTGCTGTTTCGCGGCCGCGAGACGGTGGCGGAAGAAGTCGATGCCTTGCGCGATCTCATCCCCGCCGCCAAGAACCTCTATCGCAACCCTGGTTCCGGTACCTACCTGAGGCGTGGCAGCGACGCGCTGACGGCCGATACGCCGGTGCCCTACCGCATCGCCGATCTCATCAAGCAGATCGACGAGCGCATTGGTATGCTGGAAAGCAAGAACGACCGCCCCATCCTCAAATCGCTGAAGACCCGCATCGAATCGGCGGCGTCCGATCCGCGCTACCGCTTCATGTTCAACTCGCGCCTGATCGAGGACACGATCCACGAGACGATCGGCAACATCTTCCGTGTGCCGCACCACGGTCGTCCGGTCACCTGCTTCGAGATGGCCGGCATGCCGTCCGAAGTCGTCAACTCCGTCTGCTCGGTACTGGCGCGCCTGGCCTTCGACCTCGCTTTGTGGAGCGAAGGGAAGCTGCAACTGCTGCTGCTGTGCGAGGAAGCGCACCGCTACATGCCGGCCGATCCGCGCCTCGGCTTTGCGCCGACCAGGCACGCGCTGTCGCGCATCGCCAAGGAAGGCCGCAAATATGGCTGCTATCTCGGCGTCGTCACCCAGCGCCCGGGGGAACTCGATCCGACCATCCTGTCGCAATGCTCGACCTTCTTCGCCATGCGGCTCGCCAATGAGCAGGACCAGGCGATCATCCGTTCGGCGATCGCCGACTCCTCGGCCTCGACGCTCGCCTTCCTGTCTTCCATGGGCCAGCGCGAGGCCATCGCCTTCGGCGAGGGCGTGGCGACGACCATGCGGCTGAAATTCGAAAAACTGCCACAGGATCTGATCCCCGGCACGGGCAAGCGCGAGCAGGCCTCGTCGTCCGAGACCGGCGACGACGTCGATCTCGCGGCGATCGTCGAACGGCTGCGCAATGTGCCGAAACCGCAGCAGCAGATGGCATTCGCCGAGGTCGTCGATAGCGGCCGGCAGGCCGGCGACCCCGACTATCGCAAGCCGGCCACAACCCCGCGCATGCAACCGGACGACGATTTCGACCTGCGCTACGGCCTCAAGCCTTCCACTTTCGGGCTGCGCCCGCAGAACGATTGAGTCCCTGGCACTGGATCCTCCTGCCAACGATATTTGAGCTTCCAGGGGCTCAGCTTCGTTGGCCAGCGTGGGTAAATCCCATCAGTGAATTCGTCAGGCTGAGTCGGATGGTGCCGTTTTCGAGAACCGGAGCGGAGCGGACATTTAAGTCCGTGAGCACCGGAAGCACAGAAAACGGCAGCATACGGCCAGCATCGCGAATTCAATGATGGGATTTTAGGCGCAGACGCGATTGCGTCCCTGCCTCTTGGCTTCATAAAGCTGGCGGTCGGCGCGTCGGTAGAAATCCTCGGCCGTTTCCTTGCGGTCCCAGACGGCGAGGCCGACGCTGGTGGTGATCTTCAGCCGGACATTGCCCGACAGAACCGACATGTTGGCGATCGCCTTGCGGATGCGTTCGGCGAATTTGGAGAGCAGTTCGGCGTCCATGTTCGGCGTCACCACGGCGAACTCCTCGCCGCCGAGCCTCGCCACCACGTCGTGATAGCGGGTCATGCCCTTCAGGCAGCCGGCGACCGCCCTCAGCACCTCGTCGCCGACATCGTGGCCATGCGTGTCGTTGACCTGTTTGAAATGGTCGAGGTCGAGGATCATCAGCCCAACCGGCTTTTCGATGCGGCGGAATTCCTCGAGATATTCCTTCAGCGCATCGTCGAAATAGCGGCGGTTCTGCATGCCGGTCAGGCCGTCGGTCAGCGCTGCGTGCTCCAGTGTCTCCGAGCGCGCGCTGAGCGAGACGGTCATGGCGCGCAGCTTGCCCTCTTCCGTCGCCTGACCGCGGATCATCGGGTAAATGAAGAAGACGCCGAAGAACAGCGCCGTTGCCAGAAGCACGCCGGTCGCAAACAACAACTTGTTGAGATAGACGATCTTTTCGATGCGCGAGGCCGTATCCAGGTCGGTCGCGATGCCTTGCAGAAGACCATAGGCGTGCAGCGTCACCAGGCCGGCGGCCAGGATCACGAAAATAAACACGAAAAATGCGGATTCCGCTTTATGGAAACGCATTTGCTCCCCGTAGCAAAACTGCCCATCGACTTTATGACATGCTGCCGCCTTACGGAGGGTTAATCGGGACAACCTGAGCGGGAAGCTCGGTTTATTTCCAGTTTTCTAATTGCATTGGGAACGGGCATCAAACCGGGAGCGCCGCGCCGGCGGACGGATGCAATCGTTGCCATTCTGGCCCCAGCTGATGCCGAAACCACGTCGCCTGGCGCTTGGCATATTGCCGCGTCGCGATCTTGGCGCGCTCGATCGCCTCGGGAAAACCCATTTGCTCGGCCATTGCCGCCTGCAGCTCGCGAACGCCGATCGCCTTCATCGCCGGGAGATCCGGATCGAGGCCGAGAGCCACCAGCCGCTTGACCTCGTCCAGCGCTCCCTTGTCCAGCATCCGGTCGAACCGCGCCTCGATCCGCTCGACCAGTTCCGCCCGGTCCGGCTCGATCACCAGGAAGCGCGCGCTGTCGCGGTCGATCAGCGGCCGGCCGCGCGCCGCCTGCCAGTCCGCAATGGAGCGGCCCGAGGCGTCGAGCACTTCCAGCGCCCGCACGATGCGCTGGCTGTCGGTCGGTTTCAGCTGCATTGCGACCGCCGAATCCTCGCGCAGCAGGATGCTGTGCAGCCTGGCCGCGCCCTGCTCCTTGAGTTCATGGCGCCAGCGGTCGCGGATCGATTGCGGAATCTCGGGCATGTCCGAAATCCCTTCCGCAAGCGCCCTGAAGTAAAGCCCGGTGCCGCCGACGAAAATCACAGGCCGTTCGGAGAACGTGCCGTCGTCGATCAGCTTCGTCACGTCGCGCAGCCAGGCGCCGGTGGAATAGGCGACGGACGGATGGACATGGCCGTAGAGAAAATGCGGCACGCGGCCGAGTTCGGCGGCACTCGGGCGCGCCGTCAGCACATCGAGCACCGAATAGCCCTGCATCGAATCCGTGTTGACGATGATGCCGCCGCTACGTTCGGCGAGATCGAGCGCAAGCGCCGACTTGCCGCTGGCGGTCGGCCCGGCTATCAGGATCGCGTTCTTCACGCGGCCCTCACTCGCCTGCCCACCGGAATTTTCGATGCCCCTGATCGCCACGCTTGTGTCCCATCCCGAAGGCCGCGCAGTGTCGGCCGCGCTTGCGAATATGGCCTCACGGTCGGTCGGTGCAAGCGCTGTTCATTGGCTGGCCGAAGACATCGCCTGCGATCTCGTTTTGCCCGAGCAAGCCGAAGCCGGCGAAATGACCGCCAGGCTACGCACGGCACTGGCCTCCGAACCGGTCGACATCATCGTGCAGCCGGCCGACGGCAGGCGAAAGAAGATCCTGCTGGCCGACATGGATTCGACGATGATCGACCAGGAATGTATCGACGAACTGGCCGACGAGATCGGCGTCAAGGATCGCGTCGCGGCGATCACGGCGCGGTCGATGAACGGCGAGATCGCCTTCGAGCCGGCCTTGCGCGAGCGTGTCAGCCTGCTGAAGGGCCTCGACACGGCTGTCGTCGACCGCATCATCGCCAACCGGCTGACGTTGGCCTCCGGCGGGCGCGCGCTTGTCCAGACCATGAGGGCCAACGGTGCCTGGACGGCACTCGTCTCCGGCGGCTTCGATGTCTTCACCAGTCGCATCGCCGCCAAGCTCGGCTTCCAGGAAAACCGTGCCAACCGGCTGATCGAGGAGAACGATCTCTTCACCGGGCTCGTCGCCGAGCCGATCCTTGGCCGCGCCGCCAAGGCTGAAGCGCTGCTCGAAATTGCTGCCCGTCTCGACCTGACGCCGGCCGATGCCATTGCCGTCGGTGACGGCGCCAACGACCTCGACATGATCCGCCTCGCCGGCACCGGCGTCGCCCTGCACGCCAAGCCCACCGTAGCAGCCGAGGCAAAGGTCCGCATCGATCATGCCGACCTCACCGCGCTGCTCTATCTGCAGGGCTACCGTCGGGAGGACTTTGCCGAATGAAGCCGATGCGCACCGAGCGCCTGATCCTGCGCAATTGGGAGGATCGCGATCGCGCGCTTTTCCACCGCATCAACTCCGACGAACGCGTCATGGAATTCTTTCCGTTTCGCCGCGACCGTACCGCAGCCGACGCCAAAATGGACGAATTCAGGGACTGGATCGCGGAGGATGGTTACGGTTTCGCCGCAGCCGAGATCGCGGCCACCGGCGAGTGCATCGGCTTTGTCGGCCTCCTCGTCACCGATCATGTGCCCTCCCTGCCGGCCGGCACGATCGAGATCGGCTGGCGGCTGGCGCCCGAATTCTGGGGCAAGGGCTATGTGACCGAGGCGGCGGACGCCTGGCTGGCCTTTGGTTTCGAAACGCTTGATCTCGAGGAGATCGTTTCCTTCGCCGTGGCCGATAACCATCGCTCTACCGCCGTCATGAAACGCCTCGGCATGAGCGCCGACCCATCAAGCGACTTCGACCATCCCGATATTCCCGACAGCCACCCTTCGCTCAAGCGGCATGTCTTTTACCGGCTGTCGCGCCAAGACTGGCAGACAAGGAAAAGGGCGGCCCGTTAGCCGCCCTTTTCTTTTTCAATCAGACTATTGCTGGCTTTTCCGGACTCAATCCATCCGGATCGTCACGAACCGCAACTCACCGGTCTTCGACGCCAGCATCAAGAGCGCGTTCTTGCGGCCCTGCTCCTTCAGCGCGCCGATCCGGTCCATGACGTCCTTCGGCGTGGCAACCGATTCCTGCGCGATCTCCGTGATCACTTCGCCGGGCTGGATGCCGCGCTCGGCCGCGGCCGAATCCTTGGTGACGTCGGTGATGACGACACCCGACACGTCGGCGGCAATGCCGAATTTGGTCCGCGTCTCGTCGTTGAGCTCGCCGATCGTCATGCCAAGCACGGATGCCGTCGAAACCGCAGGCGCCTTGTCGCCATTGTCCTGGTCAGTATTGCTGCCGTCCTCGCCGCTGGCCAGCTTCTCGCCGTCCTCGAGCCGGCCGAGCGTGACCTTCACGGTCTGCTCGACGCCCTTGCGCACGATGATAACGTCCACCGCCTTGCCGACCGGGCTTTCGGCGACGACGCGCGGCAGGTCGCGCATCTCGTTGATGTCCTTGCCGTCGAATTTGATGATGACGTCACCGGCCAGGATGGTGCCGTTGTCGACCGGTCCGCCCTTGATCACGCCTGCCACCAGCGCGCCCTTGGCGGTCGCCATGCCGAGGCTCTCGGCAATGTCGTCGGTCACCGGCTGGATGCGCACGCCGAGCCAGCCGCGCCGCGTCTCGCCGAACTGGCGAAGCTGGTCGACGACGCCCGAGGCGAGCTGCGCGGGAATGGAGAAACCGATGCCGATCGAGCCCCCCGACGGCGAGATGATCGCCGTGTTGATGCCGATGACTTCCCCGACGCTGTTGAACAGCGGTCCGCCGGAATTGCCGCGATTGATGGCCGCGTCGGTCTGGATGAAGTCGTCATAGGGGCCGGAATTGATGTCGCGGTTGCGCGCCGAGACGATGCCGACCGTCACCGTGCCGCCGAGGCCGAACGGATTGCCGATCGCCATCACCCAATCGCCGACCCGCATTTTGGTGGAATCGCCGAACTTCACCGCCGTCAGCTTGTGACCCTTCGGATCGACCTTCAGCACCGCGACGTCGGTCTTGGTGTCGGTGCCGACCAGCGTCGCCTTCAGCGTCACGCCGTCTGAGAAATTCACCTCGATATCGTCGGCATCGGCGATGACGTGGTTGTTGGTCACGACGATGCCCTGCTCGGCGTCGATGACGAAGCCTGAGCCCAGCGACTGGACCTTCTGGGCGCCACCATCCTTGTCGCCGCCACGGTTCTTGAAGAAATCGTCGAAGAAATCCTGGAAGGGCGAGCCTTCCGGTAGTTGCGGCATCGGCACCGCGCCCGGTCCCTCCGAGCCTTTCACCGTCTGCGACGTCGAGATGTTGACCACGGCGCCAAGCAGCCCCTGGGCAAGGTCGGCGACCGAAGCCGGTCCGTCGGCGGCGATCGTCGGCGTGACGAAAGACGGGACCGCAAGCGAACCGACGAGAAGCGCGGCGGCGCCGGCGACAAATGTCCGCCTCGCAGCGCGCAGAACGGTCTTGGTTGTCATCGAGGGCCTCCGGATGTTTCTGAAAAGAAGAGCGCTTTCGCAAAAACGCCGCGTTGCGTCATGTTGGCAAAAAATACGGCACGTTTGCGGCTATGACTATCGGCTGAGGATAAATCCTCCGTTTACGCCGGGACTCATTTCCCTGACACCCATGACCATCGTCGCCATCGTCAGCCGCGCACCAGCCAAACGATGCCGACGCCGATGGCGATCGCCACCAGCCCGGCTATGCGCAGTGCATTCTCCGGCATCGACAGCACCTCACCTGCCAGTCTCTTGGCGAGGTTCGGAAAGCCGCCATAGATCAGGCCCTCGACAACGAGGACCAGACCTATGGCTGCCAGAAAATCCTGCACCGGCCGTTACTGGCCGGTGCCCGGCTGCGCCGCCGGTGCGGCGGGCGCTGTTGGCGTCACCGGTGCTTCCTTGCTGCTTGGATCGCGGAAGTAGCGGAAGAACTCGGATTCCGGCGACAACACCATCGTCGTGCCGGTGTTGTCCAGCGCTGTGCCGTAGGCATTCATCGAGCGGTAGAAATCGAAGAAGGCCGGATCACGCTGGTAGGCTGCCGCGAAGGTCGCGCTGCGCTGGGCTTCGCCCTCGCCGCGCAGGATTTCCGATTCCTTCTGCGCCTCGGCGACAATCTCCACCACTTCGCGGTCGGCGCGGGCCTTGATGCGCTGTGCCGCCTCATTGCCTCGCGCCCTCAGCCGCTCGGCTTCGGCCAGGCGTTCGGCCTTCATGCGGTCGAAGGTCTGCTGCGAAACCTCGGCGGTCAGATCGGTCCGGCGAATGCGCACATCCTCGATCTGCAGGCCGAGCGACGTGGCGTCGGGCCGCAGCTGATCGCGCACTTCGCGCATCATCACGGCGCGCTCTTCCGAGAGCGCCGCTTCGAAATCGCGCAGACCGTAGACACGGCGCAGTGCCGCGTCGAGACGCGTCCGCAGCCGTGCCTCGGCCAGTTCGATCTGACCGGAGACCGCCGCACGGAATACGCGCGGGTCCGAGATGCGATAGGCGATGAAGGCGTCGACCTCGTAAAACTTGCCGCCCGACACCTGGACGCGGATGTTGTCGAGGTCGAAGCGCAGCACGCGGTTCTCGATCAGTTGCACGCTGTCGGCATCGAAGAAGGCGAACGGCGCCTTGAAATAGATGCCGGGTTCATTCTTGACTTCGACGATCTCGCCGAACCTGAGCACGAGCGCCTGCTGGCGTGCATTGACCACGAAGACCGACGAATAGATCAGGAACAGGATGACCGCCGCGACGACGGCGATGATGGGGAGACGGTTGGCCATCACTGGGTTCCTCCCGTCGTGGCGCCCAGGGGCGCCGGCGGCGGCGCCTTCTGCTGCAGTGCCGGCAGCGGCAGGTAGGGAACGACTCCCTGCCCGTTGCCCTGCTCGACGATGACCTTGTTCGAATCCTTCAGCACCCTCTCCATCGTTTCCAGGTAGAGCCGCTTGCGCGTCACCTCTGGCGCCTTGGCATATTCGTCATAGACCGAGATGAAGCGCTGCGCCTCGCCTTCGGCCTCCTGCACGACTCGGTTCTTGTAGGCGGCCGCGTCTTCGCGGATCTGGGCCGCCTCGCCGCGCGCCTGGCCGAGCTTCTGGTTGGAATACTGGTTGGCCTGCTCGACGAACTTGTCCTCGTCCTGCTCGGCGCGCTGCACCTCGTCAAAGGCATCGGCCACCTCGCGCGGCGGCGCGGCATCCTCGATCGAAATGGCGTTGACGTTGAGGCCGGCCTTGTAGCCGTCCAGCGTCGTCTGGATGATCTCGCGCACCGACGCGGCAATGCCCTGGCGGTCGTCGCGGAAAATGTCCTGGGCCGGCCGGCGGCCGACAGCCTCGCGCATGGCGCTTTCGGCCACCTGGCGCAGCATGCCGTCCGGATCGGAGACGTCGAACAGATACGCCCTCGGATCCGAGACCTGATAGGCCACCGAAAACTGGACGTTGACGATGTTCTGGTCGCCGGTAAGCATCAGCCCGGACGTGTTGCCACTCGTCGCGCCGCCGCCGCCGATATCGACGAGCTGTTCGGCGATGTTGGCGGTCTCGACCGTTTCGACAGGCCACCAATGGAAATGCAGGCCGGGCTGGGAAAGCTCAGCCTTCGGCTTGCCGAAGCGCAGTTCGACCGCGACCTCATCTGGCTGCACGGTATAGACCGCCTTGAACGCCCACAGCACCACAAGTGCCGCTGCGATCAGCGCGAATA
Organism: Mesorhizobium amorphae; assembly: GCF_014843845.1. Taxonomy (GTDB): domain Bacteria; phylum Pseudomonadota; class Alphaproteobacteria; order Rhizobiales; family Rhizobiaceae; genus Mesorhizobium; species Mesorhizobium amorphae_A. The sequence continues at coordinate 270,800 of NZ_JHQS01000051.1, read as the reverse complement.
CGGCCGGACTGGCGCCGCCGCCGCCCGGCAAGGCCCGCCGCAATCTGTCCTGGCCGCGCCGGATGATGTCTTCCAGATCGGGAGGTGACCCCTGCGGGCCGCTCGGTCCCTTGGGTCCCTGCCCCCAGGGTCCCTGATTGCCGCCGCCACCCCATGGGCCGCCGCCGCCGCTCTTGTCGTTCCAGGGCATGAATATCCTTTCGCTTGGAAATTCCCTCGGCGCCAGCCTGATGGCGCAAAATCCAATGTTGTTCTTCTATAGGGACGCCAAGCCTCGCTTTCAACGCGATCTGCTGCCCGGCCATCCGTTTTGGGCGGTTCGCGACCCTTTATCGTCTTCAATGCCTAGTCGCGGCGCCGTTCATAGACTGTATAGCGTGTCGCGTGGCTGTCTTTCTCGCCGGCCGGAATGTCGTCAGCACTGACAACGCGCCATGTCTCGGGGCCGATCAAAGGGAAATGCGCGTCGCCATCTACCGAAGCCAGCACATGGGTGACATGCAGGCGGTCGGCCAGTGGCAACGCCTGGGCGTAGATCTCGCCGCCGCCGACCACGCAGATCTCATCGGCGCCGGCCATGCAGCGCCCGCGCACGGTCGCCAGCTTGATCGCCTCGTCCAGTGAGTTGGCGGTTTCGACACCCTCGGCCCGCCAGGCCTTGTCGCGTGTCACCACGATGTTGAGCCGGCCCGGCAACGGCCGGCCGATGCCTTCAAAGGTCTTGCGGCCCATGATGATGGGCTTGCCCATCGTGTCGGCCTTGAAGCGCTTGAGATCGGTGGAAAGCCGCCATGGCAGCCCGCCGTCTCGGCCGATCACACCGTTTTCGGCGATGGCAACGTAGATCGCGATGTCCATCAGCCGCCGTTCCCGACTTCTCCGGCGCCACTGTCGTCCGACGGCTCGAGCAGCAATATGTCGATGTCATGCTCGGGCATCGGGAAGGCGAAGGCCGGCGCGGCCGAAACCGCCAGCGCTGCGGTCAGGATAGTGCGAAACATGGACCCCCCTTCGGCAACAATCCAAGGCATGACCCCGGATGCGCATCACATCTAGCCGTTTCAATGTGGCGTTTCAAAGCCATTCGCGCAGCCGCGGACGCTTGTCCCACGCAGTCTGGACACCGGCGTCCCGATCGGGCAGGACTTCGCCATGCGCAAGCTTCTCGTCATCGGCATCGGCGCCGGCAATCCGGAGCATATGACGGTCCAGGCCATCAACGGCCTGAACCGCGCCGAGGTGCTGTTCATTCCCGACAAGGGCGCCAAGAAGAACGATCTCGCCGAACTGCGCCGCCAGATCTGCGACCGCTTCGTCGCCAACCCCGACTCGCGCCGGGTGGAGTTCGACGTGCCGGTGCGGGCCGAGCCGTCACCCTCCTATCGCGCCACCGTCGATGACTGGCACGAAGCCATCGCCGCGATCTACGAGGGCCTGATCCGCGACGAGCTTGCCGAAGACGGCTGCGGCGCCTTCCTGATCTGGGGCGATCCCTCGCTCTACGACAGCGCGCTGCGCATCCTCGAACGTGTGCGTTTGCGGGGCAATGTCGAATTCGCACTCGAGGTCATTCCCGGCATCACCGCCGTCCAGGCGCTGGCTGCCAGCCACAGAATGGCGCTGAATCGCATCGGCGACCCCGTCCTGATCACCACCGGCCGCCGCCTGACGCAGGAAGGCATGCCGGAGAACGCAGGCAGTACCGTGGTCATGCTCGACGGCAAATGCGCCTTCAACACGCTTGATGACGAGGACCTGGTCATCCACTGGGGAGCCTATCTCGGCACGCCCGACGAGATCGTCATGTCCGGCCGCCTCGGCGATGTCGGCAAGGAAATCGCCGAAGTCCGGGAAAAGGCCCGAATGGAAAAGGGCTGGATCATGGACACCTATTTGCTGCGCAAACCCGGCGAGCCGGAGGACAACTAGCGAGGGGCCTCCCTTGCGCAGTTCGTGGTCTCGCGCGGGGTAACATGATCGGCGAGATGGGCCGGCAACGCGCAAGAGCTAGAAAAACAGCGTTTTATACCAGTCTGATAATCATATCCTTGCCTCGCGGAGTGCAGTCTTCCGGCAGATATCACACATATTGACGTTAAATTCACAGAATTGTATGGTCAGTTGTGCTGCTTCGAATCCCGCCGCTGTCTATCCGGCGGTCGCGATCGCAGCCGCGAATCCAGGCGAGGATAATTTCCATGATGTTCAGCGCCACCATCGTTCGGCATCAATTCGCAATGCCTGCCGGCAGGCGCTGACCGAGAAAAATCATGGCCAGCCTGCTTGGGATCGACAACGGCCTGACGGTGACGAAGGCGGTGGTCTTCGACGCCGACGGTTCGCAGCTTTCGGTGGCGCGGCGGCGCGTGCCGCAGTCGATGCCGCAGCCGCGCCGGGTCGAGCGCGACATAGCGGGCCTCTGGCAAGCGACCGCCGAAGCGATCGGCGAAGCGATCGCGCTCAGCGGCCGGCCTGCTCGCGACATCAAGGCGGTGGCGGCGACCGCGCATGGCGATGGCCTCTATCTGCTCGACAAGGAGCGCCGACCGCTCGGCCCCGGCATATTGTCGCTCGACAGCCGCGCCGGCGAAATCGTCGATGACTGGGCAAAAGGCCCGGTTTTCTCCGAGGCGCTTGCCCTCACCGGCCAGGTCCCGCATGCCTCCGCCCCCTCGGCGCTGCTCGCCTGGCTGAAAAAGCACGCGCCGGAGCGTTTCGACCGCATCGGCCATATCGTCGGCTGCAAGGACTGGCTGCGCTTCTGCCTGACCGGCACTATTGCCACCGACCTCACCGAGGCGAGCACCTCCTTCACTGATGTGCGCACGCAAAACTACGCGCCCGAGGCGATGCGCGTCTTCGGCCTGGACGAGCTGTTCGCGGCCTTGCCGCCGGCTCTGCATCCAGCCGACATCGCCGGCTACGTCACCGCCGAGGCGTCAGCACTGACCGGGCTAGCCGAAGGCACGCCGGTCGCCTGCGGCCTGCATGACGTCACGGCCTCGGCGCTCGGCATTGGCGGCCATGAAGACGGTGTGGTCAGCATCGTCGCCGGCACCTATTCGATCAACGAAGTGGTTTCCAGCGAACCGCGCGTCGACGCCCGCTGGTTCTGCCGCAACGCCATCGATCCCGGGCGCTGGAACAACATGTCGATCTCGCCGGCCTCGACGGCCAACTACGACTGGTTCCTCGACACGCTCTGCCGCGCCGAGCAGGAGGAAGCCAAACGGACCGGCGGCTCGATCCACGAAAGGCTGGCGGCGGAAATCGATGCGGCGCTGAAGAAGCCGTCGACCCTGCTCTTCCACCCCTATCTGTTCGGCTCGCCCTACGGCAATGCCGCCAGCGCCAGCTTCGTTGGCCTGCGCGGCTGGCACGACCGCGGCGACATGTTGAAGGCGGTGCTGGAAGGCATCGTCTTCAACCACCGCACCCACGTCGAAGCCCTCCGCGACGGCTTTGCCGTTCGCGAGGTACGGCTGACCGGCGGCGGCTCGCGCAATCCGGCCCTCGCGCAGATGTTCGCCGACGTGCTCAAGGTCCCGGTCAGCGTGACCTCGACCGATGAGGCGGCGGCCTTCGGCGCCGCACTTTGCGCCGGCGCGGCGGTCGGCCTGTTCGCCTCGCCGCAGGAGGGCGCGCACGCAACCTGCACGGTGAGCCGGCAGTATCTGCCGGACCCGGAGCGCAGCGCCGTTTTCGACGAGCGGTATTCTCTTTATGGCCGCATCGCCGAGCAGCTCAGGCCGAAATGGGCGGAGATCGAAAGCCTTGCGGGGCAAAGCATGGGGGTCACGGAATGATCAAGGCCGACGAACGGCGCGAAGAGATCGCCGAGTATGTCATCAAGCTCGGCCAGGTGCGCATCGACGATCTGGTCGAGCATTTCGGCGTGTCGCGCATGACAATCCACCGCCACATCGACCAGCTGGCGCATCAGGGCGTGCTCAGAAAGCTGCATGGCGCCGTCACCGTGCAGCCGTCGGGTCTCTATGAAAGCGCCTTCCGTTACCGGGTGACGGTGGGCAGGGCCGAAAAGGACGCGCTGGCCCGCGCCGCCATGGACTATGTCGAGCCCGGGCAAGCGGTGATCCTGGACGATTCCACCACGGCAAATGCCGTCGCGCCGCTGCTGCTCGAGGTCAAACCGCTGACCGTCATCACCAACAGCGTCTCGACCGCCGCACTCCTGACCAATGTCGACGACATCGACTTCATCTGCCTCGGCGGCCAGTACCATCGCACCTACAATGCCTATATCGGCATCGTCTGCGAGAATGCGATCTCGCGGCTGCGCGCCAACCTTTTGATCTGTTCTGCGTCGGCGATCAGCGGCACCACGGCCTTTATCCAGGATCAGCATGTCGTGCGGGTCAAGCAGGCGATGATGGCCGCTGCGATCAAGCGCGTGCTGCTTGTCGACCATTCCAAGTTCGACAAGGTCGCCTTGCATGTGCTCGACGAGCTGACAAGCTTCGAGGCGGTCCTGGTCACCGATGGCATCAGCGACAGGCATGCGCAAACGCTTGAGCAGGCGGGCGTCAGGCTGCGCATCGTCAAGACAAAGACGCCATGAAGCCCGACGAAACCCGGGAGGACGCTCTGGCCGGCAAAGCCGGCGATGTCGAGGTCGTCATTCTCGGTGCCGGCATCAACGGGGCCGGCCTGTTTCGCGATCTCTGCGCGCAAGGTGTCAACTGCTTTATCGTCGACAAAGCGGATTTCGGCTCGGGCACCAGTGCCGCGCCCTCACGCCTGATCCATGGCGGGCTGAAATACCTGGAGACCGGCGAGTTCGGGCTGGTGGCGCAGTCGACGCTGGAGCGCAACCTGCTGCTCAAGAACGCGCCGCACTATGTCAGCCCGCTGCCGACAGTCATCCCGATCTTTTCCTGGGGCAAGGGCATGTGGGCGGCGCTGCGCACGCTGCTCGGCTCGACCAGCGCACCGCGCAGCCGAGGCGCCATCCTCATCAAGATCGGCCTGATGATCTACGATTTCTACGGCTCGCGGCACCGGGTCATGCCGCGCCACCGGCTGGTCGGGCGAAGCAAGGCGCTGCGCGACATGCCGGCGCTGACCGGATCGATCGTCGCCACCGGCACCTATTACGACGCCAAGATCAGCCACCCCGAACGGCTGGTGGTCGAGCTGGTCGCCGACGGACTTGAGGCCAATGCAGGCTCCAGCGCGGCCAACTACACGTCGCTGATCTCCGCCTCGAACGGGGTGCTGACGTTCAAGCGGGACAATGGCGGCGCGTTTTCGCTGCGGCCGAAGCTGGTCGTCAACGCCACCGGTCCATGGATCGACCATGTCAACGCCGCGCTCGGCGCACCGTCGAAAATGATCGGTGGAACCAAGGGCTCGCACATCCTCCTGAAGCACGATGCGCTGGTGCAATGCCTGGCTGGGCGCATGCTCTATTTCGAGGCCGACGACGGCCGTATCTGTCTCGTCTACGACTATCTCGGCAAGGCGCTTGTCGGTTCTACGGACCTTCCGGCCGACAACCCAGACACGGTCCGTTGCGAGCCGGAGGAGATCGACTATCTGCTCGAAAGCGTGCGCACGCTCCTGCCGGGCATGAGCTTCGGACGCGACCAGATCGTCTATGCCTATAGCGGCATCAGGCCCTTGCCGTCATCCGACGCCTCGATCCCCGGCCTGATCAGCCGGGATCATTCAGCGCCCGTCGCCGAGCCGGATCCCTCACGGCCCTTCCCGATCATCTCGCTGATCGGCGGCAAATGGACGACGTTTCGCGGTTTCGCCGAGGAAGTCGCCGACACCGTGCTCGATCGGCTCGGCAGCAAGCGCAAGGCGAGCACGCAATCGATGCCGATCGGTGGCGGCAAGGGTTTTCCCATGGACGCAGCCGCGCGCGCAACCTGGCTGGCCGATGCCGCATCGGCCAGCGGCATCGACGTGGCTCGCCTCGACCAGTTGCTGTCGCGCTACGGAGCCAGCGCAGCCCTGATTGCGCGCCACCGGAGCGCATCCGGCAATGAAGACCGCTTGCCGGATGCGAACGACTACAGCCTGTTCGAGATCGACTACATCGTCCGCAACGAATTCGTCGAACATCTCGCCGACATCGTCATGCGGCGCACGACCCTGGCAATCAGCGGTTCCCTGACGACGAGCGACCTGCAGCAGATCGCCTCGGTTGCAGGCCAGGCGCTCGGCTGGAGTCGGCAGCGCATGGATGAGGAGATTGACGCCGTCGTCGCTCAGCTCAGCGGCAGCAATTTGATGCGACTGCAACCCGACCGCCACGCGCGAGGCGTGGGCGACCGCGCCAAACAGGCCTGAGGACGATATGGCCTCATCACGACCACAAAGCTCGCAGCATCACAGCCTTGGTGAGATATTGCGCCGGTCTATAAAAATCAAACAAAAACAGTATGTTGACCTAGATCACAATCAAAGATTGCTCACGCACATGTTACAATATGGGGAAAGTATCACAGTTATTGACGGTAATTTCACATCACGGTATGGTCGATTGCGTGTTGGGAGCGCAGCGCGGGAGGTTTTCGATGTGCAAGCGGGCTGCCCGCACAGCGGCGCATCGCGCCACAGCAACGAAATGCCATCCCTGATCGCCGCGACAGAACGGGTCGTCACATCATGAGTTCCCAGCCTGCCACCCCAACGATGAACCGGCGACCGGCCTCGAATGTGAGCTGGATTGTGCTTGCGGCCGGGGTGCTGGTCGTGCTCGCCGCGATGATCCTCGACACCAAAATCGTCACGATCGGCTCGGACGAAGACACCCGGAAGGCCGCCTTTTCCCCGGAGGCGTTCGGCAAGGCTGAATTCCCGAACGTCCAAGCCGCCGTCGAGCAGCGCGCCGTGGATGCCCCCACCCTTGCTTCGGCCATCGCCAAGGACAAGGCGGCGGCGGAGAAGCAGTATGGCGTGCCTGCCAATGTCGGCACTGAATTCTCGGTCAAATTCGCAGGCGTTGTCGGCGAGGGAAAATCCGGCATCTACACCGTCAAGGTCGCCGACGTGCCCGACACCCTGGTCGTTCGCGTCCAGACCGGCCCGGCGATCAACGGCACCGACCTGCGCGACGCCACCGGCGCCATCACATTCGGCCAGTTCATCAACCAGATCGAGTATCAGAACGCGGGCTCGGCCCTGAACAACGAGATGAAGAAGCAGGTTCTGTCGGTCATCGACAACACCAAGCTCACCGGCAAGACCATCTCGGTCGTCGGCGTCTTCAAGCTGATCAATCCCAAGGGCTGGCTGGTCACGCCCGTGAAGCTGAGCGTCCAATGAATGCGGCGCCCGAATTCGAGCCTGCGGCCGGCGACACAGTGCTTGCGGCCCGCAACATCGTAAAGACCTATGGCGGCACGCACGCCCTGAAAGGGGTCAATTTCGACATCCACCGCGGCAAGGTGACGACGCTGTTCGGCGAAAACGGCGCCGGCAAATCGACATTGATGAAGATCCTGTCCGGCGTGACCACGCCGACATCGGGAAGCATCGAACTCGACGGCCAGTCCGTCACCTTCTCCTCGTCTTCCGATGCCCGCGACCGCGGCATCTCGATCATCCATCAGGAGCTCAGCCTCGCCCCCAATCTGAGCGTGCGCGACAACATCTTCATGGGCCGGGAAATACCCGGCGCGACCGGCGTCGATTTCGCCGAGGAGGCCCGCCAGACACGACTGCTGATGGCAGACCTCGAGGAAGACATCGACCCGATGACGCTGGTGCAGGACCTGCGCCTGGGGCAGCAACAGATCGTCGAGATCGCCCGCGCGCTCTCGGTCGACTCCCGCATCCTGATCATGGACGAGCCGACCTCGGCGCTGAGCGCGACCGAGGTGGAGGTGCTGTTCAAGGTGATCCGCGACCTGACGGCCCGTGGCGTCTCGATCGTCTACATCTCGCACCACCTCGAAGAGGCGCTGCAAATCACCGACTACGCCGTGGTGCTCAGGGACGGCGCGATCACCGCGACCGCCAATGCCAAGCACATCAATCTCGAATGGATCGTCCGCAACATGGTGGGCGAGAATTTCGACCTCGGTACGCCACCCACCGGCCATACCTTCGGCGAAATTGCCTTGTCGGTCGACGAGGTCAGCGTCGCCGATGTCACGAGTTCGGAGCGCTTGGTCGTCGACAGGCTGTCGCTCGACGTCCGCAGCGGCGAGATCGTCTGCATCTACGGTCTGATGGGCGCCGGACGCACGGAATTGCTCGAATGCATCGCCGGGCGCCTGTCGGCGGCCGGCGGGCGCATCCTGCTTGAAGGCAATGACATCTCCCGCCTCAGCATTGCCGAGCGCATCGCAAGGGGCCTCGTGCTGGTACCCGAGGACCGCCAGCGCGATGGCCTTGTCCAGACGATGTCGGTCGGTGCGAACCTGTCGCTCGCCAGCATCGGCGCCTTCGTCAAGGGGATGTTCTTGTCGCGGTCGCAGGAGCGCTCGCTGGTCGATGGGTCCATCCGCGACGTGCGCGTCAAGACCGCGGGCGGCGGTGCGCCGATCGGATCGCTGTCCGGCGGCAACCAGCAGAAGGTCGTCATCGGCAAGATGCTGACCACCAGCCCTAAGGTCATGCTGCTGGACGAACCCAGCCGCGGCATCGACATCGGCGCCAAGGCGGAAGTGTTCCGGCTGCTCAGCGAGCGCGCGGCACGTGGTCTCGCCGTCGTGTTCTCGACCTCGGAAGTCACCGAGTGCCTGAGCATCGCGCACCGCATCATCGTCATGCGTCGCGGCAGGATCTCGGCCGAATTCGGCGCCGATGCCACGAAGGAGGAGATCATGGCCGCTTCCGGCGAAGCCGTGCTCTCCGACCAGGAAGAACACAGGAGCCATCACCGTGACCGACGCTAGCCCCGATCGCAGCCGCTCCCGTCCGAGGGCATCGGGCGGCGGCTTCAGCCTTTCGCGCTGATCGCCATCATCATCGTCTTCTCGCTGCTGTCTCCCTATTACTTCTCGGTCGCCAATTTCCTGACCATGGCCTCGCATGTCGCCATCTTCGGCATCCTGGCGGTCGGCATGCTGCTGGTCATCCTCAATGGCGGCATCGACCTCTCGGTCGGTTCCACGCTCGGCTTCTCCGGCGTGATCGCCGGCTTCCTGATACAGGGCGTGCAGTTGACCGCGCTCGGCGTCATCCTCTACCCGCCGGTCTGGGTCGTCGCGGTGCTGGTCTGCGTGCTCGGCGCGCTGGTCGGTCTCGTCAACGGCGTGCTCATCGCCTGGCTGAAGGTGCCGGCCTTCGTCGCCACGCTCGGCATGCTTTATGTGGTGCGCGGCGCGGCGCTGCTGATGACCAACGGCCTCACCTACAACGACCTCGGCGGCAAGCCGGAACTCGGCAACACGGGCTTCGAGTGGCTGGGCTTCAACCGCCTGCTCGACATCCCCGTCGGCGTGCTTGTCATGGCGGTCATCGCCCTCATCGGCAGCATCATCCTCAACCGCACCGCTTTCGGCCGCTGGCTCTATGCCTCCGGCGGCAATGAGCGCGCCGCCGAACTCTCCGGCGTGCCGGTCAAGCGAGTGCAGGTCTCGGTCTACATGCTCTCCGGCATCTGCGCCTCGGTGGCGGGCCTCATCCTGTCTTCCGAACTGACCTCGGCCGGACCGACCGCAGGCACCTCATACGAGCTCACCGCCATTGCCGCGGTCGTTATCGGTGGCGCCGCGCTCACCGGCGGCCGCGGCAATATCCGCGGCACGCTGGTCGGCGCCTTCGTCATCGGCTTCCTGTCCGACGGCCTCGTCATCATCGGCGTCTCCGCCTACTGGCAGACAGTGTTCACCGGCGCGGTCATCGTGTTGGCGGTGCTGCTCAACGCCATCCAGTATCGCCGCCGCGTCAAGCTCCCGAGCTCGGCCGGCAGCCCCCCGACTTCTCCGCAAAAGGACAAGGCCCAAACGGCCGATCCCGCTCTCGAGAAGACTGCCGGTTGACCGGCACGATTGCCAACCAAAGGAGGAACTCCATGTATCGCAGTGCCAGAATTCTGATGCTCTCGACGCTCGCCCTCGCCGCCCCGATCCTCGCCGGATCGGTAACCGCGGCATCGGCCGAAGGCCTCATCTCGATCATCGTCATCGATCCCGCCAACCCCTACTGGCTCACCGAAGGCAACGTCGCCAAGGCCGAAGCCGAGAAGCTGGGCTACACCGCGACGGTCGGCGCCTCGAAGGCCGACACCAACACCGAGAGCAAGCTGATCGACACCGCGATCACCAACAAATCCGTGGCGATCATCCTCGACCCCGCTGATGCCAGCGGCTCGATCGGCGCGGTGAAGAAGGCGATTGCCGCCAACATCCCGGTCTTCCTGGTCAATGCCGAGATCAACCAGGAGGGTCTGGCCAAGGCACAGCTCGTCTCGAACAATGCACAGGGTGCGGCACTCGGCGGCCAGCAATGGGTGACCGACATCGGCGAAAAGGGCAACTATGTCGAACTGCTCGGCGCCCCTTCCGACAACAACGCCGCCACGCGCTCGAACGGCTACGAGACCGTGATCAGCCAGTATCCAGATCTCAAGAAGGTCGGCTCGGAAGTCGCCAATTGGGACCGCACCCAGGGCCACGACAAGATGCAGAGCCTGCTACAGGCCCATCCCGACATCATCGGTGTGACCAGCGGCAATGACGAGATGGCGCTCGGCGCGATCGCCGCGCTGAAGGAAGCCGGAAAGCTGTCGAGCATCAAGGTCGGCGGCTTCGACGGTTCGCCGGACGCCGTCGCCGCCATCAAGGCGGGCGAACTCCAATACACGGTGCTGCAGCCGGTGGCCGTCTACTCGGCCAAGGCCGTGCAGCAGGCAGATTCCTTCATCAAGACCGGCAAGACCGGAGCCGCGACCGAAAAGCAGCTGTTCGACTGCCTGCTCATCACCAAGGACAATGTCGACAAGTACACCGCTCCGTTCACCCTTTCGGAGTGATGTCGGACGAGGGGTGCCCTTCGGGTCACCCCTCTCCTGCCCTGCAGCAAACGACTGGGCCTGAACAGTTTCTCGACTGTACGCCGCTTATCCTGCGTCGATTTCCGCCTGCAGGGCCTCCATATGCGTCGCCGCAGCCGATGTCGCAGCGCGCTCTATCGCCCGGAAGCGGCTGACGACCGCCAGGCCCACCGCGGTCAGCTGGGCGCCACCGCCCTTCCTGCCGCCGGTCTGCGCCGCAACCAGCGGCTTGCCGAAAACCCGGTTCATATCCTCGACCAGATCCCAGGCATGCTTGTAGGACATCTCCATGCGGCGCGCCGCGGCCGAGATCGAGCCGAAGGCGGCGATCTGCTCCAGAAGTTCGATCTTGCCAGGCCCGACGCGCCCATCCGGATCGAGGTTTATGCGCAAACTCAGCGACGGCATGTCCTGTTCTCCGCTGTCACGTCCAGACTAGCGCTTCCGCGGCCATATCGCTATTCCAAAGCAACATAGCGGTATTGTGCTTTGGTCACCCATCGGCCTCGACCGGCAGCCCGGCGCCGGTGGTCGCGCTGTCAAAGCTCACCGTCTTGATCACGGCAAAGACCTTGCCGCCAAGCCTGAGCCGCAGCGTGTGTTTCGACTGCTCGGTGATGCGCGCCAGCACGATTGCGCCATTGCAGTCGATGGCGATTTCCACCGTGGGCCCCATCCCCGGCCTGACGGCCACAATCGTTCCCGGCAGTATGTTGAGCGCGCTGAGGCCAACCGGCGGTTCGGTGGCGATCATCACGTCGCGGGCACGAATGCGGATGCGGACCGGCGCCCCGACCGGTGCCGCCAGACGCGGCACGCGGATATCGCCCGCCGCCGAGCCAAGCACGCTCATGCCGAAGGCCTCATCGTGGCGCAGCACCTTGGTGTCCAGCACCGCGCCGCCCTCGCCGCGCTCTTCGGCGGGCAAAAGGTCGAGCCGCTGCATGATTGCTCCGGTCGCTCCTGAGGCAACGACATGGCCTTGCGCCAGCACGACGACGTCGCTGGCCAGCCGCGCCACCTCGGCGACGGAATGGCTGACATAGACGATCGGGATCTTCGTCTCGTCGCGCAGCCGCTCGATATAGGGCAGGATCTCGGCCTTGCGGGCTTCATCCAGCGAAGCCAGCGGCTCGTCCATCAACAGCAGTTTCGGGCTGGCAAGCAACGCCCGGCCGATCGCCACGCGCTGCTTCTCGCCGCCGGAAAGTTTTGCCGGCCGCCGGTCGAGCAGATGGCCGATGCCGAGCAGCTCGACGACCGCATCGAAATCCGCATAGCGTTCCGCTGCCGGCGTGAACCAGCGGCCGTAGCGCAGATTGCCGGCGACGCTCATATGCGGGAACAGCCGCGCATCCTGGAACACCATGCCGATGCGGCGTCTGTGCTTGGGCACAAAGAGACCGGCATCGGTATCGACCAGCACACGGCCATCTACCGCGATCCGGCCCCTGTCGGGGCGGATCAGCCCGGCGATCAGGTTGATCAGCGTCGTCTTGCCCGAGCCCGAAGGCCCGAACAGTGCCGTCAGCCGCCCGGCGCTCTCGAAGCTGGCGTCGACCGCGAAATCGCCGAACCGGTGGCTGATGTCGACCAGGACCGTCATTCGATGTCCATCCGTCGGCCGACACGCCGCGCCAGCACCTCCGAGGCGACAAGCGCCGCCATCGAGATGACGATCGAGATCAGCGTCAGCCTGAGCGCGCCTTCATCGCCGCCCGGCACCTGCGTAAAGGTGTAGATCGCTGAGGGCAGCGTCTGCGTCTCGTTCGGGATGTTGGAGACGAATGTGATCGTGGCGCCGAATTCGCCCATCGCCTTGGCGAAGGACAGGATCGCGCCTGCGATCAGCCCGGGCAGGATCAGCGGCAACGTGATAGTGGCAAACACCCAGGGCGGATTGGCGCCGAGCGTTCCGGCCGCCGCTTCCATCTTGCGATCGACCGCCTCGACGGACAGCCGGATCGCCCGCACCATCAAGGGAAATCCCATGATGCCGCAGGCCAGTGCTGCGCCCGTCCAGCGAAAGGAAAAGACAATGCCGAAATGTTCGGCCAGGAACGCGCCAGCCGGACCGCGCCTGCCGAAGGTCAGCAGCAGCAGATAGCCGGTCACCACCGGCGGCAGGATCAGTGGCAGATGCACCAATCCGTTGAGCAGGGTCTTGCCCCAGAACTGGCCGCGCGCCAGCACCAGCGCGATCAATATGCCGGGCGGCAGGCTGGCGATCATCGCCACCGTCGCCACCTTGATCGACAGCCGGACCGCATTCCATTCGTCGGGAGTGAGGTCCAGCAGCCAGTTCATGCCTTGGTGTCGTGCCTCAGTTGCTCGGCGCCAGGATGGTGAAACCCTGCGCCTTGAAAAGCTCGGCCGCCTTGGCGGACTCAAGGCATTTCAGGAAGGCCGGTGTGTCCTTGTCCTTCGAATCCGCGGTCTGGGCAACCGGATAGACGATCGGCGGATGCGAATCCTCCGGGAAGGTGCCGACCACCTTGACGCCCTTTTCGGCATGCGCGTCGGTGGCATAGACGATGCCGAGCGCGGCTTCGCCGGTCGACACCAGCTTCAGCGCCGCGCGCACATTCTCGGCCTGTGCCACCTTGCCTTCCACCGAGGACCACACGCCCAGCGATTCCAGCGCCGCCTTGCCGTATTTGCCGGCGGGCACCGCCTTGACATCGCCCATGGCGAGCTTGCCGTCGCCGATCAGCTTGGCAAGGTCGAAGCCCTTTTCGATCTTGGCCTCAACCTTGGAATCCTTCGGCGCCACCAGCACGATCTGGTTGCCGAGCAGCTTCACCTCGGTGTCCGGCTTGGTCAGCTTCTTGTCGGAGAGATATTTCATCCAGTCGAGGTCGGCCGAGATGAACACATCGGCCGGCGCGCCGCCTTCGATCTGCTTGGCCAGCGCCGAGCTTGCCGCATAGGAGATGGTCGCCGCTTCGCCGACATCGGCCTCGCAGGCCTTGTTGACGGCGTCGAGCCCGTCCTTGAGGCTGGCTGCCGCAAACACCACCACCTTGTCTTCGGCATGGGCGGCCGGCACTGCCGCCATCAAAATTGCCGTCAGCCCGCCGATGGCGATTGCGTTCAACCTGAAATCAAGCATGAAATATTCTCCCAGGGTTTTGAAAATCCGTTCGGCTCAAAGCCTGCAATCGATATATCCAGATGAATATAACAAGGAAAGGCCTTTCGCGGGCTACGGCATTGTATGCCGGGGTTTTCTCGGCCTACGATGACCTTTACTGAATAGAGCGATGGAGCCTCCCATGAAGATCAGCGCCCGCAACACCCTCAAGGGAACGATCATCGAGATCGTCAAGGGAGCCACCACATCGCATGTCCGCATCGACATTGGCGGCGCCGTCGTCACCGCTTCGATCACCAATGAGGCGGTGGACGACCTCAAGCTCGAAAGGGGCAAGCAAGCCTATGCCGTGATCAAGGCGTCCGACGTCATGGTCGGCATCGATTGAGGCGATTGTTCCAGCCAGCGTCCTATGTCCGACATTGGCGGCTTAGGTGCGTTGAGATTCAGGTCAGGCCGAGTCGGAGTCGAAGATGGGCGCGAAGCGACCAAACAAGGTGGGTTCCGAGAACCGGAGCGGAGCGTACTTAAAGTACGTGAGCACCGGAAGCGCAGGAAGCCGCCATTTGCAGGCCGACATCACCTGAATATCGACACACCTAAACGGCGATCGGCGCCTTGATCGACGCATCGGCGAAGTAGTTCTCCAGCCGGAAGTCCTCGAAGCGGAAGGCGAAGAGGTCCTTGACCTCCGGATTGATCCACATCGTCGGCAGCGCCTTGGGCGTGCGCTGCAACTGTTCGCGCGCCTGCTCGAAATGGTTCGAATAGAGATGCGCGTCACCGAGCGTATGGACGAAATCGCCGGGCTTTAGCCCCGTCACCTGCGCCACCATCAGGGTCAGCAGCGCATAGGAGGCGATGTTGAAGGGAACGCCGAGGAAAATGTCGGCCGAGCGCTGGTAGAGCTGGCAGGAGAGCCTGCCCTCAGAAACGTAGAACTGGAACAGGCAGTGGCAGGGCGGCAGCGCCATCGCCTCCACCTCGGCCGGGTTCCACGCCGAAACGATCAGCCGACGTGAATTGGGATTCTTGCGTATCTCCTTCAGAAGGCCAGCAATCTGGTCGATCCCGCCGCCATGGCCGTCCGGCCAGGAGCGCCATTGCTTGCCGTAGACCGGGCCGAGATCGCCATTCTCGTCCGCCCATTCGTCCCAGATGGAGACGCCGTTATCGTTGAGGTATTTGATGTTGGTGTCGCCAGCCAGGAACCACAGGAGCTCATGGATGATCGACTTCATATGCAGCTTCTTGGTGGTGGTGACCGGAAAGCCGCGCGACAGATCGAAGCGCATCTGGTGGCCGAACACCCCACGCGTGCCCGTGCCGGTGCGGTCGCCGCGATCGACGCCGTTTTCCAGCACATGCTTCAACAGGTCGAGATACTGGCGCATCGGTTCCGGCTCGATTCGAGGTTTCGCCAATCATAGCGCAAGTACGCGCTGACGCCACGCTTGTCTAAAGTCTTCCCCATCCTGGCCCCTGTTTCGGGCCGATGCGGTGGAGACCTTTTTCAGAATTCGCTCTGGCGAGTCGAATGGCGTGGTTTTCGAGAACCGGAGCGGAGCGTACTTAAAGTACGTGAGCACCGGAAGCGCAGAAGACCGTGTCAGTCGGCCGCCAGAGTAGAATTATCAAAAAGGTCTCAGAGGGCGCCGAGCTTGCCCAGATCTTTCGCGACCAGATAGTAGAAGGTCACCCGGCTTTTGGTGTTGTCGGCGGCCATCGCCTTGCAGGTCTTTTCGATCGACGCGTCCGCTTTGCCGGCGTCGGCGACGCCGAGCTTCTTCGCGGCCCAATTCTCCCTGACGCGCTCCAGTTCCTTGGGATCGGTGCAGGACACCAGCGAAGAATCCCGGTTGCGCAGCGCAATGCCCAGATGCTTCACGATCTTGTCGACCGCATCGGCGCTGGCGCCGGCGTCGTACTTCTTCACGTCTGCGAGATAGTCGGCCATGAAAAATTCCCCTCGTCGGCGCCACGGATCCGGTCGATGAGGGTTGTGGCGTGCTGACGCAACTTGTGCGCTAGGCTGAAACTCCTCACCGCCCGGAAGCTTCGGTTGAGCGCGCGAGCAAGTCAATCCTCAACGATCCAGTTTGACACATGCACGAAAGGACATTGCGGCCTTTCATTTTCCATGATCGGCCCCTATATTCGTTTTGTCGGCTTGACCGACTATGGCGATAAATAGGCGATGAAATAAGCCGTTCGGACCCGGGGGCGGTACCCGGCGCCTCCACCAAAAACCGCTCTTTCAAAGGAGCGGCTTCTGCTGGGGGCGAAATAGGATCGACGAAGGTGTAAAGATCGTACTTTTGCCCGGCATTGTACCACCGTCATCGGGCTAAACTTATAGTTGCCAACGACAACTATGCGGAAGCTCGTCTCGCTGCTTAATGCAGTGCGAACGCTTCAAATCAAGCCCTAGAGGTTCGCACTTCTAGGCGGGGTTCGGAGGTACCTGGCAACAGAAACCTCCACTTCTCCCTTTCAATGCATGCATTAGCCAAGGCCTGACACGGGTCGGCGTTGCTCGCTTGCCGCTGGGGTGAGATACGGTCGCGGCAGGCGCAAAAAAGGCCGGCAATGACCCGGCCTCTTTGCTTCTATGGATGTCAGTTATTCCGCCGGCGCTTCGACTGCTTCGCGCGAACGGCCGAGCGTCACCTTGGCCAGGCTGAACGAAATCACCGCGCACAGCGTGATGCCGGCAACCATCGGCAGCGGCGTGCCGTCGAAGAACAGGCCGGCGACGCCCATGGCAAGCGCGCCGATGGCGAAGTGCAGCGTGCCCATCAGCGCCGAGGCCGTGCCGGCGATCTCGCCATGCTCTTCCATAGCCAGCACCGACGTCGTCGGGATGACCAGGCCGAGGAAGCCGTAGCCGACGAACAGCAGCGCCGCCATCACGTCGAGCCGGTCTACACCCGTCGCCATGATGGCGAACAGCACCACCATTGTGGTTGCATAGCCGGTCACCGCGACACGCACGACGCGCCTAAGACCAAACCGCTCGGCCAGCATTCCAGTCAGCTGCGACATGCCGATGAAGGCGACCGCATTGATCGAGAAGAACACGCTGTAGACCGAAGGCGACAGTCCGTAATGGTCGATCAGGATGAAGGACGAGCTCGACAGATAGACGAAGAAGCTCGCAATGCCGAAGCCGGCGATCGCCACCAGGCCAAGGAAATTGCGGTCGCCCATCAGGAAGCGGTAACCGGACAGCGCCGTGCCGAAAGAGGAGCCGGCGCGCTCTTCGACCGGGCGTGTTTCCTTGAGCGAAGTCGCGAGCAGGATGGTGGCGAGTGCTGCCGCACCCGTCACCGTCCAGAACACGGCGCGCCAACCGAACGTCTCGATGATCTGGCTGCCGGTCAGCGGCGCGAGAATTGGCGACACCGAAAACACCAGCATCAGCAGCGACATAAGCTTCGCCGCCTCATTGCCGGTGTGCAGGTCGCGCACAATGGCGCGCGGCACCGCCATGCCGGCGCTGGCGCCGAGCCCTTGCAGGAAGCGGAAGGCGATCAGCCATTCGATGGTCGGCGCCAGCGCCGAGCCGACGCCGCCGACCATAAACAGCACCAGACCACCATAGAGCGGCAGCTTGCGCCCGACCATGTCGGAGATCGGTCCGACCAGGATCTGACCAAAACCCATCGACAGGAAGAAGATCAGCAGGCTCATCTGCACGGCCGAGGTACCGGCGTGCAAATCCTCGCCGATCGAAGGCAGCGCCGGAAGATACATGTCGATGGCGAACGGGCCGATGGCGGACAACAGGCCAAGCACGACCGCAATGCGGAGGAATTTGGGACTCATGATAAAGGCTTCTTTCGAATCTGGTTGCCGCCGAGAACCGGCGTCTAACCCCAGGACGTTCCATCCCGTGACATTCCGACACCTCAGAGCGAACTTGTTCGTCTCTAGAGCGAATCCATTCGTCTCTCCGACGCGAAATGTCCTTATGTTATGTCCACAAAATTAGACAGTCTTGTCTAATTCGTCAATCACCGCTATATAGATTTTTATGAAGCCTGGCGTTTCTCCTGACACTTTCCCGCCACGCAGCCACGAGGCGAAACGCATTTCGGTTGTCGAGGCTGCCGCCTCGGTCTTTTGCCGAGAGGGCTTTGCCGGCGCCAATATCGACCTGATCGCGGCCGAGGCCGGCGTGTCGCGGCAGACGGTCTACAACCACCATCGCGACAAGGAAAAACTCTTCGTCGCCGTCGTCCGCGATCTCACCGAGCGTTGCAATGCCGGCACATTCGCCACCATCGCCACCTTCCCCGACCAGCCCAGCAACCTTGAGGCGGATCTGATCGGCTTCGCCATGCGCATGAACCGCAACTGCATCTGCAACCGCGACGGCAGGTTCCTGCGCAAGCTGATCCAGACCGAGGGCGAGCGCTATCCCGAACTCTTTGCCGAATGGCGCGAACAGGGGCCGGGCCGAACCTGGTCGGCGCTTGCCGCCCGCTTCGCCCGTCTTGCCTATGCCGGTCACCTGTTGATCCAGGATCCCGATGTGGCAGCACGCCAGTTTCTTGCGCTGATCAACGCCGAGTTGCAGATAACCTTCATGCTCGGCGGCACGCCGCCGGACGATGAGGTGCTTCAGTCCGCCACCAATGGCGTGCGGACCTTCCTCAACGCCTTCGGCAGGCAAAAGAGCGCGAGCCACGCGGCCAAGAGAAGCGCGCTCGTCAGCGCCTGAGTCTTTAAATCGTCGCCAATGGCCTTCGCTTCGAGGCGGCTGCGATCTATATCCGGTTTACGCCGCGCTCAAGCTTGATTACAGCTAGGCGGACGATTCAACGGAACCTGATCGCCACATGGCCGACGACCACATCCGCTACGACATTCTGGCCCAGGAGGCGTTGCGCGGCGTCATGCGCAAGGTTCTGGCCGAAGTCGCGCGCACCGGCCTTCCCGGCAACCATCATTTCTTCATCACCTTCCTCACCGGCGCGCCGGGCGTGCGCGTGTCTTCGCGGCTGCGCGAGCGCTATCCCGAGCAGATGACCATCGTCATCCAGTTCCAGTACTGGGACCTGAAAGTGACCGACACTGGCTTCGAGGTCGGCCTGTCCTTCTCCGACGTGCCGGAAAAACTCGAGATCCCCTTCTCGGCCGTGCGCGGCTTTTACGATCCCTCCGTCAATTTCGAGCTCGAATTCGACGTCAAGACGGATGGCGCGGCAGAGGACGAGCCGGCGGCACCAGCTCCCGAACCGCTCGCCGTTGTCGAGAAAAAGCCCGAGTCGAAGAAGAAGGCTGCAGCCGAGGCCGAGAAGAAGCCTGCCGCGACCGATGCAGCCGGCAAGGGCGCCGACGTCGTATCCCTCGACGCCTTCCGCAAGAAGTGATCCGAAAGGCGGCGCGACATGGGCGACGTCGTCAATCTCCGCCAGGCCCGCAAGCAGAAGGCGCGGAGCGAGAAAGAACGGCTGGCCGAACAGAACCGGGTGCTGCACGGCCGGTCCAAGGCCGATCGGAACCGTGACCGGCTGACGTCCGACAAGGCCGAGAAATTCATCGCCGGCCATCGCCGCGAGAAGCCCGGCAGTCGCGACGACCAGTGAGTGCGTTGACGTGAGCCCGGTCGAAAAACGCTCGGTGACGATCAGCGGCCACCGCACCAGCTATTCGCTCGAAAAGCCCTTCTATGACGATCTCGTCGCCATCGCCGCGGCGCGCAAACTGACGCTTGCCGCTTTGGTCGCCGAAATCGATGAGACCCGCCCCCGCGACGCCAACCTCTCCTCCGCACTCAGGTTGCATGTGCTGGACTGGGCGAAGCGTGGGATGAGCGGTTCGCCTTAGAGCGGTTCAACGATTGATTAAACCGCACTAATCCTATGTTTTACAGAATTACGGACGGAAAACCGCTACGCACTCTTCCTGGAATTGCTAGCCGCCGTCCAGCGACTTCAGCAGATTGTCGATCGTGAACGGATTGGCCTTGGGCTTCAGCGGCGCTGGGGCTGAACTGTCATTGACGCCGGGAAGTGAGCGGTCGACCTTTGACGCCTGCTCGGCGGCCTTGCGTTTGGCCTCGAGCCTGGCCTTTTCTTCCGACGCGATCCGCGCCGCCTCCTCCGCCTTCCGGCGTTCCTGCTCGGCGGCCTGCGCCTTGGCCGCATCGTCGGCCGCCTGTTGCTCTGCCTTGGCCTTCGCTTCAGCATCGGCTTTGGCTTTCGCGTCCGCCTCGGCTTGGGCTTCGGCATCGGCCTTGGCTTTGGCATCCGCTTCGGCTTGCGCCTTGGCGTCAGCCTCCGCCTTGGCTTTTGCCTCGGCTTCGGCCCGGGCTTTTGCCTCGGCATCGGCTTTTGCCTTGGCCTCGGCCTGCAGCCGCGCCTCTTCCTCTTGCCGGCGCAATTCCTCGGCCGCCCTGTCGCGTTCGGTCTGCAGGGCGGCGTAGTAGCGCACCTCGCGCCGCAGCCGCTGCTTCTCCAGCAGCGCCGCCTGCATCGCTTCGACCCGCTGCTGCTCCTTCTCCAGCGCGCGCTGCGTCAGGAATTGCGCCAGCGGTTCGCTGTCGAACTGGCGCATGGCAGCGCCGAGCGGGCCCTCGACGCTGAAGTTCACCGCCGGGTCGGAGCCGACCAGCGCCTCGTCGCCGGGCCGATAGGTGATCGACCCTCTTGCGTCGACGGTGCTCGCGTTCAGGTCCGCAGAGATGTCGGCAGACAGCGTTGCCGCCGAGTTTTCGAAACTGATCGGCGGCGCCCGCAGAATGCCGCCGGCAAGTGTGAAGGCAATGTCGGTGTCACCCGCGGCGAAACCGCCGTCGGCGGCGATCTCAGGCGCAAAGCCGGCGGTCTTGGCCGCATCGATATCGCGCCCGATCGTATCGGCCTTGGCGATGAAGGCGCCGAAGGCATCGGGATTGACGCCGGCGATGGCGAGGCCCTTCAGCGCCGCCGTGCCCGAGCCGGACAGCGCCGCCACCATGGCATCGACCGATTTGCCGCTGGTCGACAGCGTCGTCGAGACATCGCCGCTGCCGCTCAAGCCGGCCCCCGGCAGCACGGCCGAGAGATCCCCGCCGGCAAGTTTCATCTGGCCGGAGAAAAGCCCGGTGCCGTCATTGTTCTTCAGTTCGAACAGGCCGGTCAGCGCGCCGCCGAAGAGCTTGGCCTTGAGGTCGGAAACGCGCATGCCCTCCTGGTCGAGCTTCAGCGACAGCGCTGCGTCATAGGCGGTGGCGAACTGGCCGGCGGCAAGTGCCGCGGTAGTAAGGTCGAGATCGGCGGTGAACGGCAGGTTGGACTTCTGGCTGAACGGCGCCGTCGGCCAGGGACCTTTGCCGGCGAGGAAGGACTGGTCGCCGAACAGCGCCACCGCCATCGGGTCGAGGTCGAGTTCGTCGAGCGCCAGCGCCCCGGCCAGATGCGGCACCCCGTCCTTCACGTCGACATTGACGTCGCCGGAAACCGCCGCTTCGTTGAGGGCGCCGCTGAACTCGTCCAGCACCAGCAGACCATTGCCATAGTCGGCCTGTGACGTGAGCGATGCCGACATGCCGGTGCCCATGCCGGGCAATCCGACGCCGGTCGTCATCAGCCACGGCTCGATGTCGGCGGCGTCGAGGCTGATCTTGCCCTTTGCGGTCGCCCCTTGCGGCGTCTCGGCAACCGTTCCCTCGAACGCCGCCCGGAAATCGTCGCCCGTAAGGGCGAAGCTCGTCGCAAGGCCACCGCCAAACGTGCCTTTCGCCGAGATTTCGGTGGTTGCCTGGCCAAGCATGCCAAGCGGCAGCGCCGGCAAACCATAAAGCGCGAGCAGCGCCGTGGCGTCGGCATTCCTGGCATTGAAGGTCAGCATCACCGGCGCCTCGAGAAGCCTGTCGGCCGCCCCCTTGCCGGAAAGCGATGCCGAAAAGGCCGAGCCGCCGGCCTTGCCCTGTGCGCTGACCGCCAGCCCCGTCGTGCCGTCGCCATTGTCGGCCGCACTCGTCACCAGATCGATGCGGGCGTCCTGGAACAGCTCGGGATAGGCGGCTGCGCGGGCCGCCAGGCCCTTCAGCACCTCGTTGCCAGGATAGTGCTGCTTAGCGACATCGACCAGCGGCTTCAGATCGACAGCGACCACCGAGGCGTCGAGCTTGCCGGTCGGGCTCGCCGGGAAATCCTTGATCCGGCCGGTGGCGCTGATCGAGGCGCCGGCCAGTCCGCCGACCGACAGCCTATCGATTTCAAGCAGGCCTTCGCGCAGTCTCAGCGCCGTGTCGACCTTGTCGGCGGTCAGGCCGCCGGCACTGACCGGCCCGGCCTTGATCTGGAAATCGAGATCGCGGTCTGAAAAGCGGTTGGCCCCCTTGTCGCTGACGAAGATCGAGGCGAAGGCCGTCAGCCCGTCGACGTCGAGCTCGCCGCCCTCCAGCCGCATCAGCACCGACGGTCTGGCATCGTCAGGCTGGCTGGAATCGATGCGGCCGGAAAACTTCGCCTTGCCGAGGATCAGTTCGAGATCGCTGAACGCCTGGCGCTTCTCGCTGAGATCGACCTTGGCCTTGAAGCCGGCGGCGGGCAGCCGGCGGATCGCCTCGTCGACATCTTTCGACAGCCAGGCGGCGAAACCGGACGGCTGCGCCACGGCGAGCAGCAGCGAGCCGGTGAAGCCAAAGTGATCCTGGACGCTGAGCATGCCGTTGGCTTCCAGCGTGGCGCGGCCGGGCAGCGTCGCGGCCAGCGACTTGACCGACCAGCCGCCATCGGTCGGCTCGGCCGACAGGTGCACGTCGCGCACTGTGGTATCGCCAGCCACCACCGCTGGCAGCTTGACCTCGACGGTGCCCGGTATGGTCGGCTTGGGCATTTGCAGCAGCGCCCGCTCCAGCGCGTCGACCCGCTGCGACAGCGTCAGCCCGGCGCCGGCGGCACCCACGGCCTCGTCGAACTGCACCTGCGCACCATTGGCTTCGATCGCGAAGCGCGGATCGATCCCGAGATCGACCGAAGCCTTGCCGTCGGCCGTATAGGGATTGTCGAGCGGCCCGGTCTCGAAGCGGAACTCATCGAAGGAAAGTCTGTGGTGATCGAGCGAGAACTTGCCGTTGAGCCGGAAGCCGGGATCCGGCTTGCCGGTCGAGACCTTCACCGGCTCGCCATCGGTGCCGCGCAGCTCGGCCGAATTCTTGTCGGCGTCATTCTTGCCGGAGCCATTTTTGTCGGCAGCCGAGATCTTGAACTGACCCGAATACACCGCGGCGCCCTTGACGATGCCGGCATTGCCATCGGCCTCGATGACCAGCGGATAGGCGTCCGGATCGGCCTTGAGCCGAAGCCGCATCTGCCCATTGCCCTCCGCCTTGCCGGTCGACGCGATGACCTCGGTGCGCAGGCCGTCGAAGCGCAGCGAGCCGTCCATCCGCCAAGGCCCGGCGAGCGACTTGGCCGAGATGGTCGAGTTGATCTCGGAAATCAGATGATCGCGCCCGCCGGCGGCATGGCGCAACGCGACCTCTCCCTCGGTCACCGTCAGCTTCTCGATCGAAATCTGGTTGATGTCGAAGGGCGAGGTCGGCCGCATCGCCCAGTCGACCGTGCCGTCGGCGGCGATATCGATCGTCGCCTTCGGCCGCACCAGCCGCATGTCGAAGATCAGCACCTCACCGCTCAGGAACGGCGCCAACTCCGCATCCATCGAAAATGTCTCGACGGTCATCGCCGGTTGGCCGCCGGGGCCGCCGGCAACCGCGACATTGGAAAAGGTCACAGAAGGAAACGGCAGCAGCCTCGCCGTGGCGTCACCTTGCACGGTGACCTTGCGGCCGAGAATGGCGCTCGCCTCGCGCTCGAAATCCGCACGGTAGCCTGTCCAGTCGACGAAATGCGGCACCACCAGCGCCGCGCACAGCACCAGCACGAAAAGGCCACCGAAGATCACGAACAGGCGTGCGAGCATCTGCTCCGATTGGGTTGATTGAAAATCAGCCGCACTCTACCCGCATCCGCGTGTCTATAAAGAGGCAATTCGATTACCACCCGCTGCTGCCTATTTGCCAGGCAATATCTTGCCCGGGTTCATGATGTTAAGCGGATCGAGCGCCTGCTTGATCGTGCGCATGATGTCGACGCCGTGGCCAAGTTCGTGGCGCAGGAAGCCGATCTTGCCTTGCCCGATGCCGTGCTCGCCGGTGCAGGTGCCTTCCATGGCGATCGCCCGCATGTTGAGCCTGGCGACAAATTTTTCCGCCAGCGCGATCTCTTGCGGGTTGTCGACATCCATCAGCACCAGCACATGGAAGTTGCCGTCGCCGGCATGGCCGACGATTGGCGCGACCAGCCCCATCTCGGCGATATCGGCCTCTGTCTCGGTGACGCATTCGGCAAAGCGCGAGATCGGCACGCAGACATCGGTCGACAGCCCCTTGGCGCCGGGCCGCAGCGTCAGCGACGACCAATAGGCATCGTGCCTGGCCTTCCAAAGTTTCGTCCGCTCCTCGGCGACGCTGGTCCACAGGAACGGCCCGCCGCCATTCTCCTCGGCGATCATGCCGAAGGTCTCGGCCTGCTCGGCGACGCCGGCATCGCTGCCGTGGAATTCGACGAACAGGCACGGGCTCTCCGGATAGCCGAGCTTGGAGTAATTTTTCATCGCCCGCATCTGCAGCGCGTTGACCAGCTCGATGCGCGCCACCGGAATGCCCATCTGGATGGTGGCGATCACCGCATTGCAGGCAGCCTCCAGGCTGGGAAACGGGCAGACGCCGCCGGAGATCGCCTGCGGAATGCCCTGCAGCTTCAGCGTCAGCGCGGTGATGATGCCAAGCGTGCCTTCCGAGCCGACCAGGAGCCGCGTCAGGTCGTAGCCGGCAGAACTCTTCTTGGCCCGCTTGCCTGTCGTCACCGCTTCGCCATCGGCCATGACCGCCGTCAGCGACAGCACGTTCTCGCGCATCGTACCGTAGCGCACGGCGTTGGTTCCGGACGCGCGTGTCGCCGCCATGCCGCCGAGCGAGGCATTGGCGCCGGGGTCGATCGGGAAGAACAGGCCGGTGTCGCGCAGATGCCGGTTGAGGTCCTCGCGCGTCACGCCGGGTTCGACGGTGCAATCGAGGTCCTGCGGATTGACCGAAAGGATGCGGTTCATCCGCGACGTGTCGATGGAAATGCCGCCGCCCGGCGCGTTGGTGTGTCCCTCGAGCGACGAGCCGACGCCGAAGGCGATCACCGGCACGCGGTGCGTGGCGCAGGCGCGCACGATCTCCTGCACTTCCGCCGTTGTCTCGACAAAGGCGACG
Organism: Mesorhizobium amorphae; assembly: GCF_014843845.1. Lineage (GTDB taxonomy): Bacteria > Pseudomonadota > Alphaproteobacteria > Rhizobiales > Rhizobiaceae > Mesorhizobium > Mesorhizobium amorphae_A. The sequence goes on along the minus strand of NZ_JHQS01000051.1, from coordinate 245,471 downwards.
CCATCGGGTGCCTGCGTCGGGATATAGGTGGTGGTGTGGGCATGCTGGGCGCGGATCGCCTCGCCGGTCTGGAAGCGCTCGCCGAGCACCTGCTTGAGGATGCCGAGCACGGCGGCGATGCCCTCCTCGTTGCGCTCGACCGGATTGAGGTCGCTCAGAGCCATGAATTCCTCCGCGAATGGACCAGCGGCCACTCTTGTTGTGCAGCTATGGATGCGTAGTCTCACCAACCGCACCCTGTCCAGCGATCCAGAAGGAAAACAAGATGCCAAGCCCCGCCCCCTTCCTATCCCGCGCCATGGATATCGAGAAGGACTGGATCGACTACAACGGCCATCTCAACATGGCCTATTACAACGTGCTGTTCGACCGCTGCTCGGACGACGCCTTCGAGATGATGGGGATGGGGCCGAACTACGCCAAGGAGCGGCGGCTGACCATCTACACGGCCGAAGTCCACGTCTGCTACGTCCAGGAACTGCACCTGGAGCACAAGGTCGTGGTCTCCTTCCAGCTCATCGACCATGACGACAAGCGGCTCCGCGTCTACCAGGAAATCCGCCACGTCGACGGCTGGCTCGCCGCCACCTCCGAATCGCTGTCGCTGCATGTCGACATGTCCGGGCCGAAGGTGGCGCCCTTCCCCGCCGACGTCCTTGCAAAGGTGGAAGCGATGCGATCAGCCCATGCCGCGCTGCCGATGCCGGAACGCGCAGGCCGCTCGATCGGGATTCGCCGCAAGACTGCTTGAAGCTGCCTGGCGCCCACGTTAACCTTACCGAGGTTTTAACGTGAACAAGCCAATTGAGTCGTTGAACGACTCAGTGAGGCGTTTGAAAACGTACGCATCGGGTTGCGGTACCGGCGGCGGGCAAGGCGGTTCGAGGAACGTGCATGAAAACCGACATCAAGGTCGAGGTGGACAGGCTGGCGGCCGATCCACGCATCACCGACTATGATTTCTGGCGCTCGCTCAAGAACGTCAACAACGAGATCTTTCATATCGCCAACAACAACGAGCCGATCCCCTTCGACATGATCCGCTGGCGCGCCATCCTGAAGCAGGCGCGCATGAAACGCGGTCATATCTAGAGCAGTTCCAGGAAAAGTGCGCAGCGGTTTTCCGTCCGGAATTGCGTAAAAACAAATACTTAGAGCGGGCCACCTATCAGAAGCCGAACCGCTCTAACGCCGCTGCTGCAGGCGCGCACTTCATTCTCTGAACATTAAGGCTGGCGCTTGAGCGCCCCCAAAGGCGAACGCGTCACCACCGGTGACGACTGGATGATCGCGGTGTTGGTCATCGCGTAGGGGATGATGCGGTCGATCACGCGTTCGAGCTCGGCCACCGAGCCGACATGGGCCAGCGCAATGAAGCAGTCCTCGCCGGTCACCCGGTCGCATTGCGCGATCTCGGGCAGGTCGCGGATGATGTCGGCAACAACAGCCAATTGTCCCGGCACTGGCCTGATGCGCAGCCAGGCGGACAGCTTCATGCCGAGGGCGGCCGGATTGATCCGGACCGTATAGGTCTCGATGACGCCGTTTTCCTGCAGCCGCTTGATGCGCTCGGCCACGCTCGGCGCCGACAGGCCGACGGCACGCGCCAGTTCGGCCGTGCTGGTGCGCGCATCCTTTTCCAGCAGGCGCAGGATTTTCAGGTCCGCAGCGTCTAGTTCGGGATTTTCGTTTCGAAGGCGTTTCAAGGAAAACTCCTTGCATCCAGAAAGATGATGATCGAGAAAATCGATCATCATCCATATAAATCGAGAAATCTGCCTGCGATACTGATCGCATGGAAGATCAAACGCAAGCCCCGGCCACGCACCCTGCCCTCGCCGGCCCTGCCTTCGGCACGATGGCGGCCTCCCTGCCGCCACATGTCTGGTTCGGCGTCAGTGCGGTGTTCCATTATCTGGGGCCGGCCTTTGCCGTGCTGCTTTTCCCGCATATCGGCGTGCTCGGCATGGCGTGGCTGCGCATCGCCACCGCCGCCCTCGTCTTTGCGCCGCTGACCCGGCCGTGGTCGGTCTTCGCCCGCGCCGACCGGTCGGCATGGCTGCTGCTTCTGGCTTTCGGCGCCTGTCTGGCGGTGATGAACTGTTCGTTCTACCTGGCGCTGGACCGCTTGCCGATCTCGCTGGTGGCGGCGATCGAATTCGTCGGCACCATCGGCGTAGCACTCGTCGGCCTGCGCAGCCCGCGCAATCTCGCCGCGCTTGCCGTGGCCGTCACCGGCACCTTGCTTTTGATCGACGTCAAATGGTCGGATGATCCGGTCGGCCTGTTCTGGGCCTTCCTCAACGGCGCGCTGTTCGTCTGCTACATCGTGCTCGGCCACCGCATAGCCGCTTCAGGCGCCGGCGGCGGCATCGCCGCGCTTGGCGCGGCCATGGCGATTGCTTTCTTTATGGTGCTGCCCATCGGCCTCACCGACGCACTGCCGGCCTTTTCGTCGCCACCGCTGCTGCTCGCGGCCATCGGCGTCGGCGTCTGCTCTTCGGTCATCCCCTATATCTGCGACCAGCACGCCATGTCGCGGCTGCCGCGCGCGAGCTTCGCGCTGATGCTGTCGCTGCTGCCGGTCACGGCGACGCTGATCGGCGTCGTCGTGCTTCGCCAGATCCCCAGCCTCACCGACTGCCTCGGCATCACTCTGGTGGTCGCCGGCGTCGCCGTGCACAGACCAGCGCCAAAGTGATCGCCGCGAGGCTAGGCCAGTTTCTCCTTCAGGAAAGCTACCGTCCTTCCCCAGGCAAGGTCCGCCGCCTTCTTGTCGTAGCGCGCCGCCGAAGTGTCGTTGTTGAAGGCATGGTTGACGCCGTCATAGACGTAGACCGTGTATTCGACATGGGCCGCATCGAGCGCCTTCTTGTAGGCATCGATCCCGGCATTGATGCGCTCGTCCAGCCCCGCATAATGCAGCAAAAGTGCCGCCTTGATCTTCGGCACATCCTCGGCTTTCGGCTGCATGCCGTAATAGGCGACCCCGGCACTGAGGTCCGGCGCATTGACAGCCAGCGTGTTCACCGTGCCGCCGCCCCAGCAGAAGCCGACCGCGCCAACCTTGCCGTTGCCGTCCTTGTCGCCTTTGAGGAAGGCGACCGTTGCCACGGCATTGGCTCCTGTCTGCGCCGGATCGAGCTTGGTGAACAAGTCGCGCGCCTTGTCCTCGTCGCCTGGCGTGCCGCCGAGCGGCGACAAAAAGTCCGGCGCCAGTGCCACGAACCCTTCCAGCGCCACGCGACGCGCCACGTCCCTGATATGCGGATTGAGCCCCCTGTTCTCATGCACCACGATGACGGTGCCGAGCTTACCGGTCTGGTCCGCCGGCTTGACCAGATAACCCTTCATCTCGCCGCCGTTGCCGGGATAGGTGATGTCCTGCCCTTTCACGCGCGGATCGTCCTCGGCCACGATCGCCGCCTGGGCGGAATTTGCCGCCAGCAGCGGCACGATCGCGGCGGCCGCGGCGCCCGATCCGGCAAGCCTGGTCAACTGTTCCATGAAACGGCGGCGGTCGAGCGTCAGATGCGTGTATTCGTCATAGGCATCGATCATCGCCTGGGTGATGGCGGGCCTGGCGGTTCCGGGGCCGGTGGCTGATCTTGTCATGGCGTGCTCCTCATTTTGGGATGACATCGCTGCGCAAGATAGGGTCGGGGCCGGCATGGTCCAGTCCCGGATCAGTGAGGCGGTTGTCGCAGTAAACCGCAACGTCAGTTGGGTTGTCCTGGACCAAGGCCGGCAGTTCTCCCGTTGCGTCTGCGAAAATCGATTCCGACTTTCGCAGACGATGCTGTAGGGTGCAGGTGGGGGAACAGCCGTAGTCTTGCGGCTATGCCGAGCTTGGGTGGGATATGCTGGCAAACAGGGTGGGGAAATGGCGCACGCTTGGGCTGATGGCCCATTTCGCGGCCGAACCGCTGATGGCTGCACATAGCGCACATAGCGCCTTCGGCCCTTTCATCCGGATCGACTACCCGCATTCGACCGCGGCAAAGCCGCGCCGCATCTTCATGATCGCCGACGCCGGTCTCTATCGCACCGTGCTGTCCGACACCGTGACCTGGCGCAACATCCAGATCAACGGCCGCGGCAAACGCGGACACGCTTCGAACCGGCTCTCCTATGGCATGACGCGGCTGCGCGGTGAACGTCACGAGCACTATCGCAAGCTGTTCGCGCCACCGCTCAAGCGCCCGGCAATCATGCCAATGAGCCCGGAAATGGCGCGCATCGCCGCCGACCAGGTCGCAAGCTGGCCGGTCGGCACGCCCTTCGCGCTCACCGAAGCCGCCAAGACGATGGCCAAGCATCTGGCGATCGGCCTGCTGTTCGGCGACGACCACGAACGCGCCATGCCAATCGCCGAGATGATCGCACGCCAGATTCGGGCGAGCTGGATCGTTCCGGGTCCGGCCTTCTTCAGCTGGATCAGGGAAGCAGAGGCGCAGGAACGCGCCATCCTGGCCTGGGCTGAGGAAAAGCGCGGCGACAAGGACGCGCAGGACATCCTGTCGATCCTGGTCAACAACACCGACGAGGCGGGCCACCCGCCTTCCGTCGCGCTGATCGGCGGCATCGTCAGCTTCGTCTTCGGCGCCGCCTACGACACATGCCAGAACGCGCTGGCCTGGACGCTGATCCTGCTCACCCAGCACCCCAACGCCATGGCAAGCCTGGTGGCCGAGATAGACGGCGCCCTCGGCGGCAGGCCTGCGACGATGGACCGGATCGGGACCCTGCCATTGCTCGATGCAACGATAAAGGAGGCGATGCGGCTTTTCCCGCCGGTGCCGCTGATGATGCGCAAGGCGACCCGGGCAACGATGCTTGGCGGCGAGCCGATCGCCATGAACGAAGGCGTGCTGATCAGCGCGCTCACCATCAACCGCGATGCTTCGCTCTATCCGGACCCCGACAGCTTTCATCCGGAACGCTGGGCCTCGATCAAGCCGTCGCCGTTCCAGTACCCCGTCTTCGGCGCCGGCGGCCATATGTGCCCTGGCATCACCTTCGGCCTGCAGATGATGAAGATCGCCCTGGCGACCATCCTGTCGAAGCGCTCGGTGGAGTTATCGCCCGCCGCGCGGATCGCTTATCGCACCAGGATAACACTGGCGCCAACTGGCAACATTGACGTGATCATGCGAGAGCGCGCTGAGCCTGTCCGTACGGATCAGGCGCGCGGCCGCTTCCGCCAACTGGTCGCGCTTCCAGCGCTAACATAGGAACCGCCGATGACCGCGCAGCAAAACATGGTCCGCATCTATGACCGGGTCATGAAAAGCAGCAAGCAGCGCCGCTACTATGGCGGAAGCGGCTTCTACAATTTCGGCTATTGGGCGACCGGCGCGGCATCGCAGCGCGAGGCCAGCGAAGCACTGGTCGACACGCTGCTGGCGCGGCTGCCAGGCAAGAGCGGCGCCATCCTCGACGTCGCCTGCGGGCTCGGCGCCTCGACCAGGCATTTGCTGCTCTCCTATCCGCCGCAGGCGGTCACCGCCATCAACATCTCGGCCGCTCAAGTCGCAACAGCCCGCCAAAATGCTCCCGGCGCTACGGTGCTGCAGATGGATGCGGTCAAGCTCGACTTTGCCGACGAAAGTTTCGACGCGGTGATCTGCGTCGAGGCGGCCTTCCACTTCGACACCCGCGCGGCCTTCCTCGCCGAGGCCCATCGCGTGCTCAAGCCCGGCGGCGCGCTTGTCCTGTCCGACATCCTGTTCCGAACGTTGTTCGGGTTCGGAATTTCCGACCGCCTCGGCGTGCCGAAAGCCAATCTCGTCGCCGACATCCCGTCTTACAAGGCGCAGTTCGACGCCTTGGGTTTCATCGATATCGCCGTCGAGGACGCTACCGATCAATGCCTCGGCGGCTTCCGTCGCAGCCTCGTCGCATGGCCAGGGTCGGAATACCGCAAAGGTGCGATGAGCTTCACCACCAGTCTTGCCAGCGCCGCTGTCTGCCGGCTCATCGCAGGTTATTTCGGTGCGGTCTCAAAGTCCTATCTGCTGGTTTCGGCACGAAAGCCTTGAGGCGCACAACCAAGCTTCGGCGGCACCTCAAAACGGCAGGTGCGGCCGCGCTTTATCTCAATCTGAAAATATCGATATTATTGATTATTAGAAACTACCCTTCACTTTCTGGAAACCATTCGCCGAGACGCGCATCGCGACGACGTCGCCGTGGCCATCGGGATGTTGCCGGCCCTGCCTGCCCAGGCCGTCGCCTGAGCACGGTCCGAGCATCTATTTCGGCAGCGTGTAGGCCATTACATAATCGCCCGGCTTGGTGCCGACCGAGCCGTGGCCGCCGGCAACGATGACCACGAACTGGCGCCCGTCGGCGACCGTATAGGTCATCGGCGTCGACTGGCCGCCGGCCGGCAGCCTGGCTTTCCAGAGCTGCTTGCCTGATGTCAGATCATAGGCGCGCAGATAGTCGTCGACCGCCGCCCCAAGGAAGGCGACACCGCCGGCGGTGATCATCGGCCCGCCAATGCCGGGCACGCCGACTTTCAACGGCAAGGGCAGCGGCGTCATGTCGTAGACGGTGCCGTTGCGGTGTTTGTAGGCGATCTTGCCGGTCCTGAGGTCGACGCCAGCCACATAACCCCAGGGCGGCGCCTGGCAGGGGATGCCGAGCGGCGACAGGAACGGTCCCATCACCACCGCATAGGGCGCGCCCTCGTTGCGGTTGAGCCCTTGCTCGCTGCCGCGCCCTTCATCCGGCGGCGGCACCTGGTCGCGCGAGATGAGCTGCGACTTGAACGCCAGATAGGTCGGCATGCCGAACATCACCTGCCGTACCGGATCGACGGCGACGCCACCCCAGTTGAAGGTGCCGAAATTGCCGGGATAGATCAGCGAGCCCTGCACGGACGGCGGCGTATAGCGGCCTTCATAGCGCAGGCCCTGCAATTCGATGCGGCACGCCAGCTGGTCGAACATGGTGATACCCCACATGTCGGCGCCGGTCAGCGGCTTCGGATTGAAGGAGAGATCCGATTCCGGCTGCGTCGGTGATGTGTGGTCGCCCTCGATCGCGCCGCCCGGCGCCGGCACTTCCTTCACCGGAACGATCGGCTCGCCGCTGCGCCGGTCGAGCACATAGAGGTCACCCTGCTTGGTCGGCACGACCAGCGCCGGCACGACGCCGCCAGGCGTGGTGATGTCGACCAGCGTCGGCTGTGCCGGAACATCCATGTCCCACAGATCGTGATGCACGGTCTGCCGCACCCAGCGCAATTGCCCGGTGTTGAGGTCGAGCGCGGTGATCGAGGAGGAGAATTTCTCGACATTGGCGCTGCGGCCCATGCCGAGCTGATCCGGCGTCTGGTTGCCGAGCGGCACATAGAGCAGGCCGAGCTTCTCGTCGGCACTCGGCGTCGACCACATGTTGGGCGAGTTGTTGGCGTAGGTCTGGCCGGCCGGCAACGGCGTCGTCTGGTCGGGATTGCCGGAATCCCAGTTCCACAGCAAGGCGCCGCTGTCGACATCGAAGGCGCGGATGACGCCGGATGGTTCCTCGGTCGAATAATTGTCGTTGACCGCACCGCCGACGATGATCTTGCCGCCTGATATCAGCGGCGCCGAGGTCGAGTAGTAATAGCCCGACTTCGGATAGGGCATCCCGGTCAGCAGGTTCAGCGTCCCGCCTTCGGCAAAGGACGGGCAGATCTGACCGTTGGCGGCGTCGAGGGCGATCAGCCGCGCGTCGGAGGTCGGCAGATAGACGCGCGCCGCACAGGGCTGGCCGGCGGCGATCTTGGCGTCGGCATAGTAGGACACGCCGCGGCAGGTCTGGTGCTGGCGGTCCTTGTCCAGTTTGATCTTGGGATCGTAGCGCCATGTCTCCTTGCCGGTCGCGGCATCGATGGCGATGGCGAAGTTGTGCGGCGTGCAGATGTAGAGCGCATCGCCGATTTTCAGCGGTGTCACCTGATAGGTGGTTTCGCCGACATCGTCGGGCCCCTTTATGTCGCCGGTGCGGTAAGTCCAGGCCGGCTGCAGATTGGCGACGTTGTCGGTGGTGATCTGGTCGAGCGGCGAGTAGCGCTGGCCATATTGCGTGCGGCCGTAAAAGTGCCATTCGCCTTCGGGCACATTGCCGCCGAGGTCGGCCGTCGGCGTCACCTTGTCGGCGCTGAGTTGACCGGCGATGTCCTTGGGATCGGCGGTCATCGAGTAACCGGCCACCGCAAGCGAGGCCAGCACCGCGAGGATGAGCGGCGCCCGCCCGTCGGGGCCGGCGAGCCCCCGCCTCGCCCACGGCGTCAGCAGCCACAGCGCCAGAAGCACGATGACGCCGCCGCGCGGCCCGAGCTCCCACCAGTCGAAGCCGATCTCCCAGACCGCCCAGCACAGCGTGCCGATGACGATCGCAGCGTAGAGCCAAAGCGCGATGGATTTGCGCCTGTAAAGCAGCCAGGCGGTGATCAGGAAGCCGAGGCCGGTGATGACGTAGTACCAGCTGCCGCCGAGCGACGCCAACCAGATGCCGCCGCCGCCGAGAACCAGACCGATGAGAGCAAGGACCACGGCGGTGAGGACGGTTGCCATAACGACACTCCTTCAGGCGCAGCAGGCGAGCGGCCGAAAACCGCCGTCACGAAATGGAAACGCAGCCCGCTTTCGATTCTGTTTCATCTCGCCGCCGCAGTTTTCCGCCCGCTCGCGCGAGGTGTCAAATTAGCAGGACAGTATGCTTTGATAGTGCGGGCATCGTTCTGGCATGTGCTTCGGTCCTGTTGCTGCTCACGTTGAAATGACCGGGATGCCGGTTGCCATTCTTCTGCCCGTTATCGGGCGATGCTATGCTTTGCCTATGAAAGCCGATGCCGCCTCGTTGCTCGAACGGGCCCGCCACGCCTATGGACAGCGGGCATGGGCGGACGCATTCGAGCTGCTGCGGGCGACCGACGAGATCACGTCTCTCGGCGCGGAAGACCTCGAACGGCTGCTCTGGACGGCCGGCATGCTGGACCGCGATCAGGACATCTTCGCCGCCGGCGAGCGTCTCTTCAACATGCATATCGAAGCCGGCCGTGACGACCAGGCGGCGTATTGGGCGTTCTTCCGTGGCTTCCGGCTTCTGACGTTGGGCGAGGAAGGCCACGCAACTGCCATTATCCAGCAGGCGCAGCGCCTGGCGGATGGCTTTGGCCGCGAGTGCGCGGCGCATGGCTATCTGTTGTTGCTGTCGGCACAAAAGGAACTCATGACGGGCAACGACCCGGCGTCGGAGGCGCTGGCAAGACAGGCGCTGGCGATCGGCGAACGCTGCAGCGACATCGACCTGATCGCCTTCGCCAGATGCTATCTCGGCCGCGCGCTGGTGCGGCAGGGCCGGGTCGAGGAAGGCATCGCCTCGCTCGACGAAGCCATGCTGCCGGCTGCCGACGGCAAGCTGTCACCCATTGTCACCGGCCTCGTCTACTGCAACCTGATCGCCGCATGCCGGCAAGTCTATGCGTTCGATCGCTCGCGCGAATGGACCGAGGCGCTCTCGAACTGGTGCGGAGCCCAGCCGCAGCTGGTTCAGTTCAACGGCGTCTGTCTGCTGCACCGTGCCGAGATTATGGAGTTGAACGGCGCCTGGCAGGATTCGATTGCCGAGGCGCGGCGTGCCACGCGCCTTCTTGCCCATTCCAGCGGCAACGAAGCGGCAGCTGGCGCGGCTTACCAGGAGGCCGAAATCCATCGGCTGCGCGGCGAGTTCGCCGCCGCCGAGGATCTTTATCGTGCCGCCAGCCGGCTCGGGCTCGAGCCGCAGCCCGGCATGGCGCTGCTGCGCCTCATCCAGGGCCGGGCCGAGCAGGCAGCGGCAACCATTCGCCGCGTGCTTGCCAGCACCAAGGCGCCGCTCGGCCGTGCCCGGCTGCTGCCGGCGCTGGTCGAGATCACGATGGCCGCGGGCGCTGCCGACGAAGCGCATGAAGCCTGCGAAGAGTTGGAGATGATCGCCGGCCGCTTCGCCACCGACATCCTGGCCGCAATGGCCGCGCAGGCGAAAGGCCAGATCGAGATGGCTGGAGGTGATTCCGCGGCAGCGCTTGGCCATTTCCGCGCCGCACTGACGACCTGGCAGCGCGCCGGCGCTCCCTATCTGGAAGCCCGGCTTCGCGTGCTGGCCGGTCAGGCCTGCCGCATGCTTGGCGACGAGGACGGCGCCGAACTGGAATTCGAGGCTGCCCGGTCGGTCTTCACCGCGCTCGGCGCCGCACCCGACCTCGCCCGCGTCGATCTGCTGATCCAACCGACAACTTCACCTTCGCATGGCCTGACGCGGCGCGAGATCGAAGTCCTTGGTCTTGTCGCCACCGGCAAGACCAACAGGCTGATCGCGAGCGACCTCGGTCTCAGCGAAAAGACCGTCGACCGGCATCTCAGCAACATCTTCGACAAGCTGGCGGTCAACTCGCGCGCCGCCGCGACTGCCTATGCCTTCCAGAACGGCCTGCTCTGACATCCGAAAGATCGCGTGCACGACGATCCGAGATCGCGTGCGGGGCATGGGGGAAAATCCCCATGCCGCTTTTTTCCGTCGTGGGGTGTCTCCCCGAAGCGCCGCCGCGCTGGATCGCTATTTTCGCTCCATGGCTGACGAAAACCGCATGGAGCGATCATGAACCAGATTTCGACACCTCGTCCGACCTCAAGCCCCGCACTGAAACCGCACGGCCGCGTCGGCATCACCGAGACCAGGGTGCGCGCCGGTTCCTTGCTGGAACCGGGAGCAGCGTTCATGCAACTGGAGGCTGGCACGCTGCAGGCGCCGGGCAGCCAGGCGCCATCAGGCGACGAAAGGCATCCCGCGCTCAGGGAAGAGCATGTCGACGTCGTCGTCATCGGCGCCGGCCAGAATGGCCTGTCCGTCGGCTATCACCTTGCCCGCAAGGGCGTGAAGTTCGTCATCCTGGAGGCACGCGAGCGCGTCGGCGACAACTGGCGCTCGCGCTGGGATTCGCTGCGCCTGTTCACGCCGGCGCGCTTTGACGCGCTGATCGGCATGCCCTTCCCCGCTGACCGCTATTCCTTCCCGACCAAGGACGACATGGCCGACTATCTGGAAGCCTATGCGAAGAAGTTTTCCCTGCCGGTGCGCACCGGCGTCAAGGTCGACGAGGTGACCCGTTCCGGCGACCGCTACATCGTCACTGCCGGCCAGGCCCGGTACGTCGCCGGGCATGTCGTGGCCGCCGCATCTAGCTATCAGAAGCCGAAGATCCCGGATTTCGCGGCGTCGCTCGATCCGTCGATCCGGCAATTTCACTCGGGCGTCTACAAGAACCCTGGGCAGCTCAATCCGGGCAGCGTGCTGCTGGTTGGTGCCAGCAATTCCGGTGCGGAAATCGCTATGGATCTCGCGGCTACGCATCAGGTCTGGCTGGCTGGCCGGCATCCCGGCCACATCCCCGTCGCCTACAATGGCTATTTCGCCATGCGTCTGGTGTTGCCGGTCGTCCTCCGCATCGTCTTCCATCGGCTGCTCACGGTCGACACACCGATGGGCCGAAAGGCCAAGCCGCAGCAGCTGTCGCATGGCCTGCCGCTGATCCGGGTCAAGCCGCAAGATCTGGATGCCGCCGGCGTCCGCCGGGTCTCCCGCGTTGTCGGCGCCCGGGACGGCAAGCCGCTGTTCGACGACGGCCAGCTCCTCGACGTTTCGAACGTCATCTGGTGCACCGGTTTCCGGGCCGGGCTGGATTGGATCAAGCTGCCGATCTTCGATGACAGCGGCCGGGTGAAGCAGTATCGCGGCGCGGTGGAGGGCGAGCCCGGCCTCTATGTCTGCGGCCTGCATTTCCAGCATTCGACCTCGTCCACCATGATCCATGGTGCGGCACGCGATGCCGGCTATGTGGCGGACAAGATCGGCGAGCGGATGCGGGCGGCCGCCCGGTAAGGGCTGACGGACGGGCTTTTGAACGCATTGTCGGGCGCCTTGGCGACAATATTCGCACGGCGCCCGGCAAATGCGCTGACAAACGAGAACAAAACGGAGACACTTCTGGCCTTTCGCTGCCGAATCACTACATTCGGGGGCGATGTCCGGCTTTTCGGAAGACATGCCCTTTTTTGACGAACCGAATGCGCGGCCCACGGCCCCGTCCGGCATCGCCGCGCGCGCCATGGCCGCCCGCAGCGGCCACAACAACGCACCCGACTATCTGAAAGGGTTGAACCACGAGCAGCGGCTGGCGGTGGAAACCACCGAAGGCCCGGTCCTGGTGCTGGCCGGCGCCGGCACCGGCAAGACCCGCGTGCTCACCACCCGCATCGCCCACATCCTAGCCACCGGCAAAGCCTTCCCCTCGCAGATCCTTGCCGTCACCTTCACCAACAAGGCCGCGCGCGAGATGAAGCAGCGCATCGGCATCCTGATCGGCGAAGGCAATGTCGAAGGCATGCCCTGGCTCGGCACCTTCCACTCGATCGGCGTCAAACTGCTGCGCCGCCATGCCGAGCTTGCCGGGCTCAAATCCGATTTCACCATCCTCGACACCGACGATGTCGTGCGCCTGATCAAGCAGATCATCCAGGCCGAAGGGCTGGACGACAAGCGCTGGCCGGCCAAGCAGTTCGCCCAGATGATCGACGGCTGGAAGAACAAGGGCTTAGGCCCCGCCGACATCCCTGAGGGCGACGCGCGCAGCTTCGCCAACGGCAAGGGCCGCGAACTCTACAAAGCCTATCAGGAGCGGCTGCAGACGCTGAACGCCTGCGACTTCGGCGATCTGCTCTGCCACCCGATCCGCATCTTCCGCGCCTATCCGGATGTGCTGAAGGAATACCACAAGCGCTTCAAATACATCCTCGTCGACGAGTACCAGGACACCAACACCGCGCAGTACATGTGGCTGCGGCTGCTGGCGCAACGGCCCGAAGGTGTGGGCAAAAGCGCGAACGCCGGCGGCAAGCCGATCTCCCCCCACGTGGGGGAGATGTCCGGCAGGACAGAGGGGGGCGCGAAGGATCGCGGCGGTTCCAATGTTCGTGGCGGAGAGGCCGGCGGGACAGCGGCCCCCCCCCCCCCCCCCCCCCCCCCCCCCCCCCCCCCCCCCCCCCCCCCCCCCCCCCCCCCCCCCCCCCCCCCCCCCCCCCCCCCCCCCCCCCCCCCCCCCCCCCCCCCCCCCCCCCCCCCCCCCCCCCCCCCCCCCCCCCCCCCCCCCCCCCCCCCCCCCCCCCCCCCCCCCCCCCCCCCCCCCCCCCCCCCCCCCCCCCCCCCCCCCCCCCCCCCCCCCCCCCCCCCCCCCCCCCCCCCCCCCCCCCCCCCCCCCCCCCCCCCCCCCCCCCGGGGGGGGGGGGGGGGGGGGGGGGGGGGGGGGGGGGGGGGCGCGAAGGATCGCGGCGGTTCCAATGTTCGTGGCGGAGAGGCCGGCGGGACAGCGCCCCCCTCTGTCGGCTCTGCCGACATCTCCCCCACAAGGGGGGAGATTGGGCGCTCTTCGGCCGAAACCCGCGCCACCGTAAACATCTGCTGCGTCGGCGACGACGACCAGTCGATCTATGGCTGGCGCGGCGCCGAGGTCGACAACATCCTGCGCTTCGACAAGGATTTTCCCGGCGCCACTATCATCAGGCTGGAGCGCAACTACCGCTCGACCGCGCACATCCTTGGCGCCGCCTCACACCTCATCGCCCACAATGAGGGCCGCTTCGGCAAGACGCTGTTCACCGACCGCGACGAGCCTGAGGACGACAAGGTGCATGTCCATGCCGCCTGGGATTCCGAGGAGGAGGCGCGCGCCGTTGGCGAGACCATCGAGGCCTACCAGCGCCCCGACAAGCAAGGGAATCGGCATAATCTCAACGACATGGCGATCCTTGTCCGCGCCTCCTTCCAGATGCGCGAATTCGAGGACCGCTTCGTCACGCTCGGCCTCAACTACCGCGTCATCGGCGGCCCACGCTTCTACGAACGCCTCGAAATCCGCGACGCCATGGCCTTCTTCCGCGTCGTCGCGCAAGGCGCCGACGACCTCGCCTTCGAGCGCATCGTCAACGTGCCCAAACGCGGCCTCGGCGAAGCCACCATCCGCCAGATCCACGACACGGCGCGCGCGCTTCGCATCCCGATGCTGGAGGCTGCCGCCAAGCTCGCCGAGAGCGATGAACTGAAGCCGAAGCCGCGCGCCGCCTTGCGCGAGGTCGCCGCCAATTTCGAACGCTGGCAGAAGGCGCTGGAAACCACGCCGCACACCGAACTCGCCGAGACCATCCTCGAAGAGAGCGGCTATACCGACATGTGGAAGAACGACCGCTCGGCGGAAGCGCCGGGCCGGTTGGAGAATCTGAAGGAGCTGATCCGCTCCATGGAGGAGTATGAATCGCTGCGCTCCTTCCTCGAACATGTCGCGCTGGTCATGGACGCCGAGCAGAATGCCGAGCTCGACGCCGTCAACATCATGACGCTGCATTCGGCCAAGGGCCTCGAATTCGAGACCGTTTTTCTGCCCGGCTGGGAGGAAGGCCTTTTCCCGCATCAGCGCGCGCTGGATGAAGGCGGCCGCTCCGGTCTGGAGGAAGAACGCCGCCTGGCCTATGTCGGGCTAACCCGGGCCAAGAAGAATCTGCATCTGTGGTTCGTCTCCAACCGCCGCATCCACGGCCTGTGGCAATCGACCATCCCGTCACGCTTCCTCGAGGAACTGCCGGAAGCCCATGTCGACGTCGCCGAAAGCGGCAACAGCTATGGCGGTTACGGCAATTCCTATGGCGGCGGCTCGTTCGCCTCGGGCCGGGGCGGACGCCAGAACCCCTACGGCGCCTCGCGCTTCGACAATATCGGCGAGGAAAAGACGGGGAGCTTCTCCAACACCTACGCGACGCCCGGCTGGCAGCGCGCTCAAGCGAACCGCACCGAAGCCACCGACCGCAACTGGGGCTCGCGCTCCGGCCATCAGGTTGAGCGCATCGGCTATGGCGAAACCGATTCCGGCTACGGCGCCGGCCGCACCTCGGTCAAGGGCCGCACCATAGACGGCGAGCTGGTCGCCAAATCCGTCGCCGACACACCGTCCGCCTTCAGCGTCGGCGACCGCGTCTTCCACCAGAAGTTCGGCAACGGCAACATTTCCGCCATCGAAGGCAACAAGCTGACCATCGACTTCGACAAGGCCGGCCAGAAACGCGTGCTGGACGGGTTCGTCGCAGCGGTGTGAGCAGCCGCCTCTGACCGGGCGGCTGTCTGAACAGGCAGCCCCTTACCGATACCTTGCCTGGTTCCACTTGTGGCCGAGCAGCGACAGGATGATGATCAGCCCGTTGAAGAACTGCACGTAGAAGCCGCTGAGGCCCGCCGCCACGACACCTGTCTGGATGAAGGACACGGTGACCGCGCCGATGGCACCGCCGACCACGGTGCCGATGCCGCCCCAGGTCGGCGTGCCGCCGACGAACACCGAGGCCAGCACAGGCAGGAGATAGCCGTCACCGGCCGTCGGCCACCAGGTGAAGTTGATCATCACCGAGAAGGTCCCGGCGATCGCCGCACCAATGCCGACGAAGACGAACACTTTCACCCGCACCCGCTTGACGTCGATGCCCATCTGCTGGGCGCTGTCGGGGTTGTCGCCGACCACCCTCACCTGCGCGCCGAAGCGGTGGCGGTTGTAGAGCAGCGCCGACAGCACGACGAAGCCGATCGCCCAGAAGATCTGCACCGGAATGCCCCACACCTGGCTGGAGAAGATCTTGTAGGCCCAGCTGTCGGCCAGGCCGGTCAGCGCCATCGACTTGCCCTCGTTGATGATCTGGATCAGGCCGCGCAGCAGGAAATTCATGCCGAGCGTGGCGATCAGTGACGACAGCCCGCCATAGACGACCAGCGATCCGACCAGGAAGCCGAGCAGCGTGCCGGTGACGATTGCGGCGGCAATGCCGAGGAACGGATCGTAACCGGCCTGCACCACCAGCGCGAACACCCAGGAGGCAAAGCCCATCGTTGCCGGGAACGACAGGTCGATCTCGCCGCAGGTGACGACGAAGACCAGCGGCACAACCACGAACAGTGCCACCGGCAGCGTGGTCAGCACGGAACTGTAGAGGTACCAGGTGGTGAACACGGTCGGGTTGGCGATCATGAACACCGCCATCATGACGATGAACACGCCGAGCGTGCCGAGCGAAGCGCGGTTGTCGAGGACGAAACCGCGCAGCCAGTGATCGGACGGGTGTTTCCATTCCGCCCGGACTGGTTCGCCGCGCGGCAGGCCGAGAGGACTCTGCAGATCGGGTTCCATGGTCTTGCTCATCGTGCTGCCCTCTCCGCGTCGCCGGCGTCATGCAGCCCCGCCAGTCCGCCTGGGTGTGCCACGTCTTCCATGAAGTTGATCAGGTCTTCGGCCGACTTGACCTCGCTGCGGTCGGCGGTCAGCGCCACCTTGCCGCGATCAAGCACAACGAAGCGGTCGGCAATGTCGAAGACATGATGGATGTTGTGGCCGATGAACAGGATCGAGCGGCCGCTCGCCCGCACCTGGCGCACGAAATGAAACACCTTGGCGGTTTCGGTCAGCGACAGCGCCGTCGTCGGCTCGTCGAGGATGATCAGCTCCGCCTGCTTGTAGATGGCGCGCGCGATCGCCACGCCCTGGCGCTCGCCGCCCGAAAGCTGGCCGACGATGGAATGCGGCGTGAACACTTTCGAGGTGAAGCCGATCTCGCGCATCAGCCGGCTCGCCTCCTCGATCTCCTTGCCGACCTTAAGCCAGCCCAGCCAGCTGGTCAGTTCGCGACCCATGAAGATGTTGCGCACGATGGTCTGCTGCACGGCCAGCGCCCGGTCCTGGAACACCGTCTCGATGCCGGCGTCGCGTGAGCGCGCCGCACTCCACCCGGTCACCGGCTTGCCGCGGACGAGGATCTCGCCGCTGGTCGGCTTGACCACGCCGGACAGTATCTTGATCAGCGTCGACTTGCCGGCGCCATTGTCGCCGATCAGGCCGACCACCTCGCCGCGGTCGACGCTGAGATTGACCCCGCCAAGCGCATAGACCTGGCCGTAGGATTTGCTGATGTCGCGCAGTTCGATGATGCGTTCGGCCATGGCGGTCCTCGCTTGGTTCCGGCTGCCGGTCGGACCTGTCCGACCGGCATGCCGAGGTTACGGGTCAGCGCAGCGCCTGCTTGGCGAGCTCGGAGACGATCTCGTAATTCTGCGGCGTGACGAAGCCGGCGCCGGTGTCGACATTCATCGGCGCCAGGCCCAGCACCACTTGCTGGCAGAGGCTGAGGATCGGCAGATAGCCTTGCAGGAACGGCTGCTGGTCGGCCGTCAGCTGCACCCAGCCGCCCTTGAAGCCTTCGACGATCTGCGGGCTGGTGTCGAAGCCGAAGTTGAAGATGTCGCCCGGCTTGCGTCCCGCAGCCTGCATGTAGGTGGGAACGTTGCCGAGCATCTGTCCACCGGGATAGCCGACCGCCTTGACGTCGGGGTGGTTGAGCAGCGCCGCGGTGATCACCGGGATGGCGAGATTGGGGTCGGACGCCCACTCGCCGCTCGGCGGCGACGAAAGCTGGATGACCTCGACGCCGGCTTCCTTCAGCGCCGCCACCGTGCCACGCTCGCGCGCGCCGCGGTTCTCGTTCTCGAACGGGCCGATCATGATCGCCTTGTCGCCGGCCTTGAGCCCGCCGAGCTTGAAGGCCTCGGCGCCGAGCGCACGGCCCTGCTGCTCCTGCTGCGCGCCGACATAGCCGCCGCCGAACGCCGCCACCACCTTCGGCACCGGCACGTTCTGGTACAACATCCTGATGCCGTCCTTGTGCGCCTGTTCGGCCAGCGGCATGATCGAAGCGTCGCCCGGATGGCCCATCATGGCGATGCCGCCGGGCTTGACCGCGACCGCTTCGCGCAATTGCTGCACCATCTTCTCGACGTCCCACTGGGAAAAGATGTAGTCGACCTTCGGCCCGAGATCGGCCGCCGCCTGCTTGGCGCCATTATAGACGATGGTGCCGAAGGCGTCGCCCTCGGCGCCGCCGACGAAGAAGCGGATATGGACATCCTTGCACCATTGCGCGTCGAGCGCCTGTGCAGGCAGAGTGGAGATGGCGGCGCACAGCGCCGTGGCCGCCGCCACGACGCTCGAGCGCAGAAGTGTCGTTCTCATCGCGATGCTCATGCACGTTCCTCCCTTTTGGTCCCTCGCAAGCCGAGGGGGTTTTCGACGATGGCTTCGGCTTGGCGCCGCAGTTCCTGGCCGGCCGGCTCCTCCCGCCGGCCAATCCTCACATTGGATTTGGCAGGTAGCTGACACCTCCCCTGCATTGCTGGAGGTATTCCAGCGCGCGGACCTGCCCGGTGATCTCCAGATCGCCGCGATAGACCGGGTCGTGCCAGCCTTCGATGTCGATGGCTCCTTTGTATCCGGCCAGCCGCAATTCGCTGATCACCCGCGTCCAGTCGCTGTCGCCGAAGCCCGGCGTGCGCATTTGAACAAACGGAAGGCGGCCAAACACGCCATGCTCGCGGATGACGTCCCAGCGCACCGTCGCGTCCTTGCCATGGACATGGAAGATGCGCGGCGCCCATTTGCGGATCTGCGGCATTGGATCGATCAGGTAGACGAGCTGGTGGCAGGGCTCCCATTCGAGGCCGAGATTGTCGTCCGGCAATTCGTTGAACATCAGCTCCCAGGCATCCGGATTGTGGGCGATGTTCCAGTCGCCGGCGGCCCAGTTGCCGTCCATGGCGCAGTTCTCGAAGGCGATGCGCACGCCCTTGTCGGCGGCACGCTTGGCCAGCGGCCCCCACACCTCGCGGAAACGCGGCAGGCTGTCGGTCAGCGGCTTGCCGCGGATGCGCCCGGTGAAGCCGCTGACCGTGGAAGTGCCGAACAGATGCGCATTGTCGATGACCGTTTCCCAGGCCGCGAGCACGCCGCGATCGACTTCGCCGCTCTCCAGCGGATTGCCGAACACGCCGATCGAAGACACGGTGACGTCGGCATCGCCGATCGCCTCGCGGATCTGGCCGGCCAGCCGGGGCAGATCCTTGCCGCCCAGCGTTTGCCAGAAGAAGGGCTGGATGCTCTCGAAACCGAGCGGCAGTATCTCTCTGATGTAGGCCGCCGGGTCGTCGAGATTGGCCCGTACCATGGTGCCGATCCGGATGTCGAGAAGCGGGTTTGGCGTCATTGTGCTTCCTTTGAGATGGCCACGCGGCGTCCGGTCTCGGCGCTTTCGATGGCGCCGAAGACCATGGCCAGGCTCTTGATGTTGTCGGCACCGCGCGTTTCCGGCTCGGTGCCGGCCTCGATGGCGTGCATGAAATCCCGGATGATGCCGAGATGGCCGTCGACGCGGTCGGCGGGGTCGAGCGGCGGCACCTCGACCGGCTCGGTTTTGTCGAACAGGCCGTCGCGGACCGGCAGCACAAGTTCCGCCGTCAGCGCGTCATGGCCGTCCCAGGTGAGGCTGCCGTGCTCGGCGACGATGCGCCAACTGCCCTCCCAGCTGGTGCGGAAGCCGGCGGCACACCAGGAGCCGGCATAGGTAAAGACCTTGCCACCGCCGAGATCGAAGACGGCATTGGCCGACGATCCCTGCCGGTACCAGGAACTGGCCGGCTCCCATTCCTGGCAGTAGACGCTGGCCGGCTCGCCCCCGACCATGTAGCGGGCGGCGTCGAATGTGTGGATCGCCATGTCCAAAAGCAGCACATGCGCCATCTCCTCGCGAAAGCCGCCGAAATGCGGCGCGACGAAGAAGTCGGCATGGATGCTGGTCGCGGCACCAATGGCACCTGAGTCCAGAAAGCGCCTGATGCGTCTGACATTGGCGACATAGCGGCGGTTCTGCACGACGGCGTGGACACGCCCGGCGCGACGGGCAGCCTCAACGATGGCGCGCGCATTCTCCGGGCTGTCGGCCAGCGGCTTTTCAGTCAGCAGGTGGCAATTATGGGCAAAGGCGGAAAGCGCGACGTCGCGCCGGGCAGCAGGGACCACGACGTCGAACACCGCGTCGGGCCTGGTCTGGTCGAGGACTGCGTCGAGGCTGGTTCCGATGACGGCACTGGTGAGCTCGTATTCGCGCGCCCTCGCCTTCGCCCGCTCGGCATCCAGGTCGACAAGGCCGACAATGGCGAGCCCGTCGACCTGCCTCACGGCATCGAGCCAGTGCTTGCTCATCGCACCGCAGCCGACCAAGACGACATTGATCATCCAGCGCTCCTCCTCCCGTTCGGTCCCTCCAGACCGAAGTCACGGCATTCACGGCATCGCCGTAAACGTTTTTCCGTAAACGTTTACGAGGACACACCCGATAGCGTAGAATGTCAATTGGCCGCGCGCGAAAATCGTCTTGTCGCTTGGCCTCGGCACCGGCCAATGCTAGCGAAGGTCGGGGGAGAAAGTCTTTGGCGTCCAGCATCCACGACCTTGCACGTCACCTGAACATATCGATCGGCACCGTGTCGCGGGCGCTCAACGGCCGCGCCGACGTCAACGCCGACACGCGCCAGCGCGTGCTCGAAGCGGCCAAGAAGCTGAACTATTCGCCGAACCAGTCCGGCCGCAGCCTGCGCCGTGGCTCGACCCATTCGATCGCCTTCATGCTGCAGCCGCATCCGGGCGATCAGCAATATGGCGAACCTTTCTTCATTCCGTTCCTGACCGGCCTGCAGGCCAGGCTCGCCGAAAGCGGCCTCGATCTGATCGTGGTGATGGGCGCGCCTGGCGACTATCAGCAGGAGCGCCTGCGCCGTGTCGTCGAGACGCGCCGCGCCGACGCGGTGGTGCTGGCCTGGACGCGGCGCGAGGACGAGCGCATCGACTACCTGACCGAGGCCGGTTTCCCTTTCGCCACGCTCGGCCGCAGCCGTTCCGGCGGCACGGCCTATCCCTCGCTCGACCTCGATTTCGAAAAGGCCGGCGCCGACGCTGTCGACCGGCTGGTTGCGCGCGGCCACCGCCGCATCGCCGCCATCCGCCCGTCCCTCGACCTCAATTTCGGCTATCTGTTCCTCGACGGCTATCGCAAGGCGCTGCGGCGGCACGGCATCGAGGTCGACCCCGGCCTGATCGCCGACGGCTTCATCAACGAGGCCGGCGGCTATTCGGTGACGCCGCGCGTGATGCTCGCGAAAGACCGGCCCACCGCCATCATCTTCAACAATGACGCCATGGCACTCGGCGGCTGCAAGGCGCTGGCCGAAATGGGCATCAGGCCCGGCAAGGACATGGCGGTGATCGTCATCGTCGACACCCCGCTCTGCCGCTATTTCTCGCCGGCGCTGACCGCCTTCCGCCCGGCGCTGGAGCCGATGGGGCAAAGGCTGGCCGAAATGCTGCTCGCCTCGCTCCCCGCCTTCGCCGGTGAGGAAGGCCCGCGGACGATCCGCGAAGTCTGGCCGCTGGAGCTGATCGCGCGGGAGAGTGATTGATCGGACGCTCTTCCTTCTCCCCTTGTGGGAGAAGGTGGATCGGCGCGTCAGCGCCGAGACGGATGAGGGGTGCCGGAAGAAACGCAACGTAAGAAGATCGAGGGATTTTAAGCGCTTAGTTCTTCAATGCGGCGATCCTTCCAACACCCCTCATCCGACCGAGGTTCGCTCGGCCACCTTCTCCCACAAGGGGACAAGGGAAGAAATGGCGCCTGTCACGCAAGTATCATGTTCGCGTCCTAGACCGCTTGACGGAGGCGCTGGCGCCATGTCGATGCGACGCCTGCTCCGGGCTGCTTTGTCACAAGGGGATATCCATGAAACATCTCAACCGAACCGTCGCGCTCGGCGCGGCACTGGCTCTGTTCACCGCCTTGACGCCGGCGCGCGCTGATGGCGTCGCCTATGTCAACAAGGGGCTGGTCGGCGTCGGCCGTATCCCGGCCAACCTGAAGGACAAGTTCGGCGAGACCTTCGGCTCCGGCTCCGGTATGGCGATCGACGTCAAGGGCTGGGCGCGTGACGGCGCCGGCTACAAGGGGTCGCTGTGGCTGCTGCCGGACCGCGGCTACAACGTCGTCGGCACCACCGACTACCGGCCGCGCCTCAACACCATTGCGATCGAGCTTGCCCCGGTAGCGCCGGGCGCGGCGCCCGCCGCCGGCCAGGAACAGTCTGGCGTCAAGGCGACGCTCGCCGACACCATGCTGTTGACCGACGACAAGGGCGCCGACGCCACCGGCCTCGACCCGCTCAACGGCGTTCGTCCCGCCGCCGGCGACATGCCGATCCTGCCGCAGGCCGACAATGGCAAGCTGGCGCTCGACAACGAGGCCATCGTGCGCCTGCCCGACGGCACCATGTTTATCTCCGACGAATATGGCCCGAACATCTACCGCTTCTCGGCCGACGGCCATCTGCTGTCGGCGACGCAGCCGCCAGCGGCACTGGTGCCGATGCGCCATGGGAAGCCGAACTTCGCCTCGGACAATCCGGGCCCCGGTGCCGCCGAGCCCGATCCGAAGGATCCCGAGACCGGCCGCCAGAACAACCAGGGCCTCGAAGGCATGGCGATGACGCCGGACGGCAAGTTCCTGATCGCCGTGCTGCAGTCGGCGCCGCGCCAGGATGGTGGCGATTCCGGTGCGACGCGCCAGAACACCAGGGCGCTGGTCTATGACGCCTCCGACCTCGCCCACCTCAAGCTGGCGCACGAATACATCGTGCCGCTGCCGGTGTTCAAGGACGCCAAGGACAAGACCAAGGTGGCGGCGCAGAGCGAGATCGTCGCGCTGTCGGGCAAGACCTTCCTGATGCTGACCCGCGACAGCGGCAACGGCCAGGGCCTGAAGGGCGAGGAGTCGCTCCTGCGCAAGATCAATGTCGTCGATCTCTCGGCGGCGACCGACATCGCCGGCGGCCCGTTCGACGCCGCCGACAAGCCAGTGGCGCCCAAGGGCGTGCTCGATCCGTCGGTGACGCCGGCCAAGCTGACGCCGTTCATCGACCTGAACGACAAGGCCGAGCTCGGCCGCTTCGGCCTGCACAATGGCAAGCCCAACGACAAGAACAACCTCTCGGAAAAGTGGGAGGCGATGTCGCTGGTCAGCGTGCTCGATCCCAAGCTGCCCAACGACTATTTCCTGTTCGTCGCCAACGACAACGACTTCCTCACCCAGGACGGCTTCCAGGTCGGCGCGCCCTACAAGGCCGAGGACGGTGCCGACGTCGACACCATGTTCCTGGTCTATCAAGTCACGCTGCCGAACCTCGCCACGAACTAGCTCCAGACAGTAAGGCGGGCGCGTCGAGCGCGTCCGCCTTCAAGCCGTTTGTCGACGATCTACTTCAAGATCTCGGCGTCCCTTGGCACGCCGGCATCGATCGGCTCGGCCGTCCTGTTCGACACGGCTGTCATCTTCCCGGCGGGCGACAGGTTGGGGCGCACGTAGACCTGCGCGACGCCGTTGACGCGGCTGTAGAGGTCGATGATGTCCTGGTTCATGAAGCGCACACAGCCCGACGAAGCGTTCTTGCCGATGGAATCCCACTCCGGCGTGCCATGCAGCCGGTACATCGTGTCCTTGCCGTCGCGGAACAAATACAGCGCGCGGGCGCCCAGCGGGCTCTGCGGGCCGGGCGGCATGCCGTCCTTGTATTTCGCCAGCTCCGGCCGGCGCTGGATCATTTCCGGCGGCGGCGTCCAGACCGGCCACTTCTTCCGCGCCTGAACCACGGCGCTGCCGGTCCATCCGAAACCGGCCTTGCCGAGGCTGACGCCATAGCGGATGGCCTCGCCACCGTCGCGTACCAGATAGAGGAAGTGCTCGGAGGTATCGACGACGATCGTGCCGGGTTTTTCGCCGGTGGGGTCGGACACGATCTGGCGTACGAACTTCGGATCGAGCTTGTCTACCGGGATTGCCGGCAGCTGATAGCTCTCGTCGACGCGTGCCGCATACATGCTTGCGGCAGCGCCGAAAGCCGACTCGCTTGGCGGCGGCGGCGCTGCCACTGGCGGCGTCACCACGTCCGTCGTGGTGCATGCCGAAAGGGCCACCGAGGCCGCACTCAAAGCGGATGCACCGAGAAACGCGCGCCGGTTCAGGCGCTCAAGAAACAGCGGACTATACATGATCCCCCCGGTTACCCCATAAGATATCTATAAAGTGCGGCCCCTCGCACCCAAGACCAATATCCCATTCCGCAAGCTTTGAGAACATGACTGGCTCAAGGCACGCCAGAGCATGATGCCGAAAGGTGTGAAGTGGTTTTCGGGTGACATCATGCTCTATCTCTTTGATTTAGAGACGGATTCAGATTTCAGGTCGATTCGACCTGAAATCATCCGGCTCTAGGCGGAATTTTCCGACGCCGCATCGACCTGTCCCGCTAAATCGGCGATCATCACGGACTGGACTCAAAGACGAGCCTTCGCCGAGCAGCTCACCATGGACGAGAAGATGCCTGGCCGCCGGCGCCCTGCCGATCTCACCAGCGGCCCGATCCCACGCACATTGCTCTTGTTCGCCTTGCCGGTGCTGGGCTCCAACGTGCTGCAATCGCTCAACGGCTCGATCAACGCCGTCTGGGTCGGCCGCTTCCTCGGAGAGGCAGCTCTTACCGCAACCTCCAATGCCAATCTGGTGCTGTTCCTGATCCTCGGCACCGTGTTCGGCATCGGCATGGCGGCCACCATCCTGGTCGCGCAATCGGTGGGTGCCCGCGACCTGGCCGAGGCGCGGCGCATCGTCGGCACCAGCGCCACCTTCTTCTTCCTCATCTCGGTGTTGTTAGCGGTCTGCGGCTGGATCTGGGTCGACGCCATCCTCAACACGTTGGGAACGCCGGCCGACGCCTTGCCGCTCGCCCGTTCCTATCTACGCATCATCTTCGTCGCCGTACCGATGATGAACCTCTTGTCCTTCGTCATGACGGTGCTGCGCGGCGCCGGCGATTCGCGCACGCCCTTCTCTTTCATGGCGCTGGCCGTCGTGCTCGACATCGTTTTGAACCCGCTGCTCATCCGCGGCATCGGCCCCTTCCCCGAACTCGGCATTGCCGGCTCGGCCACGGCAACGCTGATCGGCCAGACGGTGAGTGTGATCGCCATCCTCGTCGTGCTCTATGCGCGCAAGCATCCGCTGCGACTGGCCGGCGCCAATCTCGCTCTGCTGCGGCCGGATCCGGCGCTGCTCAGGATTGTCGTTTTCAAGGGCGTGCCGATGGGCCTGCAGATGATCGTCATCTCGGCGGCGGCGCTGACGGTGATGGGCATCGTCAATTCCTACGGCTCGCAGGTCGCCGCCGCCTATGGCATCGCCGCGCAGCTCTGGACCTATATCCAGATGCCGGCCTTGGCTATCGGCGCCGCCGTCTCCTCAATGGCGGCCCAGAATGTCGGCGCCGGGCGCTGGGACCGCATCGGCCGTATCGCCGCCTCCGGCGTCGGCTTCAACCTCGTGCTGACCGGCGCGCTGGTCTACCTGCTGTTCCTTTTCGACCGCTCGATCCTCAGCCTGTTCCTCAGCACCGACAGCGCGGCAATCGACATCGCCGCCCATATCAACAATGTCGCGTCCTGGTCCTTCATCCTGTTCGGCGTCACCATCGTGCTGTTCGCCACGGTGCGCGCCACCGGTGCGGTGATGCCGCCGCTGATCATCCTGGTGATCTCGGTGCTGATCGTGCGCACCGGCTTTGCCTACTTCTTCCGGAGCGTGATCGGCGAGGAAGCGCTGTGGTGGAGCTTTCCGGCCGGCTCGATCACCTCGCTGGCGCTCGCCGCCGCCTACTACCGTTTCGGCGGCTGGCGAACCATGCACATGATCGAGAACAGGCCGGCTGCCGGCGAACCGCCGGACACCGGCCTCGGCGTACCGCGCCAGCGCGCAAACATGGCGCCCGAGACCCCGAACGGCTGATGCTCAGCGCGCGTATTTTGCGCCAAACCCCAGGTCCACCAGTGAGAAGATGGTGATCATGCCTGCGAAGGCGAGGCTTGCCGTCGTGGCACTTGTCCAGCTCGACAGAAGGCCGATACCGATGACAGGCAGCGCGCAGCATGGCGGCGTCGCCATATACGTGGCGGTGGCGGTGATCTGGTTCGTGCCGGACAGGCGCTTCGAACGGCTGATCGAAAAGTGGCCGCTGCTATTTCCGCATCGCCTTCAGCTTTTCGGCGACCGACGCGGCAAGGTCGGCATAGCGCTCTTCCAGCCGTTCGGCCGCCTTGATGATCGGGAAATCATGGCCGAATTTCTCCAGCGCCATGCGCAGTTTCTCGACGAACTCGGCCTGTTTTTCCAGCGCCGAAAACAGCGTCTTCACCTGCGCTTCGCTGATGTCGGGATTGGCAAGCATCTGCGGCACCTCGCGGCCCATCTGGTCGCCGGTGGCGGTCTGCTCCTTCAGGATCTCGATCCAGTCGGTCAATCGGCAAATCCTTCCTCTGTTCGCGCAACATGCGCAGCGCGTGCCAATATGGTCAACCCGAAGACGTCGAACCGGACTTGCCTGGGGCGCATCGGACGCTAAGTTCGGCGCAACCCCGAACAAGGAAAAAATCATGACCAGCGATGCCGAAATCCAGACCGCTTTGCCCGCCCTCGCCTCCGGCAACGTCGCCGTCATCACCGGCAGCGCCAGCGGCATCGGCCTTGCCGCGGCCAAGCGGCTGGCAGCCATGGGCATGAAGATCGTGCTCGCCGACATCGGCGGCGCGCGCCTCGACGCGGCCGCCGGCGCGGTCGCCGCGATCGGCGGCGAGGATGGCGTGCTCGCCGTCGCCACCGACGTCGCCAAGGCGGACGAGGTCGACCGGCTGGCGCAAAAGGCGCACAGCGCCTTCGGCGGCGTGTCGCTGCTGATGAACAATGCAGGCGTCGGCGACAATCCGGGAAAACCCTGGGAAAACCGCGATGCCTGGAAGCGGCTGCTCGACATCAATTTCTGGGGCGTCGTCCACGGCGTCGAGGCCTTCTCGCCGGCCATGCTGGCATCGGGCAAGCCTGGCCTGATCGTCAACACCGGCTCCAAGCAAGGCATCACCACGCCGCCCGGCAACCTCGCCTACAACGTCTCCAAATCAGGCGTGAAGACTTTCACCGAGGGCCTCGCGCACGCCCTGCGCAACGAGCCAGGCGCAAAGGTCTCGGCCCATCTGCTCATCCCCGGCTTCACCTTTACCGGCCTGACCGAAGGCGCGGTGGAAAAACCGGCCGGCGCCTGGACCGGCGAGCAGGTCATCGATTTCATGCTGGCATCGCTGCTGCATGGCGATTTCTATATCCTTTGCCCGGACAACGAAGTCGCGCGGCCGACGGACGAAAAGCGCATGGCCTGGGCGATTGGCGACATCATCGAAAACCGCCCTGCTCTGTCGCGCTGGCACCCGGACCACAAGGACGCCTTCGCCTCCTTCATGAACGACTGACAATCACGCGGCCTGGCCCTTGGCGCCGCGCTTCTGGGCCACCGCCTTCCTGGCGGCCATGTCGGCGATCTTCTTGTCATGCCGCTTTGCCGCCTGTTCGCATTTGGCGCGGATCTCCTCGACCTCGGTTTCGGTCAGATGCTCGATACCGATGAAGGTGTTGTGAGCCCGGCCGACCCGGATCAACTCATCGAGCTTGGCCTGGATCGCCGCGCCGTCGCGGTTCTGGGTGTTCTGGATCAGGAACACCATCAGGAAGGTGACGATCGTGGTGCCGGTGTTGATGATCAGTTGCCAGGTGTCGGAAAAGCCGAAAATCGGCCCCGTCACTGCCCAGACGACAATGACCAGGCAGCAGGCGGCAAATGTCAACGGCAGCCCGGCAAGATGCGCGACCGTGTTGGCGATCCGGGTAAAAAGCTTCTCGATCATCCAAGGACCTCGACGATTGAGCGACAGGAGTTCGGCTGAAGGTAGAATTCATTGCGCAATCAGAAACTAACGGCAGCCGGTTCCGGTTCCCGGCCGGCGCCATTTCGCCGGCCACAATCGAATACACGCACAAAGCGTGGCTCCGGGAAAAACCGCCTTATGGGTTTGTTGCCATAGTGCCGATGCAGGTCAAAAGCCTGTTCCTTCCGCCTTGCGGCGGGTCTACTCCTGCCCCTTCCGCTGCGCCACCCCCGCATGGCGGAAGGGGTTACTTCCCCAGCATCAAGGCGCGTCGTTTTCCCAGCGGTCGAGGAAGGCTTCGATCGGCAAAGCCTGCATGTCGGGCACGGCCCGGGCCAGCCTCTCCGGCGCCCAGTCCCACCACGCCAGGCTTTCGATCCGCGCCGCAATGTCGGCGGCGAAGCGCTGGCGCAGCGGTTTCGCCGGAACGCCGGCGACGATCGCATAGGTCGGCACATCGCGCGTCACCACCGCATTGGCGCCGACAATCGCGCCATTGCCGATCGTCACCCCCGGCATGATCACCGCGCCGTGGCCGATCCAGACATCGTGGCCGATGCTGACCGACTTTGCCTGGCGCCGCTCGCGGAAGCCCGCGTCGACACCCAGCCAGCGGAAATACTCGTTCGGCCGGTAGCTGACCTTGTGCTGCGTCAGCCGCTCGATCGGATGCTCCAGCGCATTGATGCGACTGTTGGCGGCAATCGAGCAGAACTTGCCGATCGTCGTGTAGATCGCCTCGGCATGGCGCTCGAAATAAGAGAAGTCGCCGACCGTCACTTCGCGCAGGATCACCCGTTCGCCGATCGAGGCATAGCGACCAAGCTTGCACGCCTTCAGCTCCGCGGTCGGATGAATGCGCGGTTCCGGGTCTTTCAGGACAAGATTTTCGGCACGGTCCATGTGGCGGCTTTACGCCCGGACGATTGGTCCCGCAAGCGGGACCAATCGTCCGTCAGCTGTTGCCAGAGTCTATTTCGGCTTGCCTTTGGTCCACACCACGTTCTGGCCGTAGAGCGGCACGGTGGTGACGGACATCTTCGCCGAACCATCCTGGACCTGGCGCGAATGCGACAGATAGATCAGCGTCTCGTTGGTCTTGTCGTAGATGCGGTTCACCACCTGCTTCTTCCAGATCAGGCTGATGCCTTGCTTGAAGACTTCCTCGCCGCCTTCGCTCATGTCGATGTCGCCGATGGTGATCGGCCCGGTCTGGCGGCAGGAGATCGAGGAATCCGACGGATCCTCGAACCAGTTGCCCTTCTGCAGGCGGTCGATGACACCGCGATCGAAATAGGAGACGTGGCAGGTGACGCCCTCCACTTTCGGATCCTTGATCGCCTCGACGATGATGTCGTTGCCGAGCCAGTCGACGCCGACCTTGCCCACTTCGTCTGCCGCCGCCACACCGGTGCCGAGGACAAGGCATGCGGCCAGGGCGCCGCCGATCAGTTTTCGCAAATGAGCCTCCTGCGGTTCGCGTTTTGCCGACCTCAGGTGGGACGGGCAGCGGGACTTTGCAAGCAGATCGTCTCTGCGCCGCTTGCCGGTTGCGGCAACGCGACATCTTTGCGTGCGCCACGCCAAACCGGTAAGAGTGTTCACCGAACAAGGGCTTTCCGCGCCCATCCGGCGCGTGCCATGACAATCACGACGGACACCCATTGATGATGCGTTCAATACTGGTCGGCATTCTCGTCCTGATGGCGGCGGGCATCGGCTGGCTCACCTTCGACTGGTATCGCGGCCATTATGGCGGCGAGCCGTTCGGCACGCCGTTCACATTGGTCGACCAAAAGGGCGCCCCGATCACCGAAGCAGCGTTCAGGGGTCATCCCAGCGTCGTCTTCTTCGGCTTCACTCATTGCCCGGAAGTGTGCCCGACCACTCTCTTCGAACTTGCCGGCTGGCTGAAGACGATGGGCGACAGCGGCAAGAACCTGAATGCCTATTTCGTGACCGTCGACCCAGAGCGCGACACGCCCGAGGTGATGAACACCTATGTCGGCAATTTCTCCGACCGCATCGTCGGCATCACCGGCGATCCGGACAAGGTCCACGCCATGGCCAAGGGCTTCAGCATCTACTGGAAGAAGGTCGACACCGGCGACGGCGACTACACAATGGACCACACCGCTTCGGTGCTGCTGCTGAACGCCAGGGGCGAATTCTCCGGTACCATCGCCTATGGCGAAAGCGCCGACACCGCCATCGCCAAGCTGAAGCGGCTGGCGGCGGGCTAGAGCACGATCCCGAACCGTAGGTCCGCGTCAGCGAAAAGTGGGAACCGGTTTTCGGAAAAGATCATGCTCAAGCAAGAAACAACCTCATGACCCAGACGCGGCTCTATTTCATCGCCAGCAAGATCGAGGCCGAGCATATATTCGCGGCGCTCGAAGGTGCCTTCGAAGACGAGGGCCTGCCGATCGCCGTGCTCGAGGTCGACGAGGATCGCGACATCCATGAAGTGTCGCTCTATGCGGACGGCGACATCGATGTGGTCGAGGCAAGGGTAAAGGACGTCCTTGCCGGGCTCGCGCTGCCAAAACCGATCGAACGCGAAACGCTTCCCGACATCGACTGGGTGACGCGCTCGCTGGAAGGGCTGAAGCCGGTGCGCGCCGGGCGTTTCTTCGTCCATGGCGCGCATGACCGCGACAAGCGCCGCAGCGGCGACCTCGCCATCGAGATCGAGGCCGGCCTTGCCTTCGGCACCGGCCATCACGGCACCACATCCGGCTGCCTGGAAATGCTGGAAACGGTCGTGCGCCGCGAGCATCCGGCGAATGCGCTCGACCTCGGCACCGGCAGCGCCGTGCTGGCGATCGCGCTGGCAAAACTCGCGCATATTCCGGTGCTGGCGACCGATATCGATCCGGTCGCGGTCAAAGTGGCTGCCGCCAATGCCCGCCTCAACCACGTCAAGGCGCTGGTCGAAACCGTGACGGCGCCGGGCTTCCACCACCCGATCTTTGCTGCGCGCGCGCCCTTCGATCTCATCGTCGCCAACATACTGGCGCGTCCGCTGATGCGGCTGGCGCCGGAAATGGCCAGGCATATATCGTTGGGTGGCTCGATCGTGCTCTCCGGCATTCTCGACCGCCAGCGCGACGCGGTGGTCTCGGCCTATGTCGGCCAGCAGTTCCGCCACGTCAGGACCTTGCACCGCGAAGGCTGGGTGACGATCCACCTCAAGCGGTAACCCGACTCGATCCGCCCCATTTGGCCCTGCTGAAATCGATTCCGGTTTCCGGGGCTATGCGCTACGGTCGCGGCGAGCATTCGACGGAGACGCCACCATGTTCCAGACCTTTGATTCCGCTGGCGATCCGGCTGTCGGTAAGCCGCGTGTGGCGCTGCTGCGCCAATGGCTGGCGGCCAACGGCCTCGATGGTTTCATCGTGCCCCGCGCCGACGAGCATCAGGGCGAGTACGTCGCCGATCGCTCGGCGCGGCTGAAATGGCTGACCGGCTTCAGCGGTTCGGCCGGCGCCGCCATCGTCCTTCGCGACCGCGCCTTCATGTTCGTCGACGGGCGCTACACCTTGCAGGTGCGCAGCGAGGTCGATCTCGACATTTTTTCGATCGAGAGCCTCGTCGACAACCCGCCGGCCAGCTGGATCAAAGACAATCTCGGCAAGGGCGCGCGGCTTGGCTTCGATCCCTGGCTGCACACGCTCAGCGAGGTCAAGGCGCTGCATGCCTCGGCCGAGCAATCCGGCGCGGTACTTGTGCCGCTCGAGAAGAACCCGATCGACATCATCTGGAAGGACCAGCCCGAGCCGCCCCGGGCGCCGGTCGAGATCCACCCGATCGGCTTTGCCGGCGAACTGGCCAAGGACAAGCTGGTACGGCTGGCAGCTGCGATCGGCAAGGATGGCGCCACGCACGCCGTGCTAACCGACCCGTCCTCGATAGCCTGGGCCTTCAACATTCGCGGCGGCGACGTGCCGCACACGCCGCTGGCGCTCGGCTTTGCCGTGCTTGCCGCCGACGGCTCGCACCAGCTGTTCATGGACCAGCGCAAGTTCTCGCGCACCGTCGCCGCCTATCTGACGCAGCTTGCCGAACTGCACGAGCCCGGCGAGTTCGAGGCGGCCATCGCTGCCCTGGCCAAGGATGGTGCAAAAATCGCACTCGACCTGGTGCTGGCGGCGGAAAAGCTGAAGATGCTGGTCGAGGACAATGGCGGCACTGTCGTTGCCGCGCCCGACCCGGCCCGCACTCCGCGCGCCACCAAGAACCAGGCCGAGATCAATGGCAGCCGCGCCGCGCATCGTCGCGACGGCGCCGCCATCGCCAAGCTGCTCTGCTGGCTGGATCGCCAGAAGCCGGGCACGCTCGACGAGATCGCGGTCGTCACCAGGCTTGAGGAAACGCGCCGGCAGACCGGCGAGGAGACGCAGATGCCGCTGCGCGACGTCTCCTTCGACACCATCTCGGGCGCCGGCCCGAACGGCGCCATCATGCATTACCGCGTGTCGCGCGCCACCAGCCGCAAACTCGCCGATGGCGAACTGTTCCTGCTCGATTCCGGCGGGCAATATCAGGATGGCACCACCGACATCACCCGCACCGTGCCGGTCGGCACGCCGACCGAAGAGATGCGCGAGCGCTTCACCCTGGTGCTGAAGGGCATGATCGGCATTTCCATGCTGCGCCTTCCCGCCGGCACGCGCGGCTCCGAGATCGACGCGGTGGCGCGCATGGCGCTGTGGAAGCATGGCTGCGACTTCGCCCACGGCACGGGCCATGGCGTCGGCTCTTATCTGTCGGTGCATGAAGGCCCGCAGCGCATCGCACGCACCGGCACCGAAAAGCTGCTCGCCGGCATGATGCTCTCCAACGAGCCCGGCTATTACAAGGAAGGCGCCTACGGCATCCGCATCGAGAACCTCGTGCTGGTCACTCCGGCCGAGCAAATAGAGGGTGGCGACATCGCCATGCACGGTTTCGAGACGCTGACGCTGGCACCGATCGACAAGCGACTGATCCGCACCGACCTCTTGACGCGCGACGAGCTGCACTGGCTCGACCAGTACCACGCGCGCGTGCTGACCGAGATCGGCCCGATGCTCGACGGCGAAACGCTGGCCTGGCTGGAGAAGGCGGCGGCACCGCTGCCGCACGACGCAAAGATCTGAGTTTCGGGAACTACCCGACGAACTGCCGTGCCAGGATCAGCACCGCCGTACCGGCCAAAAACATCGCCATCAGGCCGCCGCGCAGCGACGCCAGCGCAGTGACGATCAGCGCCGCCCATTCGGCGGGCCCGGCGCTAAGTGCGGCCGGCGCGACCAGTGTCGTCAGCACCGCAGCCGGCACCGCGTTCAAGCCAGCCTCGACGCGCGGATGGATGTTTTCGAAGCGCGAGATGACCAGATGCCCGCCGATGCGGGTGAGATATGTAGCGATCGCGCCGGCGATGATGATCCACAAGGTGGTGCTCATGGCCGTTCCCCCACGCCGCTATGGTGCGGCGGCAGGACGACCGCCAACAGCATGCCGGCGACCGCGCCGATGGAAACGTGCCAGGGCGAACCCACCGTCTTGTAGGCGATGATCGAGGCAACGGCGCTGGCCATGACCACAGGCAGCCAGAGCGGCCGCGTACGAAAACCAAGCACCAGGCCGAGGAAATAGATCGGCAGCAGGAAATCGATGCCCAGCGCATGGGTGTCGGGAATGAGCTTGCCGAACACCGCGCCGAGCGCACTCTCGATCACCCAGAACACATAGACCGGCAGGCCGAGCCCCAGATACCAGACGAAGCCGACCGTCTTGCCGGACGCCGCCCTGGCCTCGGCCACGGCATACTGCGGGTCGGTCATGATGAAATAGCCGAGCGCCTGCTGGATGACAGGCCAATGCGAGATACGGCGGCCGAGGCCGGCGGAATAGAGCACATGGCGAAAATTGACGGCGAAGATCGACAGCACGATCAGCCAGGGCGCGACATGCTGCCCGAACAGTTCGATACCGACCATCTGGCTGGCGCCGCCGAAGACCAGGGCGCTCATCAGGAAGGCTTCGAGCACGGAAAATCCGTTGTCGACGGCAATCGCCCCGAACAGCAGGGCAAATGGTGCCGAGGCGACCACGACCGGCATCGAGAGCCGCACGCCGTCCCAGAAATCGCTTTTTGCGCTGCCCTCGGAGATCGCTTCCACAGCCATCGACCACTCCTGCCAGAAGGGTGGTATGTAGGGAGAGCCGGCTTCCTTGTCACACCAATTCGCTTGAGCCAATCGATCAGCGGAAATGATCGCCGGGCGTGGTGTTATGCAGCCTTGCCCTGGATCGCCCTGCCCCAGTCGAGCAGCGGCCTGGCGCGAATGGTGAAATCGACGAGTTCGTCGACCAGCGCCGGTGCGTGGATCCCCGCCGGGTTGATGGCGTGCCGGACGGCGAAATGCCGGTTGCGGACCGCCTGGGCAAGGTCGGCGTCCGTGACATCCTCGAAACCGCGCGGCGCACGCTTCAGGCATCCCTCGGTGTCTAGTTCGAGACCGGCTTTCTTCAGCGCCGCCACCAGGGCGCGGAAGGCGACCGGCTTCGTCGTGATGGCTTTGCGCATGGCCTGAAGCAGTTCGGAGCCCGGCTGCCACCAGGCAACGCCGGCAAAGCAGCGGTCGACCCCGATGTAAACGAAGAACACGCCCTGCTCCATCTTGGTGCCGTCGGGTGACAGGATCGCGGAAAGGTGCTGGTTGTAGGGCCGCTTGTCCTTGGAAAAACGCACATCGCGGTTGATCCGGAACAGCGATTTCTTGCGGTCGCCCCGCAGGCCGAGCCCCGCCGCCTGGAAACGTTCGGAGAGCGTCTCGACGAGATCGCAGAACGGCTCGTGCAGCTCGCTTTCGTAGAGCGCCCGGTTCTTCTGGAACCATTCCCGGCTCTGGT
Source organism: Mesorhizobium amorphae (assembly GCF_014843845.1). Classification (GTDB taxonomy): domain Bacteria; phylum Pseudomonadota; class Alphaproteobacteria; order Rhizobiales; family Rhizobiaceae; genus Mesorhizobium; species Mesorhizobium amorphae_A. Next base: position 210,781 of record NZ_JHQS01000051.1, on the reverse strand, counting down.
GGAAATCGAGAGCCTTCAGGAATGGAATGGCCTTCTGCCCGAACCCCTTGAACGCGCCGGCCATCAGCCGCCCCTGCCGATCCGCTGCAACCAGGTGTCTTCGTCGATCACCTCGATGCCGAGATCGGTGGCAACCTTCAGCTTGGAGCCGGCGCCTGGCCCCGCCACCACCAGGTCGGTCTTCGCGGAAACCGAGCCCGCGACCTTGGCTCCCAGACGTTCGGCCATCGCCTTGGCTTCGGAGCGCGTCACCTTTTCCAGCGTGCCGGTGAACACGATCGTCTTGCCTGCGACCTCGCTGCCGGCCGAGACATCCACGACGTAGGGCTTCGGCTTGACCTGCTTGAGCAGTGCATCAAGCACGTCGTCGTTGCGTTCATTGCCGAAGAAATCTCGAAGCGCGCCGATCACCGTGTCGCCGATGCCGTTGATCGATGGGAAGACGCTGTGCGGATCGGCCGCCGCCGCTGTCTCCTTGCCGATGCGGATCAGCTCCTCGATGGTCGAGAAGGTTCGTGCAAGCACGGCGGCCGTCGTATCACCGATGTGGCGGATGCCCAGCGCGAAGATGAAACGGTCGAGTTCCGGTTCGCGGCGGGAGTCGATGGCTGCAAAAAGCTTGTCGAGGCCTTCATAGTTGCGGTCCTCGACACTGCGCACGTTCTTGCGCGTCTTGCCCGACGCGGCCTCGCGCTGCCTGGCCTGCTCCTCACGCCGCTCGGCCAGCGCCTTGGTGACGGCGGGACGGCGATCCTTGAGCGTGAAGATATCGGCGGCTGTCCTGATCAATCCCGCATTGAAGAAGGTGTCGATGTTTTCGGCGCCCAGCCCTTCTATGTCCAGGGCGCCGCGTGACACGAAGTGGCGCAATCCTTCCACCGCCTGCGCGGCGCAGATCAGTTCGCCGGTGCAGCGCCGGCGGGAATCCTCCTTGCCGGTCTTCTCGTTGATCTCGCGCGTCGCGGGCGAGCCGCAGATCGGACAGCTATGCGGGAATTCGTAAGGCGCGGCATCGGACGGACGCTTGTCGATGACGACGCTGACGATCTGCGGAATGACGTCCCCCGCCCGCTGGATCACGACCGTGTCACCTATGCGTATGTCGATGCCGTCGCGGATCGGCTGGCCGGTGCTGTCCAGACCCTTGATGTAGTCCTCATTGTGAAGCGTGACGTTTTCGACCACCACGCCGCCAACCGTGACGGGGGCAAGCCGTGCAACCGGCGCCAGCGTGCCGGTGCGGCCGACCTGGATGTCGATCTTCTGCACGGTCGTCATCGCCTGTTCGGCCGGAAATTTGTGAGCGACGGCCCAGCGCGGTTCGCCGGTGACAAAGCCCCATCTGCGCTGCAGTTCCAACTGGTCGACCTTGTAGACGACGCCGTCTATGTCATAGCCGAGCGATGAGCGCTGCTCCTCGATCAAATGGTAGTGCGCGACCAGTTCCTCTGCCGATTTCGCCCGCACCATCAGCGGACTGATCTTGAAGCCCCAATCAGCGAACTTTTGCACCGACTCATACTGGGTCGGAGCGGGATCCTCTGATGTGTAGCCCCAGGCATAGGCAAAGAATTTGAGGTTGCGGCTGGCGGTAACCGATGGATCCTTCTGGCGCAGCGACCCGGCCGCCGTGTTGCGCGGATTGACATAGTCCTGACCGCCGGCTGCAGCCGAGCGTTGCTTCAGCGCCTCGAATTCCGCATAGGTCATGTAGACCTCGCCACGTATTTCGATCGTGTCAGGCCAGCCTGAGCCCTTTAACGTCTTCGGGATGTCGGCGATCGTCTTGAGATTGGCGGTGATGTCCTCGCCGACGGCGCCGTCGCCGCGCGTTGCGCCCTGCACGAACACGCCGCCTTCATAGCGCAGCGAAGCCGACAGCCCGTCGATCTTCGGTTCGGCCGTGAAGGCGATGTCCAGATCCTTGTCGCGGTCGAAGAACCGCCGGCCGCGTTCGATGAAGTCGGTGACGTCCTCGTCGGTATAGGCCTTTGCGAGGCTGAGCATCGGCACCGCGTGACGCACCTTGGCAAAGCCTTCCGCAGGCGGCGCGCCGACCCGGCGCGATGGCGAATCCTCGCGGACCAGATCGGGGAAGCGCTCCTCGATGGCGAGGTTGCGCCGCGCCAGCGCGTCATACTCCGCGTCCGAGATCGTCGGCGCATCCTCGGTATGGTAGCGCCGGTCGTGCTCGGCAATCTCCGCCGCCAGCCGCTCCAGCTCACTGGCTGCCTCGCTTTCGCTGAGCGAATCGACAGGTTTTTCCGACATGCTTTTCTTCCCTGAACGTGGTGCGACACAATAGAACAGGATTCTCCCATGAGGGAGAGACCAGGCACGGGAAAATCATTCCTGAACAGCGGGATGGAGCCATATCCTGACTCTGTCCGAAAGACCGGGCTTTCAGCTCCGGATGGCGTGGGGCTAAGCCGCGGCCGTATTCTCGCGCAGCAGCCGCTCGGCCGCGGCGCGCGCCTCGTCGGTGATGGTGGCGCCAGCCAGCATGCGCGCGATCTCTTCCTGGCGCGCCGCCCGGTCCATCTCGGCGATGCCAGTGGCAACCTTGTCGGTGCCGCCGGATTTGGAGATCAGGAAATGCGTCGCCGCGCGCGCTGCGACCTGCGGCGCATGCGTCACCGAAAGCACTTGCACGCGCATCGACAGCCTCGCCAGCCGCTGGCCGATGGCGTCCGCCACCGCGCCGCCGACCCCGGTGTCGATCTCGTCGAAGACCAGCGTCGGCGCCGAGCCGCGGTCGGCCAGCGCCACTTTCAGTGCCAGCAGGAAACGCGAAAGCTCGCCGCCGGAAGCAACCTTCATCATCGGCCCCGGCCTCGTGCCGGGATTGGTGCGCACCCAGAACTCGACCTGGTCGATGCCCTCTTCCATGCGGCTTTCGGCATCGCTGGTCATCGAGACGATGAACTCGGCCCGTTCGAGCTTCAGCGCCGGCAATTCGGCCATCACCGCCTTGGTTAGCCCGGTGGCCGCGGCATGACGAAGCGAGGACAGCTGTGCGGCGGCGATATCGTAGGCCTCGCGTGCGGCCGCAGCCTGCTTCTCCAAGCCGTGCAGGCGTTCTTCGCCGGCATCGAGATCGGCGAGGTCGGCGGCCATCGTGTCGCGCAATTGCGCCAGGTCGTCGACCGCTACGCTGTGCTTGCGCGAGGCGGCGCGCAGCGCAAACAGCCGCTCTTCCGCCTTCTCCAGCCGCTGCGGGTCAAATTCCGTAGCGCGCAGTGCCGCCTCGACACCAGACTGCGCCGCGTCGAGCGACAGCATCGCCTCGTCGAGCGACCTGACCACATCGTCGAGCAGTCCGGGCGCTTCCGTCACCTTGCGCTGCAGGCGTCGGAGCAGGCTGGCCAGTTGCGGCAAGGGCGAGGACGGCCCCGACAGCACGTCCTGCGCATCATGGATTTCCGAGGCGATCTTCTCCGCCCGCATCATCGTGGCGCGCAGCTCCGCGAGCTGCGTCTCTTCGCCGGGTTGGGGATCGAGCTTGGCCAGTTCCGCCACCGAGGCGCGCAGATAATCTGCTTCGCGTGCCGCCGCCTCGACCTTGGCGCGGTGTTTGGCGAAGTCCTGCTCGCAGCCCCGCCAGTAGCGCCACGCCTCGCCTGTCGCGCGCGCGGCGCCGAGATGGCCGCCGAAACTGTCCAGCAAGTCGCGATGCGCGCCCGGATCGACCAGCGCCCGCTCGTCATGCTGGCCGTGGATCTCGACCAGCGCATGGCCGATATCGCGCATCAGGGTGACGCTGGAGGGCTGGTCGTTGACGAAGACGCGCGTGCGGCCGTCGGCTGTCTGCACCCGGCGCAGGATGATGTCGCCGTCGTCCTCGATGGCGTTTTCGGCGAGCAGCGCCCGGGCCGGATGGTTGCGCGGCACGTCAAACACCGCGATGACCTGGCCCTGTGCCACGCCGTGGCGGACCAGCGACGCGTCACCGCGGGCGCCAAGCGCCAGCGACAGCGCGTCGAGCAGGATGGATTTTCCGGCGCCGGTTTCTCCCGTCAGCACGGACAGGCCAGGCAAGAAGTCGATGTCCAGCTTCTCGATCAGAACGATATCGCGGATCGACAGCCTGGAAAGCATCAGGCGCCGGTGATCAGTTTCCCGGCCTTGGAAATCCACGACCCGGCATTCTCGCGCGGCTCAAGCCCGTTGCTCTGCAGCAGCTTGTAGGAATCCTTGTACCACTGGCTGTCGGGATAGTTGGTGCCGAGCACCGCCGCCGCGGTCTGTGCTTCCGACGTCAGCCCCATCGCATAGTAGCTCTCGGTCAGGCGGGCCAACGCTTCCTCGACATGGCGGGTGTTGGAATAGTTCTCGACCACATTGCGGAACCGCTTGACGGCGGCGATGTATTCGCGGCGCTCGAGATAGTAGCGGCCGATCTGCATCTCCTTGCCGGCCAGCTGGTCGGTGGCGAAGCGGATCTTCTCCTTGGCGTCGTCGACATATTCCGACGTCGGCCAGCGCGTCACCAGATCCTGCATGGTCTGCACGGTCTGCCGCGCTTCCTTCTGGTCCTGGGTGACGTCCTTGATCTGCCGGTAGTAGCTCAGGCCGATGATGTACTGCGCATAAGCCGCATCGTCCGTCGACGGATAAAGCGTCAGATAGCGCTTGGCCGAGCCGATCGCCTCGTCATAGTGGCCTGCGCGGTAGTCGGCGAAGGCGCCCATCACCATCGATTTGCGGGCGAATTCCGAATAGGGGTGCTGACGGTCGACGGCGTCGAACTTCTTGCTCGCCTCGTCCAGACGACCAGCGTTCATATTCGCGAGGCCCTGATTGTAGAGAACGTCGGCCGGTTCGGTCTGGTCGACATAGGTCGACAGGTCGACGTCTTTCTCGGACGACATGCAGGCCGACAGGAAGAGCGATGGGACAACCACCGAAAGCGCCAGGAAAACTGCCCTATGCGGCGCTTTCGATTGACCAACTCGCTTGAAGAACATGATTGGATTCCGCCCTTTCGGCGTCATTTCAGTCGTCATTTCGGGTCTGGGGCAGCAGCCATAAACCATAACCGCCTTGCCCGGCAACGCTATCTCCGGCCAATCGCACATTTTTGTGGCGGTTTGGCGGTTGGCCCGTGATCGTATGATTTCACCAACCCGTGATGCATCCATGCAACACAGGCCGGCCGCCAGCAAGCCAGAAAATCGTTAAGAATCAGATCATCCAGGGCGCATAGACGGGCGCGCTGACGGCGCTCATCTCAGCGCTCCGACCGCGTTCGCGGCGTGTCGTCTCGACGATCTCGAACGCCGAACGGTCGGACAAAAGCCGCCGCAAAGCCGCCGCATTCATCCTGTGACCGCCGCGATAGGAGCGGAAGCAGCCGATGAAGCGGGCGCCGGCCAGCGCCAGGTCGCCCATTGCGTCCAGCGTCTTGTGGCGCGCGAACTCATTGGGATAGCGCAAGCCGCCCATGTTGATGACGCGGTTGTCGTCGCCGATCACCAGCGAGTTTTCCAGCGACGAGCCGAGCGCGTAGCCGGCCGCCCACAGCCGCTCGACATCCTTCATGAAACCGAAGGTGCGGGCGCGCGCGATGTCGCGGCGGAAAATGTCGGCATTGATGTCGGACGCGAACAGCTGGCGGCCAATCGCTGGGCTTTCGAAATCGATCTCGATCTCGAAGCGGGTGCCGTCATAGGGCCGGAATTCCGCCCAGGACGCCCCGTTCTCGATGCGAACCGGCTTGACCACCCTTATGTAGCGGCGCTTGACCGGCAGCGTCTCGACGCCGGCCTGGTCGAAGGCTTCCACGAACGCGATCGCGCTGCCGTCAAGGATCGGGACTTCGGGGCCGTCGATCTCGATGATGAGATTGTCGAGGCCAAGACCGAAGACCGTCGCCATCAGATGCTCGACGGTGCCGATGTGCTCGCCCGCCGGATCACCCAGCATGGTGCAGAGATCGGTCGCGCCGACTTCGGAGACAAGGGCGCGGAACTCGCGGCTCTCGCCGCCATTTGTAAGCTGGAAGAGGATGCCGGTGTCGGCGTCCGCGGGCAGGAAATGAACTGTAACGGGCTTGCCGCTGTGAACACCGGTACCCGTCAGCGTTGCACGCGATTTAAGTGTCGTCTGATAGTCTTGCAAGACAAACCCCATAAGCCCAAACTGCCATCGTCCGCTTCATCAGCCCTGAGGGCGCGCGGCTCTTGAATTGATCGGCAGGCAGGGCCAACTCCCCGAATCCCGGCAAACCGAAGGTAATCCGGGCGAAGATAGTGGTCCGGCTGGGAGACTCCAAATCACGGTTTCTTTCCTGCTGTAACCGCGACCTGGAGCGAGACACCTCTCGTAACACTCTGTTTTACAACTTCTTTTTGCGTTAACAGGCAAACAATCGCTTGTCTGCCTGTTAACAATTGTTACGGACCGTTAACAGGTCAGTTGGCCTGGCGGCGCAGGAAAGCCGGAATCTCCAGCTGGTCGTCTTCCTGCACAGCCCGGCTCTGCGGCGTCAGCCGGCCCTGGTCGTCCAGCTGCCCGCGACGCGGCGCGTAGAGCTGCGGATCCTGGCTGGCAAGACGGCGCACTTCCGGTGCCGCCTGGCGCAGTTTGGGTTCGCGCGGCTGCGCCGGCTGCAACCGTGCAGGCTCTTCCTCACGACGCGTCAGCCCGTTGGTCAGGCGCTTGAGCAGGCCCATCGGTCCGCCGCTCTCATGGTGGTCGGCCGGGCGGCTCTTGGCTTCCACTTCCGCCTTCACCACCGGCGGAAAATCCTCGACGCGCGGCATGCGCTGCGGTGCGGCGGCGACCGGCTGCGGCATTTCCCGCAGCGGTGCGGGCTGCACGACCTGCTGCTGAACCACCGGCTGCGGCTGGGCAGGCGGCGCCTGGAAGATCTTGCTCTGCGGGCGGAACTCTTCCGCATGGGCAGCCGGACGCGGCTGCGCCATGGCGGCCGCATTGGCTTCGGCAAGCTGGATGGCCTCGGCAACCGGATCCACCGCGCGCGACTCGTAGGCCGCCTGCTGGACAGGTGCCGGACGGCTTTCCGCGATCGCGGCTGCCGGGCGGCTGACCGGCTTTTGCGGCGCGGCGCGGATCGAGATCGGCGCCGCGGCGATTTCGGCCGCCGACTTGTCGATGCCGGTGGCGACCACAGAGACACGGATCACACCTTCGAGCTCTTCGTCGAACGTGGCGCCCAGGATGATGTTGGCGTCCTGGTCGACCTCTTCGCGGATGCGGGTCGCGGCCTCGTCGACCTCGAACAGCGTCAGGTCGCGGCCGCCGGTGATCGAGATCAGCAGGCCCTTGGCGCCCTTCATCGAGGTCTCGTCGAGCAGTGGGTTGGCGATCGCCGCCTCGGCGGCGGCCATGGCGCGGCCCTCGCCCGAAGCTTCGCCCGTGCCCATCATCGCCTTGCCCATCTCGCGCATCACCGAACGGACGTCGGCGAAGTCGAGATTGATCAGGCCTTCCTTGACCATCAGGTCGGTGATGCAGGCGACGCCCGAGTAGAGCACCTGGTCGGCCATGGCGAAGGCATCGGCGAAGGTGGTCTTGTCATTGGCCAGCCGGAACAGGTTCTGGTTGGGGATGACGATCAGCGTATCGACGCATTTCTGCAGTTCCTCGATGCCCAGGTCGGCCGTCTTCATGCGGCGCTGGCCTTCGAAATGGAACGGCTTGGTGACGACGCCGACGGTGAGTATCCCCTTCTCACGCGCGGCCCGCGCCACCACCGGCGCAGCACCCGTGCCGGTGCCGCCGCCCATGCCGGCGGTGACGAAGCACATATGGGTGTTGGAGAGATGATCGATGATCTCGTCGATGCATTCCTCAGCCGCCGCGCGCCCGACTTCCGGCTGCGATCCCGCACCGAGCCCCTCGGTGACATGCGCGCCGAGCTGGATCAGCCGCTCAGCCTTCGACATGGTCAGTGCCTGGGCGTCGGTGTTGGCCACCACGAATTCGACACCGCGCAAGCCGGCGGTGATCATGTTGTTGACCGCATTGCCGCCGCCGCCGCCGACACCGAACACGGTGATGCGTGGCTTCAGCTCGGTGATGTCCGGCTTTTGCAGATTGATGGTCATTGTCTCCGTCCTTTGCCTTTCCCGCCGCTTCGCCGCTGCGGCCGCCTATGGGGCTGTCCCCGTCAATTTAGAAACTGTCTCTCAACCACTGACTCATGCGATGCAGTTTTCCGCCCGTTCCGGTCATCCTGAGACCGGAAATTCCTTTTGCAGGATGGCTCTCGAAGCTCGCCATCTGCGGATAGATCAGCAGCCCGACCGGGGTCGAGAATGCCGGCCCCTTGGCCGCTTCCGGCAGGCCCGCCACGCCGAGCGGGCGGCCGATGCGCACATTGCGCCCGAGAATGCGGCGCGCCGCTTCCGGCAGGCCGGAAAGCTGGCTGGCGCCGCCGGTGAGCACGACGCGCTTGCCGACGGCGTTGCCGTAGCCGGACTTGTTCAGCCGGTCGCGCAGCAGTTCGAGCGTTTCGTCGATGCGGGCGCGGATGATGCGCGTCATCATCGAGCGCGGCACCTGCAGCGGTATCTCGCCCTCTTCGCCGATCGGCTGGATCGAAACCAGGTCGCGGTCGTCGGCGCTGCCGGGCAGCGCCGAGCCATGCATCACCTTGAGCCGCTCGGCCGCGTCGAGCGAGGTCGACAGGCCCTTGGCCATATCCAGCGTCACATGGTTGCCGCCGATGGCGATGGCGTCGCCATGGACGAACTTGCCTTCCGAGAACACCGAGATCGTTGTCGTGCCGCCGCCCATGTCGATGCAGGCCGCGCCCATTTCAAGCTCGTCGTCGACCAGGGCGGCAAGCCCGCTGGCATAGGGCGTCGCCACCATGCGCTCGACCGACAGATGCGAGCGGTTGATGCAGAGTTCCAGATTGCGCAGCGGCGCCGCATCGCCGGTCAGCACATGCATGTCGACGCCGAGCGATTCACCGACCATGCCGCGCGGATCGCGCACGCCGCGCTCGGAATCCAGCGAGAAGCCGACGGGAAGCGAATGGATCACCTCGCGCTCGGCCTTGAGCGCCTGCTTGGCGCCGGCGGCCAGCACCCGCTTGATGTCGGCCTCGTCGGCCTGGTGGCCGCCAAGGTTGATGGTGGCCGAGTAGGCTTCGCTCTTCAGCCGGCCGGCCGTCATGTTGACAATCAGCGAATCCACCGTCAGCCCCGCCATGCGCTCGGCGGCGTCGACGGCGAGGCGGATGGCATGCTCGGCGCGATCGAGATCGACGACGACGCCCGACTTCACGCCTTGCGATTTCTGGTGGCCGATGCCGATCACCTGGATGCGATGCGAGCGTCCGCGCAACAGCTTGCCGTCGTCGCGCGGCTTCAGCTTCGCCACCACGCAGCAAACCTTGCTCGAACCGACATCCAGCACCGTCAATGTGCCGGAGCGGCGCGAGGAGGCATCATTGTTGCCGCCAAGCCAGCTCATATCTTCGTCTCCGGCTTGCGCTTCAGCTTCTGCGGCTTTTCGTTCAGCGCCGCCTCGCGCTGCGTCGCCGCTTCCGGCGTCAGTTGCACGACGAGACGGTCGGACAGGCGCATGTCGACGGCGGCGATGTCGCGCGTCAAAAGCCCGTTGTCATGATCCATCCTGACCAGGTCGGCGATCGCCTGATCCTCGCCATCCTCCGGCAGCTTGATCGTGATGCCGTTCTCGAGCTTCAGGTCCCAGCGCCGTTCGCCAATGCGGATATAGCCTTTGACCCGCGCCGCCAGCTCCGGATATTTCTTGATCTTGGCTAGGAAATCCGGGGCCTTAGCCGGCGCGCCGGTGCCGATGATCAACGGCAGCAAGGCCTGCTTGCCACCCGAGAACGGCGCGATCACCTCGCCGGACCGTTCGATGACGGAAAGCGTATTGCCCTGCTGCCAGAGCGCGAAAGGCTCACGCTCCTCGACACGCACTTCCAGCGTATGCGGATAGACCTTGCGCACCGCGGCGACCTCGACCCAGGGCAGTGTCGCGATCCGCTCGCGCGCGGCCTCGGCGTCGAAGCCGATCAGTGAGGTCCAGCCGTCGAGCTGAAGCCGGTCCAGTATGTCGATCTCGGAGGTTTCGCGATTACCGACCACCTTGATCTGGTCGACGGCGAAGCCCGTGCGGGCAGTGATGCCCTGGACGATGCTGTCTGTGTAGCCGCCAAGATAGGCGCCATAGGCGCTACCCGATCCGATGAGGACCGCCGACAGGATGGCGGCGGAGAAAGGCGGCGCGGTGAACTCACCCTCGCCCAGGCGCGCAAGTGCACGCACCGGCCGGCGAAGCAGCCGCGGCAGCACGAAATGGTCGAAAGACAGCGGCACGCCGAACAGCGTCGGCCCAGCCGCGCCCGTCCCCTTGCCCTGGCCCCATTTCAACGCAGACACGAAGCGTCCTCCACCATCCAACTCAACAAATCGCCGAACGAATGTCCCGCATGCGCGGCGATTTCGGGCACCAGAGACGTCGGCGTCATGCCCGGCTGGGTGTTGACCTCGAGCCAGACAACCTCGCCGTTCTCGGAGTGACGGTCGTCGTAACGGAAGTCCGACCGGGAGACGCCCCGGCAACCGATAGCTTGGTGAGCCTTGAGCGCCAGTGTCTGTATTTTTTGGTAAATATTCGGTGAAATTTTAGCAGGGGTTTCGTGTTTTGATCCGCCCGCGACGTATTTTGAATCATAGTCGTAGAAGGAATGGCCGGTCGGGATGATCTCGCAGACGCCGAGCGCCACGTCACCCATCACCGCGCAGGTCAGTTCGCGCCCATGCACGTAGCGCTCGACCATGACGGTATCGCCGTATTTCCATTCCGACGAGCCGATGACCTGCGGCGGATGCGACTGCCCCTCATGCACGATGACGACGCCGAAGCTCGATCCTTCATTGACCGGCTTGACCACATAGGGCGGCTTCATCGGATGCTTGTTCTGGATGGCGAAGCGGCTGGTCACCTTCGATTCCGCCACCGGAACGCCGACCGCCTTGGCGACCTTCTTGGCCAGCTCCTTGTTCATGGCAAGCGCCGAGGCGAGCACGCCGGAATGGGTGTAGGGAATGGCCAGATATTCGAGGATGCCCTGGATGGTGCCATCCTCGCCGAATGGGCCGTGCAGCGCGTTGAAGACGACGTCAGGCTTGAGCTCAGCAAGCACGGCGCCGACATCGCGCGCGACATCGACGCGGGTGACCTGGTAACCTTCCTTCTCAAGCGCATCGGCACACGCTTTCCCCGAGGACAGAGACACGGGCCGCTCCGACGAGAATCCACCCAGGAGGACGGCCACATGCTTACTTTTCATTTCCCGTCATCCCCTCTCACGGCGGGTCCGCAACCAATGCTTCCGCAACATTGAGTCCGAGTCTCCCGGCAGGTTGCCCCCCAGACGGAAAACGCGGGTGACGCGTCGAACGACTCAAATCAGGAAACGCTTTAGGGCAGAGAATCAGAGAGTTGATTCGCTGGCAAGTGCTTATGAATCCGACAGATTCACTTTCCGCGAAAACAGCTACGAAAACTGTGTTGTGAGTCTTTGGAGCAACGGTCGCGCGGGTATTTCGGCCGCATGAAGTTAATGCATCACATGAACTTCAGCGCGCGCTAATACGCCTTAAAGCAGCTGCCCGAGAAATTCCTGCACGGCATGGCCCTGCCGGAAATCGCCGAGGCGCTTGATTTCCCATTGCAGCCGGATGCCCGAATGTTCAAGCACCCGTGCCCGCACCGTCTCGCCGAGATACTCGAGGTCGTAGCCGGTCGCGGTTCCCGTGTTGATCATGAAGTTGCAGTGCATCGGCGACATCTGCGCGCCGCCGATCATCAGCCCGCGGCAGCCGGCCTTGTCGATCTCCTTCCAGGCCGAAGTGCCCTCCGGATTCTTGAAGGTCGAGCCGCCGGTCTTCTCGCGGATCGGCTGCACCGTCTCGCGATGGTTCTGCACGGCATCCATCGCTGCCCTGATCTCAGCCTGGTCCTGCAAGGTTCCTTCGAAGGTCGCCGAAGTGAAGATCAGCCCCGAAGGCGCCGACGTATGGCGGTAGGCATAGCCCATATCGGCATTGCTCAGCATGTGGAGATTGCCCTTGCGGTCGAGCGCCCGCACCTCGACGACGCGCTCGCGTGTCTCGACGCCATTGGCGCCTGCATTCATCCTGAGCGCGCCGCCTACGGCGCCGGGAATGCCGTGGTAGAAATGAAAGCCGCCAATGCCCGCCTCGTAGGCGACGGCCGCGACCCGCTTGTCCGGCGTCGCCGCACCCGCCTTGATAGAGGTTGGCCCGATGACTTCAGCCTCGCCGAAGCCTTTCGCCGAAAGACGGACGACGAAACCGGCAATGCCGCCGTCGCGCACCAGGAGGTTCGAGCCGACGCCGACCACCATCAGCGGTACGTCTTCGGGAACCGCCCGCAGGAACTCGGCGAGATCCTCCTCGTCGGCCGGCTGGAACAGGGCTTCAGCAAGCCCGCCGGCGCGGAACCAGGTGATCTTGTCCATTTCGGCATTGGGCGTGATGCGGCCGCGCAGGCCGGCAAGCCGGTCGCCAAGCTTGTCGATCAACGCCTGGCCGCGCATCATGAGATTGTCCCGCCAAGTTCCTTGGGCAACGTATAGGCCCATTGGGTGATGTTGCCGGCGCCGAGGAAGACGACGAAGTCGCCCGGCTTGGCCAGATCGCGGATGATAGGCGCAATCGCGGCAGGGCCCTCGATGTAGCGCGCGTCGCGATGGCCCCCGGCGCGAATGCGCGACACCAGCGCGTCCGACGTCACGCCGTCGATCGGCTCCTCGCCCGCCGCATAGACGGGCGCCACCATGACCGTATCGGCATCGTTGAAGCAGACCGAGAATTCGTTGAACAGATCGTGCAGCCGGGTGAAGCGATGTGGCTGCGCAATGGCGATGACGCGGCCAGCGGTGGCGCTGCGTGCGGCCTTCAGCACCGCGGTGATCTCGACCGGGTGGTGGCCGTAGTCGTCGAATATGTCGACGCCATTCCACGAGCCGGTATGGGTGAAGCGCCGCTTGACGCCGGCGAAGGACGACAGGCCCTTCTTGATCGCCTCGGCCGACAGGCCGAGCTCATACGCGACCGCGATCGCCGCCGTCGCGTTGGAAACATTGTGACGGCCGGGCATTGGCAGGCGCAGGCCTGATATCGTCATCTGGCCGCGGCCCTTGCGGTCGCGGATCACCACGTCGAACTCCGATATGGCGCCGGCCATGCGGTGGTTGGTGAAGCGAACGTCGGCCTGTGCGTTCTCGCCATAGGTGATGACGCGCCGGTCCTCGATGCTGCCGACCAGCGCCTGCACTTCCGGATGGTCGGTGCACATCACGCCGAAGCCGTAGAACGGCACGTTCTCGACGAACTGGCGAAACGCCTCGCGCACCTTGTCGAAACTGCCATAGTGGTCGAGATGTTCGGGATCGATATTGGTGACGACGGCAATCTCGGCCGGCAGCTTCAGGAAGGTGCCGTCGCTCTCGTCGGCCTCGACCACCATCCATTCGCCGTCACCCATGCGGGCGTTGGTGCCATAGGCGTTGATGATGCCGCCATTGATCACTGTCGGGTCGAGGCCTCCGGCTTCGAGCAGCGTCGCCACCATCGAGGTCGTCGTCGTCTTGCCGTGGGTGCCGCCGATCGCCACCGCCTGGCGGAAGCGCATCAGTTCGGCCAGCATCTCGGCCCGCCGCACGACAGGCAGCAGCTTCTCGCGCGCCGCCTTCAGCTCAGGGTTGGATTTCTTGATCGCGGTCGAGACGACCACCACTTCGGCGTCGCCGAGGTTTTCTTCCCTGTGGCCGACGAAGCACTCGATGCCCTTGTCGCGCAGCCGCTGCACATTGGCGCTGTCTGCCTGATCGGAGCCCTGCACCCTGTAGCCGAGATTATGCAGCACCTCGGCGATGCCGCTCATGCCGATGCCGCCAATGCCGATGAAATGCACAAGGCCGATCGTCTGCGGCATCTTCATGCGTGCGTCTCCTTCCTGAAATCCGAAACGGTTTTCCTGGACGCAATAGCCTCTGTCAGATCGGCGAGCAACCGCGCCGCGTCCGGTTTTCCGGCCGATCTGGCGGCCGCGGCCATGGCCGTCAGCCTGTCGGGGTCGTCCGTCAACCCGCCGATCAATGCCGCGATGCGCTCGGGCGAAAGCGTGGATTGAGGATGCACCTCGGCCCCGCCAGCCCCTGCGAGCGCTGCGGCATTGGCCGCCTGGTCGTGGTCGAGCGCGTGCGGATAGGGCACCAGCAGCGCCGGCCTGCCGATGACGGCGATTTCCGAGACCGTGGAGGCCCCCGAGCGTGACATCACCAGATGCGCCGCCGCCATCCGCGCCGCCATGTCGGTGAAGAAGGGCAAGACCTGCGCGTCGACGCCGAGAGCGGCGTAGGCCGACTTGACTCGGGCCACGTCCTCCGCGCGCGCCTGCTGGGTTATCACCAGGCGTTTGCGCTGAGGCTCCGTCAGCAACGCGATGGCCGCCGGCACCGCATCGGAGAAGAACTGCGCGCCCTGGCTGCCGCCGAACACCAGCAGCCGGAACGGCTGGTCCTCTGCCGAGGCCGCGTAGGGCGTCTTTGCCGCCTCCAGCACTTGCGGCCTGACCGGGTTGCCCGTGGTCACCGTCTTGGTGCCCGCGGCACTTTCATCCTCGGGCAGGAAGCCGCCGGCGATAGCGTCGACACGGGCTGCCAGCGCCCGGTTGGCGCGGCCCATCACCGCGTTCTGCTCGTGGATCAGCGTCGGAACCTTGCGCCTGGTCGCCGCATAGAGCGGCGGCAGCGTCGGATAACCGCCAAAGCCGACGACAACTTCCGGCTTGAACCGGGCGATGATGCCGGAAGCCTGCCGCACCCCGCGCCAGATCTTCCAGAAGGCACCGAGGACCGCGACGGGATTCTTCGATCCCAGGGTCGCCGATTGGATCGGATGGACGGCGCCTGGAAAATGGCTGGAAAAACGCTCCACACGGTGGTCGGTGGCCAGATGCACCGTCCAGCCGCGCTCGCTCAGCTCATGCGCCAACGCCTCGGCCGGGAACAGATGTCCGCCCGTGCCGCCAGCCGCCAGAAGGATCACACCCCTCGACATCTCACTCCGCCGGCATGGCGCGCTGCGAGAAGGCAAAGCCCATCTGCTTGCGCTTTTCCGGCCGCTTGCGTGTCAGCGCCAGCACCATGCCCATCGAGATGGCGATGGCGATCTGCGAGGAGCCGCCATAGGAGATGAACGGCAGCGTCATGCCCTTGGCCGGCATCAGCTGCAGGTTGACGCACATGTTGATGACCGACTGCAGGCCGAACACCGTGACCAGCCCACCGACGGCATAGCGCGTGAAATCGTCCTGTTCCTTCATCGCGGTGTTGAGGCCGCGCAGCACGATGAAGGCGAAGATCGACATGATGAAGAAGCACATGATCAGCCCGAACTCCTCGCCGGCGACCGAAAAGACGAAGTCGGCATGGCTGTCGGGAATGACCCGCTTGACCGTGCCCTCGCCCGGGCCGACGCCGAACCAGCCGCCATTGATCAGCGCCTCGCGCCCCATATCGACCTGGAACGTATCGCCTTCACCGGTCAAAAATTTGTCGATGCGGGCGGCGACGTGCGGGAACACCGTATAGGCGGCAAACAGGCCGCTGGCGCCGGTGACGCCAAGCGCAATGATCCACAGCCATGGCAGGCCTGCCATGAAGAACATGACGCCCCAGGTGCCGGTCACCAGCATGGTCTGACCGAGATCCGGCTGGGCGACCAGAAGCGAGACGACCAGGATCAGCAACAGCATGGCAAACAGATTACCGGGAATGTCGGGCTGGCGCTTGTGTTCGGCGAACAGCCAGGCACAGACGATGACGAAGGCCGGCTTCAGGAATTCCGACGGCTGGATCGACAGCCCGGCAAGCGATATCCAGCGCCGGGCTCCCTTCACCTCGACGCCGATGTAGAGCACCACCACCATCAGCACGAGCATGATGCACAGCATCGCCAGCGCCACGCGCCGGATCTGCCGCGATTCCAGGAAGGAGACTGCCAGCATCACACCCAGCGCCGGCACGGTGAAGATGATTTGCCTCGTGGCGAAGTGGAAGCTGTCGAGGCCGATGCGTTCGGCCACCGCCGGGCTCGCCGCGAAGGACAGCACGATGCCCAGCCCCATCAGCGACAGGAATGCCGCCAGGAACCAGCGATCGATCGTCCACCACCAGGTCGCAACCGGACTTTTGTCGAGACGGCTTTGCATTATCGTGGCCCTCCGATGGGTTTCACACCATCTATAGCGCTCGCAGCTTGCCTGAAGGCTTCGCCGCGCACTTCGAAATTCTTGAACTGGTCGAAACTGGCGCAGGCCGGCGACAAAAGCACCACCGCCTCACCGCCATCGTCCTTCGCGGCATCATTGGCCGCATGCGCGACCGCGGCCGCCAGCGTGCCCGAGATCTCATAGGGCACGGCCTCGCCGAGCGTCGCTGAAAAGCCCGGCGCCGCTTCGCCGATCAGATAGGCCTTGGCGATGCGCGGAAAGAAACCGCGCAGCGGCTCGATGCCGCCTTCCTTGGGCAGCCCGCCGGCAATCCAGTAGATGCGTGAAAAACTCGACAGCGCCGGTGCGGCAGCGTCGGCATTGGTCGCCTTGGAATCGTTAATGAACAGCACATGGTCCTTGCGGCCGACCTGTTCCATGCGATGCGCCAGCCCGGGAAAGCTCTCCAGCCCGGCCTGGATCTCGCCCAACTCAAGCCCGACCTTCAGGCAGGCTGCGACCGCGGCAAGCGCATTCTGCGCATTGTGCTGGCCGCGCAGCGAGCCGATGCCGTCGAGAAAGGCGACGCGGCTATAGCGGCCATTTGCTGCTTCCATCAGATTGCCGCCGTCGGCGAAATAGCCGTCGGTCAGAGGCAGGCGCTTGGAAATGCGGATGACCTGCCTGCCCACCCGATCCAGCCGGTCGGCAATCTGGGCGCACCAGGAATCGTCGACGCCGACGATCGCGGTCTCGCTGCCGGCCACCAGCCGCTCCTTGATCGAGGCGTAGTGTTGCATGGTGCCGTGCCGGTCGAGATGATCCGGCGTCAAATTGAGCAGGATGCCTGCGGTCGGATTGATCGAGGGCGCGAGGTCGATCTGGTAGGACGAGCATTCCACAACATAGTGGCGCCCTGCCTGAGGCGGATCGAGCGTCATGATGGCGCGGCCGATATTGCCGCCCATCTGCGTATCCCGTCCGGCCGATTTCAGGATATGCGCCGTCAGCGCCGTCGTCGTCGACTTGCCGTTGGTGCCGGTGATGGCAATGAAAGGTGCCTCGGGCGCACGCAAGATCCGCTCGCGGCAGAACAGCTCGATGTCGCCGATCACCTCGACGCCTGAGCAGCGCGCGAGCTCCACGGTCCAGTGCGGCTTCGGATGCGTCAGCGGCACGCCGGGCGACAGCACGAGAGCCGAGAACCCGGCCCAGTCGGCGCCGCGCAGGTCGCCGGTCGCAATGCCAACTGCAGCCGCCTTGGCGACGCTGTCCGGATTGTCGTCCCAGGCGAGGATGTCGGCCCCGCCCGCGATCAGCGCATGCGCGGTGGCGATCCCAGAGCCGCCGAGCCCGAAGAGCGAGACACGCTTGCCTGCGAAGGATGAGGCGGGGATCAAGCGGCGTCCTATCTGAGCTTGAGGGTCGACAGGCCGACCAGCGCCAGGATCACCGCGATGATCCAGAAGCGGATCACCACCTGGCTTTCGGTCCAGCCGAGCTTTTCGAAATGATGGTGGATCGGCGCCATCAGGAACACCCGCTTGCCGGTCATCTTGAAGTAACCGACCTGGATGATGACCGACAGGATCTCCACCACGAACAGACCGCCGACGATGACCAGGACGATCTCGTGCTTGGTCGCCACCGCGACGGTGCCGATCAGGCCGCCCATCGCCAGCGAGCCGGTGTCGCCCATGAAGATCGCCGCGGGCGGCGCGTTGAACCACAGGAAGCCGAGGCCGGCGCCAATGACCGCGCCAAGCACGACGGCCAGTTCGCCGGTACCGGGGACGAAGTGGATCTGCAGATATTCGGCGAACACCGCATTGCCCGAGAGATAGGCGATGACGCCGAAGGAGGCGGCCGCGATCATGATCGGGACGATCGCCAGTCCGTCGAGACCGTCGGTCAGGTTCACCGCATTGCCGGCGCCGACGATGACGAAGCAGGAGAACGGCACGAAGAACCAGCCGAGATTGACGATGAATTCCTTGGCGAAGGGGAAGGTCAGCGACGACGAGAACGGCGCCTGGCCGTTGTGCATGATCACCCAGGCGGCGATGCCGGCGATGACGAATTCGAGCGCCAGTCTTGCCTTGCCGGAAAAGCCCAGATGCGACTGCTTGGTCACCTTCAGATAGTCGTCGTAGAAGCCGATCGAGCCGAAGCCGAGCGTCACCAGCATCACCACCCAGACATAGATGCTGGAAAGGTTCGCCCACAAAAGCGACGAGCCGATGATGCCGCAGAGGATCATCAGCCCGCCCATGGTCGGCGTGCCGGCCTTCTTGAAATGCGTCTGCGGCCCGTCGGCGCGGATCGGCTGGCCCTTGCCCTGCCGAAGGCGCAGTGAATTGATGATCGTTGGCCCGAAGATGAAGACGATCAGCGCCGAGGTGATCAGCGCCCCGCCGGTGCGGAAGGTGATGTAGCGGAAGACGTTGAAGACTGAGATCTTGTCCGCGAAATCGACGAGCAATGTGAACATGAAACTCCGTCCCCCGGGCCGGTCTTAGGTCTGTTCAATGGATGTGGCTTGCGCCGGAAATTTGCCGAGCAATGCCTCGACCAGCTTTGAAAAACCGATGCCTTTCGACGATTTGACCATCACCACGTCGCCAGGCTTCAACGCCGACAGCAGCAGCGGCTTCAACTCTTCGGCGCCGACGCGATACTCCGTATCGATCTCGTCGGGCAAGATGTCCGCCAATGCCCGCATCTCAGGGCCGCCGAGAAAGACCGTGCGCGTTTCGGTGCCGACGATGAGATCGGCAAGGGCTGCGTGCAGCTTCGCCGAATGGTCGCCGAGTTCGAGCATGTCGCCGAGCACGGCGATGCGCCTGCCCTCGCCCGACACAGGCGTTGCGTTGAGCAGCGCCATAGCCGCCTGCATCGAGGCCGGATTGGCGTTGTAGCTCTCGTCGATCAGCGTGATCTGCCCTTTCGGATGGCGCAGCACATGGCGCTTGCCGCGGCCGCGCTCCGCCGAGAGGTTGGCCAGCGCCGCGGCCACCGTGCCGATATCGGCACCAACCAGTTGCGCCGCGCCCAGCACGGCCAGCACATTCTGCACCATGTGGCGGCCGGGCGCGCCGACGCGGGCGGCGACTTCCTGCCCGCCGATCCTGGCAGTGATCATGGAATGGCCGGCATGCAGCTCGCATTTGACCAGCTTGAAGGTCGAGCGGGCATTTTCGCCGAAGCCGAAGACATGCTCGACACCGGCGGCCCTAGCCATCTTGTCCAGCAGTTTCCAGCGCCCTTCGTCGCGGTTGAGCAGGGCGGCACCGTCAGGTTCCAGCCCCTCGAATATCTCGGCCTTGGCCTTGGCGATTTCGTCGAGATTTTTGAAGAAGCCGAGATGCGCCGCCGCGATCAGCGTGACGATGGCGACATGCGGGCGGACCATCTTGACCAGCGGCCGGATTTCATCCGGATGGTTCATGCCGATCTCGAACACCGCGTAGTCGCAATCGGCGGGCATCCGCGCCAGCGTCAGCGGCACGCCCCAATGGTTGTTAAACGACTGCGCCGAGGCATGCACCTTGCCGACCGCAGACAGCACGTGGCGCAGCGCTTCCTTGGTGGTCGTCTTGCCGGCCGAGCCGGTCACCGCGATGATCCTGGCGTTGGAGCGCGCGCGTGCCGCGACGCCGAGCTTTTCCAGCGCGGCAAGCACGTCCTGGACCACGATCATCGGCGCCGTCAGCCGCCCCAGCGACGGCAGCTTGCCCTCGGCGACGACCAGCACCCCGGCGCCGGCCTTGACGGCGGCTGTCGCGAAATCATGGCCATCCATCGCCTCGCCCTTGATGGCGAAGAAGGCGTCCCCCGGCTGCAGGCTGCGGCTGTCGATCGAAATGCCGGAAATACCCTCCGGCATCGGGCCGATCGGCCGCCCGCCCATGGCGTCGACCAGCGCTTCGGAGGTCCACAGGACACTCATGCAGCCCGCTCCCTGAGCGCTGTACGAACTTCCTCGTGGTCGGAAAAATGCAATGTCTCAGCGCCGATGGTCTGGCCTTCCTCGTGGCCCTTGCCGGCCACGATCAGCGTATCGCCGGCGTGAAGCATGGCCACCGCCTCGTGGATTGCCTTGCGCCGGTCGCCTATCTCGATGGCGCTGGGCGCAGCGGCGAGGATCGCAGCGCGGATCGTTTCCGGCACTTCCGAACGCGGATTGTCATCGGTGACGATGACGACATCGGCGAGCCGCGTCGCGATCTCGCCCATGATCGGCCGCTTGCCTCGGTCGCGATCGCCGCCGCAGCCGAACACCACGATGACGCGGCCAGTGGTGAACGGCCGCACGGAAGCGAGCACGTTTTCCAGCGCGTCCGGCTTGTGCGCATAGTCGACATAGACAGGCGCACCATTGCCGGTGGTACCGACGAGGTCGAGTCGGCCCGGTGCGCCTTTCAATTTTTCCAATGCAATCAGGGCTTTGACGGCCGGGGTTCCGGTAGAAATAGCCAGACCCGCCGAAACCAGCGCGTTCGCGATCTGGAAATCGCCGGCCAGCGGCAGGTCGATTTCGTGCAGCACGCCGTCGGCCTCGACTTCGGCGCGCTGGCGATGGCGCTCATGCTCGACCCGCTTCAGCCTGAGGAAATCGCCGTGGCGACCGACCGTCAGCACGGTCAACCCTGCTGCCTTGGCCGCTTTGATCGTCGGCTCCGACCACGGGTCGTCGGCGAAGATGACCGCCGGCGCGCCCTTGGGCAGCAGCGTGTCGAACAGGCGCAATTTCGCCTGGTGGTACTCCTCGACGGTCGGGTGATAGTCCATGTGGTCGCGGCCGAGATTGGTGAAGCCGCCGGCGGCGAGTTTCACACCATCCAGCCGGCGCTGGTCGAGGCCATGGCTGGAGGCTTCCATCGACGCGTGGGTGACGCCGGCATCCGCAAGTTCGCGCAAAAGCTGGTGCAGCGCCACCGGGTCGGGCGTGGTTAGCGAGCCATACTCGTTGCGGCCGGGCGCCACCACGCCGGTGGTGCCGATCGAAGCGGCGGCATGGCCGGCCTGCTCCCATATCTGCCGCGTGAAGGCGGCGACCGACGTCTTGCCGCTGGTGCCCGTCACCGCCACCATTGTCTCCGGCTGCCTGCCGAAGAAGCGGGCAGCACTCAGCGCCAGCGCCAGGCGCGGGTCGCCGACGGCAAGCACCGGGACCGACAACCCGGCAATGGCGCTGGATTTGCCCGCCACGATCGCCGCCGCGCCGCGCTTCGCGGCATCCTCGGCATAGGTCACACCGTCCGCCTTGGTACCAGTGAGCGCGAAAAAGACGACGCCGGGTTTTACCTGGCGGGAATCCGAGGAAATCCCGGTCACCTCCAGGTCGAGGGAAGCTGTTCCCTCGACAGGCAGGATACCGGCTAGGTCTTTCAGCTGCATCGAAACCCGTTCATCGCAACAAAATAGCGCGCAGTTGCCGGCGCGCCCCAAGAATCACTGATAGGAAACCAGCGTTGCACCATTTTCATGGCTGAAATCTGGCTTCACGCCAAGCATTGAAGCCGCGCGCCGGATGATATTGCCCGCCATGACGCCCGCATTCGAGGCCGCGGTGGCGCCCATGCCGGGCTTTTCCGGCTTCGGTTCGTCGGCGATCGTCAGCACGATGTACTGCGGGTCGTCCATCGGGAAAGCAGCGACGAAGGCATTGAAATTCTTGTCCTTCGAGTAGCGGCCATTGACCACCTTTTCAGCCGTTCCGGTCTTGCCGCCAACGCGATAGCCCGGGACCCTGGCGCTTTTGCCCGAGCCCTTCTCGGCGTTGAGCGCATAGAGATAGCGCATGCCCTCGACGGTCTTTTCGCTGACCACTTTCTTGGCCACCGCCATCGCTTCCTCCTGCGTGCGAGGCAGGAATGTCGGCTCGATAAGGTAGCCGCCATTCATCAGCGCGGCGCAGCCGACGGCGGTCTGCAGCGGTGTCGTCGACACACCATGGCCGAAGGCGATGGTGATCGAATTGACCTGTTTCCACACCTTGGGCTCGGTCGGGCGCGCGACCTCGGGCAGTTCCGTCTGCATCTTCTCGAGAATGCCCAGCCGATGCAGGAATTCGCGATGCCCTTCGATGCCCACCGCTTCGGCCTCCTTGGCCGAGCCGATATTGGAGGAATAGATGAACACCTCAGGCACCGACAGCACGCGCCCCTTGCCGTGGAAGTCATGAATGGTCTGATGGCCGATCCTGATCGGGCGCGAGGCGTCG
Organism: Mesorhizobium amorphae; assembly: GCF_014843845.1. Lineage (GTDB taxonomy): Bacteria > Pseudomonadota > Alphaproteobacteria > Rhizobiales > Rhizobiaceae > Mesorhizobium > Mesorhizobium amorphae_A. Next base: position 188,304 of record NZ_JHQS01000051.1, on the reverse strand, counting down.
AACCGGCTCTCCAGGGTCACCTTGCCTGAATCCAGCGCCATGGCGGTGGTGAAGCTCTTGAACGTCGAACCCATTTCGTAGAGGCCCGCCGACATGCGGTTCAACCGGTCCTTGTCCTGGGCATTGTAGGGATTGTTGGGGTCGAAATCCGGCACCGACGCCATCGCCAGCACTTCGCCGGTCTTGACGTTGAGCACGACGGCGCCGGCGGCGATGGCGTGGAAGCGTTCCATGCCGGTGGCCACCTCGTCGCGCACGATGTGCTGGACGCGCAGGTCGATCGAGAGTTGCACCGGCTTCAGATCCCTGGCCACTGCCAGTCCCGACGCCTGAAGGTCGGTCAGACCCTGCTCGTCGACATATTTCTCCATCCCGGAAATGCCCTGGTTGTCGATGTTGGTGAGACCGACAATGTAGGACGAGGTCTCGCCGGCCGGATAGAACCGGCGTTTTTCGGTACGGAAGCCAAAGCCGGGGATGCCGAGTTGCATGATGTCGGCCTGCTGCTTCGGTGTCAGCTGCCGCTGCAGCCAGACGAAGCCGGCGCCGCTCTTCAGCTTGTGATAGGTCTGTTCGTAGTCGATCTCGGGAAGCACCGTCGACAACTTCTCGATCGCCTCGTCGGCGTCGACAATGCGGCGTGGCTCGGCAAACAGCGAGGCAGTCTTGATGTCGGTCGCCAGCACCTCGCCGTTGCGATCGACGATATCGGGCCGCGACGCGGTCACCCGGCTCTGCGGCCCGCCCGACATGTCGGGATTCTGGAAGCCGAGATAGACCAGCCTGCCGGCGATGGCCGAATAGATGCCGAAAAACACCGCCATCGTCATCACGATGCGCGTCCTGGCCTTGCCGCCGGTCGCCTTGCGGGCGCCATCGACGACGATCGAGCCGCCTTCGCCGAGCCTGGCGCGACGCTTCAGCAGGCTGCCGATCTTTGGAAGTTTGCCCATTACTGGAAGTCTGGCGATCATTGGACGATGCCTCCGGTCACCACGGGATCCTTGCCGTCCGAGGGCCCTTTGCCGGAATTGTCGGCCATGCCTCCCAGCCGTTGCGACGACAGGTCCTCGATGTTGACCGGTTTTGCCGGAAGATCGTCGAGGCCGACGATCTGGCGCGCATTGACCGGCTCGAGTCCCAGCTGCGACTTGTAGATTTCGGCCAGCTTCTGCAGGCGCGACGGTTGGGTGAGCAGGCTCCAGTCCGCCTTCAGAAGGTCGATCGTGTCCTCCTCATAGTGGATCTGCGCCTGGATCTTCTGCACCGCCGCCAATTGTTCCTCGGCCTCGCGCTTGGTCTTGTAGGTCAGGGCGGCCGCCGAGACCATGACCGCGATAAGGACTATGTCGCTGGTACGAAACACGTGCTCACCTCTCTCCCGGCAGGTCGATGCCGGGAAGCTTTGGAAGGCCGAAAATCGAAAAGTCACTGCTACGCGCCGGCGCCTCGGTGCGGATTGCCGCGCGCAGCCTGGCCGAACGTGCTCGCGGGTTGGCCGCGATCTCGGCATCGCCCGCCGTCACGCCGCTGCCGGCCTTGCGAAAAGTCGCCATCCGCGCCTGCGCCTCGGGCAAGTGGCGCGAGCCGCTCGCCGCATCCGAGCGGTCGGCGATGAAGCGCTTGACGATGCGGTCCTCCAGCGAATGGAACGTCACCACCGCCAGCCGCCCACCGGGCTTAAGCGCACGCTCGGCCGCAAACAGCGCCTTGGCCAGTTCGCCAAGCTCGTCATTGACGAAGATGCGCAGCGCCTGGAAGACGCGCGTCGCCGGATGGATCTTGTCCTTCGGGGCGCGGCCGATATGCGTCTCGATGGCGTCGGCGAGGTCGAGCGTGCGCTCGAACGGCCGCTTTTCGCGGCGGCTCTCGATCATGCGGGCGATGCGGCCGGCGTGACGCTCCTCGCCCAGAAAGCCGAAGATGCGCGCAAGATCACCGGCCTTGAAACTGTTGACGACATCGGCCGCGTTCAAGCCAGCCTGCGCCATGCGCATGTCGAGCGGCCCATCGTTGCGGAACGAGAAGCCGCGTTCGGCCTGGTCGAGCTGCATGGAGGAGACACCGATGTCGAGTACAACGCCGTCGGCGCTTTCGACATGGTCGTCCAACGTCGAGAACGGCGCCTGCACCAGCCGCAGCCTGCCACCCGATTGCTGTTCGAGAACACGACCAGCCGCGATGGCATCGGGATCGCGGTCGATGGCCACGACCGAAGCACCGGTCGCAAGAATGGCTTTGGTGTAGCCGCCGGCGCCGAACGTGCCGTCGACGACTACGTCGCCGGCTTTGGGTGAAAGCGCTTCCAGCACTTCGGCAAGGAGGACCGGAATGTGACGGACTGGTCCGCCAACGGCGTTAAGATCATCGCCGTCGCCCACCATCATTCCAGTCGCTCCCCAGGCTTCGTCCCCTGCCGAAGCTGCAAAAGCCGGGCGCGCGCCTGCGCTCCATAGGCGGCAAGCCGCCCCGGCTCCCAGATCTGAAAGAAATTGCCGCGGCCGACAAAGGCCACTTCCGCCGAAATGCCGGTATGCTCGCGGATGAAATCGGTCATCGTGATGCGACCGTCCTGGTCCAGTTTCAGGAACGTCCCGTCGCCATGACAGAAGAACGACATGTCGTCCGCCGTCTGCAGGAAGGGATCTTCCTGCGCGATGCGCTGCTCGTAGCGGTCGAGCAGGTCGAGACCGCCGACATCCATCGCCGGGATATCCAGGCAGCGCAGTGCATAGAGGTCCGAATAGCCGCGTTTCTGCACGACCGAGCGGAAATGCGCCGGAACGGAAACCCGTCCCTTCGCATCGATCCTGTTCACCGCGCTTGACAGAAACCGGTCCATTACGCGCTACAGCCGCTTCCGCCGCCGCACCCCTCTTCATCGTTTCGCCCGCACCGCCGCAGCGCGGTCCCTTCCGAAAACTCGCTCCGTCCGCCGAGGCAAAAACGCGCAAACGCGCAGCCGCCCCGGCTGCCCGATTGGCGTACGCTTCACCCTGACGCGGAACGAAGGCTTTGGTATCGAAATGGGATATCATGGGGCACTATGGGCGTCAACGGGAACAGGCTTCACAAACGTGCGCGCGACAACCTGAGAACGCAGCTGTGACGGCACTCCCGTCTTTATCCTCTATTAAGCCTAACGAAGGGTTTAGAGCCCCGTGGCCCAACCGGAGGGCGCTTGCTGCAAACCGTTGGCACGCATAGCGTCACCCGGTCTTCTTCCGTCGGCAACAAGGTGTGAGATCGATGTCCGAAACAGCCAGGTCACGCGCCGCAGCACTTGCCCATTTGCGCAACAGCAGATTCGCCACGGGCGACCCGATCCCCTTGCCGCTGACGATGGCCGCCATCTTTCACACGCCAGGGGATGCGACCGGCTTCAGTGAGTATGGCCGCTACAGCAATCCGACCTGGGATGCCGTCGAGCACGCTCTTGGCCATCTGGAAAACGCCCGATGCATCGGCTTCCCGTCCGGAATGGCCGCGATCTCGGCGATTTTCTTCGCGCTTCTGAAGTCCGGCGACCGCGTGCTTTTGCCATCGGACGGCTATCACGCCACGCGAGCGCTGGCCGAGCGCTTCCTCAAAGCATTCGGTATTGCCTATGACCTGCGGCCGACATCGACCTTTCTCGACGGTGGCTTCGCCGGCTATCGCCTGGCTTTCGTCGAGACCCCTTCGAACCCGCAATTGGATATTTGCGATATCGCCGCCGTCGCCAAGGCTGCCCACGAAGCCGGCGCGATCCTCGTTGCCGACAACACGGCGATGACGCCCTTCGGCCAGCGCCCGCTCGACCTCGGCGCCGACATCGTCGTCTCCGCCGACACCAAGGCGACCAACGGCCATTCCGACGTGCTGTTCGGCCACGTCGCCAGCCGCAGCGACGACATCATAGCTGCCGTGACCGGCTGGCGAGAGATGTCGGGCGCCATCCCTGGACCGTTCGAGGCGTGGCTGGTGCATCGCGGCCTCGAAACACTGGACGTGCGCTTCGACCGCATGTGTTCTTCGGCTGAGATCATCGCGCAAAGGCTGAAGGATCATCGCGCCGTAAGCGGGTTGCGCTTTCCTGGGCTGGAAGGCGACCCGTCACATAATCTTGCCCGCGCCCAGATGGAACGCTTCGGCTTTCTCGTCTCGTTCGAACTGGCCTCGGAAGAGAAAGCCGAGGCATTCATCAACAACTGCCCACTGATTGAGGCGGCGACCTCCTTCGGCGGTGTCCACACCTCCGCCGAACGGCGCGCCAAACGCGGAGACGCCGTTGCGCCGGGTTTCGTGCGCCTGTCGATTGGCTGCGAACCGGTGGAAGAGCTCTGGCAGGCGATTGAAGCATCGCTGGACAGGATCAGCGGCTGACCGGGTAATCCCGGCCTTCGAAGGACCGATCACGAATTAAGATCATCGGCATCGACTCCAAGTTGAATCGACAGCTGCGCCCGAAGGCGTAAGCTACCGAAATCAAAAGGATTTCGTTTGAACCAAGAAATTGCGGGAGAAATTGCCAGCTGGCCTGTAAGCCGGGTTCTGTATGGCCCTCGCGCCTTGCGGCGCGAGAACGTGGCGGCCATTCATCTTGGGCGCATGTTGCCATGCGCCTCACGCAACCTACCCGGACGGTGAGCCGGAAACAGCCCTCGAGGGTTTCCCCTCGCACCGCCCCTATTCGGTCTTGCTCCCGGTGGGGTTTACCGTGCCGCTCCTGTTGCCAGTCGCGCGGTGGGCTCTTACCCCACCCTTTCACCCTTGCCGCGAATCCCGGTGGCCTTGCGGACACCGGATGCCGTGGCGGTTTGCTTTCTGTGGCACTTTCCCTGGGGTCGCCCCCGCCGGCCATTAACCGGCACCGTGTCTCCATGGAGCCCGGACTTTCCTCACCCGCAGCCTTTCGGCTTCGCGGGTGCGGCCGCCCGGCCAGCTGGCAGAGCGTATAAAGGGGTTCACGCCTGAAAACGCAAACGAAAAAAGCAGCTTATGCCTGGACGGTCACGCAGGTGTCCCAAGCGCGGCCATCTGCACCTTCACCTTGCTGCAATAGGCGGCCGACACAGGGTTCATGCGCTTGGCGGCGTGGCCGGCATTGTATTTCAGGATCGTGCCGCAGGTCGTGCCGCCGCCAAGGCCGCGGGCCATGGCCAGATACTTCATGCCATATCGGATGTTGGTGTCGGGATTGAACAGCCCCTTGACCGACCCGGTATAGCCCATCATCCGCGCCGTCGCCGGCTTGATCTGCATCAGGCCGATCTCGCCGGCGCCGCCGACAATGTTCGGCCGGTAGTTGCTCTCGATCTTGATCACAGCCTTGGCCAGCGACACCGGCACGCCTTCGGCCGCCGCATAGCGGGCGATGATCGCCGAATACTGGCCGGCCTCGGCTGGCGCAACTGCAGACACCGCGACATTCTGCGGGCGGATGGATGCCGTCGTCGTCAGGTCGATGCTCTTCCTGTTGCGCTTCACATGCCGTTTGGCCGTCGGCTTTCGGGCCTTCACCGCAGCTGCCTTTTCGACCTTCGCAGTGGCCGTCCTCTTGGCCTTTGCACCCTGAGCCGCTTTAGGCGGGGCAGCCTTGACGGGTACGGCGGAGAATCCCTGGTCTGCCCTCTGGCTCAGTGGTGCGCCATTGGCCGCACCGATGGCAAAAGTCATTACGCCGGCAGCAACAGCTGCCGTTAAAACGGTCAATTTCTGCATGGTATCCTGTTCTGTTTGAACCGCGTGAAGAACTTCACGCGGCTACACCAATCAATATCGGTACATCCGGGAGGATAGAGGTCCGACAATTTGCACGGTTCGCCTTTGAAGGCCGAATTGGCGGCAAAGAAGGCGGCGCAAGTCACTTTGCGTGACAGATTGTAATTTATCGACTCAAAAAGGATTACTTCGCCAGGATTGCCTCAGAGGAAGCCAGCAGCCTTTGCAGCGTGCGGATTGTCGAGCCGTCGGCGACGCCATCGACAAGACGCGGGCGGAAATGCCGCTGAAAGGCTTCGACCACGATCCCGGTCTGCCGGTCGAACACACCCGATATCTCCACCCCATAGCCGTAGACCGCCAGCATAGACTGCAGCGCCTCGACATCCGAACCCGTATCGCCTGCCTTGAGCACAGCATCCCGCCTGACTGGCGCAGCAGGGACGAGGTGGCCGACACCGGCCGCGAACAGGGCCTTCCAGGGGAATTTTTCACCCGGATCGATCTTGCGTCCCGGCGCGACGTCGGAATGGGCCAGCACCCTTTGCGCCGGAATGGAATGGCGCTGGACGATCCCTGCACAGAGGCCGATCACGGCGTCCATCTGCCGCTTTGGAAAAGCGGGATAGCCAAGTGAATGGCCGGGGTTGACGATCTCGATGCCAACCGAACAGGAGTTGATGTCGGTGCGCCCGAACCACGAGCTCTTGCCGGCATGCCAGGCGCGGTCGCTTTCCCGCACCATCTGAACGACGCGGCCGTCCTCATGGACGAGATAGTGGGCGGAAACCTCGCTCGACGGATCGCACAGCCATGCCTCGGCACCGGGGCCTGTCGCCATTCCGGTATAGTGCAGCACGATCATATCGGGCTTGAGCGTGTCGCGCCGCGGACCGAAATTCGGCGATACCCTGACCTCGGCGCTCGGCTCGTCGGGCAGGAAACCGCTCATACGTGCCGCAGGCCCCGCTCGATCATCTCATAAGCGGCGTTGATCGCCGCGACCCTGGTGGTGGCGATCTTGATGAATTCCTGGGGCAATCCGCGAGCGATCAGCCGGTCGGGATGATTGTCGGAAACCAGCTTGCGGTAGCGTTTCCTGACCTCTTCGAATGGTTTTCCGCGCTCGATGCCGAGCACGACATAGGGATCGGCTGCACCCAGATCGACGTGCCGCGCCAGGATACTCTGGTAATGTGCCTCTTCGATCCGGAATATCTCGGCGATGCGATGCAGAAACAGGCCTTCGCGTTCGTGGATCATCCCGTCCGCCTTGGCTATGTGGAACAGGCCGTCGAGTATGTCCTCAAGCATCATGCAGTTCGCATGGCCCGAGCCGCACAATTGCGCCATGCGCGCGGCATAGATCTCGAACCCGGCGACGTCCCGCTTGGCCAGATCGTAAAGGCGCGCCACGTTGCGCGTCTCCTTCGGCGGAACCTCGAATATCTCCTGGAAGGCGCGCACCTCGTTCTGGGTGACGATGCCGTCGGCTTTGGCCATCTTGGCCGACAGCGCGATCATTGCCACCGAAAAGGCGACACGGCGCCGCAGATCCGGGTCACCCGAGAAAACGGTCCGCACGGCCTCCACGACATCGGCGACGCCTGACGACGCTGAAGACGAAACGCGTGTGATGAAGTCGCCGAGGCGGTCCCAAATCGACATAAGGGCTTCTTAGTGCGAACCGCCCACCGCTATCAAGCGAAGACAGTGCCGCAGGCCCGATCGATTTGGGACGCCTGACGAAGCAACCCAACCCTTGCCATGCAACCGGGCGCGATCGCGCTCGCTCGCAATTCCGTTCATCTCATACTACTGCGCGGGCGCAGCAGGTGCTGCCGGAGCCGGTTCGGCAGGCTTCGTAGCGTCTGGAGCTGCCGGAGCGGCTGGCTGCATCGGCTCTTCGGCTGCCGGCGGATTTGTGCTCTGCGTTGTGGTGTTGTCGGTGCCGCTGTCGCTGCACGCCGCCGCCCCAAGCAGGGCAAGCGCCGAAAGCGACGCTAGAATGAGCTTTTTCATCACATCTCTCCTTCAAAAAACGCTCACGGTCCTGTGAACGGTCGAAGAGGAAATGCATCAGCTGGCCATGAGTTTCGTAACGTTGCGTTTCCGCATGTAACATCTTCAGACAGCTTGGCGATTGCCGTCCGACGAATGGCGAACTAACAGATAAAACAAGAGAAATGCCGGGAAGCTGCGATGACCGAGAAATGGGACTTCTGGATCGATCGCGGCGGCACTTTCACCGATGTCATCGGCCGTGACCCTCAAGGCGGGCTGCATCCCAGAAAACTCCTGTCGGAAAACCCCGAAGCCTATGCCGATGCAGCTATCCAGGGCATTCGCGACCTGGTCGGGCTGAAATCCGGTGCGCCTGTGCCGCCGGGGCTGGTCGGCGACATCAAGATGGGCACCACCGTCGCCACCAATGCGCTTCTGGAGCGCAAGGGCGACCGTGTTCTGCTGCTCATCACCAAGGGCTTTCGCGACGCGCTGAGGATCGCCTACCAGGCGCGGCCGGACATCTTCGCCAAGGAGATCATGCTGCCCGAACAGCTCTACGAGCGGGTCATCGAGATCGACGAGCGCGTCCGCGCCGATGGCCGCGTCGAACGATTGCTCGATATTGCTGCTTGCCGCCCGGCCATCGAGCAGGCCAGGCACGATGGCATCGACGCGGTGGCCATCGTCTTCATGCATGCCTGGAAGTACCCCGACCACGAGAAGGCGGTGGCAAAAGTCTGCCGCAAGCTCGGCTTTGGCCAGGTCTCCGTCAGCCATGAGGTGTCGCCGCTGATCAAGCTGGTCGGCCGCGGCGACACCACCGTCGTCGACGCCTATCTGTCGCCGATCCTGTCGAGGTATGTGCAAAGAGTGGCTGGGGAACTGGGCGCTGGCCCTCGCCTGATGTTCATGATGTCGTCCGGCGGCCTTACCGCCGCCGATATGTTCCAGGGCAAGGACGCGCTCCTGTCCGGTCCGGCCGGCGGCGTCGTCGGCATGGTCGAATCCGCCAAGCTCGCCGGCTTTGAAAAAGTCATCGGCTTCGACATGGGCGGCACCTCGACCGACGTCGCTCATTATGACGGCGAGTACGAGCGCGCCTTCGACACCGAAGTCGCCGGCGTGCGCATCCGCGCCCCGATGATGCGCATCCATACCGTTGCCGCTGGCGGCGGTTCGATCCTGCACTACGAGACCGGCCGCTTCCGCGCCGGGCCGGATTCGGCCGGCGCCAATCCCGGTCCCGCCGCCTACCGGCGTGGCGGCCCGCTCGCCGTCACCGACGCAAATGTCATGCTCGGCAAGCTGCAGCCCGACTTCTTTCCTGCGATCTTCGGGCCGCGCCAGGACCAGCCGCTCGATGTCGGGACCGTGCACAACAAATTCACGGCGCTCGCCGCCGAAATCGGCGACGGCCGCTCGCCGGAAGCCGTCGCCGAAGGCTTCGTCACCATTGCCGTCGAGAACATGGCCAACGCGATCAAGAAGATTTCCGTTCAACGCGGCTATGATGTCACCGAATATCTGTTGAACTGCTTCGGCGGTGCCGGCGGCCAGCACGCCTGCCTCGTCGCCGATGCGCTCGGCATGGAGGCGGTGCTGATGCATCCCTTCTCCGGACTGCTCTCGGCCTATGGCATCGGCCTGTCGTCAGTCTTTGCCTCTCGCCAGCAGGCGCTGCTGCAGCCCCTGGCAGAGGGATCCCTGCCGGCGATCGACGACCTCATCGCGACATTGCGAAAAGCCGTCATCCAAGAGCTCGCCGCGCAGGGCATTGGTGAAGATGCCGTCTCCTCGAAGCCGGTGCTGCAGATCCGCTATGACGGCACCGACACGGCATTGCCGGTAAACTTCGAACACGGCTCGATTGCGCGAGCCAGGATCGATTTCGAAGCGGCCCACAAGGGTCAGTTCGGTTTCGTCTACGAGGACAAGCCGATGATCGTAGAGTCTGTTGGCGTTGAAGGCACCGATACTGGCGGCGGCGGTCGCGACGAAAGTGAATCAGAAACCGAAGATCTTGTCGTAAGTCATTCCGAGACCCGCAAAATCTTCGCCGAAGGCGAATGGCGCGACACCGGCGTCTTCCGTCGCGAGGCGCTCAAACCGGGCACCAGGGTTTCCGGCCCGGCCTTGGTCATCGAGCCCAACCAGACCATCGTCGTCGAGCCAGGCTGGCAGGCCGAAATCACCGCCAGGAACCATGTGCTGCTGCGCCGCATCGAGAAGAAGCGCCGCCAGGCGGCGCTCGGCACCGCCGCCGATCCGGTCATGCTGGAGGTCTTCAATAACCTGTTCATGTCGATCGCCGAGCAGATGGGCGTGACGCTGCAGAACACCGCCTATTCCGTCAACATCAAGGAACGGCTGGATTTCTCCTGCGCTGTGTTCGACCGCCATGGTGCGCTGGTCGCCAACGCCCCGCATATGCCGGTGCATCTGGGCTCGATGGACCGCTCGGTCGAGACCATCATCAGGCTGAACTCGGGCGACATCCACCCCGGCGACGTCTTCGCCCTCAACGCGCCCTACAATGGCGGCACGCATCTGCCCGACATCACGGTGGTGACGCCGGTGTTCGACGACGCGAAGAAGGAAATCCTGTTCTGGGCGGCCTCGCGCGGCCACCATGCCGACGTCGGCGGCACCGCTCCCGGCTCGATGACGCCGCTCGCTACAACGGTCGACGAGGAAGGCGTGCTGTTCGACAATTTCCGCATCGTCGATCGCGGAAAATTCCGCGAGACCGAGTTGGAAACGCTGCTCACCGACCACCCCTACCCGGCCCGCAATCCGCACCAGAACATCGCCGACCTCAAGGCGCAGATCGCCGCCAATGAAAAGGGCGTCGCCGAACTGCGCAAGATGGTCGCGCATTTCGGCCTCGATGTCGTCGAGGCCTATATGGGCCACGTCCAGGACAATGCCGCCGAGAGCGTGCGCCGCGTGCTGGAGCGCCTGCCCGACAGTTCCGAATACGAGTATCCGACCGACACCGGCCAGGTCATCAAGGTGAAGATCACGGTCGACCGGCAAAAGCGCGAGGCGACAGTCGATTTCACGGGCACCTCGCCGGTCATGAAGAACAATTTCAACGCACCCGAGCCGGTCGCCCGCGCCGCCGTTCTCTATGCCTTCCGCGTCATGGTCGAGGACATGATCCCGATGAATGCCGGGTGTCTGCGTCCCATCAACATAATTATCCCGGACGGCTGCATGCTCAAACCGTCCTATCCGGCCGCCGTCGTCGCCGGCAATGTCGAAACCTCGCAGCATGTTACCAACGCTCTGTTCGGCGCCATGGGCGCGATGGCCAATGCGCAAGGCACGATGAACAACCTCACCTTCGGCAACAAGCAGTATCAGTACTACGAAACGATCTGCTCCGGCTCGCCGGCCGGCCGGATGAACTCCGGCCGCGGTTTCGCCGGCACTTCCGGTGTCCACACCCATATGACCAATTCGCGTCTAACCGATCCGGAAGTGCTGGAACTGCGCTTTCCCGTCCTGCTCGAGGATTTCCACATCCGCGAGGGTTCCGGTGGCAAGGGCAAATGGGGTGCCGGTGACGGCACCAAGCGCGCCATCCGCTTCCTCGAAAGGATGGAATGCGCAATCCTGTCCTCGCACCGCAACCGCCCGCCACAGGGCCTTAGCGGTGGCAGCGACGGCGAGGCTGGCTCGACCAGGGTCCGCCGCAACAACGGTTCGGTCGAGATGCTGAAAGCCTGCGACCAGACCGTGCTCGACGCCGGCGAAGCCGTCATCCTGACGACGCCGACGCCCGGTGGGTTCGGACGAGCCTGAGGAGGCTTCGAGAATTCGCTGCGGCGAGTCAGGTGGCGTGGCTTTCGAGAACCGGAGCGGAGCGGACATTGAAGTCCGTGAGCACCGGAAGCGCAGAACGCCGCGTCAGATGACCGCCGCAGTAGAATTATCGATACCTCCGACTGTCACGGGCCTGTCATGACGCTGCGCTACCCGCTTGCGCCAACGCAAATGGGGAATCACCTTGCCATGACGGACGTTTCCGGAGATCTGGTTTTTCGCCGCGGCAAGGAAGTTGGAAAAGCTGTCTACCAGAACCGCCCGCTGTCGAAGGCCGGCCTTTCCGAGCGGCTTTTCGCTTTCCTCTTCTCCGGCCTCGTCTACCCGCAAATCTGGGAAGATCCCGATGTCGACATGGAGGCCATGCAGCTTGGCCACGGCCATCGCATTGTCACCATCGCGTCGGGCGGCTGCAACATCCTGGCCTACCTTACGCGCTCGCCGGAGCGGATCGATGCAGTCGACCTAAACGCCGCCCACATTGCGCTGAACCGCATGAAGCTCGAGGCGGTGCGGCATCTGCCGTCGCAAGGCGATCTGTTCCGCTTCTTCGGTGCTGCCGACACCCGTCACAATTCGGAAGCCTACGACCGTTTCATCGCGCCGCATCTTGATCCGGTCAGCCGCCACTACTGGGAGCGCCGCAACTGGCGCGGACGCCGCCGCATTGCTGTCTTCGACCGCAACTTCTACCAGACCGGCCTGCTCGGCCTGTTCATCGCCATGGGTCACCGCGTCGGCAAATTCTTCGGCGTCGACCCTGCCCGCATCATGCAGGCCAGGAACATCAGCGAGCAGCGCCGCTTCTTCAACGAGGAACTGGCGCCGGTCTTCGAAAGGCCGCTGCTGAAATGGGCGACATCGCGAAAAGCCTCGCTGTTCGGCCTGGGCATTCCGCCGGCGCAATACGATTCGCTGATCACCTCGGGTGACGGCACCATGGCGAGCGTCCTGAAAGCCCGGCTGGAGAAGCTCGCCTGCGACTTTCCGCTGAACACCAACTATTTCGCCTGGCAGGCCTTTGCCCGCCGCTATCCTGAGCCCGGCGAAGCCGCCCTTCCCGCCTATCTCGAAAAGCGCAACTACAAGACCATCCGTGACAATGTCGACCGCGTCGCCATCCATCATGCCAACCTGATCGAGTTCCTTGCCGGCAAGGATGCCGGCACGGTCGACCGCTTCGTGCTGCTCGATGCGCAGGACTGGATGACCGACGACCAGCTCAATGCGCTGTGGGCCGAGATCACCCGCACGGCATCGGCCGGCGCCCGCGTCATCTTCCGCACCGCCGCCGAGCCCAGCCTGCTGCCTGGCCGCGTCTCAGTTTCGCTGCTCGACCAGTGGAGCTATGAGGACGACGCTTCGCGCGAATTCTCGGCGCGCGACCGCTCGGCCATCTACGGCGGCTTCCACCTCTATGTGAAGCGGCCCGCATGAGCGCGAGCGAGCTGCCGGCCAGCCATGCCGAACTGATGGACGGCGTCTATCGCTGGCAGCGCCATATCTATGACCTGACCCGCAAATACTATCTGCTCGGCCGCGACCGGCTGATATCAGGGCTGGATGTGCCGCCCGGCGGCACCGTGCTCGAACTCGGCTGCGGCACCGGCCGCAACATCATCCTCGCCGCCCGCCGCTATCCCGACGCCCGCTTTTTCGGCCTCGATATTTCGGCCGAGATGCTGGAAACAGCCACAGCCGCCATCGCCCGCGAAGGCCTGTCCGACCGCGTCGCACTGGCGCGTGGCGACGCCACCGATTTCGACGCCAAAGCGCTGTTCGGCATCGAGAGTTTCGACCGCATCTTCGTGTCCTATTCGCTGTCGATGATCCCCGGTTGGGAGAAGACGGTTTCGGCAGCACTCGCCGCCCTTGCGCCTGGCGGTTCGCTGCATGTTGTCGATTTCGGTCAGCAGGAAGGCCTGCCAGGCTGGTTCCGGACCTTGCTGCGCGGCTGGCTGAGGAAATTCCACGTCGCGCCGCGTGAATCCCTGCGCGACGTCCTGGAATCGGAGTCCGAACGAACCGGTTCAACCTTCCGTTTTCGCACGCTTTATCGCGGCTATGCATGGCTCGCCGTGATCCGGCAGCCAAAAGGCTAATGCAGCGCCTTGACCAGCGCCGCCAGCATCGCCTGCGGCCGGTAGTTGAGCTTCGCAGGCGTCAGCCCGAGCCGCACCACCACCAACTGCTCTGACGGAATGATGGCGACCGTTTGGCCGTCATGCCCTTCCATCCAGTAGGTATCCTTGGGCAGACCGGCAGCGACGCCGGCGCCGGGGTTTTCCTCGTCGCCCGGTGCCTCGATCCACACCTGGCCCCTGCCATAGACTTTCGAGGCCGATGCAGGTTCCCGCATCCAGTCGACGAAACCGGCCGGCAGGATCTCATTGCCGTTCCAGACCCCGCCTTGCAGCAGGAACTGGCCGAAGCGTGCCCAATCATGCGCCGTGGCGTAGAGGTAGGACGAGCCGACGAAAGTGCCCTGCTCGTCGGTTTCGAGCACGGCGCTGTGCATGCCGAGCGGCTCGAACAGCGCCGTCCGCGGCCAGGTCAGTGCCTTGTCCTTGTCGCCGATGGCGTCCTGCCAGAGCCGCGACAGCATCACAGCCGTGCCGCTCGAATAGGAAAACACCTTGCCGACCTTGCCGGTGAGCGGCTTCGATTCGGCGAACCCCGCCATATCGGGCTCGAGATAGAGCATGCGTGTGACGTCGGCGACGTCGCCATAGTCCTCGTTGAACTCCAGCCCGCTCGACATCGCCATCATGTCGGCGAGACTGATGGCGGCGCGGCCATCGGCCTTCCATGGCCCGAACAGCCCCTGATTGGTCACCGCCATCTTGCCGTCCTTGACCAGCGTGCCGACGATCGCCGCGTTCACCGTCTTGGTCATCGACCAGCCGAGCAGCGGCGTCTTTGGCGAAAAGCCGTCGCCATAGCGCTCGCCGACGATATGGCCGTTCTTCACCACCACCACCGCCCGCATGCCGGTGCCCGCCATGGCCGCGTCGTCGAGGATCTTGGCGATCTCCGGTGCCTGCGAGGCGTCGACCCGTTCGCCTTCCGGCCACAGCGCATCCTGCCTGGCGGCGGCGGGCTCGGCATAGGTCACCGTCTGCCTCGCCTTGCCGGTATTGCCATCCGGAACCGAAGCACAGCCCAGCCCGTCGCGCGCGACGGCAACACTTCTGCCGAGCACGCCGAACAAGCCTGCCGAAACCATCCCGCGTTCCTTGTCGACCTGCACCTTCATCAGCCTGAGCAGCGGATGGCCCGGCGCCTGCACGTCGACGGCGAGCACTTCATTGGCGTCGCGCCCGGCAATGAAGACGTTCGAGCAGACGATCTTGGCCGAATAGCCCGAACCGACGCGGATCAGTTCCGGCGGCGCGATATAGAGCCAGGCAAACAGCGCGGCTATCGCCAGCACGACCAGGCCGAGCAGCCATTTGACGATCTTGACGACGATCCGCATCTTTTCCATCCCCCGGTGCTTCGCGTTCGATTTATGTCATCGATTTGCCGACATTGCTTCGGCAAAATCTCTGTTCTTGTCGAGCGCCGTCAACCTGATATCAACCATGTTCGGCGATCACATGAGGAAGGCGGGCGATCCTGTGGGGTGATCGTCCGGCGGGGCCAGATCGAGGGGCACCAGCAGAAACGACCCATCAGCGGCCGGCTGAACCCGGCTCAGGAGTAGAGAGATGCGCCGTCTCGCGGCTCTCGTCATGCTGACGCTGTTGGGCGCCTGCTCGACCGTGGACGATCTCTCGCCGCTGTCGCCATCCTCGTCCAGCAACCCGACAATCGCGGTGCGTGCACCGCGTTTCGAGGATTCCAAGCCGCACGAATGGGACAGCGGCGCGCCTTGGAATTATGCCGTTCACGGCACCGATGTCTCCAAATACCAGACCTCGGTCGACTGGCCGGCTGCCAAGGCGAGCGGTATTTCCTTCGCCTTCATCAAGGCGACCGAGGGCGGCGACCGCTTCGACGAGTATTTCAACGAACACTGGAGCCGCACCAAAGCCGCTGGAGTTCCGCGAGCCGCCTATCATTTCTTCTATTTCTGCACGCCCGCCGCCACGCAGGCGCGCTGGTTCATCGCCAACGTGCCTGTCGACCGCTCGGCCATGCCGCCGGTGCTGGACATGGAATGGAACCCGAAATCGCCGACCTGCAGGCTGCGCCCGAACGCACCGACGGTGCGCGCGGAGATGAGCACTTTCCTTGAAATCGTCGAGCGGCACTACGGCAAGAAGCCGATCATCTACACCTCGGTCGACTTCTTCGACGACAACGGCCTGTCGACCTTCCGCGGCTACCCCTATTGGCTGCGCTCGGTCGCCGGCCATCCGCGTCAGAAGTACGGCAGCCATCCCTTCACCTTCTGGCAGTACACCGGCACCGGTATCGTTCCCGGGATGACCGGCAAATCCGATATCAACGTCTTCAACGGCTCCGAAGCCGCCTGGAACAAGTGGCTGCGGCAGAACACCCGTTGACACCGGGGCCCGCGCCTGCTTTTCGACACAGCCGGCGGCGATTGTTTGCACCCGCTGATAATCCAGAGCGCCGCGCGTTCGCAATAGACGCGCAAAGGACGCTCTGGCACCTGGTTTCGGAAGGAAGCTGATGCGATTGCGTTCCAAGGCCCTCGCGGCGCTCATCCTGTTCGCCACGGCGTTGCCGGCGGCAGCGCAGGAATGCGGCGGCGATTTCGAGGCATGGAAGCAGGGCGTGGCGACCGAAGCCAAGGCGGCCGGCGTCGGCGCTCACGGCCTTGATGCGCTGGAATCTGCCCGCATCGACGACAAGGTGCTGGCGCGCGATCGTGCCCAGGGTGTGTTTTCCCAGACCTTCATCCAGTTTTCGAACCGCATGATCTCGGCCTATCGGCTGAAGCAAGGCGCCGCCAACCTCAAGAAATACGCCGACGTGTTTGCCCGCGCCGACCAGCAGTTCGGCGTCCAGGCACCGGTCATCGCCGCCTTCTGGGCGCTGGAGACCGATTTCGGCGCGGTACAGGGCGACTTCCACACGTTGAGCGCACTGGTCACGCTCGCGCATGATTGCCGCCGGCCGGAGCTTTTCCGGCCCCAACTGGTGCCGTTGCTGACGCTGATCGACCGCGGGGTCGTGCCGGCCGACCTCACCGGCGCCTGGGCGGGCGAGATCGGCCAGACGCAGATCCTGCCTTCCGACTATCTCACGCGTGGCGTCGATGGCGACGGCGACGGCATCGTCGACCTGCGCGGCAGCGTGCCGGACGTGATCATGACCACAGCCAACAAGATCCTGTCGCGCGACTGGAAACGCGACCAGCCCTGGATCGAGGAAGTGCGCGTGCCCGACGACATGCCGTGGGACCAGACCGGCCGCACCAACAAGCTGCCGCTGTCGCAATGGGCTCAATGGGGTGTCACCAATCCGAACGGCACGCCGCTTATCGACAACGGCCTGAAGGCGGGGCTGGCCCTGCCGATGGGTCGCAAGGGACCGGCCTTCCTCGCCTACGACAATTTCGACGTCTATCTCGAGTGGAACCAGTCCTTCACCTATGCGCTGACCGCGGCAAGCCTCGCCGCGCGGCTCGCCGGCGCGCCGCAATTCGACCCACGCACCCCTGAATCCGGTCTCAGCGGCGACCAGATGAAGGCGTTGCAGACAAAGCTCGAAGCCAGAGGCTACGACGTCGGCACGGTCGACGGCATCCTGGGTACGAACACCCGCGAAGCCATCCGCAAGGAACAAATGCGCCTTGGATTGCCCGTGGATGGCTGGCCGACGCCGGATCTGCTGGCAAGGCTTTAGCGCCTCTTCCTTCTTCCCTTGTGGAAGAAGGAAGAATCCCTAATCCGCCATTGTCTCCAGGCTCGCAAATCCCTCCGGCGCATCGCCTTCGTCGAACGGCGTCGTCACCTCGACGAAGGTGTCGGGGTAGAAGCCGTTGAAGCGGGTCCTGAGCGACAGCGAATAGGCGCCGATATGGCCGATCTCGATCCAGTCGCCGGTGTCGACCGTTTCCGGCAGCCAGAACGGTCTGGACAGGATGTCGACGGAATCGCAGGTCGCGCCGCACACCTTGAACGGCACGATGTTCTTTTCCTCGCCATTGCGCGAGCGGATCGCCGGGTCGGGAATGAAGCGCGCCGGCAGCGTGATCTTACCGGTCCATGAATCGGACAGCGACGCCCAGATGCCGTCATTGATGTAGAGCCGCTTGCCCTTGCGCAGCAGCACGCGCACGATCAGCGACAGGCAACGCGCCACGATCACGCGGCCGGGCTCCGCCACCAGCGGGATCTGGTCGAACTGATATTCCTTCAGGTCGCCGGAAAGCCGCGACATGATCTGGCCCAGCGACGGCATCTCGATCTGTTTGCGGTTGGGATCGTGGCCGTATTCGGCCGGAAAGCCGCCGCCGACATCGAGGCCGGCAATGTCGAAAGAGACGCGGTTGCGCACCCAGTCGGCCGAGGCCAGCGCCCGCTCATAGGTGTCGGGATCCTCGATCTGGCTGCCGACGTGGAAGCAGAGGCCGACCTTGTAGCCGGTGCGGTTGAGCCGCTCGGCGAGTTCGACAGCATAGGCCGGGCCCGCGCCGAATTTCTTCGACAGTTCGTAGGCCGCCGACCCTTTCGTCTGCATGCGCACGAACACGGTGATGGCGCCCGGGTCGATGTCGAGCGCCCGCACCACCCGCGTCAGCTTGGTGATCTCGTCCTCGTGATCGAGCGAGATGACGCGGATGCCGTACTTTTCCAGCGCCAGCTTGATATCCGACTGCGCCTTGACCGGATGCATGTAGAGCATCTCGGCATCGGGCGAGACGGCGCGCACGGCGGCGAACTCGCCCGGCGAAGCGACATCGAAAGCGGTGACGCCGGCTTCGACCAGCGCCTTCAGCACGATCTGCTCGCCATTGGTCTTGACCGCATAGGCGGTCCTGCCGGGGAACATACCCATGAACTGTCGGGCATCGGCCTTCAAGACCTCCGGCCGAAAGCAATAGACCGGGTCGTCCGGGCGAAGCGCCAGCGCTGCCTCGCGGGCATTTTCGAATCGCTGCATGGACGAATCCCCTGAACCTTGGCTGCGCACAATTAATCCAAGCTAGCGGCTAAAAAAAACAATTCTGTGTCTCGCACCTCTGGCGGTACGGCGCTACGGGGATTCCGAGCGATGCTACGCCATCGATCGGGTTTCGGGTGGCCCTTGCCGCGGGAGCGGATATGGCTTGATCACATGCCCGACTTGATCACATGCCCGACTTGATCACTTGCATGGCAGGCTTGGCATCCGGCGTCCTGGGAGGACATTCACATGGCGACAGCCGCAACCGCCACGGCGCGCGGACCGATGGTGCTCAAGGACTGGGGTCAGCTTCTGCTGCTCGGCGCCATCTGGGGCGGTTCGTTCTTCTTTGCCCGCATCGCCGTGTCGGAATTGGCCCCACTGGTGCTGGTGCTGTTTCGCGTCGCCATCGCGGCGGCAGCACTCCAGCTTTATCTCGGCTGGCGCGGCCCCTCCTTCCGCCTCGCCTTCCCGCATGCCGGCCTGTTCTTCCTGCTGGCGCTTGCCAACAATGTCGTTCCCTTCTCGCTGATCTTCGCCGGCCAGACCGAGCTTGGCGCCGGCCTCGCCTCGGTGCTCAACTCAACGACGCCGTTCTGGACGCTGATCCTCGCCAACGCGCTGACATCAGACGAAAAGCTGTCCTGGAACAAGCTTGCCGGCATTGCGCTCGGCATCGCCGGCACGGCGGTGATGATCGGCCCGGGCCTGCTTGCCGGGCTCGGCGGTCCGGTCTGGGCGAAGTTCGCGCTGATCGGCGCCTCGTTGTCCTATGCCGTCGCGCTGATGATCGCCCGCCGCTTCAAGGGCGTGCCCTCGCCGATCGTTGCCACGGGGCAATTGACGGCCTCGACCGTCATCATGATTCCGGTCGTGCTCATCACCTATGGTCCCGCCGGCCTGTTCTCCGCTTCGCCGCCGGTCTGGACGGCAGTGCTGGCGCTGGCACTGCTTTCCACCGCCTTCGCCTACATCCTCTATTTCAACCTCGTCGCCTCGGCCGGCGCCACCAACGCTTCGCTGGTCACCCTAATCGTGCCGGCCAGCGCCATGCTGCTCGGCTTCCTGTTCCTCGGCGAACGGCTTGAACTGTTCGAAATGGGCGGCATGGCGCTGATCGCCTTCGGGCTGGTGACGATAGATGGACGCCTGTTCGGTCGACGTTGATGCTGCCCTCAATTGGACGCGCAAGGGGACGATCTAAACACTTTGATTGACTCCCGCACCCTGCTTTCCGAACCGAAAGCAGCGCAGCAAGGTCGAATTCCATTTTCGGGCCGGCGCGGTAGCGCTGCCATGCCTCGCTTCCGCCGCCGGCGCGCCACAATTTATTCACAACCCTTGAGCCGGCTTTTGCCGAAGAGTTTCAATGCCTAACGGCGAAAGCCAGGTCGCAAAACCCACAATCATGTCGCATTGCAGCACGTTTTCCGCTTGCCTGTGGCACAAATGACCCTAGACTCTCGCCATAGCTCTTTAAGAGGAGGCTATGACATGGGACTGACGAGGCCAATCAACGCATTGATGATTTGTGCAGCGTTCGCATTCATCGGCGCCCTTATCATAGGTGTTCTTCCGTAACCGCCAGAGCGGAAGAAAACAGCAGCTGATAGTCAACCAATTTCGAGAGGCCGGGTTTTTACCCGGCCTCTTGCATTTCATGTAGCGACAAAATTCAGGCTGCGGCCGATCCCGCAGCTTCCGCCTCATGCGAGCGGATGCCGATCATGTGGCAGATCGCAAACACCAGGTCGGCGCGGTTCATGGTGTAGAAGTGGAAATCGCTGACGCCGCGTTCGACCAGGTCGAGCACCTGCTCGGCCGCCACGGCGGACGCCACCAGCGCATGCGTCTGCGGGTCGTTCTGCAGCCCGTCGAAGCGCTCGGCCAGCCATGCCGGCACCAGCGCACCGCAGCGCGCCGAGAAATTCGCGACCTGGGTGAAATTGTGCACCGGCAGAATGCCCGGCACGATCGGGATGTAGATGCCGGCCCGCCGCGCCCGCTCGACATAGCGCTCGTAGAGATCATTGTCGAAGAAGAACTGGGTGATCGCCCGCATCGCGCCATTGTCTGCCTTGCGCTTCAGCATGTCGAAATCGGTGGCGAAATCCGGGCTCTCCGGATGTTTTTCCGGATAGGCGGAGACCGAAATGTCGAAATCGCCGGCCCCCTTCAGCGCCCCGACCAGTTCGGCGCCATTGGCGTAGCCGTCGGGATGCGGCCTGTAGGCGGTGCCGACGCCTGCCGCCGGATCGCCGCGCAGAGCGACGAAGCGGGTGACGCCCATATCGGCGAATTCCCTGACAACGGCATCGACCTGATCGCGGGCCGCATCGACGCAGGTCATGTGCGCCGCCGGCGTCAGCGTCGTCTCATTGAGGATGCGCTTGACCGTGCGCGCGGTGCGCTCACGGGTCGAGCCGCCGGCGCCGTAGGTCACCGAGACGAACTTCGGCTTGAGCGGTTCCAGCCGGGTGACGGTGTCCCACAGCCTAGCCTCCATCTCGTCGGTCTTCGGCGGGAAGAACTCGAACGAAACCCTGACCTTGTCGCCAATATCGGGACGGCGGGAAAAGCGGAACTGGTTCATCAGGCTATTTCCCCCATCGGGTACGCTTGGGTGGGTTGGCTGTCGTTGGACGGATCGGCGATCAGCATGCGGCGGTCGCGGCCGAGCCACAGCTTGACCGTGAGCCTGGCCTCGTTGGCGCCGCGCGGTTCGAACTCCTGGCTGTCCTCGAGCGCGAGCCCTGCCTCGGCGAACCACTCGGCGATCTGCCGGTCGGAAAAGCCGAGCCTGACATGCGCATGCTGGTCGCGCAGGAATTCCAGCGTGTGCGGCGCGAAATCGACGATCACCAGCCGCCCCGCCGGACGCAGCAGCCTTGCCGCCTCGCGGATGGCGCGGGCCGGATCGTCGAGATAGTGCAGCACCTGATGGATGGTGACGAGGTCGAAAGCGTCGCGCTCGACCGGCGGCGCGAAGATATCGCCCTGCCGCACCTGCGCATTCGAAACGCCGGCCTTGTCGAGATTGGCGCGCGCCACGGTCAGCATCTCGCGCGACATGTCGATGCCGACGCCACGCCGGTAAAGCGGTGAAAAGATTTCAAGCAGCCGCCCGGTGCCGGTGCCAAGGTCGAGCATCGATTGGAAAGGCCGCTTGCCGACAAGCTTCAGCAGCGCCGCTTCCACGGCGCGATCCGGCACATGCAGCGAGCGGATATGATCCCAGCTCGCGGCGTTTTCGGAGAAGTACTCGGCGGCGCGGTCCTGGCGCTTGCGTTTGACCGACGCCAGCCGCTCGAGGTCGCGCTCCACCTGCGGATCGGCGCCGCGGATACCTGAGATCAGCCTGATCACAAAATCACGGGCCGAATCCGTATCCGAGAGCCGGAAGAAGGCCCAGGAGCCCTCCTGGTAACGGCCGATCAGCCCGGCCTCCAAAAGCAGCTTGAGGTGGCGCGACACGCGCGGCTGCGACTGGCCGAGGATTTCGGTAAGATCGGAAACGGTAAGGTCGCCACGCGACAAGAGTGCCAGAATGCGGAGCCGGCTCGATTCGGCCGCCGCCTTCAGAGTATCCACCATTGTGTCGAGCGAGACATGCATGAGCGCTTCTCTTTTGAAAAAGATATAAACATATGTTTATGTCGAATTTGACAACCATGCAAGACCCATGTCGCTTCCGGACAAGAAAATGACGCATGCATGATCCACAGGCGGAAAGCGATTTTCGAATGAACGAGGCGAAAACCATGTTCGAAACGCGTAGCGGCGAAAGGCTCTTGGAAACCGATCCGGCCGATATGCCGCCAGATGGCCACGTCGTCTTCATCGGCCGCATCGCTTCGCCATGGACGAGCCGGGAGACCTGCCCCAAGAACATGAGGGCCGCGCGGGAGGCAGGCGGCGGTGCCACGCTGCTGGTCGACCCGCCCTATCGCGACGGCCTGCCGGGACTGGAACGCGCCAGCCACGTCATCATCCTGTCCTGGCTCCATCATGCGCCGCGGAATCTGATTGTGCAGAAACCCCGCCATGCGGCTGAGCCGAAAGGCGTTTTTTCGCTGCGATCCCCTGCCCGGCCGAACCCGGTCGGGTTGCATGTGGCGAAGCTCGTCGGGCTCGATTTCGACCGCGGCCGCATCGAACTCGATGCCATCGACGTGCTCGACGGCACGCCGGTCATCGACCTGAAACCCTATTTCGCCTCCACCGACGCTTTTGCCGATGCGACCATTGCCGGGCGGGACGAGTCATGAAAGCGCCGACCAACCGCCGTCGCGCCATCGCCAAGGCGCTGACTACGCTTTTGCCGCTGGCGCCCTATGCCGACATCGAAAAAATCCGCGCCGACGCCGGCAGGGCGCACTTGCACAATCTGCCGCCGTCGATCTCCGTCTGGCTGGCGACCATCGCCCATATCCGTCACGTCCACACCGATTACGAAAAGCTAATGGCGGAAGGGTATGACCGCGACTCGGCGCGTTTCTTCGTCATCGAACAGACCAACATCGTGCTGACCCGCTGGCGCGCCACGCGCCTGCTCGACTCCGACGACGACGAAGAGTAGCGCGAGAAACCGCTACTGCCGCGTTAGTACGGCGACGGCGTTATAGGACTGGCCATCTGCCTGCCCGACCCAGACCCAGGACAGGTTTCCCTTGAAAAATCTGACGGTGATCGTGCCGCCATCGACGCATTTGTCCTGGCCATAGGTGATGCTCTCCCGGAACTCCGCCGAGCTGTTGTCCCTCGAAATCTGAGTGAGAGATCCACCGCAGCTGAGCGACGGATAGTCGATCGACGCGCCGCTGTCGTTGATGGTCATGGCAATCGACCAGTCGGCGCCGGCGGCTCCGGCCGGGCTTTGATGGCCATTGCCGACCCAGGTGCCGGTCAAGGATGGCACATTCACGACGCAAGGGACGTTCTGGAAGATCGGCGTCAGTTCGCTACCGGTCTTCTCGCAGCGATATGTCTGGCCGCTTTGGCATAGCTCCTCGCCCTCGCGCGTGCATTGGGCGAAGGCTTCGCTGCTGCCAACGAAAACGATCATCGCAAAGATGATTGCACCAAGCCCCGTATGCCTGTCCATCTCCCCTCCGGCCTGATAGTCCCGCCGGCAACCGTAAGGGAAAACCAACATTCCACCTAGAACAAAGAGCAGCGCATAGGTGGCTCTATGTAACGCGCTGAGCGACGCTAGCCTGACCATGGATCGAGCCTTGGACAAGGAGAGTTTGCGATGAGCCGAAACGTTGCAACGGAGCGAGCCATGCCGCTACCGCCTCTTTCCGAGCGCCACTTAGACCCGCATTCCTATCCAGACGGCGTCGCCTTCCTCGATGGCCAATACCTGCCGATGTCCCAAGCAAAAATCTCGGTGCTGGATTGGGGTTTTCTGCATTCCGACGCCACTTATGACACGGTGCATGTCTGGGACGGCCGCTTCTTCCGTCTCGACCTGCATCTCGACCGCTTCTTCGGCGGGTTGGAGAGGCTGCGCATACGATCCCGTTCGACCGCGATGGCGTCGCCGGGATCCTGCACGATTGCGTGGCTCTATCCGGCCACCGCGCCGCTTATGTCGAGATGCTGTGCACGCGAGGCGCTTCGCCTACTTTCAGCCGCGACCCGCGCCAGGCGATCAATCGCTTCATGACCTTCGCCGTCCCGTTCGGCTCGGTCGCCAATGCCGAGCAGTTGCGGCGCGGCCTCAATGTCGCGATCAGCGACAAGGTGCGCATCCCGCCGGCCTCGATCGACCCGTCGATCAAGAACTACCACTGGCTCGATCTGGTGCGTGGTCTCTACGACGCTTATGACCGCGGCGCCGAAACGGCGCTGATCCTCGATTTCAACGGCAATGTCGCCGAAGGTCCGGGCTTCAACGTGTTCTGTGTCAAGGATGGAAAGCTGAAAACGCCGGCCGTTGGCGTCCTGCCCGGCATCACGCGGCGCACCGTCTTCGATCTCTGTGCCGAGGCAGGGCTTGCCGCCTCCGCCGCCGATGTCAGCGTCGCCGCGCTGAAGGCAGCCGACGAGGTCTTCATCACCTCGACCGCCGGCGGCATCATGCCGGTGACGGTGATCGACGGCATTTCGGTCGCCGACGGCCAAGTTGGCGCCATCACCAGTCGGCTGATGGCGCTCTATTGGCAAAAGCACGAGGACCCAGCCTGGTCGAGCCCGGTGTCCTACACTTAGGCGCGGTAGATCCACTGCTCGGGCACGCGCACCGAGATCTCTTCGCCGGCAACAATCGTGCCGGGCTTTTCGACCCAAGCGACGAGGCCGCGCAGCCGCTTGGCCGCTTTCGGAAAGGCCAGCGCGCCAGCCTCGTGGTCGGCCATCCCGGCATGTTCGGCGACTGAGCGCCCGGCGATGCGGCATGGCCCGTTCTGCGCATCGACCTTGATGGTGACGCCGCCCTTGAAGAAGAAGAGCGTACCCGACGGCAGCATGGAAAGCTGCTGCACGCCCTCGATCAGCAGATTGGCGCCGATCCATTCCGGCTTGATCTCCTTGAGGCTCATCCGCTCGGCCACAATGGCGAGTTCGTCCGCCGCCACGATCGACAGTTGCCGCTCGTTGCGCATCTCGGTGCCGCGCGGATACCAGGGCTCGCGCCCGCCGGAGCGCCGCGTGGCGCCAGCATGGAAATCACCATCGATGCCGTCGAAGCCGAGCCGCAATTCTTCCACCGGTCGCGTTTCGAAGTGATCGAACGGCGCGACGTAGAGCGCCGCCACTTTCGCCGCGAGCTTTCGCGCCGGCAGGATTTCGACCGGATTTTCGGTCTCGGCAAAGAGATCCGCCATGGCTTCATTCCTTCTGCAAGACGAACCGCAATTAGCCCGCGGCCATGGACCGGGTCCAGTCCAAAGCGCTGATGATCCGATCGAGCCGGTTGATGGGATGCTTCACCGATCACGATCTTCTTACCGCCGATCGCGCGTCCTCTGGCCGGGCGCCGATTGCCGCCGTGCTGCGTCGACTTGATACTGGCGTCAGGAGGAGACGCGTCATCATGCATGCCGCAGCCGCAATCGCCGCGCTCTGGCAGATTTGGGTCGTCTCCTGGCTCGCGGCCGCCTTCTGGTCCGACCCCGTTGAGAAGCGCGCCGGCCTGCAGGCGGAACTTCGTTATCGCGCCCTGTGGATGGTCGGTGTGATCCTGCTCTTCGTTCCGGCGCACGGCTATGTCGGGCGGCTGCGGCTCTGGACGCCCAACCTCACCGAGGCGTGGATCTGCGTCGCGCTGATCGCGACCGGCCTCGTCTTCTCGTGGTGGGCCAGGCTACATCTCGGCCGGCTGTGGTCGGGTACCATTACCGCCAAGGCGGATCACCACGTCGTCGACACCGGCCCCTATGGCTTGGTCCGGCACCCGATCTACACCGGCCTGCTGCTGGCGATCCTCGCCACCATGGCGGCCAAGGGCACGATCTGGGGCATCGCCGGCGCCGCCCTGCTCACCATCGGTATCATTGTGAAGGCAAGGCTGGAGGGACAGTTCCTGCGCTGCGAACTGGGTAGCGCCTATGACGACTATGCCACGCGCGTTCCAATGCTGGTGCCGTTCGCACCCGCCTAGATCACAGCATGCGCAGCAGCGCGCCGCCGATCGAATATCCCGCGCCGAAGGCGCAGAGCAGGCCGTAGTCGCCGGGCTTCATGTCGGCGTGGTTCTCGGATAGCGCGATGATGGCGCCGGCGCCGGCGGTATTGCCGAGGCGCTCCAGCACCATCGGCGCGCGATCATGGTCGACCTCGTGGCCGAAGGCGAGTTTCAGGATCATGGCGTTCATGCGCGCATTGGCCTGATGCAGCCAGAAGCGGCGGATGCCTTGCGGCGTCTGCCCGTGCTCGGCCAGGAATTCGACGATGAATTTGTGGCCAGCGACGGTGACTTCCTTGAACACCTTGTTACCGACCTGCTTGATCAGATTGCCTTCCAGGTTGATCATATAGGGATCGTCCTGGGCGGTGCGGGTATGGTAGCCGAGATTGGTGCGGATGTTGTTCGACATCTGCGTCCAGGTGCGGGTGTCGAGCACCTGAAAACGCCCCGGCCGCTTCTCGCCCTGATCGAGCCCCTCGACGACCATCGACACCGAAGCATCGCCGAAGATGAAATGCGTCTGCCGGTCGCGGAAGTTGAGATGACCCGTGATGATCTCCGGCGTCGTCACCAGCACGCGCTTGTGCGCGCCGGCCCGCACCAGATTGACCGCGATGTGCAGCGCCGCCGCGGCCGACGAGCAGCCAAGCCCCATATCGAAGCCGGCGCCCTTGGTGCCCAGGGCCTGCTGCATTTCGATGGCGATCGCCGGATAGGGCCGCTGGTGGTGCGAGGCCGAGCAGATCACCAGGTCGATATCGGACGGCTTCAACCCGGCATGGTCGAGCGCCTTCCTGGCCGAGGCGACGCCGAACTCGGCCTGCAGCGACAGCGCATCGTCGGGCCGCGCCGGTATGCGCGGCGCCATCCGCGTCGGATCGAGGATGCCTTCCCGCTCGATCACATGCCGGGTCTGGACGCCCGAGGCATGGACGATGAAGTCGCTGTCCGACTTCTGCAGCAGCGTCTCCCCCGAGGTCGAGCGGCGCGCATTCTCCATGTCGACCCAGGCGTTGAAGCTGGCGACCAGCTCTTCATTGGTGATCTTGGGTCCAGGGATTTCGACGCCGATGCCGCTGATGATGACGCGATGCATTTCCAATCCGTCCCATGCGCGGGCGTTGCGGGCTTGATGTGGGCGCATAGACGGCCCGGTGCAACCCTTGTCGCATTTGGCCGGTTTATGCCAGCTTAAACCGCCATTTCCCGTTTCTATCGCGGTGAGTTGACCGACACGCGGTCAGGCTCTCTTGGCGACGATGAAGATACGGGGGAAGCGCAGCAGGACCTTGCCGTCCGCCGTCCTCGGATAGGCCTCTGCGATCTTTGCGGTGTAGTGGTCGAGGAACATGGTCTTCTCGTCCGCGTCGAGCGGATCTAGGAACGGCTTCAAGCCCGTCGACTTCACCCATTCGACGATCGCTTCAGCGTCGGCCAGCGGGTGGTTGTAGATCGTGTGCCAGATATCGAGTCGGTCCGAGAGGGGCGACAGAAGATCATAGTAGAACGAAACCGGCGGCAGCTGCCCGCGCGCCGCTCCTTCCATCTTTGCGGCAAACGGCATCTCGGCGGCCGTCTCCCGCATCAGGCGATGCGAGTCCTCGCCAAGATTGTCCGGCATCTGAATGGCAAGCGCGCCGCCCGGCGCCAGGAAACCCATCAGCCGCTGGAAGACGGCCGGATGCTCCGGCAGCCACTGGAACACCGCATTGGCGAAGACCACGTCGACCGGGTTCTCCGGCTGCCATGTTGCCGCATCCGCCAGATCGAAGGTGACATCGGGCAGGCGCGCCCTCGCCTTCTCGATCATGTCGGGCGAAGTGTCGAAGCCGCTGACTTGGGCGTCTGGCCAGCGCTCGACCAGAAGCTCGGTCGAATTGCCCGGTCCGCAGCCAATATCGACGACCTGGCGCGGAAAATCCACCGGCACTTGCTGGACGAGATCGCGCGCGGGCCGCGTGCGCTCGTCCTCGAATTTCAGATATTGGGCGGCGGACCAATCAGCCATGTCAGCTCCTCAGATCACCTGGAGAATTCGCCGCCCCGACAAATATCCTACCGCGTCAGCCTCTTATACGTCATCCGGTGCGGGTTGACGGCATCCGGTCCGAGGCGCCGGATCTTGTCCTGCTCGTAATCCTCGAAATTGCCCTCGAACCATTCGACATGGCTGTCGCCCTCGAAGGCGAGGATGTGCGTCGCCAGGCGATCGAGGAACATACGATCGTGGGAGATGATGACGGCGCAGCCGGCGAAGCTTTCCAGCGCGTCTTCGAGCGCGGCCAGCGTTTCGGTGTCGAGGTCGTTGGTCGGCTCGTCGAGCAGCAGCACATTGCCGCCGGTCTTCAGCATCTTGGCCAGATGCACGCGGTTGCGCTGACCGCCGGAGAGGTTGCCGACCTTCTGCTGCTGGTCCTGGCCGCGGAAGTTGAACGACGAGCAGTAGGCGCGCGTATTGGCTTCGTATTTGCCGAGCTTGACCACTTCGGCGCCGCCCGAAATCTCTTCCCACACAGTCTTCGACGGATCGAGCGCGTCGCGGCTCTGGTCGACATAGCCGAGCTTGACCGTCTCGCCGACGCGGATCGTGCCGGCGTCCGGCTTTTCCTGGCCCGTGATCATCTTGAACAGCGTCGTCTTGCCGGCGCCGTTCGGACCGATGACGCCGACGATGCCGCCCGGCGGGAGCTTGAACTCCAGGCCCTCGATCAGGAGCGTGTCGTTAAAGCCCTTCGACAAATCGGCGACCTCGATCACCACATTGCCGAGGCGCTCGCCATGCGGGATGACGATCTGCGTATCGGTCGGACGGCGGCTGTCGGCGGCGACCAGCAGGTCCTCGAACGCCTTGATACGCGCCTTGGACTTGGTCTGGCGGGCCTTCGGGCTGGACTGGATCCACTCGCGCTCGCGCCCGATGGCGCGCTGGCGGGCATCGTCCTCGCGGCCTTCCTGCTTGAGCCGCTTGGCCTTGGCTTCGAGGTATTTAGTGTAGTTGCCCTCATAGGGAATGCCGCGGCCGCGGTCGAGTTCCAGGATCCAGCCGGTGACATTGTCGAGGAAGTAGCGATCGTGGGTGATGATCATCACCGCGCCCGGATAGGCGCGCAGATGCTTTTCCAGCCACGCCGTGGTTTCGGCGTCGAGATGGTTGGTCGGTTCGTCGAGCAGCAGAAGGTCGGGCTGGCGCAGCAGCAGCTGGCAGAGCGCGACGCGGCGGCGCTCACCGCCCGACAGCTTGGTGACTTCGGAATCCTTGGGCGGGCAGCCCAGCGCTTCCATCGCCATCTCGACCTGCTGTTCGAGATCCCACAGGTTCAACCGGTCCATCTCGTCCTGGAGCTTGGCCGACTCGTCCGCCGTCTCGTCGGAATAGTTCATCATCAATTCGTTGTAGCGCTCGATGATGGCGGTCTTGGCGGCAACGCCTTCCATGACGTTCTCGAATACGGTCTTCTTCGCGTCGAGCGCCGGCTCCTGCGCCAAATAGCCGACGGTAGCTCCCTCGGCCAGCCACGCCTCGCCGTTCCAGTCCTTGTCGATGCCGGCCATGATCTTGAGGATCGTCGACTTGCCGGCGCCGTTGGGGCCGAGAATGCCGATCTTGGCGTCGGGATAGAAGGACAGATGGATGTTCTCGAGCACCTTCTTGGTGCCGTAGGCCTTGTTGAGGCCGGCCATGTGATAGATGAACTGGCGTGCCACGCGCGCTTTCCCTGATAATTGACCGAAAATGTCGGATTGAATGGAGGTTGCGCGCTATGTAGGCGATGCCGGGCCGAACGGCAATCGCTTTCGGTGGCCTCGGGTCATTCCCGAAGCTTTCGTCAGGCTGGTGAGGTCGCCAGATTATCGACGTTTCGGTTCACTGCACCACCTCACGAAAGCACCGGTTAATCATTCCGCGTCAAAACGGTGTCGAATGGAAATCGCTGGCAAGCCGCGATTTCCGAGGAGAGATCGGATCGACGGATTGCTGAACGGTTTCCTGCTCCTTGCCGAGGCGGTTCTCTACTTCGGCGTCATGGTCACGCTGTTCCGCTTGCGGGATCGCATCGGCCTCGGCGTCTTCATCTGCGCGCTCGGCGTCATGCACTTCCTCGAGACCTATCTCGCCAGCGTGTTTTACGTCGCCCTGCCCTTCGGCATGGTTTCACCGGGTTCGGCCGTGCTGTTTTCCGGCAAGCTGGTGATGCTGCTTCTGCTCTACATCAAGGAAGACGCGGCTACGGTGCGGCAGCCCATCCATGGCCTGCTGCTCGGCAACGCGCTGATGATCGGCCTGGTGCTGATCCTTCGCCTGCATACGATTTCACCGCTTGCCGACGGCAAGCTTCCCGACATCGGCTTCATCGACCAGTTGGGCTGGCTGATGGTGTGGGGCACGTCGCTTCTGTTCGTCGACGCCATCCTGATCATCCTGCTCTACGAAAAGCTCGGCCGTTACCTGCGCAATGCGCCCTTTGCCCGCATTCTGGTCTGCGTCGCCTGCGTGCTGACCTTCGACCAGGCGGGTTTCTTCACCGCGCTGCATTTCGTCGCCGGTGCACCGATCGCGGTCTTCTTCGGCGGCTGGTTCGCCAAGATGGGCGCGGCCCTTGTCTACAGCCTGATGCTGATTGCCTATCTCAAATGGTTTGAGGCGCGCCCGATCACCGTGCCGCGCGGCCTGTCTGACATCTTCGACACGCTGACCTATCGCGAGCGCTACGAGGCCCTGGTCAAGCATGTCGGCCGTGACGGCCTGACCGGCCTGCTGCATCGCGGCAGCTTCGAAACCGACGGCGAAGCTGCCATCGCGGCCAGTCTGCCGACCGCCAAACCGCTCAGCCTGCTGATCGTCGATGTCGACCATTTCAAATCGATCAACGACCGTTTCGGTCATACCGAGGGCGACAAGGTGCTGAAGTCGATCGCCGCCGTGCTGACCGAGGCCGCCGGCGCCGAACACAAGGTGTTCCGCATCGGCGGCGAGGAATTCGCCATCCTTTGCGCGCAGCCGCATGCCGTCGCAAGGCTTCTCGGCGAAAGCATCCGGCATGCCGTCAAGGCCTCGGCCGGCACCAGCAAATTCGACCTTACCGTCAGCGTCGGCATCTCCAGCCTCAGCGAGACGACCCGCTGCCTCGCCGATGTCTTCGCACTGGCCGACCAGCGTCTCTACAAGGCCAAAGCGGCCGGTCGCGACCGCGTCGTCGGCGAGCTGGGCGACGCTCAAGTCGAAAGCCTCGACGCCTGGACACGGTCGGCGTAAGCGCATCAGTCGCTGTCGCCAGCGCCGGCGAAAGCCCGCGCGCTTACTGCAACCCGATCGGGTCGACGGTGCCCTTTGGGCAGCCGGCCTTGGTCGTCGGCGCCGAAGCCTGCATCAGATCGCCGAGCGAGCTGGTCGCGCCGATCGGGCCCGTCAGGCCGAGCGTCAGCTCGCCGATCAGGCGCCTGCCGCTCGACGGGTCGACCAGGCAAGACACCCGGACTCGTTCGCCTGATCCGGCGCCGAAGGCGCTGTCGAAGGCGCGACGGATCTGGTCCGACGTCACCTGCTTGCCGATATTCTTGGTGAAAAGCTCGCGCACCGGCGACGCATTCACCGCGCGCATCAGGTTCAGCGCGTCGACAAAATACTCCTGCTGGCTCTTGCCGTAGCAGGTACCGTGCTTGATCCATTCATGCCTATCGAGATCGGACTTGGTGCCCGGCATCACCTGGTCAAGCTCCGACCGCGTGTTGGGATCGAGGTTGACCGGCGGCAGGTCCCGCCAGTGAGCCGGATTGTCGTTGGCCTTGTCGCTGGCCGCCACCTGACAATAGAAATTGCCGTTCGGCTGCGGCCACAACCCATGCAGGGTGAAATGCGTCGCTTCGAACCCCGCCGGGGCCTGCGCCTGGCATTCGGTCTTGTTGGACTTGGTTTCGCAGAAGGCCGGCTGCCAGCTTAGCGCGAAGACATATTCGGGTTTCCCAGAGGCCGGCGCCGACGGCTTGGTCTGATCGGCCGGTGCAGGCGCGATTGCGGCGCTGCCGCCGGTGACGTGGCCGCAGCTGATCTTCACCCAACGGCGTTCGGGATCGGCGCCCGGCACCAGGATGAGATAATGCGTTGGCGCGTCCTTGTTGCCGGCAAGCAGCTGGTAGCTTTGCCCCGCCTCGGTCGAGACATTGCCGGGGTTCTTGCCACTCTTGATCGCTTGCGTCGCCGGACAGGCGGCGTCAGCGACGAAGGCGACGTCGGCTCGCGCCGCACCGGCCACCGAGGTGAGCAGGAGAGCCAAAACGAAAGAAAAACATGTCCGCATACCCTTGCCCCGGCTGGAAGATACTGCGCCACACACTGCCTTTGTCTCCGTGTCAGAATTGCGATAGCGCGCCACAAGATCAGAAACATTCACAACTCGGAATCGTCATGCCGGATTGACGCAAAACCGGCGCCGGCGCAAACAAAACTCTTGTGAGCGCGAAAGCGCGGGGGGACCAAGAGACAATGCCATTCAGCCAACAGCGCATGGTCAAATCGCCGACCGGCGCGGAGCTCAACCTTTATGTGAAGCACGCTGGCGGCCATCCGCGCGCCGTCATCCAGATCAACCATGGATTGGCCGAGCACGCAGCGCGCTATGCCCGCTTCGCCGATTTCCTCGGCGAGCGCGGTTTTCACGTCTACGCCCACGACCATCGCGGCCACGGCGCAACCAGGGCGCCCGATGCCCCGCTGGGCCAGTTCGCAGACAGGGATGGTGTTGCTAAGGTCGTCGCCGATGTCAACGTCATCCACGACCTCATCGCTACGGAGCGACCAGGCCTGCCGGTCATCGTCTTCGGCCATTCGATGGGAGCCTCGGTGGCGCTCAATTTTGTCCTGGCGCACTCAGCCCGTATCCATGCCGCCGCGATCTGGAACGGCAATTTCTCGCAAGGCCTGCTCGGCCAGCTGGCATTAGCCATCCTGGCCTGGGAACGGTTCCGGCTCGGTTCCGACGTGCCGTCGCGCATCTTGCCGAGGCTGACCTTCCAGGCCTGGGGCAAGGCGGTGCCCAATCACAAGACACTGTTCGACTGGCTGTCGCGCGACGAAGCCGAAGTGGCGAAATACATCGCAGATCCGCTATGCGGCTGGGACGCGTCCGTGTCGATGTGGCGCGACGTGGTCAACATGACGCAACACGGCGGCAAGGACAGCAGCTTCGCGAACGTCCGGCGGGATCTCTTCGTAAACCTGGTCGGCGGTGAAAAGGACCCCGCTTCCGACTACGGCAAGGCGGTCGGCCATCTCACGAAACGCATGCGCACGATGGGCCTTTCGAATCTGGTTTCAAAGGTTTACGCCGAGACCCGCCACGAAAGCCTGAACGAGGTCAATCGTGACACCATCATGAACGATTTCGCCGCCTGGGCCGAAACTGTCCTGAAGCGATGAAGGCTTGGCCCAGCGCAAGGATCGTGACAGCGGCGTTGGGGGTTGATAGAGGCTGCGGTTCCGACCAATTCTGGTGATCCATGACTGAGCCTCCCCTGAAAGGCATCCGCGTTATTGAACTCGCCCGCATCCTTGCCGGGCCGTGGGCCGGGCAATTGCTGGCCGATCTCGGCGCCGACGTCATCAAGGTCGAGAGCCCGGAAGGTGGCGACGACACCCGCAAATGGGGGCCACCCTTCGTCATGAGCCATGACGGCGAGAACCTGTCGGCCGCCTACTACCATTCCTGCAATCGCGGCAAACGCTCCATCGCCGTCGACTTCTCCACGCCCGAAGGCGCCGAGACCGTGCGCCGGCTGGTCGCGACCGCGGACGTGATGATCGAGAACTTCAAGCTCGGCGGCCTCAGGAAATACGGGCTCGACTATGATAGCCTGAAGAAGATCAATCCCCGCCTCGTCTATTGCTCGATCACCGGCTTCGGCCAGGACGGACCTTACGCGCCGCGCGCCGGCTACGACTTCATCATCCAGGCCATGGCCGGCATGATGTCGATCACCGGCGAAGCGGGCCGCGAGCCGCAGAAGGCCGGCGTCGCCATCTCGGATCTCTTCACCGGACTTTATTCGGTGATCGCCATCCAGGCAGCGCTCCGACACGCCGAAAAAACCGGCGAGGGCCAGCATATCGACATGGCGCTGTTCGACAGCCAGATCTCGGCGCTCGGCAACCAGAACCTCAACTATCTGGTGTCCGGCAAATCGCCGGTGCAGATGGGCAATGCGCATATGAACATCGCGCCCTACGAGGTGGTGCCGGTCAGGGATGGCCACATCATCCTGGCGGTCGGCAATGACGGCCAGTTCCAAAAATTCTGTGCCGCCGTCGGCCTCGACGATTTGCCTGCCAATATCGATTTCGCCACCAACCCCGCCCGCGTCGCCAACCGAGCGAAACTGCGTGAGCGCATGATCGAGACGCTGAAGGATATCGATCGCGATCCGCTTCTGGCGAAGCTGGAAGCCGCAAGCGTACCGGCCAGCCCGATCAACACCATCGGTCAGATGTTTGCCGATCCGCAGACGATCGCACGCGGCATGCGCCTCGACCTGGACGATGGTCATGGCAATCTTCTGCCCTCGGTGCGGGCGCCGATGGTCATGTCCGGCACGCCGCTGGTCTATGAGCGCCCCTCGCCGCGCCTAGGCGAACACACCGAAGAGATCCTTGCCGAACTGGAGAAGTCGGGACAATGAAGACAGGCGGACAACTGATCGTCGACGCGCTCGAAGCCAATGCCACCGATCGCATCTATTGCGTGCCGGGCGAATCCTATCTGGCGGTGCTCGACGCCCTGCACGATTCGCCGATCCGCACCATCGTCTGCCGCCAGGAAGGCGGTGCCGCGATGATGGCCGACTGCCACGGCCGCCTGACCGGCAAGCCCGGTATCTGCTTCGTCACCCGCGGCCCCGGCGCCACCAACGCCTCGGCCGGCATCCACATTGCCATGCAGGATTCGGTTCCCGTCATCCTGTTCATCGGCCAGGTCGCCAGCCACGCCAAGGAGCGCGAGGCTTTCCAGGAAGTCGACTACAAGCGCTTCTTCGGCGATATCGCCAAATGGGTGGTCGAGATCGACGCCGCCGCGCGCATCCCCGAATTCGTCACCCGCGCCTTTGCGGTGGCAACCTCCGGCCGACCCGGCCCGGTCGTCATCTCGCTGCCAGAGGACATGCTGACCAGCCTTGTAGAGGCGCCCGCGGCCTTGCCGCACACACCAGTTGAAACCCGCCCCGGTGAAGCCGAACTCGACGCGCTGGAGAAACTTCTTGGCAAGGCCAAGCGGCCCTTCGTCATCCTTGGCGGCACGCGCTGGGATGCCGATGCGGTGGCGCGGATGCGAGCAATCGCCGAAGCCTGGTCGCTGCCGGTCGGCTGCTCCTTCCGCCGCCAGATGCTGTTCGACCATCTGCACCCCAACTATGCCGGTGACGTCGGCATTGGCATCAACCCGAAGCTGGCGACGGCGATCAAGCAGGCCGACCTCGTACTTCTGATCGGCGGGCGCATGGGCGAAATGCCCTCCTCCGACTACACGCTGCTGAAAAGCCCCTACCCTGACCAGACGCTGGTCCATGTCCACGCCGATGCCGGCGAGCTTGGTCGCGTCTACCGGCCGGCGCTTGCGATCAACGCCTCGCCTTCGGCCTTCGTCGAGGCCTTCGCCAAACACAAGCCCACGGCCACGCCGGCATGGGCAGACGAGACGCCGAAGCTGCATGCCGCTTATCTCGATTGGTCGACGCCGCCGGAAAGCGGCCCCGGCTCGGTCCAGATGGGGCCGATCATGAATTATCTGGAAAAGGTCCTGCCAGACGACGCCATCCTCACCAACGGCGCCGGCAACTACGCCACCTGGGTGCACCGCTTCCACCGTTCCCGCCGCTTTGCCACGCAGGCGGCTCCGACCTCCGGCTCGATGGGCTACGGCACCCCTGCTGCGGTCGCCGCCAAGGATCTTTATCCGGACCGCACCGTGGTCGCCTTTGCCGGCGACGGCTGCTTCCTGATGAACGGGCAGGAATTCGCCACCGCCGTGCAATACGACCTGCCGATCGTCGTGGTCGTGGTCAACAACGGCATCTACGGCACCATCCGCATGCATCAGGAGCGCGAGTATCCGGGCCGCGTCGTCGCCACCGATCTCAAGAATCCAGACTTCGCCGCGCTGGCCCGCGCCTATGGCGGCCATGGCGAAACGGTCGAGAAGACCGCCGATTTCGCCCCGGCCTTCGAGCGCGCCCGCGCCAGCGGCAAGCCGGCGATCGTCGAGATCAGGCTCGATCCCGAGGCGATCACCCCGACCCGCACGATGACGCAGATCCGCGACAAGACTTAGGCAGCAGAAAGGGGCGGTCGCCCGCCCCGTTCTGCCGACAGAACTACATCGCTGCCGCCGCTTTCTCGATCTGCCCGCGGATCTCGCCGTCCTTGTTGGCGGCGGTGTGGACGTTGATGTAGTCCTTGCCGGCCATCAGATCAGCAGCCTGCGCGTCGGTCAGGACGGCCGACCCCTTGATCGGGCTCTTCAGCTTGCCCTTGAACGGGATCGCCACGCCCGCGTTCTCGCCCATTGCGGCCGGACCATGGATGTGCGCCATCGTCGCCGCGCCGCTGAGACCGGAATATTTCACGTTCCAACTGAGCTTCTTGCTGGTCGTGTCGAACGTCAGCGTCGCCGTGCCCTTGCCCTTCGTGGTCACCGCCGGGTTCTGCTGGCCGCCGTCGAGCGTCGCTTTCATCTTCACCGTCTCGGCCGTGGCCGGCGAGACGAACAGGAAAGCCGTCGAAACGGCGAGCGCCGACAATGTCGGCACGAGGGACTGGATGCGCATGAAAAAATCTCCGTTGGGCAGTATCATCCTTGAACTGGATGCACCGGCATAACGGTTTGGCGAACGGATGTTTCCCAGGGTAACGCCGATGTGACATCGCATCAAAAAGGGCGGTCGCCCGCCCCTTTCTGAGTCTTCGTGAAGGCAAGAATCAGACGGTCGCCAGCGCCTGCGTCAGGTCGGCAATCAGGTCGTCGGGGTGTTCGACGCCGATGGAGAGCCTGACCGTGGTCTCAAGCACGCCGATGCGCTGGCGCACGTCGAAGGGAATACCCGAATGGGTCATGGCCGCCGGATGGCTGGCCAGCGATTCCGTTCCGCCGAGGCTTACCGCCAGCTTGAAGATCTGCAGGCCGTTCAGAAAGGCGAAAGCCGCCTTCTGGCCGCCTCTGATATCGAAGGAGAATGTCGAGCCGGCGCCGCTGCATTGCACCCGATAGGCGCGGCCTGCAAGCGTGTCCTCGCCCAGGAACGGCAGATAATGCACCTTCTCGACCTTGGCATGGTCGCGCAGGAATTCGGCGACCAGGCGCGCATTGTCGTTGGCCCGCTCCATGCGGATCGACAGCGTCTCCAGCGAGCGGCCGAGCATCCAGCAGGAATGCGGGTCGAGCTGCGTGCCGATCGCCCCGCGCAGCGCCTTGATCGGCTTGGTGACCGCCTTGCCGCCCATAGCGGCACCCGCGATCAGGTCGGAATGGCCGCCGACATATTTGGTCAGCGAATAGACGGAAACATCGGCGCCATGTTCGATCGGCCGCTGGAACACCGGGCCGAGCAGCGTGTTGTCGCACACGATGATCGGCGCCGACCCTTGGCCCGCGCCGATCTCGTCGGCGATCCTCCGCATCAGCGCGATATCGACCAGGCTGTTGGTCGGATTTGACGGCGTTTCGATCAGGATGACCGAGACACGGCCCTTCGCGACTGCTGCGTCGGCAGCGGCCCGCACCGCCGTTTCGTCGACACCGTCCGCAAAACCGACAGCGCCGATGCCGAAGCCGGCAAGCGTGCGCGTCAGAAGCGTCTCGGTGCCGCCATAAAGCGGCTGCGAATGCAGGATGACGTCGCCTGGGCGGGCGTAGGCAAGCAGTGTCGTCGCGATCGCCGACATGCCGGACGAGAACAGGATGCAGGCTTCCGTTCCCTCATAGACCGCAAGTCGGTCCTCGACGATCTCGCTGTTGGGGTGATTGAAACGCGAATAGACCAGACCGGAAGCCGTGCCGCTCGGCGGCTCCTTGCGGCCGGAGGTGTAGTCGAAGAAGTCGCGTCCCTCTTCCGCCGACTTGAACACGAAGGTCGAGGTGAGGAACACCGGCGGCTTGACGGCACCCTCCGAAAGCTGCGGATCGAAGCCATAGCTCAGCATCAGCGTCTCCGGGTGGAGCTTGTGGTTGCCGATATGGGTTTTCGACGGGCGCGGCGCGGTCATGGTTTTTCTGCCTTTTGAGGAGTGTCTCACGGCAATTTATGCCATCCCGATCGTGCAGTCCTTGCTATTTTTGGGCCGGCATGACTGCACTCTCGCAAGAAATTGCCTCAGGAGACGCAGAGTGCAGCAGAAGATAGCCGACGATTTCGATCGCAAGATCCTGCGTGAGCTGCAAGCCGACGCTCGCATCACCAACAACGAGCTTGCCGAGCGGATCGGTCTGTCGCCGTCGCCTTGCCTGCGGCGTGTGCGGCGCCTGGAGGAAACCGGCGTCATCAGAGGCTACACCACGCTGGTCGATCCGGCCGCTTTCGGCTGGACCATGGTTGCCATCGCCACCGTCCGGCTCAGCCGCCAGAACGAGGACGAGATCGTCATGTTCGAGGACGCGATCCGCGGCTGGGAAGAGGTGCTGGAATGCCACCTCGTGACCGGTTCGCGCGATTATGTGCTGAAGGTGGTGACAGGAAGCCTCGACCAGTACGAGCGCTTCATCAAGGAGAAGATCGCCCGGCTGAAATGCGTCGCCTCGATCGAGACCAGCTTCGTCATGAACACCATAAAGGAACGGCGCCTCTGACACTTGGCCAGAGGCGCCGCTTTAAAGATCAGTATCCTTGCTTAGGCAGACCTACTTGATCGCCTTGTCGGTGATCGCGGTCGTGTAGGCGCCGCTAGGCTCCTTGGTGATGATCTTCTGGTCCAGCAGTGCCTTGGCGGTGCGCTCATAGGTCGCCGGATCGAGCTTGCCGTCGGCATTGTCGATCAGCTTGGCAACCTCGCCCATCATGCGCTTCTGATGGTTTTCGTCCTGGCCGCCATTGTCCATGACGATGCCGGCCGCCTCGTCGGAATTGTCGACGGCGTATTTCCAGCCCTTCATAGAGGCGCGCACGAACCGCACCATCTTGTCCTCGAAGGCCGGATCCTTGAGCTTGTCCTCGGAGGCATAGAGCCCGTCTTCAAGCAGGTCGTTGCCCATGGCCGAGTAGTTGAACACGATCAACTGGTCCGGCTTGTAGCCGGCATCGATCAGCTGCCAGTATTCGTTGTAGGTCATGACCGAAATGCAGTCGGCCTGCTTCTGGATCAGCGGCTGCACGTCAAAGCTCTGCTTCAGCACGGTGACGCCGTCCGGACCGCCTTCGGTCTTCAGGCCGAGCTTGTTCATCCAGGCGTAGAACGGATACTCGTTGCCGAAAAACCAGACGCCCAGCGTATGGCCCTTGAAGTCGGCTTCGGTCTTGATCGGGCCGTCCTTCGGGCAGACCAGCTCCATGCCGGCCTTCTTGAACGGCTGGGCGATGTTGACCAGCGGCACGCCCTTTTCGCGCGCGGCCAGTGCGCCGCCCATCCAGTCGACGATGACGTCGGCGCCACCGCCGGCGATCACCTGCTCGGGCGCAATATCGGGGCCGCCGGGCTTGATATCGACGTCGAGGCCTTCGGCCTCGTAGAAGCCCTTGGCCTTGGCGACATAGTAGCCGGCGAACTGGGCCTGCGTGACCCATTTCAGTTGCAGCGTCACCTTGTCGGCGGCCATCGCCTGGAAAGCGGCCAGCGACATCGCGCCGGCCAGAACGGGAATAATCAGTCTTTTCATGTTTTTACCCTCTGAAGTTAGTGCCCTTAAACCCACCGCCCCTATCCACCACGGACAGAGGGATGCCAAAACGTGACGGCTCTCTCGAAAAGAGCGACCACGCCATAAAAGACCGAACCCGCAAGTGCTGCAACTGCGATTTCAGCCCAGACCATATCGATGTTCATCCGCCCGACCTCGGTCGAAATGCGGAATCCCATGCCGACGACAGGCGTGCCGAAGAACTCGGCGACGATGGCGCCGATCAGCGCCAGCGTCGAATTGATCTTCAGCGCGTTGAAGATGAAGGGTGCTGCGGCCGGCAGCCGCAGCTTGAACAGTGTCTGCCAGTAGCCCGACGCATAAGTGCGCATCAGGTCGCGTTCCATGTGGCCGGAAGCGGCAAGCCCGGCGACAGTGTTCACCAGCATCGGGAAGAAGGTCATGATGATGACGACCGCCGCCTTGGACTGCCAGTCGAAACCGAACCACATCACCATGATGGGGGCGACGCCGATGATCGGCAGCGCCGAGACCATGTTGCCGATCGGCAGCAGGCCACGCCGCAGGAAGGGCACGCGGTCGGCGGCGATGGCCGCGAGGAAGCCGGCGCCGCTGCCGACGACATAACCGAAGATCACCGCCTTGAAGATGGTTTGCCTGACATCCGCCCCAAGCACCGGCAGCGAGCTGGCAATGCGTGCACCGATGGCACTTGGCGGCGGCAACAGGATGAAGGGAATGCCGGCGCCACGTGTGATCGCTTCCCAGAGGATCAGGATCCAGGCGCCGAAGATCGCCGGGATGATCAGGCGAAGGGCGGTCCTGGCCCAATTCGCGACGGGGCGCAGGGAAGACAGCACCGCCACGCAGCGCCATCCCAGAAGCCACGCAGCGGCGAGCACCAGGAAATACGGCGCCAGTGCCGTGCCTTCGAACCCGTTTATGCCCGTGATCAACAGCCAGGCGGTAAGATGCGCGCCGACGAACAGCACCAGAGCTTCAACGATGGCCGGCAGCCTGGTCATCGAGACCAAAGCTGCAATCACAAGCAGGCCGAACATCAGCCCCTTCGTCACAAGGTAGGGGTAGGGGAAGGACGCCTCGGGTTGCGCCAACGCCGCCGCTTCCGGCTTCGACATCGCCCCGAGCCCGACCGCGATCAGGCACAGCGCGACCGCCAGCACCGCTTGCCAGGAGGGTTTCAGCCAGTTCATGCCGGCCTCCCGCCCATGGCGCGGTCGACGAGACGTCCGGCGATGCCGACCACCATGACTAGAAGCGCGGCCACCACAGAGCCGGCGACCAGCGCCGACCAGATGTCGATGGTCTGGCTGTAATAGGCGCCGGCGAGTAGCTTGGCGCCGATGCCGGCGACCGCACCCGTCGGCAATTCGCCGACGATGGCGCCGACCAGGCTCGCCGCCACCGCCACCTTCATCGAGGTGAACAGGAACGGCACGGAAGCCGGCACGCGCAGCTTCCAGAAGGTCTGCGCGCGGCTGGCATTGTAGGTATGCATCAAATCGAGATGCATGATCTCGGGCGAGCGCAGTCCCTTGACCATGCCGACCGCGACGGGGAAGAACGACAGATAGGTCGAGATCAGTGCCTTCGGAATCAGACCGGTGATGCCGATCGCCGCCAGCACGACGATGATCATCGGCGCCACCGCCAGGATCGGGATCGTCTGCGAAGCGATGATCCATGGCATCAGGCTGCGCTCGAGCGTCGCCACATGCACGATGCCGACGGCAATGACGATGCCGAGCGCGGTGCCGAAGGCGAAGCCGAGCAACGTCGAGGACAGCGTCACCCAGGCATTGTAGACGAGGCTGCGGTTGGAGGTGACGCTGCGCAGAAACGTGTTTTCGAAGAAGTTCGTCGCCACCTGGTGCGGCGCCGGCAGCGTCGGCTTCGGCTGCGACAGCGTCTTGCCGAGGAATTCGACGACGCCGGGCGCTTCGTTGGCGCGGCGGTCGAGATCGCGCTGGAACGGCGTGTTGAGGACGACGGCCATGACGTACCAGACGACGACCACGCCCAAGAGGATCGAGGTCACCGGGACGATCTTGTCGCGGAAGCTATCCATTGAGCGCTCCCCGCGCGGTTGACGCCCCCTCAATCATCATAGCTGTGCCCTGCCCGCAGCCCGTCGCGCACGCGGGCCGCGATCGCCAGAAACTCCGGCGTTTCGCGGATGTCGAGCGGCCGCTTCTTCGGCAGTGTCGATTCGATGATGTCGCTGACACGACCCGGGCGCGGCGACATGACGACGATGCGCGTTGAGAGGTACACCGCCTCGGGAATGGAGTGGGTGACGAAGCAGATCGTCTTGTTGGTCCGCTCCCACAGTTCCAGCAGCTGTTCGTTGAGATGGTCGCGCACGATCTCGTCCAGCGCGCCGAACGGCTCATCCATCAACAGGAGATCGGCGTCGAAGGCGAGCGCGCGCGCGATCGAGGCGCGCTGCTGCATGCCGCCGGATAGCTGCCAGGGATATTTCTTCTCGAAGCCGGAGAGGTTGACCAATTCCAGCGTGCGCTTGATGCGCTCGGCCTGCTCCGCCCTGGAGAGGCCGATGATCTCCAGCGGCAACCCCACATTGCGCTCGATCGTGCGCCACGGGAACAGCGCCGCCGCCTGGAAGACATAGCCGTAGGCTCGGCTTTCGCGCGCCTGCTCCGGCGTCATGCCGTTGACAGAGATGGTTCCGGCGGTCGGCTTCTCCAGATCGGCGATGACGCGCAGCAAGGTCGTCTTGCCGCAGCCGGATGGCCCGATGAAGGAGACGAATTCACCCTTGCCGATGGTGAGATCGACGTTGGACAGCGCCTGCACCGGGCCGTCATTGGTCTGGAAGGTGAGGCCGAGTTTGCTTGCCGAAACGACGGCTGGCGAATTCCCTGTCATAGGCTGCAACCTGCCTCGCCGCATCGCTGCTGCGCTGGCTGGAATCCGGTTGATTTTGTGATTGCGTTGTTTTCCACTCGTCCTGTCCCATCAGATCGACGCCCGGAGTTTCCCCGATGTCGCCTAAACCCACTTGTCATCTTATCCGCCCGGAAAGCTCTTATGAAGGCAAGCAGGGGCTGAGCTACTTCGCCGGCATCGCCGCTGAGACCGTCGGCTCCTCGGGCATCTGCATGCATCTTCTCACCATGCCGCCCGGCGCCCGCGCCAAGGCGCATCTGCATGAAAGCCATGAAACGGCGATCTACGTGCTCTCCGGCGAAGTCCACACCTGGTACGGCGATAAGCTCGAGCAGCAGATCCTGGTCAAGGCCGGCGACCTCTTCTACATCCCCGCCGGCGTCCCGCATTTGCCGGCCAATCTGAGCGGCAGTCCGGCTTCGGCGGTCATCGCCCGCACCGACCCCAACGAACAGGAAAGCGTCATCCTGTTGCCGGAACTGGATGCGCTGGTCGCTTGAGATCATCGAACGAGAGACGCTGGCCGTCATCGGCACCGGGACACTTCCCCGTAAACGGTGCCGTCCTCATCGGCGATCACCAGCTTCTTGGCATTCTTGGGGCTGCGCTTGATGGTGAATTGTATCGGCGACTGACCTTCCTCGCCCTCCGCCGCGCACATGGATTTGACCACCAGTGACCCATCGGCCTGTGCCTTCTTTTCGGTGAAGGTGCAGGCGCTGGCCGCGGTAACGAATGCCTCGTCGCTCAGGAGCAGCATGTCCTCGGCATAGACTTCCTGACCATTCTTGTTGATGCAGCCGGACTTGTTGCCATAGGGCTTGGACAGGTCGATCGCAGCGGCCGAAGCCTGGCCGGCGGCCAGCAGGAACGCGGCCGCCATGGCGAGATGAACAATGCGCATGGTCAGACCCCGGTCGCCGGAATGCCAGTGCGTTCCACCTTGCGCGGCGCGGAAATTTCCTTCCACGTCGACAGTGCCCGGTTGACCGCCGCATTCGGCTCGCGGGCGACGAATTCGCCATGCCCGGGCTTTGCCTTGACCTCGGCTTCCTCGATCGACAATTCGCCGCGCGAGAAGACGAAGCGCGGCAGGCCGGTCACCTCGAAACCTTCGAAGACATTGTAGTCGATCACCGACTGCTGCTTCTTCGAGGTGATCTTCTTCTTGCGCTTCGGGTCCCAGACGACGATGTCGGCATCCGCGCCTTCGACTATGGCGCCCTTCTTCGGATACATGTTGAGGATCTTGGCGATGTTGGTCGAGGTCACCGCGACGAACTCGTTCTTCGTCAGCCGTCCGGTGTTGACGCCTGTGGTCCACAGCATCGGCAAGCGGTCTTCGAGGC
This sequence comes from Mesorhizobium amorphae, assembly GCF_014843845.1. Lineage (GTDB taxonomy): Bacteria > Pseudomonadota > Alphaproteobacteria > Rhizobiales > Rhizobiaceae > Mesorhizobium > Mesorhizobium amorphae_A. The sequence goes on along the minus strand of NZ_JHQS01000051.1, from coordinate 143,938 downwards.
CGCCGGTGCCGTTCGGAATCTTTGTGAAATCGCCGACGCCGTTGCGCTTCTGCTTGGTGGTGAAGGCGCAATGGTCGGTCGCCACCACTTGCAGCGATCCGGCCTGCAGGCCCGCCCACAGCGAATCCTGGTGCAGCTTGTTGCGGAAGGGCGGGCTCATCACACGGCGCGCGGCATGGTCCCAGTCCTTGTTGAAATATTCGCTCTCATCGAGCGTCAGGTGCTGGATCAACGGCTCGCCGAACACGCGCATGCCCTTCTGCCGCGCGCGGCGGATGGCCTCATGCGCCTGCTCGCAGGAGACGTGCACGACATAGAGCGGCACGCCGGCCATGTCGGCGATCATGATGGCGCGGTTGGTCGCCTCGCCTTCCACCTCCGGCGGGCGCGAATAGGCGTGCCCCTCCGGCCCGTTGTTGCCGGCGGCAAGCAGCTTCTGCGACAGGGCCGCGACCACGTCGCCATTCTCGGCATGCACCAGCGGCAGCGCGCCGAGATCGGCGCAGCGCTGGAACGACGCATACATCTCGTCGTCGTCGACCATCAGCGCGCCCTTGTAGGCCATGAAATGCTTGAACGAGGTGATGCCCTTGTCGACGATGGTCGCCATCTCGTCGAACACCTGCTTGCCCCACCAGGTGATGGCCATATGGAAGGAATAATCGCAGGACGCCTTCGACGTCTTGTTGTCCCACATCTGCAAGGCTTCGAGCAGCGACTGCTTCGGCGACGGCAGGCAGAAATCGACCACCATCGTCGTACCGCCGGACAAGGCCGCCCGGGTGCCGGATTCGAAATCGTCAGCCGAATAGGTGCCCATGAACGGCATTTCGAGATGCGTGTGCGGATCGACGCCGCCAGGCATGACGTAGCAGCCGGTGGCGTCGAACTCATGGTCGCCATGCAGGTCAGAGCCGATGGCGACGATCTTGCCGTGGCTGAACAACACATCGGCCTTCCAGGTGCGGTCGGCGGTGACGATGGTGCCGTTCTTGATGACTTTGGTCATTTTTGTTCCCCTGTTCTCTTCGCGCTTCTTGGTGAGCAGCGTTGAATTCTAGATTTCTGACCTCACTCCACGATGACAGCCGTCTCCACAACCGCATGGAACAGCACGTCGGCGCCGGCCGCTGCCCATTCCTTGGAGATTTCCTCGGCTTCGTTGTGGCTGAGACCATCGACGCAAGGGCACATCACCATTGCCGTCGGCGCAACGCGGTTGATCCAGCAGGCGTCGTGGCCGGCGCCGGAGACGATGTTGCGGTGCGTGTAGCCCAGCCGGTCGGCGGCATCGCGGATCGCCTTGACGCAGTTCTTGTCGAAGGTGACCGGGTCGAAATGCCCGACCTGTTCGATTTGATATTTGATGTCGAGCGCATCGCAGATCGTGTCGATGCCCTCACGGATGCGCGCGTCCATCGTATCGAGAACCTCTTTTTCCGGCGAGCGGATGTCGATGGTGAAGACGGTACGCCCGGCAATGATGTTGCGCGAGTTCGGATAGACCTGCATGTGGCCGACCGCACCGACGGCGTCGGGCTGATAGTCCATGGCCACCTCGTGCACCAGTTCGATCACCCTGGCCATGCCGAGCCCGGCATTGCGGCGTTTCGGCATCGGCGTCGAGCCGGTATGCGCTTCCTTGCCGGTCAGCGTCACCTGCAGCCATTTCAGTCCCTGGCCATGGGTGACGACGCCGATGTCGATACCCTCGTCCTCGAGGATCGGTCCCTGCTCGATATGCAATTCGAAGAAGGCGTGGATTTGGCGCGCCCCGACCTTCTCGGAGCCTTTCCAGCCGATGCGTTCGAGCTCCTCGCCGAACTTCTTGCCATCCTTGTCGACATGTTCGTAGACGTCGGCCTGGTCGAGCACGCCGGCGAACACGCCAGACGCCATCATCGCCGGCGCGAAGCGCGCGCCTTCTTCGTTGGTCCAGTTGGTGACGACGATCGGATGCCTGGTCTTGATGCCAAGATCGTTGAGCGAGCGCACGACTTCGAGCCCACCGAGCACGCCGAGCACGCCGTCATACTTGCCGCCGGTCGGCTGGGTGTCGAGATGGCTGCCGACATAGACTGGCGGCAGGCTTGGGTCGGTGCCTTCGCGGCGGGCAAACATCGTGCCCATCTCGTCGAGGCCCATTTCGAGCCCGGCGGCCTCGCACCAGCGCTTGAACAGATGCCGGCCCTCGCCGTCCTCGTCGGTCACGGTCTGGCGATTGTTGCCGCCGGCAATGCCGGGCCCAATCTTCGCCATCTCCATGATGGAATCCCACAAACGGTCTGAATTCACTCGCAGATTCTCGCCGGGGGCGGCCATTCAAAGTCCTCTCATTTCATTGCCCGGTCGGGCGGCGGTTCCCGACGCCGCCCGACCGGACAAAGCAAGTTTAGTCTATCGACCTCAGCACATCCCGCACATGGTCGATCAATTCGTTGATCTGGCCCTTGGTGATGATCAGCGGCGGCGACAATGCGATGATGTCGCCGGTGGTGCGGATCAGCGCGCCGCGCTCGAATGCCTTGACGAAGGCCGAGAAGGCCCGCTTCGTCGGCTGTCCGGCGATCGGGGCCAATTCAATCGCGCCGATCAGGCCGATGTTTCTGATATCGATGACATTCGGTTCGCCCTTGAGCGAATGCAGCGCGTCTTCCCAATAGGGCGCCAGGTCCTCGCCACGGGTCAAAAGCCCCTCTTCCTTGTAAGTGTCGAGCGTGCCGAGTGCCGCCGCGCAGGCGATCGGGTTGCCCGAATAGGTGTAGCCGTGGAAGAACTCGATCATGTGCTCGGGGCCGGTCATGAAGGCGTCGTGGATTTCCTTCTTGACGAACACCGCGCCCATTGGGATGACGCCGTTGGAGACGCCCTTGGCCGTCGTCATGATATCGGGCGTGACGCCGAAATAGTCGGCGGCGAACGGCGTACCGAGGCGGCCGAAGCCAGTGATGACCTCGTCGAAGATCAGCAGGATGCCGTGTTTGGTGCAGATCTCTCGCAGCTTCTGGAGATAGCCCTTCGGCGGCAGGATGACGCCGGTCGAACCAGCCACCGGCTCGACGATGACGGCGGCGATGGTCGAGGCATCATGCAACGCGACGATGCGCTCCAGCTCGTTCGCCAGTTCCGCGCCGTGCTCCGGCACGCCCCTGGAGAAGGCATTCTTTTCCGGAAGATGCGTGTGTGGCATGTGGTCGACGCCGCCGAGCAGCGTGCCGAACATCTTGCGGTTGCTAACGATGCCGCCGACCGAGATGCCGCCGAAATTGACGCCGTGATAGCCGCGTTCGCGGCCGATCAGGCGGGTGCGCGCGCCCTCGCCTTTGGCGCGGTGATAGGCGATCGCCATCTTCAGCGCGGTGTCGACCGATTCCGAGCCGGAATTGGTGAAGAAGACATGGTCCATGCCCTTCGGCGCGATGTCGACGAGCCGGTTCGCCAGTTCGAAGACGATCGGGTGGCCCATCTGGAAGGCCGGCGCATAGTCGAGTTCGGCCGCCTGGTGCTGGATCGCCTCGGTGATCTTCGGCCGGCAATGGCCGGCATTGACGCACCACAGACCGGCGGTGCCGTCGAGCACCTTGCGGCCGTCGCTGGTTGTGTAATGCATGTCCTTGGCGGACACGAACATGCGTGGCGCCTGCTTGAACTGGCGGTTTGCCGTGAACGGCATCCAGAATGCGCTGAGATCGTTCGGCGTGACTTTCAGCCGGTTGGACATGACCAAGACTTCCCCTTGTAACCTGTTTCGGTGCGGCCAACGCTTGGTCTTTGCTGCATTTTCGTGCTACGCAAATTTTTGACCGATTGGACAAACGTTAGCACCGCCCTGTCGGCGGTCAAGGGATTACTAGCGGAAATGCGGTATCGGAAGCGCGCTCCACAGGCCTGGGAAAAACTGGTCCAGAGAATTGGTCCAGATGTCCCGCGCAGCCGCGGCCGACAAGGATGACGGAGACGATGGAAGGCTCAGCTCCCCGCCGCACCCGCATCCAGCAGGAAAAGCGCGAGCTGATCCTGGAAGCGGCGCTCGAAGTCTTCTCCACCAACGGTTTTCGCGGCTCCACCATCGACCAGATCGCCGAAGCCGCCGGCATGTCGAAGCCGAACCTGCTCTACTATTTCCGCCGCAAGGAGGACATTCACGAAACGCTGATGGAGCGGCTGCTCGCGACCTGGCTGGCGCCGCTGCGCGAACTCGACGATATCGGCGATCCCCTGACCGAACTGCGCAGCTACATCCGGCGCAAGCTCGAAATGGCGCGCGACTTCCCGCGCGAGAGCCGTCTGTTCGCCAACGAGATCCTGCAAGGCGCGCCGCGCATCATGCCGCTGCTGGAAGGCGAGCTGAAGACGCTGGTCGACGAAAAGGCGGCCATCATCAAGGGCTGGATGCGCGCCGGCAAGATTGTCCGCACCGATCCCTGGCACCTCATCTTCTCGATCTGGGCGACGACGCAGCACTATGCCGATTTCGATGTCCAGGTCCGCGCCGTGCTCGGCCCCGACCGCGGCGGCGACGGCCGCTTCGAGGACGCCGCCAGGTTCCTGGAGCAGCTGTTCATCGAAGGGCTGAAGCCGAAAGGCTAGCCTCGGGCGGAAATCAGGCGCTGCGCCGCTCGGCCGGCAGCGCCTCCAGCAGTTGCTGCAGCTTGGCGATCGAGTTCTGCTCGGCGAGCGGCGTGTAGACGATCAGCCTCATGTCCGAGCCGTCATCGATCGAAAGGCTCATATGCTCGAAGGCCATCGCGCCGGCGATCGAGTGCCGGACATGCTTCACCCCCGATAATTTCCGCGCCACATCGCGCTGCGGCCACCACGCCCGGAATTCCGGACTTGAGCGTGTCATCAACTCGATCAGCCGTTCGAAATCCGGATCGCCGACATATTTCGCACTCTCGGCTCGGAACGAGGCAAGCACCGAGCGCGCCAGTTGCTCCCAGTCGACAAGCAGGCGGCGATGGTGCGGGTTGGTGAACACCATGTGGACGATGTTGCGGGCATCACCGTCCAGCAGGTCATAGTCACCGAAAACGGCGACGGCCGCCGGATTCCAGGCCAGCACGTCCCAGCGTCGCCCCACGACATAGGCTGGCTGCAGGACGAGGCTCTGCAGCATGTGCAGCAAGAGGCCGTCCACTTTTTCCGGCGTCACGGCACGACGCTCAGGCTGCTGGCGGCCGGCAAGCGTGAACAAATGCCGCTTCTCGGCGGCATCGAGCCGCAGCGCCTCGCACAGCGCGGTCAGCACCTCCACGGAAGGACGCACGTCCCTGCCCTGCTCCAGCCAGGTGTACCAGGTCGTACCGACGCCGGCGATCATAGCCACCTCCTCGCGGCGCAGGCCAGGCGTGCGCCGCCTCTGGCCAGCAGCGATGCCGGTGGCCGACGGCGACAGCCTTTCGCGGCGCGAACGCAGAAAGGCCCCTAGCTCGCGCCGGCGACTGTCTTCGGGAGACTGTGCGGGAGCATCCATAAGCCCATTATAGCAGTATCGATACCAGGATAAAGTTTGAACTGTTTGCGCCGCGCCCGGTGCCCCATCTTGCGTTCAGAGCAAACGTGGAGGCTCCAGGCATGGAACTGAAAGACAAGACCGTTCTCATCACCGGATCGACCGACGGTGTCGGCCGCGTCGTCGCGGAAAGGCTGGGCGCTGAACGCGCCCGCGTTCTGGTGCATGGCCGCGATGCGGCGCGCGGCAAGACGTTGGTCGCCGAAATCGAAGCCGCCGGCGGCAAGGCCGAGTTTCTTGCCGCCGACCTCGCCTCGCTGGCTGAGGTCCGCCGCCTCGCTGAAGCGGTGCGCGCCAGGACCGACCGGCTCGACATCCTCATCAACAATGCCGGCATCGGCACCGCCGGCGCGAAACGACAGGTCAGCGCCGATGGCTGCGAATTGCGCTTTGCCGTCAACTACCTCGCCGGCTTCCTGCTGACCACAGAGCTTCTGCCGCTGCTTAAAGCGAGCGCGCCTTCGCGCATCATCAACGTCGCCTCGGCCGGCCAGCAGGCAATCGACTTCGGCGATGTCATGCTGACCCGCGCCTATGACGGCGTGCGCGCCTACTGCCAGAGCAAGCTGGCGCAGATCCTGTTCACCGTCGATCTGGCCGAGCAGCTGAAAGGCCCAGGCGTCACCGTCAACGCCCTGCATCCGGCGAGCTACATGAACACGACCATGGTCCGGCAGGCGGGCGTCACACCGTGGAGCTCGGTCGAAACCGGCGCTGAAGCCATCCTCAACCTCGCGACATCGCCTGATCTCAAAGGCAGAAGCGGCCTCTATTTCGATGGCATGCGGGAATCCCGCGCCGATGCGCAAGCCTATGACGTGAAGGCAAGACAGCAATTGCGGGAACTGAGCCTCGACCTCGTCGGCCTCGCTTCCACCACTTCGAAGGAAAAGCAGTCATGAGCGAGAAGAATGAACATGTCGTGATCATCGGCGGCTCTTCCGGCATCGGTCTCGCCACGGCGCAGAAGCTGCTTGGCCCGAACATGAGGGTGACCATCACGGGGCGCAACCAGGAAAGGCTCAACAGCGCCTGGCAAAGCCTTGGCGGCGCCGTCGACAAGGCTGCCTTCGATGCCACCAAGCCCGACGAGGTTCGCCAATTCTTCGATCGTACCGGTCCCTTCGATCATCTTGTCCTGGCCGCCAGCGGCGGCAAGGGAATTGGTCCGTTCGAAACGCTCGACCTTGCCGACATCGGCGGCGGCGTCGACGAGAAAGTCCGGCCGCAACTCTCATGCCTGCAGGCGGCCTTGCCGACCCTGAACAAGAACGGCTCGGTCACGTTCATCTCGGCGGTCTCGGCACAATTGTCGGCGCCGGGCGTCGCCGGCATCGCCGCCGTCAACGGCATGCTGTTGACGGTGGTGCCGATCCTGGCCGTGGAGCTCAAGCCGCTGCGCGTCAACGTCGTGGCGCCGGGCGTCATCGATACGCCCTGGTGGCATTTCCTGCCTGACGAGCAGCGGCAGGCGGTGTTCACCGAGTATGCCGGGAAAACGCCGGTCGGACGCATCGGCCGCGCCGAAGACGTTGCCGGCGCGATCGCCTTCCTCGTCTCCAACGGCTTCGTCACCGGCCAGGTGCTGACCTGCGACGGCGGGTTGCGATATGCCGCGTGAGCGGCAGGGCGAGGATGCTTTCCTGAGAGCGGGGCTCAGTTGGCTGTAAGGCCTGGCCAGAAGGCTAGCGCCATCAGGCCTGCCACGATCGTATACCAGAGCGCCGTGTGAGCCGCCTTCATGACCGGCCGCCCGGCTTCGCGCGCACGGCTCGGACGCTGGGGATCATACATCACCTCGACCACCGCCCCGACCGAACCGGTCGCGTCACTAACCGGCAGGTTCGAGTCGAAGCGCCAGATGTGCCCCTGGCGATCGGTGAATTCTATGGTCGGGGTGTTGGGCGCGTCGTCCGACATGTCGATCTTCACCACCTTGCCGGTCGCATAGGCACGGCGGCGGCGCAGCACCAGATCGCCATAGGTGTGGGGGACGACGAGCACGAGGACAAATACGCCGCACAGGAAGCACCAGATCTGCATGTCGCTCGGAGCATAGCCGAACACCTCGGCGAGCGCCCGAAACGGCGACAGCGCGTGGTGGAAGGCCTGCGCAACGCTCCCCCAGAAGCTGTTCCAGCTTTGCTCCATAAAGGCTCCAACAGCGAAACTGCGCCAATCCTACCAGCCATTCGCGACGAAGCGATTAATGCGGTCGGCGATTGATCCGGCAGCGCCGCCAACTCGTCAAAGCGGCTGCGCCATCAACGACAGGAAGCCGCCGGTCAGAGCGACATTGGCGACAAAGCCGTTGATGCGAGCCGCTCGCTCGGGTCCCTGATGATCCCAGAAATTGTCGAACATGATCGTGGCGACAACCAGGAACAGGATCAGGCCTGCGGCAGCAGGTGCGGTCCAGATGCCCACCACGACCAGTCCGCCGGCAACGACCTGCAGGGCGATGCCGACCCACAGCGCCAGCCCCGCCTGCGGTACGCCGCGGTCTGTTATCAGTTGGGTCAGGAAGGTCGCGTTCACGATGTTGCGCAGGCCGGCAAAAATGAAGGCGCCGCCAAGCAGCAGGCGGGCGGCAACCAGAATCTCATTCTGAAAACTTGCGAGCATGGTGCTGATCCTCAAACGAAAAGGCAAGCGGGCCTTGCGGCCCGCGCGCCGGCTTGGCTCAGGCGGCCTTCGCTGCTGGCATCGGATGAACGGCATGGAACGGCACGCAAAGCCGGTTCCAGGTATTGATCATGCCGATCGCGACAGACAGCTTGACCAGTTCCTCTTCAGAAAAATGCTCGAGCGTCCGTGCATAGAGCTCATCCGAGACACCGTTTTCGGCGATCTTGGTCACCGCTTCGGTCCAGGCGAAGGCGGCGCGTTCGCGCCCGGAAAACAGCGGCGATTCCTTCCAGGCGGAGACCAGATAGAGCCGCTGCTCGGTCTCGCCATCCCGGCGCGCCTCGCGGCTGTGCATCTCGACGCAGTAGGAGCAGCCATTGATCTGCGATGCCCTGAGCTTGATCAGGTGCAGCAGGCTTACCTCGAGCCCGCATTCGTCGACCGCCTTGTTGAGCACCGACACCGCCTTCATGATCTCCGGCGCCTTGGCGAAGAATTGCAGCCTCTGTTTCATCCTCTTACCTTTCACTCTTGCTTGGTTGAACTTTCTGCGGCCGCTGGTGGCGCTCGACGAAAGCACAGTTCGCGGCAAACGATCGCGGATCGGCATCGCTCTGATAGGCAGCGACGATATCGGAGAGTCGGGCCTCGGCGAGCGCGGCGCGATAGGCGCGCTCGGCCTTGAGCATCGCCGCATTGATGCCGCACGGTTTCACATAGGCGGAGGCATCGAGCCTGACCGGGCCGCGCTGGCGGATCTCGCCGCAGCGGAAGGCCGGCTCGCGACCTTCCACTGCCAGTACGATGTCGAGCAGCGTGATCCGTTCCGCCGGCCGCGCCAGCCGGTAGCCGCCGGCCGGTCCAGGCACCGATTCAAGAATGCCCTCCGCCGTCAGCATGTTGAGATGCTTCAGAAGATAGCTCGGCGACAGGCCGAAGGCCTCCGCCATCGCGGCGCCCGGCATGGTCGCCGCGCCATCCACGCCGGCGAGCATCGCGGCGCAGTGTATCGCCGCCTCAACGCCCTCACCCAGCTTCATCGTGCCGATTTCCTATTCATGGATATCTTTTATCATGGATAATTCTTATCCGCAATAGCCGTCGAAAAAAGCAGCGGCGCCCGCAAGCGCCGCTGCCTCATTGCCCTCGCCCTATGACGTTGAGGCAACCCTACTCCGCCGCCACCTTGGCCATCGGATTGTTCGGATGCGTCGTCCAGTTGGCATAGACCGGCGACACCGGCTTGCCGGTGCGCTGGTCCATCGCACCAGCCGCCAGCGGCTCCATGGTGATGCAGTTTTCCACGGGACAGACATTGACGCAGAGATTGCAGCCGACGCATTCGGCCTCGATCACCTCGAAGTGCCGCTTGCCGTCGACCATGCTGGTGATCGCCTGGTGCGAGGTGTCCTCGCAGGCGATGTGGCAGCGACCGCACTTGATGCAGGCGTCCTGGTCGATATGCGCCTTGGCGACATAGTTGAGGTTGAGATACTGCCAGTCGGTGACATTGGGCGTGGCCCTGCCGACGATGTCGTCGAGCGAGGCGTGACCCTTCTCGTCCATCCAGTTTTCGAGGCCGGCAACCATTTCCTGCACGATCTTGAAGCCATAGGTCATCGCCGCCGTGCATACCTGCACATTGCCGGCGCCGAGCGCCATGAATTCGGCCGCGTCGCGCCAGGTGGTGATGCCGCCAATGCCGGAGATCGGCAAGCCGCGCGTTTCCGGATCGCGCGCGATCTCGGCCACCATGTTCATGGCGATCGGCTTCACCGCCGGACCGCAATAGCCGCCATGCGAACCCTTGCCGTCGATGGTCGGCTGCGGCGCGAAGCTGTCGAGGTCGACGCCGGTGATCGAATTGATGGTGTTGATCAGCGACACCGCGTCGGTGCCGCCGGACAGCGCAGCGCGCGCCGGCTTGCGCACATCGGTGATGTTGGGCGTCAGCTTGGTGATGACCGGCATGCGGGTGTTCTGCTTGCACCAGCGCACCACCATCTCGATGTATTCCGGCACCTGCCCGACGGCCGCACCCATGCCGCGCTCCGACATGCCGTGCGGACAGCCGAAATTGAGCTCGATGCCGTCGGCCTCCGTCTCCTCGACCACCGGCAGGATCGCCTTCCAGGCATCCTCGACGCACGGCACCATCAGCGAGACGACGATGGCGCGGTCGGGCCAGTCCTTCTTGACCTGCTTGATCTCGCGCAGATTGACCTGCAGGTCGCGGTCGGTGATCAGCTCGATGTTATTGAGGCCAAGCAGACGGCGGTCCGCACCCCAGATCGCGCCGTAGCGCGGCCCGTTGACATTGACCACCGGCGGCCCCTCTTCGCCGAGCGTCTTCCAGACAACGCCACCCCAGCCCGCCTTGAAGGCGCGGATGACATTGTAGGCCTTGTCGGTCGGCGGCGCCGAAGCCAGCCAGAAGGGATTTGGCGATTTGATGCCGACGAAATTGTTACGGATGTCTGCCATGCTCATGCCCTCCCGTTCGAGGTCAGTGCCCGGTTGATGCTTTCCGCCGCGTCGCGGCCTTGCGCCACGGCCGAGACGGTGAGGTCGTCACCGCCGAAGATGCAGTCGCCGCCGGCCCAGACCTTCGCCAGCGAGGTGCGGCCTTCCGCATCGACCTTTATGCGGCCGGCTTCGAGTTCGATCGATGCCCCGCTGCCGTTGAGCGCGGCCGGGACAAAACTCTGGCCGATTGCCTTGAACACCTGGTCTGCAACGAGCATCAGCATCTCGCCGGTGCCGGCGAGCTTGTCGCCGTTCATTGCCGTGTATTCGAGCTCGATGCCCGACACCTTGCCGCCCTCGGCAATGACGCGCTTCGGCTGCAGCCAGTGGCGGATGGTGACGCCGTTGGCCGCGGCCAGATCCTGTTCGAAACCTGAAGCATTCATATGCTCCTGGCCACGCCGGTAGCAGATCGTCACCTCCTCGGCGCCGAGCAGCTTCGACTGCACCGCGGCATCGATCGCCGTCATGCCGCCGCCGATGACGACGACGCGCCGGCCGACCGGCAGGCCGGAAAGGTCGCTGGCCTGGCGAAGTTCGGCGATGAACTCGACCGCATTGGTGACGCCGTCGGCGTCCTCGCCATCGGCACGCAGCGCGTTGACGCCGCCAAGCCCCATCCCGAGGAACACGGCGTCGTAATTGCGGATCAGGTCCGACAGCTGATAGTCGCGGCCGAGCGCCTTGCCGTTCTGGATTTCGATGCCGCCGATCGAGGTCACATAATCGACCTCGGCCTGGGCGAAATTGTCGACGCTCTTGTAGGCGGCGATGCCATATTCATTGAGGCCACCGGCCTTCGGCCGCGCCTCCAGGATGGTCACGTCGTGGCCATGGCGAGCAAGCCGGTGTGCGGCTGCCAGTCCCGCCGGTCCGGCACCCACCACAGCGACGCTCCTTCCGGTCGGCTCCGGGCGCGGATAGAATTGCTTGTTCTCGCTCATCGCGACATCGGTGGCATAGCGCTGCAGGCGGCCGATCTGCACGGGCTTGCCTTCCGCCACCTCGCGCACGCAGACTTCCTCGCACAGCGTCTCGGTCGGGCAGACGCGAGCGCACATGCCGCCCAGAATGTTCTGGTCGAAAATCGTCTTGGCCGAACCGATCGGATTGCCGGTCGATATCTGGCGGATGAACAGCGGAATGTCGATCGAGGTCGGGCATGCATTCATGCACGGCGCATCGTAGCAGAAGTAACAGCGATCGGATTCGACCAGCGCCTCGTGATGATCGAGCGGCGGGTGCAGATCGGAAAAATTGTCGGCATATTGCTCGGATGACAGCCGGCCGCCGGCAATGCCTTCCTTGAAATGACCAGTCGCCATTCCGGTTCCCCTTGTTTTCGTTTGGGGAAGGCTAGCACGTTTTATTTTTTTATCAATTGGTCAATTTTCGGCCAACCCGCTGAAATCTTTCGAAAAACATGATAATTATAGTCATGTTATAGGAACTGCCGACACGGACTGAGCACTGGTCTCAACGTGGCCATGGATCGACCTGATCTCGTCCGCGACCAGCCGCTGCAGCCGCCACAGATTGCGGTCGCGAATGCCGAATTCTTCGAGGTGGCTGACGGTGTTGTAGAGGTACTCCGCGCCTGAGCCGACATGCCCGCAGGCGCGCGCCAGCACCCCTGCCACTTTCTCCAGCGGCTGGTTGAGCGAAGTGCCCCTGCCGGTCACCCCGACCCAGAAGCCCAGCGCCCTCAACATCCCTTGTGCCGTGCGCACCGGAACCCATCGCACCGAGCCGATGCTCTCGTGATCGTCGATCTCGCGCCGCAACAGCCTTTCGATCTGGGCCGGCTTTTCGCCTTCCGGCAGACGGTAGATCACGCCATCGCATCGCCCACCCCGTTCGAGCGCCATCATCAGGCCCGGCTGCGCCACGCTGCCGCGCCAGCGGACCATGTCGAGGCAGAAGGACCGATGCCAGCCATAGGCGGTGGCACGTTGCCGCTCGACGGACTCGAAGGCTGGCTTCCAGATCAGCGAGCCATAGGCGAACACCCATAACGGCCCCTCGTCGGCTTCATCAGACAGACGCAAGGCCAGAGTCCGGAAATCGTCATCGTTCAGTTGCGTCCAACTGCCATCAGGGCCGGGATCGGCCTCCTCCCGGTGGCACAGCGCGACAAGCTCCGACGTAAGCGACATCTGGCGCATGGATCGACAACCCCTCACTGGTAGCAAGGAAAGGCGAAAACCGCAGCCGAGGCAAGACTGGAACGACGGCGCCCTTGCCGTCCTCGATTTCTGGCCCAGATGTCGGATTTCTGTCGCGAGGATCGTCCTAGGATGGATCGACCGCGATCGATGCATGAAACGATGAGGAGACCGACAATGCCCAAATCCCCCATGCCCTTCTTCTGGTACGAGTTGATGACCACCGACCTCGACGCCGCTGAGGCCTTCTACACCGCAGTCGTAGGCTGGACCGCGCAACCTTTCGACATGGCGCCCGGTATGCCGCCCTACATCGTCATGAATGTCGGCGAGCGCGGCGTCAGCGGGCTGATGACCTTGCCGGAGGATGCCGCCAAGATGGGCATGCCGCCGGCCTGGCTCGGTTATATCCACACCAAAGATGTCGACGCCGCGACGCAATCGCTGAAGGACGCCGGCGGCGCGGTCCACCGCGCGCCCGACGACATTCCGGGCGTCGGCCGCTTTGCCGTCGTTGCCGACCCGCAGGGTGCCACCTTCATGCTCCTGCAACCCAACGGTCCCGACCAGCCGCCGGTGCCAGCCAGCACGCCCGGCCACATAGGCTGGCACGAGCTCTATACGTCAGACTGGAAGGCCGCCTTCGATTTCTATTCCGGTCAGTTCGGTTGGACCAAGGGCGATTCGATGGATATGGGGCCGATGGGCACCTACCAGACTTTTGGGGCCGGCCCCGAATCCGGCGGCGGCATGATGAACAAGCCGCAGCAGATCCCGGTGCCGGTCTGGCAGTTCTATTTCAACGTGCCTGCCATCGATGCGGCGGCCAAGCGGGTCACCGACAATGGCGGCAAGATCCTGATGGGTCCGATGGAAGTGCCCGGCGGCAGCTGGATCGTGCAGTGCCAGGATCCGCAAGGCGCACATTTCGCGCTGATGGCGCCGGTGCGCTGATCCGGCCCGATAGGCGTCGACACGGAAGGACTCTCATCGCGCCGCAGGTGCGATGAGAGCGGCGTCAGGAAATCATTCCGGCGCCAGCACCGCGACCTTGATGCTCTGTTGCTTGGCGCCACTGATCTGGATCGTGGCCGCGCCAGCGGGCAACTTGAAACGCACGCTCTTGCGGATGCCGGGACAGGTCTTCACGCCGCTGAAAGCCACGGACTTCATCGCCTGGCCGTCCTGAACGACATCGATCCAGGCCTCATCAGACAGACTGACCTGGAGCTCTCCCTCAGGCGGCACGGCCACGTTTGCCGTCGCGCCGAATGTGCCGGCGGCCGGCGCACGTTCCGGCGGCACGGCAAAACTGATCGTGTCGACCGCTGTGAGCATGAAATCCGCCGCTTGCCCGACTGTCAGGGCAGCGCCGGGCTGCGCGGCGGGCGCTGCCGGAAACAGCGCCTGCTCGCGTGTCACCGGCCATTTGAAGGCAGCACAGCCGGCGTCGTCGGCCATGGCGACGCTGGTGCCTGCAAGGATGGCGAATAGGCAGATGGCGACTTTTTTCATGGCAAAGGGAACCCCGCATGGTTTGGAATATCCACACACCAATACAACCATTGCGATAACAATGCAACCATAGAGAGAACAACACGAACGGGTCAGATTGGCGAACATTTCCAATCACCGATTGTTGATGGCAGGCCGTGGGAAGTGAATGGTCCATTGCCGGGCGATAATCTATGGCCGGGCCGAACGGTTGGAAAAATGGAGTTTTCGATGAAGCTTTTTGAAGGTCTCGCCAGATTTCAGCCGCAGGCGCTGGGCGTGCTGCGCATCATGACCGCGCTGCAGTTCATCGAGCACGGCTCGCAGAAACTGTTCAACTTTCCCGTCGGCGAGCATGCGGGCACCTTGACCGGGCTAACACTGACCGCAGCCATCCTTGAATTCGTCGGCGGCATCCTGCTGGCGCTTGGGCTTTTAACCCGGCCGGTGGCGTTCCTGCTCTGCGGCGAGATGGCGATCGCCTATTTCATGGCGCATTATCCGCGCGACTTCTTCCCGGTCAACAACGGCGGTGATGCGGCCATCTCGTTCTGCTTCATCTTCCTCTATCTGGTGTTTGCCGGCGCCGGCGCCTTCGCGCTGGACAACCGCCGCAGCGCCTGACGCGCAAGAGGATGCGTGCCGTCAGGCGCGCATCCTTTCGAAATTCGCATCGAACAGCGGCACAGGTTGCATGCGTGCGGCATGGCGCCTGCCCAGCAATTCGATCTCGAAACCGTCGCTCTCATCGGCAATCTCCTTCGGCACATAGCCGATGGCGACGGACTTTTTCGAATGATGCGCGTAGCCGCCCGAGGTGACCCAGCCGCGCACGGCGCCGTCGAACCAGATCGGCTCGTCGCCGATGACATCGGCATCGTCGGCTTCGACGATGAAGGTTCGCAAACGCAGCCTGCCGCCTTGCTTGCGCTCGGCAAGCGCCGCTTGCTTGCCGATGAAATCGGCCTCCTTGCCGTAGGCGACGAAGCGATCGAGCCCGGCCTCCAGCGGTCCGTAGATCGGCCGGTATTCGCGCGCCAACGAGCCGTAATTCTTCTCCAGCCTGAGCGAATTGAGCGCACGCGAGCCGAACAGGCCGATGCCGAATTCCTCGCCGGCCGCCATCAGCGCCTGGAACGCGGCGCGCTGATATTCCGGCGCTACCCACATCTCGTAGCCGAGATCGCCGGTATAGCTGACACGGCCCACCAGGCACGGCGCCATGCCGATGTCCATCCTGGCAATCGCCATGAACGGAAAAGCGGTATTGGAGACATCCGCCCGCGTCACCTTTGCCAGCAGCTCCCGCGCCTTGGGCCCGGCGATGGCCAGACCGGTGAGCTTCGGCCCCAGCGCTTCTATCCGGACAGAGCCGTCCACAGGCAGATGCGCCTCGAACCAACGCATATGGTATTGCTCGGCGATGCCGGAGCCGGCGATGAACCATTCGCCGTCGCCGAGATTGGCCAGCGTGAAATCGCCGATCAGCCTGCCATCCTCTTTCAGCATCGGCGCCAGCGTCATGCGGCCAGGTTTCGGCAGCTTGCAGGCAAGCAGGCGGTCGAGCCAGCTAGCTGCCCCCTCGCCCGTGACCTTGTATTTGGCAAAGTTCGAAATCTCCGCCAGGCCGACGCTGCCACGAACCGACGCGACCTCGCGAGCGACGTGGGAAAAATCGCTCGAACGCCGCCACGAGAATTCATCCTTGACGCCCTCAGGCGCATACCAGAGCGGCACCTCCAGCCCATAGGAGACACCCCACTGCGCCCCCTTGGCTGACAAAAGGTCGTAGACCGGCGTCGTCTTCAGTAGCCGCCCGGCGGGCAATTCCTCATTGGGGAAGCGGATCGAGAAGCGGCGAGAATAGTTCTCGCGCACCTTGGCATTGGTGTAGGCCATCGTCGCCCAGTCACCATAGCGCGAAACGTCCATCGCCCAGATGTCGGCACCCGGATCGCCCTCGATCATCCAGTTGGATAGCGCCAGGCCAACGCCGCCGCCCTGCGAGAATCCCGCCATGACGCCGCAGGCGACCCAAAAACCCGGCAGACCGCGCACAGGACCGACCAACGGATTGCCGTCAGGCGCAAAGGTGAAGGGCCCGTTGATGATCTGCTTGATGCCGGTGTTCTGGAAGGCCGGGAAATGCCGGAAGCCGACCTCCAGCGACGGTGCGATGCGGTCGATGTCCGGCTCCAGCAATTCATGGCCGAAATTCCACGGCGTCTGGAATTCGGACCATGGCTTGTTGGCCTTTTCGTAGGTCCCCATCAGCATGCCGCCGCGCTCCTGGCGCAGATACAGCTCGCCGTCGAAATCGACCGCGTGGATGATCTCGGTTCCGGTTTTCTGGTTCCAGGCGGCGACCTCCGGCATGTCCTCGGTGATCAGATACATGTGCTCCATCGCCAGCACCGGCAATTCCAGCCCGACCATGCGGCCAACCTCGCGCGCCCACAGACCGCCGGCATTGACGACATGCTCGGCCACCACCTCGCCCTTGTTGGTGAGAACGCGCCACAGCCCATCGGGGCGGCGCACGATGTCCTCGACCTTGGTGAAGCGTTCCACTTCCGCCCCAAGCTTCCTCGCTGCCTTTGCATAGGCATGGGTGACGCCAGACGGATCGAGATGGCCGTCTTCCTTGTTGCGCACCGCGCCGACGAACTGGCTGGGGTCGAGTAGCGGCATCAGTTCGGCCGCCTCTTTCGCCGAGATCTCCTCGAGGTCGATGCCGAGGTAGCGGCCCTTGGCGACGACGCCGCGCAGCCAGTCGAGCCGCGCCTCGGTGGCCGCCAGCAGCACGCCACCGGTCAGGTGCACGCCGGTCGCCTGTCCCGACAGTTCCTCGATCTCCTTGTAGAGAGAGATCGTGTATTTCTGCAGCTTGGCGACGTTGGGGTCGCCATTGATCGTGTGCATGCCGCCGGCAGCGTGCCAGGTCGAGCCCGAGGTCAACTCGTCGCGCTCGAGAAGCACGACATCAGTCCAGCCATGGCGGGCGAGGTGGAACAGCACGGAACATCCGACGACGCCACCGCCAATGACCACGACCTTTGCATGCGATTTCATGGTTTTCTCGTCATTTCAGTGAGTTGGACCAATGAAGTGAATCAGGATGAAAAGATCGGACATCACGGTTCGCCCTGCCCGATCGCTTCCTTGCGCTTGGCCACATAGGTTTCCAGCGCCTCGCGCACCGCGACATCCATGACCGGCTCGACGTAATCTTCCAGCGCCTTCTTCCATAGCCGCGTCGCTCGCGCCGTGGCGTCGAGCCCGCCGGCCTCCTGCCAGGCCTCGTAATTCTGCCAGTTGGACAGCATCGGCTGGTAGAAAGCAGTGGCGTAGCGCTCCAGCGTGTGCGGCTCGCCGAAGAAATGGCCGCCGGTCGGCACCGCCCCCAGCGCCTCGACTGCCAATTCGGCCTCATCGACCACGATCGGGCGCAAAAACTCCATCATGTGCTGGATCATCTCGACATCGATGATGAGCTTCTCGAACGATGCCGTCAGCCCGCCCTCCTGCCAGCCGGCGGCGTGGTAGACGAGGTTGCCGTGGCCGAGCACCGCGCCCCACAATGCCATCAGCGTCTCATAGGCGCCTTGCGCGTCGGCGGCATTGGAGGCCGAGCCCGGCGTGGTGCGGTAGGGCAGGTTGTAGCGCCTGGCCAGTTGCCCTGAGGCGATGTTGGCTTTGGTGTTCTCCGGCGTGCCGAAAGCCGGGGCGCCCGACTTCATGTCGACATTGGAGGTGAAGGCGCCATACATCACCGGGGCGCCGGGTTGCACAAGCTGCGTCAGCGCCACGCCGAAAAGCGCCTCGGCATTCTGCTGCGCCAATGCGCCGGCCAGCGTCACCGGGCTCATCGCCCCCATCAGCGTGAACGGCGTCACCGCCACCGACTGGCCGAACTCGGCCATGGTCATCAGCCCCTCGGCCATCATCTCGTCGAAGCGGCGCGGGGAGTTGACCGAGATGATGGTGGTGATGCCCGGATCGTCGCGCATCTGGTCCGGCGTCAGCCCCCGCGCGATCGCCATCATTTCGATGCCGTCCAGCGCCCTGCCCCGGCCGATCGCCGAGACATGGAAGCTCTTGTCGGTCAGCGTCAGATTGGTGAAGTAGGTGTCGAGGTGGCGGGAATTGGCCGGCAGCTCCACCGGCGCGCAGACCTGGTTGCCGAGCATGTGGATGCAGTTGAAATGCTGCGCCAGCCGGGTGAGATCAGAATAGTCGCGCAGATTGCCGGCGCGGCGGCCGCGCTCCATGTCGTGCACATTGGGCGGTCCGGCGACCAGCGTGAAATTGATCGTGTTGCCGCCGAGATGGATGGCCTGGGCCGGATTGCGCGGCGTCAGCGTATAGGTAGAACGCGTCGTCTTCAGCGCTTCGTCGACCATGCCGCGATCGATGCGGACATTCGCCGTCGCGTGATCGACCTTGGCCCCAGCCTTCTCGAACAGCGACAGCGCCCGCGGGCTCATCACCTCGATACCGAAATTTTCCAGGATGTGCATCGAGGCTTCATGGATCGCCTCGATCTGGTCGACCGAGAGCATGGCCATCGGCGGATAGGGATTGGTCACCCGCCTCAGCGGCAGTTGCGGGATGGCGGCCGGGCCCCTGTTGCTGGTTCGCTCGGCGCCGCGTTTGCGTCTTGGTTCGGTCATGAGCCCATCAAAGCGCCGGCGTGGCGATAGCGATGTCAGAAATCCGCCGTTTGCAGGCGAGATTTTAGCCAAGGCGGCATTTTCGAAATTGCTTGGAGATAAAAGCGACAGAGCAGGTCGAAATATCGATACCGATCCAGATGGGCGCACGGAAGCTGCGGGCCGTTAAGAAACGCTGCAAGAATCCCTTTATGTTTTCCGCCTATTCGTCTGCCAATGCGTAGATCGAGTTTTAGTAAAATCGTAGCCGTCACCGTGCTGCTGGCACTTTCCGCCTGCGCGACGCCGCCGAACCATATCAACGATGTCTGCGCCGTCTTCGACCAGAATGACGGCTGGTTCGACAACTGGCAGGCGGCGGCCGAGCGCGCCGAGCAGAAATACGGCATACCGGTTCCCGTGCTGATGGCGACGGTGCGCAAGGAATCCGGCTTCAAGAGCAATGCCAGGCCACCGCGCACCAAGCTGCTTGGCTTCATCCCGTGGAAGCACGTCTCCTCGGCTACGGGTTTCTCGCAGGCGCTAGACGGCACCTGGGCGCAATATCAGAGCGAGACCGGCAGCTGGGCGGCGCGGCGGACAAAATTTGCCGACGCCGTCGATTTCGTCGGCTGGTATCATTCCAAGACATCGGACACGCTCGGCGTCGCTCGCAACGACACCTACAATCTCTATCTGGCCTACTATCTCGGCTGGACCGCCTATGGCCGCGGCAACCGTGGCGATGCCGACGTTCAGGGCTATGCGCGGGCAACCGAAAAGATGGCCCGCGACTATGCCGTTCAGTTGCAACAATGCGGAAATTAACGCATCGCCTTCCGCGGGGTTAGCGCGGCTTCTTGGGACGGGTAGGCTTTGCAGCGCCTCCGGTTTCTGAAACCTCGTCGCGAATCTCGTGGCGACGGGCTCGCTCAATAGCCTCAGTCTTCTCCACAGCCTCCCCGATCTCGTCGGCTTTTGCACTGGCCGTCTTGCCGCGCGGACGCTTGGGCGCCGGTCCGGCAAATCCCGGGCCACTGCCGTGCGGCGCGTCTTCCGGCACGCCCTCATGCGCGGCGTGTTCCTTGTCGAACTTGATCACCGGCTCCATCTTGGCCAGCACGTCGTCGGCAAGCCAGCACAGGCTCATATGGCCGTCACCGAGATTCTTCACCGGCGGCACCTTGGTCTCGCAGAGATTGTCCGGCACCAGCTTCTTGTAGCCGCAGCGCGTCTGGAACGGGCACCCGCTCGGCGGGTTCATTGCCGACGGGATGTCGCCCTCGAGCACGATGTGCTTCTTGACCACGCTGGTGTCGGCAATCGGGATCGCCGACAGCAGCGCCTCGGTATAGGGGTGATAGGGGGGCGCGAAGATCTGGTCGGTCGTGCCCTGCTCAACGATATAGCCGAGATACATGACGACGACGCGGTCGGCGATGTAGCGCACGACAGACAGGTCGTGGCTGATGAACAGCATCGTCGTCTTGTTCTTGCGCTGGATGTCCATCAAGAGCTCGGTCACCGCCGCCTGCACCGAGACGTCGAGCGCCGAGACCGGCTCGTCGGCCACCACCACCTTGGCGTCGCCGGCAAAGGCACGTGCCACGCCGATGCGCTGCTTCTGCCCGCCTGACAGCTGGCGCGGCTTGCGGGTCTCGAACGCTCGCGGCAGCTTCACCAGGTCGAGCAGTTCCAGCATCCGCTTGCGACGCTCGGCGACATTGTTGCCGACATTGAATTTTTCCAGCGTACGGATGATCTGCGAGCCGACCGTGTGGCTGGGATTGAGCGTATCGAACGGATTCTGGAACACCATCTGGATCGACGACACGGTCTCGACGCTGCGCTTCTCGATGCCCGTCGACTGGATTTCCTTGTTGCCGAGCGTCACACTGCCGGAACTCGCAGTTTCCAGGCCGAGCAGCACCTTGGCCAGCGTCGACTTTCCGCAGCCGGATTCACCGACGATCGCAACCGTCTCGGATTCGCGCGCCATGAAGGAGATCGTTTCGTTGGCCTTGACGACGCGGCCTTCGCTCGAACCGAACACCTCGCTGCCGCCGACCTTGTAGTATTTCCTCAGATCCTCGATCTTGAGCACCGGCGCGCCGGGCACGACGCGCTCGTTGACCTTCTTAGCGCCCGGAGGCAGCGCTTCCCAGTCGATCTCGTTGAAGCGCACGCAGCGCGAAAAATGCCCTTCGTGACCCTCGACCTCGATCATCGGGATCTCGGCGGCGTTGCAGACGCCTTCGACGAAATGGTGGCAGCGCGGGCCGAAATTGCAGCCCTTGGGCCGCTCGTGCGGCAGCGGCAATTGCCCGGGGATCGAGATCAGCGGACGCGAATTCTTGTCGGCGCCGGGCAGCGGGATCGAGCGGAACAACCCCTGCGTATAGGGATGGCGCATCCGGTCGAACACGTCCTTGATCTTGCCGGTCTCGACCGCCTCGCCCGAATACATCACCGTGATTCGGTCGCAAGTCTCGAGGATCAGGCCGAGATTGTGCGACACGAAGATCATCGACGTGCCGAACTTCTCGCCGAGCCCCTTGACCAGGTCGACGATGCCGGCCTCCACCGTCACGTCGAGCGCCGTCGTCGGCTCGTCGAGCAGAAGCAGCGCTGGCTTCGACAGCAGCGCCATGGCGATGACGATGCGTTGCTGCTGGCCGCCGGAAAGCTGGTGCGGATAGGACCGCATCATGCGCTCGGGATCGGGCAGCCTGACCGACCGCACCATGTCGAGCGCTCGGCTGTAAGCCTCTTCCTTCGACACCTTGTCGTGTATCAGCGGCACTTCCATCAATTGCTGACCGACCTTCATTGCCGGATTGAGGCTCGCCATCGGCTCCTGGTAGATCATCGCGATCTTGTTGCCGCGGATGGCGCGCAGTTCCTCGTCGGACAGTTCGCCCATGTCCTTGCCCTGGAACTTGATCTTGCCGCCGACGATCTTTCCGATGTTGGAGAGGTCGCGCATGATGCCGAGCGACACGGTCGACTTGCCGCAACCGGATTCGCCGACGATGCCCATGGCTTCGCCGGGCATGACCGTGCAGGAGAAATCCATGACGGCCGGTATCTCGCCCTTGCGGGTGAAGAAGGAGATCGACAGGTTCTCGATCTCGATGATCGGCCCATCGGTCGGCTTGCCGGGATTTCGAACTGCCTCGTTCATGGGTCGCTCCAATCCTTGTTCTTCCAGTCAGGCCGGGCCGAAGACCCGTCCGTCAGTCTTTCATCGACTGTTCGCGCAGCGAGTCGGCCAACAGGTTGAGCCCCAGCACGAACGACATCAGCGCGATCGTCGGCGGCAAAGCCGGGTGGATGAAGGACCGCAGCAGGCGGCTGGCGTCCTTGATCGCGGTGCCCCAGTCCGGGCTTTCCGGCGCCAGTCCGAGGCCGAAGTAACCCAGCGTGCCAAGCAGGATCGTGGTGTAGCCGATGCGCAGGCAGGCATCGACGATCAGCGGCCCGCGTGCATTGGGCAGGATCTCCCACAGCATGATGTACCAGGGTGATTCACCGCGCGTCTGCGCCGCCGCCACATAGTCGCGCGTCTTGATGTCCATGGTCAGGCCGCGCACGATGCGGAACACGCCGGGGCTGGAGGCGAACACCACAGCCACGAAGATGTTGAGCTGGTTGGGATCTATGTGGACGATCTTGAGCGGATCGGCATCGAAGACTAGGCCGGCATAGACCCAGCCACCGATGACGAGCGTCAATCCGAGCAGGATGTAGAGGCGATCTGGCCGGTTCTTGTAACGCGTCCAGAACAGCACGCTGAAGAAGATGATCGGGAACAGGAAGAACAGCCCGGCCATGGCATAGGGGATCGGTGTGTCCATGATGCCCGGCGTCACCAGCAGGTAGAACAGCAGGATGACCGGGAAGGCCAGCACCAGATTGGCGAGGAACGACAGCACAGTGTCGATCTTGCCGCCATAGTAGCCGGCCGGCAGGCCGAGCGTGATGCCGACCATCAGCGCAAAGCCGGTCGCCGCCGGCGCGATGATCAGTACGATCTGGCTGCCAAAGACCATGCGGGAAAACACGTCGCGGGCCAACTTGTCGCCGCCGAAATAGTAGACGAGCTTCGATACCGGCTCGATCCCGCCCGGCAACGCGTCCTTCATGATCGGCACCTGGGCGAGCGGGTCGAAGGGCGCGACGGTCGAGGCGAAGATCGCCGTGAACAGCCAGAACAGGCAGATGCCGACGCCGACAACCCCGACGCCGGTGTCGAACAGCTGACCGTAGAGGCCGAGCTTCTTTTTGTAGGCGAAGCTCGCCCCCATGACGATGGCAAGAGCGATCCAGACCGGCCAGAACCGCCCGATCACACCGAGGATGACATTGAAGGCGCTGATATATTCGACCTGCATCCGCCCGATCCCCTACTGCACTCTGATACGCGGATTGAGAAACGCGTAGCCGACATCTGAAATGAGCTGCGTGATCAGCACGATGAATACCGAGACCAGCGAACAGCCGAGCAAAAGGTCGATATCATTGTTGCCGGCGGCCTCGACCAGCGTGTAGCCGAAGCCCTGGTAGCGGAACATCACCTCGACGATGACGACGCCGGTGAGCAGCCAGGGAAACTGCAGCATGATGACGGTGAACGGCGCAATCAGCGCGTTGCGCAACGCGTGCTTGACCACGACGCTGCCGAAGGAGAGGCCCTTCAGCCTGGCGGTGCGGATATATTGCTGCGTCATCACCTCGACCATCGAGGCGCGCGTCATGCGCGCGATATAGCCGATGCCGTAGATCGCCAGCGTCATCACCGGCAGCGTGAAATTGTAGAAGGTGATGCCCTGGCTGGCCGAGGCTGCCGAACCGTTCAGCCAGCCGAGCCAGGAGGCGAAGATGACGGTGAAGATGACGCCCGACACATATTCGGGCGTCGCCGTCGAGGCAATCGAAGCCACCGATAGCGTCCGGTCCGTTCGCGAACCCTCACGCATTCCGGCAAGGATGCCGATCAGCAGCGAGATCGGTATCATGACCAGCAGGACGCAGAGCATCAGGATGCCGGTGGCACTGAGCGCCGGGAACAGCTTCGACGCCACGGTTGTCTTGAACTTGGTCGAACAGCCGAAATCGCCCTGCAGGATACCGGAGTAAGTCGGCACAAGCGGATCGTTGCAGAAGGAGAACCGCTGGGCCGGCTTGCCCGTCGCGGCATCGGTCACCGGCTGCTTGGGCATCACGCCGAGCCACTGACCATAGCGGACGAAGAAATTCTGACGATAGCCGTGTCCCGCCAGCCAGCTTTCGAGCTGCTCGGCCGATGTATGCATTTCAGTTTGGCTGATCGCCAGCTTCTTCAAATTCGGATCGAGGTTGATCAGGAAGAAGACGATGATCGTCAGGCACAGCATCGTCAATGCCATGGTGCCCAGGCGCCTGAGAACGAAAGATAGCATGGCGGTCCCCTGCCGGTCTGGTTGGGGTTGTAGCCAGCTTCGAAAACCAGCCCTACCGTTGCCGGCAGAGTTGGCTGTCAAACCGGCCCTCGGATGCGATCAACCCTGTTTTATTGCACGATCTTTCCCGAAGAGTCCGCAACTTTTTTGCTGCGCCGGCTTCCGGTACTGGAACCATGCAAGGAGTGATGGGGAAGGGGCGAACGCCCCCTCCCCGATCGGTCCGATCATGCCTGCTCGAGCCAGACCTTGCCGTAGTCGCGTTCGAAGGTCGGGTGCATCTTGTAGTTCTGTACCGCCTTGACCGAGTGGCTGTAGAGCTTGCGCCAGAAGGGCTGGATGATGATGCCGGCATCCTGCAGGATCTGCTGGATATCCTTCATCATCTCCTTGCGCTTTGCGGCGTCTGCAACGGCCATCGCAGCGTTGAGCTTGGCGTCCCAGTCGGGATTCGACCAGGCTGTCTCGTTCCAGGATTCGCCGGTGCGGTAGCCCAGGGACAGAACCTGGACCCCCAGCGGCCGCATGTTCCAGGTGGTCATGGACAGCGGATATTTGGTCCAGTCGTTCCAGAACGTCGAGCCCGGCAGCACGGTACGCTTGACCTTGATGCCGGCCTCGCGCAATTGCGCGGCGATCGAATCGCCGGTATTCTTCTGCCAGTCCTCGTCGACCGTGATCAACTCGTGCTCGAAGTCGGCTTGGCCGGCTTCCGCCATCAGCGCTTTCGCCTTGGCGGGATCACGGGCGATTTTCGGCAGCTCGTAATACTCCGGATGAATCGGGCAGACATGGTGGTTCTCGGCGACAGTGCCGGCATTGCCGTAGCCGAGTTGAAGGACGACAGCATTGTCGACGCCGAGCTGCAGCGCCTGACGCACCTTCTGGTCGTCGTAAGGCTTGTTGGTGACGTTGGTGCGGCAGACGACGGTCCCGGCGGTGACCACTTCGGACTTCACCAGATCCAGACCGTCGAGGATTGACACGTAGTCGGCCGTGGTTTCGTAGTTGGCGTGCACTTCGCCCGCTTCGAAGGCGCTGACCATCGCCGCCGGATCGGTGCCGTAGTCGATGAACTCGACGCCGTCGAGAAAGACTTCGCCGTCCCACCACTTGTTGTCTTCGCGGCGCTTGTAGACCACCTTCTGGCCGACATCGTAGGAAACGAGTTCGAAAGGACCGGTACCGATCGGACAGGCTTTGAAGTCGCCGCCTTTTTCATCGAAGGTCTTGTGGACGATCAGGGCCGGATAGTCGCAGACATTGGGAATGATCGAAATGTCCGGCGAGGCAAGCTTCAGCTTGATGGTGTGATCGTCGACCTTGGTGACGGCGCTTTCATCGAGCTTGTCGTCCTTGACCAGCGTGCCGAGGCGGCCGGGCATGGAATTGCCTTCGGCTTTCTTGTCGGCCCAGCGCTTGAGGTTGAAGATGACGTCATCGGCGTTGAATGCATCGCCGTTCGACCAGGTCACGCCCTTGCGCACATGCAACGTGTATTCGGTGGCGTCGTCGTTGATCTCCCAGCTTTCGATCAGATAGGGGCGGAACGTGTATTCGGTCGTGTACTTGACCAGCGGCTCGAGCGCCTGGCGCTCGGCATTGGCGATTTCGGACCAGTCGGCCTTGCGTGGATCCTTGGGGTCCTTGATCCACTGCGCGACCTTCAGGATGCCGCCCTTCTTGCCCTGTACTTCTTCCGCCTTGGCCGGCGTCGGATCGGCGAGACCGAGCATGCCGTAGGCCATCGCCGTGGACGCGCCGAAGACGCTGGCCAGGGCGAGAAATTCGCGGCGATCCATCTTGCCTGCCTTGGCTTCTTCGGCCATTGCCAGGATATGATCCGGAACGCGGTCACCGTTGCTTTTGTAGATTGCCATGACTGACTCCCATTGTTGGCTTTCTGCCTTTTAACATTCCGCATCCGCGCCGTGATGTCAAAGACCGACACGGACTGGGAACATGTTAGCGAATGTGCAACTTTGGAAGGAGGGCAGTTCGCGTGATAGCGACAGTCTTGACGCAAAATTGCTACTGCCCGGAAGATTCCGTTCGAATCCCGGCGCGCGATTAAGATGAGACATTCAGGCGGGATAGGACAGCGCCAGCCGATCCTTGAGTTTGCGCCAGAACGAGACCTCCCGACGCCCGCGATCGTCGCCGATTTCAGTATTCGCGCTCGTAGAAGATGCCGCCCTTGGCTTCCCCCGCATCGTTGGCTTCGCCGCGCAATTTGACACCGCGCCCGACATTGAGATCGATGGTCGCCTTGCCCGAACCCGGCTTGTCGCCTTTCTGGATCGTCACATAGGTGCGGTCGTTGAGGTATTTGCCGGCCGAAACGGCCGTGCCGCCCTTCTCGTCCGTCGTGACGTCGAGATCGTCGACGCCGATCGCGCTGCGCAGGTTTTCGAGCAGCGATGTCGACCCGCCGACGCCAGCCAGTTGCCCGGCGGCCTCGGCGAGCTGGGCGATCTGCAGCGGCGACAGGTTCGACATCGAGCGGCCGAAGATGAGCTGCGCCAGCACCTCGTCCTCGGGCAGCGCCGGCACCGACGAGAAGGTGAATTTCGGATTGGTGGCCTCGCCCGAGACAACGATGGTGACGGTGGCGCTGCCTGTCGTCGAGGTAGCCGTCAGATTGAGATAAGGCACAAGCGAGCCGGAGAACCCGACCGTGCCTTCGGTGAAGGTCAGCCGCTTGGCGAGGATCGACAGCCGCCCGCGCTGCAGGGTGAAGGTGCCGACCGCATGCGGCGACGATGCGGGGCCGGTCAGCTTCAGCGAACCGCCGAGCTCGGCATCGACGCCCCTGCCCTGGATGAAGATCTGGTTCGGCGCGTTGATCGTGACGTCGAGGGCAAGCCCGCTGCCGCCACCACCGCCACTTGTGGTTGGCGGGCGCAGCGCCTTGTCCTGCGCCCGCACGGCGCCCGGCGCGTTCTTGTGCTTGACGTCGAGTGCCGACAGCGATCCCGGCAACTTCTCGGGGACAGTGATGACGGTCTTGGCCAGGTTGATGGTTCCAGAAATCACCGGCGCCGAGACGAGCGGCCCCTTGATGGTCAGGTCGCCGCCGAGATTGGCGGTGACCACCCGACCGTCGGTGTAGCGGCCGTCGGTGAGCTTGACCGACAGGTCGGCCGGGAACCCCTGCGCCGGGTTGATGCCGACCGTGCCGCTGGCCGACAGGCTGCCGCGCGTCGACAGCGTGCCGGTCAGGCGGTTGATCCTGGCGACGCCGGCGCCGATCGAGACGTCGGCGGCGATGTCGTTGACGGCAAGGCCGGAGCGCGCATCGACCAGACGGGCGCCGGACGTGCTGACCGTACCGCCGATGACCGGCGACGTCGCCGGGCCGCGCACTTGCACATTGACGTTGGCGGTGCCGTTCAACGACAGGCCCTGCGCGGCAAGCTTGGCGGCAAGGAAGGAAAACGGCACCTTGCCGGAAAAGTCGAGCACCAGGGCCGGCGCGCCCGCAATGGTCACCGTGCCGCCGCCCTTGAGGCCGAGACCCGCCCCATCGCTGATGTTGGCGTCAAAGGCGAGCTTTTTGCCGGCGAACGTTCCTGACGAGGAGATGTTCATGCCGCCAAGGCCGGCGCCACGGGTCTGCGCGGTTTGCACCCCGGCGGCATCGATTTTGAACGCGATGCTTGGATTGGCGGGCGCACCCGTCACCTTGACCGTGCCCGAAATGGAACCGGCGGCATCGAGACCGCGCGAAAAACTGTTGGCGAGCGAGATTGGCACCTTGGCCAGTGCGGCATTGATGTCGAGCGCCTGCCCGGCCTTGCCGGTCACCGTCGCCGTGCCGCCGCCGAGGTTGAGCACCAGCCTGTCCAGTGTCGTCGTTCCATTGGCGATGCTCACGGTCGAGGCTTGCGCGATCGCCGCCTTTATCCCCTGCACCGTCGCCTGGCCGGAGGTGAGCTCGATGGTCGTCGTGCCGTTGGCCACCTTGACCCGGCCGCCGGCCCTGGCCGGAATGTCCTTGACGGTGGCGCCGCCGGAAAAGCCGGTCCAGTCGCCGTCGCGCTTCAAGTCGACATCGATGCCGCGGATGACGGTGCCGCCCGAGGTGACGCTGTCGGCGCGGACCTTGCCGGAGATCACCGGCGCGGCAAGATAGTTGGCGATCAGCGCGTCGATGGAAACGGTTTTCGCCACCAGGTCGCCACGCGAAAGCGAACCGGTTGTCGCCTTGATGGCAACTTGCGGCGCGTTGCCGCTCTTCGAGAAGGCGATCGTGCCGCGCACATCGCCTTCGGCCTTTTCCAGCGCCAGCGCGGCAAGCGGCCCGATATCGGGCAGGTCGAGGGCGACCGTGCCTTCGGGCACCAAGGCCTCGTCGAGCGCGAGGTCGCCGGAGATCCGATTCTTGCCCAACGACAGCAGCAGCCCGTTGATTGCACTCCTACCGTCCGTCGTCGCCAGCACCGCGCTGCCCTGCAGTGCCTGCCCAGCGACATTGCCGGTCAGCTGCACATTGGCCGACGGATTGGCGGCATCCGCCTTGCCGGTGGCGGTCAATTTCAGGCCGGTGATTTCGCGGTCCGCGACCGAAAGCCGGTCGCTCTCGACCGTCAGCGACAGGTCCGGCGCCAGGCTGGCGCCTTGTGCATTCAGCGCGAAAGCGATGGCACCCTTGGCGTCTTTCGACAGCAGCGAAATATCAGCCAACGCGCCCTTGATGTCGGCGCTGAGCTTGTTGTCGGCGAGGCTTGCCTGCCCATTGGCTGTCATCGCACCCGACGCCAGCGTGACCGGGCTCGCGCTGACATTGCCATGCGCATCGCGCTTCAGCGTCGCGCTGAGTTGCGTCCGCTCCGCCAGCACGCCATGCGCCGCCGCCGGCAACGCCGCCGAAAGGGCGTCCACCTTGAGGTTGAGGTCGATGGCGCCGTCGGCCAGCGAAACCCGACCGTTGAAAGCGCTGTCGAGTGCTGCGCCCTGCACCGAGCCGCTGTCGATGGTGATGGCATCCGCGGCAAGGCTGCCGGCGACTTTTGCGATGATCTTGCCCGCGATCAGCGGCGCGATGGTCGGGTTGTCCAGGCCGATCTTGTCCGCCGTCACCGTACCCGAGATCGGTCCCGTACGGCTCTTGACGTCGAAGGCGTCGGAATGCAGCGCCAGCGTGATGCCTTCGACCTTGGCGTGGTTGGTAGCGACCGAGGGCAGCGCCGCGGAAATATCCAGCTTCGCCTTCATGCCTTGCCCCGCCGCCTTCACCGACAAGGCCTGCAGCTCGAGCTTGATCGGGCTTTCGGCGCTGCCGAGCGACAGCGGCAGGCTGGGACCGGTCGATGTCAGGTCGAGCGCGAAATCGCTGGCGCCGTTCGGGTTGATCGTGCCGGCAGCCTTGCCGGAGATGCTTTGGCCGGAGAGCGTCGCCTGCTCGAGAACGACGCCACCGGCTGTCGAAAAACTGCCGGCGGCATTGAGATCGAGCGGCCCGAGCCCCGCCTGGCGGGTCTGGCTGGTTTCGGCGCCAGCCAGCTTTGCATTGAAGCGAATGTCCGGATTCGCCGGCGATCCCGTCACCTGCGCCGTCCCGTCGAGTGTCCCCACGGCGTCCAGGGCCGGCGAGAAATCATTGGCAAGCGCGGCCGGCAGCGCGGAGAAAATTGCCGCCAGGTTGAGCGTCTGACCTGCAGTACCGGAGAGCGTCACGGCGCCACCGCCGACATCGACCACCAGTCGCTCGATGCTGGTCACGCCATTGGCGATAGAGAGGGTTGATGGGCTGGCGATGGCGGCCTTGATGCCGCGAACGGTCGCCTCGCCCGAAGCGATCTCGATGCTGGTCGTGCCGCCGGCGATCTTCGCCCGGCCGGCGGCGGTGGCCGGAATGCCGGCGATCGTGGCGCCGCCGGTGAAATTGGTCCAGTCGCCGTCGCGCTTCAGGTCGACGCCAATGCCGCTGATGACTGTCGTTCCCGATGTCACACTGTCGGCCTTGATCGTACCGGAGATCGCCGGGCTCTTGAGATAGTTGGCGATCAGCGCATTGACGGTGATTGCCTTCGCCGCCATCTCGCCGCGCGAGATCGATGCACTGGCCGCATTGATGGTGACGGTCGGAGCTTCACCATCCTTGGCGAAGGCAATGGCTCCGCCGATATCACCGGCCACCGCCTGACCGGCAAGCGAAGCCAGCGGCGCGATATCGGGGGCTGCGAGCGTCAGCGTGCCGAGCGGCAGCAACTTGTCGTCGAGCACAAGGTCGCCTGAAACCTTGTTGTCGCCCAGCGACAGGCTAAGCCCCTTAATCGAACGCTTGCCGTCGCTGGTCACCAGTGCCGCCTTGATGTCGAGCGGCTGGCCGTCGACCAAACCGGTCAGCGAGACATCCGCCGCCGGACTGGCGATATCGGCCTTCCCCGATGCCGTCAGCTTGATGTCCTTGACCGTGCGGCCCGACGCCGTCAGGCTGGCGCTGTCGGCCGAAACGGAAAAGTCCGGCGCCCAGCGCGCGCCGCTTGCCGTCAGCGCGAAGTTGACACCGCCGGCGAGAGGCACGCCGGCCAGCTGCGACAGCACCGAAACGTCGCCGAGCGTGCCCTTGATGTCGGCCTGGATATCGCTGCCTTGCGCGCTGGCGGTGCCGCTGGCCTTGAGCGAACCGGAGGTCAATTCGAGTGAATTGGCGGCGAACGAGCCTTGCGGATCGCGGGTCGCGGTCGCCGAGAACGTCACGCGCTCACCGAGCACGGAGCTGATCTGCGGCGGCAGCGCCGATGAAACCGCATCGGCGTTCATCTTCAGCTTCATCGCCAGGTCGGTCAGCGATAGAGTGGCCGTCAGCGAGGCGTTGAGCGCATCGCTGCGCAGCGTTCCCTGGTCGAGCGAAATCTCGTCCTTGCTGATCTTGCCGGCGAGATCGGCCATGAGCTTGCCGGTCACTAGCGGCGTCAGCGTCGCGACATCGGTCTTCAGACCGCCGGCCGAGAGCTTGATGGTGACCGGGCCGCTGCGGTTCTCGATGTCGAAACCGTCGGAATGGATCTGCGCCGCCAGATCGTTGAGCTGCGTGCCGCCCGCCGCCACCGAAACCAGCGACGCGCCGATATCGACCATCGGCGCCTTGCCGTCGCCAAAGGCGCGGGCGGTCGCGTTTTTCACCGCCACGGTAACCGGCTGCGCCTTGGTGCCGACGTCGAGCACCACGGGCTCGCCTTTGGCGGCGATCTCCACCGAAAGGTCGCTCGCGCCCTTGGGATCGACAGTGCCCGCGGCAGTGCCATGCACGGCGTCGCTCTCGATCGTGGCGCGCTCGATGGCGACGCCGCCGGCCGGCGTCGCGGTGCCGGCAAGGTCAAAGCTGGTCTTGCCGGCAAACAGCGGCTTCAGCTTCTCCGGCAGGAAGCGCCCGAAATCGCCGTCACCCTTGGCCTCGACGTAGTTTCCTTTGTCGCTGAGTTGGTGGCGGCCGGTGAGTTGGGTGACGATCTGGCCGTCGACGACGAAGGTACCGATGCCGCTCCAGTTGGCCAGTGGCCCCGTCCCCGAGACAATGATGTCGACCGGCGGCGCGTCAGGCAGTTTGAGCAGATTGGCGATGATGCCGCCCGCCGGCTCGGATGCCTTGAGATCGAGGTCGAGCTTGTTGTCGGCGGGCGCGAAATGGATCTTGGCGTCGACATTGCCCTGCTTGCCGTCATGGCGGGTGACGTTGACAACCGTTTCGACCGCCAGCGGCGAGGCATCGACCTTGGCCGATCCCTTGGCGGCAAGCTCGGCAATGCCACTCCCGGCCAGTTGCTCGCCAAGCGCAATTTCGGGCATATCGATCTGTTCTATGTCGATCGAAACCGGCAGCGTCGTTGCACCACTCTCCGCCGGCTGGGTGCTCGCAGCCGGCAAGCGGGCGAGTTCGATGCGCTCGGCACCGATGCGCTCGGCGTCAAAACTCTTCGACAGAAGCGCCAGCGGCGACCAGTCGACGGCGACCTTGCGGGCCACCAGCCAAGCACCGTTGCGGTCTTCCAGCACGACATGGTCGAGCCTGAGCGCGCCCGACCAGATGCCGTCTATGCCGCTGACGGTGACCTTGCGGTCATCGCTCGATGCCAGGTTCGAGACGATGCCGGCGAGGTTGTCGCGGCCGCGTTCGGTCTTGGTCAGCACGACCAGCGCGCCGACCGCTGCCGCCACCACGATGAGCAGCGTGTAAAGAACAATGCGGAAGATGCGCAAGAACGTCTTCATGGCTCAGAACGCCTGACCGATGCCGGCATAGATGCCGAAACGCGGGTCGCCCGGGTCGCGGTTGAGCGGGATCGCCGCGTCGACCCGCAGCGGCCCGAATGGCGTTAGATAGCGCACGCCGACGCCGGCGCCCACCTTCATGTCGGAAAAGTCCGGGAAAGATTGCGTCGAGACGGTGCCGGCATCGACGAACGGCACGATGCCGACCGTGTCGGTGACGGCAATGCGCATCTCGACCGAGGTTTCGAAGAAGGAAAGGCCGCCGATCGGCTGCCCGTCGATGTCCTTAGGGCCGATGCCCTGGTAGGCATAGCCGCGCACCGAGCCGCCACCCCCGGAATAGAAGCGGCGATCGGCCGGGACGTGTTCCAGGCTGGTGCCGACGATGGAACCAATGGCAACGCGCTCGGCGAGCACGAACTTCGAGGCAGAGTCGATCGATTGGTAGGCCGACCCTTCGCCCTTCAGTTTGAGGAAGGCAGCGCCGCTCAAAATGTCGTAGCTCGGTTCGGCATAGGCCAGCACCCTGAAACCTTTTGTAGGATTGAGCCTGACGTCGCGATTGTCATAGACATATTGCAGCGGAATGCTGGCAATCAGATAGGTGTGTTTGCCGAAGGCATCGGTGATTTTCGAATAATCGAGCGCGACTTCCGCCGACACCCTCTGCTTCTTGTCGATGTCATAGGAAAGCCCGGTGCTGCCCTTGATCGAGAAATGGTCATAGGCGTCGGGATGCTCGAGCACGGTCTTGACGCTGGCGATGAATTTCGACGCCGGCCCGACCACGCCAGGCTTTTCGAACATGATGCCGGCATTGTAGTTGAGCTCGCCCAGGTCGTTGCTGCCAATGCCGCTGATGGCGCCGTCGATGCGCAGCTTTTCGGCGCGGCCGAACAGATTGCGGTGGCCCCAATAGCCTTCGAGGCCGAGCCCCTCGGTGTTGGAGAAGGTGCCGCCGACGCCGAAATAGCGCGGCTTGCGTTCGCTGACCTGAACGTTGATCGGAATGTTGCCGTCGGCGTCGAGGCCGTCTGCCTCCTTCAGCGTCACGCTGTTGAACACTTCCAGCCCGAGCAGCCGGTCACGCGCATCGTCGATCTCGTCGGGCGAATACTGGCGGCCGCGCTTCAGGCCGGTCATGTATTCTGTGAAATCGCGGTCGACCTTCTCGGTGCCCTCCACCGTGGTGTCGCCATAGCCGGCGACCGGTCCGGCCGCCACGGTCAGCGTGACGTCGAGCGTCGAGGTCGCATGGTCGGCGACGATATGGCTGCCCGTGACCTTGGCCAGCGGCCTGCCTTCCTGCTTCAGCGCCCTGATGATCAGCGCTTCGGCCTTGAGCACGGCGCCGGAACCGGCATCGCCGCCGGCGATCAGGCCGAAATCGGCGCTCGCCAGCCCGGCCGCATCGCCTTCCAGCCTGATGTTGCCAAGCGTGAATTTCGGCCCGGGCGTCACCGTGACCACCACCGGGATCGGCTGCGGCCCGGTGAATTCGGCGTCCGGCGGCAAGTCGTCGAGCGGCTTGCCCTGGATGGTGATGGTGACGATGCCCTCGTAGCGGGCATCCGCATAAAGCGCGGCAACCAGTTGTTCGCGGTCGCTGCGCGCCTTGGCCAGCAGGCCGAGCGAACCGGATACCGGACGTTCTTCGTCGGCTTTCAGCGTCGAGGCGTTTTCGAGTTTCTTGACCAGATCCTTGTCGGCGTCGGTTGCCTCGATGGTCACGGCGTAGCGCAGCGGATCGACGATATCGGCGTCCTCGTCCTTCGACGAGCCCCACAATTTGATGCCGAAAATCTCGAAAGCGGCCACATTCCGGCTTTCCGCGGCGAGCATGGTGGAACACATCAGCACGAAAAGCAGGGCGCGCGGAAGCCCGCGCATCCGCGCGATTCCTCCCGACATATGCCTTTCACGCACCGACATTACAAATCTAACCTAGCTTGCAATACTAAAATTGGAATGAAGTTCTGAAGTGCTCGTAAAGGGGCCACAATCCAATTGTCTGAAATAGACAGGGCTTGGAATTCACACCTTCTGCGTCGCCGCAAGAATGCGTGATCCCCTGTCCTATGGAGGTTCTATCCGATACCGGCTCTCGGCCGGAAAGGAAACCGTTGGCAGGCGGGACCTGCCGCGTCCTTGTGTTGACAAGCCTGACTGAAGCTTGATCATGCCGGGACGTAAGCACTGTCTGGAGGGTGTTATGGCAATGCGCGCGGCTCGTGGTCTGTCTTTTCTTCTCCTTCTTTTCTTTGCCTTGGGAAGCGTCGCGCAAGCGGCCGAAGCCCGGCGAATCGTGACGACCGACAATTCCGACTATTTCGGTTTCGATCTCCGCTCCGACCAGAATGTCAGCCTCGACCAGTGCAAGACGACCTGCCTGGGCGATCCGGCCTGCCGCGCCTTCACCTACAACACCAAGGCCAAATGGTGTTTCCTCAAATCCGACTATAACCAGCTGAAAACCTTCAACGGCGCCATCGCCGGCAAGGTCGCCAATGTCGATGGCGATCCCGATATCGGCGCGCCGCCGGAGCTTGCCTTCTTCCCCAACTGGATGGCCGACCAGGCCCAGCAGTACCGCAACAAGCTGACCGATCCGGCCTATGACAAGCCGACCGAAGGGCTGGAAGCGCTCAAAGCAGCGGCCGAACAGTCGTCGCTGACCGGCGACCATCGCTCCGCCATGCAGAAATACGAGGCCGCCGTTTCGATATTGCCCGATAACGGCCACCTCTGGCTGGAACTGGCGCGCGAGACACTTGCGGTGCAGCCGGCCTCAAACACCTCCGAAGCATCGACTTTGCCGGCAAACGCCACCTCCGCCGGCTTCAACGCCTACAAGCTCCTGCGCACCACCAGGACGCGCGCCGAAGTGCTGGCGCTGCTCGGCGCCGGGCTTGACCGCCGCGACCTCTACCGGCCGGCACTCCAGGCCTATGAAGCCAGCCTCGCTTTGGTCGCATCGCCTTCGGTCCAGGCCGACTATGCGGATCTGAAGTCGCGCAAGGGCTTCCGCGTCATCGATCACACGGTCGACGCCGACACCAGCGCGCCACGCATCTGCGCGCAGTTTTCCGAGGACCTGGTCAAGACGGGCGTCGACTATGCCCAGTTCGTCACCGTCGACAATGCGCCGCCGAAGGGCGTCGAAGCCAAGGACAAGCAGATCTGCGTCGAAGGGCTGGAACATGGCCAGCACTATGAAGTGACCTTCCGCACCGGCCTGCCGGCCGCCATCGGCGAGGTGATTTCCGCACCCGTGGTGCTGTCGATCTATGTGCAGGACCGCGCGCCATCGGCCCGCTTCACCGGCGACAGCTTCGTGCTGCCGGCCGGCGCGCGCCGCGGCCTTCCGGTCGTCACCGTCAACATGGCCGCCGCCAAGATGAAGCTTTACCGCATCGGCGACCGTTCGCTGGCGCAGCTTCTGTCCGGCTATCAGTTCCTGAAGCAGCTCGACGGCTACGACCTTTCCAACATCTCCGATCAGATGGGCGAGCCGGTCTGGGAAGGCCAACTCGACATCGCCAACGACCTCAACAAGGAGGTCACCACCTCCTTCCCGGTCGATGAGGCCCTGCCGCAGCGCAAGCCGGGCGTCTATGTGCTGACCGCGCAGGCTGTCGACGACCGCAGCGACGACTACAATTCACGGGCCACGCAATGGTTCGTCGTCTCCGACATCGGCCTGTCGACCTATACCGGGCAGGACGGGCTCAACGTCTTTGCCCGGTCGCTCGGAACCGCCAAGCCGATATCAGGCGCCGAACTCACGCTGCTTGCCCGCAACAACGAAATCCTCGGCACGGCGACCACCGACGCCGAGGGCCGTGCCGTCTTCAATCCCGGCCTGACGCGCGGCGACGGCGGCATGGTGCCGGCCGTTCTGATGGCCAAGCAGGGCGACAACGATTTCGTTTTCCTCGATATGGGCCGGGCCGGCTTCGACCTGTCCGACCGCGGCGTCTCCGGGCGCCCGGCGCCGGGCGCGCTCGACGTCTACGCCTGGACCGAGCGCGGCATCTATCGCGCCGGCGAGGATGTCCATGTCGCGGCGCTCGCCCGCGACGGCGCCGCCAAGGCGGTCGAGAACCTGCCGCTGACCTTCATCTTCACGCGTCCCGACGGCGTCGAGAACCGCCGCATCGTCAGCGACGGCGCATCCGCCGGCGGCCATGCCGTCGACCTGCCGCTCGAACCCAACGCCATGCGCGGCACCTGGACGGTGTCGATCTACACTGATCCCAAGCAGGCGGCGGTCGCCAGCCAGATGTTCCTGGTCGAGGATTTCGTGCCGGATCGCATCGAATTCGACCTCTCCGCCGACAAGAAGGAGATCGCGCAGGGCGAGACCGCCAACGTCACCGTCGACGGCCGCTTCCTCTATGGCGCGCCGGCGGCGGGCCTTGCACTCGAAGGCGAGTTGACGCTGTCGACTGCCCGCGACTGGGACCGCTTCAAGGGCTATTCCTTCGGCCTCGCCGATGAGCAGTCGGCCGAACCCTCGGTGACCCCGTTCACCGGCCTGCCCGTGGTCGGCGAAGACGGCAAGGCGATCTTCCCGGTCTCCGTCGACCAATTGCCCTCGACCACCAAGCTGGTCGACGCCAAGGTGACGGTCAGGATGCGCGAAACAGGCGGCCGCGCCGTCGAGCGCTCGCTCCAGATCGGCATCCGCCCGCAAGGCCACATGATCGGCATCCGGCCGGATTTCGACAATGACGAGGTGCCGCAGGGCGGCACGGCCAAGTTCAGCCTGATCGCCGTCGATCCCGACGGTAAGCGCGAGGCGCTGAAAGGTGCGCTGTGGTCGCTGGTCAAGGTCGAACG
Organism: Mesorhizobium amorphae; assembly: GCF_014843845.1. Classification (GTDB taxonomy): domain Bacteria; phylum Pseudomonadota; class Alphaproteobacteria; order Rhizobiales; family Rhizobiaceae; genus Mesorhizobium; species Mesorhizobium amorphae_A. Next base: position 106,458 of record NZ_JHQS01000051.1, on the reverse strand, counting down.
CAATTACCAGTGGTACCGCTCCAACAATTCCTGGAACTATGAGCCGGTGACCTTCACCAAGTCGGTGGCCAACGGCCAGGTCGATCTCAGCGCCGATGGCGAAGCGACCGTGTCTCTGCCGGTCGACTGGGGCCGCTACCGGCTGCAGGTCGAAACTGCCGATCCCGAGGGACCGGCGACCAGCTATGAGTTCGATGGCGGCTGGTATGTCTCCTCCACCACCACCGAAACGCCCGACGGCCTCGAGATCGCTCTCGACAAGGACACTTATGCAGCAGGCGAAGTGGCCAGGCTCAAGGTCTCGCCGCACTTTGCCGGCGAACTGCTGGTCACCATCGGCGCCGACAAGCTGCTGAAGACCGTCACCGCCACGGTGCCGGTCGGCGGCAGCACCGTCGACATCCCGGTCGGCGACGACTGGGGCGCCGGCGCCTACATCACCGCGACGCTGTTCAGGCCGGGCGATGCGCAGGAAACGCGCATGCCGGCCCGCGCCATCGGCGTGAAATGGCTGAATGTCGATCCGGGCTCGAAGAAGCTCGCGGTCACCCTGACGCCGCCCGACAAGACGATGCCGCGCCAGCAGCTGTCGATCCCGGTCTCCGTCGCCGGTGTGCAACCCGGCAGCAATGCCTATGTCATGGTCGCCGCCGTCGATGTCGGCATCCTCAACCTCACCAACTACAAGGCGCCGGATCCGGAGAACTGGTTCTTCGGCCAGCGCATGCTCGGGCTTGAGATCCGCGACCTCTATGGCCGCCTGATCGACGGTTCGCTCGGCACCACCGGCAAGTTGCGCACCGGCGGCGACGGCTCCAACCTGCAGGCGCAAGGCAGACCGCCGACCGAAAAGCTGGTCGCCTTCTTCTCCGGCGTGGTCCAGCTCGATGCCGACGGCAAGGCCAGGGTCGACTTCGACATTCCGCAGTTCAACGGCACCGTGCGCGTCATGGCCGTCGCCTGGACCAAGGAAGCGGTCGGCCATGCCCAGTCCGACGTCATCGTGCGTGATCCGATCGTGATCACCGCCGGCCTGCCGCGCTTCCTGGCGCCCGGCGATGCCGCCGTCATGCGGCTCGACATTGCCGACACCGACGGTCCGGCCGGCGACTATGCCCTGTCGATCGACACGACAGGCGATCTGTCGACCGGCGACAAACCGTTGCCCCAGATGCTGACGCTCGCCCAGGGCAAGCGCCAGACGCTGACCGTGCCGCTGATCGCCAAGACCGCCGGCAATGCTTCACTGACCATCAAGCTCGCCCATGCCGATGGCACCAAGGTCGAGCAGACGCTCTACGTCCCGGTGCGGCCACCGCAATTGCCGGTCACCACCCGGCTGGTGGTCGACCTCAAGCCCAATGTCGGCGCGCTACGCGTCGACAAGGAACTGTTGGCGGCAAGCCTGCTCGACGGCGCTTCCGTCAGCGTCGGTGTTTCGCAGGCGGCAGCCTTCGACGTGCCGTCGCTGCTGATGACGCTCGACCGCTACCCCTATGGCTGCGCCGAGCAGACGACCAGCCGCGCCTTGCCGCTGCTTTACGTCAACGAGCTGGCATCCGGCGTCGGCATGGCCAGCGACCCGGACCTGCATAACCGCGTCCAGGAGGCCATCTACAAGGTGCTGAGCTACCAGGCCTCGGCCGGCAGCTTCGGCCTGTGGGGGCCGGGCTCCGGCGATCTCTGGCTGGACGCCTATGTCAGCGACTTCCTGACCCGGGCGCGCGAGCAGAAATATGACGTGCCTGCACTGGCGATGAGCCAGGCGCTGAACAATCTGCAGAACTCGCTCGGCTACGACCAGGACGTCCAGGGTCGCGGCAGCGAGATCGCCTACGCGCTCTATGTCCTGGCCCGCAACAAGAAGGCTTCGGTCGGCGACCTGCGTTACTACGCCGACACGCAGCTCGAGGCCTTCACCAGCCCGATGGCCGTCGCCCAGTTGGCGGCGAGCCTGGCGCTCTATGGCGATACGCAGCGCTCGGAAGCCACGTTCCAGGCGGCGTTCCGGCTGGCCCAGTCGGCCACCGACTACGACTACTACCGCTCGGACTACGGTTCGCCGTTGCGTGACGGCGCGGCGATGCTGGCGCTTGCCGCGGAATCGAAGCCCGTGCCGACCATCGTGCCGGCACTGACCAGGCTGGTGGCGAGGAAGCGCGCCGACGCCCGCTGGACGAGCACGCAGGACGAGTCCTGGATGCTGCTGGCGGCGCGGGCACTGAAGGAGGGCAACGACTCGATCACGCTGACGGTGAATGGCACGCCGCACGCCGGCGGCTATTCCGACCAGCTCAGCGGCAGCGACATAGCCGACAGCCCGCTCACCATCGCCAACACCGGCAAGACGCCGCTGCAGGCCGTCGTCACCACGGTGGCCTCGCCGGTCGAGCCGCTGCCGGCCGGCGGCGACGGCTTCACCATCGAGCGCACCTACTACAAGCTCGACGGCACCGAGGCCAACGTCACCGAGGTCCAGCAGAACGAACGCTACGTGGTCGTGCTCAAGGTCTACGAGCAGAACAAGTGGCCGTCGCGCCTCCTGATCACCGACCTGTTGCCAGCCGGCTTCGAGATCGACAATCCGGGCCTGGTTTCCAGCGCGCAATTGTCGAACTTCTCCTGGCTGGCGCAGACCGATGCCGCCCATCTCGAATTCCGCGATGACCGTTTCGTCGCGGCCTTCAACCCGAATGACGGCGACGGCGACCGCAGCATCGCGCTGGCCTATGTCGTGCGCGCGGTGACGCCCGGCACCTACGCTCATCCGGCGGCGACGGTGGAGGACATGTACCGCCCGCAATATTCGGCCCGCACCGCCACCGGCATGATGGAGGTCAAGGCGCCGTAAGGCTAAGATGGCGAACAGGAACATCGCGATGGCGCAGCCCCTCATTGCCCTGCCGGGCATTTCTCGCCGTATAGAGACGGGGAGAAAGAAGCCTGCGCCAAAGCTTTCGCCAATCTCGAACGCTGCGGAAAAGGTGCCGAACGCAGCAACAGCTCCCTTCTCCCCGTCACTATACGGGGAGAAGGTGCCGGCAGGCGGATGAGGGGCGGCGCCATGCCCTCCAGAAAATTCCTGCGCCGATCGGCTATCGCGGCGACCTCGCTCGCCGGCCTCCTCGCTGTTTCCGCAAGCGCCCTCTGGCATCTCGACCGGGCCTTTCCGCCGCCGCTGGCCGAAAAACTCACGGTCTCGACCGAAGTGCAGGACCGCGACGGCCAGTTGCTGCGCGCCTTCGCCACGCCCGACGGCTACTGGCGGCTCGAAACCCGCCTCGACCAAGTCGACAAGCAGTTCGTCGACATGTTGGTTGCCTATGAGGACAAGCGCTTCTGGGACCATGACGGCGTCGACGTGCTGGCGCTGGCCCGCGCCGCCGGCCAGTTCGTGACCAATGGCCATATCGTCTCCGGCGGCTCGACGCTGTCGATGCAGCTTGCCCGGCTGATCGAGCCGCGCGACAGCCGCAGCCTCAGCTCCAAGATCAAGCAGATGCTGCGCGCCATCCAGATCGAGCGGCGGCTCTCCAAGCGCGAAATCCTCGAGCGCTACCTGACGCTGGCGCCCTATGGCGGCAATCTCGAAGGCGTGCGCGCCGCCTCGCTCGCCTATTTCGGCAAGGAGCCAAAGCGGCTCACCGTCTCGGAAGCCGCCCTGCTTGTCGCCCTGCCGCAATTGCCGGAAAGGCGGCGGCCCGACCGCAACCTCGGCATTGCGCACGCCGCCCGCGACCGTGTGCTGACCCGCATGGTTTCGGCCGGCCTGCTAGGCGAACGCGAGGCCGCCCGCGCAGCGCTGGACGATGTTTCGGGCCTGCGCCGCAAACTGCCGGCGCTCGCCGCTCACGCTGCCTATGCCATGCTGCCCAAGGCCACACCCGGCAAGCCGCTGCAGCTGACGATCCGCAAAAGCGTCCAGCAAGGGCTGGAGCAGGTGGCGAAGGAGGCGGCTGCCAAGCTCGGTCCGCGCCTGTCGGTGGCCATGGTGATGGCCGACTCCCGCACCGGCGACATCCTCGGCGAGGTCGGTTCGGCCGATTTCTTCGATGCCAGCCGCTCCGGCTGGATCGACATGACCAGGATCGTCCGCTCGCCGGGTTCGACACTAAAACCTTTCATCTATGGCCTCGCCTTCGAACAGGGGCTGGTGGCGCAAGAGACCATCATCGAGGACAGCCCTGCCGACTTTTCCGGCTACCGGCCGAAGAATTTCGACATGGGTTACCAGGGCGACGTCAGCATCCGCCAGGCGCTGCAGCTGTCGCTCAACGTGCCGGCGATCCGCGTGCTCGACGCGGTCGGCCCGGCGCGGCTGACGGCGCGCTTCCGCCAGGCCGGCGTCAGCCCGGTGTTGCCAATCAACGAGGCGCCAGGGCTGGCGATCGGCCTCGGCGGCGTCGGCGTGACGCTGCGCGACCTCGTCCAGCTCTATACGGGACTTGCCAATGGCGGCAAGGCGCACACGCTGCATGACGGCACCGAGCCGGCAAATGCCGAACGCTCCACCGCCACCATCCTCGACGACCAGGCGAATTGGCAGATCACCGACATATTGTCGGGTGTAAAACCGCCCGAAGGCGCCTCCCATCGCGGCATCGCCTACAAGACCGGCACCTCCTATGGCTACCGCGATGCCTGGTCGGTCGGCTTTGACGGCCGCTACGTGCTGGGTGTCTGGGTCGGCCGCGCCGATGCCGGCGCCGTGCCGGGCCTCTCCGGCTATGCCTCGGCGGCGCCGATCCTGTTCGATGGCTTCGTCCGCTCCGGGCTCGCCACCGTACCGCTGCCGGGGCGGCCGACCGGTGTGTTCAGGCCCAGGCGCGAGGACCTGCCGGTGACCTTGGCGCGCTTCGGCGCCGTCACCGAGGGGCTGGCGCAGGCAGCACCCACCGAGCCCGCGCCAACGATCATCTTTCCGCCCGACGGCGCCCGCGTCGATCTCGGCGCGAACTCGGCCGATGCCTCGCCGCTGGTGCTGAAACTGCAAGGCGGCCGTGCGCCGTTCCGGTGGCTCGCCAACGGCAAGCCACTGATCGGCATCGACCGTCGCCGCACAGCGACCTGGCTACCAGACGGCGCCGGCTATTCGACGCTCACCGTGATCGACGCCGCCGGACGCGCGGCCAGCGTGAAGGTGTTCGTCGAGTGAAAGTGCTCGTTGAATAGAATGCGCCAAACGATTCAGCGCATTGGGCTTTGCGTCCTGCTGCCCCTCGCCTGCACCCTTCCCGCCTCCGCCGATCCCCTCCCGGCCGGCCTCGTCCGCCTTGCCGATGTCGATCCCTCGATCCGCCAGGACATCCGCTATGCCGGCCTCGAAAATTTCCTGCATCGCAAGGCCAATGGCTATGACGCCCCGGTCTGCATCCTTACCCGGCAGGCGGCAGCGGCTCTATCCAGCGTGCAGAACGCGCTTGCCGCCGAGGGCCTGACGCTGGTCGTCTTCGACTGTTACCGGCCGGCGCGCGCCGTCACCGATATGAGCGAATGGACAAGAAAGGGCGGACCGCCCGACCCGCAATGGTATCCGGCGGTCAAGCGCAACGACCTCATCGCCAAGGGCTACATCGGCGAACTGTCCACCCATTCGCGCGGTTCAACCGTCGACGTCGCCATCGCCCAGGCCGATCGCGAGAGCGCGCCGAAGCCCGCCTGTGGCGCACCCGATGCCGACACGCTCGATTTCGGCACCGGCTTCGACTGCTTCGATCCGACGAGCGAAACCACCCACCGCCCGCTTGCCGGCGGCGCTGCGGCAAACCGCAAAAGGCTGGTCGAGGCCATGCGTGCCGGCGGCTTCAAGAACTATGCCCGCGAATGGTGGCACTTCACGCTGGCAGACGAACCGTTTCCCAAACAGCGTTTCGACTTCCCCGTCAGGGCAGAATAGCTGGCCGCCGCGAAGGTGAACCTCCGGCCGGCTGGCCTTGCCTTAGGCGCGACCCGTTTCTAAATAGCGTCGAACCGACGCGGAATCGACAGGGCTAATATGAGGAAAATGTTTCCTCGGGAGGTCGATGCCCAGCGAAAAATTGCTTCAAGAGGGCAAAAAAGGCAACGTTGAATGCATCTAATTTCTATCAATTCGGTAGAGTTCGGCCATCATCAACGGAGGCGGAAATGACCAACCCTCATTTCAGGAAACTGCTCGGCGCACTGGTCGCCACATCTGTCCAGTTCGGCACGCTCGGTTTCGCGTTTGCCGACACAACCCTTCTCAACGTGTCCTATGACCCGACACGCGAGCTCTACAAGGCCTATGACGAGGCGTTCGCCGCCCATTGGAAGGCCGAGACCGGCGAGACCGTGACCATCCAGCAGTCGCATGGCGGATCTGGCGCCCAGGCCCGCGCCGTGATCGACGGCCTCGATGCCGACGTGGTGACGCTGGCGCTCGAAGGCGACATCAACGCCATCGTCTCGAAATCGCAGAAGATCAATCCGGACTGGCGCACGAAATTCGAGAACAATTCCGCCCCCTATACGTCGACCATCATATTCCTGGTCCGCAAGGGCAACCCGAAGGGCATCCATGACTGGAACGACCTGGTCAAGGAAGGCGTCCAGGTGATTACGCCGAACCCGAAAACCTCAGGCGGCGCACGCTGGAACTACCTCGCAGCCTGGGCCTATGCCAATGCCAATGATGGCGGCGACGAAGCCAAGACCAAGGAATTCGTCGGCAAGCTCTACTCCAATGTCCCGGTGCTCGACACCGGCGCGCGCGGCTCGACCGTGACCTTTGCGCAAAAAGGCCTCGGCGACGTGCTGATTGCCTGGGAGAACGAAGCCTATCTGGCGCTTGACGAATTCGGCGCCGACAATTTCGACATCGTCTATCCGCCGACCTCGATCCTGGCCGAGCCGCCGGTCGCGGTGGTGGACGCCAATGTCGACGCCAAGGGCACGCGCAAGGTCGCTGAGGCCTATCTGGGCTGGCTCTACTCCAAGGAAGGTCAAACGCTGATCGCCAAGAACCATTACCGTCCGGCAAAGCCCGATCTGGTGCCGGCGGAAGACCTCGCCAAACTGCCCGCGATCAAGCTCGTCACCATCGACGATCCGCTTTTTGGCGGTTGGAAGAAGGCACAGCCTTACCATTTCGGCGACGGTGGTATATTCGACCAGATCTACAAGCCGGCCCAGTGAGGCGCGGCGGCCGCAAGGCCGCGATATCACCGACGGCAATCTGGTCTGAATAAGAAGGGACAAACCAGACTTCCATGACCACAGCACCCGCTCAGGCGGGGTGGCGGTTCAGACAGCCGAGTGTCATTCCGGGTTTCGGATTGACGCTCGGCTTCTCGCTTGCCTACCTCACGCTCATCATCCTCATCCCCCTCTCGGGGCTGGTCTGGCGCTCGGCAGCACTTGGCTGGACCGATTTCTGGGCGATCGTTGCCGACCGCCGCACCATCAACGCGCTCGAAATCAGTTTCGGCACCGCCTTCGCCGCCGCCGCCGTCAACGTCGTCTTCGGCACGCTCGTCGCCTGGGTGCTGGTGCGCTACCGCTTTCCCGGCCGCCGCATCGTCGATGCCATGGTCGACCTGCCCTTTGCGCTGCCCACCGCCGTCGCCGGCATCGCGCTCACCACGCTCTACGCGCCGAACGGCTGGATCGGCAAATTGCTGATGCCGCTCGGCATCAAGGTCGCCTACACGCCGCTCGGCATCGTCATCGCACTGGTCTTCATCGGCCTGCCCTTCGTCGTGCGCACGGTGCAGCCGATCATGGAGGAGATCGACAGGGAGGTGGAGGAGGCAGCCGCCACGCTCGGCGCCAGCCGCTTCCAGATCATCACCCGCATCCTGTTTCCCGGCCTGGCGCCGGCGATCGTCACCGGCTTCTCGCTGGCCTTCGCCCGTGGCGTCGGCGAATACGGCTCTGTCATCTTCATTGCCGGCAATTTGCCGTTCAAGTCGGAGATCGCGCCGCTTTTGATCGTCATTCGGCTGGAGGAATACAACTACCCGGCGGCGACCGCGATCGCCGCGATCATGCTGGCGCTGTCGTTCCTGATGCTGCTCGTCGTCAATCTGGTGCAGTCGTGGAGCCGCAAACGCTATGGCTGACCCCGAGATCAAATCCTACGAACCGCATCACGAAAGCCAGTCGGCGGCGGTGACCGAAAGCCGGCCGGTGCGGGCGGTGCTGATGGCCGTGGCCTTCGCCTTCCTCGGCATCTTCCTGGTCCTGCCGCTGATCGTCGTCTTCAACGAAGCCCTGGCCAAGGGCGTCGGCGCCTACACCGAGGCGCTGGCCAGCCCCGACACGCGCTCGGCGATCCGCCTGACGCTGCTGGTGGCGGCGATCTCGGTGCCGCTCAACATCGTCTTCGGCATCTCGGCCGCCTGGGCGATCGCCAAGTTCGAGTTCAAGGGCAAGGCCTTCCTGACCACGCTCATCGACCTGCCCTTCTCGGTCTCGCCGGTCATTTCCGGCCTGGTCTATGTGCTGCTGTTCGGCGCTCAAGGGTTGCTCGGCGCCTGGTTGAAGGCACATGGCATCGCCATCCTGTTTGCCGTGCCCGGCATCGTGCTCGCCACCGTCTTCGTCACCTTCCCCTTCGTCGCGCGCGAGTTGATCCCACTGATGCAGGAGCAGGGCAATGGCGACGAGGAGGCAGCACTTTCGCTGGGCGCCAATGGCTGGCAGACCTTCTGGTACGTGACGCTGCCCAACGTCAAATGGGGATTGCTCTACGGCGTGCTGCTGTGCAATGCCCGCGCCATGGGTGAGTTCGGGGCGGTGTCGGTGGTGTCTGGACATATACGCGGCCTGACCAACACCATGCCGCTGCATGTCGAAATCCTCTACAACGAGTACAATGCCGTCGGCGCCTTTGCCGTCGCTTCGCTGCTTGCCGGCCTTGCGCTAGTCACGCTGGTCTTGAAAACACTTCTCGAGATGCGCTACGGCGCCGAGATCGCCGCGACGCGCGGACACTGAAAAGGGACGGTTGATGGAAGTTCGCGTTGCAAACGTACGCAAGGAGTTTGACCGGTTTCCGGCCCTCCACGACGTATCGCTCGACATCAAGTCCGGCGAACTGATCGCGTTGCTCGGGCCGTCCGGTTCCGGCAAGACCACCCTGCTCCGGCTGATCGCCGGGCTGGAGCGGCCAACCAAGGGCGCCATTTTCTTCGGCGACGAGGACGCTTCGCAAAAGTCGATCCAGGAGCGCAATGTCGGCTTCGTCTTCCAGCACTATGCGCTGTTCCGGCATATGACGGTCGCCGACAATATCGGCTTCGGCCTGAAAGTCCGGCACGGGTCGTCGCGCCCGCCGGCGCAAGAGATCCGCCGCCGCGCGTCAGAACTTCTCGACCTTGTCCAGTTGTCGGGGCTGGAAAAGCGCTATCCGGCGCAGCTTTCGGGCGGCCAGCGCCAGCGCGTGGCTCTCGCCCGCGCCATGGCGATCGAACCCAGGGTGCTGTTGCTCGACGAGCCGTTCGGTGCGCTCGATGCCCAGGTGCGCCGGGAACTGCGCCGCTGGTTGCGCGATATCCATGACGCCACCGGCCACACCACAGTCTTCGTCACCCACGACCAGGAAGAGGCTTTGGAGCTTGCCGACCGTGTGGTGGTGATGAGCCAGGGCCGCATCGAGCAGGTCGGCAGCGCGGACGAGATCTACGACACGCCGAACTCGCCCTTCGTCTATGGCTTCATCGGCGAATCCAGTTCGCTTCCCGTCAAGGTCGACAATGGCGATATCTGGCTCGCCGACGGGCCGATCGGGCTGTCGGCGGCGCATGCGCCTTCCGGCGAAGCGATGCTCTACTTCCGCCCGCACGATGTCGAATTGGTCGACGGCTGCAGCGGTTGCATCGCCGGCACCGTCGCCGCCAGCCGCCGCGTCGCCGGCACAAGGCGGGTGGAACTCGAGATCGGCGGCGAGCGCCAGCGGGTCGAGATCGAACTGCCCGTCGATCATCCGGCGGCGCAGAAGAGCCGCGTCGCATTCCGTCCCAGGCGCTGGAAGCTCTTTCCGGCTGCTTAGGCCAGCTTGGAAATTTCCTGATGTAAGCCTAAAGCCGCCCGTTGTGGCGGCATGGGCGGTTTGACTCTGCTTGAAAGAAAATCCTATCAAGCGGCTGTTTCAGCGGTATTTTTCCGGCAGCGGCGTCATAGCCTCGATCGCGTCTCTCGCCTCGCCGGACCCTGTCAGGCTATGTTTGCGCCCTCGCGATATTCTCAAGGAGCCTGTTTTCATGAAGCGATTTTTGCTTGGCGCCGCAGCGCTTGCCGCCCTCGTTCTCGCATCCTCCCAGGCCTGGTCGGCCGACAGGCTGCTGAATGCCTCCTACGACGTCGGCCGCGAACTGTTCGTCGAAGTCAACAAGGCCTTCATCGCCGGGCATCCGGGCGTGAGCATCGACCAGTCGCATGCCGGCACCTCCGCCCAGGCGCGTGCCATCGCCGAAGGGCTGGAGGCTGATGTGGTCACTTTCAACCAGGTCATCGATGTTGATTTCCTGGTCAAGAAGGGCCTCGTCTCGGCCGACTGGCAGAAAGATTTCCCCGACAACGCCTCGCCCTTCTATTCGCTGCCGTCCTTCCTCGTGCGCGCCGGCAACCCCAAGCACATCAAGGACTGGAACGATCTCGTGCGCGACGACGTCCAGGTGATCTTCCCCAATCCGAAGACGTCGGGCAATGCGCGCTACACCTATCTCGCCGCCACCGCCTACGCCAAGGAGGCCTTCAAGGGCGACGACGCCAAGGTGAAGGAGTTCGTCACCAAGCTGTTCAACAACGTACCGATCTTCGACACTGGCGGCCGCGCGGCCACCACCACCTTCGTGCAGCGCGAGATCGGCGACGTGCTGATCACCTTCGAGTCGGAAACGCGCGGGATCCGCAAGGAATATGGCGACGACAAGTTCGAACAGGTCACGCCTTCGGTCAGCCTGCTGGCGGAGTTCCCGGTGGCCATCGTCGACAAGGTCGCCGATGAGCACGGCACGCGCGATCTCGCCAAGTCCTATCTCGACTTCCTCTATACGCCCGAGGGACAGGACATCGCCGCCCGCAACGGCCTGCGAGCCCGCGACGCGGCTGTCGCCGCCAAGTACAAGGCCGAGTTCCCCGATGTCCGCCTGCTGACGGTGGACGATGTTTTCGGCGGCTGGGCCAAGGTGCAGGCCGAACACTTCGCCGCTGGCGGCCTGCTCGACCAGGTCTACGGCGCCCGCTAAAGCAATTCCAGGAAAAGTGCGTAGCGGTTTTCCGTTCGGAATTGTGGAAAACCAAAGAGTTAGGGCGGGTCAGCGTTTCTGAACCGCTCTGGACCGTAGCCTCATGGACTGGGCAAGACAGCCGGCTTTGCCGGCTGTCTTCGTTTCATGCGCCGGCAATCCGTCTCCGACGAAATCTCGGCGTCATCTGTGAAGAACGTTACAAAGAATCAACGCGTTTGTGCCTACCCTGCCGCCGGGGCGGATTGTTTCGCGAAACGGCGTTGCGCGGCCAGAACGTCATGATTTGCACACAAACAACCGCCAGATCCGGGTGGTTGGGGCTTCATGGGTTGATCAGGGCATGCTGACAAAAAAGGGCAAATACGGCCTCAAGGCCCTCGTGCATCTTTCCGGCCTGCCGGTTGGCCAGCTGGCCTTCGTCAACGACATCGCCGTCGCCAACAACATCCCGAAGAAATTCCTCGACGCCATTCTGGGCGAACTGCGCAACGCCGGCTTCGTCCAGAGCCGCAAGGGTAAGGAAGGCGGCTATCGCCTCGCCCGGCCGGCCTCCGAGATCAAGATCGGCCATGTCGTGCGCGTCCTCGACGGGCCGCTGGCGCCGATCCCTTGCGCCAGCCGCACGCAATATCAGCGCTGCGAGGACTGCGACGAGGCGACCTGCCAGGTCCGGCACATGATGCTGGAGGTGCGCCAGGCAATCGCCGAGGTGCTCGACAACCGCAGCCTCGCCGCCATGCGCGACGCCGACAATGACGATTTCCCGGTCGAACTGACCTCACAGATCTGACCGAAGTTCCGGCTTTCCATCTGTTCGGCGCCCAACACCCCGTCTGGCACCCAATTGCGCCGCCGCTGCGGACGCAGTAGAGGCTTTTGGGCGCAACCCAGGAACAGGCGAGACACCGATCGGATGAAGCTGCCGTGGTTCGGAAAATCCCGTAGGGCCAACCGCGCACCATCCGCCGCCAGCTACCACACCGAAATCATCGCCGACGTGCTCGTCCCGGAGCGCGGCGAGCCGGTGCGGTTCTTCAGCCGCAAGCTGGTCAGGCCCGGCAAGCTGCGCCGCTTCTCGAACCGGGATTTTCGCGAGAGCCTGCTGCTCGGCTTCTATCTCGCTGTCGCTGCGGTGCTGCCTGTCGCCTGGTGGACATCAATCTGCGGCTGGACTTCGAAGCTCCGGTTGAAGCGGCATCTCCGCAAGGACTTTTCGCGCTACGCAGCCGCGGTCCGCGCGGTGCTTGGCAGCGGCATCGACCCGGAGGCGCTGTTCCGGGGCCTGCTTGCCGCCACCCATCGCCGGCAGCTGCTGCTTGCCGCGCACCTGACCGGCTGGGGCTGGTCGCCGGCGATCCGGCTGGAGGGGTTCGAAGGCCTGGTTGCTGCGCTGAAGCGCGGCCGCGGCGCCATCATCTGGTGCGATCAGTTCACCGCCCAGACCATCATCGGCAAGCGCGCATTGCACGAAGCCGGCGTCGAAGCCCACCAGGTGAGCGTCGATTTCCACGGCTTCTCGGACACGATCTTCGGCCTGCGCTTTCTGAACCGGCCGCTGGTCGTGGTGGAGAACCGCTTCCTGAAGAGTCGGGTCGTGTTCGAGCGCGGCGACGCCTATCAGGTGACCGTGCGCATGCAAAGGATTCTCAGGGAAAACGGCATCATCCTGATGACCAACACCATCCACGCCGGCACGACATTCACCGAGGCCGCCATCGGCGAAAGCGGCTGGGCCCATCTGGCCTCGGCGCCGGCGAATTTCGCCGCCAGAGGCGGCACGGCGCTGTTTGCGATGTCGACCTTCGAGATCGTCCCCTTCCGCGACTACCGGGCGGTCATCAGTCCCGAACTCGTGGCGGGGGAAAAGCCGGCATCGGCCGCGCCCGCGACGAAGGACATGGCGGCAAAGAACCTGGAACTGCAGGCGCGCTACATCCTGCTCAAGCGCGACCGCGTCCTCGAAGCGCTGAAGCTGCATCCCGAGCAGATGATGGCATGGTCCGCCGCCCCGAGGCTCACCGAGCGCTCGGACGACGTGACGGAAAGCGAGACGGGGACCTCATAAGGTCTTGCGACCCAGCAGGCCGACGGTCCCGGTGACGATGTCGGAGATGGAGCCGGTGCCGTCGAGGGTCAGGGCGCGTTCATCCGGCGCCGGCGCTTCCAGGATGGCGAACTGGCTGTCGACCAGGCTTGCCGGCATGAAATGCCCCTTGCGGTGGCCGACGCGCTGCCTGGCGGTTTCGCGGTCGATCTCCAGGTAGACGAAAACGATGTCGGCGCAAAAACCGCGCAACCGGTCGCGATAGCTGCGCTTCAGCGCCGAGCAGGCGGCGACGACGCTTTGTCCGCCGGCGAGGGAGCCAGCTATGCGCTGGCCGATGGCGTCGAGCCAGCCTGCGCGCAGCGCATCGGTGAGTGGTTCGCCGCTCGCCATGCGAGCGACATTTTCGGGCGGATGCAGCCTGTCGCCTTCCACGAAAGCCGCGCCCAGGGCTTCGGCCAGGGCCTCGCCGACTGCCGACTTGCCGCTGCCGGCGACCCCCATCACAACGATGACCGACACCTGTTGGGTCTCGTCTGCTCGCGCCGGTGCCGGCGGTGTTGCCTTCTCGTCCACGGCTCAGCGGCTTGCCGGCGCGCGGCCGTAGAGCAGCAGCATGGCGACGATGACGACACCGTAGATGATCTGCCGCCCCGCTTCCGGCATCTGCATGACCGAAAGAATGGACTGCAGCAGCGTGATCAGGATCACGCCAGCCACCGTGCCGAGATAGGAACCGCGCCCGCCGAGGATCGAGGTGCCGCCGAGCACCACCGCGGCGATCGACGGCAACAGATAGGCATCGCCCATCGACTGCGCCGCCTTGGAGGCATAGCCAGCCAGAAGCACGCCGCCGAAAGCAGAGAGGCCGCCGGAAACGGCAAAGGCGATCATCACCACACGCCTTGTGTCGATGCCGGATAGATAGGCGGCGCGCTCGCGGTTGCCGATGCCATAGACGGTGCGGCCGAAGCCGGTGCGGGTCAGCACGAAGACCATCGCCGCGCCGATCAGCGCCCAGATGATGACGGCGTTGGGAACCGCCGGGATGGCGAAGCCGGTCGCCAGGTAGCGCATCGCTCCTGTCGCCGAATCCTGTGGCGAGAAGCCTCCAGTGTAGACCACCATCAAACCTTGCGCGACGGCGTTGGTGGCCAATGTGATGATCATCGAGGGAATGCGCAGATAGGCAACGCCGATGCCGTTGACGACGCCGATCGCAACCCCGCAGAAAATGCCGAACGGAATAGCGAGCGCCACGCCGACGGGACCGTAAGCCGCCGCCGCACAGGCCATCATGGCGCCGACCGCCACCGACCACGGCACCGACAGGTCGATCTGGCCGAGCAGGATGACCAGCATCATGCCGGTGGCGATGACGCCGAGGAATGACGCCACCTTGAGCTGCTGCAGGAGATATTCGGGCGACAGGAAGCTGCGCGAATAGAGGCTGCCGAGAAACAGCAAGAGCACGATGCAGGCAAAGGCAGTGACGACGGCCGGGTCAGCGCGGCGGATGAATTTGGGCATACGGTTGGCGATGCCGTTCATCGTCGTCTCGCTCACAGGAACCACTCCAGCCGGTTGCGGACTCTGAAAAGGGCGAAGGCGCCAAGGCTGACCGCGATCAGGAGAATGACGCCCTGGAACAGCGGCTGCCAGAGCGGATCGAAATCGAAGACGAAGAGCAGGTCGCCGATGGTGCGGAAGGCGAGCGCGCCGAAGATGGCACCAATGGCGCTGCCCTTGCCGCCGAACAGCGAGACGCCGCCGAGCACCACTGCAGCGATCGAAAACAGCGTGTAGGCGTTGCCGCTGGCATAGGCGGCATCGCCCGTATAGGTGAAGAAGGTGAGGAACAGTCCGCCGATCGCCGCCAGCAGCCCGGCAAGCGCATAGGCGGCAAACTTGCCGCGCCGGATCGGCACCCCGGACATGTAGGCGGCCGTTTCTGAGGAGCCGGCCGCGTAAGCCGCGCGGCCGAGCACCGAGCGGCTGAACGGCACCCAGACGATAAGCACGACGGCGAGCAGCACGACCAGGCTTGCCGGCACGACGCCGAACAGGCGCCCGGTCAGCGCGTCGGCAAGATCCTCATTGACCGAACCGCCCGGAAATGGCCGTAGCAGCAGCGCGATGCCGAAATAGACGGCACCGGTGGCGATGGTGGCGACGATCGGCTGCAGGCGCCCGTAGATGACGATGGCGCCGTTGATCGCCCCGCACAGCAGCCCGGTGCCAAGCACGGCAACGACCCCGAAAGCGGTCTCGATGCCGGTGCCGATGACCAGCCAGGACGCCAGGCAGTTGGTCAGCGTGAAGATCATGCCGACCGAGAGGTCGATGCCTGCGGTGATCACCACCAGCGTCTGCGCCATGGCGACGAAGGCCAGCAGCACGCCCTTGTTCGAGGCCGTCTGGACGACATTGGCGGTGAAGCCCGCCGGATGGTTCGTCGTGTAGATGACGAACATGGCGATGAAGATGCCGAACGCCAGCAGCGTTCCGCGCTGTTCGGCAAGCCAGTAGCGCCAATCTTTCACGCGTCCGCTCCCTGTCTTGGGCCGGCGTTCTCGCCGTGGATGTTGAGCGCGCTTGATATCAGCGCCCGCTCGGTGATCTCGGCGCCGACCAGCTCGCGCTTGACCGCGCCGTCATAGAGCACCAGCACCCTGTCGCAGCAGCCGATCAGCTCGTCATAGTCGGTCGAATAGAACAGGATCGCCGCCCCCGCGTCCGCAAGCTTGCGCATCAGCTGATAGAGCTCCTGCTTGGTGCCGACATCGATGCCGCGCGTCGGATCGTTGAGCAGGATGATGCGCGGCTGCCGCATCAGCCATTTGGCGATGACGACCTTCTGCTGGTTGCCGCCGGACAACGCCCCGACCGGAATGTCGAGGCCGGCAGTCTTGATCGCCAGCAATCCCACCATGTCGTCGATCAGCCGCTGTTCGGCGGCACGGTCGATGATGCCAGCTTTGGACAGCCGGTCGAGCGCGGCGAAGGAGAGGTTCTCGCGCACCGTCATCGGCAGCATCAGGCCTTCCGTCTTGCGATCCTCCGGGATCAGCGCCATGCCGATCCGGTCGTCGCGCGCCGCGGCCGGGCTGGCGATCGCCACCGGCTTGCCGTCGATCAATATCTGTCCGGAAAGGCCGCGCAGCACGCCGAAGAAGGCGAGCAGCAGCTCGCGCTGGCCCTGGCCGTCGAGACCGCCGAGGCCGACGACCTCGCCGGCGCCGACCGTGAGCGAGACATTGTCCAGCCGGTCGGCCCAGGACAGTTTTCGCGCTTCCAGAACCGGAGCGGCATCGGACACGGCGCGCACCGGTTTCGGCGGAAAGATATGGCTGTATTCGCGGCCGATCATCAGCTCGACGACTTCGTTGTCGCTCTTCGAACCGGCCGCATAGGACGCAACGTTGCGGCCGTTGCGGAACACGGTGCACTGGTCGGCAAGCTCGGCGATCTCGTTCATCCGGTGCGAGATGTAGAGCAGCGCCAGCCCCTCCTCCCGCAGCCGCTTCAGCACCTCGAAGATCTTGGCGACATCGGTCGCGGTCAACGCCGAAGTTGCTTCGTCGAGGATCAGGATGCGCGGCTTCCTGGCCAGTGCCTTGGCGATTTCGACCATCTGCCGTCTTGAGAGCGGAAGATCCTTGACCAGCGCCAGCGGGTGGATGTCGGCGCCGCCCGCCCGCGCCAGCGCTTCTTCCGCGATGCGCCGCTGCGCCTTGCGGTCGATCATGCCGAAACGCGTTGGCGGGTCGGAGATGACGATGTTGTCGGCGACGCTGAGTTCGGGAACCAGCGACAGTTCCTGGAAGATGCAGACGATGCCGGCCTTGTTGGCCGCCGCCGGCGAGGCGAAACTCACCTCGCTTCCGTCCAGAATCATGCGACCCTCGTCGGGCGCCACGACGCCGGCCATGACCTTGATCAGCGTCGATTTGCCGGCGCCGTTCTCGCCGAGGATGGCGTGGATGCTGCCCGGTGTGACCGAAAGCTCGGCCTTTTCCAGCGCCCGCACGCCGCCATAGCGCTTGGATATGCCTTCCATGCGAAAGAGCGGAACCGCACCGTCCATCGGTCCTCCGAGGCAGTCTTACGATTGAGATTGCAAGCGACCGGCGCCGAGCGTGCTTTCTATTGGTCCGCCTTGGTCTGGCCCATGATTTCCTGCGCGGTGAAATTGATGCCGCAGGTCGGGAAGGCATTGCCGACGAAGAAATTGTCGGACTGGTCGGGGAAGTAGTCCTGGCCTTCCTTGAAATTCGGATCCTCGACGATGGCTAAGGGCAGCTTCACCGACTGCGGCACGACCTCACCCTCGAGTGCGGCGATCGCCGTCTTGATGGCAACCGCCACCTGGGCGGGGCCGGTGCCGGCCGAAGAGCATTTCAACCCGTCGGCGGCATGCGCCGCGCAGAATTTGCGGAAGCCGTTCTCGGTCTCGCCGCCGAAGGGCACGAAAGCGTGCTTGGCATCGATCATCGCCTGCACGATGCCGGTGTCGCCACCCTGTCCGGTGATGGCGTCGAAGGGACCGTTGGTGGCGATGGCGTCGGCCGTGGCCTTCTGCGCCACGCCGTCGTCCCACTTGCCGACGACTTCGGTCACCTCCCACTTCTTGCCGGAAGCGTTGAGGACTTCATGGATGCCGTTGTGGCGGTCGGTGTCGACTGACGTGCCGGCAACGCCGCGCACTTCGAGCACCTTGCCGCCGTTCGGCACATGCTTGACCAGCCAGTTGGCCCACAACTCGCCAAGGCCCTTCTGATCGACATTGACGTTGATGGCGTCCTTGGTGTCGAGGATGTTGTCGAAGGCGACCAGCACGACGCCGGCTTCCTTGGCGCGCTTGATGACCGGCCCGAAAGCGGTCGGGTTCTGCGCGTTGACGACGATCGCATCAAAACCGGAATCGATGAAGTTGTTGATCGCGGAGATCTGCGCCGGCACGTCCTCACCGGTCGATACGACCTTGAATTCCTTCAATTTCGCCGCGACGTCCTTTTGTGCGGCATAGGCCTTTGCCGTCTGGATCATCTGGATGCGCCAGGTGTTGGCGATATAGCCGTTGGCCAGCGCGATGCGGTAGGGGCCTTCCTTCCTGGGGAACTTGAAGAACTGCGTGTCGGCCGCCCAGGGCGCGAAGCAGTCCGGCTCGGCGGCCGGGCCCTTGACGATTTCAGGTTCGGCGATCGCCGACGAACTCAACATGACGAATGCAGTGGCGGCAACGATGCCACCAACGAGTGACTTGATCATCGATATTCCTCCCAGTTGCAGTTCTTGTTGGTATGTGTCGTGACGTCTCGCGCCTGGCTTGGCCAAGGCACCTCCCGCCTTGCCAACCGCGCCTTCCGGGTGGCCGCATGCCGACCCGATCCCCTCCTCCGTCGCCGCTCAGGCGAATGCAAAAACTATCATATTATACATAATAAACAAGCTTAAGCTGTCGCTTATATATAATAAACAGTCTTTGACTTTGCTTCGAGGTCCCATGCGAAGGGGATGGTAGCGCTACCAAGAAATTGTGTAAACCGGCATTCGCACAGTCGCTTCTGCGTGTTTCAACGCGCTGTGCTCTCGCGGCGCCTGAGCTCGAAACCGAGGTCGACGATCCGTTGTTCCGGCCTCTTCCCCGAGATCGCTGCCAGCGCCATCGCAACCGCGCGTCGGCCGATTTCGTAGCGGGGCGTGCGGATGCTGGTGATCGACGGAAACGCCGACTGCATCATGTCGAGATCGTTGAAGCCAGTGATGCCGATGGTCTTCGGCACCGCGATGGCGGCACGGTGGCACTCGAACAGCACACCGAGAGCGATGTCGTCATTGTTGCAGAAAACCCCCTCGAGCGTCGGCACCTTTGCCAGCGCATCGCGAAACAGCTCGCGGCCGAGCGGTATGCTGGAGGGCACCGGCGTGGTTGTCACCAGCCGAGGATCGAACAGGCTGGCTGTCTCCATCGCCGTGCGATATCCGGCCAGGCGCCGCTGCGAGCGCGGGTCCATGCGCGCGCCGATGAAGCCGATCCGGCGGTAACCTGCTTCGATCATGTGCTCCGTTGCGGCACGGCCGCCGTCGAGATGCGAGAAGCCGACCAGCATGTCGACCGGATCGGGCCCGGTCTCCATCACTTGCACGACCGGACAGCCGGCCGTCTCGAGCAATCTGCGCGCAGTCGGCGTCTGGTCGATGCCCGCCACGATCAGCGCCGCCGGACGCTGCGGACCGAACACCTGCAACAGGCGCTCTTCCTCGAGGCCGGAATAGTGCGTGTTGCCGAGCTGGATGCGGAACGGACTGTCCGACAGGCTGTCGTAGATGCCGCGCACCACCTCGGCGAAGACGTTGTTGGTCAGCGACGGCACCAGCACGCCGAACACCTCGGCGCGCGCCGAGGCGAGCGCACGCGCGTTCGGGTCGGGCACATAGCCAAGTTCGTCGACGGCAGCCTGGATCTGGCGGCGCAGATCTTCCGAGACGCGTCCCGGTTCGCGCAGCGCCCGCGATACGGTGATCGCGCCGACGCCGGCCCTGCGCGCCACATCGGCGATGGTCGGCCGGCCGCCGCCACGGCGCGAGCGCGGTTTGCTCACGGCCTCGTTTCCGGCAGCATCACCCTTCTCGCCATGTCCATCCCGGCTTCCCTCGCCACGCCGTGTCAGCTTGGCGTCGCGCAGCGCTTGCCCATTGTCAAGCCAATGGCCCAGCTGGGGGGCTGGGACATCGAGCCTGTCGGCGTCAGCCCTCAGGCCATCGCCACCGCGCTGCGCTGCGCCTTCCACATCAGGAGCAAGATCGCCGCCAGATTCACCAGGTTCCAGGCAATGCCATTCAAGAAGGCGGCGGCATAGGAGCCGGTGAGGTCATAGAGCCAGCCCGACATCCAGCCGCCGACCGCCATGCCGAAGATGGTCGCCATCATGACGATGCCGACGCGCTGGCCGGCCCCCTTGGCGGGCATGTAGTCGCGCACGATGATCGCGTAGCAGGGCACGATACCGCCTTGCGACAGACCGAAAACCAGCGAGACGACGTAAAGCGAGGCAAGCCCGTCAAAGGGGATGTAGAACAGTAGCGACAGGCATTGCAGCACCGAGCCGATCAGCAGCGTCTTCACCGCACCGAAGCGATCGGCGAGGAAGCCGGACGCGAGCCGGCTGACGACGCCGGCCGCCAGCATGATCGACAGCATGTCGGCGCCATGCGCCACGCCGTAGCCGAGATCCATGCAATAGGCGACGATATGGACTTGCGGCATCGACATCGCCATGCAGCAGCCGAAACCGGCGACGACCAGCAGCACCTGCAGCGCCGCCGGCGACAGCGAGATCGGCCGGACCGGCCGGCTGCCGGGCGAGCCGGGCGCGGCTTCGCGGGGCGCGCCGCGCCTCAGCATCAGCACCAGCGGCACCATGGTGGCGAGGCAGACGACGCCGATCGCGGCATAGGTGAAGCGCCAGCCTTCTTCCTTCATGAGCATCGGCATGACGAATGGCCAGATCGCGCCGGCGAGGTAGTTGCCCGAAGCAGCCGCCGTCACCGCGACGCCGCGGCGTCGGCTGAACCAGTGCGAGATGTCGGCGATCAGCGGGCCGAAGATCGCCGACGTGCCGACGCCGATCAGCAGCCCTTGGACAAGCGTGAACTGAAGGATCGATGTGGTCAGCGACGCCAAAAGGAAACCGGCGCCGAGCGCGATCGCCGCGATCAGCGCGGGGATCCAGTAGCCCATGCGGTCGATCGCGCGTCCGACCAGGACATTGCCGGCGGCGAAGCCGACCATGGTCGCGGTGTAGGGCACCGACGCGGCGGCACGGTCGACGCCGAACTCCGCCTGCACGGCGGGCAGCACCACGACCACTGCCCACATGCCGACACCGCCGATCGTCGACAGCAGCATCGAAATGCCGAGCCGGGTCCATGCATAGGCGCTGTCGATGCCAGGGCTGCTCGCCTGGCTGGAGACGATTGGGGTCAAGGCGTTTCCTGTCCGCGGTGCTGCAGATCGACCGGTTCCGCAGCACTATCGGCGCATTCGCCACTGCGAGCAGCGCCACGACGGGCAATTCCGTGACGCCAGGAGATGCGGCTTCAGCGGTTGCGGGAACCCGCCACACCGCCTGACGTTTCCCGTCACAGAAGGAGTTCCTGTTATGACCGCGAAAAGAAAATGGTCAGCCGAAGTGACCGAGCACAGCGATGCGATGGATCTTGAGGAGCATGTCTTCGAATCCGATGATGCCAGAAAGATCGCGACCTCGCTCAAGCGATCGGCCGAGCACAGCGACCGCCGCAATGCCGAGCCGTTCCAGTCCGCCATGTCGATGCTGAATTTCTACATCAACCGCGCCGGCAAGAACCTGCCGCAGGAGCGCCGGAAGGTGCTGGAGGAGGCAAAGGACGAATTGCGCGCCGCGTTCGGGCGCCCAAAACAGGACTGAAGTGGCGGCCGCGAAATTTTCCTTCCGAAGCAAGGGGATTTTTCGCGGCCGCCACTTGGCCTTTTCGTCAGGCCTGTTCCAGCCAGACCTTCTGCAGATCTATCTGGAACGTTGGGTGGATGGAGTAGTTCTTCACCTTCTCACTCATGTGATTGTAGAGCTTTTGCCAATAGGGCTGGATGATGATCCCCGAGTCCTGAATAATGGCCTCGACCTCCTTCATCACCTCACGGCGTTTCTCGGGGGCGCTCACCGACAGAGCCTCCTGGAGCTTCTTGTCGAATTCCGGATTGGAGTAGCTTGTCTCGTTCCAGGCCTCGCCGGAACGATAGGCCAGCGCCAGAACCTGGACTCCAAGCGGGCGCATGTACCAAACCGTCAAGGAGTAAGGATACTTCGTCCAGTCGTTCCAGAAGGTCGAGCCAGGCAGTACCGTGCGCTTGACCTTGATGCCTGCGTCGCGAAGCTGGGCAGCGATCGCATCACCGGTGCTCTTGTTCCAATCATCGTCCACGGTGATCAACTCGTGCTCGAAATCCGCCTGGCCGGCCTCGGCCATGAGTTTCTTGGCCCCTTCCACGTCGCGAGCTTTCTTAGGCAGGGGGAAGTATTCGGGATGAATTGGGCTGACATGATGATTTTCGCCCACTGTGCCGCGCCCGGCGTAGCCGAGTTGAAGCACGACGTTGTTGTCGACTGCCATCTGGAGCGCGTTGCGCACCCGCTTGTCGTCGTAAGGCTTTTTCGTGACGTTGGTGCGCGCAACGAGCGTAGTCGCCGTCTGTATCTCTGTTTTCTTGAGCCCAAGCCCGTCCAGGATCTCGACATAGTCCGCCCCGGTTTCATTGTTGAGATCGACCTCACCCGACTCGAACGCGTTCACCATGGCGTTTGGATCGGTGCCGTAGTCGATGAACTCGACCCCATCGAGCAGCGCCTCGCCGCCCCACCACTTGCCGTTCTCACGCCGCTTGAGGACTGCCTTTTGGCCAACGTCGTAGGAGACGAGCTCGAATGCACCCGTACCAATCGGTTTTGTGGCCGGGTCGGCGCCATCAGCGTCAAAATTGCGGTGTACGACCAAGGCAGGATAATCGGTAAGGTTGGCGATGAGCGCGATATCCGAGGCGCCGAGCGAGAGCTTGACCGTGTGGTCATCGACCTTGGTAATGCCGCCCTCGCGCGCCTTGCCGGTGTTCTGGTCGATCAGGCTGTTGACGCGTGCTGCCATGGAATTGCCTGACGCCTTCTTGTCGCACCACCGGTTGAAATTGTAGACGACATCGTCGGCATTGAACGCGTCGCCATTGTTCCAGGTTACGCCCTTGCGGACATGGAGCACGTATTCGGTGGCGTCGCCGTTGATTTCCCAACTCTCCAGAAGGATTGGCTCGAAGGTGAATTCGCGGGTGTATTTGACCAGCGGCTCCAGCCAGGTGCGGCTGATATTGGCCATCTCGACCCAATCATAGGTACGCGGGTCCTTCTGTTGCTTCACGACCATGGCAACGCGAAGCGTTCCGCCCTTCTTGCCTTCCTCGGCAAAGGCGGGGACCGGCACAGCCAGGCCAAGCATGCCGTAGGCCAGCGCGGTCGATGCGCCGAAGGTGCTGGCAATCGCGAGGAACTCGCGCCGGTCCATAAAGCCCTCGCGAACGTCCTTGGCCATGCTCGTGACTGCTTCCGGAACGCGGGTTCCGCCGCTTCTGAAAAACTTCATTTTGGATCTCCCATTGTTTGTGTTTGACGCATTGCCCAACCAATCGTTGAACCCCGGGATATTCCGCCCGGGTCTCGGATCTCGGGACCGTCACTGCACGGAAACGCGCCTGGTCGGCCGAGGATCTGGTCTGCCCTTTGGCAGTTGGAGCAGTTTAAATGGATTGGCCGAGCACCCTCCCCTCGTAGATTGCCGCCACAGCTAGCCGCGGTGCCAAGGCGTCGCCTATCACCTTCGGCTGCAATGCCGGTATCTGCTCCGCAAGATCGTCCAGCACCCATGTGTCCGAGACGTTGGTGGTCGCAAGGACGAGGGTGTCGGCCTTGATCACGGTTTCGGTCCCATCGAGATGGCACCTGACAGTGGCGCCGTCGCCGTGCCATGCCTTGACCACCGTGTCTGTTATCCAGCCACCGCCCCCGATCTTCAGCCGAGCTCGCGCAACGCCGTCGCTTTCCGTTCGCTGCAGGTAACGGCCGAGGACCGGCCATGCCGTGATAACCGTCACACGGTGTCCGCGTGCTGCGATTTCGAGGGCCGTGCCAAGCCCGCGCCAGTCGCCCGTGTCGTCGATGAGAAGGACATGGTCGCCCAACCGCGCCGTCCTCGTCATCACGTCCTCGACGGACCAGACATTCGGCAAGTCCGCCCCTGGCAGACGATCCTGCCCCGGCAAGCCGCGCTGGAAGCCTGTCCCGGCAGGTTGCGAACCGGTCGCGATGACGATTTCATCAACGTCGTGCCCGGCGATCTCCGCAGCGTCGAGCGGCGCATTGAGCAGCACCCGTACGCCCAGCCGGGTCAACTGTCGTTCGTACCAATCGACCAACTCTACGATCTGCGACCGGCGCGGCTGCATGCCGGCCAGCCTGAACTGTCCGCCGAGTTGCGGGGCGGCTTCTGCGAGCGTCACGCTATGGCCACGTTCGGCCGCGACGCGAGCCGTTTCGAGTCCGGCCGGTCCGCCTCCCACCACCAGCACGCGCTTCGGTGTTATGGCCGGAATGAACGTGTCGCCTCCCCATTCGAATTCACGGCCGGCAGACGGATTGACGAGGCACGAGATCCAATAGTCCCTCGAGCGTCTTCCCCAGCACATCTGGTTGCAGGAGATGCAGCCCCGGACCTCGGTGTCACGGCCGCTCGCCACTTTCTTGACCCAGTACGGATCCGCGATCTGGCCTCGCACGATACTGACCATGTCCGCCTGTCGCGATGATATGACTTCATTTGCGTTCTCGGGCGTTCGGATGTGGCTCTCAGCCTGGACGCGTATGTGCTTGCAGACCTCCTTCAGCGCCTGCGCATTGGGAGCGCCGAGTTTGTCGGCGAAGAGAAACGTGGGCATGACTGAGGCGTGGTCGAAATAGCTGCCGGTGCCGCAAGTGATGTAGTCGATCAGAGCACGCGTATCGTGGTACGCGGCGATTTCCTGGAGAAGTTCGGTACCCATTCCGATGTCGACTGAGGTATCGATGCTCGAGGCGAGCCCGATAATGAATTCGTCGCCCGCGGCCGCACGAATGCGCGAGGTGATCTCGGTCGAGAACCGCATCCTGTTTTCGAACGAGCCGCCCCATCGGTCGTCGCGGCGGTTTGACCAGGGCAGCCAGAACTGCTCGATGAGCGAGTTGTAGGGCCCGAACAGCTCCACCCCATCGAAGCCGCACGCCTTCGCCCGCACAGCCGCGCGAACGAAGCCCTCGATTATCTCCTCGATCTCGGCTTCTCGCATGCGGTGACTGCCGTCTCCGTCGTGGTAGGACGGGAGGCCGGAGGGGGACCAGTTCGCGCTGTACGAATTGTCGAAATCGCCATGCTGTCCGACATGATAGAGCTGATGGACCATGACCGATCCCTCGGCCTTGCATGCCTCGGTGATCGCCCTGAATCCGGGGATTACAGCGTCATCATCATGGCGGAAATTGCCTCGCGTCAGACGGGCGGTCTGATGAACCGGCATCGGCTCGACCACGATCATGGCTGCGCCTCCTCGGGCGCGTTCCCGGTAGTAACCCAGGTGGCGCGAGCCGGGCAGTCCATCCTCGGCCATATTCGCGGTGTGCGCTCCGAAAGTAATGCGATTGCGCAGCGTCTTGTGGCGCAATTGGAGCGGCTCGAGAATCCTATGAAAGGCCGGCTTCACAGTCATGCCCAATCTGTCCGGTATCGTGGACACAGGTTAGGTGTGACTAATATGATTAGCGGCGCGCGACACTGGAGGATTGTGATTCCGGCTCATTTTTCATAATATTTGAATCGGGAGGCGGATTGGGAGCGCGCGTTGACATCTACGCTAAGGGTGCCGAACCGAACGGCCCTTCCTTACCTTCGCGTCGGCTTGATCCTTTGTCCGAGCTTCACGCTGACGCCAATGGCCAGCTTTGTCGACGCTCTTCGACTTGCCGCGGATAAGCAGGACCATAGCCGTCAGGTCTATTTCGCCTGGGATTTCATCTCGGCGGGGCCGTCACCTGTGCGCGCCAGCTGCGGACTGGAAATGACGCCGACAGGGAATCTGGACGATCCCGAGGCGTACGATTGCATTGCGGTATGCGGCGGATTGATACGTGACCTTGGAGGCATCCATCAGGCGACGTTTGAATATCTGCGTGCCGCAAACGCCCGCGGAATCCCTCTTGTCGGTCTATGCACGGGCAGCTTCGTCCTGGCCCAGGCAGGGCTCCTGGAGCATCGCGAATGCGCATTGCATTTCGATACTTTGGGCGAGTTCTTGAGCAGGTTTCCAAACAGCAATCCCGCGACGAGCCAGAATTACGTCATCGATGGCAACATCATCACGTGCCCGGGCAGCATCGTCGCCATCGACATCGCGGCGTTCCTGATCGCGCGATACAGCGATGCGGGCCGGGCCCGGAAAGCTCTGAACTATCTTCTCTTCAAACCGGAAGAATCCCGGATCGTCCTCAAGGCAAAGCCCTACGAGGAAGCCCTTGGCAGCGCAGCGCGGCTGACGGTGGAGGCCGTGAAGACGATGGAGACCCGCATCGATTCGCCATGTTCGGTCGAGGATCTGGCGCTATCGCTGAACACCACAAAAACACGATTGAACCGCGCCTTCCATGCCGATCTGCAGATGGCTCCTGCAGCGTTCTGGCGACAGATTCGCTTGATGGCGGCGCGCGAACTCCTGAACAGTCGCCGGCGCAGCGTAACCGAAATCGCCTACGAAACAGGTTTCAGCGACACTGCGCATTTCTGCAGCGCATTCAAGAAGCACTATTCGATGACTCCTCGAGAGTTCAGGCGAATTATGCAGAAAGATGCTGCAGGATCAGGCGAATAGAGTGAGGCAGCACCTACCCGAACCTTACTCGCGACGATCTCGCGCCTATCTCGACTTGATGACCTCGTCGGTGTTGGCGAGCAGCTTGCGCACCGCGGCGCGCGCCGCGTCCGGCCGCTGCAGGCGGATGTTCTTCTCGATCGCCTCGTGCAGCTTCTGTGCGTGCTGCAGATCGTCCAGCTCGCGCGTCGTATAGGCGAACAGATGATCGAATGCCGATTCGATCAGCACGCCGAGCGGCACCAGCAGGTCGTTGCCGGAAGCCCTCAATATGGCAAGGTGGAAGCGCGTGTCGGCGCGCGTGCGCTCCTGCAGGCTGGGGGCCTCGCCCATCTCCCGGCAGGCCTGGCTGATCTCGGCCATCTGCTCGTCGGTGCGCCGCATGGCGGCATAGGCGGTCGCCTCCGGCTCGATGATGTGGCGGAATTCCTGCACCGTCTTCAGGAACACTTCGCGGTCGGGCGAGGTCGCGTACCAGGCGAGCACGTCACGGTCGAGCAGGTTCCAGCGCTCCTTCGGCTCGACCCAGCTGCCGATCTTCGGGCGTGACGCCAGAAGGCTCTTTGCCATCAGCATCTTGATCGCCTCGCGCACCGCCGAGCGGCTGACGTCGAAGGTCTCCGACCATTTGGCTTCATTGGGCAGGATGGTGCCCGGCGGATAGTCGCCGCGCACGATCCGAAGTCCGATCTCGCTGGCCAAAGAGGCATGCACGCTGGAGCCCGGAATACGCGCCGCGTCGGCCCGGCGAACGGCAGCCGGACGCTCGGCGGATGCCGCCTTGGCCGGCGTCTTTTCGTTGTTCGGCTTCCCGTCCCGCATGTGTTTCACAAAGTCTGGATTTCGAAAGCTGTCAAGCCACCGACAGGCGCCGGAGCGCAATGCGGGCGGCTGTGCACAGATCAGTCCGGTATCATGGCCCGGCCGGGCCTATTTGACGTATTTGCGCCAGCTATGTTCGGGGCGGAAGCCCAGCATGTCGCGCGCCTTGCGGTTGGAGAGCAGTGTCTCGTATTCGCCGAGCTCCGCCTTGACCGGCACGTTGGGGTAGAAGCGCTGCAAAAGCTCCGCGGTCGGCAGATCGGACGAGGTGTCGTCATTGGCGGCGTTGAACACCTGGTAGCCGAGCCCGTCCTTCTCGATGGCGCGCAAGGTGATTTGGCCAAGGTCGCGCGCGTCGACGTAGCTCCAGGCTATGCGCTTGCGGAAGCCCGGATCGGCAAACCATTTCGGGAACAGCGAATATTCATGCGGCTCGATGACGTTGCCGATGCGCAAGGCGTAGATGTCGGTGCTGTTGCGCTGCGCGAACGCGCGCGCCGTCTTCTCGTTGACGACCTTGGACAGCGCATAGCTGTCCATCGGATCGACGTCGTACTCCTCGTCGAGCGGGAAATATTTAGGGTCGCGCGGCTCGTTGGCGAACACCACGCCATAGGTCGTCTCGCTGGAGGCGATCACCACCTTGCGGATGCCGAGCTTCACCGCCGCTTCGATGACATTGTAGGTGCCGAGCGCGTTGATACGGAACACCTCGTTGTCGGTGGTGATCATGATGCGCGGAATGGCGGCGAAATGCACCACGGCATCGACCGGCTGCGGACGCAGAGACGGATCGAACTCGTGCAGGCCCGCATAGCTGGACAGCGCGTTGAACACCTGGCCGCTGTCGGTGATGTCGGTGATCAAAGTGCGCACCTTGGGATTGTCGAGCGGCTTGGTGTCGATGTTGAGCACCTGGCAGCCATGCTCGACCAGATATTGCACGACATGGCGGCCGGCCTTGCCGCTGCCGCCGGTGAACATGATCCGCTTCGTCATTTTGCTCTCCACATTGCTTGGGATAATGTGTTTTGGGATTATGTGTATTGTCAGACAATATTGCATTCTGCAACCGCATGCGGCAAGAACGACGGCACCATTATCGATAATTTCCAGACAGGACGAAACGACATGAGCACGACTGCCGCAAGCGAGAAGATCGGTTTCATCGGCCTTGGCCTGATGGGGCACGGCATCGCCAAGAACATCGTCGACAAGGGCTATGCGCTGACATTCCTTGGCCGCAAGAACCGCAAGCCGGCCGAGGACCTGCTCGGCCGTGGTGCCAAGGAAGCGGCGACGTCGAGCGAGGTGGCAGCGGCGTCCGACATTGTCTTCATCTGCGTCACCGGCTCGCGCGAGGTCGAAGCCATCATCCGCGGCCCCGGCGGCCTGAAGGAGGGTCTGAAGAAAGGCTCCGTCGTCGTCGATTGCTCGACGTCGGATCCGGTCTCGACGATAGCGCTTGCCGCCGAACTCGAGGCGCTTGGCGTCGACTATGTCGACGCGCCGCTCAGCCGCACGCCGAAGGAAGCCTGGGAAGGCACGCTCGACACCATGGTCGGCGCCTCCGACGCGCTCTTCGCCAGGCTGAAACCGGTGCTCGAAACCTGGGCCGGGCGCATCGTCCATATCGGCGGCACCGGCGACGGCCACCGCATGAAATTGCTCAACAATTTCATTTCGCTGGGCTACGCTGCGATCTATTCTGAAGCGCTCGCCCTGGCCGAGAAGGTCGGCATCTCGCCGCCGCGCTTCGACAGCGTCATCCGCAACGGCCGCATGGATTGCGGCTTCTACCAGACCTTCATGCGTTGGACGCTGGAAGGCGATCGCGACGCGCATAAATTCTCCATCGCCAATGCCTTCAAGGACCTCACCTATCTGGAGTCGATGGCGGGCGCCGCCGGCATCGCCAACCCGCTCGGGAACGCCACCAAGAATTCTTTCGCCGGCGCCTTCGCCGCCGGCCCGGCCGAACAATTCGTGCCGATGCTGGCGACGCACGTCGCCAAGGTCAACGGCGTCGACCTGATGCCGATCAAGGACGGCAAGAAGCAGACGATCTGAGGCGCGCTCCTTAAGATCGCGAGCGTGTCACCGCCGCGATCGCCCGATCACTTCGTCGGTGTTGGCGAGCAACCTGCGCACGGCGTTGCGGGCCGCGTCCGGCCGCTGCAGCCGGATGTTCTTCTCGATCGCCTCGTGCAGCTTCTGCGCCAGGCGCTGATCGCTGGTTTCGCGGGTGACGAAAACAAAGAGGTGGTCGAGCGCCGATTCGATCAGCACGCCGAGCGGCACCAGCAGGTCGTTGCCGGAAGCACGCAGGATGGCGAGGTGGAAGCGCGTGTCGGCACGCGTGCGTTCCTGCAAATTCGTGGCTTGCCCCATCTCCCGGCAGGCCTGGCTGATCTCCATCATCTGTTCTTCGCTGCGCCGCATGGCGGCGTAGGCGCTGGCTTCCGGTTCGATGATGTGGCGGAATTCCTGCACGGTGCGCAGGAACAATTCGCGGTCCGGCGCGGTCGCGTACCAGGCGAGCACGTCGCGGTCGAGCAGGTTCCAGCGCTCCTTCGGCTCGACCCAACTGCCGATCTTGGGGCGCGATGCCAGGAGGCTCTTCGCCATCAGCATCTTGATCGCTTCGCGCACTGCCGAACGGCTGACGTTGAAGGTTTCCGACCATTTCGCTTCGTTCGGCAGAATTGTGCCCGGCGGATAGTCGCCACGCACGATCCTGAGGCCGATCTCGCTCGCCAGCGAGGCATGCACGCTCGATCCCGGGTTCCATGCCATGTCGGGCCGTCGAACAGCAGCAGCGGGAGGGGGGCTGGCTGGCGCCCCTGCCCTGGCGGATCGCTTTCTTGACTTGTCGTCCGGCATCGGCGTTCCGGCATCGGCAGTCTGTCGCAGGGAAACTGTCCGGAATTGTCCGCGCCCGCGGATATAGGCCGAAATGCGAGAAGTATGGGCGCGTCAAAGCCGGAGCACGCTGCCCCGACAATGCTGCCTTGTCCTTGTTCTGAAGGAAAGTGACGGGGCGCCCTTCGAAGGGCGCCCCGAGATCGAGGCCTATTTCTGGATGCAGGTGTCGACCGTGTCCTTGGTGCATTCGTCGAGGCCGGTGAAGACCGGATCGTCGACCTTCTTGCCTTCGATCAGGTCGATCATCACCGATGGCGCCTTGTAGCCCATTTCGAACGGCCGCTGGCCAACCAGTGCGGTGACGAGGCCCTCACGAGCGATCGCCACTTCGTCGCCGATCGTATCGGCGGCGCCGATGACGAAGGCGTTGCTGGCGATCTTGTCGGCCATCGGCTTGAACAGGTCGCGATAGGGCTGAGGAGCGCCGAACAGCGGCCAGCCGCCCATGATGCCGAAAGCGTCGAGGTCGGGGTTGGCGGCGAGGATGTCGGTCATCGCCTGCACGCCCTTGGCGCCGTCGTCATTGGTGAACACCGGGCAGCCGGCGACTTCGGTCCAGCCACCTTCGCCGGCGAGCGCCGCGAGGCCTTCCTTGCCCGAAAGCGCGTCGCGCATGCCCTGCGCACGGCGCAGGATGTTGTCGGCGGCCGGATTGCCTTCGATGGTGCAGATCTTGCCGCCGTTCGGCTTGCCCTTCTTGATGTACTCACCGATCTTGTAACCCATCAGGTAGTTGTCGGTACCGAGATAGGTCTTGCGCAGGCCAGCATCTTCCTTGGTCAGGTCGGCGTCGATTGTCATGATCGGGATCGACGGATTGGCGCTCTTGATCGTCTGCGCGATCAGCGGCGCGTTGGACGGCGAAATCGCCATTGCCACCGTGTCGGGCTTGCTCAGCATGTCCTGGACGATCTGGGCTTCGCCGGCCTCGTCGGAGGTCGAAGCCGGACCGGTGTAGAAGCACTCATACTCCGAGCTGGCGTTTTCCTTGTTCCATTTCTGGCAACCTTGATTGATGGCCTCGAAGAACGGATTGTCGAGACCTTT
The DNA here is from genome assembly GCF_014843845.1 of Mesorhizobium amorphae. Taxonomy (GTDB): domain Bacteria; phylum Pseudomonadota; class Alphaproteobacteria; order Rhizobiales; family Rhizobiaceae; genus Mesorhizobium; species Mesorhizobium amorphae_A. The sequence goes on along the minus strand of NZ_JHQS01000051.1, from coordinate 74,927 downwards.
CACGACGATGACGAGCTGTTTCTTGGCCAAAGCCGGCCCGGCGCCCAACGCCATGACGGCGGCAGCGGCGAGCAAAAGTGATTTCCTCATGTCAGTCCTCCCTTGAAACAGACGGGCACGGCGTGCCCGCCACACAGATCAACCCGGACCGAGCGATGACAGAGGGTCGTTTCACGAGCACTCTAGCCGCAAGGCCAGGTCGATAAGCATTTCCAGATGCGGTCCTGGACGGCGCCCCCCAAAAGGGCATTGCCGAATCCCGGGACCCATAACCTCCGCTGATCCCATCCGGCGAACCGGCCGATGGATCGGCATAATCTCCTCCGACGCTTAGCTAATATCGGCGCGCCGCCAACGTCAATTGCTATTTGTCCTACAAAACGGATTTTTGGAAAAACATGCGTTCAATTCGTCCGACAAATGATTGACGCTTGCATGAGCATTCGCGTAAATGCGTGAAATCGCCCTTCCCGGGAGGAGCTGGGAGAGCGAGGCCGCGGGGACAACCGCAGGCCGGGAAACATGGGAGGCATGAAGGCTGGTGGCGGTTCTCGAACTCACCAACATCTCGAAACATTTCGGCGCCATCCAGGCGGTCAACGACGTGTCGCTGTCGATCGAGCCCGGCCAGGTCGTCGGCCTGATGGGCGACAACGGCGCCGGCAAGTCGACGCTGGTCAAGATGATCGCCGGCAATTTCCGCCCGAGCCACGGCACCATGCAGATGGACGGCAAGGAGCTGATCCTGCACAAGCCGGTGGAGGCGCGCCAGCACGGCATCGAGATCGTCCACCAGGACCTGGCGCTGTGCAACAATTTGACCGCCGCCGCCAACGTCTATCTCGGCCGCGAGTTGCGCCGGGGCGTCGGGCCGTTCCGCATCCTCGACTATGCCGCGATGTACAAGCGCGCCGGCCAGATCTTCGCCGAACTGAAGTCGGAGACCCGACCGCGCGACCTCGTCAAGCAGATGTCCGGCGGCCAGCGGCAAGCGGTGGCGATCGCCCGCACCATGCTCTCGCAAGCCAAGATCGTGCTGATGGACGAGCCGACGGCAGCGATCTCGGTGCGCCAGGTGGCCGAGGTGCTGAACCTCATCCGGCATCTGCGCGACCAGGGCATCGCGGTCGTGCTGATCAGCCACCGCATGCCTGACGTCTTTGACGTTGCCGACCGCGTCATCGTCATGCGGCGCGGCAGGAAGGTCGCCGACAAGACGATCGCGTCGAGTTCGCCCGAGGAAGTCACCGGGCTGATCACCGGCGCCATCGAACAGGTATTGTGAAATTGATGCGTCCGGAATTTCGCAGCTGCGAATGCGCCGGGTTGGCGCGGTCCGCCGCCGCCAGGAAAGGTCGATAATGGCAGTCACCCTTGATCAGACGATCGCGCAGAAACAGCACACCTTGCTGTCACGGATATTTGCCAGCCAGACCTTCTGGGTGGTGATCGCCGTCATCCTCGCCTGTATGTTCCTGTCGTTTGCCACCGATGCCTTCGCCACGCAGAAGAACCTTTATAACATCACCCGCAACATCACCTTCGTCGCCATCATCGCGCTCGGCATGACCTTCGTCATCATCACCGGTGGCATCGACCTGTCGGTCGGCTCGGTGCTCTGCCTGTGCTCGATGGTGCTGGCGGTCACCATGCATGCCGGCTACAGCATCGAGGTCGGCATCGCCGTCTCGATCGCGACGGCGCTGATCATCGGCGCCTTCAACGGCATATTGATCGCCTATCTCGGCTTTCCGCCCTTCGTGGTGACGCTCGGCATGCTGTCGATCGCGCGCAGCCTGGCCATGGTCGCCTCCAACAACACGGTCGTCTTCCAGTTCGGACCGGACCACGACAAGCTCCTGGCGCTCGGCGGTGGCGCCTGGGTGTTCGGCATCGCCAACCCGGTGCTCTACATGATCCTGCTGGCGCTGATCACCGGCTTCATCCTGCGCTGGACCAAGTTTGGCCGCCACATCTTCGCCATCGGCGGCAACGAGCACGCGGCGACGCTGACCGGCGTACCCGTGCGCCAGATCAAGGTCGCGGTCTATATGATCTCGGCGCTGGCGGCCGGCATCGCCGGCATCATCCAGACCGGCTGGCTGGGCGCCGTCACCACCAATCTCGGCACAGGCATGGAGCTTCAGGTCATCGCCGCCACTGTCATTGGCGGCGCCAATCTTGCCGGCGGCGTCGGCACCGCCTTCGGCGCCATCGTCGGCGCGGCGCTGATCGAGGTGATCCGCAACAGCCTCGGCCTGCTCGGCATCAACGCCTTCTGGCAAGGCGTGTTCATCGGCGGCGCCATCCTGCTGGCGGTCTTGTTCGACCGTATCCGCAACTTCAGGCGCAACGACTAGCTCTCGACCGGGGCCGTTGTACCATCCGGCTCCTATCGCTCAGTCTGAAAATCGGCCGGCCCAAGGTGTGGCGCGCCCAAGGTCTCGTGGCTACGCCTTGACGCGGGCACGACCTCCGCCGCACTATTCACTCAGCAGGCGAAGGGAGGCCAGTCGCCTGCGGGAGGATATACCCATGACGGAAGCGATCAGGCTCTACTGGGGCCGGTTCGGACATGTTTCTGTCCTGAATGTCGCCAGCGACTTCGTCACCCATGCCCATGTCGAGGCCCACCTGATCATCTGGCTGGAAGGCACGGCCGGCGAGATGACCATCGGCCGCGAGACGGTGCGGCTCGGCCCCACCACCGCCGCCGGCATCAACTCCTTCCAGCCGCACAGCCATGCTCTGTCCCATGACGGCAGGCCCGGCCTGTTCCTGGCCTTCTACATCGATCCCGACTGGGCCCGCCGGCGCCGCGACCTGCCCTCGTCGGCTCCGCTGTTCGCACAGGCGGCGATCACGCTGGAGCCCTGGTTGCACCAGGCAGCGGGCAACCTGCTCGATCATCTCACCGACAATGAGAGCATCGACGACCTCGCCAATTACGAGATCGAACGTTTCATCGACAGCGTGCTCGACGCCGCCGACGCCTCGGCCCCGCAGGTAGCGCGCGGCCGCATCCACACCATGCAGGATTTCCGCGTCCGTAAGGCGATCCAGCTGATGAAGGCCAATGTCTGCGAGCGCATCTCGTTCGACGACGTCGCGCGCAGCGTCGGCCTGTCGCGGCCGCATTTCTTCGCCCTGTTCAAGGAACAGACCAATCTGACGCCCAACGTCTATTGGAACACGCTGCGCATGGAGGAAGCGGTGCGGCAGTTGCAGTGGTCGGAGGCGCCGCTGATCTCGGTCGCCTGCAATCTCGGCTTCACCACCCAGGGCAATTTCTCGCGCTTCTTCCGCGACCATGTCGGCGTCCCGCCGACGCTCTACCGCGAGGCCGCGCGGGCGGCCGCCTGAACCAGGCGGCCCTTTTCCTACTGCTTGGCTTTTTTCAGACTGCTTGGCTTTTTTCAGACTGCCCGGCTTTTTTCAGACTGCCCGGCTTTTTTCAGACTGAATGATAGGCGCTCAAGACGCATTGATAAGCGTTGCCGGGTGCGGCGCCCTACCCTCGATGCAGATATCTTCGCAAGGGAACGAGCTTATGGCGAAAGTCACCATATCCAGCGTCATCGACGCGCCGGTCGAAAAGGTCTGGGCGCTGATACGCGACTTCAACGGCCTGCCAAGCTGGCACCCGCGCATGGTCGAGAGCCATATCGAGGACGGCAAGGACGCGAGCGCGATCGGTTGCGTGCGCAACTTCCAGCTCGTCAGCGGTGCTCGCATCCGTGAGAAGCTGCTCGATTTTTCCGACCAGAATTTCCTCGTCAGCTACTCCATCCTTGAAACCCCGCAGCCGATCACCAACCACAACGCGACGCTGCAGCTCAGGCGCGTCACCGACGGCGACCGCACCTATGCCGAATGGACCGCGAGCTTCGACGCGGCTCCGGACGAGGCCGACAAGCTGGCTGAAGGCATGGGCGCCAACGTCTTCCAGGGCGGCTTCAATGCCCTGAAGACCCACTTCGCCAGCCAAGGTTGAAACCAGGAGCGTGACATGGCGCTTACCCTCCAGACGTTCTCGACGGTGAAGGATGCCAACGCAGCGCTGATGGCCGAAGGCACGCGCTATCTCGGCGGCGGCACGCTGGCCGTGCGCGCCGCCAACGAAGGCGATGTTTCCGTGTCCAGCCTGGTGCGCGTTACCGAGACCTCCCTGTCGGCGATCGCCGTTTCCGGCGGCGACGCTCGGCTCGGCGCCTCCGTCACCATGGCGGCGATCGCCCGTCATCCCGAGCTTGCCGCACTCGCGCCGGCCGCGCGTGCCGTCGGCGGGCCGGCGATCCGCAACATGGCGACCGTCGGCGGCAATCTGTTCGCGCCGGCGCCCTATGGCGACTTCACCGTCGCACTGCTGGCGCTGGATGCCATTGTTGCCACCGAAGACAGCGAGGTGCCGATCCAGACCTTTTTGGCCGGGCGCGACACCAGCCGCGCCATCGTTACCGGGGTCACCTTTGTTTTGCCCCGCGCGGAGAGCTTCCGCTTTCTCAAAGTGTCGCGGGTCAAGCCGAAAGGGGTTTCGGTGCTGAGCATCGCCACGCTCCTGGAACGGACGGCCGACGGCACGGTGACGTCCGCACGGATCGCCCTTGGCTGCATGGCCGACAGGCCGATGCGCGCCAGGGCGGCGGAGAAGGCGCTGCTCGGCTGCAAATTGACCGCTGAGGAGATCGCACTGGCGCTCGCCGCCGCCGGCGAAGGCACGTCGCCGATCACCGATCCGGTCGCCAGCGCCTGGTATCGCAACGAAGTTCTGCCGGTCCATCTTGGCCGGCTGCTGCTCGCTTAACCATCGGCTGGGGGCGCGCGTCTGTCCGATGCTTCGGGCAGGCGCGCTGGGAGGAAAAAATGGCAAAGGTTCCGGTTCAGTTCACGCTCAACGGCGCGGAGAAGGCCGAATTCGTCGACAGCGGCACGACGCTGCTTCACGCGCTCAGGGACAAAATCGGCGATACCTCGCCGAAAGGCGGCTGCCATCAAGGCACATGCGGCGCCTGCTCGGTCATCATCGATGGTGAGCTCCGGCTCTCCTGCCTGACCCTGGCCGAAACCTGCAACGGCGCCGAAATCAGGACAACGTCGGGCCTCGCCGAAGCCGGCGTCCTGCATCCGCTGCAGCGCGCCTTCCTCGATGCCTTCGCCACGCAATGCGGTTTCTGCACGCCGGGCATGATCATGGCCGCCAAGGTGCTGCTCGACCACACGCCCAACCCCAGCCGCGAAGAGGTGGTCGAGGCATTGTCGGGCAACATCTGCCGCTGCACCGGCTACGAGCCGATCATCCAGGCGGTGCTGCGTGCGGCCCGCGCCAATTCGCAGAACGCGGCCTGAGGGAAGCAAAATGGAACTGCGCAAGAGCTACTTCGCCGATGTCCGCAAGGACGGCCTCAACGAGATCGGCCAGCCGCGGCCGCGGCTCGATTCCCCTGGTCATGTCACCGGCAAGACCGCCTATTTCGCCGACCGCAATTTTCCGGGCATGCTGCACCTGAAGATGGTCCGCAGCCCGCACCATCACGCCCGTATCCGCACGATTGACACCTCGGAGGCCGAGAAGCATCCGGGCGTGGTGAAAATCCTCACCGCCAAGGACGTGCCGCACAATGTCTACACCATCCTGATCCTGATCCAGATCGGCCCCGAGGACGAAACGGTGCTCGCCGACGGCAAGGTGCGCTGGAAGGGCGAGGCCGTGGTGGCGGTGCTGGCCGAGACCGAGCGCGCGGCGCAGGAAGCCGGCGCCAAGGTCAAGGTCGACTACGAGGTTCTGCCAGCCGTCTTCGACATGGAGGAAGCGCTGAAGCCCGGCGCACCTCTGGTCAACGAATATCACGGCCAGAACTACTATCTCTATGACAGCGGCGAATGCCGCAAAGTGCGCTTCGGCGATGTCGAGGCGGGCTTTGCCCAGGCCGATCATATTCTCGAACAGAGCTACCAGTCCTCGCCCATCGAACACGCGCCGACCGAGACCACGGGCTGCGTCGTGGCGCCCGAGGGCAATGACCGCTTCACCTGCTACACCAACACGCAGGCGATGTTCTTCACCCTCGACAACACTTCGATCATCCTGCAGATGCCGGGCAGCAAATTGCATTTCGTCGGCGGCACGGTCGGCGGCGGTTTCGGCGGCAAGGTCGATGTCATCGTCGAGCCGATCGCCATCCTCGGGGCCAAACTAACCGGACGACCAGTCTGTTTCATCTACAGCCGCGAGGAGGAGATGCAGATATCGTCACCCCGCGCCGCCGAAAAGGTCGTTATCAAGGACGGCGTTATGAACGATGGCCGCATCGTCGCGCGCAAGGTCACCGGCTACACCGATGCCGGCGCCTATTCGCGCCACTCGCCCTATGGCGCGCAAAAGGGTGCGGCGCACTATCCCGGCCCCTATACGATCCCCAATGTCTGGATCGACACCTATTGCGTCTACACCAACCGCACACCGTCCTCGGCCATGCGCGGCTTCGGCGTCACCATCGGCGACTTCGCGCTGGAGGTGCAGATGGACAAGCTGGCGCGGCTGATCGGCATGGACCCGCTCGAGTTCCGCTTCATCAACGCCTATCGCGACGGCGACATGAAGGCGCATCGGCAACCTACGGAAGGGGCAGCACTTATCGAATGCATGCAGGAGGCCTCGCGCGCCGCCAACTGGCCGGTGGCGGAAAAATTCATGGCTATGTCCTCCTATAAAAAGGGAGCTTGAGATGGCGATTAGGCGCGGACGCGGCGTCGCCGCGATCAACTATCCGACCGGCATGAATCTCGGCGGCGACCCGACCCAGGCGCTGGTGCATTCGACGCCGACCGGCAATTTCATGGTGACGCTGTCATCAGTCGATCTTGGCCAGGGCATGAAGCAGATCATGGCGCAGATCTGCGCCGAGACCATCGGCGTGCCGACCGACCGCGTCATTATCGACACCGCTGACACTGACACCGGTCCGCACTGCATGGGCACCTTCGCCTCGCGCGGCACGCATCGCGCCGGCAACGCCGTCATCCAGGCCGCCAAGGAAGCCCGCCAGGTGATGCTGGAGGTGGCGGCCGAAGAGCTGGAGGTCAACGCGTCGGACCTCGAAACCGACGGCCAAGGCAACATCCTGGTCAAGGGTGCGCCGCAGAAATCGATCTCGATCTTCGATGTCGCGCTGTCGGCACATTTCAAGCGCGGCCGCTCGATCTCCGGCCGCGGCATGTTCCTGATCCCGCGCTCCTATCCGGAGAAAGAAACCGGCGCGATGAAGCCGTCGACCTGCTACGCGCATGCCTGCACGGTGGCAGAGGTCGAGGTCGACGACGAGACCGGTGAGGTCACCGTGCTGACGGTCAAGAACGTCTTCGAGATCGGCCGCGCGCTGAACCCGAAAATGGTCGAGCAGCAGCTGGTCGGCGGTTCCTGGATGGGCATCAGCCACGCGCTCTATGAGACCACCGAGCCCTACTATCCGAACCGCGATCATGGCGGCACCGACTTCAACCAGTATCTGATGCCGGGGCCGGGCGATCTTGCGGAAACCGAGATCATCGTGCTGGAGCGGCCGTCGGCCGACGGACCGTTTGGCGCCAAGGGGCCGGGCGAAATGTGCGCCAATCCGCAAATCCCGGCCGTGGCCAACGCCGTCTTCGACGCCGTCGGCGTGCGCATCGACACGCTGCCGATCACGCCGGAGCGCATCCTGCGCGCGCTCAAGGTGCAGGCCGCGAGCTGAGGGCCGAAATGCCTGATCCAAGCGCCGAGACTGTCGCGCCCTCGCCCGAGGCGGTGGCATCGCGGCTCGCCGCTTCGCGCTATCTGGCAGATGAGAGCCTTGCGACCGCCATCTTCCTGGCGATCCGGCTGGGCAAGCCGCTGCTGCTCGAAGGTGCGCCCGGCGTCGGCAAGACGGAAGCAGCCAAGGCGATCGCCGAATTGCTCGGCCGCGAACTGGTGCGGCTGCAATGCTACGAAGGCATCGACGCCGCGCATGCGCTCTACGAATGGAACTACCAGCGTCAATTGCTCGCCATCCGTCATGCCGGAGAGCACGAGATCGACATTTATGACGACCGTTTTTTGATCGCACGGCCGCTGCTGCAGGTGCTGCGGGTGCCGGAGCAGCGCGTGCTGCTGGTCGACGAGATCGACCGCTCCGACCATGAATTCGAAGCGTTGCTCTTGGAATTCCTCTCCGATTTCCAGATCAGCATCCCCGAGCGTGGCACCATCCGCGCCGCCACGCAGCCGATCGTCATCCTGACCTCCAACCGCACGCGGGAACTCGCCGAAGCGCTGCGACGGCGCTGTGTCTACCACTGGATCGGCTATCCCGACGCCACACGTGAGGCCGAAATCATCATGCTGCGCGCCGGCGACGTGGCAGAGGCCACCGCGCGCGCCGTCGCCAATGCCGTGCAGACCATCCGCGCCCGCCCGCTGGCCAAGCCACCCGGCATCGCTGAGGCCGTCGAATGGGCCAATGCCGCCACCATTCTGGAAAAGGGCGGCAGCCCGTGGCCGGAAGCCTTCCGCCGCGCCATCGGCGTGCTGATCAAGGACGAGGAGGATATGTCCTCGATAGCGCCGGAGCTCGGCCGTATCGTCGAGGAGGCGCTGGCGTGACGCGAGACATCAACGCTCCCTTCGCGCCGTTTACGGGGAGAAGGTGCCCCGAAGGGGCGGATGAGGGGCAGCGCCATGATGGGCAGAAGGTGGCGCTGCCCCTCACCTGCCTGCCGGCATCCTCTCCCCGTGAACGGGGAGAGGAGAGCTTGCCCCGCGCCGCCGCGCCGCTTCTCGGCTTCGGCCGGTTGCTGCGCCGCTATGGTTTCGCCATCGCGCCGGAGCAGGTCTCCAGCTTCATGCAGGCGATCACGCTGCTCGGGCCGCGCTCGATGGCCGATATTCGCGAGGCGGCATTGGCCACGCTTGCCCCCTCGCCCGACCGCCGCGACGAGTTCGAGACGCATTTTCGCAGCTATTTCTATGGCGATGCGCGACCTTCGATCGACGGTGAGGAAGACGAGGAAACCCGCATCAAGGATGATCGCGGCACCCACGAGGAGGACAACCAGACCACCCCCCACGAGAAGGGCGGCGAACTCTCCTCGACCACCGAGCAACTGAACAGCCGCGACTTCCAGCGCGACAGCGACAGCCTCGCCCCCTTCCGACGCAAGCTCGCCTCCGCTCTGCCCGCCCGCCGCTCCTTCCGCACCATCCGCACGCGCTCGCGCGGCACGCTCGACCTGCGCCGCTCGCTCAGCGAAATCGTCAGTGCCGATGGCGACATCCCCTCGCCGCTTCTGCGCCGCCGCCAGACCGTGCCGCGCAAGCTTCTGCTTTTGATCGATGTCTCCGGCTCAATGAAGCTGCACACGGCCGACTACCTCAAGCTGGCGAATGCCGCCGTGCAGGGCGCCGGCCGCGCTGAAGTGTTCACCTTCGGCACGCGGCTCACCCGCATCACCACGGCGCTGCGCATCCGCGACCGCGGCCAGGCACTGGCGCGCGCGGCGGCCCAGGTCGACGACTGGGATGGCGGGACGAGAATGGGACCGACGCTGCTCGCCTTCCTCTCGGTGGCACGCTTTTCCGCCTTTGCGCGCGGGGCGGCGGTGGTCATCCTGTCGGACGCGTTGGAGCGCGGCGACCATGCCGAGCTGGAGATCGCGATGCGCCGGCTGAGCGCCCGCGCCTTCCGGCTTTCGCTGGCAACGCCGCTGGCCGGCGATCCGCGCTTTCGGCCGGCGACGGCAGCGCTTCGCGCCATCCTGCCGGTGCTCGACGATCTGGTCGACGGCTCCTCGGTGAAAAGCCTCACCGATTTCATCCTGTCGCTCGCCCGCCCTGCCCCGGCGGCCGCAGCCATCTGGAAGAGGGTTTCGTGATGCAGAAAGCGATCGACGCGCATTTCCACATCTGGCGCCAAAAGGACCAGCCCTGGCTGGTCGGACCGATGGTGCCACGCATCTTCGGTCCCTATGAGCCGATCCGCCGCGACTATCCGATCGAGGAATTCTTGGCCGACCAAAAGGGGGCCGGCGTCGAGAAGGCTGTCTATGTCCAGACCAACTGGGCCAAGGGAGACTTCGAAAACGAGGTCGCCTTCCTGCAGAAGACCGCGGAAGAAACCGGCTGGCCGCACGCCATCGTCGGCTATGCCGACATGACGGTGGACGATGTCCGCCACCAGATCGACCGGTTGAAAAAATATCCGCTGCTGCGCGGGGTGCGCATGCAGCTTCACTGGCACGAGACACCGGCCTTCCGCTTCGCGGCTTCCACAGACCAGGTGATCGATCCCAAGGTGCGCGCCAATGTCGCCAGGCTTAAGGACTATGGCCTGTCGTTCGACCTGCAGCTTTTCCCGGCACAGATGAAAGACGGGCTGACGCTGGTCGGCGAGAATCCGGAGACGAACTTCATCCTCACCCATGCCGGCATGCTGACCGGCATGGAACCGGAAACCACCGAGGCCTGGAAGGCCGGCCTGCGCACTTTGTCCGCTGCGCCCAATTTCTACGCGAAGCTCTCCGGCCTCGGCACCTTCGTCCACCGCAACGACCCGGCGCTGATCGCCTACATCGTTGACAATGCGATCGATATCCTTGGCTCGGACCACCTGATGTTCGGCTCGAACTTTCCGATCGAAAAACTGTGGACCAGCCACGCCGAACTGATCAAGGCGCACCGCGCAGCGGTGGCGAAACATGGTGCGGCGGCAGAGGCAGATATTTTTTGGAACACGGCTGAGAAGGTTTACCGGCCAGTGTAGCGCGGCATCGACCGCCCTTCTCCCCTGTGGAGAAGGTGAATCGGCGCGCCTACGCCGGAGCGATAAATTCGACGTCAATTCTCCAGCGCATGGCCCGAAACTTCGGCGCCCGCACTGCGCGGCAATGCCAGGAAGCGGAATGCGGCTACCAGCCCGATCACGCCGATCACGAGGAAGGCTATCCGGAAGTCGACGAGATCGAGCGCCGGTTGGCCTCTGGCGATCTGCGACAAATTGAGGATCGCCGCCGCGACCGCGACGCCGAACAGCATCGCCACCTGCTGCAGCATGCTGGACAGGGTCGCCGCGGAACTGCGCTGCGTGGCCGCGATGTCGGCGAAGGCTAGCGTGTTGAGCGCGGTGAACTGCATTGAGCGCGACAGGCCGGCGATCAGCATCAGCGCCACCACCAGCGCCTGCGGTGTCTGCGGCGAGATCGCCGCGCAGGCGATGATCGACAGGGAGGCGACCACGCCGTTGACGACCATCACCGAGCGAAAACCGAAGCGCCTCAGCGTCGGCGTCGTCACCGCTTTCATGCCGAGATTGCCGAGGAAATAGGCGAAGATCATCATGCCGGCATCGATCGGGCTGAGGCCGAAGCCGACCTGGAACAGCAGCGGCAACAGGAACGGCGTGGCGTTGATCGCAACCCGGAAGATGGTGCCGGCCGACAATGTCGAGAGGGCGAAGGTCAGCACTTTGAACGATGAAAGGTCGAGCAGCGGATGCGGCGTGCGCAAGAGGTGGCGCACAGCCAACCAGCCGATCAGGCTGCCAAGGGCGAGCAGCATCACGGTCGGCAAGACGCCATCTTCCGCATGCGCGATGCGCTCGAGGCCGTAGAGCAGGCAAGCGAGCCCCGCCGATGTCAGGAAAAAGCCCGGCCAGTCGAGCGGCTTTCGGTCGGCCTCGCGGTAACCGGGGACGAAGCGGGCGACCAGCACCAGGCCGGCCAGCCCAAGCGGAATGTTGATGAAGAAGTTCCAGTGCCAGGAGAGCGCAGTGGTGATGAAGCCGCCGAGCACCGGCCCGACCACCGGCGCAAACAGCGCCGGCCAGGTGATCAGCGCGGTGGCGTTGAGCAATTCCGATTTGGAGGCGTTGCGCAGCACCAGGATGCGCCCGACCGGCGTCATCAACGCACTGCCGAGGCCCTGCACGGCGCGCGCGGCGACGAATTCGGTCAAATTCTCCGAGAAGCCGCAGGCGATCGAGGCCAGCGTGAACAGCGCTATCGCCACAAGGAAGATGTTGCGCGCCCCGAAACGGTCGGCGAGCCAGCCGGACAGTGGCACGAACACCGCCATTGTCAGCATGTAGACGGTAATGCCGATGCTCATCGCCACCGCCGGCACGCCGAAGCTGGCTCCCATCTGCGGCAGCGAGGTCGAGATGATCGTCGAATCCAGCAGCTGCATGAAGAAGGCGATGGCGACGATCAGCGCCACGCGCCGCGAATTCGTGGCCGTTTTTGACGAAACTTCACTTTCGGGGATGGCAGTCATGACGAACCGGTTTGAACAGCATTTGGCCGGCTGCGTCCAGATATCGACTAACAAACTTTCGTGTCGCCTCGCCGCCTGCTATGGCATGAAAGGGGCTCCCGGGAACACGCACGCATGAAGCCCATCTATATCGACTACCTCAACGCCCTCGACATCGAGGCGCTTGCCATGACCGATGCCGAAATCATCGACGCGGTCGAGGCCGGGCTCGTCGCCCAGGGCAACGGCCAGACCGTGATCGAGCCGCGTGTCGATCTCGAGCCCGACCCGTCCTTCCATGGCCATTTCAATGTTCTGCGCGGCTACGTCGCGCCGCTCGATGCGGCCGGCGTCAAGATCGTCGGCGACTATGTCGACAACTACAAGCATGGCCTGCCCTCGGAGTTCGGCATCCTGAACCTGTTCGATCCGCGCACCGGCACGCCGCGCGCGATCCTGGACGCCACCGTCATCACCGACATGCGCACCGGAGCGATCACCGCCATCGGCGCGAAACATCTGGCGAAGAAGACATCGAACGTGCTCGCCCATATCGGCGCGCGCGGCACCGCCTACTGGAACGTGCGCCTGCTCGATCATCTCTTCGACTTCAACGAGATCCGCGTCCATTCGCGCCGGCCCGAAAGCCGCGACGGCTTTGCCGCCAAACTGGCGGCGGACCTTGGCAAGCCGGTCACGGCGGTGGCCGACTGGAAGACTTGCGTGGAAGGCGCCGACATCGTCGTCGAGGCCTCGCGGCTGCCGGAACCGCAGCCGCTGCTCAAGACCGAATGGATCAAGCGTGGCGCGCTGGTCGTGCCTTACGGCACGATGAGCGCAGTGGAGCTGTCGCTGACCGACATCATGCAGAAAATCGTCGTCGACGATTGGGGCCAGTGCAAGGGCGGCAAGTTCGGTTCGCTGCGCGCCCATGTCGAGACGGGACGGCTGAGCGAGAAGTCGCTGCATGCCGAACTTGGCCAGATCGCCGCCGGGCTGAAAGCCGGACGTCAGAGCGACGGCGAGACGATCCTGTTCTGGCATCGCGGCCTGTCGCTGTCCGACATCGCGCTCGGCAAGGCGATGCTGGCCAAGGCCCAGGCGCAAGGCATCGGCCAAAGGTTGCGTTTCGCATGAGCCCGCTCGTTCTCACCGGCGCCGGCGTCAGCATCGAGGACGTTGCATCCGTCGCCCGCGAGGGATGCAAGGTGGAGGTCACACCCACTGTCCTGGAACGGCTGGTCAAGGCGCGCAAGGTGCTCGATGACGCCGCGGCCGCCGGCCAGCAGATCTACGGTCTCAACACCGGGCTCGGCGCCAATCTCGGCACGTCGGTCAGCGGCGACGCCAGCGCCTTCCAGCGCCAGCTTCTCGACGGTCGCAGTGGTGCGGTCGGCGAGCCTTTACCCTTCGAAACCGTGCGCGCCGTCATGTTTGCCCGCGTCGCGATGCTTGCTGCAGGCGGCTCCGGCCTGTCGCCGCATGTGTTCGTAGCCTTGCTCGACGCGCTCAACGCCGGTGTCCATCCGGTCATGCCGTCGCTGGCTTCGATCGGCGCCGGCGACCTGGTGCTGATGGCGGCGCTCGGCCGCATGCTGATCGGCGAAGGCGAAGCCGACTATCAGGGCCGGCGCATGCCCTCGGCCAAGGCGCTGATGATGGCGCGCCTCGCGCCCGTAAGCCTGGCACCCAAGGACGGGCTGTCGCTGATCAATGCCTCGGCCGGCTCCACCGGCAGCGGCGCGCTGGCGCTCGCCGATGCGCTCTCTGCCTTCGCCCAACAGCAGCAGGCCGGCGCTCTGACCATGGAAGGCATCGGCGCCAACCACACCGTCCTCGACCCGCGCCTGCATCTGGCGCGGCCCGCCGCATGCCAGCAACTGGCGGCAAAGGGCCTGCGGGAATTGCTTGCCCGCAATGAGCCCCCCGCGCCGACGACCTTGCAGGATCCCCTGTCGATCCGCTGTATGCCGTCGATCCACGGCGCGCTGATCCAGGCGATCGATCACGCGCGGCTGGCCGCCGAGATCGAACTCAATTCAGCTGCCGACAATCCGCTGGTGCTGGGCGAAGACGAATTGGTGCTGTCGACCGGCAACTTCCACACCGCGTCGCTGGCATTGGGCTTCGAGACTCTCGGCCTCGCCATTGCGCAAGCGGCCGCCGCCTGCGCCGCCCGCTTCATCCAGCTAACCGGCTCCGGCCGCAACGGCTTGCCGAAATATCTGTCGCCGCTCGGCGGCGCCTCGGCCGGCTTCGTGCCGCTGCAAAAGACAGTGGCGGCGATCCTGGCCACGCTCCGTCACAAGGCCAATCCGGTGATGCTCGACTTCTTGCCGGTCTCGGAAGGCGTCGAGGACCATGCCACGCAGACTCTGCTGGCCGTTTCGAAATGCGCCGAGATGATCGTGCTGTGGCGGCGGTTGATCGCCTTCGAACTGATGGCCGCCGCACAGGCGATAGACCTGCGCGATGGGCTGACGCTGGCGCCGGCCACCGGCGTGATCCATGCGGCGGTGCGCACGCACGTGCCGAAGCTCACCGAAGACAGGCCGCTCGGCGTCGAGGCCGAGGCGCTCTACGCCGCGCTCGCCAAGGGGAGCTGGCAGGCTTAGCTGCGGCTAACGAGCCGAACCAAGGCAGGCCCGGGCGCTCAGGCCACGCCATCGACCCTCTTCATGAACAGGCTGAGTTCGTTCGGATCCATGTGCACGACGTGCCTGTCTTCCGGGTACGCTCCGCTGTTGACGTCCGCGACGTACTCCGAGAAAGCGGCGATGCGTTCCGCCTGCAGCCGGTCGTATTCGGCGGCGAAGTTGCGATAGACCTTGGAATGGCGGGGCATGTGACCGCGGTTCTGGCCGAGTATGTCCTCGGCGAACAGGTATTGCGCGTCGCAGCCGGTGCCTGCCCCCATCGACAGCATGATCAGCGAGGTGCGTTCCGAGATCGCCTTGGCCACCTCGACCGGCACCACCTCGATCTCTGCGCCGATGGCGCCCGCGGTTTCCAGTTGCTTGACCGCCTCGAAGACCTGCATGGCGGTGTCGGCGGTCTTGCCGACGGCCTTGAAGCCCCCGGTCCAGGTGGCGCGCGACGGGATCAGGCCGACATGGCCGATCACCGGGATCGCATCGTCGGCCATCCGCTTGACGGTGGCGTAGCCGGCGCTGCAATAGACGGCGTCGGCGCCGGCCTTGTAGAGGCGGAACGCCCAGCGCACGAAATCGTCGGCGGTGCCGATCTCGAAAAAATTCTCGCCGGGCATGGTGAACAGGCTCGGCGCCGCATCGCGATACTGAGGATTAAGCACCAGTTCCGGCGGCACCGACACAATGTCGACACCGGCCCGTTCGGCGGCTTCGGCCTCATCCATGGTCAGCACGCGCAGCATGGTCAGCTGCCGCTTGCCTTTCGTGGCGCGCAAATCTGCGATCGTCGGTCTCTTACGGCTCATCGGACTGGTTCCTTGCGGTTTGGGATGCGATCAGTCGATCTCGATCATGACCTTGCCGGCCGCGACCTTGACCGCATAGGTTTTGAGGTTGACGCACACCGGAGCTCCCTTGGCCTGCCCGGTCTTGTAGTTGAAGCGGCCATTGTGCTTGGGGCATTCGATGATCTCGTCCATCACGAGGCCGTCGGCAAGATGCGCCTTCTCATGCGTGCAGAACCCGTCCGTGGCGAAAAAACGGTCGTCCGGGGAGCGATAAATCGCAAAGGTACGGCCGCCATGATCGAAGCGGATAACATCCTCCTCGTCGACATCGTCCACGGCACACGCCTCGACCCATTCGGCCATTTCCGTCTCCTCCTAGTCCCCGCCAGCACGACGGATCACGGCCAAAGCTATTCGGCCGCAGCCGACATATCGACCCCATGGAACTCTTCGCGATAGGGCCGCGCCGTCGGCGGCAATTCGCGCTTGAGGTAATAGTCCTCATATCTCAGCTGCCTCAGAAGTACCGGCCAGACCTCACGATAGGCATGCCAGATCGACGGGTTCGCCACGGGCAGATCGTGCTTGATCAGTTCGTGCAGCCTGGGCAGCGCATGATAGGGCACCATCGGGAACATGTGATGTTCGACATGGTAGTTCATGTTCCAGTAGATGAAGCGGCTGATCGGGTTCATGTAGACGGTGCGGGTATTCAGCCGGTGGTCGACGACATTGTCGGCGAGCCCGATATGCTGCAGCAGGCCGGTCATTACCATGTGCCAGGTGCCGTAGAGGCGCGGCAAGCCGATCAGCGCCAGCGGCAGCCAAGACCTCAGCGCGATCGCAAGAGCGATCGTCGCGACATAGATGGCGACATGCCAGCGCGCGGCGGTGACGGCCTTGGCCTGTTCCATCTCGGGAACGTAGCTCTTCTCGTCGTCCGACAGCCTGCCCAACGCCTGGCGCACCAGTGCCGGCAGCGAGTAGCGGAAATCGAGTATGCCGGTGAAAGCCAGTCCCGCCTTCAGCAAGTCTGGCGGCCGCATCACCGCAATCTCGGCGTCGCGCCCGACGATGATGGTGTCGGTGTGGTGGCGGGCATGGCTCCAGCGCCATGTCACCGGATTGCGCATCACCATGAAGCTGGCGATCTGGTAGACGACATCGTTCATCCAGCGCGTGCGAAAGGCGGTGCCGTGGCCGCATTCGTGCCAGCGCGAGTCGCTTGAGGAGCCGTAGAGCACGCCATAGACGACCAGGAACGGCACGACCCACCAGGTGCCCCAGAACCAGATGATGCCGGCCGCCGAGCCCAGTATGGCGGCGATCCAGATGATCGTGTCGCGGATCGCCGGACCGTCGGAACGCTGCATCAACTCCTTCATCGTCTTGCGCGAGACGTCGGTGTGGTACCATTCGGCCGAGGCAAGCCCGGTCTCGATCGCCCGACGGGTGCTTTCGCCGACCAGGCTGTAATCGCGTTTTGTCTTGGCCGTCGTCGCCATTGTCACCTCCCGCCGGCCCTCAAAGGCCGTTGGCGCGGAATTTCCCATCGAGGAAAGTTTTCGCGCGCGGCACATCGTCTTCGGTCAGATGCTCGATGATGACCGGGATGTTTGGGTGCTTCTCGCTGAGCCGCTTCAGATAAAGGTCATAGTTGAGCGAGCCGAGACCGGGTGCCGGCAGCTCGATCTCGCCGACGCCGCGGAACGTCAGCCCCTCATGTGCGTCGTCGTCGCCGATGTCGGCATGCTTCTCCGACTTGTCGCTGCCGGCGCGCTTGACGTCCTTGGCATGCGCGATCTTGATCTTGTCGGCCAGCGTGTCGAACACCTGGTTGAGCACCTGGTCCATGCGGTCGATGTTGTGCGCCTCGAAATAGTTTGTCGGATCCATCAGCAGGCCAAGGCCGGGATGGTCGACCTGCGCGAACATCCTCACCGTCTCCTCGACCGAACCGACGACGTTGTTGACATAGGTTTCGAGCAGGAACACCGCGCCATGGTCATAGGCGGTCTGGGCGAGATCGGAGATCACCTTGCGGCATTCCTCGAACCCTTCCTCGGTCTTGTTCCTGGGGTGATGCACCCAGTCGGACTCGGTGTTGTAGGTGCCGGTTTCCGAAATCACGTAAGGGCTGCCGAACTCGCGCGCGTTGCGGATGATCTCCTTGAGATAGGCAAGTCGCCGCTCGCGCTCGGCCCTGTCCGGATGAATGATGTTCGTGTAGCCCGACACGCAGCAGATCGGCAAATTGTAGTCGCGGAACGTATCGCGGACCTTGCTTGCCTTGTCCTTCGTAATCTGCCCGGCCGAGAGGTCGATATCCTTGAAATGCAGGTCGAGCTGCACAGTGTTGAAGCCGAGCCCGCGAATGCGCCTGGCGACCTCCTCGAGCTCATAGGGAAAATAGCCGGTGAAGATACCTGCCTGCATCATGATGTGAACTCCTCCCGGTAAGCGATTCAGCCGCCACGCTATTCGATGGCCACATGTTCAGTCAGTCGATATTTCGGACAGCCTGATCGTCCGGCCTTCCGCCATGGAGCGGTAGCCGGCCTCGACCAGCGCCATCGTCTTGACGTTGTCGGCGACGGACAGCGCCGGTGGCGTTCCGGTCTTCACTGCATGCTGCAGCTGTTCCATGACGCCGATGAAGGCATGCGGGAACCACATCGTGTCCCAGCGCGGCGTCACCCATTCGCCGCCCGTCGTCTTTGTCGAGGCATAGGTCAGTGTCGAGGCCACGCCTTTCGGCCAGCCGATCGTGCCCTTGGCCACACCCTTGGTGCCGTCGACGCGCCAGTTGATATGCTGGTCGTCGTGATAGCCTTCCTGGCGCGGTCCGGACCAGACATCCTCGAGCGATATGGCGAGCACGCCTGAGGGAAATCGCAGCGTCGAAACCGTGATGCCGTCGGAGTGCTCGAAGCGCGTGCGCGGGTCCTTGCGCGTCAGCGTGGTGATCTCCTGGGGATCGCCGAACAGGAAGCGCAGCACGTCGAGGTGGTGCACGCTCATATTGGCCAATGTCAGCCGGTCGTAGTCTTCGAGGAAAGTCTGCCAGTGCGGGATCGCATGCATGTCGATCTGCGCGAAGACGATGTCGCCAAGCTCGCCATTGTCGATGATCTGCTTCAGCACACGCATCGACTGGTCGTAGCGCATGTTCTGGTTGACCGAGAGGATCTTGCCGGACTTCGCCGCTTCGTCACGCAGCGCGATCGCTTCGTCGACCGACAGCGCCAGCGGCTTCTGCGCCAGGATCGCCTTGATATGCTTCTGCTTCAGCGCGTGGCGGATCAGCGCCGGCTGCTGGTCGGGCGGAAAGGCAAGATCGACGATCTCGACTCTCTCGTCCTCGATCAACTGCTCCGGCGTGTCGTGAACGGTCGCAATGGCCCAGCGGTCGGCGACCTTCTGGGCATTGGCCCTGGTGCGCGAAGCGATCGCGACGACCGGAAAGCCGGCTTGCTCGTAGGCGGCGAGATGGCATTCGGCCATGATCATGCCGGCGCCGATGCAGCCGATCCGGTATTCGCTGGTGCGAACCTTCACATCCGGTTCGAAACCCGTGCTTGCCATCCATTCCTCCCGTCGAGGACTGGATATAACGCCATGGCCCCTGCATCAGCCAAGCCCGGCACCATCATTTCCCATCAGGACCGGAGAGTGCCAATACCGACATCCGGCTGATCGGACACGCGACAACGCCGCTAGACTGCAGCGATCAGCACGGTGCTTTCCGGCGACCAGCTGAGCATCACCGGCTGACCCTCGGCGAGGCGATCGGCGCCGGTATTCTGCACGATCACCTTCAGTGTCTGCCCGGCACGTTCGACGAAATATGTGCTGTTGTTGCCGGCGAAGATGCGCTTGGAGACCTGTCCCTTAAGGCTATTGGCGTTGGCCGACTCCAGCCTGCCCGTGCCGGTCGATATCTGGATGCGTTCGGGCCGAACGGCGCAGCTGGCCTTGGCGCCGGCAGCAAGCTTCGCGCCGGCGCCTGCAGAAATCTCCGTGCCGTCGGGCAGCTTGATGCCGTTGCCAGTCGCATCGCCGCGAAAAATGTTGGCGTCGCCGAGGAAGGTGGCGGCGAATTCGCTTTGCGGTCTGTCGTAGATCTCCTCCGGCGGCCCTTCCTGCACCAGCCGGCCGTCGCGCAATATGCCGATGCGATCGCTCATCGTCAGCGCTTCTTCCTGGTCGTGGGTGACGAAAATGGTGGTGATGCCGATCTCGCGCTGGATGCGCTTCAGTTCGATCTGCATGTCGACGCGCAGCGCCTTGTCGAGCGCGCCGAGTGGCTCGTCGAGCAGCAGCACCCGCGGCTTGGTGACGATGGCGCGGGCCAGCGCCACGCGCTGGCGCTGGCCGCCGGAAAGCTGGTGCGGACGGCGCCCGCCGAGCTTGCCAAGCTGCACCAGGTCGAGCGCGCGCTGCACCTCGCTTGCGATGGTCGCTTTCGGCTCGCCGCGCACCGACAGGCCGAAGGCGACATTGTCGGCGACGCTCATGTTCGGGAACAGCGCATAATTCTGGAACACCATGCCGATGCGCCGCTTCTCCACAGGCACCCGCTCGACGCTCTCGCCGCCGATCGAAATGCGACCGGAATCGGGAAAGTCGAAACCGGCGATCTGCCTGAGCAGCGTGGTCTTGCCGCTGCCCGACGGGCCAAGCAGTGCATAAAAGCCGCCGTCGGCGAAATCGATGGAGACGTCGTCCAGCGCCTTGTGCGCGCCGAAATTGCGGGAGACGTTCGATACCTGGACGCCGGCCATTATTTCTCTCCGCCGAATTTGAAGAAGCGCGCCGTGAGCAGCATTAATGCCATCGAGACGACGATGATGATCGTCGAGACCGCGTTGATCTCGGGCGTGAAACCTTTGCGGATCGCCGCGTAGATCTCGACCGGCAGCGTCGTCTGCCCAGGCGTCGACAGGAAATAGGAGACGACGAACTGGTCGAACGACACGGCGAATGCGAACAGCCCGCCGGCGATCACGCCGGGCATGATCCATGGCAGCGTCACACGGCTGGTCACCTGCCATTGGTTGGCGCCGAGCGAGCGCGCCGCCTCTTCCAGTTCCGGCGCGAAGGTCTGCAGCCGCGCCGACACCACGACGATGACATAGGGCAGCGCCAGCGCCACATGGCCGAGCAGGATCGCAAACAGGCCGCGGCCGATGCCGACCCCGAAGAAGAAGATCAGCATCGCCGTGCCGGTGATCAGCCACGGAATGGCGATCGGCGGAAACAGCAGCGCCTGCAGGACTTTCTTGCCGCGGAAGTCATAGCGGTAAAGCGCCAGCGACGCCGCCGAGCCGAGCACCGTGCAGATGAGCGTGGTGATCACGGCGATCTCGATGCTGTTCCAGGTCGCCGAGATCAGCTGGTCGTTCTGCCATAGCGATGCGTACCATTCCGTCGTCCATTCGAACGGCAATTGGTAGAAGGGCGAAACGTTGAACGACATCAGCGCCATGATGACGATCGGCAGATAGAGGAAGGCGAGCAGCAGCCAGATGTAGAGGCGGCCGAGCCATTCAAGGACGCGCGTCGTCATCATCACGCGGCCCTCCGCAGGACCGGCGACGCCACCGCCAAAATGACCAGCACCACAGCCAGCAGGATGAAGGACAAGGCCGCGCCAAGCGGCCAGTTGAACACGGCGACGAACTGGTCCTCGATGACCGTGCCGTAGAAGGTACCGGTTCGGCCGCCAAGGATGCGCGGCTCCATGAACGAGCCGACGACCGGCACGAAGATCAAAGCCGCACCCGCCACCAGCCCGGGCATGGAGAGCGGGATGATGATCCGCTTCAGCACTTGCAGCCGCGTCGCGCCGAGCGAACGCCCGGCCTCGATCAGCGAGTCATCGATGGCCTGAAGCGTGAGATAACAGGTCAGCACCATGTAGGGCACGTAGGAGTGCACCAGGCCAATGATGACGGCCGGATAGGAATACATCAAGTCGATGTTGATCTTGAACGGCAACACGGCATTGAGAGCCGTGTCGAGGATACCGCCTTCGCGCAGCACCATCGCCCAGGAGAAGATGCGCACCAGCCCGTTCGACCAGAACGGCAGGATGACGAGGAGGAAGATTGCCTCGCGGCTGCGCCCCTTCAGTACCTTGGCCAGCACATAGGCTGCCGGATAGCCGATGACGACGCACCACAGCGTCACCTCGAGGCCGAGGCGCAGCGAAGCCAAGAGCAGCGTCAGATAGAGGCTTTGCGAGAAGAAAGCGGCGTAGTTGCCGAGCGTGAACGCCCACGGTTTTCCCGACAGCGGCAACTCGGTCATGAACGAGAAAAAGACCATGGCCGACAAGGGCAGGAAGATCGCCACCGTCAGCCAGAGATAGGCAGGCGCAAGCAGCGGCAAGGCCGATCTCAGCCCGCTGCGCGTCGCGGTCGCACTCTGTGCTGCCATGATGCCTCTCCTCCCCAGGATCGGAAGGACCAGCCGGCGAGGATCGCCGGCTGGCCCGGACGTCGGCTTTACTTCACGTCGACCTTGAGCTGCTGCCACAGCGCCAGATAGGCCTCGCGCTGCGCGTCGGTGATCGGCGCCTGGAACTGGATGCGCTTGGCCACCTCGGGATCACCCATGACCTTGCGGTTGAACGCGTCTTCGGGAAGTGCGGCAACCGCCTTGGTGTTGGCCGACACCGGCGCGCCGACCTTGGTGACCCATTCGACATAGAATGCCGGGTCGATCATGTAGTTGATGAAGGCCTCGGCACCCTCGACATTCTTGGAACCGACCGGGATCGAAAAGGCATCGAGCCAGGCGACGGCGCCTTCCTGCGGGATGACCAGCGAGACCGGCAGCTTGAAGTGGGTCTTGGCGCGATCGGCCGAGCCGCTCCAATAGGTGCCGATGTCGATCTGGTTGGAAGCCACCATCTGGTTCCAGTCGTTCTCCGAGCTCCAGAACGTCTTGATCTGCGGCATCAGCGAGGTCAGCTTCGCCTTGACCGCTTCCATATCCTTGATGTCGTTGATGTTCTGTCCCGTGGCGATGGCGCCGAACTGGACAGCTTCGACGGCGTCGTCACGGATGACGACACGGCCCTTGTGCGCGGCGTCCCACATAACGGCGATGCTCGTCGGCGGCTTGTCGAAGGATTTTTCGTTGATGGCCAGGGCGGTCAGGCCCCACACCCACGGCACGCCATAGACCTTGCCGTCATGGTCGAGCATCGGCGAGCCCGCCTTGTCCGGACTGATGTCGGCATAGTTGGAAAGCTTCGACACATCGATCGGCTGGATCAGCTTCTCGGCCATCGCCTGGTCGTTGAAGGCGGCGTTGATCATCACGACATCGTAGAGACCGGGATTGGTCCGGAGCTTGGTCAGCATTTCCTGTTCGGAATTGAAGAAGTCGTTGACGACCTTGTTGCCGGTCGCCTTCTCGAAGGCGGCGATCGCCCACGGCTCATCGGCGCCATAACCCTTCCAGTTGAGCACGTGCACTTCGGCCGCGCTGGCGGCCAGCGCGAGCGCGGAGGTGAGGACGGCGGTCGCCGTCAGCAGGATAGTCAGTCTGGGCATGCGCATGTTCGTTCCTCTCATTGTTTGCCCGCTTGGCGGGGCTTGTTTAGGCCTCTTGCTTCCGGCCATGCGCGGTCGACGATCGATCGTGATGGCTGAGGAATTCCTGGATCTCCTGGTTGTTCGGCGACGACGATCCCCCGTGCCGGGTGACCGAAAGTGCCGCCGCCGCATTGGCGTAACGCGCCGCTTCGAAAGCCGGCACGCCGCGCGACAGTGCGCTGACAAAGGAGCCGATATGCGTGTCGCCGGCGCCATTGGTGTCGATTGCATCGACCTTGAAGCCGGGAACTGTTTGCGTGCTGCCGTCGGCCAGCCGCACGAAGCAGCCCTTGGCGCCGGCGCGGATGACGACGCCTTCAGCCTTCGGGCAATGGCTGGAAAGCAGCCGGGCGGCGAGTGCCTCGACAGCGCCGAGGCCGGCGATCTCGGCCGCCTCCGTCGTGTTGCAGCTCAGCCAGGTGGTGTGAGCAAGCACCCGGTCGAGAATGGCGCGCGGAATGTCCGCGATGACCGGCGCCGGGTCGAAGACGAAGGGGATGTCTGCCGGCAGCGCTTCGATCCAGTCGGCCAGCGCATCACGGCTGCCGGAATAGCTCAGCGTATAGCCGGAGGCAAAAACCCAATCTCCTGCCGAGGCTTGCACGGGCGCCATCATGTCGAGGCTGAGCACGCTTTCGGCGCCGGGCCACGACACGAAGGTGCGTTCGGCGTCGCTGCTGATCATGGCGACGCAATTGCCGCTGTCCATCACGGGTGAAGCCGGCGTCAGCGTTTCGATGCTTTCGGCGGCAAAGGCGGCGCGCAAAAAGTCGCCATTCGGCCCGCTGCCGAGCTGGCCGCCGAAAACGACAGTCATGCCGGTGCGGCTGGCCGCGACCATCATGTTGAAACCGCCGCCCGCGACCTGGGCAAAGTCCGATGCGGTTTTCTCCGTGCCCGGCGCCGGCAAGGCGTCGATGCGGTAGACATAATCGACAACCGCGCTGCCGATATGGACGAGACGCCCGCTCATGCTGCCGCATCCTTGCCGGGGCCGGCCTTGGCCACGCGTGCCGCGACAAGATCGGTAGCCAGTGCACGAACCTGCGCGATGTCGATACCGACGAGCCTGGCGATGTGCTGTTGCGGCAGCCGGGAAAAACCTGTGCAGGCGCCGGCCATGCCGGCGGCTATGGCGCCGATCGTGTCGGTGTCGCCGCCGAGATTGGCGCTGATGACGGCCGCCTGCCACGGATCGCCTGCGGCGACCTCGAGAACGGCGAAGGCCGCCGGAACCGATTCCTGGCTGGCGACGCCGGTGCCGATGAGATCGACGATGAGCCGGATGGCGTCCTGCATCGCTCTGCCGCGCACAAGCTCCTGCGCCCACACGATGCGCGCGGCGATGTCGCCGCCAGTGACCCAGTGCCCGAGCGCGGCACCCTGCCTGGCAGCCGCGACGGCGCTATCGGAAGCGGCGCGCCAGTCGCCACCGGCAACGCCGCGGCTGACGGCGGCGGCGACGGCTGCGGCCGAGGCGATGGCGATCGAGGTGTTGTGCGTGGCCCGGCAGGTTTCGGCCACCTTGGCGACAAAAGCGTCGAGCGGCGCCAGCGGCATCATGATGCCAACCGGCGCGATACGCATGGCCGCGCCGTTGGTGTCGCCGCCCCGCCCAGCCTCTTCCGGCGGCACGCCATTGTTGATGGCATCGATGGCACGCTTGGTCGATGGACCCAAAAGGTCATAGCTGCCGCGCGCCTTGACGTCGCGTTCCCAGTCGAGCAGCGCATTGACCCAGCGCGCATGGTCGAAGCGGTCGCCGGAATCGACCAGGATCCGGCCGAGCAACAGCGCCTGTTCGGTGTCGTCGGTGATGGTGCCTGCCAGCAAACCCTTCGACACCGGGTGATCGGCGACGGGGGCAACAAAATCCTCGACATGGCCGTAGTGCGCCGCAATGCGGGCCGGCGACAAAAGCTGAGTCGGCATGCCGAGCGCATCTCCAAGCGCCCCGCCGACAAGCGCGCCCATGGCGCGATCGAGCGTATCCTTGGCGGTGTCCGGCATCGCTCAGTATCTCATATGCAGCGCGAAATGCGCCGGGTTGAGCAGGCTGGTGACATATTCGATCGGCCGGTCATCAGCGGCGCGCGTCAAACGACGACCGCGCAGGAAGGGCGTGCCTTGCGGGCAGCCGAGAATGGCCGCATCCTCGGAATTCAGCATTTCGATGCCGACCCATTCCTCGCCATGGTCGGGAATGAGACCGGCGCCGCGCAGGGTCTGGTGCAGCGAACCCTCGCGCAGGCCACGCAGCGGCACGTCCTCCAGCTCGGGCGACAGCGGCAGGCGGCTGCGTTCGATCGAAATCGCATGGCCGTCGCTGGCGTTGGTGCGCACCCGGTCGACAGCGATGAAGAATGGGCTCTCGATGCCGAGCAGCGCCGCAAGATCGGCGTCCTCGATCACCTCCAGCCGCAGTGTTCGCGTCTCGGCATTGGCGCCGGCATTGGCGAGCGCCCGCGACCAGCCGATCGCATCGTCGACCGGCTTGCCGTCGAAAGTGACGAAGGAGCCGATGCCGACCCTGGTGGTGATCAGCCCGCGGCTGGACAGCTCCTCGAGGCCTTTGCGGACGGTGTTGCGGCTGACGGAAAAGCGCTGGACGAGCTCGTTCTCGCTCTGCAGGCGATCACCGAAACCGAGCACGCCGGAGCGGATTTCATGTTCGAGAACGGTGGCGATCTGCTCGGGCTTGCCCGTGCCGGGAGACAGTTGAACCGCGCGCCGCTTCATATGGGTACCTGTTCAGTGAACCTGTATAATCCTGTTCAATATTGGATTTTGGCCACCTCGTCAATCGCTAACGATTCGCGTTTTCGTCAGACGAAGAAGAACTCCTCGATGCGCTGTTTCGCACGAAGCAGTGCGGGCAGGATCTCGCGCTCCATCGCCTCGACGGAGAAACGGGCCGACTGGGTCGAGACATTGATCGCAGCCACAGTTTTCCCGGTGCGGTCGCAGATCGGCACGGCGATCGAGCGCAGGCCGAGCTCCAGTTCCTCATCGACGATGGCGAAGTCATCCGCCCTTGCAGCGTCGATCGCTTTGCCCAGCGCGCCACGACTGGTGATCGTCTTCGGCGTCCGCCGCTCGATCTTTGCTTCGGCAAGGAAGGATTTCAGTTCGTCCATACCCAGCCCGGAAAGCAGCACGCGCCCCATCGAGGTGCAATATGCCGGCAGCCTTGTGCCGACATCGAGCGACACGCTGAGGATGCGGCGGCCGGGAATGCGGGCGACATAGACCACATCCTCACCCGACAGCACCGCCGCGTTGCAGGCCTCGTCGAATTGCCCCGCGACCTCGCGCATGATGGGTGCGGCGAAGGCCCACAGCGAAGCACCGCCAAGCCAGGTGCGGGCGACGGTCAGCAGCCGCGGCGACAGCGAAAACAGCCGGCCGGATTGTGTCGCATAGCCGGTCGCGACCAGCGTCAGCAGGAAGCGGCGAGCACCGGCGCGGGTCAGTCCCGCCTCCTCGGCCATTTCGGTCAGCGTCATGCCGGCGGGATGCCTAGCAAGGATTTCCATTACCGCAAGCCCACGTTCGAGCGAGCCGACATGGTCACGCGAAACGCTTTCTTCGTCCATGTGGCCTCCGCAAATACTGCCGCGTCGGGATTGACTCAATGCGATCATCCGACATAAAAGTATCTCATAGCAAACATATGTTCGCA
Organism: Mesorhizobium amorphae; assembly: GCF_014843845.1. Lineage (GTDB taxonomy): Bacteria > Pseudomonadota > Alphaproteobacteria > Rhizobiales > Rhizobiaceae > Mesorhizobium > Mesorhizobium amorphae_A. The sequence goes on along the minus strand of NZ_JHQS01000051.1, from coordinate 47,937 downwards.
ATACGAACTTTTTCGAGTCCGGTGTTCCTGCGATGGTGAAGTTCCTGCCGCTCAAAGAGGCCGTGGCCGAGAACTTGCATGATGGCGACACGGTCGCCTTCGAAGGCTTTACCCATCTGATCCCGACCGCCGCGGCGCATGAGGCGATCCGCCAGGGCTTTCGCGACCTGACCCTGATCCGTATGACGCCCGACCTGATATACGACCAGATGATCGGCATGGGCATGGCGAAGAAGATCATCTTCTCCTATGTCGGCAATCCCGGCGTCGGCCTGCTCAGGCGCGCCCGTGACGCCATCGAGAACGGCTTTCCCAGGTCGATCGAGATTGAAGAGCATAGCCATGCCGGCATGGCCAACGCCTATGAAGCAGGTGCGGCCGGCCTGCCCTGCGCAGTGTTCCGCGGCTATCGCGGCGCCGGTTTGGCGTCGGTCAACCCGAACATCCGCTCGGTCACTTGTCCCTTCACTGGCGAGGTGCTTGCCGCCGTTCCGGCCATTCGGCCCGACGTCAGCTTCATCCATGCGCAGAAGGCCGATAGTAAAGGCAATGTGCTGGTCGAAGGCATCATCGGCATCCAGAAGGAAGCCGTGCTGGCGGCCAAGCGCGCCGTGGTGACGGTCGAGGAAGTGGTCGACAGTTTCGACGATCTCCATCCCAACCTGACCGTGCTGCCAAGTTGGACCGTCACAGCCATCTCGGTCGTGCCCGGCGGCTCGCATCCCTCCTACGCGCATGGCTACTATGTCCGCGACAACGCCGCCTATCTCGAATGGGACGAGATCGCCGCCGACCGTGACCGCTTCCAGGCCTGGATGCAGGCAAACGTCATCGAAAGCAAGGCCGGCGATTTCGCCGCGCGCGTCGAACATCTGAGGCCTGCTGCATGAGCGAGGACCAAAAATTGGGCTTCACCCCCAACGAGATGATGACGATCGCAGCCAGCCGTGCGCTGAAGAACGACGATGTCTGCTTCGTCGGCATCGGCGCGCCGTCTGCCGCCTGCAACGTTGCGCGGCTGACGCATGCGCCCGACATCACCCTGATCTATGAGAGTGGCACCATCGGCACCGCGCCCGACGTTTTGCCGCTGTCGATCGGTGACGGCGAACTCTGCGAAACGGCGGTCACCACCGTCGCGGTGCCGGAGATGTTCCGCTACTGGCTGCAGGGTGGCCGCATCTCGATCGGCTTCCTCGGTGCGGCCCAACTCGACAAATTCGGCAACATCAATACCACCGTCATCGGCGATTATGCACGTCCGAAGACCCGGCTTCCCGGCGGCGGCGGTGCGCCGGAGATCGCTACCTCGTCGAAGGAGGTCTACATCACCATGGCGCAGACCAAGCGCGGCATGGTCGAGAAGATCGATTTCTTCACCTCCTTCGGCCATGGCGAAGGCGGCGGTCACCGCAAGCGTCTGGGCATCGACACGGCAGGCCCGACATTGCTGATCACCGACCTTGCCATCTGGAAGCCGAACCCCGTCACCAAGGAATTCACGGTCGTATCCTTGCATCCCGGTGTCAGCCGCGAACAGGTGCAGGCGACCTGTGGCTGGGTCGTAAAGTTCGCCGAGGCGCTTGACGAAACGCCGGCACCGACGGAACTCGAACTGAAAACATTGCGCGATCTGCAGGCCCGCACCAAGGCCGCGCATGAGGGAACCGCGAAAGAGAAAGCTGCATAGATGGCCGAGGCCTTTATCTGCGACTACATCCGCACGCCGATCGGCCGCTTCGGTGGCGCGCTGTCCTCTGTGCGCTCCGATGATCTCGGTGCGATACCGCTGAAAGCACTGGTCGAACGCAATTCCGGTGTCGACTGGCAGGTGATCGACGACGTCGTCTATGGCTGCGCCAACCAGGCCGGCGAAGACAACCGCAATGTCGCGCGCATGGCGCTGCTGCTTGCGGGACTGCCACAAGACATTCCAGGTTCGACCGTCAATCGCCTCTGCGGTTCCGGCATGGACGCCGTCACGATAGCGGCGCGGGCCATTAAGGCCGGCGAAGCGGAGTTGATGCTTGCCGGCGGTGTGGAATCGATGAGCCGCGCGCCCTTCGTCATGCCCAAGGCCGACGCCGCCTTTTCGCGCAACGCCGAGATCCATGACACCACCATCGGCTGGCGTTTCGTCAACCCGCTGATGAAAAAACAGTACGGCGTCGATTCCATGCCCGAGACCGGCGAGAACGTTGCCGAGGATTTTTCCGTCTCGCGCGCCGACCAGGACGCTTTCGCCGTGCGCAGCCAGGACAAGGCGGTCACCGCTCAAGCCAATGGCCGGCTAGCAAGAGAAATCACGCCGGTGACGATCCCGCAGCGCAAGGGCGATGCGGTGATCGTGTCGAAGGACGAGCATCCCCGCGCCGGTACCACGGTCGAGGCGCTGGCGAAGTTGCCGACTCCGTTCAGGCAAGGCGGCACGGTGACCGCCGGCAACGCGTCCGGCGTCAATGATGGCGCCGCCGCGCTCATCATCGCCTCGGAAGCGGCTGCGAAGAAATACGGACTGACGCCGATCGCCCGCATTCTCGGCGGTGCTGCCGCCGGCGTCGCGCCGCGCATCATGGGCATCGGCCCTGCCCCGGCAACGCAGAAACTCTGTGCCCGCCTCGGCCTGACGCCAAAACAGTTCGACGTGATCGAACTCAACGAAGCTTTTGCCTCCCAGGGCATCGCCGTGCTCCGCCAACTCGGCATTGCCGAGGACGCGGAGCACGTCAATCCGAATGGCGGCGCCATCGCGCTTGGCCACCCGCTCGGCATGTCCGGCGCCCGCATCACCGGCACCGCGGCGCTCGAGCTTCGCGAACGCGGCGGCCGCTATGCTTTGGCCACCATGTGCATCGGCGTCGGCCAGGGCATTGCGATCGCGCTGGAACGGGTGTGACGATTCCCACCGGTCAATAAGGCAAGCCGACATAGTTCTCGGCCAGCGCGGTCGACGCGGCCTGCGAATGCACGAGATAGTCGAGCTCGGCTTCCTGGATGCGCTGGCCGAATTCGCCCGTATCGGGAAACCGGTGTAGCATCGTCGTCATCCACCAGGAAAAACGCACCGCTTTCCAAACTCTGGCAAGCGCCTTGCGGGAATAGGCATCGAGCTCTGCCTGCGAGCTCTCCTGATAAAATTCGCGAAGTCCGGCAAAGAGATAGCGCACGTCGCTCGCAGCAAGGTTTAATCCCTTGGCGCCGGTCGGCGGCACGATATGGGCGGCGTCGCCGACCAGGAACAGCTTGCCGAAGCGCATCGGTTCGGTAACGAAGGAACGCAGCGGCGCGATCGATTTTTCGAAGGACGGTCCGGTGACGACGGCAGCCGCGGTCTGCGGCGGCAAGCGCCGGCGCAACTCGTCCCAGAAGCGGTCGTCCGACCATGCCTCGACACGGTCGTCCAGCGGGCATTGCACATAGTAGCGGCTGCGATGCGTCGAGCGCATCGAGCACAGCGCAAAACCTCGCTCATGGTTGGCATAGACCAGTTCGTGGTCGGCCGGTGGCACCTCGGCCAGCACGCCCAGCCAGCCAAACGGATACTGCCGCTCGAAAGTCTTCAGCGCGCCTTGCGGCACCGATCTGCGGCTGACGCCGTGATAGCCGTCGCAGCCGGCGATGAAGTCGCAGTCGATGCGGTGGCTGACGCCATCCTTGTCATAGGTGACGAAAGGCGTCTCGCCATCGAAATCATGCAGGGCGACATTCGCGGCCTCGTAGACGGTGACGAGCCCTGCCGCCTCGCGCTTGTCCATAAGGTCGTGCGTCACTTCGGTCTGGCCGTAGACGGTGACATGCTTGCCGCCTGTGAGTGCCGCAAGATCGATGCGGTGCAGGCGTCCATCGAAGGCGAGCGAGATGCCGGAATGCGGCAGGCCCTCGGCATGCAGCCGCGCGGCAGCACCCGCCTCCTCAAGCAATTCGACGGTGCCCTGCTCGAGCACGCCGGCACGCACGCGGCCCAGCACATGTTCGCGACTTGAGCGCTCGAGGATGATCGTCTCGACGCCGATGGTGGCGAGAAGCTGGCCGAGCAACAGGCCGGATGGTCCGGACCCGACGATCAAAACCTGTGTGCGCATCAGTGTCCGAGACTTTCGATCTGCCCGGCGAGTTCAGCGGCGAGCCGCAGCGCAGCGGCGGTCGCCACCACCATCTGCGGCAGCAGCAGCCATTCCAGCGTCCACGCCGCACCGGAACGCTCCTGTTCATGCACCAGCGCCTGTTGCATGCCGGAAAGCTGCGTGGCGTTGAAGCGGGCCAGCGCCACCAGTGCCTCGGCCTTCACCGGGTTCTGCTTGTGCGGCATAGCCGACGAACTGCCGCCGCCGGAAAGCGCTATGTCGGTACCGGCCTGCGCGATCAGCGCGATGTCCTGCCCGAACTTGCCGAGGCTGCCCGTCACCAGCGACAGCCAGCCGGCGAAATCGGCAAGCGCGTCGCGCTGGCTATGCCATTGCGGCGCGTCGCCGAGGCCGAGCCTGGCGGCCAGCGCCGCGCGGACAAGCTCGGCCTTGTCGCCCAGTTTCTCCAGCGTGCCGGCCGCACCGCCGAACTGCACCACCAGCAGCCGCCCGGACTGTTCCGACAATCGCAATTGGTTCCGTTGCAGCGGCGCCTGCCACGCCCGGACGCGGTCTGACACCTGGATCGGGATTGCTGGCTGCATGCGGGTCATCGCCATCAGGGCCCTTTTCCCGAACTGCTCTTCGAGAGAAGCAAACCGCACCATATTCTCGGTCAACAGTAGGCCAAGATGCTCGACGACAGGTTTCAGCCGAAGCATCAGCGCGGTGTCGATGACATCCTGGCTGGTCGCCCCGAAATGAACCCACTGGCCATGCGGTTCGCCAACAGCGGTCTTGATCTGCCGCACCAACTCGGGAACTGCGACGCCATCTCTGGCGACGCCGGCGCGCAGCTTCGCCGTGTCGGGCCGGAATGAGGCCAGTGCCATAACGATCGCGGCTTCGGCCTCGTGAGGGATGACGCCGCATGCAGCCTCGGCCTCCGCCAGCGAGCGCTCGAAGGCGAGCATCGCGGCGATTTCCGCTTCCACGGAAAAATGCCTCGCCGCCTCCTCGTCGCCGAGAAGGCCGGACAGCAGCGGATGGTCGAAGGGCGATACGGTCATGTCGCGGCCGGTCAGCTGTCGAAGAAGACCGTCTCCTTCTCGCCCTGCAGATGGACATCGAAGATGTAGCTGTCGCCCTTGCGCTCGGCGATCAGCGTCGGCACCCGTACGCGCTGCTCGATGCGGGCAAGGATCGGGTCCTCGGCATTGGCCTTTGCCTCGTCGAAGAAATAGAGCCGGGTGTGCAGGCCTATGTTAATGCCGCGCGCCACGATCCACAGGCTGACATGCGGCGCCATCAGCCGCCCGTCGCGGAACGGTACGCGGCCGGGCTTGATCGTCTGGAAGGTGCATAGCCCCGTTTCCATGTCGCTCGGGCAGCGGCCCCAGCCCAAAAAATCCGGATCGGCTGCTCCGCGCAATTCGGCCGGCGAATTGTAGAGCCCCTTGGCATCGGCCTGCCAGATCTCGATCAGCGCATCCCTGAGCGGCGTACCGGTGCCGTCGAGCACCCGGATCTCGAGCCCGATCCGCTCGCCTTGGGTCTTGTCGTTGACCATCGAAGCGCCGAGATCGGCCGGATAGACCCCACCGATGCCGCAGAAGTTGGGCGTCAGCCCGATATGCACGTAAGGGCCGGCGGTCTGCGAGGGGCTCTCCTTGAACCGGTCGAGCGACTGCGCCATCAATTGCCCTCCGGCCGGTTCTCGAACAGCGAGGCGCGCCATCCGCGCAGCACGATGTCGAACTTGTAGGCCCGCGCATCCATCGGAATGGTCGCCTGCATGTCCAAAGCGGCGATCAGCGTCTCGATCGCCGCTCTGTCGCGAATGCCGCGCACGATCGGGCAATGCCAGATCAGCGGATCGCCTTCGAAATACATCTGCGTGATCAGCCGCTGCGCAAAGGCGTGGCCGAAAATCGAGAAATGGATGTGCGAGGGCCGCCAGTCATTGGGCCCGTTCGGCCAGGGATAGGGCCCGGGCTTGACGGTGCGAAAAGCATAGCCGCCATCCTCGCCGGTGATGGTGCGGCCGCAGCCGCCGAAATTCGGATCGAGCGGCGCCAGATAGCCGTCCTTCTTGTGGCGGTAGCGGCCGCCTGAATTGGCCTGCCAGAATTCGAGCAGCGCGCCCGGCACGCCCTTGCCGCGCTCGTCGAGCACCCTTCCGTAGACGATGATGCGCTCGCCGATGGCGCTTTCGCCGGGCCTGGCGAAATTGTGGATCAGATCGTTGTCGAGTTCGCCGAGCATGGCGTGGCCGAACACCGGGCCGGTCAGTTCCGACGCCGTGTTGTCGAACGCCAGCAGCGCCTTCTGCGGCGAGCGCAGCACGGAGGTCTTGTAGTCCGGCGTCAGCACCGGCGGGTGCCATGTCCGGTCGCGCTGGAAGAAGGCACCGGTCTCCGGCATCCGGTTCGAGCCGGGCTCAGGCATGGGCGCTCTTGCCTCCATCCATTTGTGAGAACACCTCCTTAGCGATCTTGAAGGCGCGGTTTGCCGCCGGCACGCCGGCATAGATCGCGACGTGCAGGAACGCCTCGCAGATATCGTCGCGCGAAGCGCCGGTGTTGGCGGTGGCGCGCACATGCATGGCCACCTCCTCATCATGGCCGAGTGCCGCCAGCAGCGCCAGCGTCACGATCGAGCGCTCACGATGACTCCAACCGGGCCGCGCCCACACCGTTCCCCAGGCGGCCTCGGTGATCAGCTGCTGGAACGGCCGGTCGAAATCGGTGGCGGCGTCCTCGGCGCGATCGACATGCGGATCGCCGAGCACCGAACGCCTGACCGACAGTCCGGTGCGGAATGCGTTTGTATTCTTCGACACTTCATCCATGAGTTTGCTTTCCATCGGCAAGCGAAGCGACAAAGTCGCGGATCAACGCGGTCAGCGCCTCAGGCTGCTCGACGCAGGGAATGTGCCCGGCGTCGCGGATCACCTCGAAGCGCGCGCCGGGGATGAGATCGGCCAGCGAGCGCACAAGCTCGGGCGGCGTCGAGCCGTCCTGGTCGCCGACGATGCAGAGCGTCGACACCGCGATGCGGCGCGCGGCCTCGGTGAAATCCGCGTCGCGAATGGCAGCGCAGGTCCCGGCATAGCCGGCGGGCGCCTGCCTGGTCAGCATGTTCCAATAGCCGTCAAGCTCGGCCGAACGCGCCGTGTGGAAGGCGGGGGTGAACCACATTTTGAGTACCCCGTCGGCAATCTCCTGGATCCCTTTGCTTTCCACCGTTGCGATGCGCGCGTTCCAGCTGTCGGCCGTGCCGATCTTGTGCGCCGTGTCGGACAGGATAAGGCCTTCGACACCTTCGGGGCGCCGCGCATAAAATCCTTGTGCGATGAGCCCGCCCACCGACAGGCCGCACAGTACGACCTTGCCAAGGCCGAGATGATCGATGAGGCCGCAGAGATCGTCGACATGGTCGTCGATCGAGTTGATACCGCCAATATCGGAGAGCCCGTGGCCACGCTTGTCGTAGACAAGCAGAGGCATTTCACCATCAAGCGCCGAGACAACCGCGTCCCAGATTCGGAAGTCGGTTCCCAGCGAATTCATGAATATGATCGGGCGCGCATTGCCAGCTGCCGGCCTGTAGCGGTGATGCAGCGTGATGCCGCCGATGCTGACGAATGGCACGATTTCGATCCTCCACTGCTACCTTGCACTAGGTGTTTGGTTCGGTAAAATGATATTTTGCGGCATTTCATTAACTTGGGGGTTATCGAACCATGGCCGAACGCCGCATCCGCTTCAGACACCTGCAGGCGTTTCTCGAAGTGGCGCGGCAAGGCAGCGTGGCGCGCGCCGCCGATTTCCTGCATGTCAGCGCGCCGGCGGTGACCAAGACATTGCGCGAACTGGAGGAGGCGCTCGGCATCGCCGTCGTCGAGCGCGACGGCCGCGGCATAAGGGTGACGCGGCTCGGCGAAATCTTCCTCGGTCATGCCGGCACGGCAGTCACCGCGCTGAAGCGCGGCGTCGATTCCGTCCGCCAGGACGGCGCCATCAACCGCCACCCGATCCGCATCGGCGCGCTGCCCACCGTGTCGGCGCGGGTGATGCCGCTCGCCATGAACCTGTTCCTGAGCGAGAATACCGGTGCCGCGATCAAGATCGTCACCGGCGAAAATGCGGTGCTTCTGGAACAGCTGCGCGTCGGCGCGCTCGACCTCGTTGTCGGCCGGCTCGCGGCGCCGGAAAACATGACCGGCTTTTTCTTTGAACATCTCTATTCCGAGCAGGTGCTGTTCGTGGTGCGGGCCGGCCACCCGCTCATCGAGCCTGGCCAGGACGTATTCGCCCGCCTCGACGAATTCCCGGTGCTGATGCCAACGCGGGAATCCGTCATCCGCCCCTTCGTCGACCGCCTGTTCATCACCAACGGCATGACGGCGCCGGCGACCGAGATCGAGACCGTCTCGGATTCCTTCGGCCGTTCCTTCATGCGCCAGAGCAACGCCGTCTGGATCATCTCGGCAGGCGTGGTCGCCAACGAGATCGCCAGCGGCGCCTTCGTCGCTTTGCCGGTCAACACCGAGGAGACCAAGGGACCGGTTGGCCTGACCATGCGCACCGACACCGCCCCTTCGCCGGCCTTCACCATCCTGCTGCAGACCATCCGCGAGGCGGCCAGCCACCACACCTGACACTCACGAGCGCCCTGGAATTGCTCTTTGTCTTTACGCAATTCCGGACGGAAAACCGCTGCACACTTTTCCTGGAATTGCTCTTTGTCTTTACGCAATTCCGGACAGAAAACCGCTACACACTTTTCCTGGAATTGCTTTATGCGACCGAATGCGGCATCGCGGCAACGCCGAGCAGTCTCTCGATGGTCTGCGGGCTGGCGCGCAGTGCCGCCGGCGTTCCCGTCCAGGCAATCCGGCCGCGTTCGAGGATGAGCACCTGATCGGCGAAGTCCAGCGCGGCCCGGATCCTCTGCTCGACGAGCAGAATGGTCATGTCGCCGCCGGAAGCGAGCCGCATCAGCGCCGCCATGAGTTCGTCGCAGATCACCGGAGCCAGTCCCTCGAGCGGTTCGTCAAGCATGAGGACGGATGGACGGCCAAGGATGGTGCGCGCCGTCGTCAGCATCTGCTGTTCGCCGCCCGACAGTTGGTTGCCGCGATTGCGCCGCCGCTCCTTCAGCCGGGGGAACATGGCGTATGCCTCGTCCACGGCCGATCGCTGGCGGTCCTTCAGCCCGACGAAGAGGTTCTCCTCCACGGTCAGCGACGGGAAGATGCCGCGCTCCTGCGGCACGTAGCCGAGGCCAAGCCAGGCGCGCGAGGCGCTGTCCTTGCCGACGATGTCAACGCCTCCCAGCCTGATCTCTCCGGCATGGCGCCGCGTCTGGCCGGCGATCGTGGCCAGCAGTGTCGACTTGCCGACGCCGTTTCGTCCGAGCACCGCCAGCCTGGCGCCCGCAGGCGCAACGAAAGATACATCCTCGAGCACACGGGTCTGACCGTAGCCGGCGGTCAGACCCGATATCTCAAGCGACGCTGCGGTCATCGGCATAGCTCCCGAGATAGGCCTCGCGCACGCGTGCGTCCTTGGTCACATCGCCGGGTGCGCCGTCGAAGATGATCGTGCCGGCGGCCAGGACGATGACCCGTTTCGCAAAACGGAACACGAGATCCATGTCGTGTTCGATCATCAGCACCGCCAGGTCGGCGGGAAGCCCGGCGAGTGCGGCCTCGATGCGCGGGGTTTCGCTTTGCGGAACACCGGCCGCGGGCTCGTCCAGCAGCAGGACTTTCGGTCTCAACGCCAGCGCGAACGCAATCTCCAGCAGCCGCTGCTGCCCGTAGGCTATCTCCGCCACCTTGCGGTCGGCGGCGGCCTCCAGGCCAAGCGTGCGCAGCAGCGCCTCGCTCTCTTCGAGGACTTCAGGCATCGACCAGAACGTTCCGTACAGGCGGCCGGTACGGCCCTGGCGCTGCAGGACGGCCAGTGCGAGATGTTCCCGCGGAGTCATCTCCGGGAAGAGACGCGTGACCTGAAAGGACCGTACCAGGCCGCGTTGAACGCGCTGCATCGCCTTCATGCCGTTGATCTGATCGCCGGCGAGGCGGACGACCCCAGAATCCGGTTTCAGATGGCCGGTGACGAGATTGACGAACGTGGTCTTGCCGGCGCCGTTTGGCCCGATAAGCGCCACGCGGTCGCCGGGCGCCATCGCCAGCGAGACGGCCTGGGTCACCGCCAGCCCGCCGAAGGCCTTGCTCAGCCGCTCGACCTCGAACACCGCGCTCATCTTCGCCTCCACTGATCGAACAGCTGGGCGGCCGTGCCAAAAATGCCGCGCGGTGCAAACAGCACGACACCGACCAGCAGCGCGCCCATGATCGTCAGCCAGTGGAAAGGGTTGGCGGCGGAAACGAAATCCTCAAACAGCATGACGACGAACGTGCCGATGATCGCGCCGTAGAGCGACCCGGTGCCGCCGAGAACCAGCATCACCAGCGCCTGCGCCGAGAGGGTGAAGCTCAGGCTGTCGAGCCCCACCACCTGGGTTGAGATCGCGTTGAGGCCACCGCCGACGCCGGCGACCACGCCCGAGATGATGTACATCTTGAGCAGCGTCTTGCGCACCGACGCACCCATTGCCGCAACCCGGATCGGATCCTGCCGGATGCCGCGGCAGAGCATGCCGAACGGGGAGCGGGACAGGCGCTGCAGCAGGAAGAAGACAATCACCAGCAGCGCTATCCCCAGCCCATAGGCGGTGCGTCCCCAAAGATCGAATGCGAAAACGCCGAACAGCGGGCTTGGCGCAATGTCCGTCAGGCCATCGCTGCCGCCGGTCCAGCTCGCGGCCTTGTTGGCCGCCTCGTGAAAAAGATTGACGATGGCGATCGAAAGCACAAGCTGCCCGAGCCCGTGGCCGAGCAGGACGACGAGGCCGGATATCAGGCCGGCGACCGCGCCGCCGGCGGCGCCTGCCGCAATCATGGCGATCGGGTCGGTTATGCCGAAATGCGCGGCGGCGATGCCGGCGGCATAGGCCCCGGCACCGAACAGCGCGGCATGGCCGAGTGTCGCCACGCCGCAGAAGCCGGTCACGAGATCGATCGACAGCACCAGCATGACGATGCCGATGACGCGCGTGAGCAGCGCAAGATTGTTGGGAAACAGCAGATAGCCGATGATCGCGGCGGCCAGGATCGCCGCAAGGCCGATCCAGTCAGCCGAAGCGGAGAAAGGCGGCCTGGCGACTTGCTCGGCGAGGCTTGCAGGATGATTGGCGTCCATCCGTCAGGCCTTTCCAAGCAGGCCGCGCGGAAACGCGCAGACGATGACGATCACGGCAAGGTAGAAGAAGAACTCGCCATATTCCGGCACCAGATAACGTCCCGTCGTGTCGACCGCGCCAAGCACGAGGCAGGCAAGCAAGGCGCCGCCGATCGAACCGGCTCCGCCGACCGAGACGACGACGAGGAAGGTCACCATGTAGCGCAGCGCGTAGTAGGGTTCGATCGGCAGCAGTTCGGCGCCGACGATGCCGCCGAACGCGGCAAGGCCGACAGCGATGGCGAAGCTCGCCGCATAGACGGATTTTGTCCTCACGCCGAGCGCAGCGGCCATCGGCGCATTGTCCACCGAGGCGCGCAGCTTCACGCCGAAGGGCGTCCTCTCGACGAGATACCAGAGCGCCGCTGCGACGGCGAGGCCGCACAGAATCGCAAACAGCTTGTGCGCGGCAATCGAACGAAAGCCGAGATCGACCGGCCCGCTCAGCATCTCGGGCAGCGGGATGGTCTTGAGCGTCGGCCCGAACAGATAGTTTGCAATGCCGATGACGCAGAAAGTGATGCCGATCGTCATGAGCACCTGGATGAGTTCCGGCTTGTTGTAGATGCGGCGGTAGAGCAGTCGCTCGATCGGTGCCGCAATCACAACGGTGCCGGCCACCGCCAGCACGACACCGGCGACATAGCCCAGGCCAAGATCACGCACGGCATAGGAGGCGAGATAGCCGCCGACCATCGCGAAGGCGCCGTGCGCCAGATTCACCACCCGCATCAGACCCATCGTCATCGACAGGCCGATCGAGATGACGAACAGCACCATGCCGTAGGCAAGGGCGTCGACCGCGATGCTGAGCACGCTCTGCATGTCTCACTCCGGGGGCTCGCCGGCGGACGGCCGCCCGCGGACATGGATCTGGCGGCTGGGGGCTCGCCTCGGCAAGGTTACTTGGCGGCGGCGAGACCGGGATCGGTCATGTTCGCGAACGTCTGGATCTCCTTGTTGTAGTAGGTGCCGTCAGCGGCCTTGGCGACCTCCCGCAAATAGATGTTCTGCGTGAGGTGGCGGCTTTCGGGATCGATCGACACTGGTCCGCGCGGGGACTCCCAGGCCATGCCCTTGACGGCGTCGACGGCCTTGGCGGCATCCTGCTTGCCCCCTGTCGCCTCGATCATCTTGTAGATCACCCGCATGCCGTCATAGGCACCGACCGACGGGAAGGACAGCTCGGCCGGATTGCCGATCGCGGCACGCGCCGCCTCGACGAACTTCTTGTTCTCGGGTGAGTCGTGCGCGATCGAATAGTGAAAGGTGGTCGTCACGCCGAGGGCAATATCGCCCAGCGCCGGCAGATCGGATTCCTGCGTCAGGTCGCCAGGCGCCAGGAACTGGATGCCGGCTCCCTTGACGCCGTTCTCGTTGTAGGACTTCAGGAAGCCCAGGGTGGTCGGACCGGACGGCAGGAAGGCAAACACGGCCTCGGCGCCGGAGTCCTTCACGCGCTGCATGATCGGACTGAAATCGGTCGTCGAAAGCGGCATGCGAACCGACTCGACGATCTCGCCGCCATCCGCCTTGAAAGTGGTGGCGAAAGCCGTCTCGGCATCGACGCCGGGGCCGTAGTCGCTGACGACGGTGATGACCTTCTTGATGCCGCGCGCGGTCGCCACCTTTGCCATGGGTACCGACGTCTGCCAGAGCGTGAAGGAGGTGCGCACGACGAGCGGGCTCTTGGTCACGATCGCCGACGTGGCCGCGTTCATGATCACCATCGGCACGTTCGCCTGCTCGAGAAGCGGCGTGACCGCCATGGCATCGGGCGTGAAATAAAATCCGGCGATATACTGGACGCTCTCCTTGACGACCAGATCCTGGGCAAGTGCCTTGGCTTGCGCGGGGTTGGCTGCCGGAAGGTCGCGATAGACGATTTCGACGTCGTCGTTGCCGACCTTCGCGCCGTTCAACGCCATCCAGGCGTCGATGCCGGCCTTGAAATTCTTGCCCTGGATGGCGAAGGGACCGGAGAACGGCCCGACCACGCCGACCTTGATCGTCTCCGCACCAGCGGTTCCGCTGAGCGCTATTGCCGCCACCGCGGCCAGAAGCATGCGTTTCATGACTTTCCTCCCTCAGCAGCTACCCAGCCTCCAGCAGGGTTTTCGACCGCATCGGTCTGGTCTCTCATGCAGAAATGGTAATGTAAAATGAAAATAAGTCGTCGATTGTTAACCTCCTGGATAGGGAATCCGAAGCGAAGGCGCCATGGTTTCCGCCGGCGCTGCTTTCGGTCGCCGCTGAAACGAGCGGAGTGGTGCTATCCGAGAGTGAGCCCGGCCTTGCGCGCTTCCTCGCGCAGGAACGGCAGCCCGACCTCGATGACGTCGCGCGGATCTTCCGCCACCGGGCGCCATACCGCCAGGCCGCCGGCGATATCGACGTCGACATGGTTCATGCTTTCCAGCGTGATCGGCCCCTCATAGCCGATATCGGCGATCGCCTTCATGCAGGCAGCCCAGTTGAGCATGCCGCGTCCCGGCACGCCGCGATTGGCCTCCGACACGTGCACATAGCCGAGGAAGGGCGCGGCCGCCTCGAAGCCGGCGGCAAAGCTCTCCTCCTCGATATGCATGTGGTAGGTGTCGAGGTGGATGAAGATATTGGGCGCGCCGATGCGCTCGATGATCCGCGTTGCATCGATGCCGCGGTTGATCAGATGCGTCTCATAGCGGTTGCAGGGCTCGATGCCGAGCTTCAGGCCGCGTGATTTTGCCGCCTTCGCCGCCCGTTCGAGGAAGCGGCACATGCCGTCGATTTCCTTGCGCGTCGGCGCCCGCCCGGTGGTCTTGCCGATCGTGCCATAGGTGACGCCGCCGAGGGCCTCGGCGCCGACCTCGTTGCAGACCTTGAAGGCCGGCTCGAGGAAATCCAGCGCCTCGTCCGGCCGCTCGACCACGTCTAGCGCGCGCGGCAGGCCGAGCGACGGGATCAGCTCGACGCCATAGTGATTGGCGAAGGCGCGGGTGCGCTTGGTGTCGATCTCCTCAGGTCGCAGCAGCGGGATCTCCATCAGCCCGATGCCATATTCCTTCAGCCGGTCCATCTGCGGCTCGATGCGCGCGAGATCCCAGACCGGGGCAATGGCGAAAGTGTGCAGTCCAAAAGTATTCATCAGTCAGCCTCGTTGTTCATGCGCCGCCGCGGCGCTGATATCGCCGCCGCCGACGATGCGGCTGACGACTTCGTTCATGTTGGTCTTGGCGGTGACGAGATCGGCATCGGCGCGGCCGTGGCGCAGCACCACGATACGGTCGGTGACCGAGAGCACGTCGTTCAGCCGGTGCGAGATCAGGATGACGGCGATGCCTTCCGACTTCAGCCGCCGGATCAGGTCGAGCACGCTCTGCACCTCGCGCACCGCAAGGGCAGCCGTCGGCTCGTCCATGATCACCAGCTTCGGATTGAAGGTCAGCGCCCGCGCGATCGCCACTGTCTGCTGCTGGCCGCCCGAGAACGAGCCGACCGAGCGGTTGATCGAAGGCAGATGCGCGCCGAGCCGCTCGATCATTTTCGCCGCCTGGCGGTCCATCTCGGCCTTGTCGACAATACCCGGAAACAGGCCGAACAGCTTCTTCGTCGGCTCGCGACCGAGGAAGATGTTGGCGGCCACATCCTGTTGCTTGGCCAAGGACAGGTCCTGGTAGATCATCTCGATGCCAAGTTCGCGCCTCTGCCCGGGATCGAGGGCGAGGATGTCCTTGCCGTCGAATTCGATCGACCCGAAATCGGCCCGGTAGATGCCGGTTATGGTCTTCATCAGCGTCGACTTGCCGGCGCCGTTATCGCCGACGAGGCCGACGACCTCGCCCGCCGCGACCGAAAGGTCGACGCCATGCAGCACGTCGACCGCGCCAAAACTCTTGCGGATGCCATGGAGCGAAAGAAGGGTCATACGCGCGACTCCTTCCGGACCTGATACTGGTCGATGAAGACGGCAAGGATCAGCACCGCGCCGATCGCCATCTGCTGGTAGTAGGACTGCACCGCAAGCAGCGTCAGCCCGTTCTGCAGCACGCCCATGATCAGCGCGCCGATCATCGTGCCGAGGATCGAGGCGCGGCCGCCGAACAGATTGGTGCCGCCGATGATCGCGGCCGTGATCGCGGTCAGCTCGTAGTTGATGCCGGCCGTCGGGTCGCCGGCATTGACGCGGGCGGTGAACAGCAGGCCGGCAAGACCGGCGAGCGCGCCCGACAGCGTGTAGATGATGCGTCGATGATGTTCGACGCGGATGCCGGCGGCGCGCGCCGCACCTTCGCTGTCGCCGAGCGCCAGCGTGTGGCGGCCGAAGCGTGTATAGGCGAGCACGCAATGCGCGACGATGGCCGTCAGCACCAGCAGGATGACCGGCATCGGAATGCCGAACGGCCGGCCCTGGCCGATATAGACGATCGCCGCCGGCAGGCCGTAGATCGCCCTGCCCTGCGAAATGACCAGCGCCAGGCCACGCGCCAGGCCGAGCATGCCGAGCGTGACGATGAAGGCGGGCACGAACGCGCGGGTGACCAATTGCCCGTTGATGTAGCCGGCAAGCCCGCCAGCCAGGATGCAGGCGATGACCGCAAACACCGACGGCCAGCCGAGATTGACGGCAACGAAGGCGCCGGCCACGCCCGCCAGCCCCATGACCGAGCCCAGCGACAGGTCGAGCCCGCCAGAACCGATGACGAAAGTGGCCGCGATCGCCAGCACGCCGATCGTCGAGGTCGCCAAAAGGATGTTGAGGAAATTGCTGAGCGACAGGAAGAAGGGCGACAGCACCGCCATCGCCGCGCTCAGCGCCAGAAGCACGACAAGCGATTCCAGCCGTATGTGGAGCCGTTCGACGGATGCACGCTGCACCCGAGCCCAGAAACCGGGCTGCGCCATTTCGGAAGCCATGTGTTCCACCCTTCGGGTTGGGAATGGGCAGTAGGGATTAGGCAGTAGGACAGTAGAAAATGCGGTCTCAAGGGACAGGACATGCCTTGTCCCCTACTGCCTACTGCCTACTGCCTACTGCCTACTGCCTATTCCCTATTCCCTCATTTCACGTACTGCAGCATCGGCTCCTTGCCGGCGTCGAGCACATCCTTGGTCAGCACCAGCGTCGGCACGGCGATGTTCTCCTCGACCTTGTCGCCGGCGATCGCCTTCTTGACGTTCTCGACCGCCTGCTTGCCGACCAGATAGGGAAGCTGCGCCACGGAAGCGTTGAGCCGGCCTTCCTTGATCGACTTGACGGCATCCGAATTGCCGTCGACGCCGATGATCGTCACCTGCTGGCCCTTGCCGGCGGCATAGACGGATTCGACCGCACCCAGCGCCATGCCGTCATTGGCGCAGAAGATGGCGACGAGATCCGGATGCGCGGTCAGCGTGTCGGTGGCGATCGACGCCGCCTTGCCGCGATCCCAATCGCCGGGCAGCGAGGCGACCACTTCCAGCCCCGGCGCCAGTTCCTTCAGTTTGTCGGCAAACCCCTTGGCGCGCTTCTCGCCGGTAATGTTGCCCGACAGGCCCTCGATGACCAGCACCGGACCCTTGGCATCCTTGCCGAGCTTGGACACGAGATACTCGGCCCCCTGCCCACCGGCCGCGACATTGTCGGAGCCGATGCGGAAGGTGATCTTGATGCCTTCCTTGTCGAGCACCGCCGGATCGAGATTGCCGTCGAGATCGACGACCTTGATGCCGGCACCCTGCGCCGCCTTCAGGCAGGGCAGCAGATTGGTGGAGTTGATGGCGGCGGTGATCATCGCCACCGGCTTGCGCTCGAGCATGGTGTTGCAGAGGTTGAGCTGCGGCTCGGCCGCCTGGTCGCTTTCGGCCGCCTGCTGGAAATACTTCACGCCGGCTTCCTTGGCGCCATCCTCGACGCCCTGGCCCATCGCACCCCAGAACGGATTGGCCAGCGTCTTCATCAGCACGCCGTATTCGCCGTCCTCGGCCTTGGCAGCACCGATGGCCGAAACCGCCAGAGCGACGCCGAGGGCAAGAGTAAATCGATTTATCCTTAGAACCAATGCTTTCATGTCTTCCTCCCTGTTGATGTCACGCGCCACAAGCCAAAGCCAGGTGCGGCGCCACTTGGTTGTCGACAATGGGGGCTATTGTCGGTTTCCTCCCCCGGAATGCGGGCCGCTGCCTGGCGAACCAACGGATTCCCGCATCAAAACCTTGCAAGGCTCGAGCCGCGCCTTGGGCGGGCCGTCCCCGCCATCGATCCTGGCAAACAACACATCCATTGCCTGGGCGGCGATCTGCCGGACCGGCTGCACCACGGCGGCGATGGCCGGCCATGTCACCTGCATCCATTCGGCATCGTCGAAGCCGACCAGCGAGATGTCGTCCGGGCAATGCCAGCCGCGCCGGCGGAATTCCGACAGCGCCACCAGCGTGCCCTTGAGGAACAGCGAATAGACCGCCGTCGGCCGTTCGCCCCCTTTGGCGCCCTTGTCGAAATAGTCGTGCAACAGCGCACGCAACGGCTCGACTTCGCTCTCCGAAAGCACGACGTCGATCCGCACGTCCGGCACCAGTTCCAGCGCCTTGGCGCGAAACCCGTCGAGACGGGCGCGCACCGTCGCCGCCTGCTGACCAAGGCCGATGACGAGGATGTGGCGATGCCCCTTGCCGATCAGTTCGCGCGCCACCTCGGCGCTGGCGGCAGCACTGTCGGCCGAGACCGTGTCGAAGGCATCGTCGGCAAGCACCCGGTCGATCAGCACGCCGGTCATGCCATTGGCCTTCATGAAGCCGGCTGCCGGGCCATGCTCATTGCGCACCGGCGCCAGCACCACGCCGGCGACCCGCCAGTCATGCATGCGTGCAAGGACCTCCTTCTCGCGTGCTTCCGATTCACGGCTTGAGGCAGCCACCAGCGTGTAGCCGCGCTGCTCGGCGAGGCCCTCGAGTTCGCTGACCATCTGGCCGAAGAATTCGCTCTCGAACTCGGGCATGATGGCGCCGATGATGCGGCGCTTCGCCCGCCGCATGTCGGAGGCCAGCGGATCGACACGGTAGCCCAAATGCTCGACGGCATCGAAGACACGCTGCGCATTTTCGGGCTTCACCGTGGTGACGCCCGCCAGAACCTTGGAGACCGTGGCCGCGGACACGCCGGCGCGGCTAGCCACGTCGTGGATCGACGAACGCCGCTGGGCTTGCCGATGCGCCATTAGTCCTCCTGCCAAGGGGCGGACAAACCCATTTCTGCCCGCTATCAAAATGGATAAATCGATTTTTCGCAGTTGTAAATCGTTTCATCCAAGGTAAAACTACTTTTGTGATGGCGCGATGCGGACCGTGCCGGGAGAATTTGCCATGCCTAACAGTGCCTCGCCGCTGGTCATCAGCGCGCCGGAACCGCGCACGCTCGACCTCATCTTCACGCCACCACAGTTGGCGCGTTTCCGGGCAGGATACCGCATTGTCGAGACAACGCCAGATGGCGTGGCGAAGCTGCCGGCGGATGTGCTTGCCGAGGCGCGCTATATCGTCGGCCAGCCGCCGATCACGCCCGAAACGCTCGAAAGCCTGAAGGCGCTGCGTTGCGTCTTCAACGTCGAGACCAATCTCCTCAACAACATGCCTTATGAGACTCTGTTTCAACGCGGCATCCATGTCGTCACCACGGGGCTGGTGTTTGCCGAGCCGGTCGCCGAGCTCGGCCTTGCCATGACGCTCAACCTCGCTCGCGACATCGTCGATGCCGACCTCGCCTTTCGGCAGGGCAAGGAGCTGTGGGGCGGCGACGGCAACCAGAAGGCACGCCT
The DNA here is from genome assembly GCF_014843845.1 of Mesorhizobium amorphae. GTDB lineage: Bacteria > Pseudomonadota > Alphaproteobacteria > Rhizobiales > Rhizobiaceae > Mesorhizobium > Mesorhizobium amorphae_A. The sequence goes on along the minus strand of NZ_JHQS01000051.1, from coordinate 28,788 downwards.
GCTGTCGGGCGCCGATGTCGGCATCGTCGGCTTCGGCGACCTCGGCCGCGCGCTCAACCGGCTGCTGTCGGGCTTCCGTACCAGGACAAAAGTCTTCGACCCCTGGCTGCCGCCGTCAATCCTCATCGACAATGGCGTCGAGCCGGCATCGCTGGACGAGGTGCTGTCGCAGAGCGACTTCGTTTTCGTCGTCGCCTCGGTGACCAGCGAGAACCAGTGCTTTCTCGGCGCCGACGCCTTCGCGAAAATGCGCAAAGGCGCCGCCTTCATCCTGCTCAGCCGCGCCGGCGTCGTCGATTTTCCCGCGTTGATGGACGCCGTCCGCAGCGGCCACATCGTCGCCGCCAGCGACGTCTTCCCGGAAGAGCCGCTGGCGCAGGACCATCCGGTGCGCGCGCTGCCCGGCTTCCTGCGATCGGCCCACCGCGCCGGCGCGCTCGACATCGCCTTCAAGCGCATGGGCGACATGGTGCTGGAGGACATGGACCTGATCGACCGCGGCCTGCCGCCGCTGCGCTCCAAGCGGGCCGAGCGCGAGACGGTCTCGCGGATGCGCTCGAAGCCGGTGGACAAGAATTAGCCCAGACCAATCGCGGCTCGGCGACGCTGCTGCCCGCAAGATCAGGGCCGATGCTAGTCGAGGGAGCCCAGCCGAAGCGCGTTGCGCGCGATCTTCCAGGCGGATTCGACATGCCGCCGCGCTGCCGCCTCGGCCTCTTCCGGCTTGCGTGAGCGGATGGCATCCATGATCTCGGTCATTTCGGCGATCGCCGGCTCGCGGCGGTTTTCCGAGGCGATGGTCATGGATCGGAGCTGGTTGATACGGACATTCAGTCCGTTGACGATTTCCCAGGCGATCCGCTTGTCGGCCGCCTCGAACAGCACCTCGTAGAAGCTGGCCGTCGCCCGCATCACCTCGACCGGCTGGCCCGATGCCCATGCTTCGAACAAATTGGCCAGCGCGCTGTCCAGCAACGCGACCTGCCCGTCCGTCGCCGACATGGCGCAGGCCCGCGCGGCGATGCCCTCCAGCAACGCCCGCAATTCATAGATCTCGTCGGTGCGGCCGAGATCGGGCTTGGCCACGGCAGGCCCATGGCCCGGAATCATCTGCACCAGGCCTTCCGCTTCGAGCTGCCGCAAAACCTCGCGTACCACCGACCGGCTGACCCCGAGCTGGTCGCAAAGCGGCCGCTCGACCAGCCGCTCACCGGGCTGGAAATGGAAATCCATGATCGCCTCGCGCATGCGCTCCAGCGCCAGCGTCCTCAGCGTCTTGGCGGAGCGGTCGATCCGCAGCGTATCGTCTGACATTTTCTCTCCGCCTCCTCGCGCTGCCACAAAACAGATTCCATGACCGGTTGACAAGGTTCTTGGCGCTCCATAGCATGGTATACCATAAGACGATACAGGGATGACGGCGTTGCATGGCGCCATCGCGACCAAGGACATCTGATGAAACCGGCCATTCGAAAGACCGTCACCTACATCGAGAACACCTTGATCGAAGGCGGCAAGGCGACACCCCGTCCCTTGCGTCTGATCGGCGTCGCCGCGGTGCTGACCAATCCCTGGGCTGGCCGCGGTTTCACTGAGGATCTCTCGCCCGAGATCCGCGCCATTGCTCCCGTCCTGGGCGAATTGCTGACGCGGGAAATCATCGCCGTCGCGGGTTCGGGCGAAGCCATCGAAGGCTACGGCAAGGCCGCCATCTGCGGCACGTCGGGCGAGATCGAGCACGCATCGGCGCTGATCCACACGCTGCATTTCGGCAACCACTATCGCCGCGCCGTCGGCGCCAAGACCTATCTCGCCTTCACCAATCTGCGCGGCGGGCCGAACACGCCGATCATGATCCCGCTGATGGACAAGAACGACGAAGGCCGCCGCTCCCACTATCTCACCGTGCATTTCCAGATCGGCGACGCGCCCGCCCCCGACGAACTGGTGGTAGCGCTCGGCGCCTCCATCGGCGGCCGTCCGCACCATCGCATCGGCGACCGCTATCAGGATCTCAAGGAGGTCGGTGATTTGCATGGCTGACGTCGCCGCCTTGATCCGACGCACGGCTCCCGATGGCACCGGCTTCATCCGCGCCGGCTCCGGCGCGCCGGTTCTGTTCATCCACGGCGTCGGCATGAATGCCGCGATCTGGCAGCCTCAGATCGAGATGATGAAAGACCGCCACGATGTGGTCGCCATCGACATGCTCGGCCATGGCGGTTCACCCTTGCCGCCCGAGCACGCCGAACTGTCGGACTTTGCCGATCAGGCAATCGCCTTGCTCGACCATCTCGGCCTCGCTTCCGTAGCCGTGGTCGGCCATTCCATGGGTGCACTCGTCGCCCAGGAGATCGCGCTTCGCGCGCCGTCCCGAGTGAGTTCCATCGTCTGCCTCAACGCGGTCTTCCGCCGCCCTGCGGAACTCGCCCAGGCGGTGCGCGAGCGCGCGGCGGCGCTCGGCGGTCACGGCGACCCACATGCCATTGCCGCAACGATTGCCCGCTGGTTCGGCGATCCGATCCCGGCCGATCTTGTCGGCGCTGCCGAAACCGCCCGCACCGCGCTCGAGAGCGTCGACGCGCAAGGCTACGCCCGCACCTACCGTCTGTTTGCCCGTGCCGATACCGAGCATGTCGAGCGTCTGGCCGGTCTTGCGACTCCAGCCCTGTTCATGACCGGATCGGAAGACAGGAACTCCACGCCAGCCATGTCGGCAGCGATGGCGCGACTTGCGCCAAACGGCCAATGCCTGGTTCTGGGCGGCGAAAAGCACATGATGACAATCGCTTCGCCGCAAAAGCTGACTCACCATATCAAGGCGTTTCTCGACAGGACGGCGGATGCTTCCGTCGGCACCGCCCCTGCTTTCGACGGCACCGAATTTCGGCGCGCGCTCGGCTCCTTCCTGACCGGCGTTACCATCGTGACGACGATCGGCGCGGAAGGCGAGCCGCGCGGCTTCACCGCCAACTCCTTCACCTCGGTCTCGCTCGAGCCGCCGCTGGTGCTGGTCTGCATTGCCAAGAAGGCGCTTGGGCATCAGGCCTTCTCGACCTCCAGGGGCTTCGCCATCAACATCCTGTCGGAGACGCAAAAGACCGAATCCGGCATCTTCGCCTCCAAGGCCGCCGACAAGTTCGCCGCCGTGGCGTGGCAATCCGGACAGACCGGCAATCCTTTGATCGACGGTTCGGTCGCCGTGTTCGATTGCGACATGGAGCAATTGGTCGACGCCGGCGACCATTCGATCCTGATCGGCCGTGTCCGCGACTTCACCCACAATGGCGCGCAGCCGCTCGGCTACTGCCGCGGCACCTATGTCACGCCGGGCCTCAGCCAGGAGGCGCTGGCGGCGGCACCTCAAGGGACCGAAGTCGGCGCCATCCTCGAAAACGAAGGTCGCGTGCTGTTCTTCGAAAGACCGGATGGCTTGCACGAACTGCCGGCCGGCCGCGGGCTGGGCACGCCGCAGGATGCCCGCAGCCTCAAGGGGCGCCTTGCCGCAAATGGGATCGGCGCACAGCTCGGCTTCCTGTTTGCCGTCTGGGACGATGCGTCGGATCCGTCGCGCTCGCATGTCTATTACCGGGGTACGGTCGACGCTCCCGCCTCCGGCGATCGCCAGGTCAGGCTTGTCGACATCGACCAGATCGCCGATCTCAGCATCGCCGACCCGGCGGTTCGTTCGATGCTGACCCGCTATGTGCGCGAACGCACCGAAGATGCATTTGGCGTCTATGTCGGCAATGAGGTGGAAGGCGAAGTCCGGCCATTGGCCACGCCCGCCACGCCCGCCGCTCTTCAATCCGGTCGCAGAGGAAGCCGATGAAGTTTTCGCTTTTCGTCCACATGGAACGCTCGGATCTGACGAAGCCGCATTCCGAGCTTGTCGCCGAACTGGAGGAACTGGTGCTGCTGGCCGAGCAGGCCGGCTTCGAGACCGCCTGGATCGGCGAGCATCACGGCATGGAATTCACCATCTCGCCCAACCCGTTCATCAACATCGCCTATCTCGGCGCGAAGACCAGCACCATCCGGCTCGGTACGGGAACCATTGTCGCGCCCTTCTGGCACCCGATCAAGCTTGCCGGCGAAGCGGCGATGGCCGACGTCATCACCGGCGGCCGGCTCGATATCGGCATCGCGCGCGGCGCCTACAGCTATGAATACGAGCGGCTCTTCCCCGGCCTGGACGCGTGGGTTGCGGGCCAGCGCATGCGCGAGATGATCCCGGCGCTGCGCGGCCTGTGGGACGGCGACTTCGAACTTTCGGGCGAGTTCTGGACGTTCCCCGCGACGACCTCGTCACCCAAGCCGTTGCAGGCGCCTTACCCGCCGATCTGGGTGGCGGCGCGCGACCCCAATTCGCACGATTTTGCCGTCGCCAACAAATGCAATGTGCAGGTTACGCCACTTGCCTCCGGCGATGGCGAAGTGGCGAGCCTCATGGAGCGCTTCAATACGGCCTGCGTCGCCCATCCGGAGATAAAGCGGCCCGAAATCATGCTCTTGATGCACACCTTCGTGGCCGAGGATGCAGCCGATGCCGATCGCCTGACGCAGGACCTGTCGCAATTCTATTGCCAGTTCGGCGCCTGGTTCCAGAACAAGAAGCCGGTGCGCCAGGGCATATTGGAGCCGCTGACCGAGGCCGAGATCGCAGCCATGCCGCAATACGCGCCGGACAAGATCCGGCAGAATCTCGTCATCGGCGAAGCCGACGAGGTGATCGCCAGGCTGAAGACCTATGAAGCCCAAGGCTACGACCAGTACTCGATCTGGATCGACAGCGGCCTGTCGCACCAGCGCAAGAAGAAGTCGCTGCAACTCTTCATCGACAAGGTGATGCCGGCTTTCCAGGAGGCGGGGCCGACATGAGCACGGTAGCATTCAAAAACTACATAGACGGCCAGTTCGTCGAGTCGACAATGACCTTCGACAGTATCGATCCGTCGACGGGGATGCCGTGGGCCAGGATGCCGGCCGCGACGGCCGCCGATGTCGACCGCGCCGTCGAAGCGGCGCATCGGGCGCTGCGCTCCGGCCCGTGGGCGTCGATGACTGCGACGGCGCGCGGCAAGCTTCTGGTGCAGCTCGGCGATCTGGTGGTCGCCAATGCCAATCGGCTGGCCGAACTCGAGACCCGTGACACCGGCAAGATCATCCGCGAGACCCGCGCCCAGATCGCCTATGTCGGCGACTACTACCGCTATTATGGCGGGCTGGCCGACAAGCACGAAGGCTCGTTCGTTCCGATCGACAAGGCCGATATGGAGGTGACGATCCGGCCGGAGCCGATCGGCGTCGTCGCCGCTGTCGTGCCGTGGAATTCGCAGCTCTTCCTGTCGGCGGTCAAGCTCGGCCCGGCGCTCGCCGCGGGCTGCACCGTCGTGCTGAAAGCCTCCGAGGATGGCCCTGCCCCGCTGCTCGCCTTCGCCGAACTCGTCCACGAAGCCGGATTTCCCGCCGGCACCGTGAGCATCCTGACCGGCTTCGGCCATGATTGCGGGCGCCGCTTGACCAGCCATCCTCTGGTCGCCCGCGTTGCCTTTACCGGCGGTCCCTCGACAGCCAGGCAAATCGTCAGGAACACGGCCGAAAATCTTGCCTATACGACGCTCGAACTTGGCGGCAAAAGCCCGGTCGTGGTGTTTGCCGACGCCGATCTGGACAGCGCCGCCAACGCCGTCGTGGCCGGCATTTTTGCTGCCACCGGCCAGAGCTGCGTGGCCGGCTCGCGACTGCTGGTCGAGCGGTCCGTAAAGGATGAATTCCTCGACCGGCTCAAGCGCAAGGCCGAGGCCATTGCCATCGGCGACCCGCAGGATCCCGCCACCGAAATGGGTCCGCTGGCCACCTCGCGCCAGCACGAGCGGATCGAAAGCATCGTCGCCGAAAGCCTTGCTGGCGGCGGCCATCTGGTCACCGGCGGTGCGCGGCCCAAGGGCAAGGCTGACGGCTTCTACTATGCGCCAACAATCATCGAGGCAGCGGATCAGACCTTGGCCTGCGTGCGCGAGGAACTGTTCGGACCAGTGCTGAGCGTGCTCGCCTTCGACAGCGAGGCTGAGGCGCTGTCACTCGCCAACGATACACCCTTCGGTCTCGCCTCCGGCGTCTTCACCACCAATCTCGCCAGGGCGCATCGTATGGCGCGCGGCATCCACGCCGGCGTCGTCTGGATTAACACCTACCGCGCCGTCTCGCCGCTGGTGCCGTTTGGCGGCTACGGCCAGTCCGGGCTCGGCCGCGAAGGCGGTCTCGATGCCATCCGCGACTACACCCGCTCGAAATCGGTCTGGATCCGCACCTCGGACGAGCCGATCCCCGATCCTTTCGTCATGCGGTAGCCGCCGCGGACCAGGAAACACCGCCGGGCAAAAGCGATCCGGAAGTGCAACGAACAACGACAACAAACAGAGGAGAACGACATGAAACTGATCTTCGCCGGCATCCTTGCCGGACTTCTGGCAACCACGGCCGCTAAGGCCGAGGACATGGTCTTCACCAGCTGGGGCGGAACGACCCAGGAAGCCCAGACAAAATCCTGGGCGGAACCGTTCGCAGCCGCATCCGGCATCAAAGTCCTGCAGGACGGCCCGACCGATTACGGCAAGCTGAAGGCCATGGTCGATGCCGGCAGCGTCAACTGGGACGTTGTCGACGTCGAGATGGATTTCGCCATCAAGGCGGCCAAGGACGGCCTGCTCGAACCGATCGACTTCAAGGCGGTGCCGAAGGCCGATCTCGATCCGCGCTTCACCACCGAACATGCCGTCGGCAGCTTCTACTATTCCTTCGTGCTCGCCTGGAACAAGGGCACCGTCTCCGGCGAACCGGCAGGCTGGGCCGACATGTTCGACCTGAAGAAATATCCGGGCAAGCGCACCTTCTACAAATGGTCGGCGCCTGGCGTCATCGAGATTGCGCTGCTCGCCGACGGCGTGCCGGCCGACAAGCTCTACCCGCTCGATCTCGACCGCGCCTTCAAGAAGCTCGACACCATCAAGTCCGACATCGTCTGGTGGGGCGGCGGCGCTGAATCGCAGCAGCTGATCGCCTCCGGCGAGGCGGCGTTCGGCCAGCTCTGGAACGGCCGCGTCTTTGCGCTGGAGAAGGACGGCGCCGATGTCGGCGTGTCCTGGAACCAGAACCTGACGGCCGCCGACGTGCTGGTCGTGCCGAAGGGCGCCAAGAACAAGGACGCGGCGATGAAGTTCCTGGCCGCGGCAAGCAGCCCGACGGGCCAGGCGAAATTCGCCGAAGCCAGCGGCTATGCGCCGATCAACACCAAGGCAAAGGCCGAAATGCCCGCCGATGCGGTCAAGGCGCTGCCCGACGCCCATGTCGAAGGTCAGATCAATCTCGACATGAACTACTGGGCTGCCAACCGCGATGCCATCGCGGAGCGCTGGTACGCGTGGCAGGCGAAGTAAGCCCGCCATCACGTGACAAGGAGCGGGACGGCCCCGGTCGTCCCGCTCCGCAACCCGGGTGACGCCATGTCGGTGGAAACTGAGCAGAGCATTGCGACGATGCGGATGCCGGCAGGCCTTGGCGGCCTGCTGCCGGCGCTGACGCTGATCGGGCTTTTCTTTGTCGTCCCGGTGCTGGCCCTGCTCTTGCGCAGCGTGACCGACCCCGCGCCCGGCCTGCAGAACTATGCGGCACTGCTCGGCGACGGCACCTATATGCGGGTCTTCTTCAACACCTTCCTGGTCGCCGCGGTCGTCACCATCGTCACCGTGCTCGTTGCCTTTCCGGTCGCCTGGATGCTGGCCATCATGCCGCCGGCGCTCGCCTCGGTCATGTTCGGCATCATCATCCTGTCGATGTGGACCAACCTGCTCACCCGCACCTATGCCTGGATGGTGCTGCTGCAGCGCACCGGCGTCATCAACCGGGCGCTGATGGCCATCGGCGTCATCGACCAGCCGCTGCCGCTCATCAACAACCTCACCGGCGTCACCATCGGCATGGTCTACATCATGCTGCCCTTCATGATCCTGCCGCTGGTCGGTACCTTGCGCGCCATCGATCCGATGACCCTGCGTGCCGCGGCCCTTTGCGGCGCCAGCCCCTTCCAGGCCTTCCGCCGCATCCTGCTGCCGCTGTCGCTGCCCGGCATCGCCGCCGGCGGACTGATGGTGTTCGTCATGTCGCTCGGCTATTTCGTCACCCCGGCGCTGCTCGGCGGCACCTCGAACATGATGCTTGCCGAGATGATCGCGCAATTGATCCAGTCGCTGCTCAACTGGGGGCTGGGCAGTGCGGCCGCCTTCATCCTGCTTATCGTCACCATGGCGCTCTATGCGCTGCAGCTGCGCCTCGTTGGCGCCAGACGCGCGACGGGAGGCATCTGAGATGCTGCTCGACTACGACCGCATGGGATGGCTGAAGACTGCCCTGCTCGGCTTCACCGCGCTCGTCGCCGCCTTCCTGCTTCTGCCGGTGGTGTTCATCGTGCTGCTCTCGTTCGGCTCGTCGCGCTGGCTGGCCTTCCCGCCACCCGGCTGGACGCTCAAATGGTACCAGGAATTGTTTGCCGATCAGGCCTGGCTCGAAGCCGCACTCACCAGCGCCCGCATCGCCGCGCTGACGGCGATCCTTGCCGTGCTGATCGGCCTGCTTGCTTCCTTCGCGCTGGTGCGCGGCAATTTCCGTGGGCGCGAAATCCTGCGCGGCCTCTTGCTGACCCCCATGGTGTTGCCGGTCGTGGTGTTCGCGATCGCCATCTACGCCTTCTTCCTCCGGCTTGGGCTGGGCGGCACCACCATAGGCTTCGTCGTCGCCCACACCGTGCTTGCCTTACCCTTCGCCATCATCCCTATCGCGACCGCGCTCGAGGGCTTCGACAAGTCGATCGAGGATGCCGCGATCGTCTGCGGCGCCAGTCCGCTCCAGGCCAAGCTCCGGATCACCTTGCCGTCGATCCGCATCGGCATCTTTTCCGCCGCGATCTTTTCCTTCCTCGCCTCGTGGGATGAAGTCGTCGTCGCGATCTTCATGGCGAGCCCGACCTTGCAGACCTTGCCGGTCAAGATCTGGGGCAGTCTGCGCGCCGACCTCAGCCCGGTGATCGCCGCCGCCTCCAGCCTGCTGGTCGGCCTGACCCTTGCCCTGATGATCGTAGCGGCCCTGCTGCGCCGAAAGTTCAAGACATGACCCAGCCCTTCCTCTCGATCCGCAAATTACGCAAGGCATTCGGTGCCTTCACGGCAGTGCATGACGTGACGCTGGATATTCCCAAGGGCGAATTCCTGACTTTCCTCGGACCCTCCGGTTCCGGGAAATCGACGACGCTCTACGCCATTGCCGGTTTCCAGGATCCGAGCTCCGGCGACGTCCTGCTCGAGGGCAAGTCGTTGCTCGCCGTGCCCTCGCACAAGCGCAACATCGGCATGGTGTTCCAGCGCTACACGCTGTTTCCGCATCTGAGCGTCGCCGAGAACGTCGCCTTTCCGCTGCGCGTCCGGCGCCGGCCGGATGCCGAGGTGAAGAAGAAGGTCGCCGACATGCTGGCCCTGGTGCGGCTGGAGAGCTTTGCCGAAAGGCTGCCCGGCGCGCTGTCGGGCGGACAGCAGCAACGCGTCGCGCTCGCCCGCGCGCTGGCCTACGATCCGCCGATCCTGTTGATGGACGAACCGCTCTCGGCGCTCGACAAGAAGCTGCGCGAGGAAATCCAGGCCGAAATCCGCCGCATCCATCGCGAGACCGGCGTCACCATTCTCTACGTCACCCACGATCAGGAAGAGGCGCTGCACCTGTCGGACCGGATCGCGTTGTTCAAGGACGGCCGCATCGAGCAGACCGGCACCGGCGAGGACCTTTATCTCAGGCCGGCGACCGATTTCGTCGCCGGCTTCATCGGCAATTCGAACTTTTTGGCCGCCGAGCATCTCGAAACGGTCGGCGGCGCGGCAACCATCCGTCTCGCCGACGGCTCGCTCGTCTCAGGCATAAGCGCGAACGGCAGTTTCGAACGGGGACAAAAGACCAGATTGATGATCCGTCCCGAGGCGTTTCGCCTGGAGCGGAACCCGGCGAGCGCCGAACTCACCGTCGATGTCGTCGACATCGCCTTCTATGGCGAACGCCGGCGCATCGTTGCGCGCACCACCACCGGACAAGAGATCGACATCAGGCCGACCTCCGCCGCCATGGCCGCGCACGATGCCACCCCCAACCGCCGACAGGTGTTTTTCGATCCGGGTGCCGCCTTCCTGTTTCCGGTCTAGGGCAATTCCAGGAAAAGTGCGCAGCGGTTTTCCGTCCGGAATTGCGTCAAAACAAAGGGACAGAGCGGTTCGGCGTTTCCGTGAAACGATGAACCGGTAAGGCCTATTCGGCGGCATCGCGGCCGGCGTCCTTGGCAGGGCCACCGAAATTGGCATGAAGCCAGGCGATGGCGTCGGCGACGTCGGCAATCACATGGCGCGCCGCCGTCGGGCCGCGCGGCTTGATCCGGATCGAGATCCCATCTTCGCCATTGACGGTCTCGAAGCCGTTCTCGTCCGACGTGTCGTCGCCGAGGAACACCGGGCGCCGGCCGATGAAGGGCGGGATTTCCATGAAGCGCCGGATGGCCGCTCCCTTGGCGGCTTCGAGCGGCATCAGTTCCACCCCGGCATTGCCGGCGATCACCCGATATCCCTCGGGCAGCCGGTCCAGCGCCATCTCGACCAGCCTGGTTGCCCGCGCCAGCAAATGCGGTGCGGCGCGCGTATGGACCGCCAGCACCGGACCTTTGCGTTCGACATAGACACCCTTGCCGAGTTCGGCTTCGATCTCGTCGGCCAATGCGGCGATATCGGCCGGCTCGTCGGCAGCCTCGACCGGACCGTCCGGCGTCAGCCGGTGCTCCAGCCCGTAGAGGCCGGCGACGCGCATCTTCAGGGGATGGAACAGCCGGTCCACGGCGGAAACTGAGCGTCCGGTGACAAAGGCGACGGCACCGTCCAGTCGCCGCTCCATCGTTTGCATGAGCTTGCGCAACTCATCGCTGACCGAGACGCTGTCCGGATGCGCTGCGTGTTCGAGCAAGGTGCCGTCTATGTCGAGGAAGAGTGCCCATTTTCCCTCCGGCAAATTCGGTGTCATCGGCTTTGCGATCCTCATCGTAGTCCGGCCGCCATGCGTCTGCGCTCGACCATCGAGACGACATTGTCGACGTTTGGGTTCGCCGAGCGCTCGGTGACGGCGGTGACCCGGTCAAGCTCGCTGCGCTTGCGCAGGCGGGCCGCATCCAAGAGCATGCTGCCGGCCCAGCGATAGACATTGTTGTCGCGGACCATCTCGCGCATCGGGCGCATGCGCTGCCGCTGCTCCTCGGGCGTCATGGTCAGCGCCTGCAACAGCGCCTCGCTCATCATTGCCGGATCGTAGGGATTGACGATCAGTGCCTCCAGCAGTTCTCGCGAGGCCCCGGCAAACGTGCTGAGCATCAGCACACCCTGTTCGTCGTCGCGCGCCGCGACGAACTCCTTGGCGACGAGGTTCATGCCGTCATGCAGGCTGGTGACCATGCAGATGTCGGCGGCGCGATAGATCTCGTAGACCTGTTCCTGCGAGTGATGCTCGGCCACCATAACCACCGGCTTGTAGCCTTTGCTGCCATAGCGCTGGTTGAGTTCTTCGGCATAGCGATGGCATTCATCGTGGAGTTGCTTGTAGGCAGGCAGCGTACCGCGGCTGGGTGCCGCGATCTGCAGGAGAACCAGCTTCCCAACCCATTCGGGATACCGAATAAACAATTCTTCCAGCGCCTGGAAACGGTCGAGAATGCCCTTGGTGTAATCGAGGCGTTCGACGCCGACGCACAGCTTGACGTCCGCTTTCAGTCCGAACCGCTCGCGCAGGCTGGTGCGGGATGCATCGACATCAGGCAGTTTTGCCAGAAGTTCCGCCGGCCATTCTATGGAGATGGGGTAGGCATGCACCAGCGTTGTCTGGCCGCCATAGGAGATGGCCGCATCTGCCCGCTCGATGCGGCTTTCGAGGAAGCGATCGACGCTTTCGGTGAAATTGTTGGCATGAAACTGAGTGTGGAAGCCGATGATCGAGCTGCCGAGCAGCCCGTCGAGGATGCGTTCGCGCCATGGGCAGATGCTGAACACTTCCGAATTCGGCCAAGGGATGTGCCAGAAGGTGATGACGATCGCTTCGGGCAGCCGTTCGCGGATCATGCGCGGCAGCAGCGCGAAATGGTAATCCTGGACCAGCACGATCGGTCGTTCGTTGCGCGCTTCGGCGACCACCGTGTCGGCGAACTTGCGGTTGACGGCCTCATAGGCCTCCCAGTCGGAGGCGCGAAAGATCGGCCGGGTGAAGGCGATATGGCAGAGCGGCCACAGGCCCTCATTGGCAAAGCCCAGATAGTAGCCCTGATATTCCTCCTCCGTCAGCCAGACCCTGCGCAAGGCGTAGGAGGGATTGCCGGGCGGCACCTGCACCCGGTCGTCCTCGTCGACCATCTGGCGGTCCGCCGTCCCGCCCCCATAGGCGATCCAGGTTCCGCTGCAAGCGCGAGTAATCGGCTCCAGTGCCGAGACCAGTCCGCTGGCCGGCACCACCAGCTCGACGCCATCACCCTTGACGTTGTGGATATAGGGTTCGCGGTTCGAAACCACGATAACCTGCGCCTCCGGCAGGTCCTCGTGAAGAATCTTGCGCAAGGTTTCGGGCGACCAGGTGACCAGCGCCGCATCGACAGACTGACCGTTCTTTTCGATTTCCCTTAGCACCTTGCGCGCCGCTTCAGAAGCGACGTCCTCGCCTGCGCTGTGGACGACTGGTGTGTTGTCGCGATGCCTTCGGGATATCGAGAAAAACACCGCGAGAGCGGAAAGTCCGAGACTTGCCAGGATCAGAATCCACAGAAAGTCGCTGCCATAATCAGTCATTGAACGCCAACTTGCCACCGGCCCTGTAGCAGGCCTCATTCTTCTTGTTTCGATTTCCACCGCCGGTCGCCGGCGACAGGTCGCCATAAGGCGGTACGGTTGTGCAACGCACAAACGGCCCATCGGTTCCGATATTTTCCGATCCCGCCTACGTCCTGACGATCAGCGGCACCAAACCTTCATGGCGATCGGCGAGAAAGGCGACGACCCGGTCGCCGACGCGCTGGAAGGTCAGGTCGACCGCCCTGTCGCCGACATTCAGATGCCGGAGCGTGAGCGTGTCGATACCGATTGGCAGCCTTGGCCGTGTCACCCGGATTTGGCCATCCCAGCCGTCGATCTCCAGGCCGAGACAGGCCTGCATCAGCATGAAGGCCGAGCCCGCCGACCAGGCTTGCGGCAGGCAGGCGACCGGATAGGCGATCGGCGCCTCGCCTGGCGAGCGGGTAAAGCCGCAGAACAGTTCCGGCAGCCGCATGTTGAAATGCACGGCGGACTCGAATGTGCCGCTCATCAGCCGGACCACGCTTTCGCGTTCGCCATAGCGGGCGAGGCCGACGCCGCAGATGGCGGTGTCATGTGGCCAGATCGACCCGTTGTGATAGGACATCGGATTGAACAACACGGCATCGTCGGCGAGCGTCCGCAGCCCCCAGCCCGAATGGAAGGACGCGGACAAAAGCTGATCGGCTACCATCTGCGCCCGCGCCGGTTCGGGAAGCCCGACGAAGAGGAGATGCCCGGCATTCGAGGTCCGCACCTTGCAGGGCTCGCCGGCGCCGTCGATAGCAAGGGCGTAAAAGCCGAGATCGTCCAGCCAGAAGTCACGCTCCACGGCGATCCGCATCTCTTCGGCGCGGCTCTCCCAATGCTCGGCCTGTGCGTATCCGCCTCGGCGGCGCGCCAGTGCCGCCAGGCCGCGGAAGGCGGCAAAGACATAGCCCTGCACTTCGACCAGCGCGATCGGGCCTTTGGGAATGCGGCCGTCGGCGTGGAAGACCGAGTCGAAACTGTCCTTCCAACCCTGGTTGGCGAGGCCGGATTCGGCGGCGCGCTGATAGGTGACGAAGCCGGTCGCCCGGCTCGCCTCCTCCGTCCATTCGGCGGCGGCAGTGAGCGACGGCCACAGCCTGTCGATGAAGTCCATGTCGCCCGTACGGTCCGCATAGGCGCAGGCGAGATGGATGTAGAGCGGCGTCGTGTCGACGCCGCCATAGTAGCGGCCGAAGGGAAGCTCGCGCAGCGCCGCCATTTCGCCTTTGCGGGTCTCGTGCATGATCTTGCCCGGCTGCGAGTCGCTGAACGGCGAGGTCTCCGTCGCCTGGTGCTGGGCGAGAAAGGCAAGCACGCCCCGCGCCAGGCCGGGGTTGAGCCACAGCATCTGCAGCGCCGAGATGACGCCATCGCGGCCGAATGCCGTCGAAAACCAGGGGATGCCCGCATAGGGGTAGGGTCCTGTAGCAAGCTCGGTGGTGAGCAGCGCCACATCGGCACGGGCGCGCTCGACCCAATCGTTGAAGACGCGACCCGAACTGTGCACGGTGGCACCGTGGCGGCGCTTGGCCCGCATGCCGAAGCGGGCGCGCGCCGCGGCGGCGCGGAAGCGATCGCGGTCGGGGGGGGCCGCCGCCTCCGGACCGACCTCGATATAGAGCACCTTGCTGCTGCGCTTGATCACCGCGATCAGGAAATCAGCGCGGCTCTCCGTCAGTTGATCGGGCGCCTGCGAGAACGAGATCGCCGACAACCGCGCCAGCCCGTCCAATCCGTCATAGCGAAGCAGCACCGATGTCGCATCCATCTCGGCCGCATGCGCCATGCCGCGCTTCAGCCTCGTCGAGCCGCGCACTTCGAACATGTCGCGGAAATCGGCGGCAAAATGCAGCGAAACGCGAATGGCCGAGGTTTCCTGGCTGTAATTGGAAAGCGTGATGCGTTCGAACAGCCGGTCCTGCCACAACAGCCTGACGCGCTCGATATGGATCGCGCCCTGCGGAATGTCGCGACCGCCGACACTCTGGATTGGCAGGTTGGTGAGGTTGCTGGTGAACAGCACATTGTCCTGGCTGAGCGAGGCGCCGAGCAGCGATGTCCGCCTGCCGCCGACCGTCAGCCGGAATTCCGAGAGCACGCGCGTGTCGTCGCGGAAGAACCCGTCGCCGGCGCCTCTGATATCGCCATAGGCATCGGTGACGGCAAAACAATCACCCTGCTTAAGCGCGAACAGCCGATGCGGCTCGCGTGGCGCGGTCTCGTCAAGGGAGGCAAGGGCCACGGCGGGATCAAGCTTGCGCTCGTCGAGCTCTGTCATCCGTCACATCTTTCCTGTTTGCTCCCCACGCCCCAGGTCAAGCGCTATCGCTCACGAGGCCTTCGCTTCGGTTGAGCCGGCGAGCAGACGCATATAGGCGGCTACATAGTCGCGGGCCATTCTCTGCGCGGAAAACCGCTTTTCGAAGGCGGCCCTCACCTTTCGCCTGTCGAGTTGAAGCAGTGCTGGCACTGCCGCCACCGCCTCGTCCATGGAATTGACGACAAAGCCGGTCACGCCCTGGTCGATGATCTCCGGCAAGGCGCCGCAGTTCCAGGCGATCGACGGCGTGCCGCAGGCCATCGCCTCGATCGGCGCAAGACCGAATGGCTCCGGCCAGTCGATGGGAAATAGCAGGCCGGCAGCCCTGCCGAGGAATTCAGCCTTCTCACCTTCGGCGATCTCGCCGACATAGTCGACGCGGTCGCCGTCGATCAGCGGCTCGACCACCTCGTGGAAATAGGCGCGGTCGTCGTCGCCGATCTTGGCCGCAAGCTTCAGCTTCAACCCCGAACGACTGGCGATCTCGATGGCGCGGTCCGGCCGCTTGTCGCGCGAAAGCCGGCCGAGGAAGGCAAGGTAAGGCTCTTCAGCCTCCGTCTCAAAAATCGGCTGGTAGATATCGACCGGCAGCCCGTGCTGGATCGTCGCCAGCCAGTTGGCGTCGGCTAGCCCTCCCCTTTGGCTATGCGAGATGGAAATCATCGGAAAGCGCGGGAAGCGCCGATAGGCGGGCGCCAGATCGACATAATCCAGCCTGCCATGCGGTGTCGTCACCGTTCGCTCCGCCATATCCTGGAAGAAGGGAAAATGCAGGAAGTGGCTGAGGTGGAAATGAATGACATCGAACTGGTCAGCCCGCTCCCGCACCTCCGCCAGCATCGCAAGATGCGCCGCCACTTCGGATTTCTTCGGGCGCGGATCAAGCCGAAGCGCGCATTCGCGCCCGGGCACCAGCTTCGCCGAGGTCCGGCTGTCGCCGCTGGCGAACAGCGTCACCTCATGGCCGAGATCGACCAGCGCCTCGGTCAGGTAGGAAACGATGCGCTCGGTGCCGCCATAAAGCCTGGGCGGAACCGACTCGTAAAGCGGCGCGACATGAGCAATTCGCATGGATCCCCTCGGGTGATTGGCCAAGGGCAAAATGCATCAACCCGCAGATCGTTCCTGCCTGGTGTCGGAGCCGCGGCGAGAAACCGCACCGGCGCACCCATCGGGCGCCATCGCAGGCGTTCCCGATCGCCCGCACCGACGCTGGCCGTGTCGGCGTGCTCAAGCAGACAATGCTGCCCCTATCCAGTCGAGCCGCGCCGCCGGAACAAGGCCGTAATTGTAGAAATTGATGCCATCGATATCAGGCGCTTTCGCCGGCTTCACTTTGGCGGCGAGCACTTCGGGGCCGGCCATCTCCGGATAGAAGAGGCGATAGCCTGTACCAAGGAATTTTTCAGGTCCGAGTGCCGCGCGACCGGCCGCTATCAGGTTTGCGACATCGCCGGCCTGCATGTCGTAGGCGCACAGGATCGCGCCGTCGCAGACCTTGCCGAGTGCTTCCAGATCGCAGCCACCGAGCCAGCCGTCTTTCAGGTCGATGATGACGACACGCGTCCCGGGGTGTGCGGCTTCGCGCAGTTCCGCAACCAGGCTGGTCACCGGCTCGAACCGCCAGATGAGATAGGCGTACAACTCCGGCCACGGGAGAAAGACATCGAGACCGCCGGCGGGAAAATCGGCGAAGCGCCGTTCCGGCACGGCGCGCTCGCAGGTCTCGGCGATCCATTGCCTGACCAATTTGCGCGGCGCCTCGCCGTCGATCCCGGCCTGAGCCGCGCGGGCGAGGCAGGCGGGACAAAAACACAGCGACAGCAGAAAGTCGTCTTCCGGCGTCAGCCCGACGCCATCCTTCTCGTGATGGTATTCATGCGCAAAACCCATGAAGGACGGACTTTCGAGCTCGATCCGGTCCGGCCTGTAGCCATGCGAGATATCGGCGACCAATGCGCGGACATAGGCGCGCGCATCCGGATGCGAGGGACAGAGATTGTAGTAATTGGCATCGCCGAAGGCGTTGCGGGTCACGGCCTGCGGATGCAGCATGCCAAGGCGCGTATTGTGCAAGCAGACGGTCCAGCACGAAACCCCGAGCCCGCCAGCGTCGCGCCGGCGGACAAGGTTGCCGAGCACGTCGCCGCTTTGCGTGATCACATCGGCCACCTTGGGCTGGATGGCGAGGCTCGTCCAGCGCGCGGCCGTCGGTTTGAAATAGATGGTGCCGTCCTCCGGGAAATAGGCTTTCCGGCGCGGGCTGCGCGGCTGCAGGAAGCGGCCGGCATGATAGGAGGTCGCCAGGCTGATCATGTTGAGCCCGGCGCGTTCCGCGAGGTCGCGTTCGACCGTCTCCAGGCCGAGATCCTGGATGTCCCAGGGATAGGCCCACATCGAAAGCTGCATGAAATATCCTCAGTCCTGATCCTGTCGCAGCTTCATTGTCAGTCCTCGACCGGCTCGGCGACTTGCACGAGACAGTCCCCCGCCTCGCACATCGTATGCAGCCGACGCGACAGCACGATGCCGCCTTCGGCGAAGTGCAGGGCTTCCTCGGCCAGATCGAGCCGCTCGAGATCGTGATACCAGCCGGCCAATTGTCCTGAAGTCACATTATCGCCGAGCCTGACTGCCGGCTCGAACCAGCCGCGGCGCGTGGCATAGATGCCCTGGCTGTGCCGGGACAGCGAAAGCAGCCGCGTCGGTGCCGCGGACTCGGCCTCTGGGGCCAGGACCGGCGCCTCGACCACGCCGAGCGCAACCATCAGGCTGTCCAACGCGCGGGCAGTGAGCGCCATCGAATCGACTGTGGCGGTGCCACCGCCGCCGAACTCGCCGCTGATGCCGGTGGCGCCGGCCCGGCGCGCTGCGCCCATCGAGGTCGGTGACGCGGGGCCGTTGTCGGCGACGAAGCCAAACGGCATGCCGAGCGTGTGCATCAGCTCGACGCCGCGCCGGTGGCGTTCTGGATCACTGTTGCGCTCGACCAGCGCGGTCGGCAGGTGCTCCATCGACGTGCCGCCCGAATGGATGTCGAAGACGACATCGTGGCGGGGGAACAAATCCGCCTCCAGGAAATTGGCGAGCCGGCTGGTCGGCGTCCCAGAGGGATCGCCCGGAAAGGCGCGGTTGAGATTGCCGCCGTCGAGCGGCGAGCAGCGCTTGGCGGCCATCACCGCCGGCGTATTCGCCATCGGCAGGATGGTGATGCGACCCTTGATCTGCTTCGGGTCGAGCCTGCGCACCAGCTTCGCCAGCGACAACTCGCCCTCATATTCGTCGCCGTGATTGCCGGCCATCAGCAGCAGCGACGGGCCTTCGCCGTTGCGGATCAGGCAGATCGGCACCTTGATCTGGAAATAGGGCGAACGGTCGATCGAGAACGGGATGCTGAGGTGACCGAGCATCTTACCGTCGCGGTCGAAGTCGAGCGTGTGGACGAGGCCGGTATGCATGACCTCAGACCGCCGCGACCGCGGTGACCTCGATGCGCAAATCGGGATCGGCAAGGCGCGCCTCGACGCAGGCGCGAGCCGGCAGGCGCTCAGGATCGACCCAGGCGTCGTAGATACTGTTCATGGCTTCGAAGTCGCCGATCTGCGGCAGGAAGATGTTGACCGCGACGAGCTTCGACTTGCTGCTGCCGGCCTCGGCCAGCAGCGCCTCGACCTTGGCCAGCACGTCACTGGTCTGGCTCTCGATGCCGGCCTTGCGGTCGTCGGCCACCTGTCCCGCTATGTGCACGAGGCCGGCATAGACGACGGCCTGCGACATGCGCGAGCCGGACTGGAAGTACTTGATCATGTCGGATCCTTTCGAGGTTCTCTTTTGGGGGCCTGGTCAGCCGAAATAGGTTGGAAAGGCGTGGCGGACGTGCCCGCTCTCGTCGACACCAAAGATCACGCGGTAGCGGTCGAGGCAGGTGCAGGGGTGCGAGATGCCGAATTCGATGACGTCACCGACGGCGATATCGGCGCTGGGTGCCAGCGACAGGAAGGCGTGCTGGTCATTGAGCTTGAAGACTTCGGCGAACCTCGCCTGTGCAGGCAGCGGCTTGCCGTCGCGGAAAACCGTCAGCGGCGTCGCAAAACCCTGGTCGAACGAAACGTCGCGCATGCCCATGCCACAGATGGCGAGCCCCGCTTCCGGCCGCGACAGCACTTCGGCCCAGACGCGCAAGGCCGGACGGAAGGAGTTTCGCGCCGACGCATCGACGCCGCCGATCGCAAAGCCGTTGCGGGCGTCGAGCGTGCCGAGCGAGCGGTCGTAGATGCCATGATCGTGGAAGAAGATGGCGCCGCTGCGCAGCACCAGCGTCGCCTTGCCGTCCCTGGAAACAACAGGCGAAAGTGCGGCAACAACCTTGTCGAAGAAGATCGAGCCACCGGCGGTGGCGATCAGCGGCACACCGCTGCCGACGCGGGCGCGCAGCCTGAGGAACATGTCGGCCGTCGTCGCCAGCAGCGCCGACACCGCCTCGTCGGTGCGGCCGGGATCGAGTTGCGCCGCCGCCCCTTCATAGGTTGCAACACCTGCGATCAGCAGTCGCCCGCCGGCGGCCGTGATCGCGTCGGCGATCGCCTCGGCCTCGGCGGTGGTCCGTGCGCCCGCTCTGGCCGCGCCCAGTTCGACCAGAACGCGCAGCGGCGGCAGAGCCGCGTTGGCGCGCCACGCCTCCGCAAGCGCATTCACGGCGGCGACCGAGTCGGCAAAGACGTGAAGCGCGGCGTTCGGCCAGGCGCTGGCCAGCGTCGCCAGCCGGTTCGCGCCGCCAGCACCACCGACCTCGTTGGCGATGATCAATCGCGTCAACCCAGCTTTCAGGATCACCGTGGCCTGCCTGATATCGGCGACGGTCGTGCCCCATGCGCCGGCCTCGACCAGCGACCGGGCAAGGTCCGGCGCCATCGGCGTCTTGGCATGCGGCGCGATCGCGACACCCTGCTCACGCGCATAGCGCAGGAACAGATCGCGATTGGTGGCGAAGGCGCTCTCGTCGAGGGTCAGCAGCGGCAGCGACATGCGACCCTCGGCCGGATGCCAGCGCTGTGACGCGACCAGGCTGCTGTCCAGCCCGGAGGTGCCGGGCGGCACGCCACGGATACGGTCGTCGAGCTGAAAATTTTCGCGCACGACAAGCGGAGGAACCGGTGTGTTTTCGCTCATCCGATGCTACCCCTTTCGCCGTCGCCTGTAGAACCCCGGACCGAATGCCGAAGCCGGTCCGACCTTGAGAGAGACGCGTGCCGAAACCCTACGCCGGACCGATCATCGACGCTCATCATCACCTTTGGGATCTTGGCCTCGGCCGGCATCCCTGGCTCACCGCCACCGCCGCCGAACGCGGCGGGCTGGGCAAGCTTGGCCCGCTGCGCCGCAACTATCTCCCCGAGGATTATCGACGCGACGCCGCCGGGCACGATGTCGTCGCCACCGTCCATGTCGAAGCCGGCTGGGCGAGCGACGATTGCGTCGGCGAAACGCGCTGGCTGGAGACGCTCGACAAGTCGCGCGGTGTCGCCGACCGCTATGTCGTCCATGTGCCGCTCGCCAGCCGAGAAGCACCCGCTCTGCTCGACGCGCAGGCGGCATTCGACCGCGTCGTCGGCGTTCGCGACATATTGAGCTGGGATCCCGATCCTGCGCGCCGTTTCGCCGCCCGCGATGGCATCATGGACGATCCGGCCTGGCGCGCTGGTCTTTCCCTGCTTGGCGCGCATCGCCTTTCCTTCGACCTGATGGTGTTTCCACGTCAGCTCGGCGACGCGGCGCGGCTTGCGGCGGCCTTCCCCGATCAGCAATTCGTTCTCAACCATTGCGGCAGCCCGATCGACCGCGACGCCGAGGGCATGCGCAGATTGCGCGACGGGCTGCGGCTTCTGGCGGAGCACGACAACGTCGCCATCAAGATTTCGGATCTGGTCGCCTACGATCATGACTGGACGCTCGACAGCCTGAGGCCGGTCGTCCTGCATTGCATCGACTGCTTCGGCGCGCAGCGGGCCATGTTCGGCAGCGATTTTCCGGTCGCCGGTCTGCACGCATCATTCGACGAGGTGTACGACAGCTTCAAGGCCATTGCAGCGGACCTTTCCGCGGACGAGCAGACGGCTCTATTCTTCGGCAACGCGAAACGCATCTATCGGCTGGACGAACCGTCATCGGCGGGCCTGCTCCCGGCCTGAGAGCAGCAGCAGCCCCAGGATCAGCGAACCGAACAGGATGCTGCGCCAGCCGGGCGACGCGTTGACGACGGTGATCAACGCCGTGATCGTCACCAGCAGGATCGCGCCGGGAATGGTGCCGGCATAGGTGCCAAGCCCGCCGAGGATCGACGTCCCGCCAAGCACGACGGCGGCGATCGAGGCGAGAAGATAGGGATCGCCGATCCCGACATAGCCTTGTCCGTTCATGCCCAGCACCAGCACGCCGGCGAGGCCCGAGGTAAAGCCGCTGATACCGTAGACGGCGAGTGTCGTCGACGTGACTGGCACCCCGGACAATGCAGCGGCGAGTGGATTGGCGCCCATGGCGAAGATGCGGGCGCCGAACGGCGTCGCGTGCATGACCGTCAACACGATCACCGAAACGGCCACCCACAACAGCACGCCGGCCGGAATCCCGGCTGGCCGCGCATTGCCGAGCCAGTGGACCAGCGGGTTCTCGGCGGTGACGGCGCTGCCACCGGCAATGATGATCAGCAGGCCCTGCAGGAAGGTCGCCATGGCCAGTGTCATGATCATCGGGTGGACGCGCAACAATGCCACGCCGAGCCCATTGACCAAGCCGATGATCGTAGTCAGTGCCAGCACGACAAGCACGGGGGCAAGGCCGGTCGGATCGGCCTGCCATGACAACAACGGCAGGCTGATGGCGCTGACGGTGACAATGGCCGCGACCGAAAGATCGATGCCGCCGGCGATCACGACAAAGGTCTGGCCGGCCGCGACCAGGCCGATGACGGCGCCGAGCTCGACCAGATAGCGCAGATGGCCATAGGCGCCAAAGCCGCGCGAAGCGAAGCTTGCCGCGATCCAGACCGCGGCGACGATGGCAACCGTCAGGAACGGCCGGCTGGAGAGGACCGCCATGACACGCCTGCCGCCCGCGCTGTCTTTCCATCCTGTCATTGCTGCACCTTGCGGAATTGCGGGATTGCGACCGCGCCGATGATGATGAGACCCTGGGCGACATATTGGGCGACCGGCGTGAAGCCGAGGAAGAACATGACGCTGATCATCAGGCTGAGCAGCAGGCTGCCGGCGAGCGCGCCGCGCATCGTGCCCTGCCCGCCGAGGAAGCCGATTCCGCCGAGCACGGCGGCGGCGATGGAGTTGAGCGTGAAGGCCGCTCCGATGACAGGATCTCCAGAGCCCGTTTGCGCGGCGACGAACAGGCCGGCGCCTGTCGACAAAAGGCCGCTGATCGCATAGGCGGCGACCCGCGCGGCATCGACCGGCACGCCGGAGCGATAGGCGCCGACCGGGTTCTCGCCGGCGGCATAGAGGCTCAAGCCCAGCGGCGTTGCGAGATAGAGTTTCCACAGAAGGACGATAACAATCAAAAGCACGAAGGCCGTGGGCGTGTCGCCGGCAAGCAGGTCGGACAGCCATTCGGGAATGGCGCCGCCGGGCCTGGGCAGGATCAGCAGTGCTGCACCGCCGATGATGAAGGAGCCGGCAAGCGTCACCACGATCGCCGGCAGGCGAAGCCGCACCACGATGAAGCCGGTCGCAGCACCGATGCCAAGGCCGGTCAGCGCCACCGCAGCGGCACCGCCTGTGACGCCCAGGGGTCCCGCCATCGTCGTCGCGGCAATGACCGCTCCGAGGCTGACGGTAGCGCCGATCGCCAGGCTGATGCCGCCGGTGAGCATGAGGATCGCCTGTGCCATCGCGACCAGCGCCAGCGGGAACCAGCTCTGGGTGAACTTGGCGAAGCCGGAGGCCGAAAACAGGCCAGGGAAAAGGAACCCGTAGGCGATGAGAAATGCCAGCACGACGACGAACAGGCTGCGCACGCCGATGTTGCGGCGCGCCTGCACCGGCCAATAGAGCGCGACGGCGGGCCGCGCGGAAGAAACAGTGCTCATGCCGCGACCTTCCGGTTCTCGGCGCCCATCGCCGCCGAAACGATGGCTTCCTCGCTCAGCGCCGCGCGCTCCAGCATGGCTGCGATGCGGCCGTCCCGCACCACCGCGACGCGCTCGCAAAGATGCACCAGTTCGGGCGTATCGGAACTGAGCAGCACCACGGCCTTGCCCGCGGCGGCGAAGGCGCGAAGCATCAAATAGATCTCACGCTTGGTCTCGACATCGACGCCGCGCGTCGGATCGTTGAGCAGCAGCACCACCGGGTCGTGCGGCATCCATTTCGCCAGCGCGACCTTCTGCTGGTTGCCGCCCGAAAGTGCCTGCGCCTGCCGTGCGAGGTCACCCTTGATGCCAAGCTGGGCGGCAAGGCCCCTTGCCGTCTCGCGCTCGGCCCGCCGGCTGCGCAGCTTCAGCGCCGGCAGTCTGGCGAAGGCAGGCAACATCATGTTGGTCGTGATGGTGTGGATCAGGTGCAGGCCCTCACGCTTGCGGTCGGCCGGCACATAGGCAAGGCCAAGCGCATTGGCTCTCGGCACGCCACCCGGCAGCCCCGGCGTGCCGTTGATCGTCGCCGATGCCGTCCTGGCCGGAATCGCGCCGTAAAGGCCGAGCAGCAGATCCTCCTGCCCCTGACCGACCAGGCCGCCAATGCCCAGCACTTCGCCGGTCCTGATGTCGAGATCGACGTCACGCATCAGGCCGGCGGAAAAATTGCGGACCGAGACGGCGTTGGCGGGCGACGCGGAAGGCCGCCATTGCGGGAACAGATCACCGGGGTCGCGCCCGACCATCAGCCGCACCAGCCCGGCGGCATCGGTTCCTTCTAGGGTCCGATCCGCCGTGCAGATGCCGTCCTTGAGCACGGTGACATGCTGGCAGAGGGTCATGACTTCGTTCAGCCGATGCGAGATGTAGAGAATGGCGATGCCTTCGCTGCGCAAACGCTCCAGCAGATCGGTGAGTATCTTCGTTTCGGTTGCCGACAGCGACGAGGTAGGCTCATCCAGGATGAGCACGCGCGGCTTGCGGTAGAGCGCCTTGGCGATCTCCACCATCTGCCGGCGCCCGAGCGGAAGCCGTCCGACAGGCGTCGACAGCGGCTCATGAAGACCGACCAGTTCGCATGCGGCCTTCGCCCGCGCGGCAAGCGCGCTGTAGTCGACTAGGCCGAACCGCTTGGGATAGGCGCCGAGGCCGATGTTCTCGGCAATCGACAGGCTGGCCGTCAGGCTGAGCTCCTGCTGCACGACAGCAATGCCGGCCTGCCTCGCGTGGGCCGGCGTCATACGCGCCACGGCGCGCCCGTCGACCTCGATTGTCCCGCCGTCCGGGCGCAGGGCCCCGGACAGCAGGTTGATCAGCGTCGACTTTCCCGCGCCGTTCTCGCCGAGCAGCGCATGCACGCGGCCCGGCTGGAGAGCGATGGAAACGTCGCGCAGAACGGGGTTGCCGAAGAAAGACTTCGACACACCCCGCGCCGCGAGGAGCGGAGCCATGGTTGCCAATGCTACAACCCTTCAGGCTTATTTCTGGGCCAGCAGCTTCTTGAACAGCTCCTCATCGTAGGGCGAATAGATGTAGCCGTCAGCCGGGAAATCCTTGGCCCGGGCGAGGTATTCGTCGATGTTGGAATTGTCGATCACCGGCAGCGGGATCTTGACGAAAGCCGGCACGTCCTTGCCCTCCAGCGCCTGGACGGCGGTGTAAGCGGCGAAGGCGCCGAGCCAGTTCGGCTGCATGGTCGCCCAGCTCTTCAGGCCCTTTTCCTTCCACAGTTCGAGGAACTGGCGCGCATTCTCGCCGGTGATCGGCACCTGGTCGCGACCCTGCTTGTCGAGCGCCAGCACCGCGCCCGCCGACAGCGCGCCGCCGAGCGAAAGGATGCCGTCGATCTCGGGGTTGGCGAACAGCAGGCTGGTCACGGCTTCCTGGGCGGGGGCGACATTGTAGGGCGTGTTGGTCTCGGCAAGCACCGTCACGTCGGGATGCGCCTTGAGTTCGGCATCGGCGCCCTTGCGCCTGTCGTCGCTTACCGAAACGCCGGCCGGGCCGTTGAGGATCAGGATCTTGCCCTTGCCGCCGATGGCGTCGATCAGGAACTTGGCCGCCTGATCGCCCCACTGCGAGGAATCGGTGTTGACCTTGGCGGTGACCTGGTCGGTGTCGACAAGGCTGTCGAAGTTGATGATGGCAATGCCCTTGGCACAAGCATCCGCGATCACGCGCGCCGGCGCGGTCGACGAACCGGCAATCAAGATGATGGCGTCGACGTCGGAATCGATCATCGACTGGATCTGCTGGATCTGCACATTGGCATCGCCCTGGGCGTCGGTCACGACCAGCTTGTCGACCAGCCCCTGCTTCTTCAACGTCTCGACTTCGGCTTCGATCGTGCCTTGCGTCTGCTTCATCCAGGTCGGCACGGAATAGATGTTGGCCCAGCCGATCGTGTACGGCGCCTTGCGGTCGCCCTTGATGCATTTGGCGGCGGCATTGGCCTCAGAGCCCACGCCGATAGCCAGGACGAGACCGAGGCAAAGGGCGCTGGCGGATGCGAAAAACGATGGTTTCATCATGATTGTTCCCCTTCTGTGGTTGTGTCCGGACGTGCAGGGTCGGCACGAGAAAAACACTCGGTTGCCGCGTCGCGGCAACCGCCTGTCTTCTCGTCTGGACTTTCTCTGCCCGGTTCACTTTGTCCGGTATTTCAGACATCATGTCTGTATATCGGACAAAGGGGATGCTAGACTGAGCCTTGACTTCTTTCAAGCGTCTTGAGACGAGGACCAAAAAATGATTTTGAGCGGATGCTAATGATGAGCGACGGGGTGACTGAACTGATCGAAGCGGGCGGCATCGCGCCACAGAATGGCGAGCGCCGTCGCGGCATCGACCGCGTCATCATGTTGCTCGAAGCGCTGCTCCGGCAACGCGCGCCGATGCGTGTCGGCGACATTGCCAGGATGATCGGCGCGCCGCGCTCGACCACCTATGAAATCGTCAACAGCCTGCTCGAAGCCGAGATGCTCGAAAATGTCGGCACCGAAGGCTACGTCTATTTCGGTAGGGCGATGCATCTCTTCGGCTGGGCTTACTCGCATCACAACGCGCATTACCGGCGCATCCTCGAGACGCTGGACAGGATGGCCGCCGAGACCGGCGAGACGGTCCAGCTGTGCGGCCTGCGCGGCAACAAATATGTCGTCCTCGATTGCCGGGATTCGCCCGGCCCGTTCCGCATCTCCAGCGATGTCGGCGTCGAGGTGTCGATCCCGTGGACGGCGTCGGGACGATTGCTTGTCGCCCATATGAGCGAGGAGGAAATGAAGAGCTTCATTCCCGCCGGCGACTACAAACTGCCCGATGGCCGCGTCATCGCGCCCGAGGAATTCTTCGCCGACGTCGCCCTGGCGCGCCGGCAAGGTTTTAGCGAAACCGCCGCCCTTGCCGACCGCTTCACATGGTGCATGGCCGCGCCGATCCACGACGGCCACGGCGCCATCAACAAGACGCTGTGTTTCGTCTTGCCAGTCGACACGCCGGAAGCCCGGCGCGGTGAATTGCTGTCCCTGCTGCGCCAGCGTGCCCGCGGCCTGTCGCTGGTTGGCGGCTAGCTCGATCCGTCCGCGGCCAATCGGTATCGGCGCAGCGGTCTGTTTGAGCCACCCTGCCTCCTGCAGCTTGTTTCCGCCCAATCTTCGCTTTCTTCGCGGCACTAAAGAAAAAACGATGAAAGCCAGCTGATTCGGTAGCCGTCTGCCCCAATTTGGAGTCGTCCTCGGCGGATATATTCCGGATGCTTCTGGTCACTGTGCGGCCGGTCCTGTGGCGATTCGCAGGAACGGACGTCGCCCCCAGATATTAACTGTTATGTATGTTGGTTGTTGACGCTTCCTCTCCGGAAGGGTTAATAATGTCCTAATATGAGCGTTGCATAAAATAAGCCCCCGACCGGCAACAACGGGTAAAGCGACGCAATTAGGGGCTGGGGAGCGCAGCGCGGCGAAGGTTTTCGCCGCAGCCATCACCATTTGAGCCACCACGCGCCTGTGACCGGCCACGCCTTCCGTTGGCCGCGGCCAGGTGGCGTTGGGGCCTTCAGGTGCGCTGATACAGGTACGCTGACACAATTGATGTCTGCCGAACTCGGCATTCCGGGCGTGCGACAATTTTCGGCAGGACGCGACTGGTCTTTCAACATCGGTCGACAGGCGGTGGGGCGTCTGTCGTTAAACAATCAGGGGGTGAAACATGGCTACTCAGGTCACCGGTGCCGGCGGCACCACGACATCGTTTTCCAACACACCGCAGGCGAAGGACGACGTTCTCAACTACACCGAGGACACGGTCGTCATCGTGTCGGCAGCTCAGTCCATCATCCTGCTGAACGTGATGCAGAATGATCTGGGTGGAAACGCAAAGACCCTCTATTCGGTTGACGATGGGATTTCGGCCTCGACGGCCACCAAGCAATACGCGCCAATCGACCTGACGACGGCAGACGCCCAAGTGAGTGGCGTCTCTGCCTGGGAAGACATCGGCGGCGGCGTCTTCATCCGCATCAACAATGGCAAGGTCGAGATGAACCTTAGCCAGTATCTGCAGGAGCATGGCTTCGCCAGCCTGCAGGCCCTGGGTGCTGGCGACAGCATCCACGAGACGTTCACCTATGCGATCAAGCTTGGCAATGGGACGCTGAGCTGGGCCAGCGTGTCGGTCAACATTCAGGGCAGCAATGATGGCGCGACAATCACCGCGGCCCCGGGCGCCGACCAGACCGTGGTGGAAGCCGGCGGCGTCGCCAACGGAACGCTCAACGATCCCAGCGCTCACGGACAGCTGATCCTGACGGATGTCGACGCCGGTCAGAACCATTTCCAGAACCCTGCAAGCCTTCAGGGCACCTATGGCACCTTCACCTTCAACACGACGACCGGCGCATGGACCTATGCGCTCAACCAGGCGCTTGCCGACCCGCTGGTCCAAGGCCAGGCCGCGACCGACACACTGACGGTGACATCGGCGGACGGAACCGCGAGCTACAATATCGTCGTCAATATTACCGGCACCAACGATGCGGCCGTGCTGTCGGCCGACGTTCGCAACCTGACCGAGACCAACTCGGCCGCCGACATCTCGACCTCCGGCACGCTGACCATCTCCGATGTCGACAGCCCGGCGACCTTCGTCGCCCAGCCCGGCACCGCCGGAGCCTACGGCACCTTCGCCATCGACAGCGCCGGCGCCTGGACCTACACGGCGAGTTCGGCGCACGACGAATTCGTTGCCGGCCAGCACTATATCGAGGATTTCGATGTGGTGAGCGCCGACGGCACCCACACTACGGTGCATATCGACATTTTGGGGACCAACGATGCCGCCATCATCACCGGCGACATCAGCGGCTCGCTGACCGAAGCCTCCGGCGTTGCCAA
>NZ_JHQS01000016.1 GCF_014843845.1 Mesorhizobium amorphae | reverse complement strand
GTCCGCCACCGCATCCGCTACAATAACGGATTCGGCCAATGTTGAGTTACAAGGGGGGCGCTGTCCCTCCAGCGTCTCAATCGAGAGCACCTGCCCTTCAGCTGTCGTGGGCGAGGTTGGCGATCCTTCGCGCCCCCCTCTGCCCTGCCGGGCATCTCCCCCACGAGGGGGGAGATTGGCAGTTTCAACCTCTCAATAAATATCGAAGTCGAAATACTTGGCCTGGATTTTCTTGTAGGTGCCGTCGGCGACGATGGCGTCGATGGCCGCGTTGAGCTTGTCGCGCAGTGCGGTGTCGTCCAGGCGCACCGCGATGCCGGCTTGCGTCTCGGTGCCCTTGACGTCGCCGACCATCTTGCAGCAGCCGTCGCTTGCCTTCTTCATCCAGTCGACCAGCACGAACTTGTCAGAGATCACCGCGTCGAGGCGGCCGTTCTGCAGATCGGTGATCGCCTCTTCCTGGGTCGGGTAGAGCTTGGCTTCAGCGCCGGCCTTGCCGTAGACGTCCTGGGCGAAATCGGCCTGGGTGGTCGATGCCTGGGCGCCCACCGTCTTGCCGGCAAGGGCTGCCGGGTCGGTCGAGGTCAGGTCGCTGTCCTTCGGGGCGACCAGCGCAAGCGGCGTCGTGTAGTATTTGTTGGTGAAGGCAACCTGCTTCTTGCGCTCTTCGGTGATGCTCATAGACGCAATGATGGCGTCGAACTTCTTGGCCTGGAGGGCGGGAATGATGCCGTCCCAGTCCTGGGTGACGATTTCGCATTCGACCTTCATCTGCGCGCACAGCGCATCGGCGATATCGACGTCGAAGCCGACGACCTTGCCGTCCGGGGTGATGGTGTTGAACGGCGGATAGGCGCCCTCGGTGCCTATCTTCAGTTTCTCCGCTGCCTGCACCGACACCGAACCGCCGCCGAGCGTCAGCAGGGCAGCCGCGGCTGCCGACAGGATCCATCTCGAGATTTGCATGGTCTTCCCCTTTATTTCCGTCACCTCGACGGGCTGAGGCACAGCCAAGCATGGCACGCCCGGTCAGGCAAGCACGGTCTGGCGGTGGCGGAAAGATCAGCGCGCGGCGCGGAAATGCTTGGACAGTTTCAGGCCCTGTGCCTGGTAGTTCGAGCCGAGATCGGTGCCGTAGAGCGCCTGCGGCCGTTTCAGCATGTGCTCGTAGACCAGCCGGCCGACGATCTGGCCGTGATCGAGGATGAATGGCACTTCATGGCTGCGCACTTCGAGCACCGCACGGCTGCCGGTGCCGCCGGCCGCCGAATGGCCGAAGCCCGGATCGAAGAAGCCGGCATAGTGGACGCGGAATTCGCCGACCAGCGGGTCGAAAGGCGTCATCTCGGCGGCATAGAGAGGCGGCACATGCACCGCCTCGCGCGACACGAGGATGTAGAACTCGTCCGGATCGAGCACGAGTTCGCCGGCGCCGCTCTTGTAGAGCGGCTCCCAGAAATCGACGACGTCCTGCGCGGCACGCTTGTCGACATCGATCAGGCCGGTGTGGTGCTTGCCGCGATAGCCGACCAACCCATCCTTGTCGCCATCGAGATCGATCGACAGTGCAATGCCGCCGCCGGAAATGTTGGGCGGCTCGGTGGCCACCAGCATCTCGGCATGATGCAGGTCGCGCAATTCGCTTTCCGACAGCAGCGCGTTGCCGGTGCGGAAACGGATCTGCGACAGCCGCGAGCCGGCGCGTACGACGATCGGAAAGGTGCGCGGACTGACCTCGAGATAGAGCGGACCATGATAGCCGGCGGCGATCTTGTCGAACTCGTGGCCGCGATCGGTCATCACGCGGGTGAAGATATCGAGCCGTCCGGTCGAGCTCTTCGGATTGGCGGAAGCAGAAATGTCCGACGGCAGCGCCAGGCTTTCCAGCAGCGGCACGATGTAGACGCAGCCCGTTTCCAGCACCGCGCCCTCAGCGAGGCTGAACTCGTGCAGCTGCAGCCGCGCGAGCTTGTCGGCGACCTGATGATCGGGGCCTGGCAGGAAGGAGGCGCGCACGCGCCAGGCCTTATCGCCGAGCCTGAGATCGAGGCTGGCCGGCTGGATCTGGTCCGCGTCGAGCGCGCGCGGCGACTTCAGCGCGCCTGACTGGAAGAGCGCGGAAATGTCCTGATCGGGAAGAATGCCTGTTCGCCGCAAAGGCTGGCTCCGCTGCAACACCGCAAGTTTTTTGTCGCCGCAGGTTCTTGGCGCAAAACCGTGGAACACTTTTGCGGAACCTGCTTGGTACAAACCTCTTAATCAAGCCGGCAATTGACGCAAGCGCGGTGCGGGTCTAAAGGGTCGTTATCCCGTGGTGATTTGGCCGGTCGGCTTGCAGCCACGTTAAACAAGTCGCTAAAGGACCGTTGGCCGCAAGGCCGTATGGACCGGTTGCGACTTTCGCGGCCGGTTTTTTTGTGTTTGGGACAGAGCAATGACCAAGAAGCGCGACTGGAAACCTCAGACGGCACTCGTGCATGGCGGGACCTTGCGTTCCGGCTTCGGTGAGACCTCCGAGGCGATGTACCTCACCCAGGGCTATGTCTACGAGACGGCACAGGCCGCGGAAGCCCGCTTCAAGGGCGAGGAACCGGGCTTCATCTATTCGCGCTATGCCAATCCGACCGTCGACATGTTCGAAAAGCGCATGTGCGCGCTGGAAGGTGCGGAGGACGCGCGCGCCACCGCCTCCGGCATGGCGGCGGTGACGGCGGCCCTTCTGTGCAGCGCCAGGGCCGGCGACCATATCGTGGCGGCGCGTGCCCTTTTCGGCTCCTGCCGCTGGGTGGTCGAGACGCTGGCGCCGAAATACGGCATCGAGGCGACGCTGGTCGACGGCACCGACATCGCCAACTGGGAAAAGGCGGTCAAGCCGAACACCAAACTTTTCTTCCTCGAAAGCCCGACCAACCCGACGCTGGAAGTGGTCGACATCGCCGCCGTCGCTGCGCTTGCCAATTCGATCGGCGCCAGGCTGATCGTCGACAACGTCTTCGCCACGCCCTTGCAGCAGAAGCCCTTGCAGCTCGGCGCCCACATCGTCGTCTATTCGGCGACCAAGCACATTGACGGCCAGGGCCGCTGCCTCGGCGGCGTCATCCTGTCGGACAAGAAGTGGATCGACGAGAATCTGCACGACTACTTCCGCCACACCGGCCCCAGCCTGTCGCCGTTCAATGCCTGGACGCTGCTCAAGGGCCTGGAGACGCTGCCGCTGCGGGTGCGCCAGCAGACGGAAAGTGCCGGCAAGATCGCCGACTTCCTCGCCGAACGCCCGGAAATCGCCCGTGTGATTTATCCGGGCCGTGCCGACCATCCGCAGGCCGATATCGTCAGGAAGCAGATGACGGGCGGCTCGACGCTGATCTGCCTCGACGTCAAGGGCGGCAAGCAGGCGGCGTTCGCCTTCCAGAACGCTTTGGACATCGTGCTGATCTCCAACAATCTCGGCGACGCCAAGAGCCTGATAACCCATCCGGCGACGACGACGCACAAGAACCTCAGCGACGAGGCGCGCGCCGAACTCGGTATCGGTCCGGGCACGCTCAGGCTTTCGGTCGGACTTGAGGATGCGGACGATCTGCTCGCCGATGTCGAGCAGGCGCTGAAATCAGCCAAGTAAAGGGTTCAGACTGCGATTGGACAAACGCCTGAGCCTTGCTCAGGCGCCCTCTTCCAGTTCGGTCATGGCCTTGGTGCGGATGGTCATCGCATTGCCGCGCCAGTCGACGGCGCCGCCGAGCCAGCCGCGCGCCCAGATCGCCGGCAGCATCACGTCGCGCACCATCATCGCCGGGATGGTGCGTGGCGACAGATACCAGCCCTTGGCCCAGGCCAACGCGCATTCCGGCACATAGGCGAGCGCCAGGACACAGAGCGCGGTGAGCGGCAGACTGATGCCGGCACCGGCCGCTGCGACCAGCGCCAGCCCCAGCGGCACGGCCACGCCGGTCAGGATTTCGGGAGCGAAGAACAGCGGAAAGGTGACGCGGCGCAGGCGCGCCCAACGGGCCTGGCGCGACCAGATTTCGCCGAGACGCCGCTCACCCAGCGGCTGCTCGAAGGGAGAAGCGACAAGATTGACGCGCAGCCCCAGCCCGTTGACCAGCTTGGTCGCGGCGGCGTCCTCGGCGATCTCGGCGGCCAGCGCGCGGATGCCGCCATTGGCGTCGAGCATAGGCTTCTTCCACAGCATGCTCTTGCCCTGGGCGAAGCCGAGGCCGAGCGCCTCGCCGGTATACTGCCAGCGCGCCTGCAGCGTGTTGAGGAAGGCGCATTCGACCTCGGCCCAGAAGCCGTCCGGCCGCGAGCCGATCGGCGTCGAGCAGACGAGGCCGGTGTCGGGCTGCCATGCCGCCATCAGGTGCTGGACATAGTCCCTCGGCATCAGCACGTTGGAGTCGGCAAGGATGACCCAGTGGTGGCGCGCCGCTTCCCAACCCTTGACGCAATTGTTGAGCTTGGGATTGGCGCTGATGCGGTCGTCACCGACCAGCAGCCGGGCCGGCACCTTCGAAAACCGGACGATCGCCCTGTTTATCAGCTTGACCACCGGATCGTCGGCGTGGGCGACGCAGAAGATCAGCTCGTAGCGCGGCCAGTCGAGCGAGAAGGCGCGCTGAAGCGTTTCTTCGGTGAACGGCTCGACGCCGCGCGAGGGGATGACGATCGACACCGGCGGCACCTTGCCGGGTGGCCGCGCAAGCGTGCGCGGCCGCTTCAGCCTGAAGGCCGCAAGCAGGATGCCGGCGAGATTTGAAAGAATGAGGGCTGTCGAAAGCACGGCGGCGGCGATGACGATCAGTTCCATCGAGATCTGGTCACTCCGGAAAAGCCGGCCGGAAGATGGCCGATTTGAACAGGTCGACAGAGCGCTTGAGTCGCCCGGCACGGTCCGTGCACACCATCATTGTCATGTGTCACTTAAATGACATTGTTTGGCGGCAGGTGCGCACAAAGACGGAAGAGACAGGCGCCGCGCTCCGTTGACCTAGTCAAAGAGTGCACCGAGACTTCCGCCAGGACTGTTTGGAGTTGCTCATGTACCGCGCCATTACGCGCAACATCGAAGTGCAGGTCAGGCCGTTCTATCTCGAGGATCGCTCCGATCCGTCGGAGAACCGCTATGTCTGGGGCTACCACGTGACCATCGACAACCAGTCGGACGAGTTCGTGCAGCTGATGTCGCGCTATTGGCACATCACCGATGACACTGGCCGGGTCGAGGAGGTACGCGGCGCCGGCGTCGTCGGCGATCAGCCCGAACTCAACCCCGGCGACAGCTACCAATATACGTCCGGCTGCCCGCTCTCGACGCCGTCCGGCATCATGGTCGGCCATTACACGATGCGCAACAAGCGGGGAGAGACGTTCGACATCGCCATCCCCGCCTTCTCGCTCGATCTGCCGGGCACGCGCAGGACGGTGAATTAAGGGAGCAAGCGGTCTAAAGTTCGCGCCGCCCCTCATCCGCCTGCCACCACCTTCTCCCCGTATGGTGACGGGGAGAAGGAGTTACGTCACTGAGCCGCCGCGAACTCCGCAGGGTCGAAGTCGTACTGCGTCGAGCAGAACTCGCAGGCGACATGGATGCCGCCATCCTCGGTGCTGTCCTTGATCTCCTGCGCCGAGAAGCCTTCGAGAATGCCGCGGATCTTCTCGCGCGAGCAGGAGCACTGGTCGGCCACCGGCACGCCGCCGAAGACACGTACGCCATGCTCGTGGAACAGCCGGTAAAGCAGCCGCTCGGCGCCGACGGTCGGATCGATCAGTTCGGTCGGCTCGATGGTGCCGAGCAGGGCCAGCAGTTCCTGCCAGGAATTGTCGACAGGGTCATGGACCTCTTCGCGCGGATCGCCGTCGCCGCCGGAAATGTCCGGCACGCGCATGCGCTCCGGCGACTGCGGCAGGAACTGCGCCAACAGACCGCCGGCACGCCATTGCTCGCGGGGACCACCGATGCCCGGCGTCACCAGCTTGGCAACCGAAAGCCTGAGATCGGTCGGGATCTGCTCCGACTGGCGGAAATAGGTGCGCGCGGCTTCTTCCAGCGTCTCGCCGTCGAGCTGGACGATGCCCTGATAGCGCTGCGTATGCGCGCCCTGGTCGATGGTCAGCGCCAGCACGCCGTTGCCGAGCAGCGTCTGTTGCGAGATCTCGCCGGCAGCCGTCAGCGCCTCGAGCCTATCGGGGTCGAAGCGTGCATAGGCCCGCAACGCGGACGGCGTCGAGAAATCCGCCACCAGCATGTCGACCGGCCCGTCGGTGCGGGTCTGCAGGATGAATTTGCCCTCGAATTTGAGGGAGGTGCCGAACAGCACCGTCAGCACGCAGGCTTCCGCCAGAAGGCGAGCCACCGGCTCGGGATACTCGTGGCGTCCAAGGATGGCGTCGAGCATCGGACCGAGCTGGACGGTCCGGCCGCGTACGTCGAGCGGGGCGACCTCGAACGGCACGACGTGATCGTCGCCGGCATAGCCGAATTCGCCGAGTTGAGGGTGGTGTTCAGTCACTTGACGGGTTTCCAACATGACAAAGCTCCGGCGCGCGGCCATGCGGCCCGGAGGGGCACATGCACCGAAACGCGCTCAATTTGCGTGATGGCCCGCAGATAGGCATCACACCTCCGGAGATCAAGCGCCCAGGCACCAGGCCAAAACCGCCTTCTGGGCGTGCAGCCGGTTCTCGGCTTCGTCGAACACCACCGAATGCGGCCCGTCGATCACCTCGTCGGTGACCTCCTCGCCGCGATGCGCCGGCAGGCAATGCATGAACAGGGCGTCGGGCTTCGCCTTGGCCATCAGCGCCGCATTGACCTGGTAGGGCAGGAAGACGTTATGGCCGCGGGCACGGTGCTCCTGGCCCATCGACACCCAGCAGTCGGTGACGATGCAATCGGCCTGGTGGACAGCTTCCTCGGGCGAGCGGGTGAAGCTCAGCTTGCCGCCATGCGCCTTCGACCAGTCGACATGCTTCTCGTCGGGCTCGCTGCCTTCCGGCACGGCGACGTTGAGGTTGAAGCGGAAGCGTGCGGAGGCTTCGAGCAGCGAATGCAGCACGTTGTTGCCGTCGCCGGTCCAGGCGATGGTTTTGCCGGCGACCGGACCGCGATGCTCCTCGAAGGTCATGATGTCGGCCATCAGCTGGCATGGGTGGGTGTCGTCGGTCAGCCCATTGATGACCGGAACGGTGGCATTCTCGGTCAGTTCGAGCAGCCGCTCATGCGAGGTGGTGCGGATCATGATGGCGTCGACATAGCGCGACAGAACCTTGGCCGTGTCGGCGATGGTCTCGGAACGGCCGAGCTGCATCTCGGTGCCGGTCAGCATGATGGTTTCGCCGCCGAGCTGGCGCATGCCGACGTCGAAGGATACGCGCGTGCGCGTCGACGGCTTGTCGAAGATCATCGCCAGCACCTTGCCCTCGAGCGGCTTGGTCCGCTCGCCGGCCTTGAGCCTGGCCTTTCGCACCACCGCATCGTCCAGCATGAAGCGCAGATCGCCTTCGGAAACGGCGGACAGGTCGGTGAAGTGGCGAACGCTCATCGGGAATGGTTCCAGGATTACTTCGCGGCGGCCGCGGCGATGGCATCGGCCAGGCCCTTGGCGCCGGCGCGGATGCGGTCGAGCGCCTCGCTGATCTCGGCGTCGGTGACGGTGAGCGGCGGCAAAAGGCGGATGACGTTGTCGCCGGCCGGCACCGCCAGGAAATTCTGGTCGCGCAGTGCCATGTTGACCTTGGTGTTGGGCATCACGCATTTGAGGCCGAGCATCAGCCCGGTTCCCCTAATGCCCTCGATGACATCGGGGAATTCGTCGGCGACGCCGGCCAGCCCCTGTTTCAGCAGCAGCGCCTTGCGTTGCACATCCTCGAGGAAACCATCTTCCAGCACCACGTCGAGCACGGCGTTGCCGACCGCCATCGCCAGCGGGTTGCCACCGAAGGTGGTGCCGTGAACGCCGGCGGTCATGCCGACCGCGGCTTCGTCGGTGGCGAGGCAGGCGCCCATCGGGAACCCGCCGCCGATGCCCTTGGCGATCGCCATGATGTCGGGTGTCACACCCGTCCATTCATGCGCGAACAGCTTTCCGGTACGGCCGATGCCGCATTGGACCTCGTCGAAGATCAACAGCAGGCCGTGCTGGTCGCAAAGCTGCCGCAACCGCTTCAAGGATTGCGTCGGCACCGGGCGGATGCCGCCTTCGCCCTGCACCGGCTCGATCAGGATGGCGGCGGTCTCCGATGTGATCGCCTTTTCCGCCGCGTCAATGTCGTCGAAACCGACCTGGTCGAAACCCTCGACCTTGGGGCCGAAGCCTTCGAGGTATTTGTACTGGCCGCCGGCGGCAATCGTCGCCAGCGTGCGGCCGTGGAAGGCGCCTTCGAAGGTGATGACGCGGAAGCGTTCGGGATGACCCTTGACGAACTGGTAGCGCCGCGCCGTCTTGATGGCGCATTCCAGCGCCTCGGCGCCGGAATTGGTGAAGAACACCTTGTCGGCGAAAGTGGCGTCCGCCAGCCGTTCACCCAGCCGCCTCTGCTGCGGAATCTCATAGAGATTGGAGACGTGCCACAGCTTGCCCGCCTGCTCGGTGAGCGCGGCGACCAAATGCGGATGGCTGTGGCCTAGCGAATTGACCGCGATGCCGCCGGCAAAATCGAGATATCGCTCGCCCTTGTCGGTGACCAGCCATGTCCCCTCCCCGTGGTCGAAGGCCAGGGGTGCGCGAGCAAAGGTCTCGAAAAGCGCCGAACCGCTCATTATATGCGTCTCCGGTACCGGAAAATCAAAAAAGCCGCCAAAGCGGCGGCCTTCG
Source organism: Mesorhizobium amorphae (assembly GCF_014843845.1). GTDB lineage: Bacteria > Pseudomonadota > Alphaproteobacteria > Rhizobiales > Rhizobiaceae > Mesorhizobium > Mesorhizobium amorphae_A. The sequence goes on along the minus strand of NZ_JHQS01000016.1, from coordinate 177,236 downwards.
CGGCTTATCGTGTTTTTCGGCCATGAAGTCAACGAAAACGTCGCGCATAGGCGCGCGGCACGCCCCTCGACAGGACGCCGGCTCATCAGCGACCGGGCAAGTTGGGGAAAACCGTAAAAACTGATTCGTGTTGCCTTTGGGACTCTTGTCACCGAGTCCGCGCATGAGGTATTTGTAGTCGAGAAATAACTAGATTTCGTGCGGCGGACCCAATCACCCGGTATATGTGGTGTTGTCTGCCCGGCGGGAGCCGGGACGGGAAAGGATTCCGATCGCCGCACTTGCAGCAGGAGCGCGGTCTCATGAACTGGACTGACGAGCGGGTCGAACTTCTCAGGAAACTGTGGTCGGAAGGGCTGAGCGCCAGCCAGATTGCCGCACAGCTCGGAGGGGTCAGCCGTAATGCGGTCATCGGCAAGGTGCATCGCCTGAAGCTGTCGGGCCGCGGACGCGCGACGGCCAGCCCGGCGCGCCAGAAGAAAGCCGTGCAGGGCTCGTCCGTCCAGAAATCGGTGTCACGCGCCGCAAGCACACAGCGCCACGTCACCACGTCGATCGGCGCAAACGCGCTGCAAGTGCAGTTCGATGCCGAACCGGTGGCGCGCCACTACATCCGCCCGGTCGAGAATGTCGTCGTGCCGATCTCGCGGCACCTGCAGCTGGTCGAACTGACCGAGCGCACCTGCAAATGGCCGAATGGCGATCCGCTTTCGGAAGACTTCAACTTCTGCGGCAACGATGCCGCCGAAACCGGCCCCTATTGCAAGTATCACGCAAGGGTGGCGTTCCAGCCGGCGTCGGAGCGGCGGCGGAGCCGCTGAGCGGCGTGAGTAGTGAGTAGCAGGCGCCGAGCGCCGCCGCCAATCACTACTGACTACTGGCTACTCGCTCCTTCACAGCCATCCATTCTTGCGAAACCGCCAGTACAGGAACGAGCAGATCATCGCGATCGCGCCCAGCACGACCGGATAGCCGTATTCCATCCTCAGTTCCGGCATGTCGTTGAAGTTCATGCCATAGATACCGGCGAGCGCCGTCGGCACCGCCAGGATGGCAGCCCACGAGGCGAGCTTCTTGGTGTTCGCGGTTTCCTGGCTCTGGCCGACCAGAAGGCTGGCCTCGAAGGCAAAGGCCAGAACTTCCCGCAGGCTGTCGATCTTCTCCTGGACGGTGCGGATATGATCGGTGACGTCGCGAAACAGCGGGTGCATGGCGGCATGGATCTGCGGCAACTCGGCGCTGGTCAGCCGGCGGCAGACCTCCACCAGGGGGAGTGCTGCATTGCGCAGGCGCAACAGATCGCGGCGTAGCATATAGAGCCGCTCGATGTCAGGGCCGGTCATCGGCTGCAGCAGCACCCTGTCCTCGATCGCCTCGACCTCGTCCTCGATCTGCTCGAGCACCGGCATGTAATTGTCGACGATGAAGTCGAGAATGGCATAGAGGACGAAATCCTCGCCCTTGGCCAATGAATGCGGGCAGCTTTCCCAGTGCTGGCGAACGGCCGCATAGGAGGTCGAAGGGCCGTGCCTGACGCTGACGATGTAGCCGGCGCCGACGAACAGATGCGTCTCGCCGAAGGTGACGCGGCCGTCGATCAGTTGCGCAGTGCGGGCGACGATGAACAGGGCGTCGCCATATTGCTCGATCTTCGGCCGCTGGTGCGGATGTTCGGCATCCTCGATGGCCAGTTCATGCAAATGGAATTGCGCCTGGACGCGCAGCAAGAGGTTGCGATCCGGTTCCAGAAGCCCGATCCAGACGACGTGGCCGGGCTTGGCCGCCCATTCGCCGGCCTCCTCGATCGGAATGTCGGCGATGCGCCGGCCGGCCGTATAGACGCTGGACGCGATGATACCGGATGTCGGCGGCGGGGCCGGAGTCAGGTTCCGAACGTTTTCCATCGCTACCTCCTGAGGACGTGGCCTCGGGTCAGGATCGGGTACGTTCGGGGGAGCTTAGCCTAAATCAGCCAAGGGTTCGAGGGGACGTCGATCACTTAGCCGGAACGGTACCGGGAAGGACGACCTTGTCGGTCTTGTCGCCCTTTGGCCGCTCGGCCGGCATCTGGTCGCCGGTGACGATGTAATAGATGGTCTCGGCGATGTTGGTGGCGTGGTCGCCGATGCGCTCGATGTTCTTGGCGCAGAACAGCAGATGCGTGCAGGGCGTGATGTTGCGCGGATCTTCCATCATGTAGGTCAGGAGCTCGCGAAAAAGCGAGGTGTACATGGCGTCGATCTGGTCGTCGCGGTCGCGCACGAAGCCGATCTTCTCGACCGAGCGCGAGGCATAGACGTCGAGCACTTCCTTGAGCTGCGTCAGCGCCAAATTGGCCAAGGCCTCAAGGCCGCGAAACAGGCTCGTCGGCTGACGCCCGTCGGTGACGGCTGCCACCCGCTTGGCGACGTTCTTGCCGAGGTCGCCGACGCGCTCGATGTCGGCCGAGATACGGATCGCGCCGACGATCTCGCGCAAATCCGTCGCCATCGGCTGGCGCTTGGCGATGATGACGATCGCCTTGTCATCGATCTCGCGCTGCCCTTCATCGAGGACGATATCGTCGTGGATGACCTTCTGGGCGAGACCGGGATCGGCATTGACCAGGGCGGTGATCGCCTGCTCGACCATGCGTTCGGCATGGCCACCCATCGCAGCGATCCGCTTCGACAGGTATTTCAGCTCTTCGTCATAGGCACTGACGATGTGAACGGACTGCATGGGACGAAATGCCTTCCCCGGATCTTCTGGCCCGAGTCGTTTCCTCGAATCCTGTGCTGATACGCGAGCCGGATGACAGAAAGAAGAAACGGCCAGTTAGTAAAATAGTACAGCCTTACCGCGCCGGCAAATGAACCGAGAACGCCGCGCCCTTGCCGACTTCCGACTTGATCGACAGCCTGGCGTTGTGGCGCGTCAGGATGTGCTTGACGATCGACAGTCCCAGGCCCGTGCCTTTCTGGGTGCGGCTGTTCTCGACATCGACGCGGTAGAAGCGCTCGGTGATGCGCGGGATATGCTCTTCGGGAATGCCGGGGCCATAGTCCCTGATAGTGACGTCGATGCCGGCTTCGGGGCCGGTCTCGGTGCGGGCGATCGACACCGTGACGCGCCCGCCCGACTGGCCGTATTTGCAGGCGTTTTCCAACAGGTTCTCGAAGACCTGAAAGAGTTCGTCGCGGTCTCCCGGCACCTCGAGCGGCCCCTCGACGAAATCGCGCTCGATGACGACGCCGGTTTCCCGGGCCAGCGGTCCAAGCGAGTCGATGACGCTGTCGATGGTCTGGCGCAGATCGACTTCGGTCCCCGGTTTCAGATAGGGCTTCATCTCCAGCCGGGACAGCGACAGGAGGTCGTCGATCAGGCGCGCCATGCGGCCGGTCTGGTTCTGCATGATCTGCAGGAACTGGTCGCGCGCCGCCGGATCGCCACGGGCCGGTCCTCTCAACGTTTCGATGAAGCCGGAAATCGAGGCAAGCGGGGTGCGCAGTTCGTGGCTGGCATTGGCGATGAAGTCGGCGCGCATCCTGTCGATCCGGCGCGCCTCGCTCTGGTCCTTGAACACCAGCACATAGAGATCGGTGGCGTGGCCGACCGAGGACGCACTGACCCGGTAGGCCCGCTCGACCGGCAGCTTTTCGGTGTAGTCGACAACGTCCGAAGCGACGGTCCCCGACAGCAGATCATCCAGCAAGGCCTGCATTTCGGGCGCGCGGAATTTCAGCGACAGCGACATGCCGGGCGCGATGCCGCCGAAGGCAGCGAAAGCGGCCGCATTGGCGTGAACAATGGTGGCGGCGCGGTCGAAGATGATCAGCGGATCGGCGACGGCGGCGGCGAGATATTCGCCGGAAAGCCGCTGCAGCCCGCTCGCCTCGATCGCAGCCGCATCCTCGGCAGACTGGCGCGCGGCACCGGACGGCAGCAGCGCCGCCGCAAGCAGCAGCGCCAAGGCGGCCAGGACGACATAGGCGGACATGCCGGCAAAGCCATAGACGGCGAGGACCGCGACGATGCCCGCTGCCAGCAGCCAGCGGCTGTTCCACAGCCGGGCGGCTATCGGCTGCGCCGTGCTCGTCTGTTCTGCGTCCAGGTCAGCCATTCGCTCGCGCGCACCCTATGCCTTCGCACCCGGTTTGCCGGTGGCGGAAACTTCCGCTGGACCGGCTTTGAGGCTCCCAATAGCATGAGTCCGCAAGCTGAAAAGGTTCGTCTCGATGAAAAAAACCAAGGAAAGTCCCGCCCCGGCACCGGCACAGGGTCCGTTGAAGATCAGGATCGACGGCAAGGAGCGGGAGTTCGACATCGAGAACCCCGTGCTTCCCGACTGGATCGAGGACAACAAGCTAACCGCGGGCGGCTATCCTTACGACAAGAAGATGAAGAGCGAGGAGTATGACGAGACGCTCGAGCGGCTGCAGATCGAGCTGGTCAAGGCGCAGGCCTGGCTGCAGGCAACCGGCAAGCGGGTGATGGCGCTGTTCGAGGGACGCGATGCCGCCGGCAAGGGCGGCACGATCTTCGTGCTGCGCCAGTACATGAACCCGCGCACCGCGCGCAACGTGGCGCTGACCAAGCCGACGCCGACAGAGGTTGGGCAGTGGTACTATCAGCGCTATGTCGCCCACTTCCCGACGGCGGGCGAGTTCGTCACCTTCGACCGCTCCTGGTACAATCGCGGCGGTGTCGAGCCGGTCATGGGCTTCTGCACCCCCGAGCAGCATGAGAAATTCCTCGACGAGACGCCGCATTTCGAGCGGATGATCTGCAATGAGGGCATCCATTTCTTCAAATTCTGGCTGGACATTGGCCGCGAGACGCAGCTCGAACGGTTCCACGACCGTCGCTACAGCCCCTTGAAGAACTGGAAGTTCTCGCCGATCGATATCGCCGGCATCGGCAAATGGGACGACTACACCAAGGCGCGCGACCTCATGGTCGAGCGCACGCACAAGGAGTTCGCGCCCTGGATCATCGTGCGGGCCAACGACAAGCGGCGGGAGCGGCTGGCCGTCATCCGGCGCATCCTTTTGTCGCTGCCTTATGACGGTCGCGATCTCGATGTTGTCGGCAAGGAAGACAAGAAGATCATCGGCGAAGGGCCATCATTCCTGGAAAAATGACTGGCCTGAAAAAATAGCGGGTCTGGAAACGCACCGAGCCTTTCTCCGGATCGGCTCATTTCGCCGACGATCAACTTACTGGCCAGGCGGCTTTATGCCGCCAGCCGGGCAATGCGCTGCAGCCGCTTCAGGGTGGTGTCATCCTGCAGCGCCTGCTGGAACAGCGATATCTCCTGGTCGATGCGGTCGCAGAGCGCGTTGGTGTCGCCTTTGAGCAGGCCGCGCGTCTGCAGGAGCGCCGCGACCGGTTTTTTGGCGAGTTGCCTTGCCCGGCCGAGAGCCGCTTCCTCGGCACCGCCGTTTGCCACGATCTCGCCGACCAGGCCGAGTGCCTTTGCATCTTCGGCATGAAGCGTGTCGCCCAGGCAGAAGAAGCGGAAGGCGCCGGCATAGCCCAGCTTCTGAGGTGCCAGGATGCTGGTTGCCGCGTCCGGCACCAGGCCGAAATCGACAAACGGCACCCGGAATGTGCTGCCGCGCGAAGCGATCACCATGTCGCAATGGAACAAGATGGTGCAGCCGACGCCGACGGCATCGCCGTCCACGCAGGCAAGTACCGGCTTGGGAAAGGTCGCCAGCGTGCGGAACATGTCGGTGACCGCGGCGATAAGCTGCTGATGCTTGGTGGCGTCCAGGAATTCGGAAAAGTCGCCGCCGAGGCAGAAGCAGCCTGCCAGGCCGCGCAGCACCACGACGCGGACGTCGTCGTCAACGGCGGCCTCATGGAAGGTCTTGGCCAGGCTCGCATAGGCGCGCCTGTCGAGGACGGGCCGGCCGTCGTCCGAGGAAACCGTGACGATCAGCGTATGGCCACGCAATTCGGGTTGCGGGTGGGTATTCATGGCGGGTCTCCAAATCTCACGAGGCCTGTTTCATTCCGAGCCTGTCGGGGTATCCCCTGGCCAGCACCGGCGCGTGATGATTGCGGCGCGAACGCACGACATCGAGTGTATGTTCGTTGAAGGTGAGCAGCGTGGCGACGACCTGCTGGTTGCCGTAGGTGCGCTGGTAGCCTAGCGGCGTTGCCAGGAAGTGCAGCTGCAGCGCCCGCAGGACCCACATCGGCTCGAATTCGATGATGACCTGGTTGATGCTGCGCGGCAGCCCCCACTCGACGAAACCGGCGATCAGCTCGGTGCCGACCGTCGACACGCCGCGCTTGCCGTCACGAAAACCCGGCGCCACAGCATAGCGGGTCAGTTCCCAGACATTCGGCCCCGAGGGCGGCGTCCCTTCATAGAGGTCCGCCAGCACTTCGGTCAGAAGATGTGCCCGCGTCGTCGGCAGCATCCGTTGATAGCCGGCGACCTCCCCGTTGCGGATGACGATCTGGTGCACCGCCTCGTCATGGTCGAACTGGTCGATCTCGAGGCCATCGGGGCGCTGAAGATCGGTCCACCCCATTTCCTCGACGAAGATCTTGTAGCGCAAACGATGGACGGCCTCCCAGAGGTCGGGACGATCCATCAATTCCTGTGTGGTAAGGGAAAAAAGCATTAGCCGTCTCCTGGTTTCAAGAGGAAGATACGGCCGGGCTTTCCCGAAAAAATTACGCGATCACGTAGGCAAGAATTTCTAGGCCGGCGCGGCCGAACTAACTAATATAGCCGCGCCTAATGGCTTCCGCGACCGCCTGCACCCGATTGACGGCACCAAGTTTGCTTTTGGCGTTAAGGAGATGTTTCTCGGACGTGTGCTCCGAGATGCCTAGAATTTGAGATATCTCCCACTCGGACTTGCCGACGGCGGCCCACTGCAGGCATTCGCGCTCGCGCGGCGTCAATTCGATGTGATCGATGGTCTTGCCCGCCATCGTGTGGATTTGCATGGCGCGGCCGATCGCATAGGTCGACACCAGCGACACGATTCCGAACTCGGCCTCCGAAAGTTCGACGGCCTCGCCGCCCAGCGACACCATGACGATCAGGCCGTCGAGGGTGATCAGCGGGAAGGCCAGGCCGTCGCGCAGCTTGAACTCCCTGGCGTCGCCCATGACTTCGCCGCTGCTCTTGTCGATGCGGATGCTTTCGGACGCTTCGCGCCATTGGAACGGCGCCTGAAGCTGCTTCATGTGGCTGACGACGGGGTCATGATCGACATAGTTGCGCGCCACGTAGCGCTCCAGCCATTCGCCCGGCCAGTCGCACAGCAGCACATGATCCTTCTGCTGGCCGCGCGGCGTGCCTGGCTGCGGAACGGTTCCCGCCATCAGCGCCGTCAGGCCGAAATCCGACGTGACCCCAAGCAGCCTTTCACAGACCGCCGCCGCCGTGTTGGCGTGCTGCAGCTGATCGATGTATTCCAGCGTGCGATCGAAATGTCCCATCGCAACATCTACCCTATGTTGCCTGCCGCCTCAGAGATCGATGGTAGATGCCCGAGACGCGCCTCGCCATCAACCCCGGATTGCAAAGCTGCACCGCTTTCGTGACGCCGGCGAATGCCTCCCTTTCGGCCGGCGGCGCGCTGCTATTTGCAAACCCGCTAAACCATACGCCTAAATCAGCAAGTTGAAATCAAAAACCATTGTGCCGGCGCCATTTTCGTACGAAAAGCCGAAAGCATGACGGGCGGAGCTCTATTGTGACATTGCGGTGGATACTCATCGCCCTGGTATCGATACTGGTCGGGGCGCAGTCGTTTGCCGGCTTCGCCGCCGAGCCGCAGGTGCCGGTGCTGTGGGATGCGAAGGAGCGGCTGCCGAAGCCCGACCTTTCCGCGCTGCCGCGGTTGAGATTCCTCACCACCACCGATTTTCCGCCGTTCAACTTTCTCGACGGCGCCGGCCGGTTGTCCGGTTTCCACGTCGATCTGGCACGGGCGATCTGCGCCGAACTCGGCATCGCCGAAAAGTGCCAGATCCAGGCGCTGCCCTGGGGCGAGCTCGACGCGGCGCTTCAGAAGGGCGAAGGCGAGGCCATCATCGCCGGCATCGCCGCCACGCCGGAGAGCCGGTCCAAATACGCCTTCTCGCGCTCCTACCTTCAGTTTCCAGCGCGCTTCATCATGCCGAAAACAACGGCCTTCGCGGAACCGATCTTCGACAAGTTGCGCAGCAAGCGCGTCGGCGTCATCGCCGGCTCGGCGCATGAGCGCATGCTGCGCGCCTATTTCGGCGCCGTTCAGGTCGTCCCTCTCGACAGCGCGGAAAAGCTCTACGGCGACCTCAAGGCCGGCAAGATAGACGCCGCCTTCGGCGATGGGATGCGCTTCGCCTTCTGGCTGGGCGGCACGGACGCGGCGGGCTGCTGCCGTTTCGCCGGGGGGCCGTATCTGGCGCCGGAATATCTGGGATCGGGCATGGCCATCGCCACCAGGGCAGGCGATCCGGCCCTGGCCGCGGCCATGGACTACGCGCTGCAGGAGATCTCGGTGAAAGGTACGTTTGCCGAATTCTATCTGCGCTATTTCCCGGTCAGTTTCTTCTGATGCGCAGAACCTCTCGCTAAGTGAGGGTCCTAAGCCGGGCCTTCGCCGCACGCGCGATGGCTGCGACGGTCAGCGTGTCGAGATCGAGCTTCAGGCGGATGAGCTGCAGCACCCGCACCTCCTCCAGGCGCATTTCGAGATCGACGGCGGCGACCTCGAAGGCGGCGGCATAGGCGGTGTCGCGCAGCCTTTCGGGCAGCGCTTCGGCGACACGCGCGAGAACACCTTCCAGGCCGCCCTTTTCGTGCAGCCTCTTCTGGCAATCCTGGGCGATGCCGACAAGCCTGTCGTGGCTGAAATCCTCGAACACCGGCCATGTGCGGACGACGTCGCCGATGCGCGCCAGTTCGACATCGGTCATGTCGCGATCGGAAGCCGAGGTGATGACCATCAGGTAGATCAGCGCTTCATGCGGGGACGGCAACGGCATTCGGGAACTCCTTGAAAGGGCCTCGTAGTTAGGAACAGCATATGGGAGCCGCAAGGAAAAACAGCCGCCATCGTTGACGCCCAAGGCAGGCACGCCTAGAGACCGGTTGAAAAACTCCCTTCCGGCGGCGCCGGCGAACGACTTGGAAACAGTGACATGGCGGGATCAAACATCATCGATCTCAATCCCGAGATGCTTGTGGCGGCGGCCGAAAGCAAGGCCTGGCCGTTCGAGGAAGCCAAAAAAATCATCGAGCGCTACAAGAACACGGACTTTCCGGAAACCGTCCTGTTCGAGACCGGCTACGGGCCGTCCGGCCTGCCGCATATCGGCACCTTCGGCGAAGTCGCGCGCACCTCGATGGTGCGCCACGCCTTTCGCGTGCTGACCAGGGACGCGGTCAAGACCAAGCTGCTGTGCTTCTCCGACGACATGGACGGCATGCGCAAGATCCCCGACAGCGTGCCGGATCGCGCCGCGCTCGAGCCGTATCTGCATATGCCGCTGTCGTCGGTGCCCAATCCGTTCGGCGGCGACTTTGCGAGCTTCGCGGACCACAACAACGTGATGCTTTGCCGCTTCCTCGACACGTTCGGGTTCGACTACGAGTTCGCCAGCGCGACCGAGTATTACAAGGCCGGCCGTTTCGACGCGGTGCTGCTGCGCGCGGCCGAACGCTATGACGAGATCATGGCGGTGATGCTGCCGACGCTTGGGCCGGAGCGCCAGGCCACCTACAGCCCGTTCCTGCCGATCTCGCCGAAGAGCGGCCGCGTGCTCTACGTCCCGATGAAGCATGTCGACGCCAAGGCCGGCACCATCACCTTCGACGACGAAGGCACCGAGACCACGCTTTCGATCAGGGGCGGCAAGGTGAAGCTGCAGTGGAAGCCTGACTTCGGTATGCGCTGGGCGGCGCTGGGCGTCGATTTCGAAATGTTCGGCAAGGACCACCAGACGAACGCGGTGGTCTACGACCGCATCTGCAACATTCTGGGCGGACGGGCACCGGAGCATTTCGTCTACGAACTGTTCCTGGATGAGAACGGCCAGAAGATCTCGAAGTCGAAGGGCAACGGCATCACCATCGACCAGTGGCTGGCCTATGCGCCCACGGAAAGCCTTGGGCTCTACATGTACCAGCGGCCGCGGCAGGCCAAGAAGCTCTATTTTGACGTCATCCCGAGGGCCGTCGACGAGTATTACACCTTCCTCGCCGCCTATCCGCGGCAGGACTGGAAGGAGCGGCTGGGCAACCCGGTCTGGCACATGCATGACGGCAACCCGCCGGCAATCGACCTGCCGGTGCCGTTCTCGCTGCTGCTCAATCTGGTTAGCGCCTCCAACGCCCAGAACAAGGACGTGCTGTGGGGTTTCATCTCGCGCCACGCGCCGGGCGTGACGCCGAAGACGCATCCCGAGCTCGACAGGCTGACGGGCTATGCGATCCGCTACTTCGACGATTTCGTGAAGCCGGCCAAGGTCTACCGCGCCGCCGACGTGGTGGAGCGCGAGGCGCTCAGCAAGCTTTCGGAGGCGCTCTCCGTATTGCCGCCCGCGGCCGACGGCGAGGCAATCCAGAACGCAGCGCTCAACGTCGCGCGCCGGATCGAGCGCTACCAGGACCATTCCAAGCAGAGCCCGGAAGGCGGGCCGGGTGTTTCGGTCGCCTTTTTCCAGATGATCTACCAGGTGCTGATCGGCCAGGAGCGCGGGCCGCGCTTCGGCTCGTTCGCGGCGCTCTACGGCATTGCCGAAACGCGTGCGCTTATTGAGCGGGCTCTGGCTGGTCAGTTGGCGGCGTAAGAACGCCGTCCTCCTCCTGCAGTATCGAGCCCGGCGCCTGCGGCGCGGGGCTTGGTGCCGGCGGAACCGGCGCCAGGCCGGTAAGGATCGGCGCTGATCCGAAAATGCCCTTTTTCGCAGCGCGCGCCTTCTCGCCGGCCTCGACATAAGGGCCGCCCTCGGCGGCGCGGGCCCAGCCGTTCTCGACCAGCCATTGCCCAACATCCTGCTTGCCGATGCGGCATTCCGCCGTGATCAGGTCGCGGCCGCCCTCGGGCGGCACGGTGCAGACCACCGCCCGGCCGCGCAGGAAAGCCCGGAAAGCCGTGCGCGCCCGGACGCCACAGGCCCAGTCCTTGCCATCATCGGTGCAGGTCTCGTCCTGCCCCACGACATCGACGCCCGAGAGCGCGACCGAATAGCCCTTCGCCTCGATCACGCCGGCGGCTGACGCCACCGGCTGGAACAGTTTTGTGCCGTTCCAGTCGTCGGGCATTTTCAGCTTGGGCGGCTTGGGCGGGCCGGCCAGCGCAAGATCGCTCAGCGGCGCGCGCGGTTCGACCCGCTGAAGCTCTTCGGGGGTGAGCGGGGGCGGCGCCACCATTTCGGGATCGATCGACCTGGAATGGGGTGCCGGCTTTATCGGCTGCGGCCCGGGAATGGCCGAGGTGGCCGGCTCTTGGGGCGCAGCGTCGACGTCTGCCTGGATCTGATCGACAGTGACGCTACCTTCGCCACGCTGCACTGTGCGACCGCCGGCGACAACCAGTACCGCCATCGCCGGGACCGCCAGGGCGGCTATGGCGAGATGGAACAGCCGCACCTACTGGCTTGCCCAGACGATCCGCGCCACCCATTCGACATCGCGCATCGGGATATCGCGATCCGGATGCTCGGGATTGAGCGAGATCAGCACGATCGACTTCGTCGTCTGGCGATCCAGCACCTTGGCCATTACCTCGCCGGCATTGGTCTTGACGACGACGCGGTCGCCCTTGCGGGTGGCGGCGCCCGGCTCGACGATCAGCACGTCGCCATTGCGGTAGAGCGGCAGCATGGAATCGCCCTGGACCTGCAGCGCATAGGAGGTTTCGGTCGCCTGGGCAGGCAGCTCGATCAGATCCCAGCCCTGCCCCGCCGGAAAGCCGGCATCGTCGAAGAAGCCACCGGCGCCGGCCTGGGCGAAGCCGAGCAGCGGCACCGAAGACCGCTGCGCCGGCGCGAGGCCGGTCTTGTCGCGGCCTTCGACCAGGCCGGTGAATTCGTCGAGCGAAGCACCAGTCGCCTCGATGATCTTGGCCAGCGATTCGGTCGAGGGCCAGCGCGGGCGCCCATCCGAAGACAGTCGCTTGGACTTGTTGAAGGCGGTCGAATCGAGCCCTGCACGCCTTGCCAGGCCCGAAGCCGACAGCGAATAGCGCTCGGCGAGAGCATCGATGGCGGCCCAGACGCGGTCATGCGAGAGCACTTCGCTCTCCTCCGGAACAGGAAAAAATACCTTTCCTTTCTAGTCCGCAAGCGCTCGATTGTCCACCCGCGAGGTGGCGGATCGTCAACAAAGCGGCAGCGCCGCGCGTGGCTCGCCACACGCACGGCCAGCCTGATCAGGCCGGTCCCTTGGCCAGGCCGCGCAAGCCCTGATGGGAGGCCATGAACATCCGCTCGGCTTCGGTGGGTGGGCGTGGTTGAGCAGAACGGCCAAGCGCAGCCACAACCTCGTCAATGTCGAGAAAGCGGCGACCGCGACGATCGTAAACGCCGCCCGTGGTCATGATCAGCGCAGCCGTTTCACCATTGTCGAGCACGAAACGGTGCTTGCCGATGACCTGCGTGCCTTCCCGAGGACACCACTTCGAAGTGCCGCCACAGCCGGATCTCGCGTACATAGGTCGATTGCAGCCCGCCGATCATCGGCGCCCAGCCATTCTTGCGCGCCAGTGCGATCAGGCCGGCGCGCAGGAATATGTCGATGCGGCCGAGATCGGCCAGCATCATGTAGCGCGCATTGTTGAGATGGTTGTTGAAGTCGATGTCGGTCGGCAGGCAGCGAAAGGCCAGCCGGCTCTCGCCGCCTATCCGGTAAGGGCCACGGCGAGACGCCGTGGCCATCATGCGCGCCATACGCGCCCAGACATACATATCCGCGGATCAGGCGGCCTTCTTCACCTCGCCCTTGGCATAGGGGTCGAAGCGGCCGTAGAAGGTCTCACCTTTCTCGGCCATGTCGAGCAGCAGCTTGGGCGCCTTGAACTCGGCGCCGTATTTCTTCTGCAGGCCCTTGGCGATCTTGACGAACTGCCTGGCGCCGATGCCGTCGATGTAGGACAGCGCGCCGCCGGTGAAGGGGGCGAAGCCGAAGGCGAGGATCGAGCCGACATCGGCCTCGCGCGGATCGGTGACGATGCCCTCTTCCATCACCCTTGCGGCCTCCAGGGCGATGGTGACCAGCAGGCGCTGCTGCAGCTCCTCATAATCGACCTTTTCCGGCTTGAGCTGCGGATAGAGGTCCTTCAGGCCAGGCCATAGCTTCTTCTTGGCCGGCTTCGCCGGATAGTCGTAGAAGCCCTTGCCGTTCTTGCGTCCGGCGCGGCCATGGGTGTCGACCATGGTGTTGATCAGCGCCATCTGCCTGGGATCGACGGCCTTGTCGCCGAGATCCCTGATGGTCTGCTTCATGATCTTCTGGGCAAGATCGATCGCCGTTTCGTCGGTCAACGCCAAGGGGCCGACCGGCATGCCGGCCGCCTTGGCGGCATTCTCGATCATCGGCGCCGGGACGCCCTCGATCAGCATCTTGTAGGCTTCCGACATGTAGCGGAGCACGCAGCGGTTGACGTAGAAGCCGCGCGTGTCGTTGACGACGATCGGCGTCTTCTTGATGGCGCGCACGAAGTCGATCGCGGTGGCCAAAGCCTTGTCGCCGGTCTTCTTGCCGAGGATGATCTCGACCAGCATCATCTTGTCGACCGGCGAGAAGAAGTGGATACCGATGAAATTCTTCGCCCGGGCCGAATTCCTGGCCAGCGCGGTGATCGGAATGGTCGAGGTGTTCGACGCGAAGATCGCAGCCGGCTTCAGCACGGCTTCCGCCTGTTCGGTGGCAGCCTTCTTGACGGCCGAATCCTCGAACACCGCCTCGACGACGAGGTCGCAGCCGGCAAGGTCGGCATAGTCGGCCGTCGGCGTGATCAGCGACAGGAGCTTGTCCTTCTCCTCGGGCTTGGCGCGGCCCTTCTTCACCTGGTCCGACACCAGGCTCTCGGAGTGCGCCTTGCCCTTGGCGGCAGACTCCATGTCGCGGTCGAGCAGCACCACCGGAATGCCGGCCTTGGCTGTGACATAGGCGATGCCGGCGCCCATGAAACCGGCGCCGAGAATGCCGATCTTCTTGAACTTCGTCTCCGGCACGCCGGCCGGGCGGCGGGCTCCCTTGTTCAGCTCCTGCAGCGACACGAACAGCGAGCGGATCATCGCCGCCGCTTCCTTGCTCTGCATGATCTCGGTGAAATAGCGCTGCTCGATGCGCAGGCCGGTATCAAACGGCACCAGCAGACCTTCATAGACGCATTTCAGGATGGCGGCCGCGGCCGGATAATTGCCGTACGTCTCGCGGCGCAGGATGGCGATGGCCGGCGGCCACAGGTTGAAGCCGGCGGGCGAGTAGATCTGGCCGCCGGGCAGCTTGAAACCCTTCTCGTCCCAGGGCTGGACGGCCTTCAGGCCGTTCTTGATCATCGCCTTGGCGGTCTCGACAAGCTTCTTGGGTTCAGCGATCTCATGGATCAGGCCCATCGACTTCGCCTTCTGCGGCGACAGTGTCTGGCCCGTGGTGAGCATCTGCAGTGCCTGCTGCTGGTCGGTCAGCCGCGGCACGCGCTGGGTGCCGCCGGCGCCGGGGAAGATGCCGACCTTGACTTCCGGCAAGGCCATCTTGACCTTGTCTGAGTCGGCGGCAACGCGACCATGGCAGGCCAGCGACAGTTCGAAAGCGCCACCCATGCAGGTGCCGTTGATCGCCGAAACCCAGGGCTTGCCCGACGTCTCCAGCTTGCGGAACAGGCCGGTCATGCGGCCGGCATTGTCGAACAGCAGCCTGGCCGCCTTCTCCGGATCCTTGACCTTTTCCTTGGCAAAGACCGTCAGCATCTTCTGCAGCATGGTCAGGTCGGCGCCACCCGAGAAGCTGTCCTTGCCCGAGGTGATCACCACGCCCTTGAGGCCGGCATCGGCCACGACCTCGTCGATGATCTTGTCGAGTTCGTTCATCACCTCTTCTGTGAAGACATTCATCGAGCGGTCGGGCATATCCCAGGTGACCAGCGCAATGCCGTCGGTGTCGGTCTCAACCGTGAAGTTTGTGTAGGTCATGTCTTTCTCCTTCCGGCCGAAAATCAGACGCGTTCGATGATGGTTGCAGTGCCCATGCCGGCACCGATGCACAGCGTCACCAGCGCGGTGTTGAGGTCGCGGCGCTCCAGTTCGTCCAGCACGGTGCCGAAGATCATCGCGCCGGTGGCACCAAGCGGATGGCCCATGGCGATCGCGCCACCATTGACGTTGATCTGGTCATGCGGGATGTCGAAGGCCTGCATGTAGCGCAGCACCACCGAGGCGAAGGCCTCGTTGAGCTCGAACAGGTCGATGTCCGACAGCTTCATCTTGGCGCGCTGCAAAAGCTTCTCGGTGACGTCGACCGGGCCGGTCAGCATCAGCACCGGCTCGGAGCCGATATTGGCGAAGGCGCGGATGCGCGCGCGCGGCTTCAGCCCCATCGCCTTGCCGGCCTTCTTGGAGCCGAGCAGCACGGCAGCGGCGCCATCGACGATGCCGGACGAATTGCCGGCATGGTGGACGTGATTGACCTCTTCGACCTCGGGGTGCTTCTGCACCGCGACGGCATCGAAGCCGCCCATTTCGCCGGGCATGACGAAGGACGGGTTGAGCGAGGCCAGCGACTGCATGTCGGTCGAGGGCCGCATGTGCTCGTCATGGTCGAGGATGGTGAGCCCATTCTGGTCCTTGATCGGGATCACCGAATTCTTGAAGCGGCCGTCGGCCCAGGACTTGGCGGCGCGCTTCTGGCTCTCGACCGCATAGGCGTCGACGTCATCGCGCGAAAAACCGTACTTGGTGGCGATCAGGTCGGCCGAGATGCCTTGCGGCACGAACCAGCCGGGCAGCCCGACCGAAGGGTCCATGAACCAGGCGCCGCCGGACGCGCCCATGCCGACGCGCGACATCGATTCGACGCCCCCGGCAATGACGATCTCGTCGGCGCCCTGCGCGATCTTGGCGGCGCCGAAATTTATGGCGTCAAGGCCGGACGCGCAGAAGCGCGAGAGCTGCATGCCGGGTGCCTTGGTGTCGTAGCCGGCCTCGAAAGCGGCGGCGCGCGGAATGACGGAACCGGCCTCGCCGACCGGGTCGACGCAGCCGAAGATGATGTCGTCGACGGCGCCGGTGTCGAGCCCGTTGCGGTCGCGCAACGCCTCCAGCACCTTGGCGCCCAGCCTTACCGCCGGCACTTCGTGCAGCGAGCCATCCTTCTTGCCCTTGCCGCGCGGCGTGCGCACGGCGTCATAGACATAAGCTTCGGCCATTTTCATGCTCCTTGGGTTCGCTGAAAGCTGCTCAGAGAGAGCGTCCGATCAGCAATTTCATGATCTCGTTGGTGCCGCCGTAGATGCGCTGGACGCGGGCGTCGCGGTACATGCGGGCGATCGGGTATTCATTCATGTAGCCATAGCCGCCATGCAATTGAAGGCATTCGTCGACGACTTTGCCCTGCAGGTCGGACAGCCAGTATTTGGCCATCGAGGCGGTTACCGGGTCGAGGCCGCCATCGATGTGGCGGGCAACGCAGTCATTGTAGAAGACGCGGCCAATGGTCGCCTCGGTCTTCAGCTCGGCCAGCTTGAACTGGGTGTTCTGGAAGTCGATGATCGCCTTGCCGAAGGCCTTGCGCTCCTTGACGTAGTCGATGGTCAGCGCAAGCGCCCGCTCGATCATGGCAATCGCCCCGGTGCCGATCTGCAGCCGCTCCTGCGGCAATTGCTGCATCAGCTGGATGAAGCCCTGACCTTCCTCGTGGCCGAGGAGGTTGGAGGTCGGCACGCGCATGTCGTTGAAGAACAGCTCCGACGTATCGTTGGCCTTGAGCCCGATCTTATCGAGGTTGCGGCCGCGCTCGAAGCCATCGACCTCGTCGGTCTCGACGACGATCAGCGACGTGCCCTTGGCGCCCTTGGCCGGATCGGTCTTGGTGACGACGATGACGAAATTGGCGAGCTGGCCGTTGGTGATGAAGGTCTTCGAACCGTTGATCCTGTACTGGTTGCCGTCCTTTTCGGCGCGCGTCTTGACGCCCTGCAGGTCGGAGCCGGCACCCGGCTCGGTCATGGCGATGGCGCCGATCAACTCGCCGGTCGCCAGCTTCGGCAGCCACTTCTTCTTCTGCTCCTCCGAGCCGTAGTGGAGGATGTAGGGGGCGACGATCGAATTGTGCAGGCCGATGCCGAAGCCGTCGACGCCGACATGGCCGATCGCCTCGATGATGGCGCTCTCATGCGCAAAGGTGCCGCCGGAGCCGCCATATTCCTCCGGCATCGAGGCACAGAGCAGGCCGGCGGAACCGGCCTTCAGCCAGCTCTCGCGGTCGACCATCTCGTTCTTCTCGAACTCGTCGTAGCGCGGCGCGATTTCTTCCGACATGAAGCGATGCGCCATGTCGTAGAGCATGCCGACCTCGTCCGCCGCCCAGGCGGGCTTCGGCAGGCCAAGAACTTCGGCTGGATTTGTCGCCACGATTTCCTCCGCGTTCCGACAATTGTGGGCCGGCGTACCGGCCCGCCAAACCTAGAACGCTTCCGCCGGCAGCGCCATTAGTGTGTCCGCGCCACTGGAAATGCGGGCGAGATGTGCCGAGGTCTCCGGCATGATCCGCTCCATGAAGAAGCGCGCCGTCACCAGCTTGTTGTCGTAGAAGGACGCCGGACCGTTGGCGCCGTCGGCCAGTTTCACCCGGGCCGCCTTGGCCATCTGCGCCCACATATAGCCCAGCGCCACCAGGCCGAAGAGATGCATGTAGTCGGTCGAGGCGGCACCGGCATTGTCGGGCTTGGCCATGCCGTTCTGCACCAGCCACATGGTCGCCGCCTGCAGGTCGTTGAGGCCCTTTTTCAGCGCCTTGGTGAAGGGCGCCATCTTCTCGTCGGCGCGGTTTTCCTCGCAGAACTCGCCGACCTCCTTGAAGAAGGCCTGCACGGCGCGGCCGCCGTTGAGCGCGAGCTTGCGGCCGACGAGGTCGAGCGCCTGGATGCCGTTGGCGCCTTCATAGATCATGGCGATGCGGGCGTCGCGCACGAACTGGCTCATGCCGTGCTCTTCGATATAGCCGTGGCCGCCGAACACCTGCTGCGCTATGACGGCATGGTCGAAGCCCTTGTCGGTGAGCACGCCCTTGACCACCGGCGTCAGCAGGCTGGTGTAGTCGTCCGCCGACTGGCGATCCTTGTCGTCGCCCGAGCGGTGGGCGATGTCGGACTTGATCGCAGTCCACAGCGCCAGCGCGCGGCCGGCCTCGTTGAAGGCCTTCATGGTCATCAGCGCACGGCGGATGTCGGGATGGACGATGATCGGGTCGGCCTTCTTGTCCGGCGCCTTGGCGCCTGACAGCGAACGGCCCTGCAGGCGGTCCTTGGCGTAGGACACGGCGTTCTGGTAGGCGATCTCCGACAGCGAAAGTCCTTGCAGGCCGACGCCGAGACGGGCCTCGTTCATCATCGTGAACATCGCCTTCAGGCCGCCATTGGCCTCGCCGAGCAACGTGCCTTCGGCCTCGTCATAGTTCATGACGCAGGTCGAATTGCCGTGGATGCCCATCTTCTCCTCGATCGAACCGCAGGAGAGCGTGTTCTTCTCGCCGGGATTGCCCGAGCCATCGAGCTTGAGCTTCGGCACGATGAACAGCGAAATGCCCTTCACCCCCTCCGGCGCGCCTTCGATACGGGCCAGCACCAGATGGACGATGTTATCCGCCATGTCGTGCTCGCCAGCCGAGATGAAGATCTTCTGGCCGGAAATCTTGTAGGTGCCGTTGCCGTTGGGCACGGCCTTGGTGCGCAGCAGGCCTAGATCGGTGCCGCAATGCGGCTCGGTCAGGTTCATGGTGCCGGTCCAGGCGCCCTCGACCATTTTCGGCAGCCAAGTCGCCTTCTGCGCATCGGTGCCGTGGGTGATGATGGCCGCGATCGCGCCTTGCGTCAGGCCGGGGTACATCATCAGCGCCATGTTGGCGGAGACCATATATTCGGCAACCGCGGTGTGCACCGCATAGGGAAGGCCCTGGCCGCCGAACTCGACCGGTGCGGCCAGCCCCATCCAGCCACCTTCGCGATACTGGTCGAAGGCTTCCTTGAAGCCCTTCGGCGTCGTCACCGAGCCGTCGTCATGGCGCACGCAGCCTTCCATGTCGCCGACACGGTTCAACGGGTGCATGACGTTCTCTGCGAGCTTGGCGCCTTCGGCGAGGATCGCCTCGACTACATCGGGCGTCGCGTCGGAGAATCCGGGAAGATTGGAATAGCGCTGGTAGCCCAGCACGTCGTTGAGAACGAACAGCGTGTCCTGGACCGGGGCCCTGTAGATCGGCATGCGTTTCCTCCACCATGCGGTCTTGGCCCAAAATCGTGCCGTGCGCGGCAGACGGACCAATGTTGAAGCCCGGATAGCAAAAATTGACGTTTGCGTAAACGTCAATTTTTGACGTTGCGACAAATTTTCCCTGGCATCGTGCATCGGGACGGTAACGGTCCGTCGTCAAGGACGCCAGCGCAGCGGACGCATCTCTTCGTGAGGGAGTAATGCAAAGAGCCGCGCGGCACGGGCCGCGCGGCTCTCATTGGTCAGGCGGTTTGCCTAATGCCGGCGGATCAGCTGGCCGCGCTGGCTTGCGGCGCCGAACGCTCGGCGAGCATCTGCCGCACGGCGGCCATCGAGCCGCTGAGCTCGTTGATGGCATCCTCGATGAGCGCCCGCTGCTTCTGCAGGCGGGTAAGCTGCTTCTCGGACTTGTCCAGCGCCAGCCGCAGCTGCTTGGTGTTGGAGCCGGTCGGATCGTAGAGATCCATCATTTGCTTGACGTCGCGCAGCGAGAACCCGACCTTGCGGCCGAGCAGGATCAGCTTCAGCCTTGCCCTGTCGCGGCGCGTATAGAGACGGGTCGAACCGTCGCGCTGCGGATTGAGAAGGCCCTTGTCCTCGTAGAAGCGCAAGGTGCGCAGCGTGACGCCGTATTTCTTGGCCATCTCGCCGATGCGGACAAGATCCTCGCCGGCATCGTTCGGTATGTCATTGGTATTGGCCGCGGCTTCGCCGGCCGAAACAAGTTTCATGGTCACTGGCTTTCCCCGTCTGGTGGCATCGCGGTCCGGGACCTTGCGTCGCCTGAGTGGAAGCGGGGGCATGCTTCCAGTCGTGGTTTCAACAAACAAAATCGCAAAAGGCGGGATCTGCGCACCGTTTACGTTTACGTCAATGCTATACCGATAGCCGTCTCATGACGCAAGGGCGTTCTCGGACCAGAACTTTATGCCGCACCCGACAGGCAGTCCGTCAAGGATGTTGCAACTTCTTAAGCTTGGTTAACGCGTTGTTTACCACGTTGGGTGAAATGTGCGCATGTCGGTCACCCGTGTTTATCCTGTAGCGAATTTTTCACGGTTTTTCGAAGCGCGGGTGAAAACCCGGGAGGCTTGTCTTCCACCGCAGCAGAACCGCGCGGTCGTCTTCGTTCCCGGCAGGATTTTGGGGAATCCGGTCACGAGCCGGCCATTCTGAACACGGGCGCATCGATGAACAGCAAGCGGTCCTATCTCGATACACTCAATGCCGGCAGGCAGCGCAAGCCGACCACCACGCTCGAGCAGCTGAACCGCTCGCTCGAAACGCTGGAACAGCGGCTGGAGCGGACGCGCGAGGATACCGCCGAACGTTTCGAACCGCGCCGGCCTGCAGCCGAACCGCGTTACGCCAGCGCCCAGCCCTATAACCAGCAGCGCTGGTACGAGGACCCACAGCCCGCGCCGCGGCCGAAGAGCCCGGCGCCGTCAGCACCTGCCTTCGACCAGAACTATCAGGCGATCGCACGCGACATCGACCGCGTGCGCGGCCAGGAGGACAGCGTCGCCGTGGTCGGCAAGATCGCCGGCGAATTGCGCGGCCTGCGCGAGGAGCTGCGCCACCAGATGACCGCCGGGCTGAAGCGCGAATTCGACGCGCTGCGCAAGGACATCGAGCGGGCCTTCCAGGCAAGCGGGCAATCGGGCGGCCAGGCGGGCAAGAGCAGCGCCGAACTCGGCGTCGAATTCGAGCGGCTTTCGGGCGCCATCCAGACGCTGGCCGAAAAGAGCGACGACAGAAGCGTCAACATGCTGCGGCTCGAGGTGGAGCAAGTCAAGGCGGCACTCGACACGTTGGCGCGCGAGGAGAGCGTGCAGGCGGTCGATCGCCGCTGGGACGACTTCGACCGCCGCTGGAGCGCTTTCGAGGACCGCGTCGACGCCGATCAGCGCAAGCGCTCCGACGGTGCCGGCCTTTCGGCGCTGACCGAGCGGCTCGAGCAGATCAGCAGTGCGGTCAACAATCTGCCGGAATCGCTGTCGCTGCGGTCGCTGGAGGAAAAGGTCCGCACACTTGCCGGCGCCGTCGACCATTTCGTCAGCCAGCAGAGCAATCGCAGCAGCGACACGTTCGGCTTGATCGACGAGCGGCTGGACGAGATTTCACGCGCCATCGTCGCCTCGACCGTCGCGGCGCAGGCCAACGCCTTCGATGCCGAGCCCTTCGAGCGCATCGAGAGGCGGATCGCCTCGCTGGCGCAGCAGATCGAAGAGGTCACGCAGGCTCAGCCAAGCGGTGAAGTCATCGACCGCCTCAACATGCTGTCGAGCCGTGTCGACGAACTGGCCGGTCGCGCCAACCTGCCGGAACAGGCGATGGAGCGGCTAGGCAAGCAGATCGCGCTGATTGCCGACAGAATAGACCGCGCGCCGGCCATGCCGGACGCCGACTATATCTTCCAGGGTCTGGAACAGCGCTTCGACGCGCTGTCCGGGATCATGGAACGCCGCCAGGGCGACGCGATCGAACAGGGCAACATGCTGTTTCGCGATCTCGAGCGGCGGCTGGAGGAAGTTGCCGACAGGCTGGACCAGCGCATGCCGCAGGCCGACAGCGGCGGCATCATGGACGCCATCGATGCCCGCTTCACCGCTTTGGCAAAGCGCTTGGAGACACGGGTTCCCGATCCCGCCAACGAAGCGGCGATCCGTGGCCTGGAGAGCCGGCTTGAAGACATTTCAAGCCGGCTGGAATCGTCGGCCGCGCAGGTCGCCGGCATCGACCCGGCACTCATCCGCAGCCTGGAGGCGCAGGTTTCCGGCCTTTCGGCGCATCTGACCAAGCCCGGCACGCCGCTGCCGGAATTCGAGGATATCAGCCCGCGTCTCAACGAGATCGAGAAGTCGTTGGCCGGAACCCGCGATTCCATCCTCAGCGCGGCGCGCGAGGCGGCCGAGAGCGCAGTGCGCTCGATGGCCGATACGAGCGCCAACACGGCAGCCGTCAGCGGCCTCGCCCAGGACCTGAAGACGCTCGAATCCCTGACACGCCGCTCGGACGAGCGCAATTCGCGCACCTTCGAGGCCATCCACGACACGCTGCTCAAGATCGTCGATCGTCTGGGCTCGCTGGAAACCAGCGAATCGATTGAGGCCGTCAGCGAACTCGTGGACCCGCAGCCAACAGCCAAGCGGAGTACACGCGGCTCCAAGATCGCGGTGCAGGACGCACCGTCGATGGATATCGACCAGCCGCTGCCGTTGACCGGAGACATGGCCGACCTCGATGGCCGCGCCGCCGCCATCCTGCGCAACGAACCGGCTACGCGTGGCGAACCGGTCATGCGTGGCGAACCTGCGCCGCGCTCGCCGGCTGAAGCGGCTGCCGCGGCCGCCATGGCGGCGCTCGGCTCGGACACGATCGCCGACAAGAAAGACACGACCGGCCGCAAGAAATCGATGTTCGGCGGACTGGCCCGCGCCTTCAGGGGCAAGAAGGACACGGATATGCCGCCGCTTGCCGGCTCGGCGCCCGATGCCGACATACCGAGCGTCGATCTCGACGAGCCGCTCGACCCGAAGCTTGCCAACCGGCCGCTGGAGCCAGGCTCCGGCGCACCCGACCTCAACGCCATCATGAAGCGCGTGCGCGACGAGCGCGGCCAGCCGGTCAAGCGCAGCGAGGGCGACGCGGCAAAGTCGGATTTCATCGCCGCTGCCAGGCGCGCCGCGCAAGCCGCCGCCGCCGAAGCCGACGCTTTGAAGCGCCAGTCGACGATGAGTGGACCGGTCAAGGCGCTCAGAATCGGCGACCTGCTCAAGGCGCGGCGCAAGCCGATCCTGATGGCGGCGGCCGCGATCATGCTGGCGCTGGCCGGCCTGCAGCTGGGCAAAGCCTTCTTCTCCGACCCTGCCCCGGTGGCCAGCAACGACATTGCACCGATCGTCGCCCCGCAGCCGGTGGAAACCGCATCGGTCAATGCCGCAAGCGAGCCGAAGGCAGAGGCCATGGCGCAGGACGCGCCGGCCCGTGCCGTCAGACAAGCGGAGCCTTCCGAGCCGACAGTCAAGGACGACATGCTGGCGCAACCCGCCTCCGCCCCGCCATCAGGCGCCGATATGCCCATGGATGCCGTTTCCGAGCCGGCGCCGGCCCCCATGGAATCAGCGGCACCCTCCGATGCAACGGAGCCAACTGCTGCGGCCTCGGCACCTGCGGCCACGGAACCGGCGGATGCGGACAGCCAGCCAATGGCTGCCACGCCGGTCGCACCGACCCCGACCCAGGACACCACGGGTGCCGTTCCTCCCGCCAATACCGCCACGGCAGCAGCCGCGGTCAAGATCGACATTCCGGCCGATGCCGGCCCGCAGGCGCTGCGCGATGCGGCCGCCAGCGGCGACGCCAAGGCGCTGTTCGAGGTCGGCTCGCGCTTTGCCGAGTCGCGCGGCGTCAAGGAAGACATGGCGGCAGCCGCCAAATGGTACGAGAAATCGGCTGAGCTCGGCTTCGCACCGGCGGAATACCGTATCGGCAATTTCTACGAAAAGGGCATCGGCGTCGCGCGCGACATCAAGAAAGCCAAGACCTGGTACCAGATGGCGGCAGCGCAGGGCAACGCCAGCGCCATGCACAATCTGGCCGTGCTGTTCGCCATGGCCGCGGACGGCGTGACCGACAATGAATCGGCGGCGCACTGGTTCCAGGCGGCGGCCGACCTCGGCGTCAAGGACAGCCAGTTCAATCTCGGCATCCTCGCCGCCAAGGGCGTCGGCATGAAGCAGAACCTGGAGGAATCCTACAAATGGTTCGCGCTCGTCGCCAAGACCGGCGACAAGGATGCGGCGGCCAAGCGCGACGAGATCGCCAATGCGCTGCGGCCCGAGCAGTTGGAGCGGGCGCGCTCCGCCACCGAGCTGTGGAAGGCCAAGCCGCTCGACCAGGCGGCCAATTCGGCCGACATTCCCGAATCCTGGCAGGAGGGCACGCCGCAGACGACCGCCAGCATCGACATGAAGAAGGCGGTCAAAAACATCCAGCTCATCCTCAACAAGAACGGCTACGAGGCCGGCGGCGCCGACGGTGTGATGGGCCAGAAGACCAAAGATGCGATCATAGCCTTCCAGACCGATAACAAGATGAAGGCGACCGGCGAAATCGACGCGGATCTGGTAAAGGCGCTGCTGGCGCGCAAATAACGGCATATGCGTCGCTTCCGCGACGCCCTTGCCACACATTTGCCTGTTAACTGATTGAGATGTCTTTTGTTTCGGCGGCGCGGCATGGGTTTCCACCCCGGCCGCGCCGTCGGCGCAAGAAAAAATTGGCTTTTCGGTGCGACACTGCCGCAACGGCTGCAATCGCCGACAGGCAAACTGATCGAGACTGACGGGTGGGCATCTATCTCCCGATCGCGGAAATTTCCGTCAACGTCTTCGTACTGCTGGCCATGGGGGCGGCGGTTGGCTTCCTGTCGGGCATGTTCGGGGTGGGTGGCGGCTTTCTCATCACCCCGCTGCTGATCTTCTACAACATCCCGCCGGCGATCGCGGTCGCCACCGGCGCCAACCAGGTCATCGCATCCTCGTTTTCGGGCGCGCTGTCGCACATGAAGCGCGGCACGCTCGACTTCAAACTCGGCGGGGTGCTGCTCGCCGGCGGCATTGTCGGTTCGACCGGCGGCATCTTTGTCTTTGCGCTTTTGCGCCGGCTGGGGCAGCTCGACCTGTTCATCTCGCTGCTCTATGTTGTGCTGCTCGGCACGGTCGGCGGTCTGATGCTGGTCGAAAGCGTGAACGCGCTGCGCGCCACCCGCAGCGGTGCCGCTCCTGTGCTGAAGAAATCCGGCCAGCACAACTGGATCCACCGGCTGCCGCTGAAGATGCGCTTCAGGGCCTCGAAACTGTTCGTCAGTGTCATCCCGGTGCTAGGGCTTGGCGCCGGCATCGGCTTCCTGTCGTCGATCATGGGCGTCGGCGGCGGCTTCATCATGGTGCCGGCACTGATCTATCTGCTAAAGGTGCCGACCAACGTCGTCATCGGCACCTCGCTGTTCCAGATCATCTTCACCTCGGCCTACACCACGCTGGTCCACGCCACCACCAACCAGACGGTCGATGTCATGCTTGCCTTCCTGCTGATGGCGGGCGGCGTCGCCGGCGCGCAATATGGCGCCAAGGCCGGCCAGAAGCTGCGTGGCGAGCAGTTGCGGGCGCTGCTGGCGATGTTGGTGCTGGCGGTCGCCATCCGGCTTGCCATCGATCTCTTCGTCACGCCGCCCAATCTCTATTCGCTGTCCGCCGCGGGCCTGAACTGATGGCGGGCCTGAAAGCGTTCGCAGCCGCTGCTTTCCTGTCGCTCGCCGCCGCCGCATTGCCTGCGGTAGCGCAAACGCCGCCGGCCGAAAGCATTCAGATCGGGCTGTCGACCGACGCCGTGTCGATCACGGCGGGGTTTTCGGGCGCCGACCTCACCATCTTCGGTTCGCTGGAAAATGCCGATCCGCTCGTCGCGCGCCAGGGGCGCTACGACGTGATTGTCGTGCTCGAAGGCCCGCCACGGCCAGTGGTCGTGCGGCGCAAAGACAGGGTGCTTGGCGTCTGGATCAATCTGGAGTCGGAGACCTTCGAGAACGTGCCGGTCTCCTATTCGGTGGCAACCACGCGCCCGCTGCAGGATGTCACCGATCCGAACAGCTACAAGCAACTGTCGCTCGGCGCCTCCAATCTCTACATGAAGCCAGCTGACGTGACCGACAGCCCGGCGACGATCGAGGAGTTCACCGCCGCGCTGAGGGACCGCAAGACCGCGACCGGCCTCTACAGCGAGAATGTCGGCGGCGTGCAGTTCCTGTCGCAGAACCTGTTTCGCGCCACCGTCAGGCTGGCGCCCAATGTCCCGGTCGGCACCCACAAGGCCCGCGCCTTCCTGTTCAAGAGCGGCATGTTCATCAAGGAGAGCTCGGCCCAGCTCGAAATCCGCAAATCCGGTTTCGAACAGTCGGTCTTCCGCGTCGCGCACGACTATTCCTTCCTCTACGGCGTCTTCGCCGTATCGCTCGCCATGCTCACCGGCTGGCTTGGAAGGCTGATCTTCCGCAAAGACTAGATTTCCTCGCGAAAGCCTGTTCCCCTTTGCGGGCTCATGCGCTAGACCGCCGCCTCCCGGCGCAACAAGCGCACATCACAATCCGGTTCGGCAGAAAGGTCCGGTCACCCGGACATCGGCGCAGCTGACAAGGCTCCGTCCCGCTGCCCCAGAAAAAGCGACAGGAAACTGCGATGCGACCAGCATTCGGGGGTATCGACTTCGGCACGTCCAATTCCACCGTCGGCGTGATCCGCGACGGACAGCCGCGGCTGGTGGCGCTGGAGGACGGCCAGGTGACGCTGCCAAGTGCTGTGTTCTTCAACTTCGACGACAACCACACCTATTTCGGGCGCCGGGCCATCGCCGACTATACCGACAGCATCGAAGGCCGCCTGATGCGCTCGCTGAAGAGCGTGCTCGGCAGTTCGCTGGTGCATGAGAAGACGCGCATCAAGGCGCGCTCGATCGGCTTCATGGAAATCGTCGGGCTGTTCGTCGGCCACTTGAAAGGGCGGCTGGAGGAAGATGCCAAGGCGCCCGTCGAAAACGTGGTGCTTGGGCGTCCGGTGCAGTTCGTCGACGATGACGCGGAAGCCGATGCGAAGGCGCAAGGCGAGATCGAGAACGCAGCGCGCATCCAGGGCTTCAAGCACATTGCTTTCCAGTTCGAGCCGATCGCCGCGGCGCTCGACTACGAACAGAAGGTCACGCGCGAGGAACTGGCGCTGATCGTCGACATGGGCGGCGGCACGTCGGACTTTTCGATCGTGCGCGTCTCGCCCGAGCGAGCCCGCTCGACCGATCGCAAGGACGACATCCTGGCCAACCGGGGCGTCCACATCGGCGGCACCGATTTCGACCGGCTGCTGAGCATCGCCCATGTGATGCCGCAACTCGGCTATC
Source organism: Mesorhizobium amorphae (assembly GCF_014843845.1). Classification (GTDB taxonomy): domain Bacteria; phylum Pseudomonadota; class Alphaproteobacteria; order Rhizobiales; family Rhizobiaceae; genus Mesorhizobium; species Mesorhizobium amorphae_A. The sequence continues at coordinate 149,858 of NZ_JHQS01000016.1, read as the reverse complement.
TGACGCCGACCAAGGACGGCAAGCGCAATTTGCCGGCCAGCTATTTCATCGACCTGGCGACATGGCAGCGCATCAACCTCGTCTACACCGCCAGGGCGATGACGCATCTGAGACAAATCCGCTTCGAGGCCGAACGCGCCGACCTGGTCGACCGCTTCATCCATATCGTCGAACATCGCTACGGACATGCGCTGGCAGGTTTGGTCGAAAAGGCCAAGATCGCACTGACGGACCAACCCTCGGCCGGCGTGCAGGTCCCGCTTCCCGACGCGCGCTTCGCCGCAGAAATCACGCGGGCAGGCCTCGAAGCGACGATCGGCGGCGATATCGACAGCGTGACCGCGACGGTCGGCCAGACCATCAGCGACGCTGGTGTAAAGGCTTCCGACATCACCGCCGTGTTCCTGACCGGCGGATCGACGGCAATCCCGCTGGCGAGGCGGCATATCCTGGAACTGGTGCCGCAAGCCTCCGTCATCGAAGGCGACATGTTCGGTTCGGTCGGGCTCGGCCTGGCGCTCGATGCCCAGCGGAAGTTCGGCTGATCCAACTAGGCTGAAGCCATCGCCTTCTCGCTCAGATGGGCCTTCAATGCCATCTGGGCGAGGCTGGCCTGACGGTCGCGGTGGGTGATGATGGCGAAGTCACGCTTCGGCAGGTCGATCGGCACCGAGCGCAGGCTGCCTTCGGCAATCGCGCCGGTGACGACGAGTTCGGAAATGACGGTGGCGCCGGCGCCGGCTTCGACCACCTGACGGATTGCCTCGTTGCTCGGCAGCACCAGGAATATCTGCAGCTCGGCGAGTGAAATCCCCTCGCGGCGCGCCAGATCCTCCAGCACCTCGCGCGTGCCGGAACCGCCCTCGCGGATGATCCAGCGCAGTTCCCTGATGTCGGGGCGGCCCGGCGCGATGTCGGCAATCTCCGGATGCGAGGTGGCGACGACAAGCTTCAGCCTGTCGATGTCGACCTTGGCGCGCCGCAAGATGTCGGATTCGGTGCGCCCCTCGACTAGGCCGAAATCCGCCGTGCCGTCCAAAACATGGGTCTCGACCTGCCTGGTGTTGCCGATGGTGACGCTCAGCCTGACGGCAGGGTACGCCTCATGGAAGGAAGCCAGCCGGCGCGGCAGCCAATAGCTGGCGATGGTCTGGCTGGCGGCGATCGAAAGCGAGCCGGTGACGGTCTGCGAGACATCCTCGAGCACGTTGCTTGCGGCGGCCGCTCGTTCGAGCACGGCCTTGGCCTCTGGCAGGAACCGGCGACCGGTCTGCGCCAGCTCGATGTTGCGGCCGACCCGGTTGAACAGCTGCACACCATGCTGCTGTTCAAGCGCGCGGATGGCGGCCGATGCCGCCGACTGGGAGATGCCCAAAAGCGCTGCCGCCTTGGTCATGTGGCCGCGCTCTGCGACGGCGACGAAGATGCGCAACTGGTCGAGAGTCATGATCAACTAAGAAGCAAATTCGATCGGAATTACAAGAGCAGCTTGTTAGACAGATCAATTGCTTTGTTCTAAATTTTTGCAGGAAGTTGGAAAAAATTGGCGGGACCGCCGCAAAGGTTGGGAAATTGATCGGGCGCTTCAAATCGCTGTTCGCGCACTGGACCCGCCAGGTAAGGCGGCAGTTCGCCGGCGAGCGCTACCACCCTGAACAGCATTACATGCGCGGCCCTGGACCGAAGACGAAAGCCAGGACGGCGAGCGGCAAGAGCGTTCGCGGATCATGAGCTACGGAGCGCCGCGCGGCGCCAATTCCGCACCGTCGCAACGGCCGCTGGCCGACACGCGCGCACCCGACGAAGGCGACGGAGTCGACACCTCGCCGAGCGTTTCCGACAGGATCGCCAAGACCACCTGCTACATGTGCGCCTGCCGCTGCGGCATCGACGTCCACATCAAGGACGGCAAGGTCCGTTACATCAACGGCAACAAGGACCACCCGGTCAATCGCGGCGTGATCTGCGGCAAGGGCAGTTCCGGCATCATGCAGCATTACAGCCCGGCACGGCTGAAGAAGCCGCTGCTGCGCGCCGGCCCGCGCGGCTCGGGAGAATTCCGCGAGATCGAATGGGAGGAAGCCTTTTCGATTGCGACGGAGCGGCTTTCGTCGATCCACCGGACCGATCCGAAGAAACTTGCGTTCTTCACCGGGCGCGACCAGTCGCAGTCGCTGACCGGCTGGTGGGCGAGCCAGTTCGGCACGCCGAACTTCGCCGCCCATGGCGGCTTCTGCTCGGTCAACATGGCGGCCGGCGGCCTCTACACGATCGGCGGCTCGTTCTGGGAGTTCGGCGAACCCGACTGGGACAACACCAAATACTTCATGCTGTTCGGTGTCGCCGAGGACCATGATTCCAATCCGATCAAGATCGGCCTGGGCAAGCTCAAGGCGCGCGGCGCCAAGGTAGTCTCGATCAATCCGTGCCGCACCGGCTACAATGCGATTGCCGACGACTGGATCGGCATCCGGCCCGGCACCGACGGCCTGTTCGTGTTCGCCCTCATCCACGAACTGCTCAAGGCCGGCCGCGTCGATCTCGATTATCTGCTGCGCTACACCAACGCGCATGTGCTTGTCGTGCAGGAGCCTGGCGCTGCCGATGATGGGTTGTTCATGCGCGATGGCGCCGGCAATCCGCTGGCCTGGGACAGGGTGGCGAAGACGTCTTTCGCCGCAGCCGACCCAAATGCAAAGCCGGCGCTGACCGGCAGTTTCACCGTCGACGGCCGTCGCTGTGTGCCGGTATTCCAGCTCGTTGCCGACCGTTATCTCGACGAGAACTATTCGCCCGACGCGGTCGCCGAGCGCTGCGGCATTCCCGCCGACACGATACGCAAGGTCGCCGCCGAGTTGGCGCATGTCGCGTTCGAACAGACTATCGAGTTGCCGGTGGCGTGGACCGACTGGGCTGGCCGCCGCCATGAGACGATCAAGGGCCGGCCGGTGTCGATGCACGCCATGCGCGGTATCTCGGCCCATTCGAACGGTTTTCACTCCTGCCGCGCCATTCATCTGTTGCAGGTGCTGCTCGGCACGGTGGACGTGCCGGGCGGATTCCGCTTCAAGCCGCCTTATCCCCGCCCGGCGCCGCCGGGGCCGAAGCCCGCGGGCAGGAATGTTCAGCCGATGACGCCGCTCGAGGGCATGCCGCTCGGCTTCGTCTGCGGGCCGGACGATCTCTTGGTCGACGAGGCCGGCACGCCCATCCGCATCGACAAGGCCTATTCCTGGGACGCGCCATTGGCCGCGCACGGCCTGATGCACACCGTCATCCGCAATGCCTGGGCCGGCGATCCCTACCGGATCGACACGCTGTTGATGTACATGTCGAACATGGCCTGGAATTCCTCGATGAACACCGTCGAGACCATCGCCATGCTGACCGACGCAGACGAGGAGGGCCGCTACAAGATCCCCTTCATCATCTATTCCGACGCCTACTATTCCGAGACGGTGCCGTTCGCCGATCTGGTGCTGCCCGATACGACCTATCTCGAAAGACACGACTGCATCAGCCTGCTCGACAGGCCGATCAGTCACGCCGACGGTCCGGGCGACGCCATCCGTCATCCGGTGGTCGAGCCGGACCGCGACGTCAGGCCGTTCCAGTCGGTGCTGATCGAGCTCGGTGCGCGGCTCGGCCTGCCCGGCTTCATTAACGACGACGGCTCGGCCAAGTACCGCGATTATGCCGACTACATCGTCAATCACGAACGCACGCCCGGCATCGGGCCGCTGGCCGGCTGGCGCGGCAGGGACGGGACGGCGATCGGCAGCGGCGCGGTCAATCCGGACCAGCTGCAGCGCTACATCGACAATGGCGGCTTCTGGCATCACGACTTCGCTGATGACCAACGCTACTACAAGATGGCCAACCGCTCCTATCTCGACTTCGCCGAGCAGATGGGGTTCATCCCGAAGGCCGAGCCAATCGTCTTCCAACTCTATTCCGAGCCGATGCAGCGCTTCCGCCTCGCCGCGCGCGGCCATGGCCGGGTGCAGCCGCCGGAAGCCGAGCGGTACCGCATCGAGACCTATATGGACCCGCTGCCGTTCTGGTACGCGCCGTTCGAGGAAGCAGCCGTCGACCTCGAAAAGTACCCGTTGCATGCGCTGACGCAGCGGCCGATGCACATGTACCATTCCTGGGGTTCGCAGAATGCGTGGCTGAGGCAGATCACCAGCCAGAACCGGCTGTTCGTGCACCACCAGACCGCAGCCGGGCTTGGCCTTGCCGATGATGACTGGGTGTGGATCGAGAGCATCAATGGCCGTGTGAAGGGACAGATCAAGCTGGTCGACGGCGTCAACCCGGATACGGTGTGGACCTGGAACGCCATCGGCAAGCGCCGCGGCAGCTGGGGGCTGAAGGACGACGCTGCCGAGTGCAATCGCGGCTTCCTGCTCAACCACATCATCGGCGACCAGACATCCGCCGATGCGAACGGCAAGCGCTATTCGAATTCGGACCCGGTCACCGGACAGGCGGCGTGGTTCGACCTGCGCGTGCGCATCGTCAAGTGCGCGGCGGAAGAAGCCGGTTTCACCGAACCGCAGTTCGAACGCTTCCTGCAGCCGCCGCGTTTCGAGCCTGCGCCCGATACGCTTCGCTTCGGCGCCGAATTCCGCATGAACAGGGAAGCCGCCGAATGACCTGCCTTCCCGCGCACACCGACAAAAGGCTCGGCCTGGTCATCGACCTCGACACCTGCGTCGGCTGCCAGGCCTGCGTTACCGCCTGCAAGGAGTGGAACACCGGCGGCCACATGGCGCCGCTGACAGACATCGACCCCTATGGCAGCAATGTCGATGGCGTCTGGTTCAACCGCGTGCACAGCTATGAGCACACGACCGAGATGGGCGGGCGGACGGTCAACTTCCCGCGCTCCTGCCTGCATTGCGAGACGCCAGCCTGTGTCACCGTCTGCCCGACGGGAGCCTCCTACAAACGGGCCTCGGACGGCATCGTGCTGATCGATGAGGACAAGTGCATCGGCTGCAAATTGTGCAGCTGGGCCTGCCCCTATGGGGCGCGCGAATTCGATACCGATGTCGGCGTCATGAAGAAATGCACGCTCTGTGTCGACCGCATCTACAACGACAATCTGGCCGAGGAAGACCGCGTGCCGGCCTGCGTCGCCGCCTGCCCGACCAGCGCGCGGCATTTCGGCGACCTCGGCGACCCCGCCTCGGCGGTTTCTCAGTTGGTGGCGGATCGCGGCGGTGTCGACCTGATGCCCGAGATGGGCTATCGCCCGACCAACAAGTACCTGCCGCCGCGTGCCCACACCCAACGCGCCGCTTCGGTGGCCGCACCCGCGCTCGAGCCGGTGCGGGCCGAAGGCGGCTTCCTCGGCTGGGTCGACCGCATGCTTTCGAACTGACCCGATGCATCCAGCCTTTTCCGTCGTCTTCTTCACCACCGCCACCGGTGCCGGCTACGGCCTGCTCGCGCTGCTTGGCGTGCTCGGCGGATTGGGCTTAATCCCACCTGATTTCTGGCTCGGGCTCATCGGCATGGGGCTGGCGCTCGGCCTGATCGCCGCCGGCCTGCTGTCGTCGACCGGCCATCTCGGCCGCCCTGAAAGAGCCTGGCGCGCCTTCTCGCAATGGCGCAGCTCCTGGCTGTCGCGCGAGGGCGTGTCGTCGGTCCTGACCTTCATTCCGGCCGGCCTGTTCGGCATCGGCTGGGTGTTTTTCGGCCGCACCGGTGGCTGGGTCACCTTGGCCGGATTGCTGACTGCCGTCGGCGCGATCGTCACCGTCTGCACGACAGGCATGATCTATGCCTCGCTGAAGCCGATCGCCCAGTGGCATAGCCGCTTCACTCTGCCTGGCTATCTGATCTTCTCTGCGATGACCGGCAGCCTGCTGTTGAACGCACTGCTGCAAGGCTTCGGCATCGACTCGAACACCCTTCTGGCAACTTGCTTGCTGCTGATCGTTCTCGGGTGGGGCTGGAAGCTGGCGACCTGGCACCACAATGACCGGCTGGAAATCCCGACCACGGCCAACACCGCGACCGGACTTGCCGGCGGCACGGTGCGGTCGCTCGAATGGCCGCACACCGAGGAAAACTATCTGCTCAAGGAGATGGGTTTTCGTATCGCGCGCAAGCACGGCGCAAAGCTGCGGCTGGTCACGCAGATTTTGGCCTTCGCCTTGCCCGGCTTGCTGTTGCTCGCGGCGATCTTTCTGCCTTGGCCGTTGGCGGCGATCGCATCGGTACTCGCAGCCTTCGCCCAGTTCGCAGGCATGCTGGTCGAGCGCTGGCTGTTCTTCGCCGAGGCCAAGCACACGGTCACTTTGTACTATGGCAGATAGGTTTTACCCTGGCCTAAGCATCGAGCCGGAAATGGCGAAGATGCGCTCGGCGCCCAGCATGTAGGCCATCAGCGTCTCGCGGCGGAACAGGCCGGCATAGGCACGGTCGAGCACGTTGAGCGAGCCCGTATAGGCGCCGAAGGCCGGCATGATCATGCGGCCGCCGTCACCGGCAAAGCAGCGCCGCCGCACCGAGCGACCGCGCTGGACGATACGGGCGCAGGGATGCAGATGGCCTGATATCTCGCCTTCGACTCGCACCTTTGAAGGCTCGTGCCGGAACAGCAACGCGCCGATGGCGAGTTCGCGCACGGTGTCACCAGGCAGATCGGCCGGCCCGTCCGGATCATGGTTGCCGGCGACCCAGAACCAGTCGCGGCCTGATATCAGCGCTTCCAGGCGCTCGCGGAAGCTTTGATGCATGCGCTCGGCGCCGCCGCCGTCGTGGAAACTGTCGCCGAGGCTGATGACGATCGCCGGCTGATAGTCGGCGATCACCGCCTGCAGCCGGAGCAAGGTGGCGCCGGTGTCATAGGGAGGGATCAGCGCACCGCGGCGGGCATAGGACGAGCCTTTTTCCAGATGCAGGTCGGTCACTGCCAACAGCCGAAGCTCGGGAAAATAGAGCACGCCACGCGGATCGCAGACGGCACGCTCGCCGGCGATGCCGACCAGGTCGGCCTCTGCCATCAGCGACGTGCGCGCCAGCGAGAAATTCATGCTCCCATCACTCTCAGTTCATCACCTTCGGCCCATCGCCTCCTCGACCAGATCGGCGGCTTCCATCAGAAGCGTCTCGTTGGCGCCGCCATTGACCGGTTCCTTGCCGATCTCGAGCATCACCGGTATCGCCAGCGGCGAGATCTGGTCGAGATGCTTATGCACGATTCGGCCGCGCACACGCGAGAGCATCTCGGCAAGTCTGCTGACATCGAGCAGACCGGCGGAGGCGTCGGTGCGCGTCGCCTGCAGCAGAATATGGTCCGGCTCGTGGCTGCGTAGCACGTCGTATATCAGGTCGGCCGACACGGTCACCTGCCGGCCGCTCTTCTCCTGCCCGGGGTAGCGCTTCTCGATCAGCCCGGCGATCACCGCGCAGGTGCGGAAGGTGCGCTTCAGCATCCAGCTGTCGTTCAGCCAGGCTTCGAGATCGTCGCCCAGCATGTCCTCGTCAAACAGCGCTGCCAGCGACGGTTTCTTCGCCTTGAACAGCGCCGCCATGTCGTCCAGCGCCCAGACGGCCAGCGAATAGTCGGTGGCGACGAAGCCGAGTGGCCGGGCGCCTGCCCGCTCCAGCCGTCGCGTCAAGAGCATGCCGAGCGTCTGGTGCGCCAACCGGCCCTCGAACGGATAGGCGACCATGTAGTGGCGGTTGCCGCGCGGAAAGGTCTCGACCAGCAGGTCGCCGCGCTTCGGCAGCACCGACTTCTCCTTCTGCAGCCGCAGCCAATCGGCGACCTGTTCCGGCAGTGCCTGCCAGCGGTTGCTGTCGGCCAGCATGCCGCGCACCTGTTCGGCGAGATAGGTCGACAGCGGAAACTTGCCGCCGGCATAGCTTGGCACGATTATGTTGGCGCCGGCGCCGCTGGAGACGACGCATTCGTTCTCGCGGATGCCTTCGAAGCGCAGCACCTTGCCGGCGAACAGAAAATTGTCGCCAGGGCGCAGCGTCTCGGCGAAATACTCCTCGATCTTGCCGAGCACCGGCCCGCCGCGGCCAGCCATGCCGCGCCCCTGCCGGACATAGCGGACATTGAGTTCCGGCATCTCGACGATGGTGCCAACGTTCAACCGGTATTGCTGGGCGACGCGCGGATGCGAGACGCGCCACAGCCCGTCGACCGTCTTGCGGATGCGGGCGTAGCGCTCGTAGTTCTTCAGCGCATAGCCGCCGGTGGCGACGAAGTCGACGACGCGGTCAAAAGTCTCGCGCTCCAGGGCCGCATAGGGTGCCGCACTACGCACCTCCTCGAACAGAAGATCGGCATCGAAGGGCGCACCGCAAGCGACACCCAGCACATGCTGCGACAGCACGTCGAGCGCGCCCTTGATCAGTGGTGGTGTGTCCTGCGCGCCGAGATAATTGGCGTCAAGCGCCGCCCGGCATTCCAGCACCTCGAAGCGGTTGGCCGGAATCAGGATCGCCTTCGACGGTTCGTCCATGCGGTGGTTGGCGCGGCCGATGCGTTGCGCCAGCCGGCTGGCGCCCTTCGGCGCACCGACATGCACGACCAGATCGACATCGCCCCAGTCAATGCCGAGATCGAGCGTCGAGGTGGCGACGATGGCGCGCAGTGCGTTCTCGCCCATAGCCTTCTCGACGCGCCGGCGCTGGCCGACATCGAGCGAGCCGTGGTGGAGCGCGATGGGCAGCGAATCCTCGTTGGCCCGCCAGAGTTCCTGGAACAGCAGTTCGGCCTGGCTGCGGGTGTTGACGAACAAAAGCGTCGTGCGGTGCTTTTTGATCGCCTCGTAGATCTCGGGGATGGCGTAGCGGGCCGAATGGCCAGACCACGGCACGCGTTCTTGTGAATCGAGAATGGAGATGTCGGGCTTGGCACCGCCGACGATGGTGATAAGCCCAGCCATATGGCCCAGCGGGTTCTGGCTAACCAACCAGCGCCGCAACTCGTCGGGTTCGGCGACGGTGGCTGACAGACCTATGGTCTGCAGCTTGGGCACATAGTTGCGCAGCCGCGCCAGACCGAGCGCCAGCAGGTGCCCGCGCTTCGAGATCACCAGCGAGTGCAGTTCGTCGAGCACCACGTAGCGCAGATCCTCGAAGAAGCGCCTGGCGTCGGGTGCCGCGATCAGCAGCGCCAGTTGTTCGGGCGTCGTCAGCAGGATGTCGGGCGGCACCAGCTTCTGCCGCTGGCGCTTGTGCGAAGGCGTGTCGCCGGTACGCGTCTCTATGGTGACGGGCAGGCCGATCTCTTCCACCGGCTTGCCGAGATTGCGCTCGATGTCGACGGCCAAAGCCTTCAGCGGCGAGATGTAGAGCGTGTGGATGCCGCGATGCGCCTGGCCCGGTTTTCGCCTGGGGCGATTGGCCAGTTCTGTCAGGGACGGCATGAAGCCGGCCAGCGTCTTGCCGGCGCCGGTTGGAGCGATCAGCAGCACGGATTGCCCGGCTTGTGCCCTCGCCAGCAACTCGATCTGGTGGGCGCGCGGCGACCAGCCTTTTTGCGCGAACCATCTGACGAACGGTTCGGGCAGGACGACGGCGGCATTCTGTTCGGCAAGGCGCGGCTGCTCTGTCACGCGCCAGAGGTAGCGCGACAGCGCTCGATCGCCAAGCAGAATCGGAACAAAAGGTGATCGGCCGCAGTGCTACGGCCTTCGAAACCCCGTCGGGCCGCCATAGAGATAGCCGATGCGGGCGATGGCGTCCTTCAGCCCTTCGCGCGACACCAGCATGGTGTGGCCATTGGCGTGGATCATGGTGTCGGCGTCGGTCATGATGGCGACATGGCCCTTCCAGAAGACGAGGTCGCCACGACGCAGCTCGTTGAAATCCGGGCCGGGTTCGAGCGGCTCGCCGATGGTCGCCGCCTGCATGTCGGAATCGCGGAGCACGCCCTGGCCTGCCATGCGCATCGCCAGTTGCACGAGGCCGGAACAGTCGATGCCGAAGCCCGAGGCACCGCCCCAGAGATAGGGTGTACCGAGAAAGGTCTCCGCGACCGATACATAGTCGGCAGACTTAGCCGCGATCGGCCTGAGATGGCCTGCAATGACCGCCTGACCGGAGGGCAGCAGTGCATAGTGCGTGCCGCGGGTTTCCGCGGCACCCGTCACCGTCACCGCCGACCCCATCGATAACTGCCCGCTGATCGGAAAGCGCAGGTCGGGACCGGGATAGAGGAAGGTGCGCGGCACCGAGACGGTATGGGTCGGCGGATGGTCCCTCGCTCCCAGCACGGTGTCGGTGACATAGCCGACATAGCCGTCGCGCTCGGCCTGTATCCAGGCCCAGCCTTCCTTCTCCTCGAAGACGAGGACATCTTCGCCGAACAGGGCCTGGGTGTTGACCCCGGCATCCCAGCTCGGCGCCTTGCGGATATCGGCCACGGAAACCGAAATCCGCGCCGGCTGGCCGGCGACGAAGCGGTCGGCGGAAACTTCACCTTTCAATCGCGCATCGGCGAGATCGGCGCGAAAAGCGTGAAGGCGGGCATCCCTGGCGGTCAAATCGGCAACTCGTCTTAATCGGTAAGGTGGGTAAATCGACAATTGGTCAGATGGGCAGTTCATGGGCCCGGGCAACGATACCATCGCCGAAGCGCTCGACAAAGAGCGCACCCTCGACCGTACGCCTGATCAGGACGTTGCGCTTGTCGAGTTCGTCGCGATGGCGCGACACCAGTTTCAGCGCGCCCATCGTATCGAGCGCGCGGGTGATGACCGGCTTGGTGACGTTGAGCCTTGCGGCCAGCCCGCGCACCGTGTGCGGCGGCGGATCGAGATAGATGGTGAACAGGATCGCCGTCTGGCGCATGGTGAGATCGGGTGCGCCGTCGCGCACCTGCGACAGCATCACCTGCTGCCACAATCGCATGGCCTGACTCGGGCGCATCGAGATCGACATCCGCCCAGCATGACGCCAAATTGTTTCGGTTCCGTTTCAGTTTCGGAGTTTTGCCGGCTGCTCCGCATGATCAGCCGTAACGTGTCGAGATGATCCGCTCCAGCGCGCGAATGCCTTGCGCCTCGCCGCCGGCGACGCCGTGCGGGCGATCGGACGGGTTCCAGGCGAAGATGTCGAAATGCGCCCAGCTGTGAGTCTTCTCGACGAAGCGCTTGAGGAACAGAGCAGCGGTGATCGAGCCGGCAAAACCGTCCGTGGTGACGTTGTTGATATCGGCGATCTTCGACGACAGTTTTGCATCATAGGGCCGCCACAGCGGCATGCGCCACAACGGATCCTCGACCATGACGGAAGCTGCCGCGAGATCGTCCGCCAGCGCCTCGTCGCCGGTGTAGAAGGGCGGCAGGTCGGGACCGAGCGCGACGCGGGCCGCTCCGGTCAGCGTCGCCATGTCGACCAGCAGTTGAGGTTCGTCGTCGTCGGCCAGCGCCAAGGCATCGGCCAGCACCAGCCGCCCCTCGGCGTCCGTGTTGCCGATCTCGACGGTGATGCCCTTGCGGCTCGTCAGCACGTCGCCCGGCCGGAACGCATTTCCCGCAATCGAATTCTCGACCGCGGGGACGAGCACGCGCAGCCGCACGTACAAGCCAGCGGCCATGATCATCGAAGCGAGGCCGAGCACATTGGCAGCGCCGCCCATGTCCTTCTTCATCAGCAGCATGCCCGACGACGGCTTGATGTCGAGACCACCCGTATCGAAGCAAACGCCCTTGCCGACCAGCGTCACCTTCGGCGCCCCCTCCGGTCCCCATCTCATGTCGATCAGGCGCGGCGCATCGGATGATGCGCGACCGACCGCATGGATCATGGGGAAGTTCTCCGCAAGCAGGTCGTCGCCCCTCGTCACCGACACCACGGCCTGATGCTCAGCGGCCAGCATCCGAACCGCCACCTCCAAATGGTCGGGCCCCATGTCGCTGGTCGGCGTGTTGACCAGATCGCGCGTCAGGAAAACGCCGTCGACGATGCGGCCGACGCGCGCCGCATCGGCGCCGGATGGCAGGGTGAAGCGCAGCGCCTTGCCTGGCTTCTTGCCGTAGCGGGTAAAGACATAGCCGCCGAGCGCCAGCGCAATGGCCGCGAGTTCGGGCTCCGCGGGGTCGGAGGCAAAATGCCAGTCGCCTTCCGGCAAGGCTCGCGCCAAGGCACCGACGGCAAGCATGCCCTCGCCGTCGCCGATGCCGAACAGCGCGCCGGCAAGCGCGCCGCTCTCGCCGGGAACGACAAGCGTCCTGCCGGCTTCACCGGAGAAGCCGTTGGCCTTGGCCCAGGCGATCGACGACGGCGCGAGACCGGCTGCTTCCAGATCGCCCTTTGCCACCAGATGCACCGGCAAGGCGGCCTGCAGCGTGCGTTCGACAAGTTCGACAGGCATTCGATGATCTCCGGCCGGTCGCATCGCGAGTCGGCGTTTCTTAACTGTCCGTTAGGGTTAACAGAATATTTCTGCGGGAGGGAAGACGGCCAGGCAATGGCCGCGAGAATGGAGACCGGGTGCCAATGCCGATCAAAGTGTCGAACATCACAGGCAAGCGTCTGATCACCACGGCATTTTTGGCGGCGTTGGCGGCGAGCGTAGCGGGTTGCGGCACCACCAGCAAGTTCACGACCGGCTCGATTTCCCGCTCCAGCAGCAAACCACTGGAGACCATGGCCGCCGGCGAACTGCACAATGCGACGATAGCGCTCGGCGAATCCTACGCCAAGAAGCCCAACGACAAACGCATCGCCACGAACTATGCGGCGGCACTGCAGATGGACGGCGATGCCGACCAGTCGCTCGCCGTCATGCGCAAGCTGGCGATTGCCTACCCCAAGGACCGCGACGTGCTTGCCGCCTATGGCAAGGCGCTGGCCGCCAACGGGCAGTTCGAGCCGGCGCTCGATGCGGTGCGCCGCGCGCAGACGCCGGAATATCCGGACTGGCGGCTGGTTTCTGCGGAAGCGGCCATTCTCGACCAGTTGGGGCAGAAGGACGAAGCGCGCCAGAATTACCGCAAGGCGCTCGACCTCAAGCCGAACGAACCATCGATCCTGTCCAATCTCGGCATGTCCTACGTGCTGGAAGGCGATCTGCGCACGGCAGAAACCTATATGCGCTCGGCCGCCGAGCAGCCCAACGCCGACAGCCGGGTCCGGCAGAACCTGGCTTTGGTCGTCGGCCTGCAGGGCCGCTTCGACGAGGCCGAGAAGATCGCCTCGCAGGAGCTCTCGCCCGAGCAGGCACAGGCCAACGTCGCCTATCTGCGCCAGATGCTTGCGCAGCAGAACGCCTGGAGCCAGCTCAAGGACCAGGACAAGGACAAGCCCGCCACCAACTGAAGGGACGGCTGGAGCAATTCCTGGAAAAGTGCTTAGCGGTTTTCCGTTCGGAATTGCGTAAAAGCTGATCCGCGCTAGCGCGTCCAATCCTGCAATCCCCCCAAAGACAAAAGCCGCGCGGCATAGCCAGCGCGGCTTTTCGTAAAATGTGTGAGCCGGATCTCGGAGCTACTCGCTGCTCGACTTCTGCTGATCGCCGAAGATGCCGCGCTGGCTGACCTGGATGCCGGCCGGGCCGAGGATGATGGCGAATAGCACCGGCAGGAAGAACAGGATCATCGGCACGGTGAGCTTGGGCGGCAGCGCGGCGGCCTTCTTCTCGGCCGCGTTCATGCGCATGTCACGACTTTCACTGGCCAGCACGCGCAGCGCATGCGCCACCGGCGTGCCGTAGCGCTCCGCCTGGACCAGCGCCTGCGTCACCGACTTGACCGATTCCAGGCCGGTGCGGCTGGCGAGGTTCTCATAGGCCACCTTGCGCTCCTGCAGGTAGGAGAGCTCGGCGTTGGTCAGGACGAATTCTTCCGCCAATGCCACCGATTGCGCGCCGATCTCGTCGGCGACCTTGCGAAGGGCGGCCTCAACGGACATGCCGGACTCGACGCAGATCAGCATCAGGTCGAGTGCGTCCGGCCATGCCATCTGGATCGACTGCTTGCGTTTGGCGGCGCGGTTGTTGACGTAAAGTATCGGCGCATAGAAGCCGCCATAGGCGACGACGACGCAGACGAACAGCTTGATGAAAGGCGGCTGCAGGGGCAGTCCGCCGAGCATGAAAACGTATAAGGCCGCCAGCGCGAAACCGACGAAGGGCAGGACAAGGCGGAAGAACAGAAAGCGCGTCAGCGGGTTCTGGCCGCGAAAACCCGCCACCTTGAGCTTCTGCAATGTGCTCTCATCGGCCAGCGCGCGCTTCAGATCCAGCCGATCGACGATGTTGCGCATGCCGATCGACTGTTCCTCGCGCAGGCCCTTGCGGCGGCGATCGGCTTCGTTGGCAAGCCGCGTGCGCTGCTTGGCGCGCAATTCGTCACGCTCGAGCGCCACCGATTTCATGCGCGACTTGAGCTGGTTGCCGCCAAGGGCAGGCAAGACCGTGAAGACGGTCGCAAACACCGCGATGCCGACCAGGAGCGCGATCAGGAAAGCGGGGTCGGTAAGGGATTTGACGACCTGGTCTGTCATTGGTTTCTATCTTTTTGTTCGAGCATGATCTTCTCCGAAAACCGGGACCCACTCCTCGGGATCATGCTCTAGACATCGAAGTTCATCATCTTGCGCATCACCATGATGCCGATCGACATCCAGACCAGTGAGCAGCCGATGATCAGGTGGCCGGTGCTGGTGGTGAAGAGCGGCATGATGTAGTTCGGGCTCGACAGGTAGACGAGAAAGGCTACGACGAAAGGCAGGGCGCCGATGATGACCGCGGAGGCCTTGGCCTCCATCGAAAGCGCCTGCACCTTGGCCTTCATCTTCTTGCGGTCGCGCAGCACGCGCGAAAGATTGCCAAGCGCCTCGGAAAGATTGCCGCCGGCCTGCGACTGTATCTGGATCACGATGCCGAAGAAGCCCGCTTCCGGGCAAGGCATGGTCTCGGCCATGCGGATCGCCGCATCGGGGATCGACATGCCCATCTGCTGTGAATCGATGATACGGCGAAACTCGGTCTTTACCGGTTCCGGAGATTCGTTGGCGATGAGGCGGATTGAGTCATTCAGCGGCAGGCCCGACTTGACCGCCCGCACGATGATGTCGAGGGCGTTCGGAAATTCGGCGAGGAATGCCTTGACGCGCCGGCCGCGGCGAAACGCGACGAACCAGCGCGGCAGACCAAGGGCGCCGGCCAGCAACGCACCCGGAAGGATCAGCAAAGGCGCACCGCCCATATAGGCGAGAGCCGTGAGAACGATGCCGCAGACGGCCGAGTAGATGTAGAAGCGCTCAATGGAAACCGTCATGCCGGCTTGACGGATCAGCGCCTTCAGCGGCGGCTTCTTGACGTTGCGATCGTTGGATTTCTGCTTTTCGTCGAGCTGCTTCAGCGAATCCTGGACGGATTTTCGCCGCTTGGTTGCTTCGGCGACACGATCACGCGAGGCCTTGACGACGGAACGATCGGTTTCGGCGGTCTTGATGGTCTCGAGCCGCTTGCCGACCTGCTTCTCGTTGCTCATTCGGGTGAACAGGAAAGCGTAGGCGACCGCGCCGGCGCTGAAGCCGGCCAGCACGACAAACGCCAGTACTGTGGTGTCAATTCCGAACATCGACCAGGACCCCTACGCCTCCAGATGCGTCAGTCAGCGCGTTTCTCCATGGCCTCGAGCGCCGTGGCGAGGCGCTGTTCCTCGCCATAGTAGCGGGCGCGATCCCAAAAATGCGGCCGGCCGATGCCGGTCGACACGTGCTCGCCCAGCAGCCTGCCGTTCGAGTCCTCGCCCTTGATGTTGTAGAGGACGAGGTCCTGCGTGATGATGACGTCACCTTCCATGCCGATCACCTCGGTGATGTGGGTGATGCGGCGCGATCCGTCGCGCAGGCGGGCCGCCTGTATGATCACGTCGATGGAACCGACGACGATCTCGCGCACGGTCTTCTGCGGCAGCGAGTAGCCGCCCATGGCGATCATCGATTCGATACGGTTCAGGCATTCGCGCGGGCTGTTCGAGTGGATCGTCCCCATCGAGCCGTCGTGACCGGTGTTCATCGCCTGCAGCAAGTCGAAGACCTCCGGTCCGCGCACTTCGCCGACGATGATCCGCTCCGGCCGCATGCGCAGGCAATTCTTGACCAGATCGCGCATGGTCACCTCGCCCTCACCCTCAAGATTGGGTGGGCGGGTTTCGAGGCGAACAACATGCGGCTGCTGCAGCTGCAACTCGGCCGAGTCTTCGCAGGTGATGACGCGTTCCTCACGGTCGATGTAGTTGGTCAGGCAATTGAGCAGCGTCGTCTTGCCCGAGCCGGTGCCGCCCGAGATGACGATATTGCAGCGGACACGGCCGATGATCTTGAGAACCTCAGCGCCTTGCGGCGAGATCGCGCCGAACTTGACCAGCTGGTCGAGCGTCAGCTTGTCCTTCTTGAACTTACGGATGGTGAGCGCGGTGCCGTCGATCGAGAGCGGCGGCGCGATGACGTTGACGCGGGAGCCGTCGGGCAGGCGGGCATCGCAGATCGGGCTGGATTCGTCGACACGGCGGCCAACCTGGCTGACGATGCGCTGGCAGATGTTGAGTAGCTGCTGGTTGTCGCGGAAGCGGATGCCGGTCTGCTCGACCTTGCCGTTGACTTCGATATAGACGTTCTTGGAGCCGTTGACCATGATGTCGGCGATGTCGTCGCGGGCGAGCAAGGGCTCCAGCGGGCCGTAGCCGAGCACGTCGTTGCAGATGTCCTCGAGCAATTCCTCCTGCTCGGCGATCGACATCGCGAAATTCTTGATCGCAATGATGTCGTTGACGATGTCGCGGATTTCCTCGCGCGCGCTTTCTGGATCGAGCTTGGCAAGCTGCGACAGGTCGATCGTGTCGATGAGCGCGGAAAAGACCTGGCTCTTGGTGTCGTAGTAGCTTTCGCTGCGCTCGCGCTGGACCTTCTTCGGCGGCGGCGCCAGCGGCGGCGGCTCGACCGGGCGTCGGGCGGGTGGGGCAACGACGGCACCGGGCTGCGGCGGCGCAGAGGCCGGCCGCGCGAGAACCGCCGTGTCCGCGGGCACCGTCGCAGCCGGCGCCGGTGCCGGCTGACGGAATTCCGGATTGAACCGGTTGCCGTCGTCTGAGCCTCTCTTACCAAACATGATCGACTACCAATTCCGCTGCTTGAGCGTCACTTCTTGTTGCGCGAGAGCTTGCCCAGGAGCATGCCAAGACCTGCCTTCTTCTTGGCCTTGATTTCGCTGCGCCCTGTCAGCACATGGGCGATCTCATTGACCAGGCCGACGATCGGGCTCTTGGCATCCATCTCGCCAAGCATGCGCCCGTTGTTGGCCGCGTTTCCGAACAGGAGCGGGTCGAATGGGATGACCGCCATCGGCGTTATGCCGAGCGGTTCGGCAAAATCCGACGACCCGATTTCGGGGCGCTTCGGCACGCCTGCCTGATTGATGATCAGCCTTGGCGGCGCGTCGTTCGGGCGAAGCCGTTTCAGCATGTCCACCATGTTCTTGGTGTTGCGCAGATTGGCGAGTTCCGGCGTCGCGGTGATGACGATCTCATCGGCCTTGATGAGGGTGCTCTTGACCCATCCTGTCCAGACGTGCGGGACATCGAGCACCAGCAGCGGTGCGCTGCGCTGCGCCGTGTCGATCAGCTGCGAAAAGGCGTCGGGATCGAAATCGTAGACCCGCTCGAGTGTCGATGGAGCCGCCAGCAGCGACAGGTGCTCGGCGCATTGCGCCAGCAACCGGTCCAGATAGACCTCATCGACGCGCTCGGGTGAGAATACAGCTTCGGCGATGCCCTGTGCCGGATCCTGATCGAAGTTGATGTTGGCCGTGCCGAAAGCAAGATCGAGATCGGCCACCACCACTTCGGACTTGAACAGCGTCGACATCGCCCAGGCGACGTTGTGGGCAATGGTCGAGGAGCCGACGCCGCCCTTGGCGCCGATGAAGGCGATCGAACGGCCGATCGGCTCGGCCTCCGGATCGACGAAGATCGACGAAACCACGCTGACGATGTCGGTCATCGACACCGGCGCGATGACATATTCGGAAATACCCGAGCGGATGAGTTCGCGGTAAAGGCCGACATCATTGTAGTGGCCGATCACCACAACCCTCGAGGTCGGGTCGCAATATTCGGAAAGCTGGGCAAGCTGCTCCAGCAGTTGCTTGGGTTCGCTGCGCGATTCAAGCAGGATCAGGTTCGGCGTCGGCGCCGACTGATAGAACTCGATCGCCGTGGCGATGCCTCCCATATGGACCTTCAGATGAGCCTTCGCCATGCGGCGATCCTCACCGGCGAGCTTGACCGGATTGGCGACGCCCTCGGTCTCGCAAAATGCCTGGATCGAGATGCGCGGCACCGGCCGCAGAGCCTGCATCGCCGCAATGTCCTGTTGCGAGGTTTCTGCGCCATCTACGGGAGTGTCATAGGCAAGATTGCTCATCGTCATGCTCTTTCCGTGACTTGCGCTGCTCAGTAGGTCACTTCCGAATTGCCCAGGAACTCGTCCGAGATGCCTCTGCTGCGGTACGTGTCGATCACCGCGCTGCGATTTTCGGCATCAATATCGGAAGACTTGCGCGGACCGAGCAGATCGGCCGGATTGGCCATCTGAGCGGCAAGGTTGTTCTGATACGAGCAGCCGAAATCGGCATAGTGCTTGTTTTCCGAGGTCTGCAGCAGATCGTCGGGCCAGCGTCCGCATTTGTCGGTCTGGGCTTTCACCGAGATATAGGCAACGCGCACGGGCGCGGATGCTTCGGCGGAAACGGACTGATAGGACGTCATAACGATCCGGTTTCGCTTGATGCCGCTGGCGACCGCCAGCCTCGCGAAATCGCGTCCCGCCGCGGCCGCCGCGATCTCGTTGGCCGAGCCGACCGGGATTGCGATCGTCAGCGCCGGGGCCGCGCTCCTGTCATAGCCGTCGAGAAAGCCCAGCAGCGTGTCGCGCTGGGAACCGGTCATGCCGCGGTCGCCGGCGCCGACCGGAAGATCGATCTTCTGGTTCTTCTCGGCGATCATGATGGGGTGGTTGGTGCGATAGTCGTCGGGAATGGCGCCGACCGTGACGCTGTCGCGCTTGAGGTTGGCGCAGCCGGCAAGCGATGCGACGAGCAGGACCGCCAGGGCAGGAACGACCGTCCGGTGGATCCGCTTGCGGCCGGACCCTGCGGCGGTGATCATCATGGCCTTCGATGCTGACTGGAACATGTCCGCTTCCCCGCTCACTTGTAGATGAAGCCGACAACGCCGTGGTAGCGGCCGTTGGGCTTGTCGGTCTGCATCGTGCCGTAGACGCGATTGACGCGGCCAAGGAACATGCCGGCGCCATCACTCGGCGCGTTGAAATTGTCGTCCGGCTTGGCGAGGTCGTTGCGCGCCACCGGCCGCGCCAGATAGGGCGTTATGATGATGACCAGTTCGCTTTCATTGCGGACGAAGTCACGGCTGCGGAAAAGGGCTCCGAGCACCGGAATCTTTGTCAGCCCAGGCAAGCCGTTTACCGCCTGCCTGATGTCATCACGGACGAGGCCGGCGATCATCATCGAACCGCCGGAAGGCAGTTCAACCGTCGTGTCGGCAAGCCGCTTGCGGAGCGATAGTACATTCATGCCCGGGGCGGACACGCCGCCGGACAGCGATACCGATCCTTCCGTCGTCGGTTCCGAAACCGACGTCCTTACTTTCAGACTGATACGTCCAGGCGACAGCACGACCGGCTGGAATTCAAGCCCGATACCATAGTCGATCTTTTCCGTCGTATAGGTAATCCCGCCGGTGCTGTCTGGCGCGGATTGATTTTGCACTATGTTGTATTCGCCGCCGACCCTGAAGGTCGCCTTCTCACCGGAGACGGCCGTCAATGTCGGCTCGGCGAGCGTTTTCATGACGCCGGATTGCTCCATGGCGTTGATGTAGCCCTGCAATTCATTGGTGGCGAAGTTGACCCCCGAATGCGAAAGCGATTTGCCGAGGCCGGTGAAATTGTCGCTGATGGCGCCGTAGGTGATGCCGTTGCTGCCGCCGCTTCCCATCATGTTGACGCCAAGCTGCTTCATCACCGAGCGACTGACTTCGGCGACGGTCACCTTGAGCGTCACCTGATCGTCGCCGATGATCTGCAGCAGATTGACGATCTTCGAGACGCGGCGCTCGGCGTCCGGATTGTTGATGTCGACACCGCCATTGGCGGAACCGCCGGCGGCGGTCTGTGAATATTGTCCGGTCGTCGCCTCACCGCCGGACACGAAGATGGTCGCCAGGTCGACCGCGCGCTTGGCGTCTAGCGGTGTATCGACGCTTCCGGTCAGGACGACATTGTCGTTGAGCAGTTCGACCTTGATCTCGGACGACGGAATGAACCGTTTGAGATAGTCCTCCAATCCGGCGACATCGCGCTCGACCGCCAGGTCCAGGCTGACGATCTGCTCGCCATTGGGGCCGAAGACGAAGATGTTGGTCTCGCCGACCGACTTGCCGAACAGATAGATGCGCCGTGCCGTACGGGTCACCGCATCGGCGACCGTCGGGTTGGCGACGAGGATGTCATAGGCGTCGCTCGGCAGGTCGATGACCACCGATTTGTTGAGGCCAAGCTTGACGCGCTGCGTGGCAACGGATGCCGTGACGCCGGCTGTCCTGTTCGCGGCCTTCGCTTCGACAAGACCAGGCGCGTTCGTGCCGAGCAGGGACAGGCCGATTGCCATCGCCATCGCGAACGGCAGTTTACCGTTTAGCCTCATTTCCTTGCTCCCACTTCGGAAACTTCGCCCGACTTGATCAACCGCACCGTTCCGCGCCGGCCGTTGCCGGAAACGAGATAGTCAGCCTCGCCCAAATTCTTTTCCTGGCTGTCCGTGATCGAGCGCAGCGCCAGGGTCAGGCGATCCGCCATCTGCTGGGCGACCGTGATGATCTCGGCCTGCTGTGGCGTCAGTTCCAGCGTGGCGGTCTGGCCGACCCTGGTCTTCTTGCCTTCCTCATCTTCCTGGATGGTCTGGTCGATCGCCAGAACGCGGATATTCTTCAGGATGGTCTCGGTGGTGAAACCGCTGCCACCGCTCCCGGTATCGGAGCGGCGGGTCATGATGACGTCGACGAAGTCATTGGGCAGGATGAAGCCGCCCGCGGACGTATCGGCCGATATCGCGGTCGCAACGGCACGCATGCCGGAGGGCAGGATCGACGACATGAAACTCTGCCCCTCGCCGATGAGCTTGGAGCGCCGCAGCGGCTCGCCGGTGAACATCGCGACGCGGGCAACGGAACCCTTCAGCTTCTCGACCGCATCGGGCTCCGCAGCGCGGGTGATGAAATTGGCGTTGATGCCGTTGGACGGCCACGACTCCCAGCTGATGTTGTTTTCCAGCGGGGTGCCCATGCCGACATCGCCCGACAGGACAAGCACATCCTGCAGCGCGATGGCCGGCGCCTGCGGAGAATCGACGATGACCTGGGGCGGCGGAGTCGCCACCATGTTCTTCGCCACATATCCTGCACCACCCGCCGCGGCCACCGCCACGCTCAGAATGATCAGTCGGGATGCTGGCATCTGTCCGAACCCTCGCCTTTGGCAAACCACCTAGCCAAGGGGGACTTTGCAGCCGCAATCGTCAAAACAAGGTTAATGTAATGCTTACGATCGTGATTAATTTAACGTTTACATAAATTGGAACGAACTGCCGCCGGCGCGCAAAAAAGGCGGCCGGGGCCGCCTCTTCGAAAGCGAAATCTGAAAAGCTGGCTAAGCCGCCAGCTGTGCCAGCGCCCACACCATCAGTGGCGAGTCCGGATAGGTGAGCAGTCCGCCGAGGCCAAGCGCGATGCCATAAGGAACGCCGGACGTCTCGTCGGCGAAATGGCGCAGGAACGGGTTGTGGCCCGTATAGGTGGCGAGCGGCGATTTCCTGTAGACGAGGATGGCGATCGTCAAAAGGCCACCGATGATCGTCGAGGCCACGAGGTATTCGACAAGTTGAATGTTGAGCCCCATCCAGACAGCGGTGGCGGCCAGCAGCTTGGCGTCGCCGCCTCCCATGCCGCCGAGCGCGAACAGACCGAAGGTCACGGCCAGCACCAGGCCGCCAGCGGCGAAATGCCAGCCATAGGTTGCCCAATCCATACCCGTCAGCGGCGCGACCAGAGCAAAGACGGCCACAAGCAGCACCGGCACGCGATTGGCGATTGTCATCGACAATGTGTCGGAGATCGCGGCGAAAAGCATGCAGAACGGAAAGACGACGAAGATCAGGGCTTCAAGCATGGGCGCGGCGCCTGTGGTCAAATGTGCCTGGAAGCAGCCTAGGCATGTTCGATTAACGATTGATGAGGCCGGGACTTCAAAAACGCCAGACATCACAAGATGCAGACGTCATAAAAATAAAGGGCCGCCAATGAGGCGGCCCTTGATTGAAAGCAACCAGGTTGCTTCGGTATTACGAACCGTTGATTTCCGAGGCGATGTTCGCGAACTTGGCGTTCAGAGCATTGCCGAGGGCGCCAGCGCCGACCATGATGGCGAGCGCGATGAGAGCAGCGATCAGACCATATTCGATGGCGGTCGCGCCGGATTCGTCCTTCACAAAACGTGCGATCAGGTTAGACATTCGAGAGCTCCTACTCCACGTGTTACAGCACTTCCGTCAACTTCTCTTGCCGGTTGATCGGATGCTGCCAATCTAGGGAGAAGCTCTTTCGATCGGCTTAATAAACAGCCTTACCGATTCCTTTCCGGCACCGAACCCGTTGCGTGGTTAACCGTGAGCTAAACGCCGGGAAAGCGCGGAGATCGGCGCACCTTCAGTATTGCTAAAACAGCGCAGGCTGTGGCGTACCCGCGAGCTGGGCGCACCAATCCCTATCGCAACCAGCCCATGTTTAACTGTTGGTTCACCAATCTCGTTCATGTTCCGTTGAACAATTCGCCGCCTTGGAGCGTCTCAATGACCGGGTCGAGATCGTCATTCGCAGTTGCCGCGCTTTTCGCCGCATCTGCCTTCGTCATGCCGGCCAGGGCCGGATCCGGTATCGAAGTCACGATGAACCAGGCGAAGATCGTCAAATTGTCGCGCGCCGCCGACACCATCGTCGTCGGCAATCCAGCGATCGCCGACGCCGCTGTTCAGGATGCCTCGACAATCGTTCTGACCGGCAAGGGATTTGGCGTCACCAACCTGGTTGTCCTCGATCAGGACGGCAGTCCGATCATCGACGAACAGGTCACTGTCGTGCGGCAGGACGCGTCCTCGGTCAGAATTTACAGGCGCTCCGAAATCCAGACCATGTCCTGCACGCCCTATTGCGAAAGCTCCTACAAGAGCGACAGCGAGAAGGCCTCGGAAGCCGAGATGAGCGCCGGCCACTGAGCGTCCCGGCTGTCGGCAGATTGCGCGACGGCCGCCACGGTTAGCGGCCGGTTAAGGCCGTCTCGACGAATTTAGCGGTCATCCAAACTGGGTTTCAATGGGTCTTGGCTAATGTGCCCGCCGACACCGCACAAGCATCGGCAGGAACGGGACATGAGCAGGGATCCGGCACCGGAAAACGCCAATCGCAGCGCCAGGCGGCCATGGTTCCGCTCCCGTTTCCTTGGCGACAAGCGCGGCAGCACGGCGATAGAATTCGCCATGCTTGCCCTGCCGTTCGCCCTTCTCGTCTTTGCCATCCTCGAGAGCTGCATCTCGTTTGCCGGACAGGAAGTGATGGCCAACGCCACGGACGACGTCGCCCGACAGCTGCGCACCGGCCAGTTGAGGCCAGCCGACGTAGCCGGGACCAAGTTGCGGGACCTCATCTGCAGCAGGCTTGAGATCATGGTCGCCAAGACCTGCCCGGGACTGCTGGTGGATCTGCGCGAATATCCGACCTTTGCCGACGCCGCCACGGCGAGCTTCAAGATCGTGGACGGCGAGATCGTTCTGAAGCACGGCACGAATGCGACGAGCTTCGCCGTCACTCCCGGCCTGGCGGAATCGAGGAACATGCTGCGGGTGTTCTACAAATGGCCTGTCATGACCGATTTCATGGCCAAGTCGATGGCCAATCTCAAGGACGGTAACACGCTGCATTTCGCATCGGTGACCTGGCAGAACGAGCCGTTCGACAACTGAGATTTGCAGGCTTGCTTTGGCAAAACGGGGGTAAAGGCATGTTTCGTGCGGGGGCACACCGGGGGATTTCAGCAGTCTGGACGAGAGCGATGCGGCTCTGCGCCGATCGCCGCGGCGTCGCGGCCATCGAGTTCGCCTTCATCGTACCTGTCCTGCTCGTCATGTATTTCGTGACCATGGAGGCTTCGCAGGCTATCGAGACCAGCAAGAAGGTCAGCCGCATCGGCAGCATGGTGGCGGATCTCGTCACGCAGCAGAATACGATCACCAAAGCGGATCTCGATGCGATCATGCAGATCGGCACATCAACCTTGCGGCCCTATAACCGCTCAACCCCGAAGATCGTCATCACGGCGATTGAGGTCACGAGCGATGCTACCCCGAAAGTGCAGGTCGTGTGGTCGCGCAAGCTCGTCGATGGCACCGCGGCCGTCGATGCCGTCAAGGGCACCACCACCACGGTTCCAGCTACGCTGAAGGTTGCAGGCACTTTTCTTATTCGTGTCGAAAGCGATCTTGCCTACGAGCCGGTCATCACCTGGTCGGCGGACGGTCAGCAACGTCTTGGGTTGACCTCGGCCTTCAACAAGATATCGATGGGCGAGACCTATTACCTGCGCCCCCGCCGCAGCACGACGATCCCCTGCGGCGACTGCTGAGTGGGGGCGGTCGGGCGCCAAGGATCATTGCTGGTCGTTCTTGCCTGACACAAACTGGACGATGGCCGCAGCCATCGCATAGTCCTTCGAAGAGGCGACGGCGAACCCGCCGGAGTGCGCCGCCTCCAGCAGATCGTAGACATCAGGCGTCATCGACTTGAGGTTGGTGAGGAAAACGGTGAGCCGGCGCTTGGCCTCGGGGTCGAGGTCGCTGCGGACGGCATGCGGGCCGTATCTGAGCAAGCCGGACGTCCATACGACCTGAAGTTCCGTCTTCGAAAGACCCGCCGCCTCAAGCCTGGCCACTGTGCCGCCTGGGTCAGCCAGTTGGCCGTCCGGGACCGCGGATTGGCCGTCCGGGGTCGCGGGCTGACCGTCCGCCATGGCTTCCACCCAACCGAACAGGGCATCGGCCTGGCCGTCGATAAGCATCGTTTCGGCCGCGGCGGCCGAGGCGGCGCGCATCAGATACGGCGCATCCTCGCTGAGCTCGACGCCATCCGCCTTGAGCCCGGCTAACGGCAACAGAGAACCGCCGATGCTGTCGGAAGGCGCGATAGCGATCCGGTGCGTCGCCATGGCGGCAAGATCCGCAACCTTGCCGTCGCGCGTCACGAGGACGGAGCGGATGCCGATGGCGCCGTCTGCATCGACCGGCGCCACGAGAGGTTCGACGCAGCCGCAGCGTTGCGCGGCGGTGGCGTAGGCCGTCGCCGAATAGACCGCGTATTCGATCCGGCCGCTTGCCTGCGCCTCGATCAGCGCCGCGTAGTCGCGGGCGACGACAAATTCCACCTTCATGCCGAGCGCCTTGGTGTAGGCGTCCGTCAGCAGCGCCAGGCCCGGAACGGTGTTGCCGGCCCCGGGTTCGGCGACGATGCCGATGCGGAACGTGCCGATGTCGTCGCGCCAGTCGGCACGCGCCGCATTCGGCCATGATGCGGCCAGCAACGCAAATGCGGCCACGCATGCCTTCAAGGCGGGCCTCGCCGAAAATGCGCCACCATGTCTCATCCCTACCCTGCCGCTTCGGCGTCCGGTCTCGCCCCGACTATCGCGTCCAAGCCGTTGCCGTTTGGTTCCGAATTGCCAATGGCGATGTGGAACCCTATGTCTGGGACCGCAGACAGGCAACACGATCCCATTCGATGGCACGCGCTTTCCTCTTAGTTCTCGATTCCTTCGGCATCGGCGGCGCCGCCGATGCCGAGCGCTATGGCGATGCCGGCGCCGATACGTTCGGACACATCGCCTTGGCCTGTGCGGAGGGCCGCGCGGATCGCGAAGGCCTGCGCAAGGGGCCGCTCGCGGTGCCGAACATGGTCTCGTTCGGTCTCGCCCGCGCGGCGGAAACCGCGACCGGTTTTCGGTTCGACGGCAGCAAGATCCCGCTTGCCACGGCCATTCATGGCGCGGCGCAGGAGGTCTCGAGCGGCAAGGACACGCCCTCGGGTCATTGGGAAATCGCCGGCCTTCCGGTGCGCTTCGACTGGGGCTATTTTCCTCAGACGGTGCCGGCTTTTCCGGCTGCCCTGACCGAGGCGATGATCCGGGAAGGAAAGGTGCCCGGCATTTTGGGCGATTGCCATGCGGCGGGAATCGAAATCATCGAGCGGTCCGGCGAGGAGCATATCCGCTCCGGCAAGCCGATCTGCTACACTTCGGTCGACTCCGTCCTGCAGATCGCCGCGCACGAAACGCATTTCGGACTGGAGCGGCTCTACGAGTTCTGCAAGACCGTGCGCGGGCTGGTCGATCCGCTGAACATCGGCCGGGTGATCGCACGGCCTTTTGTCGGGGAAACCGTCGCTACCTTCGAGCGCACCTACAACCGCCGCGACTATGCGGTGCCGCCGCCGGAACCAACGTTGCTCGACCGGCTGACGCAACGCGGAAGCAAGGTCATCGCAGTCGGCAAGATCGGCGACATCTTCGCGCATCGCGGCATCTCCGAAGTACGCAAGGCCGCCGGCAACATGGCGATGTTCGACAAGGCGCTGGGTGCGATGGACGACGCTGGCGACGGTGATCTGGTGTTTGCCAATTTCGTCGATTTCGACACCGAGTTCGGTCATCGCCGCGACGTCGCCGGCTATGCGGCCGCACTCGAAGCCTTCGACCTTCGCCTGCCCGAGGCGCTTGCCAAACTGAAGCAGGGTGACCTGCTCATCCTCACCGCCGACCACGGCAACGACCCGACATGGCGCGGCACCGACCACACGCGCGAACGCATTCCGGTGATCGGCGTCGGACAGGGGCTCACAGGGGGCAATATCGGGCTCAGAACGACCTTCGCCGACATTGGCGAAACCGTCGCCGAACATCTCGGGCTGGCGCGTGGCCGTCACGGCACTTCTTTCTATGCGACGATAGGCGGCCATGCCCGAATTGCCTGAGGTCGAAACGGTCCGGCGCGGCCTGCAACCGGTTCTGGAAGGCGCCCGCCTCGTCCGCGTCGAGGCGCGCCGGCCCGATCTCAGGTTCCCGTTTCCCAAGGATTTCTCCGCGCGGCTGACCGGCAAGACCATCACTGCCCTCGGCCGGCGGGCCAAATATCTCACCATGCATATCGATGGTGGGCCGGTGCTGATCTGCCATCTCGGCATGTCGGGTTCGTTCCGCATCGAGACATCAGATGGCAGCGATACCCCGGGTGTATTCCATCACGAGCGTTCGAAAAGCGCTGCGCACGATCATGTCGTGTTCGATGTGGTCTCCGCCGAAGGCGCCCGCTCGCGCGTGATCTTCAACGACCCGCGCCGCTTCGGCTTCATGCTGTTTGCCGAAGGGACGCCCGACACGCATCCGATGCTGGCCGGGCTGGGCGTCGAGCCGACCGGCAATACGCTGGACGGCGTTCTGCTCGCCTCGCTGCTCGAAGGCCGCCGATCGCCGTTGAAGGCCGCGCTTCTCGACCAGCGGCTGATCGCAGGACTTGGCAATATCTATGTGTCGGAGGCGCTGTGGCGCGCCGGCCTGTCGCCGCTGCGTGAATCTGGCACGATCGCCAAGGCTGGAAAGAAGGCGGCGGGGCAGAGCGAACGCCTGGCCGGGGCGATCCGTTCAGTCATCGCCGATGCAATCGCCGCCGGCGGATCGTCGCTGCGCGACTATGTGCAGACGGACGGCTCGCTGGGCTATTTCCAGCACTCCTTCGCGGTCTACGACCGGGAGGGCGAACCATGCTCAACGCCCGGCTGCGGCGGCCAAATCGAGCGCATCGTGCAAAGCGGGCGCTCGACCTTCTATTGCCGGACCTGTCAGCGGTAAGCTAGGACCAATCGACATCGATCGGCCGGAACGAGGAGGCGAAGCCATGGCCTATGAAACCATCATCGTGGAAACGCGCGGCAAGGTCGGGCTGATCACGCTGAACCGACCCAAGGCGCTCAACGCGCTGAACTCCCAGGTCATGGCGGAGGTGGTGGCGGCGGTGAACGGGTTTGGCGCCGATGCCGCGATCGGCGCGGTGGTCATCACCGGTTCCGAGAAGGCCTTCGCGGCCGGCGCCGACATCAAGGAAATGCAGGCGATCGCCTTTGTCGACGCCTATGTGCAGGACTTCTTCGTCGGCTGGGAGGAGCTTACGCGCACGCGAAAGCCTGTCATCGCCGCGGTCGCAGGCTATGCGCTTGGCGGCGGTTGCGAACTGGCAATGATGTGCGATTTCATCATCGCGGCCGACAATGCCAGGTTCGGCCAACCCGAAATCACGCTCGGCGTCATGCCCGGCATGGGCGGATCGCAGCGGCTGACCCGCTTCGTCGGCAAGTCGAAGGCCATGGACATGTGCCTGACCGGGCGAATGATGGATGCGGCGGAGGCCGAACGCTGCGGCCTGGTATCGCGCGTCGTGCCCGCCGGCAACCTTGTCGAGGAAGCGCTGAAGGCAGCGGGCAAGATCGCCGAGTTTTCGCTGCCGTCGGTGATGATGACCAAGGAGGCGGTCAACCGCGCCTATGAGACGACGCTTGCCGAAGGACTTCGCTTCGAACGGCGCCTGTTTCACTCGCTGTTTGCGCTGGACGACCAGAAGGAAGGCATGGCCGCCTTTGCCGAGAAGCGGAAGCCAAATTTCACCAACCGCTAGGCGGGTCAAAAAGAAGGCCAAGCGGCGTTGACGCGCCGGAAAAGCTGAACTATAAGCCGCTCCAACCGAGGCGGCCTTTGGCTGCCCGTTTGTTTTTTGCGCCCTGCGGCATCCCGCATGCGCCCACCAGATCAGAAGAGAGGCATCATGGCCAATACCTCCTCGGCCAAAAAGGCAACGCGCAAGATCGC
This sequence comes from Mesorhizobium amorphae, assembly GCF_014843845.1. Classification (GTDB taxonomy): domain Bacteria; phylum Pseudomonadota; class Alphaproteobacteria; order Rhizobiales; family Rhizobiaceae; genus Mesorhizobium; species Mesorhizobium amorphae_A. The sequence goes on along the minus strand of NZ_JHQS01000016.1, from coordinate 120,839 downwards.
CCGCCGCGCAGCGATCAACAAGAACCGCCGCTCGCGTGTGCGCACCTATGTCCGCCAGGTCGAAGAGGCGCTGGCCGCCGGCGACAAGACCGCAGCACTTGCCGCGTTCAAGGCTGCCGAGCCGGAATTGATGCGCGCCGCGACGAAGGGCGTGCTGCACAAGAATACGGCATCCCGCAAGGTGTCGCGCCTGGCCCACCGCCTCAAGGTGCTGTCGGCCTAATATTACATTTAACTAAACTTGGCTTGTTCAAACCCGGCGCATCGCGCCGGGTTTTTTCGTTTGCCGGCAAGTACTTAAAAAGAACGCCCGCAAAGCGCGTCTGGCTTGGATTTCAAAGTCCGGAAAGCTTTGCCGGCATATACATGCGCGCTGATACCCGGTTATGCCGAAAGTGGCAGGGTCGATAATTTGGGCTGACACAAATTCCATATAATTTTCAAATACTTACAGATGGTGATCCACAGCTTGTTCACATCGCGTCCGAGCGATGGGGGACAAGTTGCTGTCAAGAGAATTATTTCAGAAAATTTCGCGTCGGGTGGCCATTTTCATATTCGCCGGAAAAGGGTTTGAATCACAATGGCTTTATCAAAATGTGCCGTTGCGGCATCTGCTCCGAACCCGTCTCCGCTAACCAGATTCGTTAAAAATTGGTTAGTCGTGGCCTTGCCCTATCCACAGCGATTTCGCTAATGTCCATCCATCGAAGGGACGGGCTTTTGGCTCTCAACCCAGCCTGAATTGGCCAGCACAAAATGGCAGAATTCATGACGTGGATCAATTCCGCGAACGGGTTCGATTTGTCTTTTCGAGGCGGTAGGGGACTGGCGTAACTGTACATGGCAGGTCGATGGCGCCGGCGTTTTCGCCGGATGGCATTGTATTGCCCTGGTGTCGAGACGGCCCGGCTTGCGAGAGCCGGCACCGGTCCCTTTGTGACGAGGCGACATTCACCTGCCGGCGGCGGCGGTGGTGTCGCAGCGAAGATACGGTCGCCGGAAACATGGATGCAGGAGGCGCATCCCCGGCGGAAAAAGGGTACAAAAGGACAAGGAACTCGATCATGCAGAGTGGCATCGAAAGGGAGCTAGCGGGCGAAATCCCATTCCCATCAACCTTTGTCGGAGGGGACAGCATGGCGGCTTCCAGCGACGCGGAACAGAAGTTCGAACGCGTCAAGACCCAGCTGAAGGCACGTCTCGGAGTCGAGGTCTATTCAAGCTGGTTCGGCCGCATGAAGGTTGCCGAAGCATCGCGTGGCATTGTGCGCATTTCCGTGCCGACGGCCTTCCTGCGGTCCTGGATCAACGGCCACTACCTCGACCTCATCGCGGAGCTGTGGAAGCACGAAGATCCGGAAATCCTCAAGATCGAGATCGTGGTGCGCACCGCCACGCGCCAGGGACGCAACGGCGTCGAGGCGGAGGCTGTTCCGGCGCGCAAGATGACCAGGCAGACGCAGACGACGCTGGCTGCCGGCACTGTGGGACCCGGCAGGGTGGAACGGGCGCCGGCGCCGCGCCAGGGCACGCCCATCGAAGCCGAATACCGGCACAATGTGCTGGGTTCCCCGCTCGACCCACGCTACACTTTCGGCTCCTTCATCGAAGGTCCGTCGAACAGGGTGGCTTTTGCCGCCGCCAAGGCTGTTGCGGAATCGCAGTCGAGCGCGGTGCGTTTCAATCCGCTCTTCCTTCATGCAACGGTCGGGCTCGGCAAGACGCACCTTTTGCAAGCGATCGCGGCCGAATCCCTGCGGCACAATCCGAAGTCGCGCGTCGTCTATTTGACGGCCGAATATTTCATGTGGCGCTTCGCCACCGCCATCCGCGACAACAACGCGTTGACGCTGAAGGAACAGCTGCGCGACATAGACCTCCTGATCATCGATGACATGCAGTTCCTGCAGGGCAAGTCGATCCAGCATGAATTCTGCCATCTGATCAACATGCTGCTCGACAGCGCCAAGCAGGTGGTGGTTGCCGCCGACCGGCCGCCATCGGAGCTGGAATCGCTGGAGCCCCGTGTGCGCTCTCGCCTCAATGGCGGCGTTGCGCTCGAAATGTCGGCGCCCGACTTCGCCATGCGGATCGGCATGCTCAAGCTGCGTCTTGCCACCGCCAAGGTCGATGATGCCTCGCTCGATATTTCGGAGGAGATCCTCAACCACGTCGCCCGTACGGTGACCGGCAGCGGGCGCGAACTTGAAGGCGCATTCAACCAGCTGTTGTTCCGCCAATCCTTCGAGCCGCAGATCAGCATCGACCGCATCGACGAGATCCTCGGCCATATCTATCGCTCGGGCGAGCCGAAGCGAGTGCGCATCGAGGACATCCAGCGCATCGTGGCGCGCCACTACAACGTGTCGAAGACCGAGCTTCTGTCCAACCGGCGCACGCGCACCATCGTCAAGCCGCGGCAGGTCGCCATGTACCTGTCCAAGGTGATGACGCCGCGTTCGCTGCCGGAGATCGGGCGGCGTTTCGGGGGACGCGACCATACGACAGTGCTGCATGCCGTGCGCAAGATCGAGGATCTTTCCGGCAACGACAACACGCTGGCGCAGGAACTGGAACTGCTGAGAAGGCTGATCAACGACCAGGCCTGATCGGGTGGGAAAGGCCGGCTGGCGCGCCGTGCCGGCTTTATCCCCAGAAAGCCCGCGTAACCGGCCTGAACCGGTGGCGCGGGCTTGCGTTTGCAGGCTTTTTCCTGTCAGCTTACGCAGATTCTGAGCCTGTTCAGACCTTTCGCGGGGCGCCGCCAGCCGGAGACCCGCTCATCCATTCAAGCGAGCCTGTTTCGTCATGCGTGTTATCCTGGAACGGTCAAATCTCCTGAAGTCGCTCAACCACGTTCACCGCGTGGTCGAACGACGCAACACCATACCGATCCTGTCCAACGTGCTGCTCAGCGCCGAAGGCGCCAGCCTTGAAATGAAGGCGACCGACCTCGACCTCGAGGTGACCGAAGCCACGCCCGCCAAGGTCGAGCGCGGCGGGGCGACCACGGTTCCGGCGCATCTGCTCTATGACATCGTGCGCAAGCTCGCCGATGGGGCGGAGGTGATGCTGAAAACCGACGAGGACGGCAACGCCATGACGGTGACGTCGGGCCGTTCGAGCTTCCGCCTGCAATGCCTGCCGCAGTCCGATTTCCCGGAACTCTCGGCCGGCTCCTTCTCGCATATCTTCCGGCTCGATTCGGTCGGTTTGAAGGGCTTGATCGAGAAGACCCAGTTCGCCATCTCGACCGAAGAGACGCGCTACTATTTGAACGGCATCTACCTGCACACGCATGAGGCCGGAGGCAAGCTGAAGCTGCGCTCGGTTGCCACCGACGGCCATCGCCTGGCGCGCGCCGAGATCGACGCGCCTGCTGGGTCGGAAGGCATGCCCGGCATCATCATCCCGCGCAAAACGGTCAGCGAGCTGCAGAAGCTGGTCGACGACCCGGACGTGGCCGTGACCACCGAACTGTCCGACACCAAGATCCGCTTCACCATCGGCAGCGTCGTTCTGACCTCGAAGCTGATCGACGGCACCTTCCCCGACTACCAGCGTGTCATTCCGACCGGCAATGACAAGAAGCTGATCATCGACCGCCAGTCCTTTGCCGCCGCCGTCGATCGCGTCTCGACCATTTCGTCCGAGCGCGGCCGGGCGGTGAAGCTTTCGATCGCCGAAGGCCAGGTCACGCTTGCCGTCAACAATCCGGATTCGGGCAGCGCCACCGAGGAACTGGCGGCCGATTATTCGTCCGATCCGATCGAGATCGGCTTCAACGCCAAATATCTGCTCGACGTTGCCGCGCAATTGACCGGTACGGAAGCGAAGTTCATGCTGGCGGATGCCGGCTCGCCGACGCTGATCCACGACATGGCCGACGAAAGCGCTCTTTACGTGCTGATGCCGATGCGGGTGTAGGCCCGAACGAGGCCTATGCGAGAAATCACCCTTCTTCGTCCTGCCGGACATCTCCTCTTCATACAGGGAGGTGGAGATCGGCACGCCATTTTGCTGCCGTGACCGCAAAACAGTCTCAAAAGCAAACCTATGTAAGTAAGCTAACGCTTACCAATTTCCGCAATTATGCGGCGCTGTCGATCGACCTCGCGCCAGGCGCCGTGGTGCTTTCCGGCGACAATGGCGCCGGCAAGACCAATCTCCTGGAAGCGGTCTCGCTGCTGACGCCGGGCCGCGGCCTGCGCCGCGCGCCCTATGCCGACGTGGCGCGCGAGGGTGGCGATGGCGGCTTTGCCCTGCACGCCCGGATCGAAGGGGCGGAAGGCGAGGTTGAAATCGGTACCGGCATCGTCGGCGGCGACAATGCCGGCGAAGGCGGCAGACGGGTGCGGATCAATGGTGCTGCGACGCGATCGGCCGAGGATATGCTGGAATGGCTGCGGGTCGTCTGGCTGACGCCGGCTATGGATGGCCTGTTCCCGGGGCCGGCCGCCGACCGCCGGCGCTTTCTCGACCGGCTGGTGCTGGCGATCGACCCCGGGCATGGCCAGCGCGCGCTCGACTACGAAAAGGCCATGCGCGGCCGTAATCGTTTGCTTACGGAAGGATCGCGCGATAGCGCCTGGTTCGATGCGATCGAGACGCAGATGGCCGAGACCGGCGTGGCGATCGCCGCCGCCAGGGCTGAACTGGTGCGCCTGCTCGCCGCCATGATCGACAGGCTGCCCGATAGCGGCCCATTCCCGCAGGCAGACATTGGCCTCTCCGGCGAACTGGAAGAGCAGGTGGCCACCACGCCTGCCGTCGATGTCGAGGAGCGGTTCCGCGCAGCGCTTGCCGGCGGCCGCGACCGCGACCGCGCCGCCGGGCGCACGCTGGAAGGCCCGCACCGTTCCGACCTCATCGTGGGGCACCGGCCCAAGGCGATGCCGGCCGAACTTTGTTCGACCGGCGAGCAGAAGGCACTGCTGGTCGGCATCGTGCTTTCGCATGCAAGGCTGACCGGCGAGATGTCGGGCATGACGCCGATCCTGCTGCTCGACGAGATCGCGGCGCATCTCGACGCCGGCCGGCGCTCGGCGCTGTTCTCGATCCTGGAAGAACTCAACTGTCAGGCCTTCATGACCGGAACCGATGCGGCGCTGTTTTCCAGTCTCGCTGGACGGGCGCAGTTCCTGACGGTCGATCACGGCACGGTTGGGCCAACCGAAGCCTCCTGACAAGGTTTTTGCGCCGTTATATGGTCCGGCAATGACCGCTACCGCCCTTTCCGACGAAGAGCTCGAACGCTATGCGCGCCACATCGTGCTGCCCGAGATTGGCGGCGCCGGCCAGCAGAAGCTGAAGCGCGCGCGGGTGCTGGTCATTGGCGCCGGTGGGCTGGGAGCGCCGGTGCTGGAATATCTCGCCGCCGCCGGCGTCGGCACGCTCGGCATCGTCGACGACGACAACGTGTCGCTGTCCAACCTGCAAAGGCAGGTGATCCATGGCACAGAGACGATCGGCATGGCGAAAACCGACAGCGCCAAGGCGGCCATCGCGCGCATCAACCCCAATGTCGCGGTGGAACTGCACAGGCTCAGGCTGACGACTGACAACGCCCCTGCCCTTGTCGCCCGCTACGACATGGTCGTCGATGGCTCCGACAACTTCGAAACGCGCTACGCGGTTGCCGACGCCTGCGCCGCAGAAAAACGGCCGCTGGTTCACGCCGCCGTCGGCCGCTTCGACGGTTCGCTGACGGTGCTGAAGCCGTTCGAGACCGGTGCGGACGGCAGGCCGAACCCGAGCTATCGCGATCTCTTCCCAGAGGCGCCGCCGCCGGGACTGGTGCCGTCCTGTGCGGTGGCCGGCGTGGTCGGCGCGCTGACCGGCGTCATCGGCACGCTGCAGGCGATGGAGGCTATCAAGCTGATCACCGGCATAGGCGAACCGCTGGTCGGCCGGCTGCTGCTTTACGATGCGCTGTCGGCGCGCTTCGACAGCATCCGCTACAAGAGAAACTGACTGCATGGATCAGATGGATCAGTCGACAGGTGCTCTCATCACGCAGGTTGCTCCCGATTTCGACTGCTGGGACGATGTGCTCAAGCTGATCCTGCGCGCCTTCGCCTACATGGACGGCATCATCGATCCGCCGTCGTCGGCGCATCTGCTGACCGCCGAAAGGCTGAAGGACAAGGCCCGGCACGAGACGGTTTTTTTGGCGCTGGAGGCCGGCCGGATCGTCGGCTGCATCTTCGTCCTGGAGCGGGCGGATTATTTCTATGTCGGCAAGCTCGCCGTCGAGCCGGGTCTTCACGGACGAGGCATCGGCAGGCGGCTGATGCAGGCTGCCGAGGATCTTGCGCTGAGCCGTGGCAAGAACGCCATCGAGTTGCAGACACGCGTCGAACTCAGCGGAAATCACGCCGCCTTCTCCCGGCTCGGCTTTCGCGAGACCGGACGCACGGCGCATACGGGCTATGACCGGCCGACTTCGATCACCATGCGCAAGGTACTTTCGTGAGCCTTATCCTCAGTCAGGAAGAACAGGCGATCGCCTCCGGCCAGGACGGCGCAGCGACGGCGATGCGCATCGTTGCCGACAGCGCCCGCTTGCTCGGCGCGCCGCGGCTGATCCCGATCGCCTCGGCGCATATTGACGGGGCGCTCTATCACGGCGATTCCGGCACGTTGTTCGCCGAGAGGCTGGTCGAGGGCGGCGCTCGGGTTTCGGTGCGCTCGACACTCAATGTCGGGGCGCTTGACCTGATGGGCTGCTCGCGCATCCGCCTCGAGGAGCCGGCGCGCGGCATGGCGCGGCGGATGATGGAGGCCTACCGCAAGCTCGGCTGCGAGCAGAGCTGGACCTGCGCGCCCTACCAGGCGGGGCACCGGCCGGCGCTTGGCAGCGATGTCGCCTGGGGCGAATCCAACGCCGTGGTGTTCTGCAATTCGGTGCTTGGCGCGCGCACCAACCGCTATGGCGATTTCCTCGACATCGCTTGCGCCATATCGGGCCGCGCGCCGGACTATGGCCTGCACCGGGCCGAGAGCCGGCGGGCGCAACTGGTGTTCGACGTCTCGGGGCTTTCCGCATCGTTCCTTGGCTCCGAGATCGCCTGGCCGGTGTTGGGCAGCCTCTATGGCCGCGAAGTCGGCAACACAATCGGCGTCGTCACCGGCGTCCAGCGTCATCCGGGGGAAGATGCGCTGAAGGCGTTCGGTGCGGCCTCCGCCTCATCCGGCGCGGTCGGCCTTTTCCACATTGCCGGCGTGACGCCCGAGGCGCCCGATCTTTTGACCATTCTGGACGGCGCGGCACCGGAAACGGTCGTTCGTGTCACGCCGGAGATGGCGGCGAAAGCCCGTGCTGGCTTGTCGACGGCGACGGCGGCGAAGACCATCGATGCTGTAGCGATCGGCAGTCCGCATCTGTCGCTCGACGAGTTCGACATGCTGGAGCGACTGATCGCCGGACGACGGCTCAGCGTGCCTGTCTATGCCTGCACCGGGCGCCACGTGCTTTCGTCGCTCGAACAGAACGGCCGGCGCAAGACGCTCGAAGCAAGCGGGGTGATCATCGTGGCCGACACCTGCGTGGTGGTGACACCGATCATGCCCGAGCTTGCCGGCGGCATATTGATGACCAACTCCGGAAAATTCGCGCATTACGCGCCGGGCAATACCGGTTACGCCGTGCTTTACGGCTCCTTGGCCGATTGCGTCGAAAGCGCGGTGCTCGGTAAGCCGACATTTACGGACATCGCCGCATGAGCGCGATGGCCGAGATTCTGGTGCCGGGCCGGGCCGGCGAGGGCGAGGCGCTGGTGCTGACGGCGCCGATCAGCTTCTGGGGCGGCGTCGATCCGAAGAGCGGCCGAATCGCCGATGTCCGCCATCCGCAGCACGGCGAAAATCTTGCGGGGCGGGTGCTGTTTCTGCCGGGCACGATCGGCTCGTCCTCGGCTTCGGCCGTGCTGCTGGAACTCGTCCACAACGGCCATGCACCGGCGGCACTTGTGCTGCACGAACCCGACGCGATCTTGCTGCTCGGGCTGATCGTCGCCAGGGAAATGGGCTGGGAGACGCCGATGGCGCTGCGGCTCGGGCGCGATGTCTTCGATGCCTATCGCGGAAGCACGGTAACAGTCACCGACGACGGCGCGCTCGCCATCGCTGCCCAACAGCGCGACTCTATGTCCTGAGCGGCAGCACACGGTCCGGCGGGCGATGGCCATCGAAGAAGGCGCGGATATTGATGATCACCTTCTCGCCCATGTCGATGCGGCCTTCGAGCGTCGCCGAGCCCATATGCGGCAAGAGCACGACCTTGCCCTTGCCGGCGAGCTTCAGAAGCTTGCTGTTCAGCGCCGGCTCGTGCTCGTAGACGTCGAGCGCGGCGCCGGCGATCTTGCCGTCGTGGATCAGCTTGATCAGCGATTCCTCATCGATGATGTCGCCGCGCGCGGTGTTGACGATGTAGGCTGACGGTTGCATGAGCGCCAGCCTTCGCGCCGACAGCAGGTGGAACGTCGCCGGCGTCGACGGGCAGTTGACCGAGATGATGTCCATGCGGGCCAGCATCTGGTCGAGGCTTTCCCAATACGTCGCCTCCAACTCGTCTTCCACGGCCGGCAGTACACGGTGGCGGTTGTGATAGTGGATCGACAGGCCGAAGGCCTTGGCACGCCTGGCGACGGCGGTGCCGATGCGGCCCATGCCGACGATGCCGAGCCGCTTGCCCCAGATGCGGCGGCCGAGCATCCAGGTCGGCGACCAGCCAGCCCATTTCTTGTCGCTGGTCAGCACATTGGCGCCTTCCGCCAGGCGCCGCGGCACCGCCAGCATCAGCGCCATGGTCATGTCAGCCGTGTCCTCGGTCAGCACGTTCGGCGTGTTGGTGACGGTGATGCCCTTCTTGGCCGCCGCCTCCACGTCGATCTTGTCGACGCCGTTGCCGAAATTGGCGATCAGCTTGAGATTGTCGCCGGCCTGGGCGATCAGCGCCGCGTCGATATTGTCGGTGATCGTCGGCACCAGGACGTCGGCCTCCTTAATCGCCGCGACCAGCTCGGGCTGCGTCATCGGCCTGTCCTCGACATTCAGCCTTGCGTCGAACAGTTCGCGCATGCGGGTTTCGACCGGATCGGGCAGCTTGCGCGTGATGACGACGAGGGGCCTTTTCTTGCCTGCCATTGTTTCCTCGAACCCGATCTCGTTGAGACCTCTTTAACCAAGACAGGCGAAAATCGAAGCCGGTCGCGGTGCCTGCCACTCTGTAACAAGCGGTGCCGCCGAAGACAAAGAAAAAGGGGCGCCGGTGCCGACGGGCAAGCGCCGAAAGGAATGAAAGTGTCTGGTTTCGCGTCGCTCCGCCTGGCCTTCAGCGCAGCAGTCCTCGGCGCCCTCCTTTGTTCCCCGCAAACGGTGGCGCAAAGCGCCGCGGCCCCCGCGCAGACGATCACGCTCGGGCCGAGCGGCCTGCCGCTGCCGCGTTTCGTCAGCCTGAAATCGGGTCGCGTCAACGCGCGCGTCGGCCCCGGCGCCAACTACTCCGTGAACTGGATGTACATGAAGGCCGGGCTGCCGATGGAAATCATCCAGGAATTCGATACCTGGCGCCGCGTGCGCGATGCCGACGGTTCGGAAGGCTGGATCAACCAGTCGCTGCTGTCTGGCCGCCGTACGGCGATCGTCGCGCCCTGGCAACGCGGCAAGGGCGGCCGAATCAACCTGCTCGACGACAAGGACAAGGACGCCAGCGTGGTGGCCATCATCGAGCCGGGCGTCATGGGGTCGATCAAGACCTGCGACGGCCAGTGGTGCGAAATGACCTTCGACGGCCACACCGGCTGGCTGCCCCAATCGGTCGTCTGGGGCGCCTATCCGGGCGAACACGTCAAGAACTGAGGTTTCTTGTCTGGACCATGATCGTATCCGAACCGTAGGTCAGCGTAGCAAAAACCAGTTTCCACTTTTCGGGATCATGGTCTAGCGGCCGATGCGGCCGAGATGGGTGTCCTGAAAACCGCTCGACAGTTTGAGCCCGTAACCCAGCGCGCGGTCGACGGCGATGTGGATACCCAGGTCAGGGCGATCGCGATCGCCATCGGATTGGCAAAAGCGAGTCCGGCAAGCGCAAGCAGCAGTGGGACGATCAGGATGTGCAGGGCATTGTAGGTGATGGCGCCGACGCATGGCCCGGCGAGATAGCCCAGCATCGACAGGTCCGGCGCCAGGATGAGCAGGGCAAACAGCCACCAGGAGACACCGGCCAGCGCGTAGAGGACGAGCGCAACCACCGCAACGGCAATCCATTCGAGCCGGATTGCCAGATCGACTGGTCTCATCGAGCGCGGATCAATCGCGGCGCTTCGGGCGCAGCCTCACCACGATGTCGACATTGGCGATCTCCATGCCCTCCGGCGGGTCGGGCAGGTTGGAAACCGTCACCGGACCGCTGGCGATATCGAAGATGCGGTTTTCGCCTTCGATATAGAAATGATGGTGATCGGAGGTGTTGGTGTCGAAATAGGTCTTCGAGCCCTCGACGGCCAGGATGCGCAGCAAGCCCGCCTGGGTGAACTGGTGAAGGGCATTGTAGACGGTGGCAAGCGACACCGGCACGCCGGCGGCGATCGCCTCTTCGTGCAGTTCTTCGGCCGACAGATGGCGATCGCCCTTGGCGAAAAGCAGATCGGCCAGCGCGATGCGCTGCCGTGTCGGCCTCAGGCCGGCTTCGCGAACCCGCTTGTCCACAGCGACATTATCCTTCCGGCAGCCCTGATCCATCCTATCCGTCGAAACTCGCGGTTCGGCCCCAAAAACCCGCCCAGAATGGCGAAAAAACGGCATCGGCCGAAACTGGACAGCTCCTGACATATATTCTGTCGGCCGAATTCGATCAATAGAGCAACATGCGCGCAGATATCCCGGTGCGCATTGACCCCGGCAGGCGGGCGGGTTAAGCGCAGACGCCGGTTTCCGGCCATAAACAGACTGTGTTAGGAAACCAACGACAAAGGGCGCCCTGCCGCCCAGGACGATCACGGGGACGAAATTGATGGCAGGTTCGAAGTCCAGCTACGATTACGAGGAACTGCTTGCCTGCGCCCGCGGCGAGCTGTTCGGACCGGGAAATGCGCAGCTGCCCTATCCGCCGATGCTGATGTTCGACCGTATCACCGAGATCAGCGAAACCGGCGGCGCGTTCGACAAGGGCTTCATTCGCGCCGAATTCGACATCAAGCCGGACCTGTGGTTTTTCGCCTGCCATTTCATCGGCAACCCGATCATGCCAGGCTGCCTCGGCCTTGATGCGATGTGGCAGTTGACCGGCTTCTACCTCGGCTGGCTCGGCGAGCCCGGCAAGGGGATGGCGCTGTCGACCGGTGAGGTGAAGTTCAAAGGCATGGTGACGCCGTCGGTCAAGAAGGTCGAGTACGGTATCGATTTCAAGCGCGTGATGCGCGGGCGGCTGGTGCTCGGCATCGCCGATGGCTGGCTCAAGGCGGACGGCGAACCCATATACGCGGCAACGGACCTAAAAGTGGGTCTGTCAAAGCAGTCGGCGGTCGCCTGATCGCCACCAGACACTTGGAAGGAGCAGCCCATGAGACGGGTCGTAGTGACAGGCCTCGGCATCGTGTCGTCGATCGGCAACAATGCCAATGAGGTGCAGGCCTCGCTCCATGATGCCAAGTCCGGCATCAGCTTCTCGGATTCATTCGCCGAACACGGCTTCCGCTGCCAGGTCTGGGGCGCCCCGTCGCTCGACCCGTCGGCCATGATCGACCGGCGCGCCATGCGCTTCCTGTCGCAAGGCGCGGCCTGGAACCACGTCGCCATGGACCAGGCGATCGCGGACGCCGGCCTTGGCGAGAGCGACATCACCAACGAGCGCACCGGCATCGTCATGGGCTCAGGCGGACCATCGACGCGCACCATCGTCGAAGCGGCCGAAACGACGCTCAAGAACGGCAGCCCCAAGCGCATCGGCCCGTTCGCGGTGCCAAAGGCGATGTCGTCGACTGCGTCGGCGACGCTCGCCACCTGGTTCAAGATCCACGGCGTCAACTATTCGATATCGTCGGCCTGCTCCACCTCGGCGCACTGCATCGGCAATGGCTACGAGCTGATCCAGTGGGGCAAGCAGGACATGGTCTTTGCCGGCGGTCACGAAGACCTCGACTGGACGATGTCGGACCTGTTCGACGCCATGGGCGCCATGTCGTCGAAGTTCAACGACAGGGCGTCGGCCGCTTCACGTGCCTATGACGTCAATCGCGACGGTTTCGTCATCGCCGGCGGCGCCGGCGTGCTGGTGCTGGAAGAACTCGAGCACGCCAAGGCGCGCGGCGCCAAGATCTATGCCGAGATCGTCGGCTATGGCGCGACTTCGGACGGCCACGACATGGTGGCGCCCTCGGGCGAAGGCGCGGTGCGCTGCATGCGCCAGGCGCTGGCCACGGTTTCCTCGCCGGTCGACTACATCAACACGCATGGCACTTCGACGCCGGTCGGCGATTCCAAGGAGATGGGCGCCATCCGCGAAGTGTTCGGCGACAAGATGCCTTTCATCACCTCGACCAAGTCGCTGACCGGCCATTCGCTGGGCGCGGCCGGCGTACAGGAATCGATCTACTCGATCCTGATGATGCAGGGCGGCTTCATTGGCGAGAGCGCCCATATCGAAGAACTCGATCCCGAATTCGAGGGCATGCCGATCGTACGCAAGCGCATCGACAACGCCAGGATCGACACCGTTTTGTCCAATTCGTTCGGTTTCGGTGGCACCAACGCAACGCTGATTTTCCAGCGCTATTCGGCATAAGGATTGCCAGCCATGGACGGATTGATGAAGGGCAAGCGCGGGCTTGTCATGGGTGTCGCCAACGATCATTCGATCGCCTGGGGCATCGCCCAGAAATTGTCCGAGCACGGTGCAGAACTCGCCTTCACCTATCAGGGCGACGCCTTTGGCCGCCGGGTCAAGCCGCTCGCCGACAGGCTTGGCGCGGCGCTGGTCGTGCCCTGCGATGTCGAGGACAGCGCTTCGGTCGCCGCTACCTTCGAGACGCTCGGCACAGAATGGGGCGGTCTCGACTTCGTCGTCCATGCCATCGGCTTTTCCGACAAGAACGAGTTGAAGGGGCTCTATGCCGACACCAGCCGCGACAATTTCGTCCGCACCATGGTCATCTCCTGCTATTCCTTCACCGAGATCGCCCGGCACGCCGCCGCGCTGATGAAGGACGGCGGCTCGATGATCACGCTGACCTATGCCGGCTCGGTCCGGGTCATGCCCAACTACAATGTGATGGGCGTCGCCAAGGCCGGCCTGGAGGCGAGCGTGCGCTATCTCGCCAACGACTACGGTCCGCGCGGGATTCGGGTGAACGGCATATCGGCGGGACCGGTCCGGACGCTGGCCGGCGCCGGGATCTCGGACGCGCGCCACATGTTTTCCTACCAGCAGCGCAATTCGCCGCTGCGCCGCACGGTGACCATCGGCGAGGTCGGCGGTTCAGCTCTTTACCTGCTGTCCGATCTGTCTTCCGGCGTCACCGGCGAAATTCACTATGTCGATTCCGGCTATCACATCGTTTCCATGCCGACGCTCGACGAGCTGAAGCAGAGCGACGGCCGGGAATAGTCTGCGATCGGAAGAATAATTCCTGTCCGGTAAAATTGGACGCAATGGCGGAAACCCATTTTAAGGGGATATCCGCTAGAAGTCCCGTAACTTAGGGACCCGCATGCCTGCTGTCAGCAACCCGAAGCGCACACCGTTGTTCCGGCTGATCACCATCGCCAGCTCGGGCTTGGGCAGTTTCATCCTCGGTATCTGGGGCCTGAAGTTCGGTTTCGGTGACGGCCTTGCCGGCATGCCGGCCTCGACGATGGTCGCCGTCATGGCCACGCTTGGCGCGCTGGCCGCCGCGGGGGCCTCGCTGTCCTTCTTCGCCGGTGTCGATGAATCGGTGGACTACGTCTTCAACGAAACCAATTTCGACAAGCTGACCGGCCTGCTGACGCGCCCAGCCATGGTCGGCAAGATCGCGGACGCAGCATCGGCGACGATCCGCAGCGGCGAACCGGTGTTTCTGGTCGACATCGACATCGACCGTTTCAAGCAAATCAACGACGCCATCGGCTACAGCCACGGTGACGAGCTGATCCGCGCCTTTTCCCAGCGATTGAAGACCAGCATGCCGGAAGGCGCGGTGATCGGGCGCATCGGCGCCGGCGAGTTCGCGGTCCTGTTGCCGGATCGCGAAATCAAGGGATCCGTGGAACGGATCATCGAGAAGCTCATCGACGAGATGATGCAGCCCTACCAGCTCGATACACATCTGCAATCGGTCAGCCTGTCGGTCGGCATCGTGGCCATGCCGAAGGATGGCGTCGATCCTGTCCTGGTGCTGCGCCGCTCCAATTTGGCGCTGCAGAACGCACGCGCCGGAGGGATGGGCAACTGGTCGGTCTTCCATGCCGACATGGGTCGGGTCGCCGACCATCGGCAGTGGATCGAAGCCGAACTGCACACCGCATTCGAGCGGGGCGATTTCGACCTCCACTACCAGCCGCAGCTCGACCTGCCGAGCGGCCGCATCATCGGCTACGAGGCGCTGATCCGCTGGAAGCACCCGGAACGCGGCATGATCCCGCCGATGGAGTTCATCCCGATCGCGGAAGAAACCGGCATGATCAACCCGATCGGCGAGTGGGTGCTGCGCAAGGCGTGCAACGACGCCCGCCATCTGCCCGAGGACTGCTTCGTCGCCGTCAACATCTCGCCGGTCCAGTTCATGACCAAGGATTTCGTCGGCATCGTGCGCGAGACGATGGCAAGCACCGGCATCAAGCCGTCGCGGCTGGAACTGGAAGTCACCGAGACGGCGATGATGCAGGACCGCGAGCGCGCCGCCGTCATCCTGCGGGAGCTCGCCGACATGGGCATCTCGGTCGCCGTCGACGATTTCGGCACCGGCTATTCCAATCTGAGCTACCTGATCGATTTCTCGTTTGGCAAGCTGAAGATCGACCGCTCCTTCGTCAGCCGCATCGACACGGATTCCAATTCAGGTGCTGTCGTGTCGACCATTGTCGGGCTCTCGCGGGCTCTTGGTGTCGGCATCATCGCGGAAGGCGTCGAAACCGAGAACCAGGCGACACTGCTCAGGGCCGCCGGCTGCGAGATGGTGCAAGGCTATCTGTTCGGCCGGCCGGCGCCGCTCAAGATCGGGCCCGAGGCGCAGGTCATCCACGTCAAGAGCGAAGCGCGCATCGTCAGCGTGCATTAAGCCAGTTACCGGCGCGCCGAGAAAACCTTGAACATGCCGTCGCGGGCGATCTCCGCATGGCTTGAAAACGCCTTCGCCAGCACCGGTTCGTAGGGAAGCTGCCGGTTCGCCACCATGAACAGCTTGCCGCCCGGCTTCAGCGCCTTGGCCGCTGCGTGGATCATGCCGGCGCCGATCTCCGGCTCGGCAGCCCGGCTGCGATGAAAGGGCGGATTCATGACGATCACGTCATAGCGGCGTTCGACAGGCTCGCTGAGCAGGTCGGTCCAGAAGAAATGTGTCTCGGCTGCCGTGTTGCCGATATTGCCCTTCGCTGCCTCCAGCGAGGCGAAGTCAGCCTCGAAGAGATCGAGGCTGGATATGCCGGACGAGCGCGCCGCGACTTCAGCTGCCACATAGCCCCAGCCGGCACAGAAATCAGCAATGCTGCCACGCAGATCGTACGGCAGGTTGTCCACCAGCAGTTTCGAACCCACATCGACCTTATCGAAGGAGAACATACCGGGCGCAGTATGGTAGCGGCCTTCTACTACAAAGTCGGGATTGGCGGCGCGAAGCGCCGACGCGGCCCCGGTATCGGCCGGTCGGGCAAACCAGAAGGCGATGCCGTGATGTTTCGGCAGATGGCCGTCAAGCAGCACAAGCTCGTCGATGCGCTTGCGCAGGCTGGCAATGCCGTCCTCCTTGCCGCCGGCGACGATGATCGATCCGCCGGGGGAGACACGTTCGATCGCCTCGGCAATGCGCAATTCGTTTTGGCCGCGATGACGCCCGGCAAGCACCAGTGCGGCGTCGAAGCCGGCACCTTCGGCTTGCGGCGTGACATTGAAGCCCGACGCCTGCAGGGCGCGGAAATGCGGCCGGAAGCCCTGCACCAGATGAGGTGCGGCTGTGAACCCTTCGGGCGGGCGGAAGCCGGGTTCGGCGCCGAGAAAAAGGACACGGGCGTCCTTCCGCGGCAGGGCGACGGCGTCGACCTCATAGGGATGGAACAGCGTCTTCAGCGGTTCTGCGGCCATTCTGGTGCCCTGTAAAAGAAAACGGGCGCGACTTCAGCCGCGCCCGCTTCAACTCTATCGTCAGGCCGATCAGGCGGCGTTTTCTTCGCCTTCGGCCTTCTTGTCGCGGACGATTTCCTTGCCGGTGGCCTGGTCGACGACCTTCATCGACAGGCGAACCTTGCCGCGCTCGTCGAAGCCCATCAGCTTGACCCAGACCTTGTCGCCTTCCTTGACGACGTCGGAGGTCTTGGCGACGCGATCGTTGGCCAGCTGCGAGATATGGACGAGGCCGTCACGCGGACCGAAGAAGTTGACGAAAGCGCCGAAGTCGGCGGTCTTGACAACCGTGCCTTCGTAGATCTCGCCGACTTCCGGCTCGGCGACAATGGTGTGGATCCACTTCTTCGCCGCCTCGATCTCCTTGGCGTTGGACGAAGCGATCTTGACCGTGCCGTCATCCTCGATGTTGATCTTGGCGCCGGTCTTTTCGACGATCTCGCGGATGACCTTGCCGCCGGAGCCGATGACGTCGCGGATCTTGTCGGTCGGGATGTGCATGACCTCGATGCGCGGCGCGAATTCGCCGAGCTCGGCACGCGCGCCGGAGAGCGCATGAGCCATTTCGCCGAGGATATGCAAACGACCGTCCTTGGCCTGGCCGAGCGCGATCTGCATGATCTCCTCGGTGATGCCGTCGATCTTGATGTCCATCTGCAGCGAGGTGATGCCGTTGGCAGTACCGGCGACCTTGAAGTCCATGTCGCCAAGGTGATCCTCGTCGCCAAGGATGTCGGAGAGCACCGCGAAGCGCTCGCCTTCCTTGATCAGGCCCATGGCAATGCCGGCGACCGGCTTTGCCAGCGGAACGCCGGCATCCATCAGCGCCAGCGAGGTGCCGCAGACGGTGGCCATCGACGACGAGCCGTTGGACTCGGTGATCTCCGAGACGACGCGCAGCGTGTAGGGGAACTGGTCAGCGGTCGGCAGCATCGGGCGGATAGCGCGCCAGGCAAGCTTGCCGTGGCCGATTTCGCGGCGGCCCGGCGAACCCATGCGGCCGGTTTCACCGACCGAGTAGGGAGGGAAGTTGTAGTGCAGGAGGAACTTCTCCTTGTACATGCCGGTCAGCGAATCGACATACTGCTCGTCTTCGCCGGTGCCCAGCGTAGCGACGACCAGCGCCTGGGTCTCGCCGCGGGTGAACAGCGCCGAACCATGGGTGCGCGGCAGGACGCCGACTTCCGAGACGATCTTGCGGACCGTCTTCAAATCGCGGCCGTCGATGCGCGAGCCGGTGTCGAGGATGTTCCAGCGCACGACCTTGGCCTGGAGCTCCTTGAACACGCTACCGATCTGCTCGGAGGTGTACTTGGCGTCTTCGCCTTCGGCCGGGGTGAACGCGGCCTTGACCTTCGCCTTGACGGCGTCGACGGCAGCGTAGCGCTTCTGCTTGTCGGTGATCTTGTAGGCGTCGCGAAGCTCGTTTTCGACGATCTTCAGCATCTCGCCCTCGAGCGCCGAATAGTCCGGCGCAGTGAAGTCGCGCGGGTCCTTGGCGGCGACTTCGGCCAGCTTGATGATCGCATCGATCACCGGCTGGAAGCCCTTGTGACCGAACATGACGGCGCCGAGCATCAGATCCTCGCCAAGCTCCTTGGCTTCGGACTCGACCATCAGCACGGCATCAGTGGTGCCGGCGACGACGAGGTCGAGCTTGGATTCCTGCATCTCGTCGACATGCGGGTTGAGCACGTATTCGCCGTTGATGTAGCCCACGCGGGCACCGCCGATCGGGCCCATGAAGGGGACGCCGGAGAGCGTCAGCGCGGCCGAGGTGGCCACGATCGACAGGATGTCCGGATCGTTCTCAAGATCATGCTGGACGACGGTGACGACGATTTGCGTGTCGTTCTTGTAGCCATCGGCGAAGAGCGGGCGGATGGGGCGGTCGATCAGGCGGGAAACCAGCGTTTCCTTCTCGCTCGGACGGCCTTCGCGCTTGAAGTAGCCGCCCGGGATCTTGCCGGCGGCATAGGTCTTTTCCTGGTAGTTGACGGTCAGCGGGAAGAAGTCGAGGCCGGGCTTCGGCTCCTTCATCGAGACGACGGTGGCGAGAACCTTGGTTTCGCCGTAGGTGGCCAGCACCGCGCCGTCAGCCTGGCGCGCGATCTTGCCGGTCTCCAGAACGAGCGGACGGCCGCCCCATTCGATTTCCACTTTGTGGTGATTGAACATATCTTGTCCTTTATATGCGGAAAGGGCCGCGCCGTTTCACGGTGCGCGTATGCCCTTGCCTGGCTTCCTTTCTCGGGCAGCCACGGGCAAGACAACGGGAAGCTCGGTCAATCGGCACGGTGGCCGCACGAGCATCCTGCAATCCTGCCCCATGACCGTCCATGGGCGGTTCCGAATGGCCCTCTGCACTTTCGAAACCGGGTCTGGCCAATCGATCCGACCGGCCTTGCGCCTGACTCCGAAATCTCGGGAAGCATCACGCGCAAATTCAAACTTTTTGGAGCGTCCTTTTGCGCGTCCAAAGGGGGACGCACGGCGCTCCATTCCTTGCGTTGGAGTACTGGATTGACCCGATGCTCCAATGCGCGACCGGCGGGCTCTCCGAAGAAAGCCCGCCGGTCAATTCGTCAACGGCGCAGACCGAGCTTCTCGATCAGCGTCTGATAGCGCGCGTCATCCTTGCGCTTGAGATAATCAAGCAGGCTGCGGCGCTGGGAGACGAGAGCAAGCAGACCACGGCGGGAATGGTTATCCTTCTTGTGGTCCTTGAAGTGGTCGGTCAGGTTCTTGATGCGCTCGGAAAGGATGGCCACCTGGACTTCCGGAGACCCGGTATCGCCCTTGGCGGTTGCGAATTCACCCATCAATTCCTGTTTGCGCTCAGCAGTAATCGACATCGTGTTTTTCCTTATCTGTTCGAGGAAACGGGACGCCCTCAGCCGGGATGTCGTCCAGCAGGGGCCGGTGCAAGCAACGCGTCAGGGCGCGAAGCTGCGGCGCATATAGGGCAATTCCGACAAAAACACCAGCCTAATTCACAAGCCGGCTTGTCGCAGGCTTTTGTTAGGAAAATCAAGAATTCCGCGGCCGAAATGGCCTTAAAGCCACTTCTTCCATTTGAAGAAGGCGACAAGCCCGACAGCAACAAGCGCCATGAACAACAGTGAAGCTGGATAGCCGTACTGGGACTTCAGCTCCGGCATGTTCCACGGCGAGCTGTCAGGGTCGAAGTTCATGCCCCAGACGCCGACCAGGAAGGTGAGCGGCATGAAGATCACCGAGACGATAGTGAGATAGGAGATGACGTCGTTGGTGCGCGCCTGGCTCAGCGACAGATGCATCTCGATCAGGCCGGTCAGCATGTCGCGCTGGGTCTCGACCAGTTCGATGAGCCGCAGCGAATGGTCGAGCGTGTCGTTGAGGAAGATCTTGGTTTCCGCCTTCACATAGGGCACGTCGTTGCGGATCATCGTCGCCAGCGCGTCGCGCATCGGCCACAGCACGCCCTTCAGCACATTGGCGTCGCGGCGCAACTCATGCAGCTGCCGCATCTGGTGCTTGTGCGGCATGTTCAGCATCTGGTCCTCGATGCTGTCGACCTGTTCGCCGGCTGCCTCGATCGGCGGGAAATAGCTGTCGACGATGGCGTCGATCAACGCATAGGCGAGATAATCGGCGCCACGCGAGCGCAGCCGGTTGGGCATCGAGCTTTCGATACGCTTGCGCACGGGATTGAACGGGTCGCCCTCGCGCTCCTGGAAGGTGATGACGAAATTTTTGCCGAAGAAGACGGCGATCTGTTCGTAGCGATGCGCCGTGACGTCGTCGATCATGCGCACGACGACGAAGGCGTGATCCTCGAAGAAATCCACCTTCGGCCGCTGGCCGGTGTTGACGACGTCCTCCAGCGCCAGCGGATGCAGGCTGAAAATGCGGCCGATCTCCTCGATCAGCGGGATGTTGGCAAGGCCGGTGCAATCCAGCCAGATGACCGGCCAGCTGTCGCAATGCGTGTTGAGGTCGTCGATGCTGGCATTTTCGATGGTCTCGAATTTCTCCGGCGACATCAGCGTCAGCCTGAGTTCGCTGCGCCGCGCCGACGGGTCGGCGATCAGCGTGCCCGGCGAGGCGCCGACGGGCGGCCGCCTTGTTTTCAGCGGCGCCCGCTTCCTGACCGTCTCAGCTTTTGCCATGTGCCCCCTCAAGCGTAATGTCTGGCCGAAACTAGCTGAGTGCCGTCACCCGGCAAAGACCCGCTTGGGCTTGAACATGCCCTGTTCGATGGCGCCGATGGCGACCAGCCTGCCACGCGCCGTGGCGCAGGCTTCCTCGGCCTCCACAGGCGCGTCGCGGCCGCGAATGATGACCGGATTGCCGAGCCGGATTTTCACCGCCGCATCGTCGCTGATGGCGACCTGCGGCAGGCAATCGAGCGCGGCTGACGTGTCGACCAGCAGCGCATCGATGGCCGTGAAGTCGACCGGCAGATCGGCAGCGTCGGATGCATCATCGGTCGTATCCGAACCCTCATCGCCCTGCTGGCCGAAACGGGCGGCCTCCAGCTCGGCGATGGTGACGAAGTCTTCCTGGGTGAACGGTTCGACCTCGACCCGGCGCAATTCGGCGATGTGGCCGAAACAGCCGAGGTCGCGGCCCATGTCGCGGGCCAGCGAGCGGACATAGGTGCCCTTGCCGCACTCGACTTCGAAAATGGTCTGCTCGCCACTGTGCTCGACCAGATCGAGGCGGCCGATCTCGATCTCCCGCGCGGGTATATCGACCGTCTCGCCGTCGCGGGCGAGATCGTAGGCGCGCTCGCCGGCTATCTTGATGGCCGAGAACTGCGGCGGCGTCTGCATGATGATGCCGGTGTATTTCGGCAGCAGCGCTCTTACTTCGGTCTCGGCGGGACGCTTGTCCGAGCTGTTCGTCACCGGACCTTCGAGGTCGTCGGTCGAGCGCTCGTCACCCCAGGCAACGGTGAAGCGATAGATCTTGGCGCCGTCCTGGACGTAGGGCACGGTCTTGGTGGCTTCGCCGAGCGCGATCGGCAGCATGCCGGAGGCGAGCGGGTCGAGCGTGCCGGCATGGCCGGCCTTTTCGGCCTGGAACAGCCACTTGATCTTGGAGACGGCTTCGGTCGAGCCCATGCCCACAGGCTTGTCCAGCACCAGCCAGCCCGAGACCGGCCGGCCCTTCTTCTTGCCGCGGCGTCCCATTATTTCTCGTCCTTGTCGTTGTCGAGATCGCGCGCCACTTCGGGCGATTTCAAGAGGTCGTTGATCCTGGCGAAATTGTCGAAGGACGTATCGAGTCTAAAGCGGAATTCCGGCATGTACTTCATCTGCCGCAGCGCGCCCGAGACACGGCCGCGAACGAATTTCGCATGCTTGTTGAGCGCCTCGACCACCGCGTCGGTGTCCTTGACGCCGAGCGGCGAGACGAAAGCGGTGGCGATCTTCAGATCGGGCGACATGCGCACTTCCGACACCGAGACCACGGCGTTCTCGATCAGCGGATCGATGATCTCGCCGCGCTGCAAGGTTTCGGACAAGGCATGGCGCACCTGCTCGCCTACGCGCAGCATGCGCTGGGATGGACCTGATGTGGTTGAACGGGGCATTTTTCTCGATCCTGAAATCGTGAGGTGCGGGATGGGACCGCACCGCATGTCTCAATAGGGCTTTCTCAATACGGCTTGGGCGGCGGCCTTTCGACCACCGCCCGGTCGTATCGACAGTATACGAACTCAGAGCGTTCGGGTCACCATCTCGACGCGGAAGCACTCGATGACGTCGCCGACGCGCATGTCTTCGTAGTTCTGGAAGGCCATGCCGCATTCCTGGCCGCCCGGCACTTCCGAAACCTCGTCCTTGAAGCGCTTCAGCGTCTTCAGCGTGCCTTCGTGGATGACGACGTTGTCGCGGATCAGGCGCACGCCCGCTCCACGCTCGACCTTGCCTTCGGTGACACGGCAGCCGGCGATCTTGCCGACCTTGGTGATGTCGAAGATCTCGAGGATCTCGGCATTGCCGATGAAGGTCTCGCGACGCTCGGGTGACAGCAGGCCGGAAAGCGCCGCCTTCACGTCATCCACGAGATTGTAGATGATCGAGTAGTAGCGGATCTCGATGCCTGCCGCAGCGGCCGCGGCGCGCGCTTGCACATTGGCGCGGACGTTGAAGCCGATGATCGCGGCACCCGAGGTTTCCGCCAGCGACACGTCGCTTTCGGTGATGGCGCCGGCGCCGGCATGGACGATGCGTGCGCGCACCTCGTCGGTGCCGAGCTTGTCCAATGCGGCGTTGATCGCTTCGATCGAACCCTGCACGTCGCCCTTGATGACCAGCGGGAACTCCTTCAGCCCGCTCGTCTGCAACTGCGACATCATCTGTTCGAGCGAGCCGCGCTGGCCGGCATGCTTGGCCACCGCCTTCTCGCGCGCCAGGCGCTGGCGATACTCGGTGATCTCGCGGGCGCGGGCCTCGTTGTTGACCACGGCGAAGCGGTCGCCGGCCTGCGGCGTGCCTTGGAGGCCAAGCACCTCGACCGGCATCGCCGGCGGCGCTTCCTTGACATGCTCGCCACGGTCGTTGACCAGCGCGCGCACCCGGCCCCATTCGTTGCCGGCAACCAGGATGTCACCCGGCATCAGCGTGCCGGTCTGCACCAGCACGGTGGCGACGGGACCGCGGCCCTTGTCGAGCTGGGCTTCGATGACGACGCCTTCGGCCGTGCGGTCCGGATTGGCCTTCAGGTCGAGGATTTCGGCCTGCAGCAGGATCGCTTCGAGCAGCTTGTCGAGATTGGTGCCCTTGGTGGCCGACACTTCGACGTCCAGTACCTCGCCACCCATGGATTCGACGAAGACCTCGTGGCGCAGCAGTTCCGAACGCACCTTTTGCGGGTCGGCATCATGCTTGTCGATCTTGTTGATCGCCACGATGATCGGGACACCGGCCGCCTTGGCATGGCTGATCGATTCTATCGTCTGCGGCATGACGCTGTCGTCGGCCGCCACCACCAGCACGGCGATGTCGGTCGCCTGGGCGCCGCGGGCGCGCATCGCCGTGAAGGCGGCGTGGCCGGGCGTGTCGATGAAGGTGATCTTCTGACCGTTCTTCTCGACTTGGTAGGCGCCTATGTGCTGGGTGATGCCGCCGGCTTCGCCAGAGACGACGTTGGCGCTGCGGATGGCGTCGAGCAGCGAGGTCTTGCCGTGGTCGACATGGCCCATGATCGTCACCACCGGCGGACGTGACACCAGGTCCTCGGCATTGTCGGCGATATTGAACAGGCCTTCCTCGATGTCAGACTCGGCGACGCGGCGGACGGTATGGCCGAATTCGGTGGCGACCAGTTCAGCTGTGTCGGCGTCGATGACGTCGCCCGGCTTCATGATCTGGCCCTGCTTCATGAAGAACTTGACCACATCGACCGCGCGCTCGGACATGCGCTGCGCCAGTTCCTGGATGGTGATGGTTTCGGGCAAGATCACTTCGCGCATAACCTTCTCGCGCGGCTCATTGTGCATCGCGCGCTTGAATTTTTCCTGACGGCGACGCATCGACGACAGCGAGCGGGCGCGCGCATCCTCGTCGGAAAGCGCCGTGTTGAGGGTCAGCTTGCCGCGGCGGCGGTCTTCCTCGCCCTTGGTGGGCTTGGCCGGACGCGCCACTTCGGGCGTGACCGGACGGCGCACGGGGGCGCCGGCGCCAGTGCGCTTCGGCTTGACGTCCTCATCGTCGTCGACTGTCGCCAGTTCGGCGGCTAGCGGCGCGCGACGGCGTGCCTCTTCCTCGGCGCGGCGCCGGGATTCGGCCTCGGTCTGCAGCCGCGCTTCTTCCTCGGCCTGGCGGCGCGCTGATTCCTCGCGTTCGCGCTTGCGGCGCTCTTCATCCTCGGCGCGGCGCTTGGCCTCTTCCTGGGCGCGCTGGCGGTCTTCGACCTCACGGACCTTGGAGCCTTCGAGAGCCCTGCGGCGGGCTTCCATCTCGCCACGCGACAATTCGTTCAGCACCATGCCGCTGCGCTCGACCGGCGGCGGAGGCGGTGGCGCCTTGGGCGCTTCCTGCACGACGGGCGCGGCCGCAACAGTGGGCTTCGGCGTGAAGACGGACACGGGAGCGGCGGCCGGCTCCGGCTTGTCGCCGGGCAGCGAGAACTTGCGCTTCTTGGTCTCGACGACGACCGCCTTGGTGCGTCCGTGCGAGAAGTTCTGGCGCACGGTGCTCTGCTCCATGCCGGGCCGCTTCAGCGTCAAGGTCTTCTTCGGCGTAACGCTCAACGTCTTGTCGTCGCCCGATTTCGTATCGCTCATTCCATATCCTCTGCGGCATCATCTTCGTCAGCAACGGCCGCAAGCATTGCCAGATCGTCCGGGGAACCGCCCCGATACCGGTCGAGCGCAACCATGCGCCTCTGGACCGCCCTGCCCGCGTCTTGCGCGAGAACGGCAGCATGTATCACATTTGTACCCCCCAATGCCAAGCTCAACTCGGCCTCGGGGAAAAGTTTGTAGGCAAGGATGGCGGGGCCACCGAGATGCACGGTTGCCCGCCGCGCCTGGCTGATCTTGCGCACGCCATCGTCGGACGCTTCAGTCGCGTGGAGCACGAAAAGTGCCAGCCCTGAGCGCACGGCGCTCTCCACCTTGGTGGCTCCGAGCGCGATTGCGCCTGCCTTGCGGGCAAGGCCGAGCATGCCTAGTGCGGATCTGGAAAGCAGCCCGTCGACCATGCCGCCGAGATCGGCGGGAACGGTCACCTGCGCCTTGAAGGCGCGGGCAAACAGGTTCTTCGCCGCTGCCTTGTCGACATGTAGGCGCTCGGCGCTGACCCAGCAACCGCGGCCGGGCAGATTTCTCTTGATGTCCGGAACGACGGCCGAATCCGGGCCGACGACGAACCGGATCAGTTCATCCGGTTCGGCCTGCCTGCGGGTGACGATGCAGGTGCGATCGTTCATCTCGTTCAAGGGCGGGTTCTGTGCGATGCGGTTTCACCTCACGCACCGACGGTTTCGTCAGCCGGCGCTTCCTGCGCGGCAATCTCGTCCTCGGTGATCCAGCCAGCCTTGAGGCGGGCGGCCAGAACCATCTGCTCGGCATCGGCGCGCGAAACGCCGTGGTTGGCAGCGAGCACGCCGGGATAGACCTTGGTCTCGCCGTCCTTGCGTTCCTTCCAGCCGGTCAGGTCGTCGGCGGCATAGCCGGCAAAGTCCTCGATCGTCTTCACGCCGTCCTCGCCGAGCGTCACCATCATGGCGGTGGTGATGCCGGGGATTTCGCGCAGTTCGTCGGCAACGCCGAGCGCCTTGCGCTTGTCGTCGTGCTCGGCCTCGATCTTCTCCAGATACTCGCGGGCGCGGGTCTGGATTTCCGAGGCGGTGTCCTCGTCGAAGCCGTCGATGGAGGCGATCTCGCCGGAATCGACGTAAGCCACTTCCTCGACGCTGGTAAAACCTTCGGAAGCAAGCACCTGGCCGACCATCTCGTCGACGTCGAGAGCTTCCATGAACAGCGCCGAACGCTCGACGAATTCCTTCTGGCGGCGCTCGCTCTCTTCCTGCTCGGTCAGGATGTCGATGTCCCAGCCGGTGAGCTGCGAAGCAAGACGGACGTTCTGGCCGCGGCGGCCGATGGCCAGCGACAGCTGGTCGTCCGGAACCACGACCTCGATGCGCTCGGCATCCTCGTCGAGCACGACCTTGGCTACTTCGGCCGGCTGCAGCGCGTTGACGATGAACGAGGCGGCCGAGGGCGACCACGGAATGATGTCGATCTTCTCGCCCTGCAACTCGCCGACCACCGCCTGGACGCGGCTGCCGCGCATACCGACGCAGGCGCCAACCGGATCGATGGACGAGTCGCGCGAGATGACGGCGATCTTGGCGCGCGAGCCCGGATCGCGGGCGACCGACTTGATCTCGATGATGCCGTCGTAGATTTCCGGCACTTCCATGGTGAAGAGCTTGGCCATGAACTGCGGATGGGTGCGCGACAGGAATATCTGCGGGCCGCGCTGCTCGCGGCGCACGTCGTAGACATAGGCGCGAACGCGGTCGCCATATTTGTAGTTCTCGCGCGGGATCAGCTCGTCGCGGCGGATGATCGCCTCGCCACGGCCGAGATCGACGATGACGTTGCCGTATTCGACGCGCTTGACGGTGCCGTTGACGATCTCGCCGATGCGGTCCTTGTATTCGTCATATTGGCGGTCGCGCTCGGCTTCGCGCACCTTCTGCACGATGACCTGCTTGGCCGACTGGGCAGCGATGCGGCCGAAATCCATCGGCGGCAGCTGTTCGGCGATGAAATCGCCGAGCTGGGCGTCGGGATTGCGCTCGCGTGCCGAGGAGATGGCGATCTGTGTGGCGTAATCGTCGACCTTCTCGACCACTTCCATCAGCCGCTGCAGCTTCATCTCGCCGGTGTTGGCGTTGATGTCGGCGCGGATGTTGGTCTCCTGGCCATAGCGCGAGCGCGCCGCCTTCTGGATCGCATCGGCCATGGCGGCGATGACGATCGACTTGTCGATCGACTTTTCGCGCGCGACCGCGTCGGCGATCTGCAGCAGTTCAAGTCTGTTGGCGCTTACAACCATTGTCTTTCTCCCGAGCTTGTTGCCGAACCTCTCGTTCGGCAGCTCAATCAATTGTCCTGTTCGGTTCCGTCTTCAGCGTCCGGTTCAGCACCCTCTGGCGCATCTTCCGGTTCGCCACGGCGCTTTTTTGCTTCCTTACGCGCCCTGTTGTCCTTCGACAGGGCATCGCGGATGAGATCGTCGGTCAGCACCAGCCGGGCATCGGCGATCGCATCATAGGGCACGCGCACCGTCGGCTCCTCGCCATAGGCCGCCTTGTCGCGCGCGATCAGCACGCCATCGGCGTCGCTTTCGGCAATCTTGCCCTTGAAGCGCTTGCGTTCGGCGACGAGGATCGAGGTCTCCATCTTGATCAGATGGCCGGTCCATGTCGCGAAATCCGACTTGCGCACCAACGGCCGGTCGATGCCCGGCGACGACACTTCGAGATGATACGCCTTTTCGATCGGATCATCGACATCGAGCGCCGGCGACACGGCCCGGCTGACCTCTTCGCAATCCTCGACGGTCATGGTGCCGTCCTCGCGCTCGGCCATGATCTGCAGCGTGAGACCGTTCTGGCCCGACAGATGCACCCGCACCAGGCGAAAGCCGATCCCGCGCAGCACCGGCTGCACGATCAGCGCGATGCGCGCATCGATACCGCTTTCGCGGATGATGCGGTCGTCGCCTTCGCTTGCCGTTGCAGTCATTCGATCCCTGTCGTTCGATTGGTGGCTGACCGGCAGGTAATAAAAAAGAGCGGGACCGGGTGGACCCACTCTTCGTCATACCGACCAAGAATTTGACGCTGATATAGACGATACCGGCCGGCGTTTCAAGTCTGCCGTGCCGGGCAGGCCAAAGCCACGGCAGCGGCGCCAGCGTTGCACCAGGCGCATGGTGCCTATGCGGTAATCCACCTGTGTTTGCCGGCATCGCGTGCCTATCTGTGTTGCATTGCACAAGTATGACCGGCGCGCGGTGGCGCGCGAAAGGATATGACCATGAGTAATCGCCCGATGTTTTCCGCCATAGGTGGCTTCTTTACCGCATTCGGCAGCGCGGCTGCGGCCTCGTCTGCTGTGCAGGCAGGCCGCAAGCCCCGTGACCGGGATTTGCGCAATCTGGGTATCGATCCGGCCGCTTTCGACAGGATCGGCCGCTTCTAAAATAACGCCGGGCGTCTGGCGCGGGGGCGTTGAACCTCGACGCAAGCCCGCCTTTGCGCAGCTATTTCCTGATAAAGGTAAGATAGGCCGGGCGCCGGCCCTCGCGGATGGCCTTCGCCTCGTAGCGCGTTCCCGGCCAGCCCTCATATGGCCGATGCCAGTCGGCCGCGGCCTGCGCCCGCCAGGCGAACGCACCATGCGCCCGGCAATTGAGCAGCGTCCAGTTCACATAGCTGTCGATGTCGGAAGCAAAGCGGAATTTTCCGCCTGATTTCAGTACCTTGGCAAAACGATCGAGATTCGACGGACCGACGAAACGCCGCTTCCAGTGCTTTTTCTTCGGCCAGGGGTCGGGATAGAGAAGATCGATGCCGTCGAGCGAGGCTTGCGGCAGCCAATCGAGCAGGCGCGTGGCGTCATCGTCGTGGACGCGCAGATTGGCGAGCGGCTTTTCATTCACCGCCTTCATCAGCTTGGCCATGCCGTTGACGAACGGCTCGACGCCAATGAAGCCGGTCCCCGGGGCCTCCGTGGCGCGATGCAGCAAATGCTCTCCGCCGCCGAAGCCGATTTCCAGCCGCACCGCCGAGACATCCGCCTTGAACAGCTTGCGCAGTTCGGCAGGCGATTCGACGGACAGGTCGAGACCGTAGATCCCAAGACCGCTTTCCAGCGCCGCCGCCTGCTGCGGGCGAATGGTCTTGCCACGCCGGCGGCCGAAGAACCCTTCGGTCGCGCGGCTCGGCCTGCCTTTCGGATCCATGGACGGGTTCCGCGCCGCCGTCAGGCGGCGACCGCGTCCTTGAGCGCCTTGGCGAGATCGGTCTTCTCCCAGGAGAAGGAACCGTCGCGGCCTGCCTTACGGCCGAAATGGCCATAGGACGAGGTCTTGGCATAGATCGGCTTGTTGAGGTCGAGGTGACGGCGGATGCCGGACGGTGACAGGTCCATCACGGTGCGCAGTGCGTCTTCGAGCCTGGCCTCTTCGACCTTGCCGGTGCCATGCAGGTCGACATAGACCGACAGCGGCTGGGCGACGCCAATAGCGTAGGACAGCTGGATGGTGCAACGGTCGGCAAGCTTGGCCGCCACAACGTTCTTGGCAAGGTAGCGCGCCGCATAGGCGGCGGAGCGGTCGACCTTGGTCGTGTCCTTGCCGGAGAAGGCGCCGCCGCCATGCGGTGCGGCACCGCCATAGGTGTCGACAATGATCTTGCGGCCGGTCAGTCCGGCGTCGCCGTCCGGCCCGCCGATGACGAACTTGCCGGTCGGATTGATGTACCAGTTGCAGTCGTCGGCGATCCTTAGATCGCCCAGCGCCTCGCGGATATAGGGTTCGACGACTTTGCGGACCTTCTTCGAATCCCAGCTCGAATCGAGGTGCTGGGTCGACAGCACGATCTGCGTCGCTTCGGCGGCCTTGCCGTCGACGTAGCGGACGGTTACCTGGCTCTTGGCGTCCGGCCCGAGCTTGCCCGCATCGCCGCTGCCTTCATGGCGCGCGGCGGCCAGCAGTTCGAGAATCTTGTGGCTGTAGTAGATCGGCGCCGGCATCAGGTCCGGCGTCTCGCGGCATGCATAGCCGAACATGATGCCCTGGTCGCCGGCACCTTCCTCGCCCTGCCGGTCGGCGGCGTTGTCGACGCCCTGGCCGATGTCGGGCGACTGGCCGTGCAGCAGGACCTCGATCTTCGCCGTCTTCCAGTGGAAGCCGGCCTGCTCGTAGCCGATCTCGCGGATTGCCTTGCGGGCTACCGATTTGAACTTGGCCGGATTGACGACCGGATGACCGGCGGCATCCATCAGGATGTTGCCGGCCTTGTCCTTTTTCAGCAGCGTCTCGGGAACCCTGACCTCACCGGCGATGATGACGCGATTCGTTGTAGCCAGAGTCTCGCATGCGACACGGACCTTCCAGGGGTCCATGCCGGTCTTCTTGGCCTCGCGATAGACCAGATCGACGATTTCGTCGGAGATACGGTCGCAAACTTTGTCGGGATGGCCCTCGGCAACGGATTCCGAGGTGAAGAAGTAATTCTGCCGCGTCACGGGTGTCCCCTCTTGAAAAAAATCGGCAGGCTGCCGATTTTGGCGCGCCACGTGTTAGCGGTGCCGGGCGCCGCTCGTCAAGCGCTGCCGCGGTTCTGGCATGAAATGTCGGCACAGTTGGCTTGTGCCAGCGACGGCAGGGCGCCGCCGGTGGCACAAGCCCCTGGATCAGTCGGCGTCATCGGTGGAAAGGGATTTCACCAGATCTATGATCCTGCGGCGCACCTTCACGTCGCCAATCTTGACGAAGGCGCGGTTGAGTTGAAGCCCCTCCGGACTGCCGCAGAACTCGACGGCGAAAGCCATCGACGCATCTTCGGCAAATCCACGATTGCCCACGGCCTCCTGACCCGGGGCATCCTCGAAAAAGAAGGCAACCGGCACGCTAAGGATGGAGGCTATCGCCTGCAAACGGCTGGCGCCCACTCTGTTCGTGCCCTTCTCATACTTTTGGATCTGTTGAAACGTGATGCCGAGATTCTCACCCAGCTTCTCCTGGCTCATTCCAAGCATATTGCGCCGGAGCCTGATGCGACTTCCGACATGGATGTCGATCGGGTTCGGCTTTTTCTTGTTTTCTTCTGTCATTTTCTCCTCGCCGAATTTTTCCGGCTTTTTCTATTTTTTCTTGCCCAAACGAAGCCGGAGCCAACTGCCCCAACAGAACCACCAACCGACTTCGAGAAAATTTTAGGCACTTACAGTATGAGTTTCTAATGTGTCGGCTGTCAATTCACCCGTAGCCGTTGCCTTACATTCGATGTGAACCCTCCCAGGGCGAACAGGAATATGATCAGCAATCCGTTAATTCGCCGCTGGGCGGCGGAAATGAGAGCGCGCCCAGATATCGGCACCCGCACATCAATGGCTCCACGCGCGTCGACGGCGAGCGCGTCGACGATGCGTCCGCGCGGGTCGACAACGGCGGAAATGCCATTGTTAGCCGCGCGCAACAAAGGCAAACCATTCTCCACGGCCCGGATCTGAGCCTGCCTGAAGTGCTGGTACGGACCCGGTGTATCCCCGAACCAAGCGTCGTTCGTGACATTCACAATAAGCTCGGATGACGTAGCGTCAACTGCAACCAGATCGGGAAAGATAACTTCGTAGCAAATGAACGGGAGCGCCCGCACACCGTCCTGCAGCGTGATCGGATGCCGTTCGTTGCCGGCCGCGAAATTCATCGGCCCGGCGACGAGCTGTTCGATGCCGAAGCGGCCGAGCAGGCCTGCGAAAGGCAAATACTCGCCGAACGGCACCAGGTGGACCTTGTCGACGGCGTCCGTGATCTCGCCCTTGTCGTTGATCGCCACCACGGAATTGTAGTAGCGGCTGTCGGCGCCGGCCGCCGAGCCGCCCTCCTCGCGAACGACGCCGGCGACCAGCATCTGGCCTTCGCCCAGCATATCGCCCAGCGCGGTCAGCGCGTCCGGGCGTTCGGTGAACAGGAAAGGCACCGATGTCTCCGGCCACAGAATCAGTTGCGGCTTGGCATGGCCGGGTTCCGGTTCCTTCGCCGACAGGCCGAGCAGTGTGGCGAAGATGCGGTCGCGCACCGAAGCGTCCCACTTTTCGCTGAGATCGACGTCCGGCTGAACGATGCGGACATCGATCGAGCGGGTTGCCGGTTCGACCGGCATGGCAAGCCTGACATAGCCGAAGCCGACATGGGCGGCGACAAGCAGGATAAGCAGCCCAAAGCCCAGGCGAAGGTGCCGGCGCCCCGCAACGAGCGCGGGCAGCGAAAAGACGAAGACCGCCAGCGCGTTCATGCCGATCATGCCGGTTACCGACACGCTCTGCATCAAGAGCGGCACCGGCATTGCCGCGTAGCCGACGGCATTCCAGGGAAAGCCGGTGAACAGGAAATCGCGCAGCCATTCCGCCAGGCCGAAACCGAAGGCGAGTGCCGCAATGCGGCCGATATCGTTGCTCCACAGGAGTCGCGCGACGACCGTGGCGAAGCCGTAGAAGAAGGCCATTGCAAAGGGGATTCCGACCACCGCGAAGGGCAGAGCCCAGGCGAAACTGTCGGCCTCGACCAGCAGCGCCTCGCCGATCCACCACAGGCCGGCAAGAAAATAGCCGAAGCCGAACCACCAGCCGATGGCGAAGGCGGGCCTGAGCCGCCTCAGCCACCCGTCGGAGGCCTCGCCGGTCGCGCCGTCGAGCAGCCAGACCAGGAGCGGGAAGGAGACGAAGCAGACGGCGAAGAAATCATAGGGCGCTTGGGCGAGAACCGCCAACGCTCCAGCGAGAAACGCCACCAGCGCGCGGCGCCAACCCCAAAGCAGTATTATCCGGCCGGCCAGGCGCTGCATACACACTTCCAGTCGCGCGAATCACGACAGCAGATTTATCAGATTTATCGGAACGGGGCTTGCGCCGAGAAACCCCGACCGGCCAATCACCGCGCTATCGGTGCCAGCCCTCGATCTTCAGATCGCCGAGCCGCTCAGCCTCTTCGCGTGGCACGACGCGTATGGTCTGGGTGAATGTCCAGACATGGCCTTCGGGGTCGCGCGCCCGGTAAAGCCGTTCGCCATAAAACTGGTCGGCAGGCTCCTGGGTGATGTCGGCACCTGCTGCCCTCGCCTGCTCGCAATGCACGTCCAGGCCGGCATCGAGGCGGATATAGATTGATTGCGTGTTCCGGCCGCCGACAGAAGCCGGGCTGGCGACATGATCGGCCCATTCGGAATCGACAATCATGTAGCCGTCGCCGAAGCGCATCTCGGAATGGACCAGCCTGCCGTCGGTGTCGCTGACGACCATGCTCGGCTCGAATCCGAAGGCCTTTTCGAGCCATTTCAACGCGGCCCGCGCGTCCTTGTAGAATACGCCGGAACCTATGGTCGAGTGCCTGAACGGGTCGCCGACCGACATCGATCGGCGCTTAGGCCTGTTCGGCGCGGGCGGCGCGGCGGCGACGCTCGCCCTTCTGGCTCTGCACGATGCGCACGCGCTTGACCCGGCGCGGATCGGCGTCGAGCACGTGGAACTCGAAGCCAGGTATGGCCTGCACAACTTCGCCACGGGCCGGCACGCGGCCAAGGGTGTTGAAGATCATACCGCCTATGGTGTCGACATATTCGCCATGCTCGCCGGCGGCGAAATCCTCGCCGATCATCTTGGCGACCTCGTCGATCTCGGCCTTGCCGTCGACGATGAAGACGCCTTCGCCGGTCTGGGTGATCATCGGCTCGTCGTCGTCGTGCTCGTCCTCGATGTCGCCGACCACCATCTCGACGATGTCTTCCAGCGAGGCGAGGCCGTCGGTGCCGCCATATTCGTCGATGACCAGCGCCATCTGGGTGCGTGTCGTCTGCATCCGACCCATCAGATCGGAGGCAAGCATTGACGGCGGCACGAACAGCACCGGTCGGATCAGGTTGAGATCACCGATGGTTCGCGCGAGATCGACCTGGGCGAGATCAAGCAGCGTCGTGGCCGGCGCCTTCCGACTGGTTCGGCCCTTCTTGACGCGGGCGACCTTGGTGATGTGGGCAAGCACGTCGCGGATATGGACCATGCCCCGCGGATCGTCGAGCGTCTCGGAATAGACAGGCATGCGCGAATGTCCGGACTGTTCGAACAGGCCGAGAAGATCGCCCAGCGTCGTCGTGATCTCGACAGCCTCGATGTCGGCGCGCGGCACCATGACGTCCTCGACGCGCACCTCGCGCAGACGCAGGATGTTGTTGAGCATTGCCCGTTCGCCGGGCGAAAAGGCGCCGGCATCGCTGGTCGTTTCGGCAAGCGCGCCGGCAATTTCCTCACGCAGGCTGGTGCCGTTGCGCTGCCTGAACAGGCCAAGCACGCGATCGAACAGGGAAGGACCGGCAGGCGATGGCTCGCTGGCGATGCTGCCGGTCGTTGTACTCGGACTCGAGCCCTCTTCCGTCGTTTCGGAAGGCTTGGTCGCACTGCCGGCGTCGGGGCGGGCGGCAGTCTCTGGTTTGTCGTTCATCGTCGTCCGGTCAATTGATCTTTTTAGTTACGCGTAGGGATCGGGAATGGCAAGCCTCGCAAGCGCTGAGCGCTCGATCGCTTCCATCTCCTCGGCCTCGGCGTCGGTCTCGTGATCGTAGCCCAGAAGGTGAAGCAGGCCGTGGATGACGAGATGGGTGATATGGTTCTCCAGCGGCTTGTCTTCCAGGCCCGCTTCCTTGGCGACCGTCTTGGCGGCCAGCACGATGTCGCCCAGCATCGGCGGCAGCGGACCGCCTTTCGGAAACGGAAAAGCCGGGAAAGACAAGACGTTGGTCGGCTTGTCCTTGCCGCGCCAGCCGGCGTTGAGGGTGCGGATATGGGCGTCGTCGGAAAAGACGATGCTGAGCTCGGAACGGCCGGCGGCGCCGGTTTCGGCAAAGGCGGCCGACACGGCGCGATCGACCAGACGCGCCAGCGCCGCCTCATCAGGCCAGTCGCCCGACTCGATCGAAATATCGATGTCGATGGGAACCGAAAGATCCCCGCCGCCAGGTTTTATGTCTTCAGGCATGAGCCCGCATCGTCACATCAGCTTTCGGTGCCCAGGCCGCGCGCCAGCTTGGCGTCGCGGTCATAGGCCCTGACGATTTCCGCCACCAGCGGATGGCGAACCACGTCGCCGTCGCCGAAGCGAACGGTCACCGCGCCCGCGACGCCATCGAGGATGCGCAGTGCTTCGACCAGGCCCGATTTGGTGTTCGAGGGAAGGTCGATCTGCGTCGGATCGCCGGTGACGATCATGCGCGAGTTCTCACCGAGACGGGTGAGGAACATCTTCATCTGCATCGGCGTGGTGTTCTGCGCCTCGTCGAGGATGACGGCGGCATGTGCCAGCGTGCGGCCGCGCATGAAGGCCAGTGGCGCGATCTCGATCACTTCGGCGGCAATCGCGCGCTCGACCTTGTCGGCCGGCATCATGTCGTAGAGAGCGTCATAGAGCGGCCGCAGATACGGATCGACCTTTTCCTTCATGTCGCCGGGCAGGAAACCCAGCCGCTCGCCGGCCTCGACGGCGGGCCGCGACAGGATGATGCGTTCGACCATGCCGCGTTCGAGCAGCATCGCCGCATGCGCCACCGCCAGATAGGTCTT
The DNA here is from genome assembly GCF_014843845.1 of Mesorhizobium amorphae. Taxonomy (GTDB): domain Bacteria; phylum Pseudomonadota; class Alphaproteobacteria; order Rhizobiales; family Rhizobiaceae; genus Mesorhizobium; species Mesorhizobium amorphae_A. The sequence goes on along the minus strand of NZ_JHQS01000016.1, from coordinate 85,674 downwards.
GCCGGTGCCGGCCGGGCCGATGCCGAAGACAAGCTCGGACCGCTCCAGCGCCCGCATATAGGCGTCCTGGTTGAGCGAGCGGGCATAGATGGTCTTCTTGCGCGTCGATATCTGGGCGGCGGACATCTTGCCCTTGCGCTCCAGCGTCGGCAGCGTCAGCTGGTCGTCGGCGGCGATCGCCATGCGCACGGCGCCATCGACGTCGGACTGGCCGATGTCGACGCCTTTCTGGAGAATGCCGTAGAGATTGTCCAAGGCGCGGCGCGCCTGCTCGGCGGCGGAGGCCGAGCCCTTGATGGTCAGCTGGTTGCCGCGCGAGCGGATATCGACGCCGAGTTTCTGCTCGAGTCTGGCCAGGTTCTCGTCGAACTGGCCATATAGGGCGCTGGCAAGCTTGTTGTTGTCGAAGGTCAGAACGATATGCGCCATGTCAGAGGCCCCGGATGCCTGGCTCGGGGGCAGATTCTTCAGTTCAGCAGCGCTCAACCGTCTCTCCTCATCTGCCGAGGCCGTCAGGCCAATTCGGCGAACAGGCTATTGTAGCCCGTCCTTGTGATTCGCACCTGGATAATGTCACCGATTTCGCCGGCCTTTTCATCAACAATAACCGGCTGCAGCCATGGCGATCGGCCGACCTTCTGGCCGGCCTGACGGCCGGGCTTCTCGATCAGGGTGTCGATGGTCCTGCCGACCAGGCTCGTGCCGAAATCCTGCTGCTGCTTCAGGAGCAGGGCCTGCAGGCGCTGCAGACGTTCGTCCTTGACGGCTTCCGGCACGTGATCGGCCATTTCGGCGCCCGGCGTGCCGGGACGCGGCGAATATTTGAACGAAAAGGCCGAGGCATAGTTGATCTGGCGCACGAGTTCCATCGTCGCCTCGAAATCCGCCTCCGTCTCGCCTGGGAAGCCGACGATGAAGTCGCCGGACAGCGCAATGTCGTTGCGCGCAGCGCGGATACGCTCGATCAGCGCCAGATAGTCGCTTGCGGTATGCCTGCGGTTCATCGTCTTGAGGATACGGTCGGAGCCCGACTGCACCGGCAGGTGCAGATAAGGCATCAGCGCCGGCAGGTCGCGATGGGCCGATATCAGCTCGTTGTCCATATCGCGCGGATGGCTGGTGGTGTAGCGCAGCCGCGCCAGCCCGGGGATTTCGGCCAGCCGGAACAGCAGGCGGCCAAGGCCCCATTCGCTGCCATCCTCGCCCAGGCCGTGCCAGGCATTGACGTTCTGGCCGAGCAGCGTCACTTCGCGCACCCCGGCCTCGGCGAGGCGCTCAGCCTCGGCGACGATCTGCACCACCGGCCGCGAAACTTCGGAGCCGCGCGTATAGGGTACGACGCAGAAGGTGCAGAACTTGTCGCAGCCCTCCTGCACGGTGAGGAAGGCGGTGACGCCGCGCTTGATCACTTCGGCGCGCTTCGGCTGCGGCAAATGCTCGAACTTGTCCTCGACGGCGTAGTCGGTCTCGACGATCTTCTCGCCGCCGCGCACCCTTGCCAGCACGTCGGGCAGCCGGTGGTAGGTCTGCGGGCCAATGACCAGATCGACGGCGGGCGAGCGACGGATGATCTCGGCACCTTCGGCCTGGGCCACGCAGCCGGCGACGCCGATCAGCAGTTCGCGCCCGGCCGCGGCGCGCTCGGCCTTCATGTCGCGGATGCGGCCAAGCTCGGAATAGACCTTTTCCGCCGCCTTCTCCCTGATATGGCAGGTGTTGAGCAGGACCAGATCGGCCTCGGTGATGGCATCGGTCGCGACATAGCCGTCGGCGGCCAGCGCATCGGTCATGCGCTGCGAATCGTAGACGTTCATCTGGCAGCCATAGGTCTTGACGAAGACTTTTTTCGCCGTGCCAGCGGGTGCAGGTGCGCTGTCAGCCGCAGGGCCGATGTCGTCGCGCTCTATCGTGTTCAAGTCCATTGGGCGGCTTCTAACGCCTTTCCGTGACAAAAAACAGACGATTCTGGCCTAGCGCTTTCAGCCTACCGACTCGGGCGCGGATCGGCGAGGGCCGCCTGCACCATCTCGCGCACCCTGGCTTCCATCAGCCTTGCCGTCTCCTTGCGGTTCGAGCCCTTGGCAAAGGCGATCGGTTCACCGAAATGGACCTCGACGTCCAGAGCACCTTCGGCCAGCAGCACCTTGAGGTGCGGCATCAAATCCTCGTCGCCGATCCAGGCGGCGATCGGCCGGTGGCGGCGGCCGAGCGGCACGCCGTGCAACCGCGTGTAGACGATTGCCACCGGCTGAATGAAAACCTGTTCCGTCGCGCCTTCCGCGATCGCCATCGAGGCGGCGCCGAACAGCGTACTCTTGAACGGCAGCACCAGATTGCCGTCACCTGTCGAGCCTTCGGCAAACAGCACCATGGCATCGCCCTTGGCCATGCGACCGGCGATCTCGCTCGCCTGTTCGCCCGACGTGCGCTTGCGCTCGCGCTCGATGAAGACGGTACGCTGCAGTTTGGACAGCATGCCGATCAGTGGCCAGCCTTCCATATCGGCGCGGGCGATGAATTTCACATCGACCATGGACCCCAGCACCATGATGTCGGTCCAGGAGATGTGGTTGGACGCAACCAGCAGCGGGCGCTGGCTGGAGAGCGTTCCCTTGACGTGGATGCGCAGTCCCAGCGCCCTGGCGATCACCCTGTGCCAGATTTTCAGGATGAACGTCTCCGGCCAGAGCCCGGTCTTCATCGACAGGATCTGCAACGGCACGAAGACCAGCGAGACGGCGACGACGAGGGCCAGCGCCACGAAAATCCTGAACTTCTTGATCATTCGCCGGCCCTGCCGTTACAGCGCCGCGCGTCCTTTTGGACGCGCAAAGAACGCCGCAACACTTTAATTTTGGCGCATGATCCTTTGCGAAAATTGGATCCGATTTTCGGGGTCATGCGGCGTCTGGCTAGCGAAGATCGCGGCGCATGACAAGCGCGCCGGTCGGGCCGTGCTCCGTCGATCTGTAATAGTTGGCGCGCCTGCCGACTTCGCGAAAGCCGAGCCGCCGGTAGAGCGCGATGGCCGCCACGTTGGTCTCGTCGACCTCGAGGAAAAGCGCCTCGGCGCGCTGCGCGTGCAATTCGCGCAGGACCGCATCCATCAACTGCCAGCCAAGGCCCTGGCGGCGATGCGAGCGGGCGACGGCGACGGTCAGGATCTCGCCTTCGCCGGCAGCCAGCCGCGCCAGCACGAAGCCTACCGGCGGCTTGGAGCCCTGTCCGGTCTCGCGCGCGGCATAGCCGAACACCGTGTCCTGCTCGAGCAGCGAGGCAAACTCGCCGTCGGTCCAGGGTCGGACAAAATCCTCCTGGTGCAGCGCCGAGGCAGCGGGGCTATCGGCAAGCGTCAGCGGTTCGAGCGCATAGTCCCTGCGGCGCGGGTGAAAGAAAGGAATGCGCATCAGGGTTGCTGCCTCGGTAAAATAAAGCCAGCCTGCGGCTTGGCGTCGGCACCACGAAGGTAGAGCGGTTTTGGCTTCTCACCTGGCCCCTTGATGGCGGCCAGCCTCGCATAGACGGCGATGTCGGCAGTGGCCGCGGTCGAGCCGATGTCGAAGGCGAGGCCGACCGATGCCGCAATTTGCCGGGCAGCCGTGCCGGCGAGCACCGCAGACATGTCCACCGCCATGGTGGCGGCCTGAGAAAGTGTCGTCACTGCCGGACCGTAAGTCAAAACTGACGCTTTATCATACAGAGCAGCATGGATCTCGTCGCGTCCGGCATCGAGCGCGGCCAGCACCGGCCGGTCCGGAAACATCGTCGCCGCCTCCGCCGCCAGTGCTTCCAGCGTCGTTACGCCGATTGCCGGGATTTTCAGCGCCAGCGCCAGGCCTCGCGCGGCCGACACGCCGACGCGCAGGCCGGTGAAGGATCCCGGGCCGATCGAGACGGCAATGGCGCCAAGGCCGGGATATCCGGTCCCGGTGGCCTTCAGCGCCGCATCGACAACCGACATCAGGTGCTCGGCATGGCCCTTGCCGAGATCGAGCACCTGGCGGCCAAGCTCGCTACCGGCCGCCGCGTCATAGACGCAGGCGGCGCAGAGACTGGCGGCACAGTCGATGGCAAGCAGCTTCATGGTGTCTGGTTAGCGCCCAGGGTTGAAAACAATTCCCTGTGCCCGCCATGGCCCGCCGCCGCAAGGGGGATGGTGCACAATTGTTAAGCGGCTTCGCTTCGGCCAGGGTCCAGATCCGTCGGCCTCCGGGCCGCTGCCTATGCAGCCTGCTCGATGCGCAGCATGTGATTGTCCCAGACATAATCAGGCTCGGAGCGCGTCGTGCCATTGCCCTCGACGATCTCGCCGGCACCCGTCGTCGCCATGAAGCCCGAACCATCCGGTGCCAGGCCGCAGACCTCGACCAGCGCCCTGGTGGCGACGATACGACCATTCCCAGCGTCGATGACGGCAAGCGAATTGCCTTCCGGCGAGGAGACGGCGACCGTGCCGGCGGCAGGATTGGCGGCGACCGAACCGACATAGTTGCGGAAACCGGAGAGCACATCCTGCGGCATGTCGAGCAGTTGCAATTCCTTGCCGCGCGCGGCCCGCCCGACCAGCAGCGGACGATCGGTGCCCGGCCCCCGATACTGGCAGCCGAACCAGACCGTGCCGGACGGACATGCATCCATGTGGCGGATCGACAGCTGGTGCAGTGCTGCCGGCAATTCGTGCTTTTCGATGAGATCGCCGGTGATGCGGTCGACCAGCACATAGGACGGCTTCATCGTCGCGATGTTGAGCTCGGCGCGGCCGTAGTCCGGATGCGTCTCGATACCGCCATTGGCGACGGCGATCGTCCTGCCGTCGCCCAGCAGCAAGAGCTCGTGCGGCCCCATGCCATAGGTCGGAAACTCGCCGACGCGGCTGAATTTCGCGCGCGCGTCATAGACGCCGACGACGCCGGCGGCGTTGTCGAAATCATTTTCGGTGGCGTAAAGCAGCGCCCCGTCGGTCGAGAAAACGCCATGGCCGAAGAAATGCCGGCCGGTGATGCTGGCAATGGTCAGTGGCCTGTCGCGGCCTTGATGGTCGAAGACCACGGCGAAGGTGCCGGGCTGCCGGGCAAAAACCACCGAGCGCTTCGACACCGGATCGAAGGTGACGTCGTGGCCTCGATCGGGCAGGTCGATGGCGTGCAGCAGCTTGCCGGCCTCGGACAGCACCGCGGCGCCATAGCTGCCGTCGCGTTTGACGAAGGCGGTGGCAAAGACAGCATCCGTGCCAAGCGTGTTAGCCCAGGCCTGAGGTGCCATTGCAGCGATGAAGCCCGCGCCTGCGGCCTTGAGGAAATCCCGGCGGTCGATCAGCGGCGTCCTCATGATCAATCCCCATCCAGCGAAGAAAAGCCGGCGGTCAGGCCGAATTCGGCGGTCAGCCTGGTGCCGATCAGGGCTGTCAGGCTGGAGGTGATCAGCGCGAAATGGTCGAGTTTGTCACGCTGCGCCGGATCGGCGAGTGCCTTGTCGATCGGGCCGTTCACGGACTTGGCGGTCGCGATGCCGTTGGTGAGCTGGATATGGATCGATTCGGCCATCCAGCGCGCGTCTTCCGGCAACGCATCGCCAAGTTTTGAGGCCTGGAACAGCGTATCCATGCCGGAGAGATTTCCAGCCAGTGACGTGGCGGTGTTTTGCGAGCGCCAAAAGATGGCCAGCTTGGGCTTGTCCGCATCCGGCTTGCCGCCAAGGAAGCCTTTGAGGCGCACGTCGCGGACCATTTCGAGTTCGTTGATGAACACGCCCACCAGTTCGGTCACCGCTTCGGTGCCGTCGCGGTAGAGCGGGTTTTGCGGTCCCGGATTGGCCCAGAGTGCGGCAAAACCATCGGGCTTCTTCCAGGCCGCATCGACGTCAGCGGCCATGGTTTCGATGTTGCTGGCGACCGCCGCGCCGTAGGCGCAGCGGTAGGGGTCGTTCTTGCTGGCGAGGGCTTCGGCGCCGTCGCCATAAAGCACGAACTCAAGCGCGCCTACCCCCTGCATGGCGACGCTCTTGCCGGCCAGTTGTACCGGATCGGTAGCGGTCGGGTCCTTGCCGGCCAATGCCGCCTGCACCTGCTTCAGGCCGATGCTCTTGCGATCCGGCCAATAGAGCATGCGTTCCAGCCGGTTGCTCTCCTTGATCGGCCCGAAGCCGATGATCTCGGCTTCCGACCAGGCCTCGACCGTGTCCGAATACTCGGCACGCGCCGCATCGAGAGCGCCTTGCGAAGGCGCATCGCACAGTGCCCGCATCGACGTGGTCATAGCTTCAGCGTGCTGGTGCAGGCTGGCATAGGCCGGGCGGACAAAGCCGTCGATGGCCCGCTGGATGACATCGGAGGCCTTCACCTCCGCCGACGCCGGGGAAGCACCGAGCATGGCCAGCGGAAGAACGAGAGCAAGCAAAAAACGCTTCAGCATCAGAGTGACCCCAGGAACTTGACCAGCGCATCGCGGTCGGCCGCATCGGCGGCGGCAAAGCGGTCGCGCGCCTTCCGGCCCTCGCCGCCATGCCAGAGGATCGCCTCGGCCAGGCTACGCGCCCGCCCATCATGCAAATAGAAAGTGTTGCCGTTGACCGTCCGGGTCAGGCCGATGCCCCACAGCGGCGGCGTGCGCCATTCGCTGCCCGTCGCCTCGCCGACTGCCTGCCCGTCGGCCAGATCAGGGCCCATGTCGTGCAGCAGAAAGTCGGAATAGGGCCAGATCAACTGGAAGGCTTGCGCCTTGTTCGGCGTGCCGCGAAGGGTGACGAATTTCGGCGTGTGACAGGAAATGCAGCCCATTTCGTAAAACTGCTTCTTGCCGGCAAGCACTTGCGGCGTGTCGAGATCGCGCCGCGCCGGGACGGCAAGGTTTTGCGAATAGAAGGTGACCAGGTCCATGACCGGCGGCGGCGCCTCGACCGGGCCGAGGCGTTGCTGCACGCCGTTCGGCAAGGCAAGGCATGCCTTCTCGGCAGCGGTGCAATCGCCCTCGCTTTTTGGCATCTCCGGCGTAGAGATGCCGATATCGCCGGCGAAGGCGTCGGCAGCCTGCTCGCGGATCGACGGCGTCTGCGCCTTCCAGCCGAAGCGGCCGAGCGTCAGTTGGGCGCTTTGGCCGTCACGCACGATGTTGGGCTTGCCGGAAATGCCGTCGCCATCGCGGTCCTCCGGATCGGCATGGGCGAGGATATCGGCCGGCGCAATCTGCTCGATCAGGCCAAGGCCGATCATCGGCGGCGTCAAACGCGGCGACAGCGTGGTGTGCGGGTCGAGCGGCCCATAAGCCAGGCCATCGACCGAATAGCTGGGCTTGCGCAGCGAAACGACGCTGCCGTCGCCGAGCGTCACCTCCTGTTCCTGATAGGCGACATGCATCCTGCCTTCGCCGCGCAGCCCGGGAACGGCGAGATCCTGCAGTTGCGAACCGTAGACCGGGTCGGGAAAATTGAGCACCTTGTGGTCGGCGATCTCAGCCCTTTCTTCCGCGCTGCCGGCATCGCGCGCCAGCCGCAGGAAGATCGAGGTGGAGCCGACGTCGCCTTCCGGCGGACGGCCGCGGCCGTCCTTCAAATGGCAATTCTGGCAGGCGCGCTCGTTGAACAGGGGGCCAAGGCCGTCCGAAGCCTGGGTCGAGGACGGCGACGAGACCCAGTTCTTGCGGAAAAGGGCATTGCCGAGCTTGAAGTTGCCTTCTTCCTCGAAGGTGATGTTGGCGGAGAATTGCGAGAAGGCGTCGCGGTTGGCGTCCCTGCGCGACGTACCGGCGCCGCCCTGCATCAACTCGAATTGCTCGGGCTTGGAGAAATCCGTTGTCGGTCGTGTGACGGCAAGGATGCGGGCCTGATCCTTCGGCGTCAGATCGGTGCGGCTCGTCGCCAGGCCTGCCGGTTCCGGCGCGCCGGCCAGGGCCGAAGCCGAAAGTGTCAACCCGACTGCAAGCGAAGCCCCGCGAAACAGCTGATACCGCGGGGTCTTCTGGAGCGACGGGCCATGATCTCCGGCCCGCCGCAAGCGGCGCAAGACTTCTACGGGGCGCCGCATTCCCGCATGTCCTTAGTCCGCCTCGTCGGCCGATGCGGCGTTGAGCTGGCCGTATTTTTCCTCGCCGATCGAGGCAAGCAGGTCGAGCTGCGTCTCGAGGAAGTCGATGTGACCTTCCTCGTCGGACAGCAATTCCTCGAACAGTTTCATCGACACGTAGTCGCCTGCTTCTTCGCAAATCTCGCGCGAGCGCTTGTAGGCGGTTCGCGCGTCATATTCGCCGGCCAGATCGGACTCGAGCACTTCCTTGACGTTCTGGCCGATGCGCAGCGGCGCCACAGACTGCAGATTCGGATGCCCTTCGAGGAAGATGATGCGGGCGACGAGTTTGTCGGCATGGTGCATCTCCTCGATCGATTCGGCCCGTTCCTTCTTTGCCAGCTTGGCGTATCCCCAATCTTCGAGCAGCCGGAAATGCACCCAATATTGATTGACGGCTCCAAGCTCCAGAAACAGAGCCTCGTTAAGCCGCTCGATGATCTGCTTTTCGCCTTTCATGGGTTCTGCTCCCGTATTGGACGCGCAGGCCTCTGACGCGATCCAGGTGTGAAACGATGTCCACGCCGCTCGCCTCCGAGCGGGCGTGGTAGTTCTCGGTTACCCGAATGATCGTTTCCACCACATTTGGGAAGCAGCCGCAACAGCGACCGCGCTTGTGCATGGCATGATAGACCTTTGCCGGCACGATAAGCTGCCACGGATCCTGGTCCAGCAGCTCGACGATCGACTGCTCGATCTCCCTCTCGGTGATAATGTTGCAATGGCAAATCAGCATAGTTTGCTCTGGCTGACGGCGCTTTCGCGCCGTTTGGCTGGTACTTTCTTGATCCTACTTGAACACCTTGTCCGGCGCATCGAGGCTGTCGGAACCCTCGAAGGCGATGGTGTTGAGCTTCAGCGAGCCGACGGCGCGTTCGATCGACTTGGTCTGGTCGATCAGCGCGTCGATCGCCGCCTGCACCGTGGCATTGCCTTCGGTGTTGCCTTCGGCGATCTGCTGGTCATAGGCCTCGCCGGCCAACGCGCGCGCCTTGATGGCCTCCATCTTGGTGACGGAGACATCCAGCTTGTCCGACAGCTCCTTGTCGATCGCCGGATCGGCCGCCTTGACCATGTCGTGCACCGAAGGCCCCTGAACGACGGTACCGTCGAGGCGCGTGTAGCTGGCGAGATAGGCGGCGCGGATGCCGATGGCGTCGTAGAGATGCGAGTTGTAGGTGTTGTCGGAGAAGCAGTCGTGCTCCTCTTCCGGATCGTGCAGCAGCAGGCCGAGCTTCATGCGCTCGCCGGCAAGTTCGCCATAGGACAGCGAGCCCATACCGGTGAAGATCGCGGTGATGGCTGTGTTCGGCTCGCCGTCAACGAGGTTCTTGCGGGCGGCGCCGTCTTCCTTCCAGTCGTTGACCATGTCCTGCAGGTCGGAAACCAGAAGGTCGCTCGCCGACTTCAGGTATTCGGCGCGGCGGTCGCAATTGCCGCCGGTGCAGTTGGCGAGGTCATAGTCGGTGTAGGGCCGCTCACCGGCGCCGGGACCGGTGCCGTGCAGGTCCTGGCCCCAGAGCAGGAATTCGATGGCGTGGTAGCCGGTCGCGACATTGGCCTCGACCCCGCCGGCCTCCTGCAGCGTGCTGGAGAGGAATTCCGGCGACAGCTTCAAGGCGTCGACCTTCTTGCCGTTGATTTCGATCTCCTTGTTGGCGATCACATTGGCGGTGTAGAGCGCGTTGGTGTCGGACTCGGTGCCGTAACTCTTGGCGACATAGTCGATCAGGCCCTCGTCCAGCGGCCAGGAGTTCACCTTGCCCTCCCAGTCGTCGACGATCTTGTTGCCGAAGCGGTAGACCTCGGTCTGCTGGTAGGGAACGCGCGATGCCTTCCAGGCCTCGCGGGCGGCGTTCAGCGTGTCCACCGAGGGCTTGGCGAGCAGTGCGTCGACGGCCTTGTCGAGCGCCTGCGCGGTGGTCAGCGAATCCTCATATTTGGCGAGCGCGATGTCGGCATAGGTCTTGATGACCGCATTGGCGTCGGTTTCCGCCTTGGCCGGCAGCACGAACACCGCCGCCGTCAACAGAGCCGTAGCGCCGATCGCAGCCAGCCTGCCGCCATATCGTGCTGTCATCATCGTTCTCCAGTTCATTGGGAATTCGGGAAAAGGCGTGCGTGCCGACCGGTGCCAGGCACAGGCATGCCGTAGGACACAAGTGACGCCGCGCCATTGCGCGGTTCGCGGAAGAAAGACACCTAAATGCCTCCAATCGAAAGGGTTCAAGGCCCAGACATCAAAGGGATGCGCTGACGCGCGAGCCTCCATAAAGCGGCGAAGGGGGCGGAAGTCAACTGGCACGCATCAGAAAATTCAATTGAAACAACAGTTTAGAATTATTCTAAACTACGACTGTCAACTTTAAGCTTTATGCCGCTAGAAACACGGCGATTGACAGGCGACCATTCCCGGTGCGACCCGGATCGGGGGTCTTGCGGCGGCGGCGGACAATCGCCACTTGGCGCAACAGCCTAGATTTGATGGGAAAAGCAGGATTGCGATGAAGAACGGTGTGGTCATTGTCGGTGCGGGGCATGCGGGCGTGCAAGCGGCCGCAGGCCTGCGCGAAGAGGGCTATGACGGACCGGTTATCCTGATCGGCGACGAAAACGAGCTGCCCTACCACAAGCCGCCGCTGTCGAAGACCTTCATCAAGGACCAGGATGCAAAGCCGCAGCCTTTGCGTGGCGAGGCTTTTTACACCGGCAGCGCCGTCGACTACAGGCCGGGCGTCCGGATCGACGCTATCGATGCCGGCGCCCGCAGGCTGGTGATATCAGGCGGCGGCGCGCTCGGCTTCGACCGGCTGATCCTGGCGACCGGCTCGCGGCCGCGCAGTCTCAAGTTGCCGGGTTCGGAGCTTGCCGGGGTGCTGTCGCTGCGCTCGATCGCCGACGCCCGCCTGATCCGCGAGCTGAGTTTGCAAAGCGAGGACGTCGTCATCCTCGGCGGCGGCTTCATCGGCCTGGAGATCGCGGCGACGCTGAGAGCGGCCGGGCGCAACGTGACCGTGGTCGAAGCCGTCGACCGGCTGCTTGGCCGGGCGGTGGCGCCGGTCATCGCCAGCCATGTCCGGCAGCGGCTGGAAGCGACGGGCGTGCGCATCCTCACCGGCACCACCATTGATCGGCTCGAAGGCGAAAACGGCCATGTGTCGGGCGCTGTCACCTCCAGCGGCGAGCAACTGCCGGCGCAGATGGTCATCATCGGCATCGGCGTGGTGCCAAATGTCGAACTGGCCAAGGCGGCCGGCATCGCGACCGCCAATGGCATCCGCGTCGACCAGCAGATGCGCAGCTCGATGCCTGAGATTCTCGCGATCGGCGATGCTGCGTCCTACCGGCACTGGTTCACCGGCGCCGACGTGCGCCTGGAATCGGTGCAGAACGCCACCGACCAGGCGCGGCTCGCCGCGCGCACCCTGCTCGGCCATGCGGACGCCTATTCCGCCGTGCCCTGGTTCTGGTCCGACATTGGCGACATGAAGCTGCAGATGGTCGGCCTGACGTCGGGCGGCGACAGCCATGTCGTGCTGGGTGACATCAACGAGAACAAGTTTTCGATCTACCACTATGCGGCAAACCGGCTGCTCGGCATCGAATCGGTCAACCGGCCGGGCGACCATATGCTCGGCCGCAAGATGCTCGGCGCCGGCTTCTCGCCGACGCCGCAAACGGTCGCGGCCGGACCCGAGGGACTGAAGGCGGCGCTAGCCGCCTTCCAGCAGGATGAGCCTGCACGAGCGGCTGGTTAAGCGGCGCGCGCTTCGCGGATCGAGCTTTCCAGGATGTCGAGCGCTTCGTTCATCACGCCGTCCTGGATGGTGATCGGCGACAGGAAGCGGATGACATTGCCGTAGACGCCGCAGGTGAGCAGGATCAGGCCCTTGTCGAGCGCCTTCAGCCGGACTGCATTGGCGATCTCGGCCGACGGCAGGCCCTTCTTCACATCATTGAACTCGACCGCGTTCATGAAGCCCGGGCCTCTGATATCGACGATCTCCGGCACATCGTCACGGAACGACTGCAGCCGCTGCTTCAGCCGGGCGCCGAGCGCATTGGCGCGGTCGCAGAGCTTTTCCTCCTCGATCACGCCAAGCACGGCGTGGGCTGCGGCGACGCCGATCGGGCTGCCGCCATAGGTGCCGCCGAGGCCGCCGGGGCCCGGTGCATCCATGAGTTCGGCGCGGCCGGTGACCGCCGCCAGCGGGAAGCCGCCGGCCAGGCTCTTGGCCATGGTGGTGATGTCGGCGGCGACCTCGTGATGATCCATGGCGAACATCTTGCCGGTGCGGGCAAAGCCGGTCTGCACCTCGTCGGCGATCAAGAGCATGCCGTGCTGGTCGCAGATCTTGCGCAGCGCCGCCATGAAATCGCGTGGCGCTTCGTAGAAACCGCCCTCGCCCTGCACAGGCTCGAGGATGATCGCGGCGACGCGGGCCGGGTCGACATCGGCCTTGAACAGGCGGTCGAGCGCTGCCAGCGAATCGGCGACGGAAACGCCATGTAGCGGCACCGGGAACGGCGCGTGGAAGACGTCAGCCGGCATGGCGCCGAAGCCGACCTTGTAGGGCACGACCTTGCCGGTCAGCGCCATGCCCATGAAGGTGCGGCCGTGGAAGCCGCCGGAAAAGGCGATGACCGCCGGACGGCCGGTGGCGTTACGGGCGATCTTGATGGCGTTCTCCACCGCCTCGGCGCCGGTGGTGACGAAAATCGTCTTCTTGTCGAACTTGCCGGGCAGCAGCCCGTTTAGCCGCTCGGCCAGCCGCACATAGCTCTCATACGGCACCACCTGGTGGCAGGTGTGGGTGAAGCGGTCGAGCTGCGCCTTGACGGCCTCGATCACCTTGGGGTGGCGGTGGCCCGTGTTGACGACGGCGATGCCCGACGAGAAGTCGATATAGCGGCGGCCCTCGACATCCCAGATCTCCGAATTCTCGGCGCGGTCGGCATAGATCTGCGTCGTCATGCCGACGCCGCGTGAAATCGACTGGTTCTTGCGCTCGGAAATGGCTGAATTCTTCATTTCATCCCTCATCGGGCCGGCGCCCGTTCTCGTTGCTGGCTGTTCCAGACCTCTTCTGACCTTATTTCACGTTTTCCTCAAGTCGGCAGCATTGCCGGGCGATTGGGCCTGCCGCCGCGCGCCGGAGGCTGTGCCGGCCTGCGCTTAACCAACCGGCCGATACGCGTACGAAAAGGTTCCCCTTTTCCCCCGAATACCGTTGGTCATGCGCAGGAAGACGAACTCAAGCAGTTCTCACAAACCCTTCACTCGCCCTGAGCAGATTGCGCGTGTAATCCTTGGTCACGCGATGCCCTATCAACTGGCTCGCTGTAAGGTTCTCCACCGCCTCGCCATTCTGCATCACCATCAGCCGCTCGCACATATGGGTGACGATGGCGAGGTCGTGGCTGACCATCAGGAAGGTGAGCTTGCGCCGCCGCCGGATCTCCTCCAGCAGGTTGAGCACTTCGGCCTGCACCGAGGCGTCGAGCGCCGAGGTCGGCTCGTCGAGCAGCAGGATCGAGGGTTCGAGGATGAGCGCGCGCGCGATCGCCACGCGCTGGCGCTGGCCGCCGGAAAGCTGGTGCGCGTAGCGGAAGCGGAAACCGGTTCCGAGGCCCACCTCGTCGAGCGCGCGCTGAATGCGCTTCTCGCCATCGGCAAAGCCGTGGATGGCGAGCGGCTCCTGCAGCAGGCGGTCGACCGTCTGGCGCGGGTGCAGCGAACCGTAGGGATCTTGAAAGACCATCTGCACCTCGCGGTAGAAGGCCTTGTCGCGGCGCGCGCCCAGCGTTTTGCCGTTGACGGCGATGGTTCCAGATGCAGCTGGCACCAGCCCGGCGATGGCTTTCAGCAGCGTCGACTTGCCGGAACCGCTCTCGCCGACCAGTCCGTAGGTGTCGCCTGATTTGACTTCGAGGCTGACGCCCTTCAGCGCGCGAAAGCGGTCGAAGACCACTTCCAGTCCGTCGATGGAAAGAGCCGCATTCATGCCGCCCACTCCGGCTTGCGGTCGAGCACTGGCAGCGGGTGGCGTTCGAAGCCGATCCTCGGCATGCAGTTGAGCAGGCCGCGCGTGTAGGGATGCTGCGCGTCGCGCAATTCCGAGGCCTTCAGCTGCTCGACCACCTTGCCGGCATACATGACGATGACCCGGTCGCAGAAGGAGGAGACCAGGCGCAGATCGTGCGAAATGAAGATCAGCCCCATGCCGCGTTCGCTGACCAGCTTGTCGAGGATGCCGAGCACGTCGAGCTGCACGGTGACGTCGAGCGCCGAGGTCGGCTCGTCGGCGATCATCATCTCGGGGCCGGCGATCAGCATCATGGCGATCATGGCGCGCTGGCCCATGCCACCCGAGACCTCGTGCGGATGCAGGTCGAAGACGCGGGCGGGATCGCGGATCTGCACCGCCTCCAGCATGGCCAGCGCGCGGTCGCGCGCTTCGGCCTTTCCGACCTTCTCATGCGTGCGCAGCGTCTCGACGATCTGGCGGCCGATGCTCATCACCGGGTCGAGCGAATATTTCGGATCCTGCAGGATCATGGCGATGCGTTTGCCGCGCAGCGCCCGGCGTTGGCGAGCCGGCGCCGCCAGAAGATCGATACCGTCGAAGGCTAGTTTTTTCGCCGTCACCTCGGCCTGCGGCGGCGTCAAGCCCATGATGGCGCGGCCGGTCTGCGACTTGCCGGAGCCGCTCTCGCCGACGATGCCGAGGCGCTCCCGGCCGAGCGAGAAGGAAACGCCGCGCACCGCCTGGACCAGGCCGGTGCGGGTCGGAAAGTTGACGCGCAGGTCGTCGACCTCGAGAAGCGCGCTCATTGGTCACCACTCCTTGGATCGAGCGCATCGCGCAGGCCGTCGCCGAGCAGATTGAAGCCGAGGCTGACGATGAGGATGGCGAAGCCCGGCGCGCCGGCGACCCACCATTGGTCGAGCACGAAACGGCGGCCGGACGCGATCATCGCGCCCCATTCCGGCAGCGGCGGCTGCGCGCCGAGGCCGAGGAAGCCGAGGCCGGCGGCGGTGAGGATGATACCGGCCATGTCGAGCGTCACGCGGATGATCAGCGAGGAGATGCAGAGCGGCATGATGTGGCGCAGCACGATGCGGAATGGCGAGGCGCCCATCAGTTGCACCGCCTTGATGTAGTCCGAATTGCGCACCGTCAGCGTTTCGGCGCGCGCGATGCGGGCGTAAGGCGGCCAGGAGGTGATGGCGATGGCCAGCACCGCATTCTCGATGCCGGGGCCAAGGGCCGCGACGAAGGCCAGCGCCAGGATCAGCTTCGGGAAGGCGAGGAAGATGTCGGTGATGCGCATCAGGATGGCATCGGTCCAGCCGCCGGCATAGCCGGCGACGGTGCCGACCAGCAAGCCTATCGGTGCCGCGATGATGGCGACGAGAATGACGACGTAGAGCGTCCAGCGCGAGCCATAGATGATACGCGAATAGATGTCGCGGCCGAGATCGTCGGTGCCGAACCAGTGCGCGGCACTTGGCGCTAAGAGCCGCGAGCCCTTGAGGTCGCCGATGGTCGGCGAATAGGGCGCCAGCACGTCAGCGAAGGCCGCGACGACCAGCAGGCCGATGATGATGAGCAGGCCGACAAATGCCAGCGGGTTGGCGGAAAAGCGCCGCCAGGCCACATAGGCGCGGCCGAGCCTTGCCTGCATGCGCGAGGCTGGTCGATCGCTGAGCAGCCAGTCGCGCCGGGTCTGGATTGCTTCCGCGCTCATCCTGCCTTGGTCCTTGGATCGAGCACGCGGTAGAGCAGGTCGGAGAAAAGGTTGATGGCGATGAAGACCGAGCCGATGACGATGGTGCCGCCGAGCACGGCGTTCATGTCGGCGTTCTGCAGCGAATTGGTGATGTAGAGGCCGATGCCCGGCCACGAGAACACCGTCTCGGTCAGCACCGAGCCTTCGAGCAGCCCGGCATAGGAGAGCGCGATCACCGTGACCATCGGCACCGCGGCATTGCGCAGCGCGTGGGCCCAGATGATGCGCCTTTCCGACAGGCCCTTGGCGCGCGCGGCGACGATGTATTCCTGCGAAAGCTCGTTCAGCATGAAGGAGCGTGTCATGCGGCTGATATAGGCGAGCGAGAAGTAACCGAGCAACGAGGCCGGCAGGATGATGTGGCGAAAGGCGTCGTAGAAGACATCCCACTGCCCCTGCATCGCCGCGTCGAGAAGGTAGAAGCCGGTGATCGGCGTGAAGGTGTATTCGTAGACCACATCCAGCCGCGCCGGGAAAGCGACCCATTGCAGCTTGGCGTAGAACAGAACGAGACCCAGCAAACCGAGCCAGAAGATCGGCACGGAATAGCCGATCAGGCCAATGATGCGCACGATCTGGTCGATGAGGCTACCGCGCCGGACTGCTGCCAGCACGCCCAGTGGCACGCCGATGACCGAGCCGATCAGCGTGCCGAGAGTCGCCAGTTCTATAGTCGCCGGAAAGGCGCGGCGGATGTCGGTCATGACAGGGTTGGTGGTCAGCACCGAGGTGCCGAAATCGCCGTTCAGGGCATTTTTCACGTAGATATAGAACTGCTCGATCAGCGGCAGATCGAGCCCCATCTCGCGGCGCGTGCGCTCGACGACATTGGCCGGCGCCCGGTCGCCCAGCACCGCCAGCACCGGATCGATCGGGATGACGCGGCCGATGAAGAAGGTCACCGCGAGAAGACCGAGATAGGTCGTGATCGCGATGACCAGGAAGCGGCCGATTGCTGATAGAACAGTGACGGCACGGGCACTGCCGCGCCTTGCCGCCACCTGGTTTTCAGCCGCGCTCATGCGGCGCGTCCGCCGGCATCACTCCTTTGAGACCGAACCGACGAAGTTGGAGTCAAAGCTCGGCCCGAGCGCAAATCCCTTGAGGTTCTTGCGCAGGCCCGCGACTTCCAATTGCTGGTGGATGACGACGAAGGGACTGGTGTCGAGGATCTTCTTCTGCAGATCCTTGTACATGTCGGCGCGCTTGCCCGAATCCTTCTCGAGCAAAGCCGCCTCGGTCTCCTTGGTCAGATCCGGAATGTCCCAGGCATTGCGCCAGGCCAGCGTCTTGGTCTTGCCTTCATCCGAATTGTCGGGGTTCGAGGCAAAGGTCTGGGCATTGGAGTTCGGATCAAAATAGTCCTGTCCCCACTGGCCGATATAGATGTCGTGGTTGCGGGCGCGGTACTTGGTCAGCGTCTGCTTGCCGTCGCCGGGGATGATCTCCAGCTTGATGCCGGCCTGGCCCAGCGTCTGCTGGATCGATTCCGCCATGCCGGTCGTCGGCTGGCCGGTGCGCACGTCCATGGTGACGCTGAAGCCGTCGGCCAGGCCGGCCTTCGCCAGCAGTTCCTTGGCCTTGGCGACGTCGAACTTGAACGGGTTCTCATCGATGGCGCCAAGGTCGCCCTTGGGCAGGAAGGATTGGTGGATCTCGCCAATGCCCTTGAGAATGGTCGTGCTCAGCGCGTCATAGTCGACCAGATATTTGAAGGCCTGGCGGACCTCGGGCTTGGCGAGGTTGGGGTTTTTCTGGTTGAGGCTGATGTAGTAGACCGTGCCCTTGGGCGCGCTGGTGGTGGTCAGATCGGCATTCTTGGCGATGGCGTCGAGATCGTTGGGCTCGAGGTTGCGGGCAACGTCGATGTCGCCTGCCTCAAGCGCCAGGCGCTGCGCCGAGCTCTCCTTCATGTTGCGATAGATGACGCGGGCGAGCTTGGCCTTTTCGCCGAAGTAATTGTCATTGCGCTCCATGACGACGGCTTCGTTGGCACGCCATTCGCGCAGCTTGAACTGGCCGGAGCCGGCATAGCCGGTCTTCAGCCAGGCATTGCCAAAGTCATTGTCCCATTTGTAGTCGGCGCTCGGCGTCACCGCCGCGACATGTTCCTTGACCAGCTTGGCGTCGACGACCGAGGCGACGGTGGCCGAGAGGCAATTCAGCACGAAGCTCGGCGCATAGGCCTTGTCGACGGTGAACTGGAAGGTGGTGTCGTCGACGGCCTTGGCCTTCTCGGCGACATTGTCGCCGCTGATGCCGAACTGACTGATGATGAAGGCCGGGCTCTTGTCCAGCTTGACGGCGCGCTCAAAGGAATAGGCGACGTCGGCCGCCGTGATCGGATTGCCGGAGGCGAATTTCAGGCCGGGCTTGAGCTTGAAGGTGTAGGTCAGGCCGTCGTCGGAGACGGTCCAGCTTTCGGCGAGGTCGCCCTTGACCTTGGAGGTGTCGCTGAGGTCGAGGCGGACCAGCAGGTCATAGGTGTTTCCGGTGACCTCCGCGGTCGACAGCTCGAACGCCTCGCCGGGATCCATGGAGATGATGTCGTCGATGGCAAAGCCTTCGACCAGCGTGTCGGCGGGTGTGACGGCAAACGCGGGTGCTACGAGCAGCGCGGACAGTGCGGCACCTGCAAGCAAGGCGCGTGAGCGTAGAGCAAACTTTTCCAGCATCATGGTGATCGTTCCCTGTTTTGTTGGTTTGTTGACCTGAGTTCCCGGCTCAGGATTGCAGAATTCTTTCGGGGCCGAACGACGGTCCCATGACCTTTAGCGTCGTGGTTTTTGTCCAATTGGTCAACACCATATCCGGCGGCTTCCAAGCCGGCAACGCGCATTTGCAGGACCGCATATTGGTCCAGAATGGCTTGGCGAGCCAAGGCAAACGCCGGCTAACCAATGCCGCCGTCGGAAAAAACTACTAATGCTTGGGCTACTTCAGTACGGCGACCAGATCGGCGTCCGGAAAGCAGGTGGCGGCGCGGCCGTTCTTGGCCTGCCAGCTGCCGATTGAGCGGCGCGTCTTGAAGCCGGGCAGGCCGTCGGCGCTGCCGACATCGTAGCCCTCGGCCTCCAGCGCCCGCTGCAGGGCGGCGATGTCGGATCTGTGCAGGCCGCCGACCGGACCCCAACTGCCGGTAAAATTCTGGTCGCCATGGGCGATGCGATCGGCGCCATGGCCGATGAACAGGGCATAGAGGTCGCTGGTGTTGTATTCCTTCAGCACGTAGAAATTCGGC
Organism: Mesorhizobium amorphae; assembly: GCF_014843845.1. Lineage (GTDB taxonomy): Bacteria > Pseudomonadota > Alphaproteobacteria > Rhizobiales > Rhizobiaceae > Mesorhizobium > Mesorhizobium amorphae_A. Next base: position 66,583 of record NZ_JHQS01000016.1, on the reverse strand, counting down.
GTGACGATGAAGGCCGGGCCGCTGCGCCCGGCCGGCATCAACAGGAAGCCCTCGGCCTTCAATTCGCTTGCCGGGAAGGCTTTCGTGCCGACGCGCCGGATGCCCATCGCCACCCATTCGGCGATCTTCTTGCCCTGGTCGGGGCCTTCGAGCGAGCAGGAGACTTTTTGCGGCACCGTCACCTCGAACCCCCAGCCGCGGTTCCTCACCCAACCATAGTGGACGAGATAGTTGGCGATCGAGGCGAGTACATCGGGGGTCGAGTTCCAGATGTCGGGCCGGCCGTCGCCATCGAAGTCGACGGCGTGTTTGAGGAAGGATGTCGGCATGAATTGCGGCTGGCCGAGCGCGCCGGCCCACGACGATTTCATCGCCCCGACCGGAGCCAGTCCGCGCTCGACGATCTCGAGCGCCGCCATCAGCTCGGTGCGGAAGAACTCCTTCTTCGTCGACATGAACGCCTTGGTGCCCAGCACCTCGAAGGCGTCGTATGGCATCTTGGCCCCGCCGAAGCCGCTTTCGCGACCCCAGATCGCCAGCAGCACCTCGCCCGGCACGCCATAGCGTTTCTCGAGCAATCCGAGCACCCGCGCATTGGCGCCCTCGCGCGTCCGTCCGCCGGCGGTGACGGCGCGAACGGTCTTTTCGGCGAAATAGGCGCCGGGCGACCCGAACTCGGCCTGATGCTGCTTCTGCGGCGTCGTCGGCTTCTCGCCCGGCATGACCAGGTCCGGCAGCTTGAGGTTCGGCTTTACGCCGATGAAGGCCTCGTCGAAGGTTTTCTTGGAGATGCCTTTGGCCTTGGCTTCCGGCCAGAGGTCGTTCTGCAGCCAGGCGTAGAACTGGTCGTCGATTTTTGCGGCAGAGGCGGGGGTGACGAGGACGAGGGCAACAAGCGCTGCAAACAACGAAAGCAGAGCCAGCCTCAGAGATTGGAGTGCAATCGTTTCAGGAAAATCATCCATCACAGATCCTCCCCGCCAATTGCGTCAAAACGCCGTCCGCGAGCGTAGTGCTGCCGCGAGCGTGCCTTCGTCGAGATAATCAAGCTCGCCGCCGACCGGTACACCATGCGCCAGCCGCGTGATCTTGATCTCGAAACCGGACAGCTGGTCTGTCAGGTAATGCGCGGTGGTCTGGCCTTCGACAGTGGCGTTGACGGCGAGGATGACTTCCTTCACCTCACCACCCGCCACCCGGTCGACAAGCGATCGGATGTTAAGCTGTTCGGGGCCGATGCCGTCGAGCGGCGACAGCGTGCCGCCGAGTACATGATAGCGCACGTTCATGGCGGCTGCGCGCTCCAGCGCCCAGAGATCGGAGACATCCTCGACGACGATCAGCGTGGCGGCGTCGCGGCGCGGATCGGTGCAGATCATGCAGGGGTCGGAGGTATCGACATTGCCGCAGGTGGTGCAAATGCGCACCTTGTCGGCCGCCTCGCCCATGGCGGCGGCGAGCGGCGACAAAAGCTGCTCCTTCTTCTTGATGAGATGAAGGGCGGCACGCCTAGCCGAACGGGGACCGAGCCCCGGCACCTTGGCCAGGAGCTGGATCAGGCGTTCGATCTCGGGACCGGCGATTCGCTTGGACATCGCACTGATCTAGGATTTTTCCGCGCGCTTTGAAACAGCGCAACGCCGCGCGTTCCCGCGCCATCCTGCCAAAACCAGCCTAAAACCAGCCAGCCAGGACGAAGAGCGCCGACCGTTCCTCAGTAGGCTTCGAGCGGCCGGCTCTGGCTGACGATCATCGCGCCGATGGCATCGGTGTTCTCAGGCGTCGACTGGAACCCCATCGCTGCCTCTTGCGGCGCCGGGAACGAGGTGATGACCTGCTGGGGTGCGGGTCCGCCGAAACGCGAAGCGTCCGGTTCCTGCATGGGCTCCTGCATCGCCACAACGGTCTGCTTGGGTGGCGCGGGTTTCGCCTCCGCCGCGACGCGCGAGGATTTCGCCGGCGGCGCCACCACTGCTGCAGTGACATAAGTTGCCTGGGCGGGGGCTGCCTGGGTGGGAACGGTCTTGTCGGCCGTCGCCCTGGCGGTCGTCGCCTTGACGGTGGTCGCCTTGACACCAGGCAAAGGTTCCGCGGAAGCCACGAGCGTCACCGGCGCGGCGGGCTCTGACGACCGGGGCGTCGCCGAGGCAACCATCGTCGTGGGCTCGTCCGGCAGAGGCTGCCAGTTGCGGCCGCGCTTCTCATAGAAGGCATTGCCGCCGGCAACCATCGTGTAGTGCATGTTCTTGTAGGGGAAGCGCAGGCCGGCGGTGTGGAAGAACATGGTGTTCTTGAGTTTTGTCTTGCGCTCGCCCCTGAGCACCGCCTCGGCGGCTTCCTCGACATCGGGCATCGCCTTGGAGTTCATCGGCCGCGTCATCACGCCGGGGGCGAACTGGCCCTTCTCGCCGACGACTTCGCAGATGGTGTTGCCATGCTGGCCCGAGCGCAGCCGGTTCATCACCACCGTGCCGACGGCGATCATGCCGTCGCGGCTCGACCGGTTGGACTCGAAGAACATTGCCCGCTCCAGGCACTCCTTTTCCTTCGGCGTGTGGCCGTAGGCGCGTGTGCTGAGGAAGCTTGGCGTGATGGCATTGGTCAGGCTGGCGACCGACATGCCGTGCGTGGTGGTCTGGCTGCAACCGGCCAGGAACAGGGGAGAAGTGACGATGCTAAGCAGCAGCGGCGTCTTCCATCGCGTCGCGATCAACAAAAATGCCTCATTTTCAGCTGCCAGCCCGCCCCGAGATGTGGCAAGAATGAGACTCTTAACGGCAAAAAGATGGCTAAAGGATTAGCATTCGTGCAGCATAGGTAAAACTTTATAAATGCTTGGAAATGCCAGCGTGAACAAAGCCGGGGAAAGCCTTAACAACAGCCCCTGCGTCCAATTTTCGTTCATAATCAATTAACTGGTCGGAGCCGGCTCAGAACGGCAATTTCATTCCCGGCGGTATCGGCAAGCCTGCCGTCAGCGCCTTGGTCTTCTCCTGCATGACCTGCTCAACCTTATTTTTGGCGTCATTGTGGGCGGCGAGAAGCAGGTCCTCGAGAATCTCGACCTCGTCTTCCTTGAACAGCGACGGATCGATCTTCAGCGACTTCATCTCGAACTTGCCGGTCAGCGTGACACTGACCAGGCCGCCGCCGGCCTGGCCGGTGGCTTCCAGCGTGGCGATCTCGTCCTGCATGGCCTGGAACTTGGCCTGCATTTCCTTCGCCTTGCCCATCAGGCCGAGAAGATCTTTCATCGCTTGGTCCTCTGTTTTCAGTTTTCTTCGTCGTCCGCCGCCGGATCGACCGGCAGGTCGGCCCCGGCGTCGTCGGCTTCCGGAGTGTCGGGAATGCGCACGTCGATGATCTTGGCGCCGGGAAAGCGCGCCAGGATGGCGGCGACGGTCGGATCGCTCTTGGCATCGAGGAAGGCGTTTTCGCGTTTCGTCGATTCCATCTCGGCCATTGTCTGGCCGCCGGCCTCCTTCGACAGCGACACCAGCCAGTTGCGGCCGGTCCAGGCGCGCAGTTTGGTCGTCAGGTCGTTGAGCAGCATCTTCGGCGCGTCGTCGGTCAGGCTGACGTCGATGCGGCCGGGCTCGATGCGCACCAGGCGCACGCAGCGCTTGATCAGCACCTTGAAGGCTATGTCGCGGTTGACGTCGGCGAGCGCGGCGATATCGGCCAGCGACTTCACCGGAACCGCAGGCGCCTCCACGACTGGTTCCGGCGCCGGCACGAAGGCAGCGGGCATCGGCGCCGGCTCGACCAGCCGCATCGTCTGCGCACCGCCGCCGGTCGTTGGCATGCGCGCCTGCGCAACCGCGCTGGCGCTGCCACCATTGCCGGGATTTGCGGGGGCACCGTTCGAACGCGGCGCGCTGTTGGGGACCGCTGCGGCACCCTCCAGCGACTTCAGCGCCTCGTCCAGCGTCGGCAGGTCGGCGGCGTGCGCCAGCCGGATCAGCACCATTTCGGCGGCGCTGACCGGCCGGTTGGACGACTGCACCTCGGGGATGCCTTTCAGAAGCATCTGCCATGTCCTGGACAGCACCCTGACCGAAAGCGTCCCGGCGAAGTCGGCGCCGCGCCGGCGCTCATCCTCGGACAGCGAGGCGTCATCCAGCGCCGTCGGCACGAAGCGCAGCCGGGTAACCAGATGATTGAACTCGGCGAGGTCGGTGAGCACCGCGGCCGGATCGGCGCCGGTGTCGTATTGGTTGCGGAATTCGGCCAGTGCCGCCGCGACGTCGCCCTTCATGACATGCTCGAACAGGTCGACGATGCGGGCGCGGTCGGCCAGGCCGAGCATGGCGCGCACGGCTTCGGCGCTGACCGCGCCGCTGCCATGGGCGATCGCCTGGTCGAGGATGGAAAGCGAATCGCGGGCCGAGCCTTCGGCGGCGCGAGCGATCATCGCCAGCGCATCGTCGTCGACCGCAATGCCTTCCTTGCCGGCAATGGACGTCAGATGCGCGACCAGTGCGCCGGCGTCGATGCGCCTGAGATCGAAACGCTGGCAGCGCGACAGAACCGTGATCGGCACCTTGCGGATTTCGGTGGTGGCGAAGATGAACTTGACATGCGGCGGCGGCTCTTCCAGCGTCTTCAACAGGCCGTTGAAGGCCTGGGTGGAGAGCATGTGCACTTCGTCGATGATGTAGACCTTGTAGCGAGCCGACACCGGCGCATAGCGGACACGCTCGATGATGTCCCTGATGTCGTCGATGCCGGTGTGCGAGGCGGCGTCCATCTCGATGACGTCGACATGGCGGCCTTCCATGATCGCCTGGCAATGCTCGCCCAGAACGGCAAGGTCGACAGACGGCTGGTCGACTGTCGATGTTTTGTAGTTCAGAGCCCGCGCCAGGATGCGCGCCGTCGTCGTCTTGCCGACACCGCGCACGCCAGTCAGCATCCAGGCCTGGGCGATACGGCCGGAAGCGAAGGCATTGGTCAGCGTGCGGACCATCGGCTCCTGGCCGATCAGCTCGGAGAAATTCGAAGGCCGGTATTTGCGCGCCAGGACGCGATAGGCGCCGGCCTTGCCTGTCTGCGGACTTTCAGGCCCCAAATTTCCGGCTTCGCTCATTCGCCGTCAAAGCTCCCAGGACCGCGACGGAAGGCGGCCGATTCCTGCGCATAGTTTCGCCCGCACGGCTTGGCGCCGTCAATGTCGCGACAGAAAGGCGAAGAGGCGGGAGGCTGGAACAATGACCCGTTCCGGGCTCGTTAGGGCTGCTTCCTTCCGGACCTGACCCGGTTGGCGAGTGGATCGTCCACCACCAACCTCCCAGGCTCCATATCGGCAATTCGGCGATGAAATGCAAGGGCGCACGAGAATTGGCGCCATGTGGCCCGGAAGGTTCTTCGCCCGGCAGGCCTTCAAATCCGCAATACCGGCCAATGAATCGCTTGCAGCCCCCTTGCTGCCGCTCTAGCGTTCATGAGTCAAAAAAAGCGCTGCAAAGCCCATAAAAATGAGGAAAACGCCGATGCTGCCGGGCCTCAAGGCCGGATTCACGCTCGACGCCAGGCTGGAGGCGGACAGCGAGCAGCTGATGTGGCTCGGCCTGTGCGAACTCAGGGTCATGAACGACCGCCGCTGGCCATGGCTGATCCTGGTGCCGCAGCGGCCGGGCGTGGAGGAAATCCACGACATGACGCCACTCGACCAGGCCATGCTGACCTTCGAGACCAATATGGTGGCGCAGGCGCTGAAAAGGACCACCGGCTGCACCAAGATCAACACAGGCGCGCTTGGCAATATCGTGCGCCAGCTGCACGTCCATGTCATCGCGCGCTCGGAGGGCGATCCCGGCTGGCCGGGGCCGGTCTGGGGGCACGGCATGCGCGAGCCCTACCAAAAATCCGACATCCGCCGGTTTGCCCAAACGATCAAGGCGGCGTTATAAGCTGACCCCTGAGTCCATCCTGAGCAATTCTGAGTCTCCATGAGCTTCCGCCTGTTTGACGCGCCCTTGCGCGAGCCGAGCCAGTTCGTCGGCTTTGCCGGCAACACGATCGACCGGCAGTCCGAGAACCGCGCCGACGATTCCGTCGAAAAGGCGCTGGCCGACCCTTCGGCAAGGCTTTTGCTGATGCATGGCGGCCGGCTTTACCTGAAGCTGAGCGACGGAGCGTTCGACCCATGGTTCCATATAGCCGAAAGCGGGCTACTCCAGCCTTCCCTTGCACAAGGTGTCCTGCTCGGCTTTTCCGAGAGCGGCCCGGTGCTTGCCGTGCCGGTCGGGATCGAACCCGAGCAGCTTCCCGAAACGATCAAGGCCATCGACTACCGCTCGGTCTATATGCAAGGGCTGATCGACGAGGCGGCGGCCGGCGCGCTGGCGCAAGGCGCGGCCTTGCTGGCCTGGCATGCCAGCCATCGCTTCTGCAGCAAATGCGGCAATGAATCCGAAATGCGGGCGGGCGGCTACAAGCGGCACTGCCCGGCCTGCGGCACCGAGCATTTCCCGCGCACCGATCCGGTGGCGATCATGCTGACGGTGACGCCGGAAAAATGCCTGCTCGGCCGCGGCCGGCATTTTGGGCCGGGCATGTATTCGGCGCTAGCCGGCTTTATCGAGCCGGGCGAAACGATCGAGGCGGCGGTGCGGCGCGAAACGCTGGAGGAGGCCGGCATCCGGCTGGGCCGCGTCGTCTACCACGCCAGCCAGCCCTGGCCGTTCCCCTATTCGTTGATGATCGGCTGCTTCGGCGAACCGCTCAACGACGACATCCAGGCCGACCTCAACGAATTGGAAGACTGCCGCTGGTTCTATCGCGACGAGGTGCGGCTCATGCTGACCCGCGAGCATGCGGGCGGCCTGGTCACACCGCCGAAAGGGGCGATCGCCCACCACCTTATCCGCGCCTGGGTCGATAGCGAGTAGGAGCAGAAAAATGATCCGTCATACCGTCGTGTTCACGCTGAAGCATCCGCTGCATTCGCTGGAGGAAAAGAGGTTTCTCGCCGACGCCAAGAGGATCCTCACCGCGATCAAGGGCGTCACCCATTTCGAGCAGTTGCGGCAGGTCAGCCCCAAGAACGACTATCGCTTCGGCTTCTCGATGGAGTTCGCCGACCAGGCCGCCTACACGCGCTACAACGACCACCCTGATCATGTCGCCTTCGTCCGCGACCGTTGGCTGCCGGAGGTCGAGGCGTTCATGGAGATCGACTACGTGCCGTTGGGCTGGAGCTAGGATCCCGCCCAAAGTGGCCACGCGAAGCCACAACGAAGCGGCAGCTATCGAGCGCGAAACTCACCCTCTGGCGGTCTTTGGAGAATGGTTTCGATCTCAGCCATCACGCCCTCCGGCAACGGCCCAAATTCCGTGGCCGCGGCGTTCTCGACAGCCTGCCTAGGCGTTTTTGCGCCAGGGATGGGGTGAATGTTGTCGCCTTTCGACAGCAGCCAGCACAACGCACCCTGACCGAGCGTCCGCCCACCGACGGTGAGCAGATCGCGGATTGCATCGATCTGCCTGCTCAGGTCGGAACGGGCGCGCGATGCTTCAAAATATACCTGCCAATCCGCTGGAACCGACCTGACATCGTCGGATGGGACCGCCCGTCCATCCGAGAATTTCCCCGTCAACACGCCCATGGCGAGCGGCGACCGGATCAACTGCGCCAAGCCGTTGTCATGTGCGGTTTTGCACATGGACGGCGCATCGAAGAAGACATTCATCGCATGCTGGACCGTTGAAAAGCCACTCCGGTCAGCGAAGGCGTCGACGCTTGGCGGAAAGTCGGTGCTCCAGCCATAGCTTCGAATATCGCCAGCCTGGACAAGTTGCTCCAGAACCTCGAACGCTGGTGCCGCATGTTCGATGGGGAGATCGTTCAGGTGGAGCAACATCACGTCGATGCAATCACGGCCCAGTCGGCGGAGGCTCTCAGCAACCGACCAGCGCACATAGTCGGGGTCGAACCTCGGGCCGGTCATCTGGCGGGAAACCGGATCGAAGGAATGGCCGAATTTCTACACGATAATTGCTTCCGAACGGCCCGCGAGCGCCTCGCCCAAAAGCTCCTCCGAGTGGCCGGCTCCATACACCGCCGACGTATCGAAGAGCCGAATTCCACCATCCCATGCCGCATGAATGGTTTCCACGGATTGGCTGTCGTCAGCGCCGGAATATCCGACCGGTGTCTCTCCTGACCAGAAGTGACCGCCGATTGCCCAGCAGCCCATGCCGATCCGCGAACCCAGGTGAATTCTCATTGCCATATCATGTTCTCCGTAGGCCACCCGGTCTTGATATGGCGCCAGACCGACCTCAGATGGGAGTCGGCAAAAATGGAGAGGGCAGTGCATGAATGAAACAGATATCGACTGGTCGGATCTGAGGATCTTTCTGGCGGTCGCGCGCGATGGGAGCCTTTCGTCCGCAGCCAAGGCTGTAGGTCAGAGTGCGGCGACGCTGAGCCGGCATGTCGTCGATCTTGAAAGGGCGCTGGGCGCCGAGTTGTTCTCCCGGCTGCCGTCCGGCTATGAACTGACGGCGGCAGGTCGAGCGCTGACATCGCAGGCAGAGACCATCGAGCAACGGTTCCTGGATATCGCCAGGGAGTTCTCGCGACGAAACGTGTCGGCGCCCATCCGTGTGTCCGCCGGCACCTGGATGACGTGGTATCTGGCACGCAACATCGAAAAACTGGGGTTGAGCGACCGGAACATCGTCTTCAGCGCCGTTGAAGAGGTGCAGAACATAGGCAGGCGCGAGGCATTGATCGGGATTCGGAACCGGAGGCCGTCCGAGCCGGGAGTTGCGGCTCGCAGAACAAAGACCGTCGCATTTGCTCCCTACGCGCATCCGAATGCGGTTCGAAAGGCTGATTGGATCGCGGCTACGGTGAACACGCCATCGGCAATCTGGGTGCGCGCCAACAGACGAGATCAAATACGCTTTGAAGTCACTCAGCCGCGCTCGCTCCTCGACCTTGCGCTTGCCGGCGCCGGCCATGTGGTATTGCCCTGCTTCGTCGGCGACGCCCACAACGATCTGGTCCGCACCGATGATGTGATCGACGATCTGTCACATGAACAATGGCTGGTGGTGCATGGCGACGATCGCAAATTGCCGGAGGTGCGCGCGACGATCGACAAGATTGCACGGCTCATTGGTTCGGATCGAGCCTTCGACGGCAAGAGCTGAGCACGCGCGGTCCACCGATCGCGGACGATCCCGTTCAAACGAGGGCGCTAGTCGGCCACCTTCCACTGCTCGCGTGACTGGCTGGCAGGATAGACGCCGAGGATGCGCATTTCGCGCGAGAAGAAGCGCAGCTCGTCGAGCGCCAGCTTGACCAGCGGATCGTCGGGATGGCCCTCGATATCGGCGTAGAACAGCGTCGCGGTGAAGGCGCCGAGCTGGTAGCTCTCGAGCTTGGTCATGTTGATGCCGTTGGTGGCGAAGCCGCCCATGGCCTTGTAGAGCGCGGCCGGCACGTTGCGAACGCGGAAGATGAAGGTCGTCATCATCTTGACGTCCGGCGCCGGGCGCTGGGCCCAGTGTTTGTTCTTGGTCAGCACGACGAAGCGGGTGACGTTCGAGTCAGTGTCCTCGACATTTTTCTCGATGATGTCGAGCCCGTAGAGCTCCGCTGCGAGCGCCGGGGCGAGCGAGGCCATGGTGCGGTCCTTGACTTCGGAAACCAGCTTCGCCGAACCTGCCGTGTCGCCGGCGACCACCGGCTTCCAGCCATTCTTGCGGATGTATTTGCGGCACTGACCGAGCGCATGGATGTGGCTGTGCACGGTCTTGATCTCTTCGCGCTTCACACCCGGCAGCACCATCAGCTGGAAGTGGATCGGCAGGAAGTATTCGCCGACGATGTGCAGCTTCGATTCCGGCAGCAGATGATGGATGTCGGCGACGCGCCCGGCGATGGTGTTCTCGATCGGGATCATGGCGAGCTCGGCTTTGCCGGTCTCGACCGCGTTGAAGGCATCCTCGAAGGTCGGGCACGGCAACGGCTCCATCGCCGGGAACATGTTGCGGGAGGCGGTGTCGGAATTGGCGCCCGGCTCGCCCTGGAAGGATATTCTGTTGGTCTTTTCAGGCATGCCCAAATCTCAGTTAGAAAGGATTTCTCTGGCGCGTTCGAGATCTTCCGGCGTGTCGACGCCGAGCGGCAGCGACTGGACGATCTCGGCATCGATGCGCATGCCGGCCTCGATCGCCCGCAATTGCTCCAGCCGCTCGCGCCGCTCCAGCGGCGACGGCTTCAGGGCAACGAAGCGCTCGAGCGCCGAGCGCCGATAGGCGTAAAGGCCGATGTGGTGATACAGCGGCCCCTCGCCCCAGGGCGCTGTGGCGCGGGTGAAATAGAGCGCCCTGAGCCGCGTCGCCGACAGCGGCGAGCCGACGATCTTGACGACGTTCGGATTGGCCTTTTCCTCGTCGCGGACGATCTCTACACCGAGCGTGGCGATGTCGACCGATGCGTCCTCGAATGGCCTTAGCGCCGCGCCGATGATCTCAGGCTCGATCGTCGGCAGATCGCCCTGGACATTGACGATGGTTTCGACCTTGCGGTCGGGGTCGATGACGGTCAGCGCCTCGAAGATGCGGTCGGAGCCGGATTGGTGATCGTCTCGGGTTATCACCGCCTCGAAACCGTGCGAACGCACGGCTTCCGCCACGGCTTCGCTATCCGTCGCCACCACAACCCGCCCAAGCCCGGCCTCGGCGCCGCGGCGGGCGACCTGCACGATCATCGGCGCGCCGGCAATGTCGGCCAGCGGCTTGCCCGGCAGGCGGGTCGAGGCCATGCGGGCCGGGATGAGGATGAGCGTGGACATCGAGGTTGTGGGGCGTTGGAAAAGCGGATGGGAAAGTGGCAAAAGGTCTCACTGGAAGCGCCCTTATAGGTGTTGCAACGCCAGAGCAAAAGACCTAGTTTCCGCCCGATTTGACTGCCCCAGCGGGGCGGGCCACGATACCGACGGACGGAGTGGACGGTCGGTCCGCCGGAAAAGGGAGCAAGGGGCGTATGGATTCCAACGAAGTCAACAAGCTGCTCGCCGGATTCCTTGGCACCTGTTTCATCGTCTTTTCCGTCGGCATCGTCTCAGACGCGCTGTTTGCTTCGCCCGCGCCCGAAAAGCCCGGCTTCGCGATCGAGGCGACCGAGCCCGCCGAAGGCGGCGCGGCTGGTCCGGCGGCCGAAGCCAAGCCGATCGCCGATCTTTTAGCCACCGCCAATGCCGAGGCGGGCGCTGCCGTGTTCAAGAAATGCCAGGCTTGCCATACCGGCGAAAAGGGCGGTCCGAACAAGGTCGGCCCCGACCTTTGGGATCTTGTCGACCGCCCGGTGGCCGAGCATGAGGGCTTTGCCTATTCGGCCGGCATGAAGGAATTCTCCAAGGGCGGCGCCGAGAAATGGACCTACGACAACATCAACCACTTCCTCCTTTCGCCGAAGAAGTTCGTGAAGGGCACGGCAATGGGCTTCGCCGGCCTGGCGAAGGATGAGGATCGCGCCAACGTCATCGCCTATCTGCGCACGCTGTCCGACAATCCGAAGCCGCTGCCGGCGCCAGGCGCCGCCGCCGATGCGAGCGCGCCGGCCAAGCCAGCCGAAGGTGCGGCGCCGGCCAAGCCGGCCGAAGGTGCGGCACCAGCCGCTCCGGCAAAGCCGGCCGAAGGTGCAGCACCCGCCAAATAACGAATTTGTCATGCGGACATTCACAGAAAAGCCGGGTTCAGCCCGGCTTTTCTGTTAGGAAAACCGCATACGCGGCGACAGAGCCCGACCATTGCGGTTTTCATGGGCGTCAAATGATCTAGATTGCCTGTGGACGTGCATCGCGAAGAGGAGAACGCATGACGGTTGGCCGAACGCTTCTCAAATCCGTGCTGGTCGCGGCCGCCCTTGCCGGTGGGCTGCAGGCGGCCTTCCCGGATGAATGGCGTACCACCTCCTCACTGATCGGCCCGTCCAAATACGGCGACAATTTCCAGCACTACGACTACGTCAATCCCGACGCGCCCAAGGGCGGCACCTACAACTCGGTCCAGCTTGGCACGTTCGACAGCTTCAACCCCTACATCGTGCAGGGGTCGCCGGCGGCCGGCCTCGTGCCCTTCGGTGGCGGCCTGCTCTACGACACGCTGATGGATCAGGCGACCGACGAAGGCAGCGTCAGCCACCCGCTGATTGCCGACGCCTACAAATACCCGGCCGATTATTCTTCGGCGACCTATCGGCTGGATCCGCGGGCAAAATGGCATGACGGCCAGCCGATCACCGTCGACGATGTGATCTGGTCGTTCCAGGTGCTGAAGGCCAACAGCCCGCAATACAGCCGCTATTTCGAGAACGTCACCGATGCGGTCGCTGTCTCGGACCGCGAGGTCGAATTCCATTTCAACCAGAAAGGCAACCGCGAGCTGCCGAAAATCCTCGGCGACCTCGCCGTGCTGCCCAAACACTGGTGGGAAGGCACCGACGCCAACGGCAAGAAGCGCGACGTCACCAAACCGACGCTGGAAGTGCCGCTCGGCTCCGCCGCCTACAAGATCGCCAGCTTCAAGCCGGGTTCGGAAATCGTCTGGCAGCGCGTGCCCGACTACTGGGCCGCCAAGCTGCCGGTGAAGATCGGCCGCGAGAATTTCGACACCCAGCGCTTCACCTATATCCTCGACGACAACGCCGCCTGGCAGGCTTTCACCAAGGGCGGATTTGACGACATCAAGCCGGAAAACAGTTCGAAGCGCTGGAAGACATTCTATGATTTTCCGGCGGTCAAGGCCGGCGATGTCATCAAGCAGGAATTCAAGACCACATCGCCCGAACCGATGCAGGCTTTCATGCTCAACCAGAGGCGTCCGCTGTTCGGAGATCGCCTGGTGCGCGCCGCTCTGACCTACCCCTTCGACTTCGAGACGATGAACCGCACGCTGTTCTACGGTTTCAACACCCGCACCAGCAGCTACTTTCAGGGCACAGAACTGGCCTCAAGCGGCCTGCCGCAAGGCAAGGAACTGGAAATCCTGGAACAATACCGCGACAAGCTGCCGCCCGAACTGTTCACGCAGGAATTCAAGCTGCCGGTCTATGATTCACCGCAGGCGGAGCGGAAGCACCTGAAGCAGGCCGTCGACCTGTTCGCCCAGGCCGGTTGGGTGATCAAGGGCGGCAAGATGGTCAATGCCAAGACCGGCGAGCCGTTCAAATTCGAGATCCTCGGCACGAGCGACACCGACCAGGTCATCTCCAGCCCGTACATCGCCAATCTGCGCAAGATTGGCGTCGACGCTACGCTACGAATGATCGACCAGACCCAGTACATCAACCGCGTCAACAATTTCGATTACGACGTCATCATCGGGCAGCTTGGGCAGTCGGAATCACCTGGGAATGAGCAGCGCGATTTCTGGAGTTCGAAGGCCGCCGACGCGCCGGGATCGCGCAATTATTCCGGTATCAAGAACCCGGTCGTCGACGCCTTGGTCGACCGCATCATCTTTGCCACCGACCGCGACGATCTCGTCGCCGCCACCCACGCGCTCGATCGGGTGCTGTTGTGGAACTACTACGTCGTGCCGCAATACTACCGCTCCGTGGTGTGGCTCGCCTACTGGAACAAGTTCGGCATTCCGGAAAAGCAGCCGAGTTACAGGGGCGCCGACACCGACTCGTGGTGGATCGATCCCGAGAAGGAAAAGGCGCTGGCCGCGAAGTACAAGGGCAGCAATTGATGGGGCGGCAATTTATGGCGACCCGCCGCGACGTTCTGGCGCTTAGCGCCGCGGCCAGCGCTGCAGCGCTGCTCCCCGGCCGCGCCTTCGCCGCCATTCCGACCGGCGTCAAGCTGCACGGGCTGTCGGCCTTCGGCGATCTCAAATACAAGCCTGATTTTGCCCATTTCGACTACGTCAATGTCGATGCGCCGCAAGGCGGCACCTTCAACTTCTCGCCGCCCAACTGGGGCTATAATCAGAACACAGAGACCTTCAACACGCTGAATTCCTTCACGCCGAAGGGCGACGCGCCGCCACGCATGGGGATGTGCTTCGATTCGCTGATGGCCAGGGCGCTGGACGAGCCGGACGCCATCTACGGCCTGATTGCCGACGGCGTGACCATTTCGGACGACCGCAAGAACTTCGAATTCTCGCTCCGGTCCGAGGCGCGCTTCCACGACGGCACGCCGCTGACCGCCGAGGACGCGGCCTTTACCTTCAAGCTTTTCAAGGAAAAGGGTCATCCCGACCTGTCGCTGTCGCTGACGCATCTGGAGGATGCGGTCGCTGTCGATCCGCGCACGCTCAGGCTTAGCTTTTCCGGCAAGCACTCCGTTCGCACCATCCTCAACGTCGCCGAATTCCCGATCCTGTCGAAGGCCTTCTACAGCGCTAATCCCTTCGATTCCTCGCAACTGAACCCTCCGCTCGGCTGCGGCGCCTACAAGGTCGGGCGGTGGTCGGCGGGGTCGTGGATCGAATATGAACGTGTCGCCGACTATTGGGGCAAGGATCTCCCGGTCAATCGCGGCCAGAACAATTTCGAGCGCATCCGCATCGAATTCTACCAGGACCGCACCGCCGGATTCGAGGCTTTCAAGAAGGGCGAGATCCTCTACCGGGAGGAGTTCACCTCGCGGGTCTGGGCGACGGCCTATGACTTTCCGGCCTTCACCGCCGGCAAGGTGGTCAAGCACGAATTTCCCGCTGAAACAGTCCCTTCCATGCAGGCCACAGCCGTCAACCAGCGGCGCGAGCAGTTTCGCGACGCGCGTGTGCGGCAGGCGATTGCGCTCTGCTTCGACTTCGAATGGACACGGCGCAACTTCTTCTACGGTTCCTACGAGCGCTCGCAATCCTGCTTCGAGAAGTCGGACTATCGCGCCGAAGGCATGCCTTCGCCTGAAGAACTCGCTCTGCTGGAGCCGCTGCGTGACAAGCTGCCGCCGGAGACCTTCGGCGAGGCGGTGACGCAGCCTGCCTCGGACGGCTCAGGGCGGGATCGCAAGATGCTGGGGAAGGCTGCGAAACTTCTCGCCGAGGCAGGCTGGAAACGTTCCGGCGATTTCGCTGTCAACGACAAGGGCGAGCGGCTGTCAGCCGAATTCCTCGTCGACGACGACACCTTCGTGAAGGTCTATTCGCCCTGGATCGCCAATATGAGGGCGGTCGGCATCGACGCCACGATAGGACTGGTCGATCCAGCGCAATATCAGCTCAGGCAGTCGACCTTCGATTTCGACCTGATCTCGGTCGCCTTCTCGTTTTCGGCGACACCGACTCGAGATGATCTCGAAATCTTCTTCCATTCGAGCACGGCGACAGTGTCCGGGTCGCGCAATCTTCCCGGCATATCGAGCCCCGCCATCGACGTACTGATCGACGCGGTTGGCGCCGCCAAGGACCGCGAAAGCCTGACCGTTGCAATGCGGGCACTCGATCGGGCCTTGCGTGCGCGGCGCGATTGGATTCCAAGTTGGTTCCTGGCGAATCACCGAAGCGCCTATTGGGACATGTTCGGCTTTCCCGAGCAAAAACCCGATTTCGGCTTTCCGGTCGAAGCGCTGTGGTGGTTCGACAAGGGCAAGGCGGCAAAAATTGGCAAAGCCTGACATTCCAGTTCACGCAGGGCCGGCAGCCTGATGGGCGCCTATATACTCCGCCGCATCCTTCTGATGATCCCGACGCTGTTCGGCATCATGGCGATATCGTTCGCCGTCATCCAGTTCGCGCCCGGCGGGCCGGTCGAACAGGTCATCGCCAGGCTGACCAACCAGGGTGGCAGCGACCGGCTCGGTGGTGGCGGTGGCGATGCCAGCGGCAGCAATGTCGATGTCGCCGGAGACGTCAGCTCGAAATATCGCGGCGCGCAGGGGCTCGACCCCGAATTCATCAAGAAGCTGGAAAAGCAGTTCGGCTTCGACAAGCCGCCGCTCGAGCGCTTCGGCATGATGCTGTGGAACTATGCCCGCTTCGATTTCGGCGACAGCTATTTCCGAGACATTTCGGTGCTCGACCTGATCCTGGAAAAGATGCCGGTGTCGATTTCGATCGGACTGTGGATCACGCTTCTGTCCTACCTGATCTCGATCCCGCTCGGCATCCGCAAGGCGGTCAAGGACGGCTCGACCTTCGACGTCTGGACCAGCGGGGTGGTGATCGTTGGCTATGCCATTCCCGGCTTCCTGTTCGGCATCATGCTGATGGTGCTGTTTGCCGGCGGATCCTTCTGGGACTGGTTTCCGTTGCGCGGCCTCACCTCTGACAATTGGGATCAGCTGTCCTGGTCAGGCAAGATCGTCGATTATTTCTGGCACATGACCTTGCCGCTGACGGCGCTGGTGCTGTCGGCCTTCGCGACGACGACGCTTTTGACCAAGAACTCGTTCCTCGAGGAGATCCGCAAGCAGTATGTGGTGACGGCGCGCGCGAAGGGCTTGTCGGAGCGGAAGGTGCTCTACGGCCATGTTTTCCGCAACGCCATGCTGATCGTCATCGCCGGCTTTCCGGGCGCCTTTATCTCGGCCTTTTTCACCGGCTCGCTGCTGATCGAGAACATCTTCTCGCTCGACGGCCTCGGCCTGCTTGGCTTCAGGTCGGTGGTCGAGCGCGACTATCCGGTGGTGTTTGCCAATCTCTATATCTTCTCGCTGCTTGGCCTGTTCGTCGGCCTGTTGTCGGACCTGATCTACACCTGGGTCGATCCGCGCATCGATTTCGAGCGGAGAGACGTCTGATGGCAGAGGCCGCTGCCGGCACGGCGCCGGAACGGATCGCCCGGCCCTGGCTGTCGCCGCTCAACAAGCGGCGCCTGCAGAACTTCAGGGCCAACCGGCGCGGCTACTGGTCGCTGTGGATCTTCCTGTTCCTGTTCGTGCTGTCGCTGTTTTCCGAATTGATCGCCAACGACAAGCCGATCATCGCTTCCTACAAGGGCGAGATCCTGTTTCCGGTTCTGGTCGCCTATCCGGAAGAGAAGTTCGGCGGCTTCTACGCGGTCACTGATTATCGCGATCCGGTCATCCAGGACGAGATCAACGCCAATGGCTGGATGATCTGGCCGCCGGTGCGCTACTCCTACCAGACCGTCAACAACGCCATCCCGGAGGCAGCACCCGCCAAGCCTTCCTGGCAATATGACGCCACGAAGCGCTGCAGCCAGTACCCGCAAGGTGCTGCCGACCCCAATTGCATCGTCGGCAACTGGAACTGGCTGGGCACTGACGACCAGGCGCGCGACGTGCTGGCGCGCGTGATCTACGGGTTCAGGATCTCGGTGCTGTTCGGCCTGATCCTGACCTTCGGTTCGGCGCTGATCGGCGTGGCGGCCGGCGCCGTGCAAGGCTATTTCGGCGGCTGGACCGACCTTCTGTTCCAGCGCTTCATCGAAATCTGGTCGGCGATCCCGGTGCTCTATCTGCTGCTCATCGTCGCCGCCATCCTGCCGCCCGGCTTCTTCATCCTGCTCGGGCTGATGCTGTTGTTCTCCTGGGTGGCGCTGGTCGGCGTGGTCAGGGCCGAGTTCCTGCGCGCCCGCAACTTCGAATATGTCAACGCGGCGCGCGCGCTCGGCGTGCGCAACCTCACCATCATGTTCCGCCATCTTTTGCCCAACGCCATGGTGGCGACGCTGACCTTCCTGCCGTTCCTGCTCAGCGGATCTATCTCGACGCTGACCTCGCTCGATTATCTCGGCTTCGGCCTGCCGCCCGGCTCTGCCTCGCTCGGCGAATTGCTGAAGCAGGCGCAGCGCAACCTCAACGCGCCATGGCTCGGCATTTCCGGCTTCGTCGTCATCTCGCTGATGCTGTCGCTGCTGGTCTTCGTCGGTGAGGCGACGCGCGACGCCTTCGACCCGCGCAAGACGTTCAAATGAGCGACGCCCTGCTCTCCGTCCGCGACCTCGGCGTCGCCTTCGCGCAAGGTGGCAGCCAGTCGATGGCCGTCGACCACATCTCCTTCGACATCGCCAAGGGCGAGACGGTGGCGCTGGTCGGCGAGTCCGGCTCCGGCAAGTCGGTCTCGGCGCTGTCGGTTCTGAAGCTGCTGCCCTATCCGAGCGCCAGCCACCCGTCGGGAAGGATCCTGTTCCATGGTGCCGACCTGCTTGCCATGAGCGAGAAGCAGCTTCGCCAGGTGCGCGGCAACAAGATCACTATGATCTTCCAGGAGCCGATGACCTCGCTCAATCCGCTGCACACGATCGAGCAGCAGATCGTCGAAGTGCTGAAGCTGCACCAGGGCCTGGGCGACCGCCAGGCCAGGGCACGCACCCTGGAACTGCTCAACGAGGTCGGCATCCGCGAGCCGCAGAAGCGGCTCGACGCCTATCCGCACCAGCTGTCCGGCGGCCAGCGCCAGCGCGTCATGATCGCCATGGCTTTGGCCAACGAGCCGGAGCTTTTGATCGCCGACGAGCCAACGACGGCGCTCGACGTCACCGTGCAGGCGCAGATCCTCGAACTGCTGGCGGGGCTGAAGAGCCGCAAGGGCATGTCGATGCTGTTCATCACTCACGATCTCGGCATCGTCAGGAAGATCGCCGACCGGGTCTGCGTGATGACCAAGGGCAAGATCGTCGAGACCGGACCGACCAAGGATATCTTCGCGACCCCACAGCACGCCTATACCCAGCATTTGCTGGCCGCCGAGCCGAAGGGCAAGCCGCCGGCCGCCAACGCGACCGCCAAGCCGGTGATGACGGGCAGCGACATAAAGGTCTGGTTTCCGATCAAGAAGGGCTTCTTCCGCCGCACCGTCGACAATGTGAAGGCGGTCGACGGCATCGACGTCACCGTGCGCGCCGGCCAGACGCTCGGCGTCGTGGGCGAATCTGGCTCGGGCAAGACGACACTTGGCCTGGCGCTGGCCAGGATGATCTCGTCGACCGGAACCATCCAGTTCAACGGTCGCGACATCAACCAGCTGTCCTTCAACGCCATGCGGCCGCTTCGGCGCGAGTTGCAGATCGTGTTCCAGGATCCGTTCGGCTCGCTCAGCCCGCGTATGTCGGTGTCCGAGATCATCGAGGAAGGGCTGAAGATCCACGAGCCGAAGCTGTCGCCGGACCAGCGTGACGAGCGCGTCGTCGACGTATTGAAGGAGGTTGGGCTCGATCCGGCCACCCGCAACCGCTATCCGCACGAATTCTCCGGCGGCCAGCGTCAGCGCGTCGCCATCGCGCGCGCCATGGTGCTCAACCCGCGCTTCGTCATGCTGGACGAGCCGACCTCGGCGCTCGACATGAGCGTTCAGGCGCAGGTCGTCGATCTGCTGCGCAGCCTTCAGGCCAAGCATGATCTGGCCTATCTGTTCATCAGCCACGATCTGAAAGTCATCCGCGCGCTTGCCAACGACGTCATCGTCATGCGCAATGGCCAAATTGTCGAAGCCGGGCCTTCCGAACAGATTTTTGGAAACCCGCAAACCGACTATACTCGGGCGCTGATATCGGCCGCGTTCAGAATAGAGACCGCGCCTGCCGGCATCGTCAGCGAGTAGGCTGAAGCAACAGGAAAACATCCGCAGATGGAAAAGGGCCGTATCCTGCTCGCCGTCACCGGCTTTCATCCGCAGCGCTGGCGCGAGCTGCTGTCGGTCGAGCGCGAGGTCGTGCTCGAGCCGGACGGGGCCAGCGATCCCTCGATCAGCTACGCGGTGGTGTGGAAGCAGAAGCCGAACCTCTTGTCGAAACTGCCCAATCTGCGCGCCATCTTCTCGATCGGCGCCGGCGTCGACCATATCTTCGCCGACCCAGGCCTGCCGGACGTGCCGATCGTCAAGGTCGTCGCCGACAACCTCACCCAATACATGACCGAATATGTCGTCTGGCGCGTGCTCGACCATCACCGTCAGGGCGCGCTCTACCGCGCGCAGCAGCGGAAGAAAACCTGGCATGAGCCGCCGCAGCGGCCGGCCGGCGACATCTCCGTGGGCATCATGGGGCTCGGCAATCTCGGCCGCGCGGCGGCCTCGGTGCTTTTGTCGCTCGGCTTTGCCGTCAATGGCTGGTCGCGCAGCGAGCACCCTATGAAGGGCGTGTCCACCTATGCGGGCGATGCCGGGCTGATCCCGTTCCTCAACGCCACGGACATGTTGGTGGTGCTCTTGCCGCTAACCGCCCAGACGCAAGGCATCGTCAACTACAATCTCCTGAAGGAGCTCAGGAAGCGCAACGGCCTCGGCGGCTCGGTGCTGATCAATGCCGGGCGCGGACGGCTGCAGAAGGACGCAGACATCTTGCGCGCGCTGGAGGATGGGACGCTGAAGGAAGCCAGCCTCGACGTGTTCGAGGTCGAGCCGCTGCCCAAGACCAGCCCGCTATGGGCGCATCCAAAAGTGTTCGTCACGCCGCATGCGGCGGCGAC
Source organism: Mesorhizobium amorphae (assembly GCF_014843845.1). Taxonomy (GTDB): domain Bacteria; phylum Pseudomonadota; class Alphaproteobacteria; order Rhizobiales; family Rhizobiaceae; genus Mesorhizobium; species Mesorhizobium amorphae_A. The sequence goes on along the minus strand of NZ_JHQS01000016.1, from coordinate 46,235 downwards.
GTCCGACCCTGTCCATCTGGTGCCGATCATGCTGCGGCAGATGGCGGCTTACGAGCGCGGCGAAAAGCTAGAGAATCTGGTGGATCGCAAGGCGGGTTACTGAGGCTTCGCCTTCAACCAGTTTTAGCGCCCGGCAGGGCGAAGGTTTCTTTCTTCTTCGGCTTGCCGCAGTCGCGGCGCTCGATCGACCGGTTCATGGCGTCGATCTCGCCGCTGGCCTTGTCGCTATCGCGCTTGGCCTTGGAGCGCATGTCGGGCGTGAACGGGCCGAAGCCCATCGCGGGATTGGAGAAGGTCGGCTTCGCAGTCGTCGGAAGCTTGTATTGCTGCGCCAACCCATTGCGCTGCGCCAGCAACTGATCGCAAGGCACATTGTCATATTGCAGCGAGGACTGGACATTTTCGTCCTGGCGTTCCGCCATCGAAGTGCCGCCAACGCAACCGGCCATAGCCAGGCAAGATGCCAAAACCACCAAGTTCCAGCGCATGGGATCTGCTCCGTATCGAGTATGGCCTTCGCCCACAAACCAGCCCGTTTCGCGAGCCGGCACGAGTGATGCAGGCGCGGACCGAAAAAACATAATCACATTTTCAAACAGGAAAAGACGTCAGGTGTTGGCCGGCAGCGCCGCCACGACGGCGAGCCCTTCGACCGGCTGGCTGCGATCCAGCCGGATCACGGTAGGGTCCATCGACAGGACCGAAAAGCCGTTGGCTGCCAGAGCCTGCCCGACATAGGCGTGCGAATGCGCGTAGCGGCGTGACGGCTGCAGCGCGAACCCGCCTTCGCCCACCAATGTCTCGACGGAGAAGGCAAACAGGCCGTCACCGGCAAGCAGGCCGGCGATCCTGCTGATCACGCGATCGAGCGCGCCGACATAGATGAACACGTCGGCCGCCACCACCAGATCGGCTTTCGGCCCGGCATAGGAAAAGTCCTGCAAATCCGCCTTGGCGAGCAGATCGTAGACGCCCTTGGCGCGTGCCTTCTTGAGCATGGCGGCGGAGATGTCGTAGCCCTCCAGCCGGTCGGCCACCGGTCGCAGCCTCTGCCCCATCAGGCCGGTGCCGCAGCCGAGATCGAGTACCAGCCGGAAACGTCCCGGCCTCGCTCTCCGGACGGCCTGGTCGAGAAAGTCGGGCAGCCGGTAGCCAAGCTTGTCGACCAGCGACTCCTCGAAGCTTTCGGCATAGTGGTCGAACAGCATTTCGACGAAGGCGCTCGGCGGTGCCGTGGCGGAGGGCGCCTTGCCGATCAGTTGCAACTTCAGCGCGGCACCCAGCCGGTCCGTCGGCTCCAGCGTCAGCGCCATGGTCCAGGCTTGCGCGGCCTGGGCGAGGTCGGCGGCCGCCTCGTGCATCTCACCGAGACGGAACCAGCCGGCCGCCCATTGCGGCGCCAGTTCCAGTGCACCAAGCAGCAGTTCGGCCGCCGCTGCCGGCTCGCCGGAGGCGTAAAGCATCTCGGCGAAGTCGGCGCGACGGTCTGCGGTCAAGTCGCCGGACGTGGCCTGGAACGGTTTCATGGCGAAAGTATCCTGCCGGCAGGATGTAATCGGCCGCTGGCTGTAGGATGAGTCAGCAGTCTCTTGCAACAGGCTTCCCGCGGCTGAATTAGCAACTATCTTGGCGGCATGCGCGCCAGCGACCTGCTCCATCCCCGGCCGGAAGGCCTCTACTGCCCGCCCGGCGATTTCTTCATCGACCCGGTGCGGCCGGTCAACCGGGCGCTGATCACGCATGGCCATTCCGACCATGCCCGTTCCGGCCATCGCTCCGTGCTTGCCACGAGGCAAACGCTCGACATCATGGGACTGCGCTATGGCGAGGGCTTTGCCGAGACCATGCAAGCGGCAACGCTTGGCGAGACGATGGCGCTCAACGGCGTCTCGGTCACCTTCCATCCGGCTGGCCATGTGCTCGGTTCGGCGCAGATCGCGGTTGAGCATCAGGGGCTGCGCATCGTCGCCTCCGGCGACTACAAACGCCAGAAGGACGCCACCTGCGAGCCGTTCCAACCGGTCCGCTGCGACGTGTTCATCACCGAGGCGACATTCGGCCTGCCGGTGTTTCGGCATCCGCCAGACACGGAGGAGATCGCGCGGTTGCTGAAATCGGCTGCACAGTTTCCCGAACGCTCGCATCTGGTCGGCGCCTATGCGCTCGGCAAGGCGCAGCGCGTCATGCGGCTGCTGCGCGATGCCGGCTACGATAGGCCGATCTACATCCACGGCGCGCTGGCAAAGCTCAGCGAGTATTATCAGGGCCAGGGCATCGACCTCGGGCAGCTCGATCCGGCAACGGTCGACAGCGGCGGCAAGGACGATTTCGCCGGCGCCATCGTCATCGGCCCGCCGTCGGCCTTCGCCGACCGCTGGGCACGGCGCTTTCCCGATCCGATCTCCTGCTTTGCGTCCGGCTGGATGCGCATCCGCCAACGCGCCAAGCAAGGCGGTGTCGAGCTGCCGCTGATCATTTCCGACCATGCCGACTGGGACGAACTGACCGCCACGATCAAGGAGACGGGGGCTGAGGAGATCTGGGTGACGCATGGCCGCGAGGAGGCGCTGGTGCGCTGGTGCGAGCTGGAGGGAATTGCGGCACGGCCGCTGCATCTCGTTGGTTATGAGGACGAGGGCGATTGATGATGGCGGGTTTGTCAACCGCGAGAGTCGCGCACTACGGCGCCCCCCTCTGTCCTGCCGGACATCTCCCCCACTTGGGGGGAGATCGGCTACCTTCGCGGCTTTCGCCAATCGCTGACGTTGCGAGACGTGCGACAAGAACGAAACTGCCAATCTCCCCCCAAGTGGGGGAAATGTCCGGCAGGACAGAGGGGCGCGCGAAGGATCGCAAGCTTTCCCTATTGGCCGAGCCATGAACCGCTTCGCCGAACTCCTCGACCGTCTCGTGCTGACGCCGTCGCGCAACGGCAAGCTGACGCTGCTCATCGACTATTTCCGCAGCGTCGAGGATCCGGATCGCGGCCTGGCGCTGGCGGCGATCACCGGCGACCTGTCGATCGCGGCGGTCAAGCCGGCGATGCTGCGCGCGCTGGTCGTCGAGCGCATGGACCCGGTACTGTTCGGCTATTCCTACGACTATGTCGGCGACCTCGCCGAGACCGTGTCCCTGGTCTGGCCGCAAATGCCCGGACATATTCCGAACCGGGAGCCGACGCTCGGCGAGGTGGTGGCGAAACTGCAGGCGGCGAGCCGTTCCGACGGGCCGAAGGTTCTGGCAAGGCTGCTCGACAGCGCCGGCATCTCGGCCCGCTTCGCCATCATCAAGCTGGTCACCGGCGGGCTGCGGATCGGCGTCTCGGCGCGGCTGGCCAAGCAGGCGCTGGCCGATTTCGGCAAGGTCGACGTCGCCGAGATCGAGGAATTGTGGCACGGGCTGACGCCGCCCTATGCCGGCCTGTTCGCCTGGCTGGAGGGCAAGGCGGACAAACCGCAAAGGACGGCGGCGGCCCTGTTCCGGCCGGTAATGCTGTCCAACCCGATCGGTGACGGCGATCTCGAAAAGCTCGACCCGGCCGACTATGCCGCGGAGTGGAAATGGGACGGCATCCGCGTCCAGGCGGTCTGCGAAGACGGCGTACGCCGGCTCTATTCGCGCACCGGCGACGACGTCTCCGGCGCCTTTCCCGACCTTGCTGACGCCATGCATTTTTCGGCCGCGCTCGACGGCGAGCTGCTGGTCGGCGAGCCCTCGGCGACAGGCACGTTCTCCGACCTGCAGCAGCGGCTGAACCGCAAGACCGTGACGCCGAAAATGCAGCAGCAATATCCGGCCTTCATGCGCTGCTACGACGCGCTGCAAATCGACGGCGAGGACCTTCGCACGCTGCCCTTCCGCGAGCGCCGCCTCCGCCTCGAGGCCTTTGTCGGCACGCTCGACCCCAGCCGCTTCGATCTTTCACCGCTGGTCGCATTCGAGGACTGGCCGGCGCTGGAACGGCTGCGCCAGGCGCCGCCGCATCCGATCATCGAAGGCGTGATGCTGAAGCGCTGGGATTCGCCCTATCTCGCCGGCCGGCCGAAGGGGCCGTGGTTCAAATGGAAGCGCGATCCGCACACGGTCGACGCGGTGCTGATGTATGCCCAGCGCGGCCACGGCAAGCGATCGAGCTTCTACTCGGACTACACATTCGGCGTCTGGTCGGGCCCGGAAGGCGCGGAAGAGCTGGTGCCGGTCGGCAAGGCCTATTTCGGCTTCACCGACGAGGAACTGAAGCAGATCGACAAATATGTCCGCGACAACACGGTCGAGCGCTTTGGCCCGGTGCGCTCGGTGCGGGCCGACCGCACGAACGGGCTGGTGCTGGAAGTGGCCTTCGAAGGGCTCAACCGCTCGACACGGCACAAATCGGGCGTTGCCATGCGCTTTCCGCGCATCTCGCGGCTGCGCTGGGACAAGCCGGCAGCCGAAGCCGACCGCATCGAGACGCTGCAGGCGCTGCTCGATGCGTGAGCGCGTGTCGCCCAAAGTGTGCAGCGGTTTTGGGATAACGACACGCGCTGAAACAACAAGATTTACTGCGCGATCGAGACGCGGATCTCGTAGATGTCGACCGACTTGCCCTGCTTGTCGAAGTCGGAATTGATGGCGATCGTGCCGGCGGCGCCGGGGGCCTTGTCCGGAAACTGCACGTCGAACAGATACTCGTTGCGCTCGTTGCCGACGGCATAGCGCTTGCGGCCGCAATCGCCGAGTTCGCCGAAATTGCAATCGACCGAAATCTGCGTCTCCTTGCCCTCTTCGGAACGGGCGACAATGTCGAACACGGCGTGCTTGCCGGCAAGCTTTTCCAGTACGCCCTGGCCGACATCGAAGGCGATGGCCGAGCCGGAGGTGCCGGAGCGGATGCGCAGGAACGAACCGGTGTCGTCCTCCATCACCTCGGCCTTGGCATCGGAGGGTGCCGCGACATGGGTCGGGTCGGCAGGCGAAAACACATTGATCCAGTCACGCGCCAGTTCGTCCTCGCCCGACTTTTCCGGCGAGCCGGCAGGCGGCGTGAAGTCGTCATCCTCGACCGTCGGCGGCGCTTCGGGTGGGGCCGTGTCGAGCTGGGCCGGCGTCTTGAACACGCCGGTCTGCTTGGCAAAATAGAGGCCGATGCCGGCCGCGGCGAGCAGCGTCACGCCGAGGAAGATCGCGGTCAGCGGCAGGCGCCGCCCTCTTATGCGCCGCTCATCGCGGTCCGGCGCCACCTCGGCCTCGCCGCTCTCCGTCGAGACGGCGGCCGGGGAATCGAGCGCCGGCGCACCGGGAAGAACCGCATCCGGCATGATGTCGGGAACGACAGGCAGGACGCGCGACCTTGGCGCGTCGGATGCAGGCGGCTGGACCGGCCCGTCGATGACGACAGCGGGTGACGGCGCGGCTTCAGCCGCAGCCACCGTCGGCGCCTCCACGGCGGGCGCTGCCGCGTCAGTTTCCGTCTGCAGGGCAATATCCGGAACCGCCGGCAGGAATTCGGATTCGATCTCGGTGATCTTGGCCTGCACCGCCTTGCGGCGCTTGATGGCGACTTCCACCGTCACATTCGGATTGGCCTGGAGCACGCGGTCCAGCGCGGCAAAGGCCGAGCGGTAGACCCGCTCGCGAAACGCACGGTCCTCGGCATTGCCCTTGTCGAAGGCGTTGCGGATCGCTTTTTCGATCGGGTCCAAGCGAATTCCCTCTGCACGTTCGCTCACATTGCCATGATCGTTAGCCGCAGGCGACCAATCAATCAACAAGCGAGCGGCCGCATTCTGCCCCGGGCATGCATCCAGGGCCGATTTCGGCGGTTTTCAGCAAGAGAATCAACAGATTTCGCCAGATCACCCGGTGCCTTCGAGCGCAACCTGCCCGCGCGCCGCCCGCCGAGCAGGTGGCGGATGCGTGCGGTGGGAGTTCGGTTCTGCGTGGAACGCCAACACGAATTGCCGCGTCCCGACCTGAATTCGCGGCCGCCCATCTTGAATTCCCGCCTGGTTGAGTCTATCACGCAGCCCATCTTGGAGGCCTCGGCTTCCCGGGCCGCTTTAGCTCAGTTGGTAGAGCACATCATTCGTAATGATGGGGTCAGGTGTTCGAGTCACCTAAGCGGCACCATTACCTCATCCGACTTCGTCCAACTAAGTCGGGAAATGGTCCTAAATTCCTGGGCTTAGCGCAGAACGTCGTTCACTGAACTCCAGCAATGTCCGGTTGCATTCGACCAAAATGGGGGTATCGTTGGGGGTATCGAAACGCTAGCTTTGAGCGATACCCCCAAAAATGCCCCTTACAGATGTTGCTGTTCGAGCAATTAAGCCTAGTGGCAAGGATCGAAAGGTGGCGGATGCCAACGGCCTGTTTTTGCTGGTAACGGCAAAGGGTGCTCGGCTTTGGCGGCTAAAATATCGGTTTGACAACAAGGAGAAAACGCTCGCTTTCGGCGCTTACCCGGACGTCGGCTTGGCCGAAGCGCGTATGAAGCGAGATGATGCTAAGCGCTTGCTGCGAGATGGAGTCGACCCAAGCGCTCAAAAACGTCTCGACAAAATAACCGGCGCGCTGGCACGCGCTAATACTTTCAACGCAGTTGCAGACGAATACGTTGTCTTGCAGAAGCGCAAAGGTCGTTCTCCTGCGACGATTGTCAAAACAGAATGGGTCATCGACCTTGCGCGTCCGACGCTGGGTCCGCGGCCTATGAATGCAATCACGGCACCCGAGATCCTTGTGGCGTTGCGCCAGGTTGAAAAGCGCGGGCGACTGGAGACTGCTCGCAGAATGCGCGGGGTTATCGGAGCAATCTTTCGCTTCGGCATCGCGTCGGCTCTTTGTGACACCGACCCCACTCAAGCGTTGAGAGGAGCTATAGCGGGCCCACAAACGAGGCATCATGCCGCCATCCTCGAAGCCAAAGCGTTTGGAGGGCTTCTCAGGGCGATCCGTACGTACGATGGCACGCCGGAGGTCCGGATGGCGCTCGAACTATCCGCGCTGTTGTTTCCGCGCCCTGGCGAGCTTCGGCAGGCGGAATGGGACGAATTCGATCTAAGCGCCGGCTTGTGGACGGTGCCTCCAGGACGAATGAAAATGCGCCGTGAGCATCGAGTACCGCTGGCGAATCAAGCGGTCGCGCTGCTACGCGACCTACATTCGATTACGGGCTGGGGAACTTTGCTATTCCCGTCGGTTCGGTCCGGCAAGAAGCCTTTATCCGATAACGCTCTGAATGCGGCGTTGCGGCGGATGGGCTTCACAAAGAAAGAGGCAACCGCTCATGGCTTCCGCGCCACGGCCAGCACGTTGCTTAATGAAAGCGGCAAGTGGTCGGTTGACGCGATAGAACGGCAGCTGGCGCATAAGGACGCCGATGCAGTGAGGCGAGCATACCATCGCGGTGACCACTGGGACGAACGTGTTCAAATGATGCAATCGTGGGCAGATCTGGTCGATACTATGCGCGCAGGGCAGGAGCCTTCAGAGCGACATGGTAGCTAGCGACGCCCACTCCCCATCGTTGCCCCTAATCCCATGTTTTCGTTATAGAAATATGAGACTCGAGTCTTCTTCCCCCCAATAAATCTCGCTCCCGCGGTCGAAGGTTCATGTGGCGCGAGATCGACTGGCGATCGTGGATCGGGAAACGATCGCCTCGCTCTACCTTCTCTTGACGTCGACAAAGTGGCCTGTCTGCCGGTGGGTTCATTTTCGGGGCCTGGTTCTCAGATATGGGGACATCACAGGTTCAAATCCTGTCGGGTGCGCCAATGATTTCAATACTTTATGCGCGTCGCGGTAGTTTTCGTGGGCCATATCCACGGCGAGGAAGAGAGCGGGCGGCAAAGGCGCTATCGAGGCTGTTGCGGCACGCAAGTCGCCCAGTTGTCCTGGCGTGTTCGAATGCGTGCGGCCGTCCGAAGCCGTGTATGACGGCGTGGATTCTTCGTTGTCCTGCCACCGCGGGCTTGCGCAGCCTTTTCCGCTGGCGGCCGAACGGTGCTCCTTCGCCGTCGTGCTGTCGATCATCTGCATGTCGCCTGGATTGACCGCGAAGAGAGTTGCAAGCAGACCCTGCCACAGAAAGCGCCCTGCCCCAGCGATGGAACCGATCATAGGGGCAGTCGAACGATGCCGCTGATGACGCGGCGATCGTCCACCCGTCGCGCGCCGGGGCGGTTCCTCGGCAGCAATGGTTCGATCGCTGTCCACTGCAGATCGCTCAGCCAGAATTCACCCGCCATGATCCAAAGTCCGCTGTTCAAGCTTGAATCACGAAACTTAGAGACCAATCGATGATCTGATTGGTTTGAGGCCGAATGCAGATCTATCCTGCGCAAGCAATCGCAGCGCCGACCGGCGCTGCGGCCAAGCGCCGCAGCATTCGGGCTTTCTGCGTCTGACAATCATTGAAGATACCCACCCGACTGCGCGGTGCCAGACCGGAGTTCGCATATCCGGTCAAACCGTCACGACAACCTTGCCGAATTGTTCGTTCGACTCCAGGTAGCGATGCGCATCGACGATCTGCTCGAACGCGAATGTCTTGGCGATGACCGGCTTGAGCGCTCCCGACTTCAGACCGCCGAGAATGAAGGTCTTCGCAGCCTCGAGTTTCACCGGATCGCGGACGATTTCGTGGACTAGGTAGCCACGCAGCGTCAGTGTCTTGGCCAGAACGGTGAACAAAGGAAAGGGCGTCGGCTCAGGGCTCAAGCCACCAAATTCGAGCAAAATGCCGCCCGGAGCCATCGCCGCCGTCAGCGGCTCGAAGATCGGACCACCGATGGGATCCAGGACAACGCGAACGCCATTGGGACCGGCGATTTCGGTGAGCCGGGACAGAAGGTCTTCTTCAGCCTGCGCAATGACATGCACTGCACCGAAGTCGATCAGAGCCTGTTTCTTGGCTGAAGTCCGTGTCACGACGATTGGTGTCGCGCCCACCATTTTTGCGATCTGGATGGCGGCAAGGCCAACGCTGCTCGAGCCCGCGGTGATGACCACGAAATCCTTGCTGGTGAGCTTGGCGATGTCAATCAGCGCGCCATAGGCCGTCAGGTACTTCATCCAGACCGCAGCCGCTTCTTCCCAGCTAAGCGTCTCCGGGTGCTTGACCACATGCTCAACGGGGAAGTTGATGAGTTCGCCGTAGGTCGGCCAGCGCAACATCGAGATCGGCGGCACGAGACTGACGCCATCGCCTGCTTTGAAGCCTTTGACGCCTGCTCCTACCGACTCGACGATACCCGCTGCTTCCAGCCCCAGACGCGAGGGAAAAGTAGGTGTCTCGATATAGGTGCCCGCGCGCAACAGCGCTTCGGCACGGTTGAGACCTAGCGCCTTCACGCGGATCTGAACTTCGTTTGGACCAGGTGCCGGGACATCGATGTCTTCGACGCGAAGAACCTCTGGACCACCAGTTTTATGAAAACGTATGACGCGTGCCATTCGATTGAACTCCAAAATATTTGAACCGAATAGGCTATGCCATCTGGTTTTTGATGGATAAATGCCACTACTGGCACGACTGTAGAAACCAGGGGTTTTGAATATGGATCGTCTCGCAAGCATGGCGGTGTTCGTCAAAGCCGTTGACCTTGGCTCGTTCGCGGCGGCGGCGGCCGCGCTCGAACTATCCGCTCCGATGATCGGCAAGCATGTGCGGCTTCTGGAGGAGCGTCTGGGTATGCGTCTGCTCAATCGGACCACACGCCGCCAGGGCCTGACCGAATTCGGCCGCGCCTATTATGAACGCTGCCGGGTGGTGCTCGCCGAAGCCGACGCCGCCGATGCACTCGCCGCCGACCAGTTGTCCGAGCCGCGAGGAAGGCTGCGTGTCACCATGCCCGCCCATTTCGGCCGGCACTGCGTAACGCCAATCCTGCTGGAGCTGGCGAGGCGCTATCCCGCGCTGGAAATGGATCTTTCACTTACCGACCGCTTCGCGGACCTTGCCGAGGATGGCTACGACCTTGCCATCCGCACCGGCGATCTGCAGGACAGGGCCGGGGTCATCTCGCGGCGCGTAGCGAGCCAGCGCATGGTCGTCTGCGCCGCCCCATCCTATCTCGAGAAACACGGTCGGCCGTGCCGGATAGAGGATCTCGGCGGCCATCGTGCCATTATCTACCACCGCTCAGGTCGTACCGTTCAGCCATGGCTGTTTCCGCTCGGCAACCAACCGCCCATGCAGGTCATGCCGCTCGGTCGGCTGCGGCTCGACGATCTGGACGCGATCGCCGAAGCCGCAGTTGTCGGAATGGGACTTGCCTGGCTTCCGTCGTGGCTGGTGCGCGAACGCATTCAGGCCGGACTGCTTGTCCCGCTGTTGGTGGACCAGCCAGACTTTCTTTACGACTGCCATGCCTTGTGGCTGCAGACGCCTCATTTGCCGCTAAAGGTACGTCTTGCCGTCGATGCATTGGCGGCCACGCTGCCGAAGCTTGTCGCGTGAGGCACCTAACCCGGGGCGAGACCGCATCCATGCCGGCCTCTCTCCCGGCCTGAACTCTAAGCCAACACCGTAGGCTGGGCACGCATCGGCTGCGGCGAAAGGCCAGCTTCGGCGCTACGATCCGAGCGGCTTGTAAATGTAAGCCCCGTCCGCGGTCTTCACCCATTCATACATAATATAACCAGGCAGTTTGGGGTCGCCCTTTTCGTCAAACGCCAAGTCGCCGAGTACGGACTTGAACGGACCTTTCTCGTGCATGGCTTTGGCAACCGTTATCGGGTCGTTTGAACCTGCGACGGTCGCTGCTGCGGCAATGACTTGCACTGCCGCGTAAGAATAAAGCGTATAGGCCTCGGGGTTGAAACCGGCGGCATTGAATGTGTCGACCACCTGCTTGTTTGCGGGATCAAGTCTCGGGTCTGGACCAAACGTGTTGAGCGTCCCGACAACCGCATCGCCCGCGATCGCAGAGAGCTCGTTTGAAACGATGCCATCTCCAGAAACAAGCTTCGCCTTCAGGCCCTGGTCTCCCATCTGTCGGATCAGCAAACCGGCTTCGGTGTGCATGCCACCCCAGTAGACTACCGAAACGCCGGCTTCCTTCATCTTGCCGATCAGCGCGGAAAAGTCCTTTTCCCCAAAATTCACGCCTTCATACATCGCCTCCTTAAGCCCGCCGGCATTGATGACCTTGCGGGTCTCGTCGGCGAGGCCTTGGCCACCAGGTGTCTTATCATGAGCGATCGCGATTTTCGCGTCCTTGAATGTCTCGACAAGATACTTGCCGGCGACGGTGCTCTGCTGGTCGTCTCGGCCGCATGTCCGAAATACATTCCAGAGGCCTCGCTCAGTGAACTCCGGCTTTGTTGCTGCTGGCGTGATCTGAACGATGCCGTTTTCCGCATAGACGTCGGATGCCGGGATCGAGACGCCGGCGTTGAAGTGGCCCACAACAAACTTCACGCCATCGGCCGCGAACTTGTTGGCGACGGAGATGCCTTGTTTCGGGTCCGAGGCATCGTCGCCGACCGTCAGAACAATCATCTCGCCATTGACGCCGCCAGCCGCATTGATTGCGTCGACGGCGAACTGCGCGCCCTTTTGGAGCTGCGCGCCAAACGCTGCATTCGGCCCGGTAACCGGTCCGGCGACGCCGATCAACAAATCGGCCTTCGCCAAGTTGGAAAAGGACAAAACGGCGGTGAGCGTCAAGGCCAACACAACAGTCTTCTTCATTCATAGTCTCCCATTTTATGAGTGGGACGCGGTATTTTCCTGCGATGCCCACTTCATCGCAGGAAATGCTTCCCAGTCCCGCGCAACGGCTGCCGCGCGGACAAGGTATCGAGTTCTGAATGCCGCGCTGGTGCGTCAGCGCACCAGGGTGAATTCAGCAGGGCGCTTGGTGATGGCCAGCAACGATATCGGCCTATAGATGGCTTCGTTCACGCCAACAGGCGCGCCCAGGAGCTTGTCATTCGACTCCACGGAAATGCCTAGGAACGGAGAGTGGCGGTCAAGACCGACTGATTTGTGCCAGGTCGTCTCAGGCCGGACCGCCTCGAGCTCTGCCTGCTTCGCTTCGGCGACCCTTTCGGAGAGGCCCTCAAACGAAACGAGGCGCAGGAATTGGCCATCTTCCAGGCGTGGCGCCGTAACGGATGCTCCACTCAAGGTGGCGAAGAGATCGCGGCTCCAGTCGATGATGTATGGCTTCCATTCGAAGAAGCCCCAATCGCTGGTGTATTCGACGGTGTCGAAAGCATTGGCCGAGGACAGGGTCCAGAATGCCAGGTAGTCGCGACCAACGCCTGATGTGCGATGAAAGCGCTGGACGGTTAGAAAATGCGGCTTTCGCAGCATCTGAGCTAGCTTTGGTCCGCTGTACCAATCGTTCCACGCCGTCTCGCGAGACGCGTCATTGAAATTGCAGCGAACGATGTAGGCTAGGTTCATCGCAAACGTCCTCTATCAAGGATCCATCCGAAGGGAACTCCCTCTATAGCTTGCACCATGCAATAGCCGCGCCAATTTGCCTGCGGCCTAGGGAAAGCGCACGCCTCAGCGCGTGTTGACCCTGCCATAGACAGAGTGTCCACGGTGACGACAGAACGTGTCGTCGCTGATGCACTATTGTTCGGCTTCGCCCAGAATCTTGTAGAGATAGGAGCGCGAGATACCGAGTTCCTGAGCAACCCGCTTCTTGTTGCCATTGCACATTTGCATGGCGTCCCGAACGAGATCGATCTCGGCGCGTTCGACCGCATCCTTCAGGCGGGAGATCGTCGGTCTGGTGGGCGACGCCATAACCGAAACTGGTTGCGCCGCGACCGTGCGACGATCGCTGTGCCGCGCCAGCGTCTCTGTGGTGATGAGACCCTCTTCGGCGAACACAAAAGCGCGTTCGATCTCGTGCCGCAGTTGCCTGACGTTGCCCGGCCAGGGTTGCTCCATGAGATAGGTGATTGCGCTTGCCGTAATTTGCGGCGCGGGCTGGCGATGAATGCGCGATATCTCCTGGAGGAAATGCGACACAAGCAGCTCGATGTCGTCGACACGGCTGCGCAAGGGCGGCACTTCGAGGACGATCGGCGAGATGCGGTAGTACAGATCGAGCCTGAACTTCTCTTCCGACACGAAGGTATGAAGGTCGCGATTGGTTGCGGTCACCAAGCGGAAATCGACCTGCCGCGGCCGTTCGCCTCCGACACGCTCCACGACGCGGTCTTGCAGTACCCTGAGCAGCTTGGCCTGGACATCGAGCGGCATGTCGCCGACTTCGTCCAAAAAAATGGTGCCATCGGCGGCCTGCTCAAACTTGCCCTTCCTGCCCTTTTTGTCGGCACCGGTGAAGGCGCCAGCTTCATAGCCGAAGAGTTCCGACTCAACCAACGTCGCCGGCAGCGCCGCGGCGTTGACCATTACCAACGGATTATCGCGGCGCGGGCTCAGGCGATGAAGGGAATGGGCTACGAGCTCCTTGCCGGTTCCGCTTTCGCCACGAATGAGCACCGGAATCTCCAAAGGCGCCACTTTGGTAATCTCGCTCTTCAGTCGGCGCATCGGCTCGCTGTCGCCAATCAGATCGTCAAGGCCGTAGCTGCGACGCCGCAACGCCGCCGCGTCGCGGCGATGAAATTCCACCTCGCTTTCCAGAGTGCTGATGCGATTGCTGAGCGCGGTCACTTGTTCCGGACCCTTGAACATGACCCGCCCAACCGCACCAACGACCTTGCCGTCGCGCAGGATGGGAAGGCGCGACACAACCCGCTCGACGCCTTTCATCCGCTGGATTTCGCCGACTTCAGCTCGTCCCGTCCGCACAACGGTGTCGAGGCGGGTATTTTCGATCACCTGGCGCACAGGTCGCCCATTTGCTTCGCCATGCTTCAGTCCGAAGAAGGCTTCATGTACGGGTGACACGTAGACGACCCGTGCATTCGCGTCGACGACAGTCATCGCATCGAACGGATCGGTGATAAGCTTCTCGATAATGTCCGCAGCGAAATCCACCGATCCGATGAACTCAAGCAAAGCGTCGCGAGCTATGCTGATCAGGACGAGATGGCCCTTTGCAACGGGGGCAACAAGCACTGCGTATTGGCGACGATCGAGGGTCAAAGGCTGAAGGCGTCGTGTGGCTGCTTCCTCGATCCAGGCAGGGTCGGTAGCAAGCGTCTGAACTCTCGGATCTGCGCCGACTCCCGACGAGAAGGCGACCCCTTTTCCCTGCTGCGTTACGACAATCCCATCAATGGCCGACACCAGATATCTCCAACTGCTGTGTCTTCGACAGAGACACAGGCAAACGGTGTCGTGTAGCACTCGGCGACAAATCTAGCCAGCTAAACCTGAGGATTGGAAATTTCCAAGCCCCACAGCTGTAATGTTCGCCAATGTGTAGCAGCTAAAAGCAGTTTGGCATGCGAATTGCTCATTGCTTGGTGATATAGCTTCGCAAGGCATCAAATGGCAGATCGCGCACACATTCGAGACTTCCCGTTGGCGAAGCTTCCCAGCCCAAATTGCGGGCCTAGCTTCGACATGCTGAAGGGCATTCGGGTTTTGGATCTGTCAACATCAATTGCCGGCCCCTATTCGGCAATGCTGTTGGGCGACATGGGTGCCGATGTCATCAAGGTCGAGCGTCCAGGCGGCGACGACGCGCGCGCCTGGGGCCCGCCGTTTCTCGATGACCAGTCCCTGTGGTTCCTCAGCGTCAACCGCAACAAGCGCAGCGTCGTTCTCGACTATGCAACGCCAGAGGGGCTGGTTGCACTGCGTGATCTGGTCAGCTGCTGTGATGTGATGATCGTCAACACCCCGGCACCCGTCGCCAGGAAGCTCGGCATCGACGCTGACGCATTGCGCGCTTTGAACCCAAGGCTCGTCTATGCGTCAATCACCGGTTTCGGGATGGAAGGCGAGCGCGCGGACTGGCCCTGTTACGACCTGATCGCCGAAGGCTATTCAGGCATCATGGATATCACCGGTGAAATGACCGGCGAGCCCCAGAAAATCGGTGCGCCCGCTGCCGACATGTTGGCGGGACAAGACGCCGCTTTCGCCGCGACAGCCGCACTACTGAGACGTATGTCAACGGGCACCGGCGGATGCGTGGATGTCGCTCTGGTGGATTCAATGGTGAGATTCCTTGCCTGCCGGGTCGTTCCGCATTTGGGCTCGGGAGAAGTGCCCAGGCGCTCTGGCGGAAAAGACAGCGTCATCGCTATCTACCAATCCTTCCAGACGGCGGACCATCCGATCACGCTGGGACTTGGCAACGACAAGATCTGGGGGCGTTTCTGGCAGGTTCTCGGCAAGCCTGAATTTGGCGGCAGCCAACGGTTCTCAACCAATGCCGAGCGCCGCGAGGCGAGGCCCGAGATTGTGGCCGCGATCCAAGAAATGTTGCTCACTCAAACACGCGCGCACTGGCTTTCATTGTTTCGCCGGGCTCGCATTCCGGCAGGCCCCATCAACCGTATCGACGAAGTTGCGGCCGATCCCGAATTGCAACAGCGGGGACTGTTCTACAGCCTCCGGTCCGAGGGACGACTGATTCCACAGGTCGGCACAGGTATTCGCGTCGACGACGAGGCAAACTTCGCTCGCCTGCCTCCGCCAAGGCTGGGAGAACACACCGACGAGATTCTTCGCGCATTGCTTGGATACGACGATCGCCAGATAGCAGCGCTCCGCAGCGGCAACGGCACGGAAGGAGGAACTCGATGATCTACGAATTACGGGTCTATCGAGCATCCGTCGGCAATTTGCCGGCGCTGCTCAAGCGTTTTGAGACGACAACGCTGAACCTGTGGGAAAAGCACGGTATCCGTCAGGTCGGCTTCTTTACCACGATGGTTGGTGCATCGAACAACGATTTGACCTACCTCATCGCGTGGGAATCGCTTGCGGAGCGCGAGCAGAGGTGGACCGCATTTCAGAGCGATCCGGACTGGATTTCGGCCCGAGCGGAAACCGACAGAAACGGCGCGCTCACAGCGAACATCACCAACCAGATTCTTCAGCCGACCGCATTTTCGAAGCTATCGTAAACGCCTGCAAAATATGATGAAATCGGCCCAGACACCTCGCGCGGCCCGGCGCAGCGCCAACTGAGAAAACGCGATGACCTACGAAACCATAACCTACGAAGAAGACGGGCCGATCGGCACGATTACACTCAATCGCCCTGATGACGGCAATATGTTCAATGTCACCATGTGTCACGAGCTACGCGACGTGATTGAGTTGATCCGGCGCGAGACCAGGACCCGGGTCATCGTCCTGACAGGCGCCGGTGAGCAGTTCTTCTGTCTCGGTGGGCGCAAGGATGGGATGGAGGATACCAACCTTTACGCGGGCACGCTCCCGACGCTCGAAATGTACGAGGCGATCGACAAATTGCAAAAGCCGGTGATCGCCTCGGTGAACGGTTTCGCAGTCGGCGGCGGCAACGTCTTGCAGATGGTTTGTGACTGCACAATCGCGAAGGAAAGCGCGATCTTTCGCCAGGTTGGCCCGATGGTCGGCTCCTTCGATGCCGGTTATGGGACGTGGTATCTTGAAGACCTTGTCGGCAAGAAGCGGGCAAAGGAGATCTGGTACCGCAATCCGAAGATCGCGGCGCGCGAGGCGCTGGAGATGGGATTGATCAACAAGGTGGTTCCCGACGCCGCGCTGAAAGACGAAACACGCAAGTTCGCACTTGAAATCGCCGAGCGTGGGTCCTTTGCATTGGCATCGATCAAGGCGGCCTTCAACGCCCGCCACGGTGGCGTATCCGGCCTGTCGCGAATGGCCCACGACCTGCTTCTTCGGGCCTATCTCGAGACTGACGAAAGTCACGAACTTGGCAGTGCGTTCGCCGAACGCCGCAAGCCCGACCCTTCGAAGTTCGGGGGCTGACGCAGATGCGACCGTTCCTGACGCTGCATCACCCCGCGGTGGCACGCCAATATTATGAGGACGGCCTGTGGCAGTCCGACACATTCTATTCGCTTCTGTGCCGAAACGCACAAGAGCGGCCCGACGACTTGGCTCTGCAGGATGGGCGCAAATCGTTGAGCTGGGCCGAAGTGTTGGCTCAGGTCGACGGAGTGGCCGCTGATCTTAGGATCTATGGACTTGTCCGCGGCGATCGAGTGTCGATCTGGATGTCGAACAAGGTCGAGGCCGTCATTCTTTTCCTTGCTTGCGCTCGCGAGGGCTTCGCGTGCAACCCTTCACTGCACCGGACATACACCTGCGCCGAAGTTGGAGCGCTGATGGAGCGCGTGTCGGCACGCGTGCTGCTCACGGAGAACGGCTGGGGAGCCGATCGCTCGACAACGAGGTTCGATGCGGTGCTGGCGGGCGTTCGCTCGTTGAAAATGGTCTATACGCCTGAGAGTTTTCCCAAGGCTGCACCCAATCTGACCGAACCTTCGGATGATCCCGACAAGGTCGTCTACCTCGCATTTACCTCGGGCACGACGGGCACCCCGAAATGCGTGATGCATTCGGACAATACGCTCCTCGCAAACGCCCGCGAACTTGTACGCGACTGGGGCCACGGGCCTGAGACTGTGATGTTGACGCTTGCCCCGCTCTCACATCACATCGCGTGGGTAGCGGTCGCACAGTGGTTGCTGGCGGGATGTCGGTTCGTAACCGACGATGCGCCGAGTGGTGCCACCCGGCTGGATTGGATCATGCGCACCAAGGCGACTTATGTGCTTGGCGTTCCGACCCATGCGATGGACATCCTCGCCGAGCAGCAAGCACGCGGACTGCCGCGTCTCGGCAATGTCGATATTTTCTACATGGCAGGTTCACCAATACCCCCGTCAGTCGCCAGCGCGTTTCTTTCCCAGGGCATCAAAGCGCAAAACGTCTATGGCATGACCGAAAACTCGTCACACCAGTACACACACCCCGATGACGATGAGACAACGATCGTCAACACGTGCGGACGCGGCGGCAGCGCGTATCGAGTGCAGATATTCGACTCCGTGGATGCTGATCTTCCCGCGAAACCTGGCGAAGTGGGCCAGATCGGCGGCAAGGGACCTTCCTTGATGCTGGGCTATTTCGACAATCAGGTCGCGACCGAGACGAGCTTCAATCGCGACGGCTGGTTTTTGTCCGGAGACCTGGGCTCAACCGACGAGCATGGCAATCTGCGTATTGAGGGGCGCATCAAAGACCTGATCATCCGAGGTGGACACAACATCTACCCCGCCCATATCGAAGCACTGGCGCTGCGGCATGAAAGCGTCGACCGCGCGGCATGTTTCCCTGTTGCAGACACACGTCTGGGCGAACGCGTCTGCATCGCGATCATTGGCGACATCGAACCGGACGACTTGCTCGACTATCTGGCCCAACAGGGATTGTCGCGCTTCGACATGCCTGAATATTTTGTTCGACTGAACGAATTTCCGCTCACACCGAGCGGAAAAGTCTTGAAGCGCGAGCTGGTCGAAAGCGTCAAGAGCAACGAGATCAGACCGATCGCCATTCGCTACAAGACGCGGGTGGACGCATGACAATCGACATATCGACATTGGGCGATTGCGCCCTCATCACATTGAACCGTCCTGAGAAGCTCAATGCGCTCTCCTTTGCGATTCTAGCCGAACTGGACGCTGCATTGACGGAGGTTGACAAGCGACCGGTGCGCGCACTGGTCATAACCGGCGCTGGCGAAAAGGCATTCTGCGCGGGAGCCGACATCGATGAGCTGCGAGGCCGCACACTTGTCGAACAAAAAAGTAGCGCCGAGTTTGGCCAGGCAGTTTTCGAGCGGCTTTCCAACCTTCGGATTGTCTCGATCGCCTGCATAAACGGCTACGCTTTTGGCGGCGGACTGGAGCTCGCGCTGGCCTGCACCTTCCGCATCGCCACCGCGCACGCCCGCATGGCGCTTCCAGAAATCAAGCTCGGGCTGATCCCCGGATATGGCGGAACGCAACGTCTGCCGCGGCTGATTGGCGAGGGGCGCGCCACGGAACTGATCCTGACTGGTCGCACCATCGGAGTGCAGGAGGCCGAGCGTATCGGGCTGGTCAATCGTATCGTCGACGGCGACGCAGTCGAGGCCGCGATCGCATTCGCCGGGGAGTTCACCGCGCACAGCCTGGTCGCGCTGCAGCTGGCGCGGTCAGCCGTCGCGCGCGCTTTGGACTTGCCTGTCAATCAAGGGTTGAAGGTCGAGGCCGATCTCTCCACCCTTGCCTACCAGACACGCGACGCCGAGGAAGGCATGGCTGCCTTCCTCGAAAAGCGCAAACCGGAGTTTCGCGATGAGTAGGCCGCAGATTGTGGTGACCGGGGCCAGCCGAGGTATTGGCGCGGCGATCGCGGCAGAGTTGGATCGCCGGGGTTTTGCCGTAGCGGGTCTGTCGCGATCGGGCGAGGCGCCGGTAGGCTATGGGCTGATCTGCGACGTTGGCAACCTTGCCTCGGTCGAGGCGGCGATCGAAACGGTCAAGGCAAAAGGTCCGATCGTCGGTTTGGTCAATGCGGCGGGAGCCCATGCTTCGAAGCGGAGCACCGAGCTCGAGGTGGACGAGTTCGAGGCGATGATGCATCTCAATGCGACATCGGTGCTAGCCGTCTCTCAGAAAACCTATCCCCATCTTGCCGAAACCGGCGACGCTCTGATCGTCAACATCGGCTCTTTCCTCGACAAGATGGCGGTGCCGGAAAACGTTGCCTATTGCGCATCGAAAGCGGCCGTTGGCGCAATCACCAGATGTCTTGCAGCAGAATGGGCGAGAGATGGCATTCGGGTGATGAATGTCGCGCCCGGCTACATCGAGACAGATCTCAATCGCGACTTCCTGGCCAGAGACAAGATCAAAGCCTGGCTCGATAAGAGAGTTCCTGTCGGGCGTGTCGGCCAGCCTCCCGAAGTGGCGCAACTGGTCGGCGCCCTGTTCAGTGAGAACATCGGATTTTTGAGCGGCGAGACAATCTACCTCGATGGCGTGCAGGGGGCCTATCTCTGATGAAAATCCTCGACCGACTCGACAGCCGCCGCAACTGGTCCGCCGACGAACAGCTGGTGCTCGACCAGGTGCGGCGTCTGGCCAACGACGTGATCGCACCACACGCCGAGCGCTATGACCGCACCGGGGATTTTCCCTCGGATAACATAGACGCGATCAACGCGCTCGGCCTGAATGCCATCTTCATTCCCGAAGCCTATGGCGGCGCGCCGATGTCGTATCGCCTTTATCTGGAGGTGGTGAAGACAATCAGCGAGGCATGTGCGTCGACCGGCATCATCTACGCCACCAACTTCCACAGTATGAAACCACTGGTTGATTTCGGCAGCGAGGAACAGAAGCAGCGGCTGCTGCCACGGATCGCCGAGGGTGGGCTCGGTTCGCTCGCGATCACGGAGAGTGCGGCAGGCTCCGATGCGACTGGTATGACGACGCGCTTCCGGCCAGACGGCGACAACATCATCATCGAAGGCAGCAAGCTTTTTATCACCAGCGGCGATGTCGCCGATCTCATTCTTCTGTTCGGCAAATGGAGCGACATCGACGATCCAAGGAAGTCGATTTCGACACTAGTCTTTGAGAAAGACACACCCGGCTTCGAGGTCATCCGGCTGGAAGACAAGATGGGCCATCGCGCTTCGTCGACCGCGGCGATTGCCTTCAAGGAGTGCCGTGTGCCGCGCGACAATTTGATCGGCGATCCGGGCGACGGTTTGAGAATCCTGCTTGGCTCGCTCAACAAATCCCGCCCAAGCATCGCCGCCCATGCGCTGGGCATTGCACGGGCCGCGTTCAAGGATTCGGTTGGCTACATCAACGAGCGCCGACAATTCGGCAAGGCTATCATCGACTTCCAAAGCAGCCAGTTCACCATCGCGGACCTCGCAACCGAGCTGGCCATGGCCGAACTTTGGCTGGACCATGTCGCCAGCCTTGTCGAGGATGGCGAGACTGACTTCGGCATCGAGGCCTCGATAGCCAAGATGCGTGCCTCGGACCTGGCGATGCGGGCGGCAACCGAGGCCGTCCAGATGCATGGCGGCTATGGCTACTGCAAGGACTATCGTGTCGAGCGTCTGATGCGCGACGCCAAGATTACGCAGATCTGGGAAGGCACCAACCAGATACATCGACAACTTATCGGCCGGAGCTTTGTTTCCAGATGACAGCAATTCGAACCGTTGGAATTTGCGGCGCCGGTGGCACCATGGGCGCCGGCATTGCCATAGTCGCCGCGCGCGGAGGCTTCAACACAATCTCCTATGACCGGTCACAGGAGGCTCTCGAGCGGTCCCACAATGCAACCATCGCATTCTTCGAGAAATCCGTAGAGCGGGGAAAGATGACTCCCGGCGAGCGAGGTCGGACGGTCAAAGCCATGCGCTCAACGACCGATTTGGACGTGCTGGGCGAATGCGATCTCATCATCGAGGCTGTGTTCGAGGAGCTCTCAGTGAAGCGCGACCTGCTGCGCGCGCTTGACGCGGTCTGCGAACCGCGGACGATCTTTGCCTCGAACACGTCGACCCTTTCGATCACAGAGATAGCCGCCGGATCAAAGCGTCCCCACAAGGTCGTCGGGATGCACTTCTGCCTTCCGGCGCAATTGATGAAACTGATCGAAATGTCGCCTGGTCTGCTCACATCCGAAGAGACGTTTCAGTCAGCCTGGCAGTGGACGCTGGCGTGTGGACAGATCCCCGTCAAGACGCAGGACAAGCCGGGCTTCATCCTGAATGCATTGCTTGTGCCCTTCAACAACGACGCCATTCGGGCGGTTGAGGCGGGTGTGGCCTCGGCAGCCGACATCGACAAGGCGCTCAAGACGGCGCTTGGCTACAAGATGGGACCCCTGGAACTGATCGATCTTATCGGGCTCGATACCCAGGTTCGCCTGTCGGAAGCCTTCTATCCAATCACCCTTGACGGCCGTGCAGCCGCACCGCCGCTGCTGCGCAGAATGGTTGCGGCCGGTCTTCTCGGCCGCAAGTCGGGTCAAGGCTTCTTTCGCTATGAAGGCGAAGCGATGTTTGGAGCTTAAGATGCACTATGCAATTATCAAAGCAGGCGAAAGCCCGTCGTTTCCAGACGGCGACCCGTTCCTAGCGGCGGGCGTAGCGGTCAGCCAAGCGGAAGCTGTGATCTATCTGGCTGGCGCGAAACTTGCCCACAACGATGCCAAGAGCGTTGTCTTGGTCGAACTCGGCAATGAAAGCCTGGGGGAGCACACCGGGGAATTGCTCGGCGAAGAGGGCTCCAACGTGGTTGGTTTTGCCCGCTACCGCAACGGGTTGGATGCTCCGTCGAGCCTGGTCGAACTGGTGGTTCAATCACGGACACCGCAAGATGCTGTTGCCGCCGCGCGCTCGATTTTCGAAGCTGCCGGTCTGGTGGTCGCGATTTGCACGGATCAGGCGGGGCGGATCGTAGATCGCCTTGTTCGGCCAAAATACAATGCAGCTCTACGGCTGCTCGATGAAGGATTGGCCATACAGAAGGATATCGACCTCACTTGCCGGCTTGGGCTTGGCTATCCAGATGGGCCGATCGAGCGAGCTGTCCGCGGCGGACTCGTTCATCATCATGACATCACAAAAGCGCTCTTCGAGACCTACGGCACGCCTGGCTATGCACCTGCGAGGCGCGCCGTTGTTGCTGCGCGCCGGCGGGAGTCCTGACAATGAGACCGCTCGCAGGCATCACTGTTCTCGATTTCTCGACGCTTCTGCCCGGCCCGCTGGCGTCGCTCCTGCTGGCTGAAGCAGGAGCTGACGTCATCAAGATCGAGCGTCCGGGCACTGGCGAGGACATGCGCGGCTACGCACCAAACTGGGGGCGTGAGAGCGTCAATTTCTCGCTGTTGAACCGAGGCAAGAAAAGTCTAGCGCTGAACCTCAAGGATCCCGGCGATCGCCGGGTGTTGCGCCCCTTGCTTGAAAAAGCCGATGTCCTGATCGAGCAGTTCCGACCGGGCGTCATGACCAAGCTCGGCCTCGACTACGAGACCGTCGCCGTAATGAATCCCGGGATCATCTACTGTTCCATCACCGGCTATGGCCAGGATGGATCGAAACGTGACCTTGCGGGTCACGATCTGAACTATATCGGCGATACAGGGCTTTTGAGCCTGTCGATGGGTTCGTCCGCTGATCCAGTGGTGCCACCCGCCTTGATCGCCGACATTGCCGGCGGCACTTATCCGGCGGTTATGAACATCCTGCTTGCGCTTTTTGAAAAGCGCCTCACCGGCAAGGGCCGGCGTCTGGACGTGGCGATGACGGACAATCTGTTCACCTTCATGTACTGGGCGATCGGCAATGGGCTGGCATCCGGCCAGTGGCCCGGCAACGGGACGGACCTAGTCACGGGCGGAACTCCACGCTATCGGCTCTATCCCACGGCCGATGGAAAGGTCGTCGCGGCGGCGCCAATCGAGGAGAAATTCTGGCAGACATTCTGCGAGATTATCGAGCTCGAAGCCGATCTGCGAGACGACACGCGGAACGCTGACAAGACCGGTCATCGCGCGGCTGAAATCATTCGCTCGAGGCCTGCTGAGCACTGGCGCCATCGCTTCGCCGGCAAAGACTGCTGCTGCTCCATCGTCGTGAGCATCGAGGAGGCCCTCAACGACCCTCATTTCAAGGCGCGGGGCATCTTCGAGCACAGGCTCGTCAACGAAGAAGGAGCGACCATGCCCGCGCTGCCGGTGCCGATAGACGCCGCCTTCAGGGCGAACCCACAAACGGCAGTCGCCGCCCCAACTCTGGGCTCCGAAAACGAGAAGCACTCGAAAGCGTCTGGCCGCGGGGCCGTCGTTGTGTCTGGGGAGACGGCTTGATGACCGCACTTTCGATAGACGCAATTGTCGCAATCGCGGGTGCGGGCGCGATGGGGTCCGGCATCGCTCAAGTGGCCGCGGAAGCTGGACATCGTGTGCTGCTTTTTGACGCCTTCGAAGGGGCGGCGCAGCGCGGGCGTGACGGCATTGCCGCGAGCCTGACCATCCAGGTTGCGAAAGGCCGCTTGGAGAGCGCCGATCGTGATAGAATCCTTGATCGGATTGAACCCGTAAACGACCTGGACGGACTGGCCGATGCACGCCTCTTTGTCGAAGCCGTCACCGAAGATCTTGAGATAAAGCGTGCTTTGCTTCGCGAGATCGAACGACGCGTCGGCCCCGAAACCATCCTTGCAACCAACACTTCCTCGCTGTCGATCACGGCCATCGCCGCTGGTCTTGACGACCCAAGTCGGTGCGTTGGCATGCATTTCTTCAACCCGGCGCCGCTGATGAAGCTGGTCGAGGTCGTTGCGGGCGCAGCCACCTCTGCCGCGATCATCGATACGATTGCAGACACAGCCGAGGCATGGGGTAAGAAAGCCGTGTGCTGCCGATCCACTCCTGGCTTCATCGTCAATCGCATCGCCCGGCCTTACTATGGCGAAGCGTTGCGCATTCTCGAGGAAAGTGTTGCGGATATCGCCACCATCGACTCGCTCATGACGCAAAGCGGCGGCTTCCGCATGGGGCCGTTCGCTCTGATGGACCTGATCGGCAACGATGTTAACTTTGCTGTCACACGGTCCATCTTCGAGGCCTATTTCGGGGACCCGCGCTATCGCCCGTCGTTGATCCAGAAGGATCTCGTCGATGCGGGCTGGCTCGGCCGCAAGTCGGGTCGCGGTTTCTACAACTATTCGGAAAAGCCGTCCGCCGCCAATGACGCATCCTCAGGTTCGCGGTCCAACCGGCCGATCCTGGCAGCGCTTGGAGGCGGTCGGGCGGTAAGGATCGATGGTGTAAGCATTCTCCAGACAGATGGGCGAACTGCCGCTGAACTAGAGATTGCCATTGGCCTGCCAGTGGTCCTGCACGACCTCATTTTGGATACCCAGGGTCTCACGCGGGTCGGCATAGCCGTCTCGCCAAATGTCTCGAATGAGGCGCTCGACAGGATTGTCAATGCGCTGCGGGCAGAAGGCCTGGACGTTTCGCAGGTAGCCGATCATCCAGGGATGGTCGTCATGCGTATCGTTGCCATGCTGGTGAACGAGGCCTTCGAGGCGCTTCTTCACAAGGTGGCGTCCGCGCAAGCCATCGATCTGGCGATGTGCTTTGGCGTCAATTATCCGGTTGGGCCAATAGCGTGGGGAGAGCGGATCGGCCTGTCGACTGTCCTTTCAGTCATCGAGGCGCTTTTCGACGCAACACGTGACAGCCGCTATCGCCCTTCGCTGGGGCTGCGCAATGCGGTCAACCACCAGCGAGCAATGGCCCTGCCGGCTTAGGCAGTCCGCGGCAAACCGGACACTTCAGGAGAGTTCTATGAAACGGATGGCTGGGAAAGTCGTTCTCATTACCGGCGCAGCCGGGGGACAAGGTGCGGCCGAGGCTCAGCTTTTTGCGGCTGAAGGTGCGTCACTGATACTGACGGACGTTGCAGGACCAAGACTGGCAGAGCTGTGCGCTGGGATCGAAGCGTCAGGCGGCAAGGCGACATGGTGCGAGTACGACGTACGCGACGAGGCCGGTTGGGAGACAGCGGTATCGCTCGCACGGACGCGCTTCGGAGGCTTACATGCGCTGATCAACAATGCGGGCACGATCAGCCGGCAAGGCATAGCCAACACGCAGCTCAGTGATTGGCACCGGACCATGGACGTCAACCTGACCGGCGCGATGCTCGGGATGAAGCATGCCGCTCCCGCCATGCGTGACTCTGGCGGCGGCTCGATCGTCAATGTCTCATCGACTGCTGGGCTTAGCGCGCATTACGATGCCGCCTACACAGCCAGTAAATGGGCCTTGCGTGGCCTGACAAAGTCGGCCTCGATTGAATTCGTCGAGTGGAACATACGCGTCAACTCGATCCATCCTGGGCAAATTCTCGACACCGCGTTCTATCGGGAAGGCCAGGCCGGGCACGCTGAATCGGGGCGCCGTGCAGTTCCCATGCAGCGTCAGGGAACGCCGCTCGAATGTGCGCAGCTGGTGCTTTTTCTCGCTAGCGACGAGGCGACGTATATCACTGGCGCAGAAATCGCCATCGATGGCGGCTATTCGGCCGGCGGCGCACTCTGGCTGCGAAACAAGCTGCGCGACGCACTCGCGGCCGGCCAGATTGTGTAACCGCTATCATTGTCTTGGCGCACAATGTTCAGCAGGTAATCCCTGGAAGTCGGGGCAGGGACAGTCCAGCTACGATGCCTGTTTGCGAGGTGGAGACCACCGTCTCAAGCCGTCGAGCTGTACTTCAAAGATAATTTTCAAATCTTAAGCACGCGTCATCCGGTAAACTCACACCCGTTCGAGGGCGAGGGCTATCCCTTGGCCGACGCCCATGCACATGGTGGCCAAAGCATAGCGGCCGCCGCGCTCGCGAAGCTCCAGTGCCGCCGTGCCTGATATGCGCGCGCCCGACATGCCGAGCGGATGGCCCAGCGCAATGGCACCGCCATTCGGGTTGACGTGCTCCGCCTCCTCGGCGATGCCGAGTTGGCGGAGCACGGCGATGCCTTGGGAGGCAAAGGCTTCATTGAGCTCGATGACGTCGAACTGGTCCGGCGCCAGGCCGAGCCTTGCGCAGAGTTTCTTGGTGGCCGGGGTAGGGCCGATGCCCATGATGCGCGGCGCCACACCAGCGGCTGCACTACCAAGGATACGGGCGATCGGCGTCAGGCCGTATTTTTTCGCAGCGGCTTCCGAAGCGATGATGAGGGCGGCCGCGCCGTCATTGACGCCTGAGGCATTGCCGGCGGTGACCGTGCCGCCCTGCCGGAACGGCGTCGGCAGCTTTGCCAGTGCCTCGACCGTGGTACCGGCGCGGGGATGTTCATCTTTCGAGACAACAACCGGATCGCCCTTGCGTTGCGGGATGGCCACCGGGGTGATCTCCTTCGCCAGCCGGCCATTGGCTTGCGCGGCGACAGCCTTGTCCTGGCTGCGTACGGCAAAAGCGTCCTGGTCGGCGCGCGACACCGAAAAATCCTCGGCGACGTTCTCGCCGGTCTCCGGCATGGAATCGACGCCGTACTGTTTCTTCATCAGCGGATTGACGAAGCGCCAGCCGATGGTGGTGTCGTAAATCTCGGCGTTGCGCGAAAAGGCGGTTTCGGCCTTGGGCATGACGAAGGGCGCGCGGCTCATCGATTCGACACCGCCGGCAAGCATCAACTCGGCCTCACCGGATTTGATGGCGCGCGCGGCGATGGTGACGGCATCCATGCCCGAGCCGCAGAGACGGTTGACGGTCGAGCCGGGAATGTCCTGGGGCAGGCCGGCGAGCAGCAGCGCCATGCGCGCGACATTGCGGTTGTCTTCGCCGGCCTGGTTGGCGCAGCCATAGACGACGTCGTCGATCGCCTGCCAGTCGACACCGGAATTGCGCTCGACCAGCGCCTTCAGCGGGATGGCGCCGAGATCATCCGCGCGCACCGCGGACAGCGCGCCGCCGAAGCGGCCGATCGGCGTGCGGATGTAGTCGCAGATGAAGGCGTCAGTCATCATGTTGTCTCCCAGCACGGAACCGACAACGCGAGCAATTTCGTAGCTGCGATTTGTATCGAGTTCTTTGAGCCGCCTACTTCCATGGCAATAGCGTCTAGCCAATTTTCAGGATTATCTTGCCCTGCGCTCTACCGTCGCGCAGGAGCGCCAGTCCATCTGCGAA
This sequence comes from Mesorhizobium amorphae, assembly GCF_014843845.1. Classification (GTDB taxonomy): domain Bacteria; phylum Pseudomonadota; class Alphaproteobacteria; order Rhizobiales; family Rhizobiaceae; genus Mesorhizobium; species Mesorhizobium amorphae_A. Next base: position 18,621 of record NZ_JHQS01000016.1, on the reverse strand, counting down.
AGCCTCCAGCGGCAGCAGGCGGCTAATGATGGGGTCGATCTTGCCGGCCATGAACAGCGAGAATATCTCTCGCTGTGCCTCGACGACGCGCGACGGGCGGCGATCGCGATAGTCGGACCATTGCAGCCCGCACACAGCGATATTCTTGACCAACAGGTAGTTCGCCTTGATTGTCGGGATGGTGCCGCTGGCAAAGCCGATAATCACCATGCGCCCGCACCAGGCGAGAGCGCGCAATGAAGCCGCATTGGCTTCGCCGCCGACTGGGTCGATCACTATATCCACCCCTTGTCCGCCGGTGATATCTCCGACCTGCTCCCGCAGCCTATCCCGGAGATCGGCCTGTCCGAGGTCAAGCACGTGATCGGCGCCCGCCTGACGCGCGATCGCCTCGTTACCTTCGCCGATGACGCCGGCGATCACGGTGCGCGCGCCTAGTGCCTTCGCGAGCTGTACGCTCGCAACACCTATGCCGCCCGAAGCGCCGAGTACCAGAACGCTATCGCCGGGCTTTAAACCAGCCCGGTCCATAAGCGCAAACCAGGCCGTCTGGTAGACCAGACCGAGCGCTGCCGCCTTGTCGAATGGCATCCCGTCCGGCATCGCAAAGCAGCTGTCGGCCCGGACGCGAAGCTTCTCGGCATAAGCCCCATATTCGGTCTGAGCCACGACGTGCTGACCAGGCGTGAGGCCTTTCACGCCAAGCCCGATTGCCGAGACAATACCCGAGGCGCATTTGCCTGGCGAAAACGGCAGCGCCGGCTTTATCTGGTACTTGCCCTCGATGACCAGGATATCGGGATAGTTGGCTTCGGCGGCCATCACGTCGACGATCACCTCACCCTCACCGGCTGTCGGCGCCGCAACCTCATTGACTTTTATTTGTTCGAAAGGCGCAAACTCGGAAACCCATACAGCCTTCATGGCAATTGTTCCTTTTGTCGGTGCTGATCCAGCTTCTGGTGTCGGCTAAGGCAGCCGGCGAAACATGGCGTGGCGACGCGTGGCAAGATGTGGCCTGATCGCCTCGGCCCAGCCGCAATCCACCGAGGCATTGCGCCACGCCTCGGTTTTGGGGACGTCCGCCCCATCCACTTCATAGACCGCCAGGTACTCAGGCATGGCGTCGCCATCGGTCCATTCGAGGCGATAGCGAGCGGCGCTGCGCACACCGGGAACCTTGAGCAGCGCAGGCACGTAACGGGAATCGTAGAACTCGTTGAACTCGACATCGAGCTCCACGGGTATGGAGAGCTGGGCCAAGTAAACATATCCCGCCACGTCCCAACTACCCAATCTTGAAGGGATCGCGAGGCTGGCCTGACAGCTCGACATAGATCGCTTTGGTTTCCATGAACTCCTTGATTGCATCAAGGCCATTCTCACGCCCGATTCCGCTTTCCCCGAAGCCGCCGAATGGCGCGGCAAAAGTCACGACGCGATAGGCGTTCACCCAGACTGTTCCGGCGCGGAGGCGAGCTGCCACGCGGTGCGCTCGGTGAACGTTTTGCGTCCACACCGCCGCGGCCAGTCCGAACCGGGTATCGTTCGCGATCTTGATAGCTTCATCTTCATCCTTGAACCGAATGACGCTCAGGATCGGTCCGAAAACCTCTTCCTGGGCGATGCGCATTTCGTTGCGGACTTCGGCGAAGATTGTCGGCCTGACGAAGTAAGCGCCGATATCGGTGACAGCGTCGCCGCCCTCGACCAGTTTTGCGCCTTCGCTCTTGGCCATTTCGATGCACGCTAGAACCTTGCGGTACTGAGGTTCGTTGGCCAGAGGACCCATCTGCGTTTCCGGATCCATCGGGTCGCCCAGTCGGATAGTTTTTGTCTGTTCGATCAGCTTCTCCAGAAATCGGTCGTAGATGCTGTCCTGAAGCAGCAGGCGCGAGCCGGCTGAACAAGATTGCCCACTCGCTCCGAAAATTCCGGCGATTGCGCCGTTGACTGCCACATCTAGATCGGCGTCCTCAAACACCACGTTCGGTGATTTGCCACCCAGTTCGAGCGAGACGCGCGTCAGGTTGGCCGCTGCGCTGGCGGCGATGCGTTTTCCTGTCTCGGTTCCCCCGGTAAAGGCGATCTTGTCGATTCCCGGGTGACTAACCAGTGCCGCGCCTACCGCCCCGCCGCCGGTGACGACGTTGAACACGCCTGCCGGGAAGCCTGCCTCATCGATGCGCTTGGCGAGTTCGAGGGTGGAAATGGGTGTGAACTCGGAAGGCTTCACCACGAAGGTGCAACCCGCGGCGAGGCCTGCCGCCAGTTTCATAATCAGCAGCATGCCTGGAGAGTTCCATGCCGTGATGGCGCCGACCACGCCAACCGGCTCATGCTTGGTGAAGATGTGGAAGTTGGTTCGATCCGAGGACAGGAAATCGCCGGCTGTTTTGTCGGCAAGTCCCGCGAAGTAATAAAAATATTCCGGTAGATAGCGCCACTGACCTATCATCTCGCGATAGAGTTTGCCGTTGTCAGCCGTCTCGATCCGCGCGAATTCCTCGGCGTCGCGCGCGACGATGTCGCCGAGCTTGCGAAGGAGATGGCCACGCTGTGTCGCGGTGAAAGTGCTCCAGGGGCCACTTTCGAAGGCTTCGCGGGCGGCACGAACCGCGGCATCGACGTGCGACGCGTCGCCGTCGGGAACCTTGGCCCATGTAACGCCCGTGTAGGGGTTGACGGACTCCATCATCGCGCCGTGCGCGACATCCTTGCCGCCGATGCGCATCGCGTAGTTTTTGGCTTCAACCATATGGTCCATAACTCCTCCTTCGGGAAGCGCGTCCTTCCCACTCCAAAAGTTCGGTCAAAAGTATGCGGCGAGGTCGCCGGCAGTCCTTAGACGCAGTGCGAACGCAAGCGCTCCAGCCGCTCCGCTTCGACACGCCTGGCGGCAAGCGCGGCATTCATGTCGACCGGAGTGAAATGGATCTTCTGGTTCGGCTGCATCTGACCCACAAAGTCCATGTCAGCCGAGATCACCGTGCCGAGTGTGAAATAGCCGCCGCCCGATATTGCATCGCGGTGCAGGACGATGGGTTCGGTGCCTGCCGGAACTTGAATTGAGCCATAGGGATACGGCGCATCGACGATATTCGATGGATCGGAGCCAGCGCCAAAGGGTGGCTTGCGCGGCACGAATTGAAGTGGACGACCGCCACGAAAACGGTAGCCGACGCGATCGGCTTCCGGCGCGACTTTCCATACATCTTCGTAGAAACCCCGTGCCGCTTCTTCGGTTATGCGATGGGCGTATAGTCCTGGCAGCACGCGCAGGACCGGCTCCCCCGGATCGGCGCGGCGAAGATCTTCGGGCACCGATGTTGATTTTGGGGTCCTGGCCATCGACTGGCCAAGTTGCAGGCGATCTTCAGTCGCGAGACCACGTCCCTGGAAGCCTCCAAGTCCGCCAAGCAGATAGGTCGCACGGCTTCCAAGGACGAGGGGAACGTCGATACCCCCGGAGATCGCGATATAAGCACGCGCGCCCTTCTTCAGAAAATCAAAGGACAATATCTGGCCTGGTTCGACGATGAAGGCCTCCCAGGTTTGGCGCAATTCGCCGTCGACCTTCGGCGGCAGTTCTGCTCCGGTAACCGCGACGAGGCGACGGTCCGTAAAGGATAGCTCCGGCCCGGCGAAAACGGCCTCGAGCGCAGCGTCCTCCTCATTGTTCCCGACAAGCAGATTTGCGGCCCGCAACGCATATCGGTCCATCGCGCCCGACATCGGAATTCCCAGATGATGGTAACCCGGACGCCCGAGATCCTGGACAGTTGTCCGCAAGCCCGGCTTGATCACCTCAATGACCATCGAGGGCCTCCAGAACCTGCCGATTGTAGAATGCGGGTGCTTGTTCGAATTCGTCGAGCGAAAAGGAAATGGCCCGCTGCTTGAGGAAGAAGTCTTCCTTCTTCACGTCTTCGACAAGGGAATCGTACTCGTCCCTGCCGATGCCCCGGAATTTCACAATGTCGCCCGGCCGAAACAGGATCATAAACTCGCGCAGATAGCTGGTTGTCTGGGTAGGATCGTAGATCGGTGTCGGCGTAATGCCGTACATCTGATAGCCGCCCGCCCCACGCACCGGATAGATTCCTGTAAAACAGCCGCCCTGTGCGACGCATTGCTTGGGAGTGTCGGTGCGGGGGCGAACATATTTCGGCACCTGGATCTGCTTCTCGTGTTCCACCATCTGGAAGGTGAAAGGGCTGCCGGCGCCAAAACCGACCATCGAGACCAGCCAGGGCGAACCCGAATGGGCGGCGATGAAATCGTTGACGCTGGCGTAGTTGTTGATCCTGGCGGCGTATTCGAGATCTGTCGCGTCCGGATCTTGATGCCGGTCGCGAAAGCGCATGAGCGTTTCACGGGTCCACGGATCGTCGTAGTAAACTGGTATTTCGATGATCCGCGTGGTCAAAGCCTGCTTCTGTCCCGAGGCGCTAGCCTCGATCTGCTTGACCTCTCTCATCAGGTCGTCTGGTTCGATCAGGTCCGGATCGAAACGCAACTGCAGGGAGGCATTGGCCGGACAGATCTCGGTTACGCCGGGGATCTTGCTGTCACGCACGGCATTGCAGATCGACAGCGCACCGAAGAATGCGCGAAGCGACATTGCTTCGTCCATTTCCACCGCGATATGTTCATCGCCGCCAAATGAATATCGGGCCATCGACTTATCCTCAGGAGGCCAAGGCCGGGACTTCGAGTGAGCGGCCTTCCAGCCACTGCTCCAGCCAGCGCGTGTGTGTGTTGAGCGAAGCGACGTCGGGGTCGCGGGCGAGATGCTCATGCAACAAGGCTGTCGTCGTGATGCCGGTGAGTTGGAAGCGCGCCAGCGCCTCACGCAACCGCTGCAGAGCCTCGCCGCGTGTCGCCCCCGAAACGATCAGCTTGCCAAGCAGGGAATCGTAGAAGGGCGGCACCGTGTAGCCGGCATAGACGCCTGTATCGAACCTGACATAGGGAGCATCTGGCAACGAGATGGAGCTGACTGTCCCGGGAGATGGGCGGAAATCAGCGGTTGGATCCTCGGCATTGATCCGACACTCGATCGCATGCCCCGAAAGCGTGACATCTTCTTGCCGGATCGAAAGCGGATCTCCACCCGCGATCTTGATCATCTCCTTCACGAGATCGATGCCAGTGACCATTTCCGAGACGGGATGCTCCACCTGGATGCGGGTATTCATCTCGATAAAGAAGAATTCTCCCGTCTTGTCGTCGTAGAGGTACTCGAGCGTGCCGGCGCCCCGATAATTCACATGCTTGGCCAGCCGCACCGCGGACGCACACAGCTCGGCGCGGACATTTGGAGCGAGGCAAGCCGCCGGAGCTTCCTCCCAGACCTTTTGCCGCCGCCTTTGAAGGGAGCACTCGCGCTCGAACACATGTATGGCGTCTGTCCCGTCCCCCAGGATTTGCACCTCGATATGTCTGGCCCGTTCGATAAAGCGTTCGAGATAGAGACCGCCATCGCCAAAGGCAGCGAGTGCTTCAGCGCTGGCGAGCGGCATCATCTGCTCCAGATCCTGGACGCTGTGAGCCACGCGGATACCGCGCCCGCCACCGCCGGCAGCAGCCTTGATCATCAGCGGCAACCCGAGTTCCTCGGCCAGGCGGCTTGCACCGGACGGCAAGGTGCGGCCTTCGCTGCCAGGCACAGTGCGAACGCCGGCCTGAGCGGCAACGCTTCGCGCCGCGGCCTTGTCTCCCATCGATCGAATAGTTTGGCCTTTGGGTCCGATAAAGATCAGGCCAGCGGCCTCGACCGCATCCGCGAAATCGGCATTCTCCGACAGAAAGCCATATCCGGGGTGGACGGCATCGGCGCCGACGACGCGCGCTGCCTCGATGATTGCATTGATATTCAGGTAGGACTTGGACGCCTGGGCAGGTCCAATCTCGATTTTTTCGTCGGCCATGCGAGCAGCCAGCATGTCGTGGTCGGCCCGGCTGACAATCTGAGCAGTTGCAATGCCGAGATCGCGTGCTGCGCGAATGATCCGCACCGCGATTTCACCTCTGTTGGCCACAAGTATCTTGGATATCGGCATGGACGGAAATCACACCCCCAGTTCGTACAGCGGCTGGCCCGCCATGACCGCATCTTCGTCATCGACAAGAAAGCGGACTAGTTGTCCGGCTTCTTCGGCCTGAATCTGGGTGAAGGTTTTCATCACCTCGATGATGCCGATAACGTCACCTTTGGCGACTGCGTCACCCTCATTCTTCAACGCTGGCTGATCGGGCGCCGCGCTGCGATAGAAGGTGCCCGGGATAGGCGCTAGGACAGTTTTGACGCCCATGACTTCGCTCCATTCTCAGTGTTGCGCGATGCTGCCCAATGTCAGTTCGCAATCTGCAATTGCCCGTCGCGCTGCATCGATGACCTCCAGCACATTGGGTCCGTCGCTGTGGAGGCAGACATTATTGACATCCATCGGCAGCACCTTGCCACTGCGGGTGGTCAAAGTCTTCTTTGTGATGATCTCCTTGACTCGCGCGTAGACGAGATCAGGCTCGACCGGCTTCTTGTGCCGTTGGACGATAACTGAGCCATCGTCGGTATATTCCAGATCCGGGTATGCTTCCGGACAGATGCGGATACCGCGCGCCATGGCGCGCGTTGCAAAGAGTTCGCGACCCACCGGACCGGCAAGGTAGATCGAGGTTCCGGGAGCAACCGCGGCAACGGCGTCAAGCGCCGCATCGGCCAGCACGGGATCACGCAGGACGTAAAACATCGCACCATGCGGCTTGACGTGGGTCAAGGACAGGCCGGCGGCAGTCATGAACCCTTGGAGCGCGCCAACTTGATAGACAATATACGCGTAAAGATCGTTTGGGGTGACATCAATGACTCGCCGACCGAACCCGAGAAGGTCCGGCAGCCCAGGATGAGCTCCGATTGATACGCTTGATTGCCGCGCCAGTTCGATGGTCGTACGCATTATCGAAGGGTCGCCGGCATGGTAACCGCAAGCGATATTGGCTGTGCTAATGAGTGGCATAACTGCGGCGTCGTCACAGGTGCGCCAGTTGCCGTAGCCTTCCCCCATGTCGAGGTTGATGTCAAAAATTCGACCGCTCATTCTCTTCCCTCTCAATTGCCCAACCGTGGTCAGATCGAAGCGAGATTTCCGCCGCCCTTCGGTGACGGCCCGAGCACGCGCTCGCGAAACCCGCCGCGACGTCCATCATGGCTGAAGCTCCCAGGACGGCATCGTCCCTTCGCCTTGCCTGCGCCAAGACAAGCTAGCCGACCAAGGCCAATTGCGATATTATTGAATACTGATGATGCTCTATCTGAATTTCAGATAGAAAAGATGGGAGGCAGCCGGTCTTGAGTTTTTCCTTGAAGCAGATCCGCTATTTCGTTGCGACCGCGGAAGCTGGACAGATTAGCCGGGCGGCGATGCAGCTTAATGTCTCCCAATCCGCGGTGACTACGGCCATCAAGCAATTGGAGGACCTGATCGGCATGGTCCTGCTTAACCGCAGCTCCGCCGGTGTCACACTTACCCAGGCTGGCGAGCAATTCCTGCGGCGCGCGCGCGACATAATGGCGACGGTTGAACAGGCGTTGCACCTGCAACGTGGAGCAGAGCACGATGTCACTGGAGAGGTGCGCGTAGGCGTCACGTCTATTGTCACGGGCTATTTCCTTGCGCCGCTCCTTGTCCGCTTCAACTATGTCTATCCCGACATTCGTCTCTCGCTTGAAGAGTCGTCTCGGCGCGTGGCGGAACAGGCAGTCGCCAAGGGTATCTCAGACCTGGCCATCACAATGATCCAGGAGGCTCCGGAGGACGGCGAGTTGAGTTATCGCCCTCTGCACCGGTCGTCCAGGCGGCTATGGCTGCCGGCCAATCATCCTCTGCTTGCCTACGATTCCGTCAGCCTTGAGATGATCGCGTCAGAACCATACATCGCCCTGACGATCGACGATGCCTGGGATAACGCACGGCGGTACTGGGACCGGCAGCCCGCCGCTCCAAACGTATTGTATCGGACCGAATCCGTCGAGGCGATACGCACAATGGTTGCCTCCGGTCTAGGCGTGTCCATCCTCTCGGATATCATCTACAGGCGATGGTCACTTGACGGCCAACGGATCGAGACTCGCGACCTGGAGGGTCATATCCCTACTGTCGACGTCTCTATAGTGACAGCTACACAACGAAGGCTTAGCCCAGCCGCCCGAACTTTCTCTACGTTTCTCAAACGCATATGCAGTGGCGAGCCGTTGACGCAGTGAAACCGTCAACGATCATCGCCTCCATCGAGAATTTCTCTATCTAAAAAATAGATAGAGCGATCTCATTATTTTGAATTTTACATTCTAGCGGAATTTCCGCACCATCAGGAGATTGGAAACCGAGGTAAGGGAGGAGAGGATGGACCGCAGGCACGAATTCCTCGTCGCAGTCCCAGCCACCTTGCCGATGATGCGATCACTCGTCATGGTCGCGGGCGGCGTTGCGGTGCTGACCTTGTCCGTAAAGCTTCAAGCGCCGTTCTGGCCAGTCCCCATGACGCTTCAGACGCTGGCGGTATTATGCCTCGGTGCGACATATGGAATGCGCCATGCCTCCGCTACGCTTCTTTCCTATCTCCTATGCGGTGCCGCTGGATTTCCCGTTTTCGCAACAGGTACCGGGCTCGCCTATCTTGCTGGGCCGACCGGCGGCTACCTCTTGGGCTTCCTTCTCGCGGCCACGCTCGTCGGGTGGCTATCCGATCGCGGTTACTGCGGTGGTGTTCTGCCAACCATCTCGGTGCTGTTACTCGGTGAGGTCGTAATTTACCTGCCGGGAGTGATGTGGCTCGGCTGGATGATCGGCGCAGAGAGGGCTGTCGCCGCCGGCCTTTTACCGTTCATGCCTGCGGAAATACTCAAACTCGCGATTGCCAGCGCAGTGATCCCGCTGGCACGCGCCGGCTTTACCGCCAGATCCTGAAGCGACCCGCCCAGCGAACCATCGAAGGCTGGCACTCACTCAACCGCGCCGGCACATAAGGGTAAGAAGATGTTGCAGAGTGCTCCGAATTCGGCCGAGGCGCGCGATATTCAATCGCTCATCCATCCGCAGACGAACCTGGTCGCCCATCTGGATCGGGGGCCAGAGATCATGGCGCGGGGAGAGGGCGTATATGTCTTCGACAAGAGTGGTCGCCGCTACCTCGAGTGTGCTGCGGGGCTCTGGTGCGCGACATTGGGTTTCTCCAGTGAGCGGCTTGCCAAGGTCGCCTACGAGCAGATGTGCACGCTTGGCTACTACCACAACTACTGGCACTTTGCGCATGAGAAGAGCATTGACCTGGCTGAGCAACTGCTCAAATTGGCCCCGGTGCCCATGTCACGCGTGCTGTTTCACAACAGCGGATCGGAAGCCAACGACACTGCGATCAAGCTGGCCTGGTACCACTGGAATGCCTGCGGCCAGCCAGGCCGGCGCAAAATAATCGGCCGGGATCTGGGCTACCATGGCACCACGATCGCCACGATCAGCGCGTCTGGGAAACCCGACATGCAGCGCCCCTTCAATCTTCCGCTGGACGGGTTCCTGCAGACGCTGCCGGCCCACTACTACAAATTCCACGAGAGTGGAGAGACCGAGGAGCAATATTCGACCCGGTTGGCCGAGGCGCTGGAGCTGATGATCCTCACCGAGCGTCCGGAAACCATTGCCGCCTTCATAGCCGAACCGCTCGTCGGCGCAGGCGGCGCCCTTCCGCCGCCCAGGACCTACTTCGACAAGATCCAGGCCGTCTTGGCAAAATACGATATCCTGTTCATCGCGGACGAGGTGATCTGCGGGTTTGGCCGGACGGGCAATATGTGGGGTAGCACCACATATGATCTTCGACCCGACATCATCACCTCTGCCAAGGCGCTCTCGGCCGGAATGCAGCCCATCTCCGCCCTGTTGATCGGCTCCCGCGTCTATGAATCTATGCTCGCGCAAAGCAGCACGCATGGAAATTTTGCGCATGGGTCAACCTACTCGGGTCATCCGGTAGCGGCAGCTGTAGCGCTGGAAGTTCTCAAGATCTACGACGAGCTCAATATTCTGGATCATGTACGCACTGTTGGTGGCTACATGCTGGATCGGCTCGACGAACTCAGGTCGCATCCCCTCGTCGGCGACGTAAGCGGCATCGGTCTCGTCGCCGGCATTGATCTGGTTGAAGACAAGGCTTCCAGGCGCTTTTTTGAACCTGCCGGCCGCATAGGGTCGATGGTCATGCAGGCGGCCCGTGAACGGGGATTGCTTGTACGTGTGATAGGCGACCGGATTACGCTCTCGCCGCCCCTCGTCATCACTCAAACGGAAATCGACATCATGATTCGGGAAATCCGACTCACGCTCGATGATGTCCAGAACGCTCTCAAGTGAAAGGAGGCCAAAGTATCAAATAGAGTTGCCGGCGGCCCGTTCTAAGAGGCCGGAACAATAGGGAACAAGAAATTATGTCGATCGCATGTAGACAAGGAATGGAAGCTGCATAGCCTTTAACTTTGCGGTGAGGGTCCCGCTGACGGGATACTATTGAAAACCATCCCAACTTGCGAGCGAAGCGATAGGCGGGTTTTTGGAGGACGACCGCGACCATCGTGCTCCCATTCAGCAACTGAAGTCGGCCGTCTGCGCTGAGTGCGACCTGGGGGTCGCAAGCTCATGCTCAGGCGTAGCCGCGCCAACATTCATGGAATTGAATTCGCGATCGGGCGTCATGCGCCGCGCGAAATCCTGAACTGATCTAGACATCTGAGGAGAACGAAAATGAAAGCTAAGTTGTCGTCAACGCTTATCACCGCAGGGTTGATGTTGTCATCGCAAGCCGGTATCGCGGCAGGGCTCGATGAGATACCGCCCAGCGAAAAGGCCGCATACGAACGTATTGATCCGCAGGTGCCACTGGGCATAAGTCCGCTTCGCGACTTCAAGCCGAAGAAAGGCCCGCCCTGGAAGATCGGCTACGCCAGCAATTATGCGGGCAATGGCTGGCGTGCCGCGATCATGGACGAGTTCATGAACAAGCTTCTGCCTCGATACAAGGAAGCTGGATTGGTTTCCGACTTTGTCGTCACCCAGTCGGAGTTGAAGGACACGGTTCAGATCCAGCAGATGCGGCAGATGGTTGATGATGGCGTCGATGCAATCATCATCTGCTGCTCCAATGTGACAGCAATCAACCAGACAATCGAATACGCTTATAACAAAGGCGTGCCGGTCTTCTCCTTCTCGGGCTACGTGACATCGCCATACGCCATTAACGTCACCGAGAATGCAGCCGCAGGCGGCTATATCGCCGGCAAGTGGCTCGCCGAGGAGATTGGCGGCAAAGGCAATGTACTGCTCGTATCGGGCATCCCCGGCTTCGCCACGTCGGACAGCTTCGACATCGGTGCGAAGGATGCATTGACGGCATTTCCTGACGTCAAAATCGTGGGCAATGTCGCGGGCAATTGGACAGACCAGGTAGCGCAGGTCGAAGTCCAGAAGTTCCTGGCAACCAACCCACAGCAGATCGACGGCATGCTGGTTCAGTCGTCGTCGGAAAATGGCGTCGTTAACGCCGTTCTGCAATCGGGCCGTCCGTTGATGCCTATCGTGCTCGGCGGCGAGGCCTCGGCGGCCTGTTTCTGGCGCAAGAATCCCGAATTCGTAAGCAAGAGCTTCCATTTCTGGCCACCGCGCGCCGACGCACGAATGGTTTGGGATGTCGTGATGCGCACGCTCCAAGGACAAGGCCCCAAGGTGCAATCGATCTTGCGTCCTGCGCTGCCCTATACAATCGATGATGTGAAGGCCGCTCTTCCCGAGGACTGCGACCTGAACTCTACCGATTGGCTGGAGCCCACAGGCGACAACTGGGCGCCATCCAAGGTGTTGGACGGCTTCTTCGATAAACCTAGCGATCCGCTTACCTGGAAGCCTTGATCGTACAGGGCACATCAACGTGGGCCGGACACGCCTTGACAGCGGGTCCGGCCTGACCACTTCGTCAAAGTCCGAGGTCGACAATGAATGACAGAACGTTGGCCGTAGATCTCTCCGGCGTTAGCAAATCCTTTGGCGAGACGCGAGCTCTGGTAAACTGCCAGTTCTCGGCGCGGGCCGGAGAAGTGCATGCGATCGTCGGCGAAAACGGCAGCGGCAAGAGCACTCTAGCGAAAATCATTTCCGGCGTCCTAAGGGAAGACTCCGGCGAAGTGCATGTGCTTGGTGCCACGCCGCGAAATCCCGTTGAGGCCCAGGCGCTAGGTGTTGCGACCATATTCCAGGAAGTACTTGTGGCGGATGAAGCCAGCGTGATCGACAACCTCTATGTCGGACTTGACGGGTTATTGCGCCGAAAATTTTCGGCTCGCCAACGAGAGCAAGAAGCGCGGTCTCTTCTGAAACGCTTCACTGGTCTCGACATCGATCCCTCCATGCCTGTCGGCACGCTGCCACTCAGCATCAAACAGTGGATCGTGATCTGCCGGGCCATTTTGCGACAGCCGAAGCTTCTTATTTTGGACGAGTCCTCGGCAGCACTTGATCTGGACGCGACCATGCGGTTGCACGGGGAGATCAGCAGGCTGCGCGACGCTGGTACATGCGTGTTGATCGTCACACACCGCATCTCTGAACTTGTCAGGATCGCAGATCGGGCAACCGTGCTTCGTGATGGCAGCACAATGGGCGTGCTCGACAAAGTCGACATCAACGAAAAGAACTTGCTTGAACTGATGACACCTCGGGATCGCCATGTATCGGAGGCAGACAATCGCGGCAGCAGCAAGAAGGCGGCATTGCCGCCGCTCATGAGCATCTCCGATCTTCGCTCCGTCCAAGGGGCTGAGCCTATCAATTTCAAGCTTGAGCCGGGCACGATCGTCGGCGTCACGGGGCTGGACGGACAAGGCCATGAACGCTTCATCGCTACGGCGGTCGGCATTGCATCGGCTCATCAGGGCGCACCACTGGTGCATCTGCCCGACGGCTCCATCGCCGCTATCAAAAAACTCTCCGACGCAGAGGCGTTGGGCGTGGCCTATGTCTCAGGCGATCGTAAGCGCGAGGGAATTTTCCCGGATCTGAGCGTTTTCGAAAACCTCGCGCTGGGACTTTACCGTGACAATTTAGGGCCAATGGGATTCATCCAAAGGGCGGCGCCGGTGTCAGCTTTCGCACGAGAAGTGCAGCGCTTCTCGATCAAGGTGGGCAATGCGTCGAACAAGATCACATCGCTCAGCGGTGGCAATCAGCAGAAGGTTCTTGTCGCCCGGGCCTTCGCCAAGAAGCCAAGATTGATCGTCCTAAATGATCCCGCACGTGGCGTGGATCTCGGCACAAAACGCGACTTCTATCGCGAACTTCGCGCCTTTGCTGACGATGGAGGGGCCGTCATCTATCTGTCCAGCGAGATCGAGGAATTCATCGGATTCGCCGACCGCGTGGACGTGTTCGTCGACGGCGGCATTTTCCGCTCCCTCACTGGCGACGAGATCGCCGAGGAACCGATACTAGCTGCAATGTTCGGCCAGGCACTGGAAGCCGCCATGACCTTCGATATGCAAAGGGCAGCGTCATGATCGATACCAAACCTTTTAGGTCGCTGATGCGACGAAACGAACATCTTTTCGTTCCGATTGCGCTCTTCATCGTCCTGCTCGTCGCCGCCGCGCTGCGCAGCCCTGGCCTCTTCACGAGTTCCGGCGTTGCCGGTGCTATTCTGGTGGCGGCTCCGCTGATCCTGGCTACGATGGCGCTTACTCCTATCGTCATGGCCGGCCGCGGTTCGGTGGACCTTGCCGTGGGGCCGCTGCTCGGCTTCATCAATGTGACCCTCGTTCAATGGCTCGTAGGCAGTGGCTGGACCAGCCCGGTAACCATTTTTGCCTGGGCCCTATTCGTGGGGGCAGCCTACCAGGTGCTGCAGGCGTTGGTCATCATCTACGTACGCGTCGCTCCGGTTATCGTGACGCTCAGCAGCTATTTATTCCTAACCGGCGTCAACCTGATGATCATGCCGCGGGCGGGTGGCGTCGTGCCGGAATGGATGACGAAATGGGGCGCTGGTACCAGCATCATCTCACCGGTCCTGTTCGTGCTGATCGCAGGGCTCGCCATTTGGTTCGTCTTCACCCGGACCGCATTCCATATCCATCTCAGGATGACCGGCGCAGACGAGAGGATGGCCTACACAAGCGGCGTGCGCACAAACTGGGTTCGCATCGGCGCACATCTGCTGGGCGGCATGCTGGTCGGTCTGGCAGCTATCTGCCACACGGCGCTGATCTCATCCGGCGATCCAGTGCAAGCAGGCACCTATACCCTCCAGGCGATCACCGCTCTCGTGCTGGGCGGCGCAAGTCTCAGCGGCGGCCGTGGTGGCGCCATCGGCTCAGTGCTGGGCGCGCTCAATATGTTCCTGATTTCGCATCTGCTGGCTACGTTCAATTTCGGGATGTTCTCTGGCTTCGCAACCCAGATTTCGTTCGGACTGATCCTCATCATATCGCTGTTGATCAACGTCCTTCTGACTGCCCCCAAAATACAGGCGATGAGATAATCCCATGACGTCGACGCCAAATACCACATTCCCCCGCATGAAAGCGCCTGCTCGTGGCAGGATGCTTCAATGGATCCGTTGCAACCGGCCCAGCGTTATCGGTGTCGGTCTCCTTGTGGCCCTTGTCGTGATGGGATCGCTCCTCGTTCCGGGTTTCATTTCGGTGCAGAATGCGCGCTCGATCCTGTTGCTTGCGGCCTTTCTCGGACTTGCCTCGCTTGGACAAACGATGGTTGCCCTGCTTGGCGGGCTCGACCTGTCGATCCCCTATGTGATTGGCGCGGCCAACATCTTGCTTCCCTCACTGATCAATACCGGCATGCCAGCGGGTTTGGCGATGGCGATCCTGGTTCTTGCTGGATTGGTCGTAGGAGCGCTAAACGGGGCACTGAGCTATAAGCTTCAGGGCCAGGCGCTCATCATGTCGCTCGGCTTCGGCTTTGCAGTGGTGGGCGCCGCGCAAATCTATACGACGCTGGGTTCTGCGGTGGGCGGAAACGTGTTTGCGCCCATACCCGCCTGGCTGACCAACATCGCAGCATTCAATGGTCGCTTCTTCGGCCTGCCGATTCCGCCAGTAATCGTGATCTGGATCGCCGTAACCGTTGTGACCCTGTTCATCGTTAGGAATACGTGGTTCGGCCACAGCCTCTATGCACTCGGCGGAAGCCGGGTCGCGGCCTCTCGCCTGCTCATCTCGGAGTTTCGGACCTGGCTGGCTGTGCACGCCATCAGCGGTGGCATGTCGGCCTTCACTGGTGTGCTGCTACTAGGCTTTTCAGGTGGCGGTTACGTCGCGGTCGGCGATCCTTACCTGTTCACGACGGTTGCGGCAGTTGTAATCGGTGGAACGTCATTGTTGGGCGGCGGCGGGGGCTATGGCTCGACGGTCATCGGTGCACTGGTTCTGACGGTGCTCACATCGCTGCTGGTGGGGATGGGAATGTCCTTCGCCGCACAGCAGGCGGTAGTGGGGCTGTTGATCATTCCGATGGTCGCGCTCTATGCGCGCACGCCCCATATCCGCTCCCAGATCTGACTAGCGCCCCAACCGGCGCCGCAACTGGCGATCGGGCTCGAGGCGTATTGTTGCCTCGAGCCGAACAGGCCGCAATGGTCAAGCGTTGGAGCCACGGTCGATCGTGAATTCTGATCCGGTGACACTGTCACCATCTGGGCCGGCCAACCATGAAACAACGCCGGCAATATCGCCTGGACTGCAGAATCGTCCCGGCAGCGCCATGCGGGCACGCTGGTTTTCAGCATAATCACCGTCCGCGGGATTCATTTCCGTATCGGTAGACCCCGGCTGCACCACATTTACAGTGATACCTTTTGGACCCAGTTCGCGGGCCAACGCCTTCGACATCCCGACGAGCGCCGCCTTGCTCATGGAATAGAGGGAAAGCCCCGGACGCGGCGCACGGGCCGCAAGATTGCTGCCGATAGAGATTATACGTCCGCCTTCACCGAGGTGACTTGCTGCTGCCTTGGCTGCAAGAAAGGGCGCGCGAACATTGATGGTGATGGTTTTCTCGAAGTCCTCAAGCGTAAGCTTCTCGAGCGGCGCCGTGTGCAAGATACCTGCGTTGTTGACGAGAATGTCGAGCCGGCCGAGTTTCGTGAGCGTCTCGTCGACGGCGAAGTCCATCGCATTGGCGTCGAGATTGTCAGCGCGGATCGCCAGGCCGCGACGTCCAAGTGCTTCGATCTGGCGCACGACTTCGGTCGCCTGAGCCTCCGACGTCGCATAGGTAATTGCAACGTCAGCACCGTCGGCTGCTAGCCGGCATGCGATCGCCGCACCAATCCCACGGCTGCCACCAGTCACCAGCGCAACCTTTCCCTTGAGTCCAAGGCTCATCGATATTCCTCCGTGTTCAGAATTGTCGAAGACAGGGCTGCAAGGTGCGTGCCAAGCGAAGGGTACGCGTAGCAGGCAAGGCTTTGCCTGCTACAACGACAGTCTGTCCGCGTTCACACACACGCAGTGTATCCGATCGCTCGGATAAGCGCGACGCAGCGCAGTTGGTGGTATTGGCACAGAGCTTGCGTATGGCCTCATTGAGCAAGCAAGTACAGGTTCCAGCCGAAAGGATCATGCGGTGGGACAGACGGTTTTCATCCCTCGTGAACTCGATGCGAACGAGCCGCGCGTCGCGGCCTCGCCCGACACGGTGAAACGGCTGGCGGCGCTGGGGTTCGACGTGGTCGTCGAGACGGGCGCCGGCACGGCCTCGCGCATCCCCGACGAAGAGTTCGCCAAAGCGGGCGCCGTGATCGGCAAGGCTGGCGATGCCGCCAAGGCCGATGTGGTGCTGAAAGTGCGCCGGCCAACGGATGCGGAGCTGAATGGCTACAAGTCCGGCGCCGCCGTCATCGCCATCATGGACCCCTATGGCAACGATGCCGCCGTCGCCGCACTTGCCAAGGCAGGCGTCACCGCCTTCTCGATGGAATTCATGCCGCGCATCACCCGCGCGCAGCCGATGGACGTCTTGTCCTCGCAGGCCAATCTCGCCGGCTACCAGGCAGTGGTCGACGCGGCCGCCGAATATGACCGGGCGCTGCCGATGATGATGACGGCGGCTGGCACCGTGCCGGCGGCCAAGGCCTTCATCATGGGCGTCGGCGTCGCCGGCCTGCAGGCGATCGCCACGGCGCGCCGGCTTGGCGCTGTCGTCACCGCCACCGACGTGCGTCCGGCGGTGAAGGAACAGGTGCAGTCACTCGGCGCCAAATTCCTGGCGGTCGAGGACGAGGAGTTCAAGGCGGCCGAGACCGCCGGCGGCTACGCCAAGGAAATGTCGAAGGAATATCAGGCCAAGCAAGCGGCGCTGACCGCCGAGCACATCGCCAAACAGGACATCGTCATCACCACGGCGCTGATCCCCGGCCGTCCGGCGCCGAAGCTGGTCTCGGCGGCGATGGTCGCGTCGATGAAGCCGGGTTCGGTAATCGTCGACCTCGCGGTCGAACGCGGCGGCAATGTCGAGGGCGCCGTGCCTGGCAAGGTCGTGACGACCGCCAACGGCGTCAAGATCGTCGGCCATCTCAACGTGCCTGGCCGCGTCGCCGCCTCGGCCTCGCTGCTCTATGCCAGGAACCTCTTTGCCTTCCTGGAGACGCTGGTCGACAAGACGACGAAGACGCTCGCCATCAAGCGCGACGACGAACTGGTCAAGGCAACCATGCTGACCGACGCCGGCAAGGTGGTGCATCCGGCCTTCGCCAAGGCGGCGGCAGAGCCGCCAAAGGGCCAACATCTCGAACCGGCGGCGATCCCGGCGAAGACCATGGTCGCCGATGCCGCGCCGAAGAAGGCTGCGGCAAAGAAAACCGCCACGGGCAAGTCCGCTGCCAAGCCGAAGGGGATCGCGTGATGGAAGCCTTGCAGAAAGCCCTCGACCAGCTCGACCAGGCGACCGCCGCCGTGCGGCTCGCCGTACAGGATCTGGCCACGGCGCCCGCAACCGAGGCGGCGGGTGACGCCGCGCACGCACTGTCGGGCGGCGCCATCGATCCGTTCGTCTTCCGCTTCGCCATTTTCGTGCTGGCGATCTTCGTCGGCTATTATGTCGTGTGGTCGGTCACGCCGGCGCTGCACACGCCGTTGATGGCCGTCACCAACGCCATCTCCTCGGTCATCGTAGTCGGCGCGCTGCTGGCCGTCGGCATCTCGGCGTCCGGCATCGCCACCGGCTTCGGCTTCGTTGCGCTGATGCTGGTGTCGGTCAACATCTTCGGCGGCTTCCTCGTCACTCAGCGCATGCTGGCCATGTACAAGAAGAAGGACAAGTGACGTGAACGCCAACTTCGCTTCCTTCCTCTATCTGGTCTCCGGCATCCTGTTCATCCTGGCGCTGCGCGGCCTGTCGCATCCGACCACCAGCCGCCAGGGCAATCTCTACGGCATGATCGGCATGGGCATCGCCATTGCCACGACGCTGGCGCTGGCGCTCCCTTCGGCCGGTGGCTTCGGCCTGATCGTGCTCGGGCTGCTGATCGGCGGTTCCGTCGGCGCCGTCACGGCGCGGCGCA